>NZ_JBMPPA010000048.1:0-255 GCF_049340215.1 Undibacterium sp. MH2W | reverse complement strand
CGCCGTGCATATCACGCGGAAAGTAGTGAGTTGGTTGCGCAAAAAGCGTTGAAGGCATTATCGGAAAATATCATTCCGGTCGTGTGTGTCGGTGAAACGCTTGAGCAGCGAGAGAGCGGTGAGACAAACGCGATCGTGGCGGCGCAGTTGCAGGCAGTGATGGATGTGCTGACTGCTGAGCAAATGGGGTCGATTGTTGTTGCTTACGAACCTGTGTGGGCAATTGGTACAGGTAAAACTGCAACGCCGCAAATG
>NZ_JBMPPA010000047.1:0-255 GCF_049340215.1 Undibacterium sp. MH2W | reverse complement strand
TGCCACGCCACCAGCCAATACAGCGAGCCCACCCATCATTAATGAAAACGATGTAGCAAACTGAATTGGATCGAACGCTCCATTTTTGAATGTTGTGTATGCAGAACTGAGCAGAAAAGTCGGTATCGCACCTCCCGACAAAGCAAGTCCAGCAATTCGGAACGGGCAAGCTGACTTCCCATCGTTCTCTGTGATTGCGCTAAACAAAACGCTTTTCAATGAATCAAACATCGTTACTCCCAAAAATTATTTAAT
>NZ_JBMPPA010000046.1:0-255 GCF_049340215.1 Undibacterium sp. MH2W | reverse complement strand
TTAATTACTTCTTAGCAACTTTGCTCATGTTGCCAGACAACACAACAGAGTGCAGGTCAGCTGCAAATGCACGAACTTCTTCCATGGAGCTCTTGTTGCGACGTACCAAGAAGTTGTAACCCAGAACCGCTGGAACCGCTACCGCCAAACCAATCGCCGTCATGATCAGCGCTTCACCCACTGGACCTGCTACTTTATCGATCGATGCTTGACCGGACATACCGATCGCTGTCAACGCGTGGTAGATACCCCAAA
>NZ_JBMPPA010000045.1:0-255 GCF_049340215.1 Undibacterium sp. MH2W | reverse complement strand
CGACTGAACACCACGAAGGCGCATTGCTGGAACAAATCGACCTCAACACATGGGTATCGATGTCCATCCAACGCGCAGTCGACAAAGTACAAAGCCGTTTGCAAGATGGTCTGGCATTCTTGGCGACTGTTGGTTCTACAGCACCGTTCGTTGGTTTGTTCGGTACAGTTTGGGGTATCTACCACGCGTTGACAGCGATCGGTATGTCCGGTCAAGCATCGATCGATAAAGTAGCAGGTCCAGTGGGTGAAGCGC
>NZ_JBMPPA010000044.1:0-255 GCF_049340215.1 Undibacterium sp. MH2W | reverse complement strand
TCATCACTTCCGGATCGGCTGAAGAGCTGCCGGAACCTATTTGCATTCCCATAATCTTCCTTTAGTTGCGTGGTGGTGGTTCGATCACGAAGCCCACTTTTGCAATCCCTGCGCGTTGGGCATTGAGGATCGTTTTACCAACGAACTCGTAGCGGACGTTTTGGTCACCGCGGATGTTGACTTCCGGTTGCGGTACCTTCACGGCTTCTACTTTGAGCTTCTCAAACAGATCTTCTGTCCCGCCTGGCAGCGGAC
>NZ_JBMPPA010000043.1:0-255 GCF_049340215.1 Undibacterium sp. MH2W | reverse complement strand
ACCATTTATTCCGCCGCCAGAAGTGCAAGTACAGCAGCAGCCACAGCAAAACACGATCAGTGCCGTATCGAACGTGAAGCCAGATAACCCAGTGTTTGCTAAAACACAGCAAACAGCACCACCAGAGCCAGCAAAACCAACTGGCCCTGTGACGGTACCAGGGGTGATCGACTTTAACGTTGCTGGTTGCAAACCAGAGTACCCACGTGCGTCTTTACGTAATGAAGAGACCGGTACAGTCCTCTTGTCCGTATT
>NZ_JBMPPA010000042.1:0-255 GCF_049340215.1 Undibacterium sp. MH2W | reverse complement strand
AATACGGACAAGAGGACTGTACCGGTCTCTTCATTACGTAAAGACGCACGTGGGTACTCTGGTTTGCAACCAGCAACGTTAAAGTCGATCACCCCTGGTACCGTCACAGGGCCAGTTGGTTTTGCTGACTCTGGTGGTGCTGTTTGCTGTGTTTTAGCAAACACTGGGTTATCTGGCTTCACGTTCGATACGGCACTGATCGTGTTTTGCTGTGGCTGCTGCTGTACTTGCACTTCTGGCGGCGGAATAAATGGT
>NZ_JBMPPA010000041.1:0-255 GCF_049340215.1 Undibacterium sp. MH2W | reverse complement strand
ATGTGCCTTTAGCAACGAAGTCACCAGTTTTCCACAGTGCGTCGAGACCGTATGGGTTTTCGATCACTTCTTTTGCTGGTGCTGCTGTTGCGTCGCCTGGCGCTGCTGCTGGTGCAGATGCGTCAGCCGCTGGTGCTGGTGCAGAAGCTGCTGGTGCTGCTGTGGTCGCTGCGGAAGCAGGCTCATCAGCAAACACTGGAGCAACAACAGTAGCGCTCAATGCCAGGAGGGCGGTCGCCAGAAATGCAGAGAAAC
>NZ_JBMPPA010000040.1:0-255 GCF_049340215.1 Undibacterium sp. MH2W | reverse complement strand
GCAGGTGAACCTCTGGCTGATTTGGATTGCTTGCCACTTCTGTCAGCTTGCTTTCCAATTCGCCACGGCTTGCAACCGCAACACCGTTCCACAATACCGTTCCATCGAAATCGACGTCAATGTTAATCACCACTGGCGGCTCTGTCGGCTTGGACGGCGCATTCGTCGGCATGTTCAGATTCACTGAGTGATTCTGAATTGGAATAGTGATGATCAGCATGATGATCAACACCAACATAACGTCGATCAACGGCG
>NZ_JBMPPA010000039.1:0-255 GCF_049340215.1 Undibacterium sp. MH2W | reverse complement strand
GGTGTTCAGTCGCTTTGATACCGGAATCAGCGATGAAACGGAATGGGCTGCCTTCTTTCAGGGAAGAAGAACCAGCTTGTACAGATGCTGCTTTCCAGAATTTTGTACGTGCATCCGTTGCTTGGCCAGACAATTTCACTTGATCGATGATCTTTGTGATCAGGATGTACCAAGAACCCATGGACATGATTGCCATGATGATCAATGTGCCTTTAGCAACGAAGTCACCAGTTTTCCACAGTGCGTCGAGACCGT
>NZ_JBMPPA010000038.1:0-255 GCF_049340215.1 Undibacterium sp. MH2W | reverse complement strand
GTCGTATGATGCGATGGGGGGACGGATCACAGAAGGTTGTCAGGCGGTTGGAAGAGCCTGTTCTTGACTTGTAGAAGGCACTTAGGCAAATCCGGGTGCGGAATTCAAGGGGTTGAGACGAGTGAACATGTTCACGAAGCAATCGGAAGTGGTTCCAAGAAAAGCCTCTAAGCTTCAGTCATACGAGACCGTACCGCAAACCGACACAGGTGGGCGAGATGAGTATTCTAAGGCGCTTGAGAGAACTCGGGAGAA
>NZ_JBMPPA010000037.1:0-255 GCF_049340215.1 Undibacterium sp. MH2W | reverse complement strand
TTCTCCCGAGTTCTCTCAAGCGCCTTAGAATACTCATCTCGCCCACCTGTGTCGGTTTGCGGTACGGTCTCGTATGACTGAAGCTTAGAGGCTTTTCTTGGAACCACTTCCGATTGCTTCGTGAACACGTTCACTCGTCTCAACCCCTTGAATTCCGCACCCGGATTTGCCTAAGTGCCTTCTACAAGTCAAGAACAGGCTCTTCCAACCGCCTGACAACCTTCTGTGATCCGTCCCCCCATCGCATCATACGAC
>NZ_JBMPPA010000036.1:0-256 GCF_049340215.1 Undibacterium sp. MH2W | reverse complement strand
AGCCAGGATCAAACTCTTCAGTTTAATCTCTGTTTTTGTGTTCATTTCTGAACCTTGTCCTTGCAGACAAGTCACTCACTCAAAATACTGACAGTTCCGTCATTCATTGCTGAACGACTTTCCTATTATTTATTTCTTGTGAAGCATTTGATATTTTTTAAGCATACCGATCTGTTAAAAACACATCGGCGCGCTTTCATCAAGTGCTCACATTTATTGACTGTTAATTGTTAAAGAACCGAATGGTTTAAATTCT
>NZ_JBMPPA010000035.1:0-257 GCF_049340215.1 Undibacterium sp. MH2W | reverse complement strand
GTTCGTGCATTTGCAGCTGACCTGCACTCTGTTGTGTTGTCTGGCAACATGAGCAAAGTTGCTAAGAAGTAATTAAGCAGCAGCGCAAGATAACACCACTGTCTCAAAAGCAAGGCATGAAGGAATGATGCCGAGAGAAAGTGGTGTTGAACGTTAAAGCAATCTGAAAGAGATACATTATGGGAATGGCAATCGGCAACGATGGTGATGGCGAAGACGAAGTCAACAGCACCATCAACACCACCCCGTTGGTAGAC
>NZ_JBMPPA010000034.1:0-277 GCF_049340215.1 Undibacterium sp. MH2W | reverse complement strand
AACGACTTTCCTATTTCTTATTTCTTGTGAAGCATTTGATATTTTTTAAGCATACCGATCTGTTAAAAACACATCGGCGCGCTTTCATCAAGTGCTCACATTTATTGACTGTTAATTGTTAAAGAACGGAATGGTTTAAATTCTTTTCCACTCAAATCAAGGCACTTATTGACCTGATTTAGCAACGAAGCGTTGTGTTCGTTTGCAGCAGAGAAGCGAGATTATGCAGCACTTTATTTACCCTGTCAACTCCCTGACTGCTTTTGCTGTTTGTTTT
>NZ_JBMPPA010000033.1:0-288 GCF_049340215.1 Undibacterium sp. MH2W | reverse complement strand
CTACTGCCGTTCCTGTGTAATTCAGTGTTTGGCCATTGACCCCGGTGATGTTGACCTGACCTGACGTTAAGCTCGTTGTACTATCGTAGGTCTTGGTGGCATTGATCGTCGCGATCGCACGATCAATGTTCAGCGTGCCATTCGTGACAATGATATTACTGTAGTTGCTGTTGCTACCGCTGACTATGTTGGTATAGGTGCCAGCATTAGTACCTATCGCACCACTAGCGGTAAAGCCGCTGATGTTGGCCGCTGTATCAGAACCGACGAGTCCTGTGGCGGTGAAGC
>NZ_JBMPPA010000032.1:0-288 GCF_049340215.1 Undibacterium sp. MH2W | reverse complement strand
TCAATGCTTGTCGATCAGCCGCGTGGTTTTGGCAGACGCACGGGCTTAACGAATTGGCAGATAAAGACTTCTTTGTCACGATCACCCGAAAAATCAATGGAGGGCTGAATGGGCTATCCGAAAGACAGCGGTTCTACAAAATAGCAAAACAAGTTTTTGACATTAAATAATTTTTGGGAGTAACGATGTTTGATTCATTGAAAAGCGTTTTGTTTAGCGCAATCACAGAGAACGATGGGAAGTCAGCTTGCCCGTTCCGAATTGCTGGACTTGCTTTGTCGGGAGGTG
>NZ_JBMPPA010000031.1:0-309 GCF_049340215.1 Undibacterium sp. MH2W | reverse complement strand
CTCTGGTGGTGCTGTTTGCTGTGTTTTAGCAAACACTGGGTTATCTGGCTTCACGTTCGATACGGCACTGATCGTGTTTTGCTGTGGCTGCTGCTGTACTTGCACTTCTGGCGGCGGAATAAATGGTGGCGGTGGAGCCAACAGTTTCGGCGGCGGTGGTGGTGGCGTATCAGGTGGCGGTGGCGGAGGTTTTACCTCTTCCACGATTTTAGTCTCCATTGGCTTTTGGATGATCTGTACGATCTTTGTCCCTAAGCCATTGAGCAGCGCATACAACAGCACTAAGTGAAATGCTAAAACCAGCCCCAT
>NZ_JBMPPA010000030.1:0-323 GCF_049340215.1 Undibacterium sp. MH2W | reverse complement strand
ATTGATCGTGCGATCGCGACGATCAATGCCACCAAGACCTACGATAGTACAACGAGCTTAACGTCAGGTCAGGTCAACATCACCGGGGTCAATGGCCAAACACTGAATTACACAGGAACGGCAGTAGCAAACAATGCTAACGTTGCCGCCAACGGCAGTAACTATGTCAGTGGCATTACTGGTTTAGCTGATGGCACTGGTTTGGCGTCGAACTATGTATTGCCTTCGTTAAGTAATGCATCGTTAAATAACAAAGCAACGATCAACGCTGTCACTACCGCAGTTAATATTATCGGTAATAGCCAAAGTGGTACCTACAACGG
>NZ_JBMPPA010000029.1:0-330 GCF_049340215.1 Undibacterium sp. MH2W | reverse complement strand
ATTTGACTGCTGGTGGGTTGTATAACGCTGGATTTAGTGCGACATACTGCGTTGTTATTGATTCGGTGGGCGCAGTAGATACATTCAAGTGGGGAACAGATAATTGTTCAACGTTCCCTAGCACTGGTGTTCCCGTAAGCGGCGGTGTGATCGGGTTATCGTATGGTGTCGCAGTGCAGTTTGCGAACAATACGGGGCATGCTATCGGTGATAAGTGGGTGATCCAAGCGAATGCATTAACTCAAGCAAATCAATTATTTGGGGTTAATTATAATGGCGACGTAGTACTAGCCAACCAGCAGTACTACGCGATCCGTGATACTGCTGGAA
>NZ_JBMPPA010000028.1:0-330 GCF_049340215.1 Undibacterium sp. MH2W | reverse complement strand
ATTTGACTGCTGGTGGGTTGTATAACGCTGGATTTAGTGCGACATACTGCGTTGTTATTGATTCGGTGGGCGCAGTAGATACATTCAAGTGGGGAACAGATAATTGTTCAACGTTCCCTAGCACTGGCGTTCCCGTAAATGGAGGCGTGATCGGTCTCTCGTATGGAGTTGCAGTGCAGTTTGCGAACAATACGGGGCATGCCATCGGTGATAAGTGGGTGATCCAAGCGAATGCATTAACTCAAGCAAATCAATTATTTGGGGTTAATTATAATGGCGACGTAGTACTAGCCAACCAGCAGTACTACGCGATCCGTGATACTGCTGGAA
>NZ_JBMPPA010000027.1:0-420 GCF_049340215.1 Undibacterium sp. MH2W | reverse complement strand
CCGAGAGAAAGTGGTGTTGAACGTTAAAGCAATCTGAAAGAGATACATTATGGGAATGGCAATCGGCAACGATGGTGATGGCGAAGACGAAGTCAACAGCACCATCAACACCACCCCGTTGGTAGACGTGATGCTGGTTTTATTGATCATCTTCTTGATTACCGCACCGGTAATTACAGATACAGTGAAACTGAAGCTGCCTGCAGAAACCAACCAGATATTTAAGACCAAGCCTGAAAACATCACCATCTCGATTAGTAAAGATGGCGATATTTACTGGAACGGTAGCATGCGTCCGCTGCCAGGCGGGACAGAAGATCTGTTTGAGAAGCTCAAAGTAGAAGCCGTGAAGGTACCGCAACCGGAAGTCAACATCCGCGGTGACCAAAACGTCCGCTACGAGTTCGTTGGTAAAACGAT
>NZ_JBMPPA010000026.1:0-502 GCF_049340215.1 Undibacterium sp. MH2W | reverse complement strand
GCATCAAACTATGTTTTACCTAGTTTAACCACCAACTCCAGTGCCAACAGCGTAACGATTAATCAAGCTACGGCGACAATCAATGCCACCAAGACCTACGACAGCACAACGAACTTATCGTCAGGTCAGGTGAGTATTCTCGGCATCAATGGACAAACACTGAACTACACCGGAACAGCATCTGCCAACAATGCCAACGTTGCTGCTAATGGAAGTAACTATGTCAGTGGCATTACAGGCTTAGCTGACGGCACTGGTCTCGCGTCCAATTACATCCTGCCTAGCCTATCAGTTCGGTCACTGAATAACAAAGCAACGATCAACGCTGTCACTACCGCAGTCAACATAATCGGTAACAGTCAAAGTGGCACCTACAACGGCAATCAGCAAAGTGTTAGCGGCTTCACCGCCACAGGACTCGTCGGTTCTGATACAGCGGCCAACATCAGCGGCTTTACCGCTAGTGGTGCGATAGGTACTAATGCTGGCACCTATACCAACA
>NZ_JBMPPA010000025.1:0-570 GCF_049340215.1 Undibacterium sp. MH2W | reverse complement strand
GCTGGTGCTGGTGCAGAAGCTGCTGGTGCTGCTGTGGTCGCTGCGGAAGCAGGCTCATCAGCAAACACTGGAGCAACAACAGTAGCGCTCAATGCCAGGAGGGCGGTCGCCAGAAATGCAGAGAAACGGGATTTCATATTCATACTTCCTTACTGTATTAATTGGTTTTGGTCAGCCCGGAGATGAACTCCGGGTTATTTTTATTTACGTTACATCAAACATACTTTTAAAAGCTTGCGCAGTGAGCTACGCGCACTTTTAATTAGTCAAGCTTCCACACGTACTGCACTTTCGTCCATGTTGGCTGCGGTTTGCCGTCCACGGTACCTGGTTTGTTTTTGCAGGAGCCCGACATCAACTGGGCACGAACTGCATTGTCCAAACCGCGGAAACCACTAGACTTATCGATCTTGACGTCTGATACGGCGCCATCGGCACCAATCAATACGGACAAGAGGACTGTACCGGTCTCTTCATTACGTAAAGACGCACGTGGGTACTCTGGTTTGCAACCAGCAACGTTAAAGTCGATCACCCCTGGTACCGTCACAGGGCCAGTTGGTTTTGCTG
>NZ_JBMPPA010000024.1:0-662 GCF_049340215.1 Undibacterium sp. MH2W | reverse complement strand
ATCGGTGATAAGTGGGTGATCCAAGCGAATGCATTAACTCAAGCAAATCAATTATTTGGGGTTAATTATAATGGCGACGTAGTACTAGCCAACCAGCAGTACTACGCGATCCGTGATACTGCTGGAAATAACATTCAAATGCTCACGGTCGACAACGCGAACAATATGTTTGTGGGTCCTACTGCAGCAGTGACCAGTGCTGGTCCGGTTGTTTTCGGGACATCAGCTGGCACGCAGGGCGGGCGCTTAATATCAAATGGACACTGGTTATTTGGTACCACGACTGATTGCGGCTCGATAGTATGTGCGGCGACAGTGAATGCCACTACAAAACTGGTGGCGAGCAGCTATGCAAGCTCGAGCGGAAACGTGTTTGTCAGTTCTACAGCTCCAACCATTGCATCAGGGTTTGGAACTTCACCTCAAATTTCGGCGTACACAACAGCAGCATTCAAAATCATCGTTGGCTCAAGCCCTACCGGTTCCGGTGTGGTTACGATGCCTGCTTCATCTGTCGGATGGGCGTGTCACGCACAAGACGTGTCTAATAGTGCGTCAATCGTTGTCGGTGTTACCGCACAATCGACTACTTCAGTGACTCTTAGCGCTTACGCACGAACAACCGGGGCTTCTACCCCATTTATCGCTGGTGACGTATTGAC
>NZ_JBMPPA010000023.1:0-1051 GCF_049340215.1 Undibacterium sp. MH2W | reverse complement strand
GTCTACCAACGGGGTGGTGTTGATGGTGCTGTTGACTTCGTCTTCGCCATCACCATCGTTGCCGATTGCCATTCCCATAATGTATCTCTTTCAGATTGCTTTAACGTTCAACACCACTTTCTCTCGGTACCATTCCTTCATGCCTTGCTTTTGAGACAGTGGTGTTATCTTGCGCTGCTGCTTAATTACTTCTTAGCAACTTTGCTCATGTTGCCAGACAACACAACAGAGTGCAGGTCAGCTGCAAATGCACGAACTTCTTCCATGGAGCTCTTGTTGCGACGTACCAAGAAGTTGTAACCCAGAACTGCTGGAACCGCTACCGCCAAACCAATCGCCGTCATGATCAGCGCTTCACCCACTGGACCTGCTACTTTATCGATCGATGCTTGACCGGACATACCGATCGCTGTCAACGCGTGGTAGATACCCCAAACTGTACCGAACAAACCAACGAACGGTGCTGTAGAACCAACTGTCGCCAAGAATGCCAGACCATCTTGCAAACGGCTTTGTACTTTGTCGACTGCGCGTTGGATGGACATCGATACCCATGTGTTGAGGTCGATTTGTTCCAGCAATGCGCCTTCGTGGTGTTCAGTCGCTTTGATACCGGAATCAGCGATGAAACGGAATGGGCTGCCTTCTTTCAGGGAAGAAGAACCAGCTTGTACAGATGCTGCTTTCCAGAATTTTGTACGTGCATCCGTTGCTTGGCCGGACAATTTCACTTGATCGATGATCTTTGTGATCAGGATGTACCAAGAACCCATGGACATGATTGCCATGATGATCAATGTGCCTTTAGCAACGAAGTCACCAGTTTTCCACAGTGCGTCGAGACCGTATGGGTTTTCGATCACTTCTTTTGCTGGTGCTGCTGTTGCGTCGCCTGGCGCTGCTGCTGGTGCAGATGCGTCAGCAGCTGGTGCTGGTGCAGAAGCTGCTGGTGCTGCTGTGGTCGCTGCGGAAGCAGGCTCATCAGCAAACACTGGAGCAACAACAGTAGCGCTCAATGCCAGGAGGGCGGTCGCCAGAAATGCAGAGAAAC
>NZ_JBMPPA010000022.1:0-1288 GCF_049340215.1 Undibacterium sp. MH2W | reverse complement strand
TGAGCTTCCCTCGATAATTAGTTCACCATCAGGTGAATGTCATGCAGCGAGATTCTCTTGATTTTGTTTCTTCATCCAGTCTTCCAGATATTGAACGGGAGAGCGGTAACCTAATGTCGAATGCTGCCGTGTTCGATTATAAAACACCTCAATATATTCAAAGCTCGCAGCTTTCATTGCATCATGGGTTGCATATCGAATTCCATGATAGCGCTCATTCTTGAAGCTGTTAAACCAGCTCTCGGTAGGCGCATTATCCCAACAATTTCCCTTACGACTCATGGAGCAAATCATGCCAAACTCCTTGAGCTTGCTCTGAAACGCTTTACTGGCATATTGACTGCCACGATCCGAGTGATGCATGACCCCGGCTGCCGGTCGGCGACGGAACCATGCCATCGTCAGCGCATCGGTCACAATGTCGCTAGTCATGCGTGGTTTTAGCGACCAACCGATCACTTCTCGGTTGAATAAATCAAGCACGATTGCCAGATAGAGCCAGCCTTCATCCGTCCACAAGTAGGTGATGTCAGAAGTCCACGCTTGATTCGGCGCAGTCGGCATAAAGTTTCTATCGAGCAGGTTATCTGCAACGGGTAACGCATGTTTCGAGTCTGTCGTTACCTTGTAGCGGCGCTTATGGCGTGCGTGTATGCCATGTTCTCGCATCAATCGTTCGACACGTTCTTTGCTAGCTGTAAAGCCGCGCAATCGCAATTCTCTGATCATGCGAGGGCTACCATACGCGCCCTTGAGTTCAGCATGAATGGCACGAATGATCGCCAGCATCTGTACGTCTGTTAAGCGCTTTCTGCAAGGAATTCCGCCGCGTTGCCAGGCGCGATAGCCACTCACACTGACTTCAAAAACGGCGCACATTTCTGCTAAAGAATAGGTTTTGCTGTTGGCAGCGATCCATGCATACTTCACAGAACATCTTTCGCGAAGTATGCCGCCGCCTTTTTTATGATTTCGTTCTCCCGCTTAAGTCTGGCAACTTCTGCTCTTAATCGGGATAGCTCCATGGCTTCTGGTGTTACGACTTTCGTTCCTGCGCCTTTAAGTTTTCCTTCAGAGGAGGCCTTGATCCAGTTGCGCAGCGTTTGGTCACTTAACCCCAGCTCCTTGACGACGACAGAGATGGCTTCACCATCTGAAACACGTTTAACGGCCAGTTCTTTAAACTCGGTCGTGTAAGCTTTTTTTGGTATCCTGTTCATCATTTGTCTTTCCAAAGTTACGTTTATTTTACGTCACCTTTGGGGAACTAAATTTCAGGGGAAGCTCA
>NZ_JBMPPA010000021.1:0-1448 GCF_049340215.1 Undibacterium sp. MH2W | reverse complement strand
AAGACGTGTCTAATAGTGCGTCAATCGTTGTCGGTGTTACCGCACAATCGACTACTTCAGTGACTCTTAGCGCTTACGCACGAACAACCGGGGCTTCTACCCCATTTATCGCTGGTGACGTATTGACAGTATCTTGCAGCGGTATTTAATTAACTCGTCCTCACTTTAAACAACCCGCTTCGGCGGGTTTTTTTACGCCTAAAGGAAAGCTGATGCCAGCAAAAGAACACGAACAAAAAGAAACCATCGTGATTGATATTTTTTATCCAGATCACGCACCGCGTACCGAGTCGGCTCTATTCAAAAAGACCAAGCATCATCTGATCAAGGTTTTGGATTCGGCTTGCTGGGTTTGTGGCTCCAAGGATAAGCGTGAAGTGCATCACTTTCATGCTGAGTGGGCAGACTCAGAAGGGATCGATTGGGACAAAATGCGTGAGCTGCACCCGAATTTTCCTTGGTCCTCATTCAATGAAGCTTCGGATTTCATCGACTCTGAATACAACATGATGGTCCTGTGCGAAAAGCACCATCGTGGCAAAGATCATGGCATCCACTTGCTGCCCTATCCAATTTGGGTGATGCAGCGCAACCAGTTGCCGACCTTCGTTTTTTCTCCCGACGAGGTGAAGTAATGGACACGTCTTTTCTGATCGAGGGTGTCGGCGTGGCAGGAACCATCTTCTCCACAATATTCGGAACAGTCACTTTTCTGCTACGTAGAAATGTTCACCAGATTGATGAGTCGTTGAAGGATCATCAATTGAAGCTTGAGCAGGCGCAGAAAGAATTGACCGATTTTAAACTTTACGTCGCCACCCACCACGTTACCCAAGACGAGCTCAGTAAGAGTCTGGACCGTTTGGACGAGACCATCAAGGATCTTGTTGAGGCTATTCGCGAAAGCGCGCGCGACACACGTGAGTCGATTAATCAGTTGCAAACCAAGATTGACGGGAAAGCCGACAAATGACACTCGACCAGCTGCAAAAAATAATGCCTCTGGCAAAAGATCGGGCGGCATCATTTTTTGCTCCGCTGGTCGCTGCCATGCAGGAATTTCAGATTAACACGCCGTTGCGTCAGGCCAGTTTTTTAGCGCAAATAGCTCACGAAAGCTGCCAATTGCTTTATGTGAAAGAGTTGGCGAGTGGAGCGGCATACCAAGGGCGCAAAGACTTGGGCGACATTCACCCGGGAGACGGTGAGAAGTACAAGGGCAGGGGATTGATTCAGATCACGGGGCTAAACAACTATCAACTTGTTGCTGCTGCTTTGAAAATCGACTGCGTAAATCATCCTGAGTTGCTTGAACAGCCGGTCAATGCTTGTCGATCAGCCGCGTGGTTTTGGCAGACGCACGGGCTTAACGAATTGGCAGATAAAGACTTCTTTGTCACGATCACCCGAAAAATCAATGGAGGGCTGAATGGGCTATCCGAAAGACA
>NZ_JBMPPA010000020.1:0-1574 GCF_049340215.1 Undibacterium sp. MH2W | reverse complement strand
AAGACGTGTCTAATAGTGCGTCAATCGTTGTCGGTGTTACCGCACAATCGACTACTTCAGTGACTCTTAGCGCTTACGCACGAACAACCGGGGCTTCTACCCCATTTATCGCTGGTGACGTATTGACCGTATCTTGCAGCGGTATTTAATTAACTCGACCTCACTTTAAACAACCCGCTTCGGCGGGTTTTTTTATGTCCAAAGGAACTCTAATGCAAGTTAAAAATGAGCATGAAAAGAAAGCAACCTTGACCGAAGATACGTTTTATCCAGATCATGAACAGCGAAAAGAATCGAGCTTATTCGTACACACGAAAAAGAAAATGAAAGCATCGGGCTACGATGCTTGCTCGATCTGTGGTGACAAAGAGAAGCTCGAATTTCACCATCGCTTTTTTGAGTGGGCATATCAGCTCGTCATCGATTGGCAATGGATTAAAGACGTTGCAACAAATAAAACAGACGTTTTGTTTTCTCACAAGCTTCAGTGCCCTGTTCCCATTCCTAAAAAGCATCCAATTTGGGATCTTATCAAGTTGACTCAGGGATTTGATTGGGAGGCGTTTGATGTAAATGATCCGACCTCGTTCGTTGATTCCGAATATAACCAGCTTCCTCTTTGCGAACTCCATCATCGAGGTCAAAACCATGGTCGGCATGAAGAATCCGATCCGATCTGGAATGTTCAAGGATTTCTTATCCGAGGTTTTATCTATTCGCCTGATGAATTGAAGGCACTGCATGCGCAGGAGGTTTCTTAATGGACACGTCTTTTCTGATCGAGGGTGTCGGCGTGGCAGGAACCATCTTCTCCACAATATTTGGAACAGTCACTTTTCTACTGCGTAGAAATGTTCATCAAATCGATGAGTCGCTGAAAGATCATCAATTGAAGCTTGAGCAGGCGCAGAAAGAATTGACCGATTTTAAACTTTACGTCGCCACCCACCACGTTACTCAAGACGAGCTTAGTAAGAGTCTGGACCGCTTGGACGAGACCATCAAGGATCTTGTTGACGCAATCCGCGAAAGCGCGCGCGACACACGTGAGTCGATTAATCAGTTGCAAACCAAGATTGACGGGAAAGCCGACAAATGACACTCGACCAGCTGCAAAAAATAATGCCTCTGGCAAAAGATCGGGCGGCATCATTTTTTGCTCCGCTGGTCGCTGCCATGCAGGAATTTCAGATTAACACGCCATTGCGTCAGGCCAGTTTTTTAGCGCAAATAGCTCACGAAAGCTGCCAATTGCTCTATGTGAAAGAGTTAGCGAGTGGAGCGGCATACCAAGGGCGCAAAGACTTGGGCGACATTCACCCGGGAGACGGTGAGAAGTACAAGGGCAGGGGATTGATTCAGATCACGGGGCTAAACAACTATCAACTCGTTGCTGCTGCTTTGAAAATCGACTGCGTAAATCATCCTGAGTTGCTTGAACAGCCGATCAATGCTTGTCGATCAGCCGCGTGGTTTTGGCAGACGCACGGGCTTAACGAATTGGCAGATAAAGACTTCTTTGTCACGATCACCCGAAAAATCAATGGAGGGCTGAATGGGCTATCCGAAAGACA
>NZ_JBMPPA010000019.1:0-2533 GCF_049340215.1 Undibacterium sp. MH2W | reverse complement strand
AACGGCAATCAGCAAAGTGTTAGCGGCTTCACCGCCACAGGACTCGTCGGTTCTGATACAGCGGCCAACATCAGCGGCTTTACCGCTAGTGGTGCGATAGGTACTAATGCTGGCACCTATACCAACATAGTCAGCGGTAGCAACAGCAACTATAGCAATATCATCTTCACGAATGGTTCGCTCAACATCGATCGTGCAATCGCAACGATCAATGCGACAAAGACCTATGACAGTACAACCAATTTAAATGCAGGTCAGATTAGCGTCACTGGGGTCAATGGTCAAACACTGAATTACACAGGAACGGCAGTAGCAAACAATGCTAACGTTGCCGCCAATGGAAGTAACTATGTCAGTGGCATTACTGGTTTAAGCGACGGCACTGGTTTAGCGTCTAACTATGTATTACCCTCGTTAAGCAGTGCATCGTTCAATAACAAAGCAACGATCAACGCTGTCACTACCGCAGTCAACATTATCGGTAACAGCCAAAGTGGTACCTACAATGGCAATCAACAAAACGTTAGCGGATTTACTGCAACTGGCTTAGTTGGAACGGATACAGCAGCCAACGTCAGTGGCATCACTGCTAGCGGCGCAATAGGAACCAACGCTGGCACCTACACCAATACAGTTAGTGGTAGCAACAGCAACTATAGCAATATCATCTTCACCAACGGCACACTGAACATTGATTGTGCAATCGCAACGATCAGTGCCACCAAGACCTACGATAGTACAACGAGCTTAACGTCAGGTCAGGTCAACATTACCGGGGTCAATGGCCAAACACTGAATTACACAGGAACGGCATCAGCAAACAATGCCAACGTCGCTGCTAACGGCAGTAACTATGTCAGTGGCATCACAGGTTTAACTGATGGTACTGGTTTGGCTTCCAATTACATCCTGCCTAGCCTATCAGTTCAGTCGCTGAATAACAAAGCAACGATCAATGCTGTCACTACCGCGGTCAACATTATCGGTAACAGCCAAAGTGGTACCTACAACGGTAATCAACAAAGTGTTAGCGGATTTACTGCAACTGGCTTAGTGGGAACGGATACAGCGGCCAACATCAGTGGCATCACTGCTAGCGGTGCAATAGGAGCGAATGCTGGTAGCTACACAAACAGCGTCAGCGGTAGCAACAGCAACTACAGTAATATCATTTTCACGAATGGCACGCTGAACATTGATCGTGCAATTGCAACAATTAATGCGACAAAGACATATGACAGTACAACGAGCTTATCGTCAGGTCAGGTCAACATTACCGGCGTTAATGGCCAAACACTGAACTACACAGGAACGGCATCAGCAAACAATGCCAATGTCGCTGCTAACGGCAGTAACTATGTCAGTGGCATTACTGGTTTAGCTGATGGCACTGGTTTGGCGTCGAACTATGTATTGCCCTCGTTAAGCAGTGCATCGTTAAATAACAAAGTAACGATCAACGCTGTCACTACCGCCGTCAACATTATCGGTAACAGTCAAAGTGGTACTTACAACGGTAATCAACAAAGCGTGGGCGGCTTCACCGCCACAGGACTCGTCGGTTCTGATACAGCGGCCAACATCAGCGGCATCACTGCTAGCGGTGCAATAGGTACGAATGCTGGTAGCTACACAAACATCGTCAGTGGTAGCAACAGCAACTACAGCAATATCATCTTCACGAATGGTTCGCTCAACATTGATCGTGCAATTGCAACAATTAATGCGACAAAGACATATGACAGTACAACGAGCTTATCGTCAGGTCAGGTCAACATTACCGGCATCAATGGACAAACGCTGAACTACTCAGGAACGGCATCAGCAAATAATGCTAACGTTGCCGCCAACGGCAGTAACTATGTCAGTGGCATTACGGGCTTAGCTGATGGTACTGGTTTGGCTTCCAATTACATCCTGCCTAGCCTATCAGTGCAGTCACTGAATAACAAAGCGACGATCAGCGCTGTCACTACCGCAGTTAATATTATCGGTAATAGCCAAAGCGGTACTTACAACGGCAATCAACAAAGCATCGGAGGATTTACAGCGACCGGCTTAGTGGGAACAGATACAGCGGCCAATATCAGTGGCTTTACTGCTAGCGGTGCAATAGGTACAAATGCTGGTAGCTACACAAACACCGTCAGCGGTAGCAACAGCAACTACAGCAATATTATCTTCACCAACGGTACGCTGAACATTGATCGTGCGATCGCAACGATCAATGCCACAAAGACCTATGACAGTACAACCAATTTAAATGCAGGTCAGATTAGCGTCACTGGGGTCAATGGCCAAAAACTGAATTACACAGGAACGGCAGTAGCAAACAATGCCAACGTTTTCGCTAACGGCAGTAACTATGTGAGCGGCATCACAGGATTGACCAACGGAACTGGCCTCGCATCAAACTATGTTTTACCTAGTTTAACCACCAACTCCAGTGCCAACAGCGTAACGATTAATCAAGCTACGGCGACAATCAATGCCACCAAGACCTACGACAGCACAACGAACTTATCGTCAGGTC
>NZ_JBMPPA010000018.1:0-3459 GCF_049340215.1 Undibacterium sp. MH2W | reverse complement strand
CTGGTTTGGCGTCGAACTATGTATTGCCTTCGTTAAGTAATGCATCGTTAAATAACAAAGCAACGATCAACGCTGTCACTACCGCAGTTAATATTATCGGTAATAGCCAAAGTGGTACCTACAACGGCAATCAACAAAGTGTTAGCGGCTTCACCGCCACAGGACTCGTCGGTTCTGATACAGCAGCCAACATCAGTGGCTTTGCTGCTACTGGTGCGATAGGAACCAATGCTGGTAGTTATACCAATATAGTCAACGGTAGCAACAGCAACTACAGCAATATCATCTTCACGAATGGTTCGCTCAACATCGATCGTGCAATAGCAACGATCAATGCGACAAAGACCTATGACAGTACAACCAATTTAAATGCAGGTCAGATTAGCGTCACTGGGATCAATGGACAGACACTCAATTACACGGGAACGGCATCAGCAAATAATGCTAACGTTGCTGCTAACAGCAGTAATTATGTGAGCGGCATCACCGGTTTGGCTGACGGTACTGGTCTCGCGTCGAACTATGTATTGCCTTCGTTAAGCAGCGCATCGTTAAATAACAAAGCAACGATCAATGCTGTCACTACCGCAGTCAACATTATCGGTAACAGTCAAAGTGGTACCTACAGCGGTAATCAACAAAGTGTTAGCGGCTTCACCGCCACTGGGCTCGTCGGCTCAGACACAGCGGCCAACATCAGTGGCATCACTGCTAGCGGTGCAACAGGTACTAATGCTGGTAGCTACACAAACATCGTCAGTGGTAGCAACAGCAACTACAGCAATATCATCTTCACCAATGGCACACTCAACATTGATCGTGCGATCGCAACGATCAATGCCACCAAGACCTATGACAGTACAACCAATTTAAATGCAGGTCAGATTAGCGTCACTGGGGTCAATGGACAGACACTCAATTACACGGGAACGGCATCAGCAAATAATGCTAACGTTGCTGCTAACAGCAGTAATTATGTGAGCGGCATCACCGGTTTGGCTGACGGTACTGGTCTCGCGTCGAACTATGTATTGCCTTCGTTAAGCAGCGCATCGTTAAATAACAAAGCAACGATCAATGCTGTCACTACCGCAGTCAACATTATCGGTAACAGTCAAAGTGGTACCTACAACGGTAATCAACAAAGTGTTAGCGGCTTCACCGCCACTGGACTCGTCGGTTCTGATACAACTGCCAACATCAGCGGCATTATTTCTAGTGGTGCAATGGGTACGAATGCTGGTAGCTACACAAACATCGTCAGTGGTAGCAACAGCAACTACAGCAATATCATCTTCACGAATGGTTCTCTCAACATTGATCGTGCAATTGCAACGATCAATGCGACAAAGACCTATGACAGTACAACCAATTTAAATGCAGGTCAGATTAGCGTCACAGGGGTCAATGGACAAACACTCAATTACACAGGAACGGCATCAGCAAACAATGCTAATGTAGCTGCTAATGGAAGTAACTATGTCAGTGGCATCACCGGTTTGGCTGACGGCACTGGTTTGGCTTCCAATTACATCCTGCCTAGCCTATCAGTGCAGTCACTAAATAACAAAGCGACGATCAACGCTGTCACTACCGCGGTCAACATTGTCGGTAACAGTCAAAGTGGTACCTACAACGGCAATCAACAAAGCGTTAGCGGATTTTCTGCAACCGGCTTAGTGGGAACGGATACAGCAGCCAACATCAGTGGTATCGCCGCTAGGGGTGCAATAGGTACGAATGCTGGCACCTATACCAACACAGTCAGTGGTAGCAACAGCAACTACAGCAATATTATCTTCACCAACGGCACACTCAACATTGATCGTGCAATCGCAACGATCAATGCGACAAAGACTTATGACAGCACAACGAGCTTAACATCAGGTCAGGTCAACATTACCGGGGTCAATGGCCAAACACTGAATTACACAGGAACGGCATCAGCAAACAATGCCAATGTCGCTGCTAATGGTAGTAACTATGTCAGTGGCATCACCGGTTTAGCTGACGGCACTGGTTTAGCGTCGAACTATGTATTACCTTCGTTAAGCAGTGCATCGTTAAATAACAAAGCAACGATCAACGCTGTCACTACCGCAGTCAACATTATCGGCAACAGTCAAAGTGGTACCTACAACGGCAATCAACAAAGCGTTAGCGGATTTTCTGCAACCGGCTTAGTGGGAACGGATACAGCAGCCAACATCAGTGGTATCGCCGCTAGTGGTGCAATAGGTACGAATGCTGGCACCTATACCAACACAGTCAGTGGTAGCAACAGCAACTACAGCAATATTATCTTCACCAACGGCACACTCAACATTGATCGTGCAATCGCAACGATCAATGCGACAAAGACTTATGACAGCACAACGAGCTTAACATCAGGTCAGGTCAACATTACCGGGGTCAATGGCCAAACACTGAATTACACAGGAACGGCATCAGCAAACAATGCCAATGTCGCTGCTAATGGTAGTAACTATGTCAGTGGCATCACCGGTTTAGCTGACGGCACTGGTTTAGCGTCGAACTATGTATTACCTTCGTTAAGCAGTGCATCGTTAAATAACAAAGCAACGATCAACGCTGTCACTACCGCAGTCAACATTATCGGCAACAGTCAAAGTGGTACCTACAACGGTAATCAACAAAGTGTTAGCGGATTTACTGCAACTGGCTTAGTTGGAACGGATACAGCGGCCAACATCAGTGGCATCACTGCTAGCGGCGCAATAGGAACCAACGCTGGCACCTATACCAACATAGTCAGCGGTAGCAACAGCAACTATAGCAATATCATCTTCACCAACGGCACACTCAACATTGATCGTGCAATCGCAACGATCAATGCCACCAAAACCTATGACAGCACAACGAGCTTAACATCTGGTCAGGTCAACATTACCGGCATCAATGGCCAAACACTGAACTACACCGGAACAGCATCTGCCAACAATGCCAACGTTGTCGCTAACGGCAGTAACTATGTCAGTGGCATTACAGGCTTAGCTGACGGCACTGGTCTCGCGTCCAATTACATCCTGCCTAGCCTATCAGTTCGGTCACTGAATAACAAAGCAACGATCAACGCTGTCACTACCGCGGTCAACATTATCGGTAACAGCCAAAGTGGTACCTACAACGGCAATCAGCAAAGTATTAGCGGCTTCACCGCCACAGGACTCGTCGGTTCTGATACAGCGGCGAACATCAGTGGCTTTACCGCTAGTGGTGCGATAGGTACTAATGCTGGCACCTATACCAACATAGTCAGCGGTAGCAACAGCAACTATAGCAATATCATTTTCACCAACGGTACGCTGAATATTGATCGTGCGATCGCGACGATCAATGCCACCAAGACCTACGATAGTACAACGAGCTTAACGTCAGGTCAGGTCAACATCACCGGGGTCAATGGCCAAACACTGAATTACACAGGAACGGCAGTAG
>NZ_JBMPPA010000017.1:1810-5795 GCF_049340215.1 Undibacterium sp. MH2W | reverse complement strand
AATAGGAAAGTCGTTCAGCAATGAATGACGGAACTGTCAGTATTTTGAGTGAGCGACTTGTCTGCAAGGACAAGGTTCAGAAATGAACACAAAAACAGAGATTAAACTGAAGAGTTTGATCCTGGCTCAGATTGAACGCTGGCGGCATGCCTTACACATGCAAGTCGAACGGCAGCGCGGGGCAACCTGGCGGCGAGTGGCGAACGGGTGAGTAATATATCGGAACATACCCTAGAGTGGGGGATAACGTAGCGAAAGTTACGCTAATACCGCATACGCACTAAGGTGGAAAGTGGGGGATCGCAAGACCTCATGCTCATGGAGTGGCCGATATCTGATTAGCTAGTTGGTGAGGTAAAGGCTCACCAAGGCGACGATCAGTAGCTGGTCTGAGAGGACGACCAGCCACACTGGAACTGAGACACGGTCCAGACTCCTACGGGAGGCAGCAGTGGGGAATTTTGGACAATGGGGGCAACCCTGATCCAGCAATGCCGCGTGAGTGAAGAAGGCCTTCGGGTTGTAAAGCTCTTTTGTCAGGGAAGAAACGGTGGTCTCTAATATAGGCTGCTAATGACGGTACCTGAAGAATAAGCACCGGCTAACTACGTGCCAGCAGCCGCGGTAATACGTAGGGTGCAAGCGTTAATCGGAATTACTGGGCGTAAAGCGTGCGCAGGCGGTTATATAAGTCAGATGTGAAATCCCCGGGCTCAACCTGGGAACTGCATTTGAGACTGTATGGCTAGAGTGTGTCAGAGGGGGGTAGAATTCCACGTGTAGCAGTGAAATGCGTAGATATGTGGAGGAATACCGATGGCGAAGGCAGCCCCCTGGGATAACACTGACGCTCATGCACGAAAGCGTGGGGAGCAAACAGGATTAGATACCCTGGTAGTCCACGCCCTAAACGATGTCTACTAGTTGTCGGGTCTTAATTGACTTGGTAACGCAGCTAACGCGTGAAGTAGACCGCCTGGGGAGTACGGTCGCAAGATTAAAACTCAAAGGAATTGACGGGGACCCGCACAAGCGGTGGATGATGTGGATTAATTCGATGCAACGCGAAAAACCTTACCTACCCTTGACATGGCAGGAATTCCGAAGAGATTTGGAAGTGCTCGCAAGAGAACCTGCACACAGGTGCTGCATGGCTGTCGTCAGCTCGTGTCGTGAGATGTTGGGTTAAGTCCCGCAACGAGCGCAACCCTTGTCATTAGTTGCTACGAAAGGGCACTCTAATGAGACTGCCGGTGACAAACCGGAGGAAGGTGGGGATGACGTCAAGTCCTCATGGCCCTTATGGGTAGGGCTTCACACGTCATACAATGGTACATACAGAGGGCCGCCAACCCGCGAGGGGGAGCTAATCCCAGAAAGTGTATCGTAGTCCGGATTGTAGTCTGCAACTCGACTACATGAAGTTGGAATCGCTAGTAATCGCGGATCAGCATGTCGCGGTGAATACGTTCCCGGGTCTTGTACACACCGCCCGTCACACCATGGGAGCGGGTTCTGCCAGAAGTAGGTAGCTTAACCGTAAGGAGGGCGCTTACCACGGCAGGGTTCGTGACTGGGGTGAAGTCGTAACAAGGTAGCCGTATCGGAAGGTGCGGCTGGATCACCTCCTTTCTAGAGTAGCGCTGTAGTTAAGTGTTCACTTTTATTGACTGTTAAATTAAACAACGAGAATAAATTAAGGCGGTAGGTTAGCTTTAATGAAAAGAGTAGTTATGCTTCAGTTAGCGTAGCGAGCGTTTCGAGGTTCAGCTGAGAAGCGCAATCGTACAAACGTACGATGAGCATCGCAGGTTGAAGATTGAAAGGCGCAGTAGCTAGGTGAAGTATAAACGGGGGTTTAGCTCAGCTGGGAGAGCACCTGCTTTGCAAGCAGGGGGTCGTCGGTTCGATCCCGTCAACCTCCACCAATACTGGGGCTGTAGCTCAGCTGGTTAGAGCACCGTGTTGATAACGCGGGGGTCGTTGGTTCGAGCCCAACCAGCCCTACCAAAAGATGGTTAGTGCGAAAGATAG
Organism: Undibacterium sp. MH2W; assembly: GCF_049340215.1. NCBI lineage: Bacteria > Pseudomonadati > Pseudomonadota > Betaproteobacteria > Burkholderiales > Oxalobacteraceae > Undibacterium > Undibacterium sp. MH2W. The sequence goes on along the minus strand of NZ_JBMPPA010000017.1, from coordinate 3,761 downwards.
TACAAACCTAAGTCAGCAAGATTGAGAGAGATCTCAAAGGAAGTTGAAGCGAAGATTTAGGTTTGCACTTTCAAAGAGAAAGTCAGAGTAGTTTAAGTAGTATCTCGTTCTTTAACAATTTAGAAGAAGTAAAGTAGAAATAATCAAAATTTATTTCTGTAAAGGAAATGCTCGGAAGAGTGTTTCGTTCGATGTGACGACAGTCATGTTGAATAATTTATGGAAGGGTTATGATTGTATCGAACAAACAAAGTATTAAAAGAGTTTGATCAAAGCAGCCGAAAGGCAGTTTTAGAAAAAAATAAATTCTTGAGATACGGCAAACGCTAAAGTAATACTCATAAGTAGTAAAGAACTATAACCGAGTCTTGGTGATGAACCATGTTGTTGAAGAGATTCAATAAGATGACACCAGGAGCTAAAGTTATAGGGACAAGTGACTAAGTGCACATGGTGGATGCCTTGGCGATATCAGGCGATGAAGGACGTAGTAGCTTGCGATAAGCTGCGGGGAGTGAGCAAACACACATTGATCCGCAGATTTCCGAATGGGGAAACCCGACCTTAGGGTCATTGCAATCTGAATACATAGGATTGCAAAGCGAACGTGGCGAACTGAAACATCTAAGTAGCTACAGGAAAAGAAATCAACCGAGATTCCCAAAGTAGTGGCGAGCGAAATGGGAAGAGCCTGCAAGATTTAGCATCTTTAATAGTAGAACGGAATGGAAAGTCCGGCCATAGAGGGTGATAGCCCCTTATACGAAATTATCGGTGTGGAACTAAGTTTGCGACAAGTAGGGCGGGACACGTGAAATCCTGTCTGAACATGGGGGGACCATCCTCCAAGGCTAAATACTCGATATCGACCGATAGTGAACCAGTACCGTGAGGGAAAGGCGAAAAGAACCCCGGGAGGGGAGTGAAATAGAACCTGAAACCGTGTGCATACAAACAGTAGGAGCGGACTTGTTCCGTGACTGCGTACCTTTTGTATAATGGGTCAGCGACTTACATTCAGTGGCAAGGTTAACCGCATAGGGAAGCCGTAGAGAAATCGAGTCCGAATAGGGCGAACATAGTCGCTGGGTGTAGACCCGAAACCAAGTGATCTACTCATGGCCAGGTTGAAGGTGCGGTAACACGCACTGGAGGACCGAACCCACTAATGTTGAAAAATTAGGGGATGAGCTGTGGGTAGGGGTGAAAGGCTAAACAAACTTGGAAATAGCTGGTTCTCTCCGAAAACTATTTAGGTAGTGCCTCAAGTATCACCGACGGGGGTAGAGCACTGTTATGGCTAGGGGGTCATCGCGACTTACCAAACCATTGCAAACTCCGAATACCGTTGAGTGCGAGCTTGGGAGACAGACATCGGGTGCTAACGTCCGGTGTCAAGAGGGAAACAACCCAGACCGCCAGCTAAGGTCCCAAAGTATAGCTAAGTGGAAAACGAAGTGGGAAGGCTAAAACAGTCAGGAGGTTGGCTTAGAAGCAGCCACCCTTTAAAGAAAGCGTAATAGCTCACTGATCGAGTCGTCCTGCGCGGAAGATGTAACGGGGCTAAGCTATACACCGAAGCTGCGGATATCCGTAAGGATATGGTAGGAGAGCGTTCTGTAAGCCTGCGAAGGTGTCTTGTAAAGGATGCTGGAGGTATCAGAAGTGCGAATGCTGACATGAGTAGCGATAATGGGGGTGAAAAGCCTCCACGCCGTAAGCCCAAGGTTTCCTGTTCAACGTTCATCGGAGCAGGGTGAGTCGGCCCCTAAGGCGAGGCAGAGATGCGTAGCTGATGGGAAGCAGGTTAATATTCCTGCACCGTCGTATGATGCGATGGGGGGACGGATCACAGAAGGTTGTCAGGCGGTTGGAAGAGCCTGTTCTTGACTTGTAGAAGGCACTTAGGCAAATCCGGGTGCGGAATTCAAGGGGTTGAGACGAGTGAACG
>NZ_JBMPPA010000017.1:0-1712 GCF_049340215.1 Undibacterium sp. MH2W | reverse complement strand
ATGTTCACGAAGCAATCGGAAGTGGTTCCAAGAAAAGCCTCTAAGCTTCAGTCATACGAGACCGTACCGCAAACCGACACAGGTGGGCGAGATGAGTATTCTAAGGCGCTTGAGAGAACTCGGGAGAAGGAACTCGGCAAATTGGTACCGTAACTTCGGGATAAGGTACGCCCTTGTAGTTTGACTGCCCTGCGGCAGAAGGATGAAGGGGTTGCAATAAACTGGTGGCTGCGACTGTTTAATAAAAACACAGCACTCTGCAAACACGAAAGTGGACGTATAGGGTGTGACGCCTGCCCGGTGCTGGAAGATTAAATGATGGGGTGCAAGCTCTTGATTGAAGTCCCAGTAAACGGCGGCCGTAACTATAACGGTCCTAAGGTAGCGAAATTCCTTGTCGGGTAAGTTCCGACCTGCACGAATGGCGTAACGATGGCCACACTGTCTCCTCCCGAGACTCAGCGAAGTTGAAATGTTTGTGATGATGCAATCTACCCGCGGCTAGACGGAAAGACCCCATGAACCTTTACTGTAGCTTTGCATTGGACTTTGAATCGATCTGTGTAGGATAGGTGGGAGGCTTAGAAGCGTGGACGCCAGTTTGCGTGGAGCCATCCTTGAAATACCACCCTGGTTTATTTGAGGTTCTAACCTTGGCCCGTAATCCGGGTCGGGGACAGTGCATGGTAGGCAGTTTGACTGGGGCGGTCTCCTCCCAAAGTGTAACGGAGGAGTTCGAAGGTACGCTAATTACGGTCGGACATCGTGATGATAGTGCAATGGCATAAGCGTGCTTAACTGCGAGACTGACAAGTCGAGCAGGTACGAAAGTAGGACATAGTGATCCGGTGGTTCTGTATGGAAGGGCCATCGCTCAACGGATAAAAGGTACTCTGGGGATAACAGGCTGATTCCTCCCAAGAGTTCATATCGACGGGGGAGTTTGGCACCTCGATGTCGGCTCATCACATCCTGGGGCTGTAGCCGGTCCCAAGGGTATGGCTGTTCGCCATTTAAAGTGGTACGTGAGCTGGGTTTAAAACGTCGTGAGACAGTTTGGTCCCTATCTGCCGTGGGCGTTGGAAGTTTGAAGGGGGCTGCTCCTAGTACGAGAGGACCGGAGTGGACGAACCTCTGGTGTATCGGTTGTCACGCCAGTGGCATTGCCGAGTAGCTATGTTCGGAAGAGATAACCGCTGAAAGCATCTAAGCGGGAAACTCGCCTTAAGATGAGACTTCCCAGAGACTTGATCTCTTTAAAGGGTCGTTCGAGACCAGGACGTTGATAGGCTGGGTGTGGAAGTGCAGTAATGCATTAAGCTAACCAGTACTAATTGCCCGTAAGGCTTGTCCCTATAACCTTAGCAGGTTGTAGGCTACGAGAGAAATTATGAAGTGAATGCCAAAGAGAGTTTGGTACGAATCATAACCATTAAAAAATGAATTAAGATGAGTGCGAAAGAGAGATGAGAATCAATCGGAGCGCACGATCTACGAAACTTCTTCTGAATTGGATTTGCTGTGTGCTGCAAAGTAGCGCATACACAGTAGATCGACAAGTTATGCCTGATGACCATAGCGAGTTGGTACCACCCCTTCCCATCCCGAACAGGACCGTGAAACGACTCTGCGCCAATGATAGTGCTGCAACCAGTGTGAAAGTAGGTTATCGTCAGGCTCCCTATTGCTACCCCTCTCTGCTATCGCAGTGA
>NZ_JBMPPA010000016.1:0-8178 GCF_049340215.1 Undibacterium sp. MH2W | reverse complement strand
CAGCATTCGACATTAGGTTACCGCTCTCCCGTTCAATATCTGGAAGACTGGATGAAGAAACAAAATCAAGAGAATCTCGCTGCATGACATTCACCTGATGGTGAACTAATTATCGAGGGAAGCTCAAATCTCTCCGAGAATGCGTTCACTATCCTCCAAAAGGATATCTTCCCTTATGGGTTGAAGATTGAACGTATTGACCCCTACACCTTCTCCTATCTGAACCATGTCCGCCAGCTCAGTAAGGACTTCGAGTGTGTTTTTAATAAATGATATTTTTTCAGAATCTAAATCGTCCGGGTAACTGAGGCTATATTGATGCGCCTTCTTCATCGTATTCAATAAATGTAGAGGTTCAGTAACTTCAAAACCTAAATCCCCCTCTGGCTTATCAACCAACAAGCTAGGGTCTATTTTCAGAGCCTTTGCAATAAGAGATATGATTTTACTTTGAACAAAACCATATTTTTCGACTCTCTGAATGGCCTGCTCTGTCAGTCCAATTTGACTCGCTAGAGTTAATTGGGATAAATTTTGTTGCTCGCGTTCTGAACGAACCATCTCATGATTAATTTGAAATGTGTCTGCGGCAGTAGTTCCAGAAACAATCAGCAAGCAAGCATCCTTTACGGAGACAGCCAAGCCACGGCGCCAGTTATGGAATCGGTCGATTAACCCCTTGAGAACATTGGCCGAGAGACTAAATATTGGGCCTCTATGCTCCCCATCAAAACGAATCCAATTCATTTCGAGATTACAGATACCTTGAGACCCGACAATTCTACATTTACTATCAACTAGATACGCTGACTGAAAACCCATAACATCAAGCATCAAAAATAGGTCGCGTTCGCTTTGTATAAACTTTTCAACGCCTGTTGAATCAAAAGTCATACGAAACGATGCATAGCTCCAAGGAACTTGATTGTGTGGAATTACACCGTACTCCACAAGTGTACCTGGCTTACCTCGCTCCAGTGCTCTTAGTATCCTTTCAAGAAATATCCGTTGCGATTCACCGTCAAATTCCACGAAATTTAGTTTATCTGAAACAATTTCGAACCCCAAAAGCTCTACTGTAAACCAAGGTCCCATCGCCCGACATACCTCGATAACTACTGACTTTGGCGTACGGCACAAGTCACAAAATACGGGTTCACCTGCAATATTCAACAGTACCATTACTTGTTCGATAAGGGCATTACCAGCAAGAGGCAACGATTCATAAGGTGTGAATTGAGGGTCATCACTACCAGTAATTTTAATGCGAAGCAAAAACCCCTCCCTCTGAAAGTCTCCAGACTGTTGCTTAATGCTTTCAAGGGCTCGCATATAGTTTGGAAATCCCACCATTCGAGACAACGCTTCAAGTGCATGAGAATGTCCAAGTTTTATACCCGCAAGAGCCAATTCAAACCGGAGAATTTTAGCTTTCTCTTTAAAATCAGAATAGTTATTGAGGTCTAAGCTTGTACAAATCTCTTCAATGCTTGATCGTGGGAGAGTCTGGTCAGCTGAAAACAGAAAAGAGCAAAGTGCCTCTGTTTGAAAAGCAAGTGTTGGCGCAAGCGCCGATGTTGACGTAGCCATTTTTAAACTCCGTAAAGAGCCCAATAGACTGCTTGAGTGGCGTCGCGCGTTTCCGTCCAGCCTACGAAAGGGCAAAACGGGTTTTAAATTTTAGCCAGAGCCGCTTTCGCGACATAGAAGGAGCGCCGGATTTGCCATGCTGTTTTCACAGTGCGCGACTGACAGGTTCCAGGGTGACCTTTCGCATATGAAAACACAAAATAAATTAATTCGCAACTATGTAAGTAAACGACTCAAAATTGTAATCATTTAATCTATCAAAATATGAAGCATAACAAGATGATTCCTCCGAAAAATAAGAGCTAGACAGCTTTCAAACCAACATGAAGATACTTCATATTTTATACAATCTTTCTAAAAATTATAAAAAAGAACATATTTTGGCAATTTTGTTATCTATAATTACTCAAATGACTAAAAAGTAGCCCTGCAGCAGGATAATAAAATGTCAGACCAAGTACAAAGTCAAACCTCCCATTCACCTCCACTCCGAACACCGTTTGGCCGTAAAGGCGGAAGAATTGTTTCGCCAGCGGATGTAGATTCCGGCTTGGGTTGTGGCTGCGAATGCATCGGCTGCGGAGACAAGTTAATTGCAAAGAAAGGGAATAAGAATATATGGCACTTTGCTCACCACATTTTAATTGCGAAGCAGTCGTGCATCGAATCAGCTATTCATGCAGCAGCAAAACAAATTCTTGTTGAAAACAAGAAAATGCGGTTGGCTGAAAATAAAGTAACCGTTACTAGTCAGACTTCATATGGTGAAGTTGTTGAGAAGAGTCAAATCGTACGAGAATCTCAAATCAGAATTTTTGACTACTGTCGAGAAGAAGTGTGGGATCGAGAATCGGCTACGCGCCCTGATGTTATGGCATACATAAATGATAAATGCATGTTGATTGAAATATGCTTTAGGCATGCTGTCGATGAAGTCAAGCTGCGTAAACTAATTAATCGAGGCCTCCCAGCAATTGAAATTAATCTCTCCGATTTATCTAATAATGCCAATTATGAGGCAATCGAAAAACGGGTGTTGGAGGATACTTTTCATCAAAAGTGGCTTTTTCATCCTTACGAGGTTAGAGCTAAGGAAAAGTTGCGTATGGCATTAGAGGTCGAAATAGCCGACTTAGAACGTGAATACAAAATAAAAATAGAGAATTTAGAAATTCAACGTAAGGCAGAAGAAACTATCCGAAAAAAAATAGAAGAAGAAAAACGGAAAAAGAAAAATATAGAGAAAATCGATAGGGACCTTAAAAGGCAGAAATATTTCGAAGAAATTGGACGTTACCGGCGAATTCCAACTGCGGAGAAAGAGAACATGATTCGCAAAGAATTAGGAATCAGTGATGTATGGCCACGCCACCTTAATCTAATTAGTAACGAAGCCAGCGCAGTTGGAGCTCCCGTACACATTTGGCAAGCAGCTCTTTTTGCCCATTTTATATTCAACAAAGCAATAAAAAAAGAACGCATCAATAACAAAGATGTAGCACTTTGGGTGTCAGAAAAATTCGGACTAATTGAAAATCGGACAAAAGATTTAGACACTGCCATACATAAGTTTCTTGCATATCAACGCGGATGCGGTTTTTTGGATAGATCGAGCGAATACACTTACGGCACAACCTCCTACGACATTGTTTATGACAAGCTAACGCCGCCGCCAAAAGTACAGAAGCAAGAAATTACTACGTCAAAAAAAAATATTCAGCTTGTAGAACATTCGGCAGCACAAATAAGCACTCAGTACTCAGAAAATTCAGATTCCCTCTTAACAATAATGCAGAAGAACCCTAATCAGCGTTTCTTCATTAGGTGGCGTCCATACTGGCCTGTCCAAGAGGGTAAATTTACCCCCGAAGTATTAAAAATCGCAAACGAATTTTTAGAGGGTTCGGCATATAAATTAGCACTGGGTAAACTTGTAAATGAGATGCCTCATCAAAAACGTCCGTCAGATGCTGGTGCTCTACTCGAGAAAATGGAGAAGGAACATGGCGTACCTGATTTTGAAACTAGGAATTTACTTCGGAAGTTAGAACTTATTGATTAAAGCATAAAAAAATTACAAAAATTTAACTAATATTTAGAATGCTGCCCAATCTAAATATTAGTCGAATGTATGCTTTTTGCTTTGAACTTGTTCGTCAAGTTGAGATAACCTCAACCTCACTGCGTACCTCATAAATTGATCCTTGCTTATAAAAATGTATGTAAGTTTGAAAATAGGTGAATTGAGAAACAATTGTTTCTTAAATTTTAAAAACGCGAAGCCTTGGAAAATGGTATTAATAACTTTACATTGAGAATTCATGTCAAATAGCTTACTTCATGCGAATGCACACTAACTAATTGATACTATTCTTGTCTTGCCCGATACATTAATACAAAAATACCTCAAAAATGCGCATAGACAGTTTTTGATGATAATTTAAGCACAATGGATTTTTAAGTACCATAACGCGCTTCGGCTATTTGGTACTTGCTACATTATTGTCAGGGTATATTCGTTCACATAATTGAAGTCTTAAGTTAATAATCTGCTTACCAATAGGTCGCTGAAACAAAAGGCTTTCGCAAACATCATGACTAGTTTGAAATATTCGAAGAAATAGAAACGCTGTTCCGTCATATTTAATTCAGAGGGACTTGGATGAGGGTAGTCGTAAAATACGGAGAGAGAAATGGTGAGCTCATACATGTTGACTCGGCAGAAAAAGGCCTTGCTTGCAATTGTATCTGTGCCGACTGTAAACGCACGCTTATTGCAAAAAAGGGAGATGTTCTTGAATACCATTTCGCTCACGAAGCTGACGACGTTATTTGCAGTCCATCCCCCGAAACTCTGATTCACAGTTTTGCGAAACAACAAGTCGCTAAACTGAAAGTCCTGATTTTACCGGGCTTTGAGGTTGAAGCAGATATTGAATGGGCTGACAGAATAAGACATACGGCATACTGGCGTGTTTTCCCCTACTTTCGGCTACCTGTGATAAGTGCAGCCGTAGAAGTAGGCCTTGGCACGATAAGACCAGATGTACTCTGCAAGGTTGAGCCAAAGCAAATTGCCGTTGAAGTGTATTTCCGCCATAAAGTAAGTCCTGAGAAAATTGAGCGTTTCCAAAGGGAACATTATTTGTCTGCGGTTGAATTAGACTTAAGCAACCTACCGATGAATGCAAGCGCAAAAGAAATCCAAGTTGCGATAAACAGTCCACAACGTTGGACTTGGTTAAATAATATGTATATTGGTCACTTCAGAGACCGTTTAAAAAATGTACTAGCTATTTCAACTCGAATTTTTATACCTAACCGAGCTGAAGATGAACCATATGTAACGGGAAATAAAATTCCATCGCGCCTACTACGAGACTCAGACAAACTATGGGAATGGGCCGATAACATGCTAGAGCATCTTAGGGCATTACCAGTGGAACGCCGCGCAGTTGCAATCGGTGAATTGTCGACTGAAAAGCGTGTAGCCGTGCATTGTAGACAAATAGGAATCCGCCCAGTAGAGCTACCAATTCATCTCATGCAAACGATTTCTGGACAGAGCGTCATTGGATTTCACCCCGTTTTATGGCAGACAGGTATATTTGCTAAATTTTGCATGCAAGGCTCACAATTCGAAGTAAGGGTAGTCGAAGCCTGGATTCGAGAAACATTTATTCGCGAGTCATTCAAATCTTTGGTCAGCGTTACACAGTCAGCCAACGGATTTACTGAAATGGGACAAGCACTGTATCACTTTCTAAGAAACTTAAGCGCGCAGAAATTACTTACTGAAATTAAGGACGAGAAACCCTGGCGATCAACGTTCCTCCCGGTTACAAGTCCCCGAACAGAAGTTTTAAAACTACTCAAATCACAAATTCCGGCATTACATCAAAAGGAGCTTTAGGGAATTAATAAAAGTCCCGTCAATGTTGATCGAGGTCATTTGGTAAAGACACAATAGATTGAGAGTTAAGTACCGTGACATACTTGAGCACTTCTTTTTTCTCCTTATTGTCCATTCGATGATATGAGATCAATAATCCAGCAATATCATCTTCTTCGGCAAAAAAATATGCTACTGGTGCGTTCAGTACCTTGGCGAGCATCTGAACAATTGCATAATCGGGTGCATGCACAGACTGTTCATATCTGTTAATTCGAGTACTTGCGACGAATTTGTCGATACCTGCCTCTATTCCAAGTTGTTTTTGAGACAGATTTTGTTCCAAGCGCAAAGTTTTCAATCGCAAACTAAATACAACATTTCCACGACTCATGACTGATATCACTTTATATAAAGCTACGATCTTCGTAGCTTTATATAATTTGAGATACTACGACTTGCGTAGCATTTGCAATACTAAATTTTACTTTAAGAAAAAATTTAACAGTTATTAATCAACACAAAAATAACAATTTTTTTTAGGTGCAACCAAGCTTGTGGCTTAACGCATCACACGAAACTTATTTTGCCAATAGAACTCCGCATGAATGTTCGGCAGCAAATAAAGTCCCCTATAGAGTTATCAGTCTTGACGAAGAGACCAAAATAGCGTTTTACGACTAATTCCGAAATCTCCAGCAATATCTGAAACTAATTAAGTGATCGATCCTCGCAATTTAAGTAGATAAATAGGTCAAATTCGGAACCTGCCTGTTTGCAATACGATTTAGATGGATCGCTGATTTACACGCTTCGACAACTCTTCGGCGGTTTCCTTGCGTTCACTGTAACGATCAACCAAGTACGGTGAAATATCCCGAGTCAGTAAAGTGAACTTCATCAATTCCTCCATGACATCGACTACCCGATCGTAGTAAGCAGATGGTTTCATCCGTCCGGCATCATCAAACTCCAAAAAGACTTTTGGTACCGACGACTGATTAGGGATCGTGATCATACGCATCCAACGACCTAAGATGCGCAGTTGATTAACCGCATTAAATGACTGTGAACCACCTGACACCTCCATAACGGCCAGCGTTTTTCCTTGTGTTGGACGCACTGCCCTAACAGAAAGAGGAATCCAATCAATTTGTGCCTTCATGATGCCAGTCATTGCGCCATGTCGTTCAGGTGAGCACCACACCATACCCTCAGCCCATAATGCTAACTCTCGTAACTCTTTGACCTTTGGATGGTCTTCAGGCGCACCGTCTGGCAGAGGTAAATCTTGTGGATTGAAGATTTTTACCTCGCCGCCCATCGCCGTTAGTAAACGGCCAGCTTCGATTGTCAGTAGCTTGCTGTATGAACGCTCCCGCAAAGAACCGTACAGCAATAGAAATCGTGGTGCATGTGTCGAAGCCGTCGCGGTTACTAATTTCGCGGTATCAGGCACCTGGAATAAGTCTGCCTGGAGATTCGGTAAATTTGTAAGTTTATTTGACACGCTTGCCCTCGCTATCGATCACTTTTGCACCGTCTTCTTTAGTAAATTCGCCAAGCTGTGGCAAGGGTAAAATATCCAGAACCACCTCTGAAGGTCGGCATAATTTGACACCAATTGATGTCATAACGATTGGTCGGTTAATCAGAATAGGATGTGTAGGATCTCACAGAATATGAAAATCCCAACTATTGCTTTTTAAGGATTTTTTCAACATCGCGCAATACGCAGAAGATGGCAAGTCTCACTAAAAATGAAAACAAGCTGCTGTTTATCTTAATTAGTGAAATTATGAAAATAAATTCATGAAAGCATAGGGCGTAATCAGCAAAACCGAAAAATTGGTAATTAAGAGCAAGTTTGTCAGTTTGAGAGACAAATACTCCCCCCCCCCTCAATAATTTAATTGTATTTTTATCTACCCTTATACATCAGATAGTTGTTCAATTGAAGCAGGGCAAACAATCAAATATGTTGTAACAAAATCGCAGCAAGAAGCTATTTATTCAACACGATCGTCAATTTTCTCACAGCGAGAGCATCTATATTGGGTCCGATTGATATCGTGCCCACGGTTAAATTTTATTTGTACCCACTTATGCTCGCATTTGTCTTCAGGTTCAAAGAAAATGAAATAGGCAGTTATAAATATACATATAAATAGACAACCTATTAATAAAATCATGCTTGTTCTCCTTGTTTTAACCAATCGATCAATGGCGTTGAACAGGCGAGTCTTAAAGGGTGCAGTGGATCACCTGATTGCGTTAGCCCAAAAATCTTGACTGGCTTCCCTGCGGCAAAAATCCGGTCGCTTAAGATATCAAGTCTGCCTCGAAGTCTGGATGGTAACTTTGATCGATTACCCCAGCATGGAACAAGAATATCTGCATCGCTAATAACTTGTGCCAAGTGCGAGTCATTTTCGGGCCCGATGGGATCATATACGTTGGCAAGTTCCTTCACGTCTGTAGCGCGGTACGCGAAAGCATTTCCAACAATGAAACGCCTACCACCATTGGATTTAGTGAAACTAATCCATCTCCTAACCGTCTGATCGTCTGAGCTTCCCTCGATAATTAGTTCACCATCAGGTGAATGTCATGCAGCGAGATTCTCTTGATTTTGTTTCTTCATCCAGTCTTCCAGATATTGAACGGGAGAGCGGTAACCTAATGTCGAATGCTGC
>NZ_JBMPPA010000015.1:0-9357 GCF_049340215.1 Undibacterium sp. MH2W | reverse complement strand
CGTTTAACGGCCAGTTCTTTAAACTCGGTCGTGTAAGCTTTTTTTGGTATCCTGTTCATCATTTGTCTTTCCAAAGTTACGTTTATTTTACGTCACCTTTGGGGAACTAAATTTCAGGGGAAGCTCACTTTGGTGCGACGGAAATAAACGCTCGCCAATGTTTGGCACAACCTACAAATTTGATTATGAGATGTTGGGTACCTATTCGGATGAGACGCCAAATTCTGAAATATGGCATTGTATCAACGGATGTGGAGAAGAATCGCCAAATACATTTAGATATGATTATTAGGTATCCCAAGATGTTAACTAACGCCAGCAAATAAATATACATAGTTCGACGCTCCTTATATTGGACACTCGCACGGTTAGCGTTTGTTATTAAGTCCACTAAAAAGACAGAGGTTAGCGCCGTACAGTTTGCAGATGTTGTCTAAAGAAGCTCTTTTCGAACAAGTTGATAAAGCTGCTGTTTTTTGAGATCAGCTCTTATCTCCTTTAACATGAAATTGTCACCAAAATTTGATGCAGCACCTTCATTAGGAGCATGTTATGAAAATCACCGATATCAAAATTGGAACCCGGTTAGGACTATTGGCCGGTTTTTTATTATTTTCTATGTTAGTTGTTGGCGGAAACGATTGGTTAAACCTTAAAGCAAGTAATAATCGAGTCCGAGACGCGATGGAGCGTTCATTAATGTTAGAACATTCTGTAGATGCCGCGAGAAAAGCACAGGTCGATTTCAAAATACAGGTGCAGGAATGGAAGGATTTGTTGCTTCGGGGGAATGACTCGACAGCTTTTGAAAAGTACTTGAGCGCATTTAAAACCAAAGGCGAAGAAACTCAGAAAGATTTAAATCAGCTAGAAGGTTTGTTAGATAAATTGGGATTAGATACGAAGCAAGTTAATACTGCTAAGTTATCTATGCAAGAACTTAACGGTAAATACCTAGATGCCATAAAAAGCTATGATATTACAAACAACGATAGTGCTCATATCGTTGATGGTCTAGTGAAGGGAATGGACCGAGCACCAACCAAGCAAATTGGCGACATAGTTGTCTATGTTCTTGATCAGTCTGAGCGATTGATGAAGGAAACAAATGAGAATCAATTAATTGCCTATCAGCGGGCTAGTCTATTTTCTCTGCTTGGTATGCTAATTGCGTTTTGTTTAGGAAGTGTCGTTACCTATTACTTTGTAGTCAGCATTACTCGTCCATTGGCAAGAGCAGTGCATATTGCAAAGACCGTCGCATCGGGTGACCTCAGCAATAACGTTGATATAGACGGCAAGGATGAGGCTGCAGAGTTGCTATGGTCTCTGAGAGAAATGACAGAGAGTTTAACTAAAATCGTGAACGAAGTACGTCATGGAACAGAAACGATTACGACTGCCTCCACGCAAATAGCATCAGGTAATCTCGATTTGTCGTCACGAACTGAGCAGCAGGCTGGCTCTCTCGAGGAGACTGCGTCCGCGATGGAAGAGCTAACAAGCACTGTAAAACATAACTCCGATAATACCAAAGCGGCGCAAATGATGGCCAATAGCGCATCTGATGTGGCTCAAAAGGGTGGGGTAGTAGTTGAGGAAGTTATAAGTACGATGGGTTCAATTAATGAATCTTCAAAAAAAATTGTCGATATTATTGCCGTGATTGATGGTATTGCTTTCCAAACCAATATTCTCGCTTTAAATGCCGCTGTCGAGGCAGCGCGTGCCGGAGAACAGGGGCGAGGTTTTGCAGTGGTTGCATCTGAAGTCAGGAATTTGGCGCAACGTTCTGCTAGCGCTGCAAAAGAAATTAAAGCGCTTATCAACGATTCGGTAGAGAAAGTTGGAGCAGGGAGCAAACTCGTAGATCAGGCCGGTGCAACCATGCAAGAAATTGTTACTAGTGTTGAGCGGTTGACGACAGTAATTAGTGAGATCGCCAATGCTAACCAAGAGCAATCAACTGGTCTTAACCAAATTAATACTGCCATTATTGATATGGATAGTGTTACGCAACAAAATTCTGCCTTGGTAGAAGAGGCCGCCGCCGCAACAGCGTCCATGCAACATCAGGCGGTTTCGCTCGAGCAAGTCGTCAGTCAGTTTAAGCTAAAAGCTACTAGTAGTTACTTAAGTTAATCCGATATTTTTTTCGTATTCGAGAGATTATAAAACGGACGTTGGCGAGGTTCTCCAAAGACAGTAGAGGTTTTAATTGCTAAGAAATATATCGACGGAGAAATATGTCTTATCCTTATTTGAGCGATTTAATTAAGTCCATAACTGGTATTGATACGCCGCTACATATACCAACGTTCGGCTTATGTGTTGCTCTAGCGATGATTGTTGCATCAACCCTGCTTAGGCGAGAATTGAGTCGCCTTTATGCTGAAGGTGATATTCCACCGGCGAGTATTTCAAAAATTGGATCAGATAGGAAAAAATATATATCAGAAGTTCCACCACAGGATGTTGTTTCAGACTTGACTTTCATAGTAATGCTAGCGGGTATTTTAGGTGCTCGCTTATTTCATATACTCGAACATCTTGATACTTTTTTTGCCGATCCGGTTGCAATGCTATTAAGTACTTCTGGTTTAAGTATCTTCGGAGGATTAATTTTTGGTACTTGTTCAGGAATATTTTGTGTGAGAAAGTGGCAATTACCTTTTCGGTCGTTGCTCGATGCTGCAGCCCCATCGATGATGATTGGCTATGCAATTGGGAGGGTAGGGTGTCAAATCTCGGGTGATGGTTACTGGGGTATCATGGCAAATGCGGAGGCTAAACCCAGTTGGTTACCAACCTGGCTGTGGTCACAAACTTATGACCATAATATTTATGGCGAAGTTATTGCTAATCCGGGTGTTTTTCCGACACCAATATATGAGACAGCCATGGCGTTATTTTGCTTTTTTATTTTATGGAAATTAAGAAAGAACCCATTTCAAGCTGGTTGGCTTTTTTCTGTATACCTCATTTTCGCAGGAATTGAACGGTTTCTGATTGAGCAAATCAGGGTGAATCCTGTATTTAAATTCAGCGGGATATTGATGACACAGGCAGAAATAATTTCGGTGACTTTATTTTTGATCGGGATAGCGGGTATTACGATCTGTAGCGAGCGAGTCACAAAAAAGCGCACTTCATTAAATGAGGAATAGGTGAGTTTTTGCGCGTACAAGAATTAACAGATATTAAAAAACATACGTACTCCGCGATAACCTATTTTCACATACAGGCGAAAGGCTTGAATTTTAGTTGCATGATTTTTGCTATGAAAATTATATTTTTAATAAAAAGTTCATATATTTAAGCGGATAAAATAGAGAAACCTTACAGCAACTTTCCCCATTAGCTCACTTCATGCACTTTGCTGCCTCCAGCGAAAAATCTATTTGTCGAATATATTTTCCCTAGTTAAAAGTGATGTGGTTTTAAGAAAACTTTAACCTTTTTTAAACTCAGACGTATTACTCTTCGGCACTTGGTCAAGCACTAGCTTAAGTTGGTGGCTGATAAATAAAAAATCAATTTCTACGTTCCGGATTTCTGTGATGAGTAGAAATCCAAAGCTGCCCATCAGTAATCTGCAACGAGTAATCTGAAATGAAATATTTCCGAAAATCACTTGTCGTTCTAATGCTTAACTTTTTCAGCTTCTCTGCTCAAGCAGATCAAAGTGAGTTTGAGGTATATGGTGCAGAAATGCCAGAGAAAAGTGAGAGTGGTTTTGATTTAGCTATGAATGCAGCGCAATCTCCGAGCCAGTCAGAATCTGTTCAACGCTTGGACTTCCCCGACTTTCGTAGACGTTTTTTAACTTCCAGTTTGTAACTTCTCGAACGCCAACGGACTCATTTGATTGAGATGACTATGTCGACGCTGACGATTATAAAACACTTCTATATAGTCAAAAATATCGGCTTTAGCATCCTCTCTTGTTGAATATATTTTCTGCTTCACGCGTTCCTTTTTTAAGCTACTAAAAAAAGATTCTGCGACTGCATTGTCATAACAATTTCCACGCCGACTCATACTCGGCACAAGATTGTGTTCTTTGCACCAGCGTGCAAAATCGTCGCTGCCAAATTGGCTTCCCTGATTCGAATGAATAATGACTGACTGCTTGGGTTTCCTTTTCCATACAGCCATCATTAATGCATCTAGAATAATATCGGTAGTCATCCTTGATTTCATTGACCAGCCAATGACCGCGCGAGAATAGAGATCAATAATGACAGCAAGATAAAGCCAGCCTTCGTGCGTCCTAATGTAGGTAATATCGGTTACCTAGGTCGTATCAGGCTGATC
The DNA here is from genome assembly GCF_049340215.1 of Undibacterium sp. MH2W. Taxonomy (NCBI): domain Bacteria; kingdom Pseudomonadati; phylum Pseudomonadota; class Betaproteobacteria; order Burkholderiales; family Oxalobacteraceae; genus Undibacterium; species Undibacterium sp. MH2W. Next base: position 5,040 of record NZ_JBMPPA010000015.1, on the reverse strand, counting down.
GATATTAAATTGCTGCTGCAGCCGATTTGGAGATGTAATCGATGGTAGCCCAGCTTTGTATCGTGGCCGACGATACCCTCGAATTGATTTCAGCTGCGCGCTCCGCATTAGGCGTGCGACTCTGTTCTCACCACAAGCAATACCATCTTCACGCAAATCACGATAAACACGCGGGCTTCCATAAATTTGTTGGCTACCGTCAAACGATCTCTTAATGTCAACCATAAGACAGGCATCTTCAATCGCTCGTTTGGACTGCGGTACTTTTTTCCAAGCGTAATAACCGCTGCGATGTACTTTTAAAACACGGCACATACTGCTCAATCGAAATTGCGTACGGTGTTGATTAATGAAGGCGTACTTCACTCTGACAGCCTGGCAAAGTACGCGGCGGCCTTTTTTAAGATGTCGCGCTCCTCTGTTGTGCGTTTTAATTCAGCCTTTAGACGAGTCACTTCTAACTTGAGTGCATCTGCATTATCTTGCTTAGCCGGATTGGATTGTTTCTCGTGCTGCTTCAACCAGAGATACAGACTTTTATCGGAAATGCCGAGTCGCTTGGAAACATCGACAACACCATGCCCGCGCTCAAGGACCTGCTTAACGGCTTCTGCTTTAAATTCTGCTGTGTAACGATTGTTTCCCACTTGGAGTTTCCCCTTCTTAGTTTCGACATTATGAAATGTCTACTAAACTAGGGGAAGTCCAATATTTCTGTTGAAAGATTTGAGAATCTCTTATTTCATGGCGTTCTTTGCGAAACTTTAATAAGTTCAAAAAATGAATACAGTAAATTGTTAATTAGTCAGGATTCAGTGGAGGGTGCCAAAAAATATATCGATAACCAAATTACAAAAATACAGGTGCTAGATTCACTTGGTATATCTGAAAAAATGTTGGATACGTTAGTGTCAGCTGAAATATTGCATATTTTTCATAAATTTGACAATATTTCCTTGAATCCGTATTTTTCTCGAATAGAAGTCTTCGAATTTGTGTCGAAGCTTTCCGCTAATCAATATAAATCTGATCAACGCGAAGGGGTAATTGATGGATTTAGTATCATTTACTATTCCCGGTTTTCAGACAGTGATTTTTTAAAATTTATTATCGACGTTCTTAGCGGTGAATTGCCAACTATAAGGCGCGTATTCTATTGTACGGGAGTGGTCGGGTTGACTTTTAATTTGGAAGATTTCGGGAAATGGGAACGAAAAAATCAGTTTCCTAAAATCATGTGAGTCACTTTTGAGTCAATTTCAAACTATAAGTAAATTTTATGAGATGGAGTGTTCACGCAAAAAAATTAAATTATTGAGGTTGTAGTCACAAATTGGCTAAATTTATCTATCCGTTAAATTTTTTTGCAACGAAAAACCTGACTGGTGCTGTGTTCGCATGACTCAAGAATTGGATAAGATTTTTCGCACAACCTTTTTAATACAGCCTGAGATACGATCTAGATTCGAGATTTTTTCGTTAAAATTATGTTAATTCTATAACTTAAAAATAAAATCAAACATTTAGTTGTTAAAAATGCACTCATACTAAAGACGTTCGCCTGAAGTGACACGGAATACCGACGCCTTCGTTCGGTACTAACTATAGCTTTTGGAGATTGCTACCAGTGAGTCTTGTTATGGTGTTAGCGTGTTTTGAATTACCAAATTTACTGGGAGAACCATGAGTATCGACGTTCAGGACTATATTGAAGTATCGGCTAAACTTGCCCAGTGGGGGATTGCAAGGCCGGACGGCTTTGCCATATTACCATCCAACCTAGCACAAGCTAAGACTAAAGAGGAACTTTTCCAGCATGCCGAGTCCGAAACAGTGAAAAAGCTAATGCGGACAAACAACATCGATTACACAGAGCTTTTTGACGCAGACAATCGGCCGGCGTACTTGCAGCAATACGGATTTGAGTGGTACGGTCCGACCCTTTTTTACACTCTGGCAGCGCTTTCTGAGAATCCGACCTTGGTCAGCGTGAGCCTTGGTATTATCACAAATTACCTTTATGACCTGTTCAAAGGAGAAAAAAACGGTACAGCACTGCTCGATGTGATCATTGAGAAACCAGATGGTTCTTGCAAACATGTCCAATATAAGGGACCTCCTGAAGGACTTGCTAGTGTCGCTGACATTGTTCGCGAATTAGAGGGGGTAAAGTGAGCGTTGCGAACACATCAAAGAAAATGTCACGGCAAGAGGTTGTCGATTATTTTAATGAAGGCATTAAAGAAGCAGAGGCTTTTCTTTTTCTGGCACGCTCAAGTGACCTGCAACATGAGCAGTGCCTGAAACTTGATGCGTTAATCCATAATGTCGCAAATGCAAAGCAAATAGCTATTACTAATCAGGATGAGGACCTTGCTAACCTCTTCCTCGGATTCGAATGCACTATTGGTGCGATTCATTCCGAACTTATGATGTACATACTACTCAAGCGCGATGAGGCCAATGCTGCCTGGGATTGCTTAGTTGCAGCCCAAATGGGCGTTCTTGATGCAATGCGTGCTCACAAAGGATTTGCACATTGTTCGGAAAGATTGGCTCAATTGGAGCAGTTGGAGCGTCTTTTGTTCCCGTCGCAAGTCTTTTTAAGCGCTGGCTTCTTGTCTACTGGGCTTGAATGCAGCATCTGTGGTCAACCAACTTCAAAATGCGATCATCTTCGCGGTCGGCCGTACATGGGCCAATTATGTGAGTTCAAGTATCATCAGCCGCGTGTCCACCACGTTGCACAAGTTAAAGTTCCGGCAGATAAACGTTGCCGTGTGGTGTCGTTTAAAACGGTAGAGGGGCACAAAGATCGAATTTCATGGAAAGTGGCTCCCTATAAAAATGGAGAAAGTTATACTAAAAATGATTCATTGGAAGTGTCAACTATATTCCTCTCGCTGCAACGTTTTCCGTATATGACTCCCACTGGGAGAGTGCTTGTTCCAACAGCAAGCAGCAGAACTAAGGAAAAGCCATGAGTGAATATGTACTATTACACATGTGGGATCCATTTAGGGAGATGCTGATCGAACGCCATAAATTCTATGTTGCCCAGGAGCGTATAAAGTTGCTATCACGGTTCGACGACATGGAATGTGAAGCAAACAATGCTGCAAATGAATGGATTAGACGGGCTAGCCGTAGTTTTGACGCGGATCAAGACGATATCGGGGCGGTCTACGAAGCTGCAGATGCCGAGCGAATAGCCTTATATCAGTTACTAAAGGATATGCATAAGGATGTCAGCCTTGCTGTGGTAGCAGGTATGTTTCATGAATGGGATAAGCAATTGCGCCACTGGTTAGTGCATGAAATTCGCCATTGGCACCACGGCGACGAAGTGCGTGCGAAAGTATGGGCGCAGGACTTTTGCGGAATAGTTGAATTTTTTTCGTGCCTTGGTTGGGATATCCGAAATAGGTCGTACTTTCCCATGTTAGACGCTTGCCGTCTAGTGGTGAACGTCTACAAGCATGGAAATGGAAAATCGTTTCAGGATCTGAAGCAGCGCTATTCAGAGTACCTTGATATTCCATCAAATCGCATTGCTGTCGAAATTCTAGGTATGGACTGCGTTGATTTCAGAGACCTCACAGTGACCGAGGCACAAATTGATAGATTCTCAGACGCCATCATCTCTTTTTGGGGGGACGTCCCCAAGACATTTCACGATGACATAGATTAAATCTCCCGAAATGGTTTGATAACGCATGGCGAAAGGGTAATGCGACAGGTGATACTAAAACCAATCGGCGAGATATCAATTAATGGAAACTTATGATCCACCAATCAAGACGAATTTACGATAGTGCAAGAAGTTATTTGGCATTAGCTGAACCCGCGTTTCATGATGATTCAATTCTTGTACCAAATGTAATGGCCGTTGTCGCTAACCTTGCTCTATGTGTCGAGTTACTCTTGAAGGCGTGTGACGCTAAGGTTACAAAGCCAAATCAAAGTAATAATGAGCAAGTTTTGGTTAATGGTGAAATCTCATCCAACGTTTGGGGACACGATTTAGTTCAAATATTTAGTAAGCTGAATCCTGAAGTTCAAGAAACCCTAGTATTGCTGTTTGAATCTGAAACAAACCAACAACTTCGTCCGCTCCTTGAGAAATGTAAAGACTATTTCACTCATGCTCGATATTTTTACGAATCTAAACATGCTCATATTTTTAGTCCCAGTGATATTCGAATTCTTGCGCACGGAATCAATGCAGCTATATTAAAAAGCTTTGGTTAGCTTTAAAAACTAAATTACTTTTGTTATCGAACGGGTACTAATGATGCTTGAAGAAATGATTATTTTTAAAAAAACGAGAGCGTTTGAGGAAAAAATATGACTAATCAAAATAGACAATGTGTTGAAAAAGACCATTTTATTTCGGTGACTCTAGTAGATGAAAATAGGGCTTCTATCTTCATTAAACAACCTTCAGGTTATGGCGATCAACCCACGATCATTGATATTTCAACTTTCAAAGCGGGAGGATTGTCTGTAGGGGAATCCCTTGAGCTGGTTTCTAAAATTGTTGCAATTGGTGTACGTGGTGCAGATCTGAAAAGAACCTGAAAGATATATCGTTAACATTGACCTCAGTGAACTTGGTTATGACGAGGTCAGAAGTGAACGATATGCACAGAGTAAAATTGCTGCTATTGAGGAAAATGACTTTCATTTACCGTATGACATACCAAGTGTGAAATTTAAATTATGAATTTTAGTTATATTACTTGTGCTTATTTTGTGGTCAGTCTTGCATTTACTCATAGGAGAAAATTGTGAGCGCTATTTTCAGTGAATGCGGTTCTTTTCGCTATCGCCTTGAAAGAAATGTACAGATTGACGGCGTAGTATTTGCCTATTTTGGAATTAATGGCTCGACAGCGACGGCAAGCGAAGACTGAGCTTCCCCTGAAATTTAGTTCCCCAAAGGTGACGTAAAATAAACGTAACTTTGGAAAGACAAATGATGAACAGGATACCAAAAAAAGCTTACACGACCGAGTTTAAAGAACTGGCCGTTAAACG
>NZ_JBMPPA010000014.1:0-12858 GCF_049340215.1 Undibacterium sp. MH2W | reverse complement strand
ACATGAGTGCACATTAACTACAGGGTGGTCAGACGTGATGAAAGGCACACTGGTATCATTTATCAGCAATGCATGTCTCGCGTTGCTGCGTTCCACGTACATGCTAAACCCAATGTTCATCCCGTACATGTAGCTCAGGAACCACCATGCATGTTCCATTGCAAGAGCCACTTTAATTTCAAGGGGATTGCTTCGAGAAAGAACCTTGATTGTGCCGTCTCGGAAAGGTTTCGTGCGGGAGATTTGGTGACCAAAAAATGCCATAAACTTGATCAAGTTAGACTTATCCTTCAGCACATCAAGTTTCTCTTCAGCCAGTGCTGCCAATATCGGAGTCACCCTCTTTTCGTGATCTGCATGGAGATTTTCCATTAGGTTGCAATTCATTGCGTGGAAATACTGGTCCGCTTTCTGATTGGGAATGCCAGACACACGGTAGATGGTCTCAGCCCGTTGCACCTTCAGGAAATTATGAAGAAGTGACATTTGCTGCTGGTGCAGATGAGCAGGGCTTTTCCGCGAGAAGCCTTTAATCACCTCAATATGCCAGTCCGTAAGCATAGTGGTCTTGTAGAAATAGTCGTCAAAGACAATGGAACGTATGCTGTCGTGGGCGATTTTTCCGGTCTTCGTCGTGTAGAAAACATTCTTCGTGCCGCCACCCCATCGAGCTAGGTATTGCCCCCAAACATAATGGTTATGCTTCTTGGCTTCGAGATGCTTACTATTTTTAAAAGCTACGTTCATCACTCAAACCTATAAAAATTGTAATTAGATTATTTATTTGTCTACTGACTGATAACATTATTTGGAAATGTATTTCCGGTATTTACACACAATTGCTTGTTCAATAACGGATTTTATGTCTAATTTTACAGTATTTTTATAAAAATTACACTTGCAATTTATAGTAAGTTGCGTATGATTTTATAGTAAATATTTTTCCGAAATAGGGTAGAAAAATGAGCACAGAAACAATAGATCATTCAACGCTGGCGAAGCTAACAGAGGCCGGCGTCGTGCGCAGCGCCCATGTCGTCGGGCAAGCCGGAGGCTGGGGCGTGATGGTGAAGTATGGCATGGCAGAACGTGCATTAGCAGCGCAACGCAGCCAGCAGGTGCGCGTCTTTAAAAAGCTTGAAACACTGGTTGAATATCTCAAAGGCGTCGGTATTGCACGTTTTGACGTTGATTCTGTGAACTTCAGTACAGACAGTCTCACCAGTGCAAAGCGCCCAGATCGTGCAGAGGCGATGAAAGAAGCGCATAAAGCCGCTGCTTACACAAAGTGGCTCAAGGCAGAGATTCAAGAGGCGATAGACGACACAAGCCCGACCGTTCCGCATAACGAAGCCATGCGCCAAATCAGAGCCGGAATAAAGGGCAAATAACGTGGCGGCTATATTTTGGAAAAAACAGGCAATCAACGATCTAATAAAAATCGGGCGACATATTGCAGAAGACAGCCCAGCCAATGCGGAAAAAATGGTTTCTAGTATCGAGGACAAAGTAATCCCGCTTGCAGATCATCCTCAAATGGGGCGCACTGGACGCAAGCGCGGTACACGCGAGCTAGTCGCACATGAGAATTACTTCGTTGTGTATCGCTTGCTAAATGACTCAGAACAGGTCGAAATTTTGCGTGTTAAGCATGTAGCACAACAATGGCCATAGCACCCACCACCCAAACCTCTATTAAAAACGGCGGCTAGAGTTGAAATTAAGGTGTTTTACTGTTGACCGTCAATACTTTGCACTTAAATTGCACGGTACCGTGCAATTTAAAGGGCTAAATTAGTTTTTGTTGTCGATCACTTTCTTCATTGTCAATATCTCTGTTTTGAATTGCATCAACATCTATCTCAATGTCCATTTGAGGGACTTCTATCAATTCACCTGCTTCAATTCCGAGTTCTTCAACACTTTTAACTTGTTCTTGCTCGTCAACTAAAAGTTGAGCATTGAATGAAGCATATCGCATCCCTCGATTTCCCTGCCACGCTACTTTACTGTTGACAATATATACATTTGTATTGCCGGATTTTAAAATCTGAACAAATTTCATGTCCCTCAAAATGGCAGTTGCTGACTTTGCCGTTCTCTCAGAAATTCCCATCTGACGCGCCAGTGCAGGCGCGGAAATTACAATACCATTCGCACCACGCTTTAATTTGCTTATCATGAAATGAAGTACAGCCAATGCTGAAGGGTGCTTTAAGCCCAACTGCCACATTTTAATGTGAGCACTTTTGTCAGATTGAAGCCATCCCTGTGATTGATTTCCTCTTTCTTCTTCTTCTTTGGTCAAAGTCACGTTCGTCATAAATCTAGCCTCAAGGTTTGTTTACAAGGTGAATCGTACGTGTCCAATGATACATTAATTTGCACTAAGCATGCAATAAAAATGGTTAAATTTGCGCTTTTTTGCACGGTGCAGTACATTTAAAATCAAAAAACAGTTTTTTACGTGCGTCATTTTGCACGATACCGTGCAATTTGCTGCACCCCCTAAAATCGACTAAAAACCAATGCCAGCAAGGCTTTACGCTGCGTTTTAGAAAACATTTGCCTTATTAATATATAGCGTTGTTGATTAACAACCTAAAAATAGACTGCGCCTGCGGCGCACAAGGAAAAACTAGGCTGAGCCTGATCTAAAGCTAACCCGCCGACCCGCTCTAGGCGGGCGGTGAGACAGCAAGGTTGCGTCCCTTCGGGCGCAATCTGACCATCCGGCTGGGTCTACGCCTTCGGCTCGCTCCAGTCCTTCCCTTCGGTCAGGATCAGACTCAAATCGCCTTGCAGGGGTGTTTAAAGCCGTCCAATTGGCTTGCAAAGGACGGGGTTGGGGTTGTTTTTGACGTTCAAGCTTTTTTTTAAACGCTTTTAAGCCAAGCGAAGCGCGGAGTAAATCAAGCGTGACAGCCCGAAGGGTGCGCCGTAGGCGCATTTGGCGCAGCCAAACTGGTCGCAATCAAGCGAGAGCGCGAAGAGTGTCCAGGTAGCTGTTTTTATTTGTATGCGTTTGAAAAACGATATAAATGCGCCCTCAGCAATTTGTATACGCGTGCCAATATTTTTCTTTTTAGCTGTAGCGGGGTTGCTTTTGTTGTCTGCGCGAAGCGCAGTTTTTTTTTGAAAAAGCCACATTATTATTAATACAACGGATAAAGCGATTTAAAATATATATTTAAATATTTTCCAATAAAAATATGTTTGTGGAATAATATAAAAATATTTTTATATTTAAATACTTTTATACTTTTAAAAAGAGAGGCAAAGCATGACAATTTATGCTGTTGTGAACACAAAAGGCGGAGTCGGAAAAACCACGACGGCCGTACATTTGGCAACAATGCTTGCGAAGTCCGGAAAATCTTTGCTGATCGATGGCGACCCACAAGCAAGCGCCGCTTCGTGGGCTGCATGGAGGCGTGATACGGAGCATGAAACATCACCGACAACCACGTGCCTGACTGGTAAGGCAATTCTGTCCGAGGGTAAAGGTTTGGCATCCGGCTTTGCTCATACCGTTGTTGATGCAGGGGGGCGTGATTCTGCGGGGCTACGTGCCGCGCTGCTACTCGCAAATGTTGCGATCATTCCAGTGGGTGCAAGCAATCTCGATGCTGCTGCAATGACTGATTTGCTTGAAATCGTTGAGTTGGCAAAAGAATACAACCCAGACTTGATCGTTAAGGTGTTGATGACACGAATAGACCCACGCACAAAAGACGCTGGCGACATGCTTGCATTTTTAGCAGAACAAAAACTATCAGTTTTAAGAACAACTGTTTGTGAACGTGTTGCGTACCGTCGAGCCACGGGCGAGGGCGCAATTGTGCATGAAGTCGCCAAAGGCAAAGATAAAAGTGCAATAGAAGAAATGAATAATTTTTATGATGAGGTGGTAAATGGCAATTAAAGGAAAACCGGACGTTACAGCGTTCCTGGACAGCGGTAACTCTACTGAAACTAAATCAACAGTAACTACAGCGTTACCAAAAGCTGAAAAAGTGACAGCAGAGAATAGAAAAGCAAAGCCGGTATTAATGCCCGAAGTCGTGTTCGAGGCAATCAAAGATCACGTCTACGCCGAGCGCAAAAAAGGAAACAAGATCACCGAAAATCAAGTCATTGTTGATGCGTTGGTTAAGTATTTAAATATCGAATTATGATTGTATTTAAATATAAAAATATTTTTATATTTAAATATTACAATATAAAAATATTGTAATATAATAGCTATGCAGCATCGTAATTTAAGAAAGGGGTAACTATGAGTCCTACCGGAGTTGGCATTGCTTCAGTGATCGGTGTGCTTGCGATCTATTTGTATATGAATCAGTCTGAGCATGTCACTAATGCCCAGATCGAAGCACAAGCAGATATGCGCTGCCAGCAAGCACAGTTTGATCGAAGCTTTGCAGAAAAGTGGAATGAAAGCCCAGACAAGCTGAAAAAGCTTGGAGAGAGGGAAGAAGGCGAATGCAAGCGTTTTGAAGCTAGTCGTAAGCAGAGTGAAGTCGCTCATGTTCAAAAACAAGCTGACGACAAGGAACTCAAAGAAGCCATTAACAGCATCATGAAATAGCAAATGGAGAAAATATGAAATTAGCAAAAATATTAAGTATCGGCTTATTAGCTTGCACAGCCAGCGCACATGCTGAAACATTGACGATGGACAGTGCAATTATTCAAGCCGCTGGTGGATTACAAGAACAGTTTGAAAGCCTGTACGGTGGAAAAATTGAAGAAGTGAGATTATTACTATCGACTTCCAATTTTGAAGATTGGAGATATGTAGATAAAAAAACAAATCAAGGCTTTATTGTCGGAAGCAATGATGATGATAAATTGCATGAACACATCAAACACTTAAAAGGCGCAAATGCAGTAAAAGACACATTTGCTACTTTTAATGCGAACGTAGTAAAAGCAATCAGAGGTACAGATGCAGACCGTAGCGATTTAATTATCCGCTTGGTAGCCTTGCAAATGCTTGCTGAAGTATCTAAGCCTGAAAATAATTGGAATGAATACCAACAGATAAATATTTCAAAATCGCAATTTGAGCACTATTCGCATTTAACAAGAAATATTCAATTTGCTAATCAGTTGTCAGCAGAAATTGCACCGAAGCTTAAAAGTAGCTACAAAGATCAAAATGAGTTTATGAAAGATTTTGTAGCAGCTTTTGTTGAAATCCCGAAACCAAACATTTTAAAAATTGCAGCAGGAGCCAATAAAGCAACCGCTGCGCAATTCAAAGACGGTCTGACTGTCAAAGTATCAGCCGCAAATTCGGAAGCGTGGCAGGCTGGAAATCTGCAATATCAAGTGAAAGAAGATGGAAGCGCGACTTTATTAAATAAGGCGGGCACGATCTACGGCGCTGGATATATCGACGGCAAGAAATATACGCTCAGAGTCGAAAACTTCATTGCATCTAAATGAGGAAAAAAAGTATGAAGCTAAAAACATTAAGCTATGCAATTGGTATAGCACTTTTAATTTCCGGTTGCTCTAAGCCTGTTTCTGTTTCTACTGAATCTGTTCAAAACAATGGATTCAAAGGTGAGTTCAGTCAAAATAGCTCGGATAGTCAAACGGCTGGCAAAGTGCAAAAATCGACAATCAAACAACAGTTCTTAACTTCATTTATTGATGCAGCAGAAAAAACGACAAATGAGTACAAAACGTATTTTACAAATTTTTCACCAGAAGAAGCAAAATCGATAAAAGCAAGTTTTGACGCAAATGAAGATATTCGTAACAGTCTCGTCATTTGGCAATACACAGATAAAAAATTCGATCAGAGTATTTTTGCTGATGATGCAAAAATTCGTGAAATGGCGAAGCTGCTGAAATTAACACCGAAGATTAATGATTGGTTTTTTCCACTTGACGAGAAGGCACAAAAATATCTAAATAATGGCGATTTGCAAGCTGGGCGAGATTTTCTTTTGCGGTATTGGACGTTAGTTTTGTTTGATTGGTCTTCACAGCCAAGCAGTGGATGGCCAGAGATTAAAGGTTTAAACGATCGGGAGGCAAGGGGAAGATGGATTATTATTTGCATGAGCAGACTTAGATTTGCAAATTTGTTTGTCTCTGAAATTGCTCACATGATGCCCACTATTCATAAAAACCCAACAGAATTTAGAAATGATTTTGTTGTTGCTTTGAATAAAATGCCAAATGAAACGTTATATCGCATTTTTGAACAAGCCGCAGAGCAAGCCAGTGATGATATGAATGCGCGACCATTTACCATCGACATGGTGACAGGACGAGGTACAAGCTGGGTTGCTGGTACAAAAGAATACAACGGACAGCAATCTGGATGGACACTAAAATCAGGCGGACAGACTATTTTTGGAAATGGCTATGTAGATGGTCAACTGATAGAAAATGAGATTGGAAGCTCATTAGAGCTTTCAAGCAAAATTGATCGATCTATCAAACGAAGCGGAACGACTGGAACCGATGAAAATGCAAAAGGTAGTGCAAAGGTAGACTGACGAAAAATTGGCTGGATTGATAATCCAGCCAATTTAAACCAAGAATAAAAGGAAATCGAAAAAATGGAGAGACGTCCAACTTCGTTGGACTAAAGAAGAAGCACACATGACGCACCTACGGTGTGCAGTTAAAAAGCAGGTAAAGCTACAGCCAGTAACGTTTTTAGCGTAATACAGTGTTTATATAGATTGTATTACAATAAGTCGATAAAATGCTTTAAACCGTTACGTAGTATAGCTTTTAGGAAAATACAAAATGAGTGAATCAAAAGTAATAACGACCAGGCTGCCAAATGATCTTTTAGACAATATTGATGAGCTTGTAAAAGAGAAATTTGACAATCGAAGTGAAGCGATGCGAAGCTTGTTGGAGCTTGGAATTGATAGAAATAACGTTGTAGCTCGAATTGAAGACATTGAAAGAAAGTTAGATAGACTAATGGTTGTTTGCGAAGCACAGTTTCAGCAAAGTCACATCAGTAATATGCTGATACTAAATTCTATAGAAAAGAATAAAAAGCTGGAATTACTCAGCGGCATGTATGAAATTCAGCAGAACGCAAAGGCATCACTTGCAAGATTACTTCTTGATAAATTCGGTGAATAAATGACTATTAATAAAAAATCGGCATCAGATAATTTCACACGCGGAAGCGATACGCTGTGGCATCAGACACAGATGTTTTTTGCTGGAATTCGTCGTTTATTGATTATTTGTGGCTGCATATCTATTTTGTTGTTTTCTATGTTTTATATGAGCATCACAAATTCGTCTCAGCGACAAATTTTGAAAAGTTACTACGAAGCGTCTTTTTTTACGTCGCTCGGATTGCATCATAATGTCACAGTTAATCTGCCAACAGGAAAACAGACATTTGAAGCTGCCGACGCCAAAGCACTACTTTCTGATGGTGTCACAAAATTTAGATTTTTTCTATTTGTCGGTTTTTTATTTTCTGTTGGTGTTGGAATTTTTTCAGGTTTAAAGATTACGCGGTATCTTATCAGTCGCGGATTAATTGAAGCAGAAGACAAATTTATTGAAGGTCAGAAATTAGTAGAGCCGGAAGAATTGACAAAATTGACCGCGGAAAAATCAAAACTCGGTTTTGAAATTGGTTCAGTACCTTTGCCGGACTCATTATTACAACGCAATGTTGGATTTATCGGAAGCGCTGGCACAGGTAAATCCAAAGCGATGTTTCGATTTTTAGACAAAGCAAGACCGAACATGAAAGCAGTTATTTATGATCGAACTGGCGATTATGTTGAGCGATACTATGACCCGTCGCGCGGAGATATCATTCTTAACCCATTTGATGAACGTTGCGCGAATTGGTCAATATTTGCCGATTTGAAAGAAGAATTAGATTATTCAACAATGTCTAATTATTTTATTCAAGAACAGAAAGGTGAAGCTCACCCAGAATTTAAAGAAGGCGCTCGCATCCTTTTTGAAGATATTTTGAAATTCATTCAAATTGAGCCAGGATTCGAAAAATCAATGGCAGAGCTTACGCGAATCATTAACACAATGAGTTTAGATAGAATATTTGAATTGGCATGTAAGTATCAATTACCTTCTGCTGGTGCGTTGAATCCTGAGAATGTAAAAACATCAGAAGGCGTCCGATTTTCACTTATCACACAACCCGCGATTCGATTTTTTAAGTATTTCAGTCAAACGAGCAGCAATTTTTCAATTACTGACTTTGTGAAATCAGACGATAAAGCGTGGCTTTTCATTTTAAGTCATCCGACACAGCATGTCGCCATTCGACCGTTTGCGGCGGCATGGCTTGATATAGCGATGCTGGCGGCAATGAGTCAACGCCCGATTGACTATACTCGTATTATCTTTTCAATTGATGAATTAGCGAGTCTTCCTAAGCTTAAAGCAGTTGAAACAGGTTTGACAGAAGCGCGAAAATTTGGTGTTTCTATTCTGTTGGGTTTTCAAACAGATGCGCAACTCGACGAAATTTGGGGTGCAGAGCTTCGCCGTGTTATCTTAGCTAATTGTCAAACAAAGGCTATTTTCAGAAATGAGGACGGAGAAACGGCGGCGCGGCTGGCGGATATGCTCGGAAAAAAAGCGATCGACGAGGCAACAGAAGGCGCTCATTTCGGTGTTGAGAGCGATAAAGATAGCAGCCAGTTGCAGCGAAAACGGACTGAAATTCATCTTGCAATGGCTTCAGTCATTCAGACACTGCCGGACAGAACCGCATTTTTGAAGGTTGCGGGGAGTTATCCGCTGGCGAAGGTTTTTATACCAGACACTAAATATGTGAAAGTAGCCGAAGCGTATCAAAACAAACAAATGCCGGATTTGCTTGCCACCTTGCGACAAGTCGGAATGGAAAGCGGAAGTAGTGAAATTACTGATGTGTCAGTCGAAGAAAATGATATCTCATTTATAAAATATGATTTCTAAATCCGAAATTAAGAGTGCCGTTGGCGCATCCAAGTACATGACCGCCGAGGCTGCGGTTGAGTACTATGCCGGGGAAAGTTCACCGTCTGCATGGGGCGGCAAAGGTGCTGAATACGCCGGAGTGTCTGGTGTGGTCAAGGAAGCGGATCTCACTAATATTTTGCTTGGGAAAGTGCGGGAAGTCAGCGAGGGAGAGAACGGGCAGAAAGAGGAAAAGATCGTCCAGCTTGGGCGTACAAAGATTGACCAGGAAACCGGAGAAAAATCTATCGAACGTAGAGCCGGTGTCGATTTCACGTTTGCCCCCCCTAAGAGCGTCAGTATTGAAGCCGAAGTTTGGGGTAAGCAAGATGTGAGGGATGCACACGAAAAGGCTGTACAGTCGTCTATGAACTATTTGGAGGCTAATGTTGCACAGTACAGAGTGAAGGAGAACGGTGTTGAGACCACCGTACAATCGGACAACCTAACCTATGCAACCTTTCAACATGCTACTAGCCGCGCTGGAGACCCGCAGACCCATACGCACGTACTAATTGCCAACCTCACCTATGACGCAAACGGCAAGGCTAGAAGTTTGTCGAATGAAAAGCTATACGATCACCGGATGACAGCCGATGCTGTCTATAAAAATGAATTAGCAAGTGGACTGCAAAAGCTCGGCTATGAGCTTGCCTACAATGATCGAGGAGAATTCGAGATTGCAGGTTACGGAAAAGAGCAGCTTGAAGAATTCAGCAAACGAAGCGAACAAATCGATGCCGCCTTGCGTGATCGCGGTAGCAATAAAGAACAAGCCAGCCATGAAGCAAGACAAATAGCAAATTTGGCAACGCGAGTTGAGAAGGAAGCTGGACACATCGAAAGTGCTGACCCGCATCGAGAACGTTGGCAACACGAAGCAAAAGACATCGGTATGACACAAGCCGAGCGCAAGCAGGAAATGGCTTTTGAGTCTGCAAAAAGCATTGTTAGTAATGCGATTGCAAGTTTGAGTGAGCGCGAGCAAGAGTTTTCAAAAAAAGACTTGGTGAAAGAAACGATGCTCCAGTCGTCGGGGCGGGTGGACGGCAAAGATTTATTAGCAGAGATTGAGAGACAAAAAGAGAAAGGCGAACTCGTACAGAGAACTAACGATAAAAGCGGTCAGCGATTCACGACTCAAGCCGCGATTGTGGGCGAGCAGTGGGCTGATAAGCAAATCAGCGCTGGAGTTGATGCACACCTAAACGTCATGAGTAAAAAAGAGTTTGAGAGTGCTTTAAATGCGTTTGAAGACCGAAAAAGCAGAGAGATAGGCAACGGGACAGAATTTAAATTAAAGGATGAACAGCGAAACGCAGCGTACAACATTTTGACGGGTGGCGATCAATTCAACGCGCTGCAAGGTAGTCCAGGAACAGGCAAAACGACAATGCTTGAATTTGTCAGAGAGGCGGCAGAAAGCAAAGGCTGGACAGTTAAAGGTATGTCGAACGGCGCGGCGCAAGCAGAGACGCTTGAAAAAGAAAGTGGTATCAAAAGTCAAACCGTCGCTGCCTTTTTATCTGACTACTCAAAGACGAACACCGAGCCGCAAGGTATCGCAAAGACGCTGTATATCAATGATGAAGCGTCAATGAGCGGTCAGAAAGATTTTAATTCGACTATCGCAGCAACACAGCATAACGGTGCAAAAATCGTGTTCGCGGGTGATAAAGATCAGCATCAAAGCGTGTCGGCTGGTGCCGCCTTTGAAAGAGCTATCAGTGCCGGAAAAATGGAGGTTTCCTACCTCAGCAATATCACCAGGCAAAAAACGGCAGAAGCAAAGGCGCCAGTCCAATCAATCATCGCTGGCAACCATGCGGAAGCTGTCCGCATGACGGGGAGAGAGTTTAGTGTTGAGCGCGATGCTGCGAACAAAAAATGGGGGCAGATATTAGAGACGCAAAACAACAAACTAACCACGTCTCAAACTGCACAACGCAAAGAAGAATTGAAGCAAGCGAGTAGGCAAGACAACTTTGTAGCAATACAAACGCTTGCAAAAGACTACGCTGCATTGAGCGCGGAAGAAAGAAAGCAAACGGCGGTTATCACCGGCACGAACATTGACCGCGTTGCCATCAACAATCAGATAAGAAATGAGTTAAAGAAAAATGGAAGCCTCGGAGAAGGAAGGGCAGTTGACACGTTAAAAGCTAAAGAGCTGACCACCGCGCAGCGAACACAAGCATCAAGCTATCAGCGCGGCGACGTGCTTATACAAAGCTCAAAACGTGGGCAAGTTAGTCATCTAAAAGTAAAGCAAATCAACGCAAATAAGAACACGATCACAGTTGAAAAAGACGGCAAGGATGTAGAAATAAAGGCTGCCAGCGCGGTCAACATGCAAGCGTATGTAGAACAACAAAGAGAATTTTCGATTGGCGATACGATTGCGTTTACTCAAAATGCTGGTGCGTTAAAAAACGGTACTGCTGGCACTGTCGTAAAAATGAACGATCTCATTATGACTGTGGACATCCAAGGCAAACAAAAAGAAATTGATTTAAGAAGCTATAAGCATCTCGATCACGGCTACGTAATGACATCGCACAAATCGCAAGGCGCAACTGTTGATCGTACTTTTGTACATCACAATGTTGACAGCGGTATGCATGGTCAACGCGAAAGCATGGTGAACAATACACGCGCACGCTTGAACACAGTTACTTACACGCAGAATGTAGAAAAAGCCTCTGCGCAAGCTCAAAAAGAAATAAGCAAAACAGTTGCGACGAAGGGGCAAAAAATAAGTACAGCGCGAGCGCCACAGGAACCGCAACAGAAGCGAATTGAAGGCGATAGATCGATGGTGCAGCGGAATGAATTTTCAGATGTGTTTAAATTTGAGCAGACGAAATACAGCGACTACAAGCAGCAACCTAAAAACGAAAAATCGATAGAAAAAACAGTAGAAAAAACGGCTGAAAAAGTAAGAGAGAAAGCACCAGAAAAAACGAAGGAAAGAGAAATAGACAACGGCATGTCGATGTAATTATTTATATTTTTAAAAAGGAGTAGTAAAGATGGCGACTAAACAAACTGAAGAACAAAAGCAAGCTCTGCAAGAAAAGATCAAAAAAATGCAAGCGAAATTGAGGAGCATCGAGGCGGCAGAGAGGAAAGAAGAAGAAAAACGTTTGAGTAAAATCAGAGAAGAGTTTTTCAAAATTTTCTCTGATCTTGAATTGTTTGACGTTAAACCAGAGCGTCTGAGAGCGTTTTTAGCCGAGCATAAGACTCACCTATTGGCTAGCGAGAAAAACGTAGTAGAGTGAGAATTTGCCGTATTAGCGATGCCATCTGGCATCGCAACTCTTAGAGGTGTGAAATGAAGTCAATTAAAGAAAACTTTTTGTTGGGATTGTCGGAAGGTTGGGCGGCATTTTGGTTGCCGTTTATTGTAGTTGCCAAAGGGGTGATGAAAATCGTCAATTACACAACTTCTAGAACTTGAAACTACGCGGCTTGGTCAGTCAGACTATGGAAAGGCCATCGGGAGTTTTTTGGTAGCGCCGCCCGATGTACTCTTTGAAGGGGGAAATTGCCTCCATAGTATTACCAATGATGTGTACCATCGCTTGGGTTGCCACTTTGGAATTGAGTTCCATGACGGTGGCCTCATCAACTTCATTCTTGCCTGACCTGAACTGTTCTGAATCGCAGATGATATAGGCGACTCGCGGTGAGATCGGGTAATAGAGGTCGGCATGCTTAGGTACGGCGAGTTCTGTTTCTGAAACACATGAGTGCACATTAACTACAGGGTGGTCAGACGTGATGAAAGGCACACTGGTATCATTTATCAGCAATGCATGTCTCGCGTTGCTGCGTTCCACGTACATGCTAAACCCAATGTTCATCCCGTAC
>NZ_JBMPPA010000013.1:0-53922 GCF_049340215.1 Undibacterium sp. MH2W | reverse complement strand
CCATCCCGAACAGGACCGTGAAACGACTCTGCGCCAATGATAGTGCTGCAACCAGTGTGAAAGTAGGTTATCGTCAGGCTCCCTATTGCTACCCCTCTCTGCTATCGCAGTGAGGGGTTTTGCTTTTAAGTGAGAATGCTAGATTTTTGTAAGTAGTATCCGGGAAATAAACGAAATTACTTACAAAGGTACTAGACAAATAGCAGTAAGCGTACTATAATATTGCTTCTGTTGATGTTGGTGACACAGCATCGTAGTAATTATCTGACTAAGCAAGAATATGGGTGCTTAGCTCAGTTGGTAGAGCGGCGCCCTTACAAGGCGTAGGTCGGGAGTTCGAGCCTCTCAGCACCCACCACAGATAATTACATGCAGAACAAGGTTTTTAGGTTTAGGAGTGGTAGTTCAGTTGGTTAGAATACCGGCCTGTCACGCCGGGGGTCGCGGGTTCGAGCCCCGTCCGCTCCGCCAGTAAAAGAGAAAACGAGTTACTTAGGTAGCTCGTTTTTTTTCGTCTATTGCTTTGTTATCCTACGGTCAGGCACTTCCGTGCTTTAAGACCTTAGCTCGCCAGCAAGCGCAGTCCAAAATTCCAAATTCTTGAATTCTCAGAATCTTAGAATCTCAGAATCTCAGATGCCAACACCCAACACCCAACACCCAACACCCAACACCCAACACCCAACACCCAACACCCAACACCCAACACCCAACACCCAACACCCAACACCCTCCGACTATCTCTTATCCTGCCCCATATGCTCAACCGCAGGTAAAAAAAGAGACGGTCATCGCCGTCTCTTTTTAGCATGCCAGCTAAGTTTGCTGAATGGTCGTAATCTATGCCACTTTCCCCGGCTCGATTTCACCGTCTAACGCAAAAACGATGTCATCCAGCATTTTAGTGAGCTCTGCTGTCATTAACATGAAGTCTGCATCAAAGCGCTCTTCCTCATTCGTCCCTTTATCTTTTTCTTCGTCAAGGATATCAAGTGGCTTGATGCGTTTGATCGTCAAGGTGTCGGTGAGGACAAAGCTGATACGGTCATCCCATGTCAGGGCGAGCTTTGTGCATTGTTTGCCTGCGGCGATGTGTTTTTGAATGTCATCTGGCTCTAGGGTATAACGAACGTAGCGTACGGTCGCTTTATCTTCAGTCGATGATTTCAATTCAGTATCTTGGTCGATGGTGAAGCCTTTTGGCGCTTCGTTCCCAGCCAACCACGATGTCATTGCCGCTTGTGGGGAAGATTTTACACGCAGGCCTTCAAGCGGTAATTTGTCGCAGCATTTTAAAAGCAGCTTTACCACTTCGTCAGCGCGCGCAGGACTGGACGCGTCGATCACTACCCAACGATTGATCGGGTCAATCCATACTGATGTATGACGTTTGACTGCAAAGGCACGTGGCAAGAGCTCATCGGTTACGCGCTCTTTGAGATCCTTCATGGCTTTACGCCCCGGTGCGAACCCTTGCTGCTCTTCTAACTCTGCGGCGCGTGCTTTCGTCACTTGGTTGATCACGCTGGAAGGTAACAATTTTTTTTCAGTCGCTAATGAAATTAAAAATTGTTTATTGACGCTGTGGACCAACAGTTCGTTGTTCCGCGGTGGTGCCCATCCTTGGCTTTGCATTTCATTGGAAGCGCATTGTGAAAACGAAAGACGTGAGAGTTGAGTGTGTAATTCGTCAGCAGTAATTTGCCATGGCGTGCTTAAACGGAAAATCTGTAAATTCTTGAACCACATAGCGTTTCCAAACAAAGAAAACCTGACATTCTACACGCCTCATTACTGCAACTCACGCTACGGGATACTCCTTTTACGACTTTAATTGACGCTCCGTCGCAAAGTCAGTTTCTTCCTGTGCCGCGTTTGACATACTAGGGACTTGATCTACTGTGTCTATCGAGGGAGAAGATAATGTTGCAAGAAATATTGACGCACACACCTATTTGGGTCTGGTTCATCTTATTGTTCTTGATCTCGCGGGGGATCAAGGCGAGTCAAGATCGCTATGTCAGTTTGAAGACCATCCTTATTTTGCCCGTCTTGATGCTTCTGTGGTCGCTGCAAGGACTATTACAGCATTTTGGTGCCACCATCGACGTGTTGATGGTCTGGTTATCTGGCATCGGATTAGGTTTAGGGGCGATGATGAAGTTTGGAAACAAGAATGCGGTCACCTTCGCTGATGACGGTCAATTTCATTTGCGAGGAAGTTGGATACCGATGATCTTTTTGGTGAGCTTGTTTCTGATGAAGTACGCAGAAAACGTGTTGGTTGTCATGCTTCCAGCGTTAAAAGTTGATCTCCGCTTTGTCATCGTGGTCAGTGTGGTCTATGGGATCATGAATGGTGTATTTTTAGCTAACTTTGTGAGAGCAATCGTGCTGCTGAAAAAGAAGAAGTTGAATACCGTGCCAGAAACTGTGTGATAAGGACAATAAGCTAACGGACATGGCGCAGGGGAGACAGTATAATGAACGCTGTCCTTATTAAGATTTGTTGCGCGAAACGCAATGAAACCGATGCGCTATGTTAGCTGAACAAAAACAAGAAATTCTCAATCTCCTTAAAAATGCCGTTGCACCGTTACTCGAAGGCAGCGACTTAACGCCGACCATTCTGCTTGAGCGTCCTCGTGACCCGGCCCATGGTGATGTCGCTTGCAACATTGCAATGCAGATTGCAAAACCTTTGCGTAAAAATCCACGGGATATCGCAACAGCGATTGTGGCTAGCCTCCAAGCTCAGCAGGATCCGCTCATTGCTGCAGTGGAGATTGCAGGCCCCGGCTTTATCAATATTCGCGTAGCAACCGCGGCGAAACAAGCCGTAGTAAAAACAATCCTGCAACAAGCAGCGCAGTACGGTAAGAGCCAACGCGGCGTTGGTCAAAAAGTCGTGGTGGAATTTGTTTCTGCAAACCCGACTGGACCATTGCACGTCGGTCATGGTCGCCAGGGTGCACTGGGTGACGCATTAGCCGCCTTGCTGGATGTTCAGGGATATGACGTGAGCCGCGAGTTCTATTACAACGACGCAGGCGTTCAAATTGGTAATCTCGCGTTGTCTGTTCAGGCACGTGCGAAAGGTCATGCACCAGGCGATGCAGCGTGGCCTGAGTCGGCCTACAACGGTGACTATATTGCTGAAATCGCACGAGATTTTCTGGATAAGAAAACAGTTTCTGCGAGCAACGGTTCTCCGGTGACAGCCAGTGGCGATGTCGATGACTTGGATTCGATTCGTGAATTTAGTGTCACTTATCTTCGCCGTGAACAAGATACCGATTTGTTAGCGTTCGGTGTCAAATTTAATAACTATTATCTCGAATCTTCGCTTTACACCGACGGTAAGGTCGAATCGACAGTGAATGCGCTGACTGCAGCGGGTAAAACCTACGAGCAGGACGGTGCGCTCTGGTTGCGTACGACCGAGTATGGGGATGACAAAGACCGTGTTATGAAAAAAACGGACGGCACTTATACCTATTTTGTGCCTGACGTTGCATACCATGTCACTAAATGGGAACGTGGCTATCGCCAAGCGATCAATATTCAGGGTAGCGATCACCATGGAACAATCGCGCGGGTACGCGCTGGTCTTCAGGCACTGAATGTCGGTATCCCACAGGGTTATCCTGATTATGTGCTGCACAAAATGGTCACCGTCATGAAAGACGGCGCGGAAGTGAAGATTTCTAAACGTGCAGGCTCTTATGTGACAGTGCGTGATCTGATTGAGTGGTCTGGTAACGGTGATATCGTTAAGGGCCGTGACGCAGTCCGCTTTTTCTTGATTTCACGTAAAGCAGATACAGAGTTTGTATTTGATGTGGACGTCGCGTTGGCACAGTCCGACGAGAATCCAGTGTACTACGTGCAATATGCGCATGCCCGTATTTGCTCCGTGCTGGCCCAGTATGCAACAGATGAGGCACAGTTTGCCCCACTGACAGAGGTCGATTTGTCACCGTTGGTCGCACCGCGTGAAGCGTCGTTGTTAGCGAAACTGGCAGAATATCCAGAAACACTGGAACGTGCGCTCGATGAATTGGGGCCACATCAGGTTGCTTTCTACCTGCGTGATCTCGCCGGTGAGTTACATAGCTATTACAACGCGGAACGTGTCCTGGTCGACGATGAGGCGACCAAGTTGGCGCGTCTGGCGTTGATGCTGGCGACACGTCAAGTGATTCGTAATGGCTTGGCATTGATCGGTGTGTCAGCGCCAAATAAAATGTAAGGATGCAAACACCAAGCCTTTCTGCCCTGATTGAATACCGGTAGAAAGGCTTAGCTTGTTGAATAATGTTTCATTTAGTAATGACGACAGCGTAAACATATCTTATTCGGAAACGCATGAAATCTCACTCTTCACGGCTGCAGCGCCAACACGGAAACACCTTAACAGGATTGGTTATTGGTCTGGTTATTGGACTAGCGATTGCCGTTGCCGTCGCCCTCTTGATTACCAAGTCGTCCACGCCTTTCACCAATAAAGGGATGAAATCGGATAAGCCCGACCAGCCTACGACACAACTGCAAGACCCGAATAAGCCGCTATATGGCAATAAGGATGCGACGAAAGAGGCAGCGAAAGAGTTTGCAAAAGACCCGAATGCACCTCAAAAAGCGGCTGATAACGTGACGGCAGCGGTAGCGCCAGCTCCGGCACCCGCGCAAGTCGTAGCCCCTGCCACACCAACGCCAAAAGCAGCTGAGGTCAAAGCTGAGACGAAGCCAGCGCAAGAAAAAGTCGCCGCAGACAAGGCCGCCGATAGCACAAAGAGCGATGTGGCAGACGAAAAGTACATTTATTTCTTACAAGCAGGCGCCTTCAAAGATCAGGCTGATGCCGAAAGTGCACGCGCAAAACTTGCCTTGATTGGCTTTGAGGCGAAGGTCACCGAGAAAAATTCGGATACGGGTACTATGTACCGTGTTCGCGTGGGACCATTTAATAATGCAGAAAGTATGAACCGAATTCGTTCAAAATTGTCTGACAATGGCGTTGATGTTGCGGTGGTACGCACCGTTAAGTAATTGAAAAGGAAAATTATGCGTTTATTGAGTCGTATTGTAGGTAGTGTCATGTTGCTTGGCTTAGGTCTGATGGCAACAGGTGCTGGTGCATCTCCAGCAGCGCCGCAAAATGGAACCGAATACCGTGTCTTGAGTCGTCCGCAAGGAACAGACAGCGGGAAAAAAATCGAAGTTCTGGAATTTTTCGGTTATTTTTGTCCGCACTGTAATGCCTTAGAACCTGTCATCGAGGCATGGGCGAAAAAGCAAGGTGATAACATCGTATTTAAACGTGTGCATGTCGATTTTCATGATCTGGTGACACAACAGAAGTTGTTCTTCACCTTAGAAGCGATGGGGAAAGTCGATGAGTACCAATCTAAAGTTTTTGCCGCTTACCATGTCGACCACAATAGCTTGCGTACAGACGACGACGTGATGCGTTTTGTTGCGAAATCCGGTTTGGATAAGCAGAAGTTTTCTGAAATTTATAATTCTGTATTTTTCACACAAAGCAAACTCACACGTGCTAAACAATTGATGGAAGCCTATCAGATCGATGGTGTTCCAACGATTGCAGTGGATGGGCGCTATGTCACATCGCCATCACAAGCAGTGAGTTCCATGGGGCGTACTTCTGAAGATACACAGAATGCCGCGGTCACGCAGGTGCTGGACTTTTTAGTTGCTAAGGCACAGAAAGAAAAAGGCATTACCCCTGCAATGAACGACGCGTCGAAAAAGAAATAATCCGACGCATCAACTGACAAAGTCCGCCGCGCTTTTTTACGGCGGATTTTTTTATTGGATTCTATGAAAAACGTTTTTATCACCGGCGCATCGTCTGGCATTGGTGCCGCACTAGCGAAAGTCTATGCGCAACAAGGAGCAAGCTTAGGCTTGGTCGCACGACGCAGAGAGCATCTCGAACAACTACGTGCCAGCTTACCGCATCCGGAACGTCATTCGATCTATGTCGTTGACGTCACCGACCACCAAGCATTGGCAGCGGCTGCCGCTGATTTTTTAGCCCGTTGTTCCAAAGTGCATATTGTGATTGCCAATGCAGGTATTTCTGTTGGAACCTTAACCGAACATTTGGACGATTTGCCAGTTTTTGAGCGTGTACTGAGTACCAATGTGACCGCAACGGTCGCCACTTTCGCGCCATTTATTGCTGCGATGAAAACCTATGCAGATACCGATGGATGTCGGCTTGTCGGCATTGGTAGTGTTGCAGGTATCCGCGGTTTGCCCGGGGCAGAGGCATATAGTGCGTCAAAGGCGGCCGTCATTAGTTATTGTGAATCCTTGCGTGTGGAACTTAAAAAGACCGGCATTCGTGTGGTGACAATCGCACCAGGATATATTGATACGCCGATGACACAGGTCAATAGCTACCGTATGCCGTTCTTGATGCCTGTTGAGACATTCGCCACCAAAGCGGTTGCCACCATTGCTTCGGGTCGTTCGTACCGCGTTATTCCGTGGCAGATGGGCGTCGTCGCGAAATTATTGCGCCTGCTACCGAACACACTGTACGACCTATTTTTTTCTCACGCACCGCATAAAGCCCGTGCAAAATCGACGGAAAAAGAGTGATGAACGCTTCTTTGATCGACGCCGCTGGACAACATCACGTACCTGCAGACATCACTGCGACGCGCATTGTGAGTCTAGTTCCTTCTATCACGGAATTGTTGTGTGATCTTGGTGTGGAGCACTTAGTGGTGGGACGGACAGGGTTTTGCATTCATCCCGCTGAGACCGTGGCTACGATTCCCAAAATTGGCGGCACCAAAGATGTGAACATCGAGAAAATCCGCCGATTAGCGCCCACCCATCTGATCGTCAATATCGACGAAAATGAGAAGCCCACAGTCGATTTATTAGCTGAATTCATCCCTCATATCATCGTCACTCACCCAATTGAACCCACGGACAATATTGGGCTATATCGTTTGTTGGGGGCTATTTTTGATGCGAAGGACAAAGCGGAGAAACTCGTGCAGGCGTTGAATGACGCCATGAATACACTGGCGAGCAACCCCTTTCAGTCAGAGCGCGTGCTCTATTGCATCTGGCAAGATCCTTGGATGACCATTTCTAAAGAGACCTATATTTCGCGTATGTTGCGTTTGATTCATTGGCATACTTGGGCGCCGACGGACACCGAAAAACGCTATCCGGTTTTTACATGGAATGACGCACTGTGCGATCAGATCGACCGCATTTTGCTCTCTACTGAACCCTATCGGTTCACTGAAGCACATGTGGATGCATTAGAACGACAAACGGGGAAACCAGTGCAGTTAGTTGATGGTGAAATGATCTCTTGGTATGGCAGTCGTGCGATTGCTGGGATACGTTACCTGACAACGCTTGCCCAAAAGTAGGAAATTTTTTTATCAGCAAAAAAATATCCCTCCATCAAAACAGCAAGGAGGGATCTGGGGAAAATCGGTTGTGTGGAACGAGAAGACGACAGAAGAAAGAATCCGAGAGCGGACTAAGTTTTGCCTAACATTTTCTCAATCGCGGCAAGTAAGGCATCTTTTTGTAATGGCTTCTCAATGGTGCCTAAAAAGTTTTGCCGTGCTAACTGCGCAACGAGCGAGGCCGAGTACAGCACTTTCGCACCTTGTCCTGACATGAGAATGACCCCGCCGGTATAGTGTCGATCGCTGAGTTTTTTCATCAACGCAAAACCGTCAATATCTGGCATCTGGATATCACATAACAATAAATCTGGTTTCTTTTGACTACGGTCGAATTTAGATAGACCGATCTCGCCACCGAGTGCAGTGGTGATATGTGTGATCCCTAATTCATTGAGTAGATCAGACACGAATTCAATTTGAAAATCATCATCATCGACAATCATCACATGTAAATCTTTGATCTCAGTCGGTGTTAAAGCGGTATCCATTTCTTTTCCCTATGTCATGACAAGTAAGCTTAATGAGGTTGCTGCGCGTCCTGCTTGAGTTGAAGGTCCCACGCTAACTTCCATTCGATAAATTCTTTCGCTGCCATGGGCTTCGCAATGAAGTAGCCTTGTACCTCGTCGCATCCCGAACTCGCGATCAGATCCCAGTCTTGTTGTTTCTCGACGCCTTCAGCAACGAGATTCAATCTGAAAATTTTGCCTAATTGAATACTTGATCCGAGAATCGCACGTGCTGCCTCATCCTTCGTTGCACCATTAACGAAAGCACGATCCACTTTTAGCTCAGTAACAGGAAGTTGCTTTAGGTTTTCCATGGTAGAGAATCCTGTGCCAAAGTCATCAATCGATAGACCAAACCCCTTTAAGCGTAATCGCGTGAGGATTTCTAGGCTGACTGTGAGGTTTTCCATCAGCCGACTTTCAGTTAATTCGAGCGTAATCTGTTGCGGTTGCACGCCCGCGTGGCAGACAATGCGCTCAAACTCTTCGGGTAGATCTAACTGATCGAGATCATCCATGGAGACGTTAACAGACAACTTAAAATCGTGCCCCTCTTTTAACCATTCACCTAATTGCTGAGACCCTTTTTTTAAAATTTCATGTGTGAGAACATCGATCATTCCATGGGCTTCCATCACGGGAACAAAGGATCCCGGACCGATAATGCCACGTTCATGATGACGCCAGCGGGCAAGGCATTCTGCGCCCACAACTTGCTTATTAAAGACGGAAACTTTGGGTTGGTAAAACACCTCGATACATTCATCAGCGATCCCTTGTTGCAGCTCTGCGAGGGTCAACATCGCTTCTTTTTTATACTGAACCCGCTCAGGTTTAGAATGTCGTTGATGCGCAAGTGCTAGCTGAAGTGTGTCTGGAAGTAATGGCTTTTTGATCGCAGCGAGTAAGTTTAATCCGTATGCTTTCACTAAACTTTCTGCGGCCTTCAATAGATTATGATCGACAGCACTGAGTAATATGACCGACCCACTGTAGCCATGTTCGGCGACTAACCTCAAAAAGGTGATACCGTCCATTCCGTGCAGGTGGAGATCGCACAACAACAGATCTGGGTTGTAGGTACGGATCATCGTCAATGCTTGGTTACCGTCCATGCAAGACATGATTCTGGTCACACCGAGTTTGCGCAAAGTGGTACTCGCAATTTCAATATGACTTGGGTCATCTTCAAGTACCAAGACATGAAGATCCGTGTGATTCATCGCTTGTTGATGTTCACTATGGACTGGTGGTGAGTACGGCAGCGGATTTTCTTTCGCGTGAAGATACGCGGTGACAAAGGCATCGATTTTGTCGAAACAGTCATGTAACTCTTCGACGATCTCCACTGAGCGATGGATATCCGGGGACAGCTTTAAATCTTCTAATGTTTGGCAATGCGCAGCAAACAGATTCGCCCCGACCGTCCGCGCGCTCGATTTAAGCCGGTGACCAATTGCCGATATCGTGATCTGATCTTGCTTAGCGCATGCTTCATCTAACTCGACTAAACCTTTGCGTGCGGAATCGACAAATTTTGCAGCAAACTTACCGATTTTTTCGGGCACGGCGCCGAGCTGTTTTTCTAAAACACGCAGATCGATACACGCATTGTCATCCGAGGGCAGTGGTTGCTCTGGTGAATGCGATACTTCGTTGTCAACGTGATCATGGGTATTGGTCAGCCAACGAATCAGGGTGTTGTAAAGTACTTCCGGAACGAAAGGCTTTGCCATAAAATCGTTCATACCCACACCAAGACATTGCAACCTATCCTCGTTCATCGCATTGGCAGTCATGGCAATGACAGGCAGACGTGCAAACTTTTCCATGCTGCGTAACTTACGTGTGGCCTCTAGACCATCCATAACAGGCATTTGAATGTCCATCAAGACACAGTCGACCGGCTTTTTCTTCAATACATCGATGCCTTGTTTACCATTGTCCGCAAGTAAGACAGTGATGCCAGCAGCCTCTAATAATTCAGCAGCAATCTGTTGATTAAATTGATTATCGTCCACGACAAGCACAGTGATGCCGCCACGCTCTTTGGCCAGTAATTGGAGGTGCGTGTTATTGAGTGATTCGATTTGCGCTTCGGGAAGGCTTCCGGCTTCTTTTGCTGCTGACAAATGGACGGTGAACCAGAACGTACTGCCTTTTCCTAATTCACTGCTGACGCCCACATCGCCGCCCATCAGTTTGGCGAGCTGCTTACTAATGGCGAGTCCCAGGCCTGTTCCACCATATTTTCGTGTCGTCGAATTGTCTGCTTGTTGAAACGATCTGAACAATTTACTTTGCTGCGCAGCGGACATACCGATCCCCGAATCCTGCACCTCAAAGCGGACCAACCATCCATCTGCTGCATCGTGGACTTTGCGTACACGAACAATAATTTCACCGTGCTCTGTAAATTTAATCGCGTTGTTGGTGTAATTGATCAGGATCTGGCTCAAGCGATGCGGATCACCATGCAGATGATTTTGCAGATCAGGGTCTACATCAAAATTGAGGGTAATGTTGCGACCAACCAGTTTGTTACTCATCATGCTAGAGAGATTATTTAAAATCTCCTCAAGCCAGAAATCCACCGATTCCAAGGTCATTTTTCCGGCTTCTATCTTAGAAAAATCCAGAATGTCATTAACGATATGGAGGAGGTGCTGTCCAGAGAGCTGAATTTTTTTCAAATAATCTCGTTGCTTCGGATCGCTGGTGGAGGCCATGGCAAGATAAGTCATGCCTAAGACACCATTCATTGGCGTACGTATTTCATGACTCATGTTGGCAATAAAACTGCTCTTTGCTTCGTTTGCCGCTTCAGCCAATCGTTGTGCCTCGACTAATTGCGCAGTGCGGCTGACAACCAGTTCTTCGAGATGATGACGATGTTTATCGAGCTCTTCTCCTAGTCGTTTTTTGTCCGTTATATCTTCTTGTACTGCAACGTAATGACTAATGGTGCCATCTGGTTTGCGTAGCGGAGTAATGATTGCATATTGGATGATGGGCGTGCCATTTTTACGCTTATTGTAGAACTCCCCCTTCCAGATCTGACCTTGCGAAATCACGGGGACCAGTGATGATAGATGCTCATTCATCTTGTTATCATCACGGATAATTTTTGGATCTTGACCGAGAATTTCCTCGCGTGTGTAGCCGAATGTTTTTAAGAAAGACTCATTGACATATTCAATATGGCGATTGACGTCGGTAATGATGATGGTTTCTGGACTTTGCTCGACCGCCAGCGACAATTTATGAAGCTGTGTCTCGGCAAGTTTGCGCTCGGTAATATCCTGAATCTGAAAAACAAAATGCAATGCCTTACCAACTTTGTCGCGGACAACACTGACATTTAAGTGTGTCCACACATCGTGTTGTAAGCGATGTAAATAGCGTTTTTCAAGTTGATATGTTTGGCGTTCTCCGTTGACAATTTCAGCGATGATTTGCTGGTCGAATCGCAAGTCTTCGATCGGCGTAAAAAGATCAAAGCCCTGCTCGAGTATCTGCTTTTCTGACCATCCGAGCATGTCGCAAAAAGCATGATTCACTTTGAGAAATGAGAGATCGAGTCCGACGAGTGCCATGCCAATTGGTGAGGCGACAAATGTTTGCTCTAGTCGCTCTTCACTTTCATGCCGAACGGCTTCGGCTTGTTTTCGTTCTGTGATGTCTTGAACAATGCCGGTAAGGCGAACAACCCGACCGCTGGCGTTCACAATACGGTTTCCAGGTCTTGCCCAGATGTGACGTATGCTCATATCAGGTAAGATAATCCGATATTCAAACGCTGATGCGAGTCGATGCCGTTTAAATGTATCTTCCTGACGAAGGATAATCAGTTCCTGATCGTCCGGATGAACTGTATCCAGAATCATTTGCGTGATGTTGCTTCCATAAAGGGTCAAATCACGTTGCCATATCCTCTGCATTTCATCGGACCATGTTACTTTATTGAGATCCGGTTCCCACACCCAATGTCCCACATGCGCAAGGTTTTCGGCTTCGCGTAAGTCGAGTTCGCTTTGCCGTAAGGCTTCTTCAGCGCGCCGTCTTTCGGAAATATCCCGAGTCACGCCCAGCATCATGACATTGGCGTTGGTATTGTCACGGATCGGAACGGCATGGGTTTCTAGCCATCGTCTTGTGCCGCGTAATCCAGTGATTTCAAATTCCATCGTTCCACTGTTACCAGCGATCACCGACTCAAAGAGTTCTTGAAATCGCTCTCGGTACGTTGGATGAATGAACGATACCAGACCATGTTGGCGTACTTCGTCGATGTCTTTGGCTTCTAACATGCGAAAGCCCGCATAGTTCATCTCTACAACATGACCGTGCTTGTCGAGTACTTTGACACATTCGGGTTCTGCCTCAAAAATGGCCCGCAAGCGTTGTTCACTTTGGCGGAGCTTTTCTTCAGCACTGTGTTTGTAGAGGGCGAGTTCCAGACCTGCGCGTAATTCTCGATCGGTGAATGGTTTAATGATGTAACCAAATGCTTCTGATTCTTTGACGCGATTGAGAATGTCGTCTTCCGCTTGCGCGGTCAAAAATACTACCGGGATGCCAGTATTTGCGTGGATATGATGCGCGGTGGTAATTCCATCCATTTTGCCTGCTAGCATGATATCCATTAAAACGATATCAGGTGCTAAATCGAGGGCGAGTTGCACTGCTTCTTCGCCATACGCGGTGGCGGCGACTGCCTGATAGCCAAGTATCTCCAGCTTGATCTGGATTTGCAAGGATACCAGTTCGTCATCTTCGACGACCAGCACCCTTGATTTTTGTTGATTTGAAAGCATTTTTTACTCCACTTCACAAATAGCAGGGGCTAGCAAACAACTGCCAGCCCCTATGCTAAGGACGGATGCAAAACTGCGAAATTCAGCTATCGGTGTTAATTAACGTAATACAAAGGTGGTCAGTAACATCGTTCTATTGGCGGTGTTCATGATCAGAAGAAGGTGATTTCTGACGCTTGGTTTTCACTGGCTTTTGAATCCCCGCCATGATTTTGATACTCATCATGCATCGTATAGGTTCTTTGTAGTTCTTCTAGCCATTGTTGGGTCAAGGGCAACTCCGTGTCATCTCCTGCAAAAGCGACGTTTTCATGGAGTTTACTGATGTCGCCGCGGACGACATCCAACATTTGTGCGATACGGTCTTGGAACTGCAAACTGACGAGTAACTCTTCGATATCTTTTCGGATGATGTTACCGTGTGCTCGCATCTGGGCAGCAGAGTCGCCCATTGTTTCAACGTGAGACAAGACGTCACGCACCACCGCACCAGAGATTTCCAGTACCTTACTGTCTTGGACCGAGGCGCGGTCGGCAGTGGCTAATGCCGTTTTCATGACACTGGAGACATTTTTTACCCGTTCGCCCATACGTCGCCCCGTCTCTGCGGACATTTGTGACAGCTTGCGTACTTCTCCAGCCACCACGGCAAAGCCACGTCCGTGTTCACCCACCCTGGCCGCCTCAATCGCAGCGTTAATGGCTAACAGGTTTGTTTGGGCTGCAATCTGACCGACCTCCTGTGCCATTGTGTTCAGTTCGTTGGTTGACGCCGCTAAATCACGAATGCAGTGCAATAGTTCGTCTTTACTTTGAATCATTGTTCCGAGTGAATCAATGACGGGCGTCAGCTCTTTTTTGCATAGCTGCAGCAGCGAAATGGTGGCGTCTGCATCTTTGGACTGGTTGATATCAGTGACGCTGCCAAAACCGGCGGCGTCAAATTCGTTCACCATCGATGAGAAACTACGGATGAGCTCGTTTGCTGCTTGCTCTGTTTGTTCTTTGACAGAGCTAACATGGGCGCTCCAGAGGGGTAATACATGATGCAGTAAATTCGGCAGCTCGGTCGTGATCGACGCGTCGCTAGTCTGCTCTTTTTCAGCTGCCGCCTCCGCTTCACGGACACGGATTTGCGATACTTCCCACAGGAGATATACCCCAACGGACAAAATGACAACTACTGCAATCAGGGTCGATATGCTGAAATTGCTCCATACGATCACCACGATGCTTAACAGCAGCAAGAGGAATGACAGAAGCAAGTCGCGATGTGTACGTAGAGAAATATTCAGCATGTTACATATCCCAAATGAATTGCAGCATGGACTTCTAAACTTATAAAAAAAATACTTTTGTAAGTTAATGTTAATACACAATGACTATTTTGGACGGATTATGATTAATTGCAATGATTTTGTTATAAAAATGCGCATATAATTGCAATTTTGCAACTATTTGTTTTATCTTGTTATAACCGTAACCAATTTTTGTTCAGAATCACGTTTTTTTGAAAAATACCCCCATTGTTATCAAAAAAATGTCGAAACGTATACATTTTCCGCTGTTTTAAACAAAAACATTGTTCGGATTTACCGATTCGTCAACAAGACGCCCCCAATCACCAAGATACCCCCTGCTACCATGGAGATGAGGATCGGTTCGCCTAAGAGCAAAGCGCCCAGACCAATACCAAACACGGGAATAAGATTATTAAAGACAGCAGTACGAGCAGGTCCGATTGCTTTGACGCCCTCGTAATACCAGACGAAACCAATGACCGTTCCGACAGCACCGAGGTAGAGCAGGGCGGCAAGTACTTGCCAACTTAGATGGCGTGGCTCGAATTGATGCCATTCAGTAGACGCGCCGCACATCAGTAGTAATAAGCCCCAGAGCGACGCATAGGTTGTTGCCGCAATAGGCGATAAACCTTTTAAAGCGTGTCTACCGATGATCGTGTAGGCAGCCCAGCCGCAAATGGCGCAAATCATAAACAGCTCGCCTTGACCGACGGATTGCGAAAAATCTGCTATCGCGCCACTGAGGTCGCCCTTCGTAATGACCACACTTGCACCGACAAAGGCGATAAAGATCCCTATCCAGCGACGTGCGCCTAAACGTTCGCCAAAGAGCGCGGCAAGAATCAGCGCGGTGACGATAGGATTGAGTGCCACAAACAAGGCGGTGCGGCCTGCTGGCATACGTTCTAGGGCAGCGAAAAAACAAATGTTATACAAAAAAATACCCGTGGCGCCGAGTGCAAACGTGGCGTGCAACTGCGCGCGGTTCAGTTTAGGCAGTCCCCCTTCTACTTTCCATGCTAGTGGAACGAGAAGCGCGCAGGCGACCATGAAACGTAACGCCGCTGCCGTCATATGCGGAATTTGTGGTGCCACAATGCGACCGGCGATAAAAGTGCCACCCCAGAATAAGGCGACAGCAAGAAGCTTAAGATAAATAGTGAGTGTATTTTTTTGCACGGTGAGTACGTTCATTGCGAAGTGAAACGAGGATGATAAATGAATTGTGCTGCACAGGCTGAGGCACGACCGACTTGGCGATTCGTTTGCTATCCTTCGCCCGATGGGGTGAAGAAAGCTTCATCAAGCCAGTGTTTCACTTGATCAATGACCCACGCGCCCTCATCGAGCGGCAAGTCGTGCCCTGCTGATGGGTGGACACGGAGTGGACTACGCCAACGATCGGCCAGGATCTGTGAGCAAATTGGATTGACCAGACGATCTCCTCCACCCGCCAACAGCAATAGAGACGGATGTGGCTGCTGGTATGGCGCGCGGTATCTCATCGCGGCTATTAATTGCCGTACGATATTGGTGCGACTGATCGGATACTGTTGTGCGTAGCTTACCCATGCGTCAACGAGCGAGGATGCAATAGCAGCATCGGTTGGATGACAAGTCAGATCGCGTATCAATTGCTCGCGTTGGCGTACAGAGCCGAACAACATGGTGACAAGTAACCGTGGATAGTTGCGCGGACGTAGTCGTTGGTAGAAACGATTATGCGGGGCGAGACTCGTATTCATCAGTACCAAGCGATTGACCTCTTGTGGATAGGTCTGCGCCCAAGAGACCGCTGCCATGGCACCTAAAGAAATCGACAGTACGTTGAGACGATCGGTGATGCCAGCAGCACGTACCTGCTCTCGCGCCGCTTCGACCATCGCTGCAATCGTGCTGGCGCTGGCGTGCTGGCAGAGTGCTCCGTTGCCGGGAAAATCAATCGTCAACACGGTCTCATCAGGAAAAGCAGCCTGAAAATCCGTTAAAAATTGCCCCCAATGCCTTTTTTCACGCATCAAGCCGCGCAATAACACCCAGGTCATGGTCGGTACCACCTTGCTACCGCACGTTCCTGAAGACGTAGCCGTGTTGGTCCTTGGGCGATCCATTCGCGATGTCCACTGGTAGCCCGCATCAGGAAATCGAGCCATGACGTATGACGTCTAAGTACCCGGTGGAGGCGATGTTCTGCAACCGGATTAAACATGCCATGTCGTGAAAATAGCTGGCGCGGATTCTTTTTCACCCAGATCCATGACCCCATTTCCAGCGTCAACGGTAAAAACGTTTTCTCAGGCGTATGCTGGGCTTGTAAGTAAAGGTAGTCCCAGACATCACCATGTGTTTGGTATTGCAGGCTTTGCGGTTCAAACAGATAGTGATGATTAGGATGGGTTTGCTGAAACAGCTCTTCTAGGGCGAGGATATCGGCCAGATGTGGAATAGGATGGACGCTATGGGCATGCGGAAACCAGACCCGGTCCCTCAGCCCAAAGCCAGAGTGGCAATCGATGGCGATACTGAACTGACGAGATAACAGCTCATCGACGACGGTGCGGCATAGAGCGATATTTTCTGCTTCCATGTCTGCGCCATCTGGCCCGCGATACCAAGGTAAATGTTTGCTAATCCGGTGGCCACCCAGCAGAAACGGCACCTTATCAATCGCTTCAACGGGCGCATTACGCATCAAATCCACGCCATTTGGGTTACTACGGGTGGTCTGCCACATGCCACCTGGATTGATCAGTGGCATGAACACGAGGCGCACTTCTTGCAAGAGGTGCTGCAGGCTTTTATCCCAAGAGAGACGTGAGATCAGCCCGCGTAAAAAAGATAACAGAACCTGCGTTCCTATCCTCTCGAGCCCGTGAATACCACCAAAAAAACCGATTGCTGGCACATCGGGGGCAGGATTTCCCAACGCCAGCTTATAGACCGGGAACCGTTTGTGCTTCACATCGACTTCACACATCACATCGACTTCTAGATGTGCATGTCCAAGCTTAATGATCCGTTCTAACTCTCGTAATTCGGGCAGTGCAGGCATGGGAACTGACGCTAGAAAATTAACTTGCCCATGCTATTGGAGGCGGCCTCAGAAAGCAAGAAGATCGGCTCAGAATTGAGATGAAACGGATTAACGACACTTTTGCAACTCAGAAGGGCTGTGGTGTCTGATCGTTGGCAGGTTATATGCTTTAATACTGCTAAACAAAACGCATTAAAACAAATGAGTCCGATTTAAGTCTGAAGACAGTGTGATCATCTGCAAAGACGTTGATAATAGATAGGTGCAGAATGAATAATTTGAAAATTGATGAGGCAATGGCCTATGTTCGTAAGCTCGCAGCAAAAAATAATGGCGATGTACCTGATTGGACTAAATACGAACAATTACTCAAAGAGCATTTGAAAGACCCATTTAACCTCAAATTCAAGATGCCGAAAGAGTACTACTATGCGTATTTACGTGGCAAAAACATGAGCCATGAAGAAGCCTTGGAGCGCATGGGGCTGCCTGTTAAATCAAAAGCAAAGCCCAGCAAGAAAAAGAGTTTTTGGCAATTCTGGTAATACCCAAAGGCAGCACACGGGTCGCGCTGTGAGATCAATTATCTAAGCTGCTGCCCCAAACGGCAGCGCAGCAGCTTCTTTTCAACACATCAAACGGCGGTTGACGCCATCTCGAGCTGAGGTTGCTCAATTATCACAACAGATCTGGCTTGACGTGCGCGAACGATAGTCAGTAATAAATTCTTCAAACGTTCCGCTCTGCGACGTCTCCATCTCTGTTTGTTCGGCGAGAGATTGGCTTGCTAGTTGTTCAAAGTAAGCCTGATCCTCTGCATCCAGAGGGCGTGCACGGAATTGGGCGGCCAATTGGCTGCTTTGTTTGAGAGCGAATTGTGCGAAAGAACCATTCTCATGGCGAATTTCTCTCAGCACGCGAGCCGATGGGGTTAGTTCGCTATCGAGTAACTTGTCTTTCTGTACTTGCATAGAGTGCGTATATTCATTGTTGCCACGTTGCTTATCGAGTAAGGCAGCGACTGGCGCGATTTTGTCGAGCAATGCTAATCCCCATGATTGCAGCGTGATGGCTTCACCTTGATTGTGGAGGGTGAGTCCTGGGCGACGGCCTTCTTTCACAGCAAGCGCAAAATTTGCAGTATTTTCGGCACCTTCTGCTTCGTTGGTGAGTGGACTGTCTTCTAGTGCACAAAATAACAAAAAGGCGTCGAGGAAACGGGACGTTTCTAGGTTAATGCCCAAAGGATCGAAGGGATTGACGTCCATGCAACGAACCTCGACATACTGAACACCACGTGCACACAAGGCTTCGATGGGACGTTCGCCGCTCCGTATCACGCGCTTTGGACGAATCGTCGCGTAAAACTCGTTTTCGATCTGCAACACATTGGTGTTGATTTGTACCCATTCTCCATCGATTTTTGTACCGATTTTTTCGTAATCGGGATAGGGCTTACGCACGGCGATAGACAAGCTGCGCATGTACTCCATCAGACTGTTGTACGGTGGCACTAAGCCATCTTGCGCATTGTTCTGGTATCCGAGGTCACTCATGCGCAGACTCGTGGCATAAGGAAGGTACAGCGTATCGGCAGACAAGGTTTCCAACTGGTGAGGGCGACCCCGCAAGAATGATGTCGTTAAAGCGGGTGATGCACCAAATAGGTACATCAATAACCAGCTATAGCGCTTGAAATTACGGATCATAGCGATGTAGCTTTCGGACTGCATCGTCATGCTATCGCCAGGTGTATTTTCGGCTTGTTGCAATAGTTTCCAGATGTCTTCGGATAGCGAGTAGTTGTAATGAATGCCAGCGATACATTGCATACTCTTACCATAGCGCAACGCAAGGCCGCGGCGATAGACATGCTTGATCATGCCAATGTGGGAGGTGCCGTACCAAGCGATCGCGATGTCTTTTTCGTCTGGCAATGGACATGGCATGGATTGGCTCCACAGCATCTCATCACCTAGCTTGGAATACGCAAAACGATGAATTTTATCCAGCTTATCTAAAGCTGACGCAATATCAGGCTCTGCTGGCGTGATGAATTCTAATAAGGCTTCCGCGTAATCCGTTGTGATTTGCGGATGAGTGAGGGTTGCTCCTAGGGATGCTGGATGGGCCTGTTGAGAAAGGTGTCCTTGGACATCTACCCGCAAAGTTTCACGCTCGATGCCTCGTAAGCCTTGTTCAAGCAAGGGACGATGCGCAGTGCTATCGAGTAGTGCAAGACGTTGGTTTAACAGATTACTCACAGAATTTCCTTCAGGATATGATGCCATTGCGTAGGCGCATGACGTAAATTTGGAGCAAGCATAGCCGAAATTTGCATTTGACATCGGGCGGTCGCCTATTTTGCAGGGCGATAGGGCGTTACTTCAGCAACAATACCGCTTAAAACAACGAATAGTTCAGGCATGCAATTTTGTTTATTGGTAAGATTGTAAATAAATGTGAAATAATGAAGTTCGTTAGTGATGGTAGGTGATCGTTGTTTGTCGCTGTTAGTCGCTTCATGTCTATTCGTGGAAGATTGGGGCATTCAAGGCGTTTCTCTAGCCACGCTATCTCTTTTTTTTGATTTCTAAAGGCAACTGTGTT
This sequence comes from Undibacterium sp. MH2W, assembly GCF_049340215.1. NCBI lineage: Bacteria > Pseudomonadati > Pseudomonadota > Betaproteobacteria > Burkholderiales > Oxalobacteraceae > Undibacterium > Undibacterium sp. MH2W. The sequence continues at coordinate 34,176 of NZ_JBMPPA010000013.1, read as the reverse complement.
GGTACCATGTACCAACGAAGCCGGTTCGAAGCCCCTTCTCATTGCGCAGAGCGGGTAGTACGCCACCAATAAAGGAAGCACTATGTCAGATGTTGCCTTACAGCTTGTCGGATTGAATAAAGCTTTTGGACGTCCGGCAGTCGATCATCTTGATCTGACCGTCAACAAAGGAGAGCTATACGCTTTGCTGGGCCCCAATGGCGCGGGAAAAACGACGACCTTAAGGATGGTCGCTGGTTTATTGTTGCCCGATAGTGGCAGCATTCATATTCTGGATGCCGATTTGCTGAGTCATCCTGCCGCGGCCAAGCAAAAACTGGCCTATTTGCCTGATGACCCACTTCTGTACAACAAACTCAAACCCTATGAGTACCTCGAATTTGTTGCTGGGTTGTGGGGAATGGCCCCAGACGTCGCTCAGCGAAAAGCTACCGAATTATTAACGTGGTTAGATTTAACGAAGCACGCCGACGAGCTCACTGAGGGTTTTTCTCGGGGAATGAAGCAAAAACTTGCACTAGCAGGTGCATTAATTCATGAACCCGAGTTAATCATTCTCGATGAACCCCTCACCGGGCTCGACGCCGCAGCCTCGCGTCAAGTCAAAGATTTACTGCTGGCGCATGTGAACAAAGGCGGCACCGTTATTTTGACGACACATATTCTCGAAGTCGCAGAACGGATGGCGCAACGCATCGGGATTATTCAGCACGGCAAGTTGATTGCCGAAGGAAGTCTCGATCAGCTACGTGGAATCGCACAACGACAGGATCAAAGCCGAGACGCGGTGACACTAGAGCAGGTCTTCTTGCAATTAACGGAATCTGCCTGATATGCGCCTCCTTCAATTTCAGCCGGGCAGTGCCTTGTGGCTCTTTGTGCACGAATGGCGGATGTTTTTTTATGAAATGGGGGAAAGCTCCAAATCAACGTCTGCGAACGATGCGCATGCCAACAGAAAGACGCAGAAGAGAAAAATAGCGCGTGGGATCTCGCTGAAAGTGGGTCTTTTTTTTGCTGCGCTCTGGCTAGCTGCGCACTACCTCGCATGGCGAGTACTCGCCGATGTGCCTGTGTTCGATGTCGCGACGATGGCACCGGTTCGATGGATTACGACGTTTGTTTTAATATTGATCGCAACGTTTATGTTGTCATCGGCGCTTAACCGTAGTGTGAAAGCGCTTTTTGAACGCGGGGATCTTGATTTACTTTTATCCTCGCCGCTGCCAACAAAAACGATTTTTTCAGTTCGACTGGCTGCCATCGTTGTTGGTATCAGTGCTTTATATGCGTGTTTTTTCTCACCGGTGATTAATGCGGGTGCAGCGCTTGGACATATTGGCTGGCTTTCAGCCTATCCAGTGTTATTGAGTATCGCGATGTTGAGCGCTTCTGCTGCGATGTTGCTCACCTTAAGTTTGGTAAAGCTCATTGGTATTCAGCGCACCCATACTGTCGCCCACTTGCTGAGCGCCCTGACAGGGGCCGTCATGTTTCTGATGTCGCAAAGTATGTCGCATATTAACCCGCAGTTGCGCGAGAAGTGGATGTCAACAGCGTTCATATTCCTCGACCAACACCGCTTGCTGGCGCCTGATAGCTGGTTGTGGTTACCAGCACGCGCTGTTTATGGGGATGTGGTTAGCGCTGCCGGGTTCTTAGGACTTGGGGTCATTTGCTGTTGGCTCACAACCCGATACACACATCATTTTTTTGTGCGGGGTGTCCAACAGGCAGGTGGTACGAGCCAATCTTCAAAGACGACAAGTGCTCTACGTCAGCCCGTATCGCGCGATCGCCAGCGACGTTTCACAAGCAATATTTGGCTCGTCGTGCTGAAGAAGGAGTGGCGTCTCTTGTTTCGAGACATCGAGCTCTTAGCGCAGATAGGTTTACAATTACTGTACATGTTCCCACTTTTCTTCGTGATTTTTAAGCAGGGAGTCATGTTGTCGGGTGTCGTTTCCGGATTGACTTACCTCTCCATTTCTCTTGCTGGATCATTAATATGGGTCATCGTGTCGGCAGAAGATGCGCCTGATCTACTCCACAGCGCACCCGTAATGGCAGCACAAATCGGCTACGCAAAGTTGGTTGCGGCCATCGCGCCAGTGTATGTGCTGATGAGTCCTGTGCTCGTGTGGTTGTGGTTACATGACGTCAAAATGGGCGCCACGCTCACCCTGTGCAGCCTGGGTGGCGTGACGGGCACGGTACTGGTCTATCGTTGGCTGGGTAAATCGACGACTCGTGACCGCTTTAAGCGCCGAGGACAGGGCAATGTGATACCGACGCTGCTTGAAACCGTCAATGCCTTGTCTTGGACTGCTGTATCAGCCGGTCTGCTGGTTTCAGATCACTTTACCAAGTTTGGTATTGCTGGCGTGGCGGGCGTCATCATCGTGGCATGGGCGCTACGTAGCAGACGTTAAGCAGACGTTAAGCGGATTCGATTTTCGTTGTTCGCTCATCATCTGACAGGAGGTTGAGGGCATATTTTCGTTAAATCGTCTTTATCTTCGAGGTTTGCGCGTTAAATTGTTTCAAATTGCTACATGATGCAATCATTGATTGCTTAGCAACATCTTGGTAGGTAATATGCAGAGTGCTTTTTTGATATGCATTAACGCTTTTCGCTTTTTCAATCATCAACTTACGGTGAGATGACGTCACAACGATGCGAGCTTGGTTTTTAACGGTAGTATCAACTCCACCTTGCAAAGCTTTAATGCGTGATTTAACGATAGAAACCCGTGGTCGATATTCAGCGTGAAGAGGAAATCTATGGCGTCCCCACTACCCCTTGCAACCGAAACCATTCCTCCCGATGAGGAAAAGTATGTTCGTGAATTACGAAAGCGTTTGCAGGCGAAAATGCAAAGGGATTACCCGAAAGGCATTATGCGTCGCGAGGCGCATCCTAAGATGCATGGATTAGTGCGTGCCTACTTTATTATCGAACCTGACCTGCCACCTGATCTACGCGTTGGTGTATTTCGCGATAATCGTCGCTATAAGGCGTGGATTCGATTTTCTAATCAAAGTGGGACTATTCAACCAGATATCAAAAATGATATTCGGGGAATGGCCATTAAGCTCTTGGGTGTACACGGGAAAAAATTGCTTGATCCGGATGCGGATGTGCAGACACACGATTTTGTCTTGATCAGTACGGATGTGTTTGTCGCCGCCAACGTGAAAGAATTTGCAGAGCTATTCAAGGCACTGACGTCGGGTGCTTTTTCGATGATCGGATTCTTTTTAACGCATTGGCGCGCGGCGTATAATTTCTGGCATTCGATGCTGAAATGCGCTAATCCGCTACATATCAGTTATTTCAGTACGACTCCGTATTTGTTTGGCGATAAGGCGGTGAAATACGCGGTGTTTCCGAGTACACAAACCATCGATAAAATCCCATCGCCACCGAAAGCAAATTATTTGCGCGACGCCATGGTGACGCAGCTATCACAAGAAGATGCGGTCTTTGATTTTTGTATTCAGGTACAAACAGATGCGACACAAATGCCGATTGAAGACCCCGGTAAGTTATGGCCAGAGTCGTTGTCACCATTCAGAAAAGTAGCCACCATCCGAATTCCTCGGCAACAATTTCATAGCGAACTACAGCGTGAGTTTGGTGAGCATATGTCGTTTTCACCTTGGCGTGTGCTGGCTGAGCACCGTCCTTTGGGGGGAATCAATAGAGCGCGCAAAGTGGTCTATGAGGCGTTGTCTCAGTTTCGTCATGCGTATAACCACATGGAGCAGGAAGAGCCAACCACCTGGGAAATTCCTGGCATGGATCTCAATGAGCAACAATATCAGAACAGCCGCTTTCAATGGGGTAACACCACTTCATTTCAAGTCAACGAGTAGTCGCTCGTTTGGTGTGACAGGGATTGCCATTATACCGAGCCACAGCTCAGTCCCGCTTGTGGCTCATTATTGAGCTTATGCACTCGTTCAATACGAGCGAAGATATCTTTGCAGAAGGTGATCCGGTTTGAAGGTGAGATCAGGATTTCACTTGCGCCATGGACGTCGTTATACGTGATTTTTAGTCGGTCAAGCGACAGCGCTGGTGACGATGCCGTGTCGTTGCTGGCTTCGATCCTACTGATTTTCACAAGAGGGATGCTTTCGTCTTTAAAACCCGTACGGATAGTCACCATCTCATCGCTCACCGTATATTTAATGCCAAGCACAGCGTAGCCCATAAAGGTAATGATAATGCAGGTCAACATGACGGGAAATGTTGTCGCAAAAATGCCGTATCGACGTTTTAGAGAGATAGCTGCATGCACATTGGTGAAGATAACCAGCACAACAGAGATAAGTAAAGCGGCAATTAACCAGAAATCGATTTTTGAAAAATACTCACTGACTTGCATCTACTACTCCACCCTGTATCCAGACGAATAATCGATCGTCGAGGATGAGGCGTATCCCGACGTACTGTTTCTATTTCCATCATAAATTGGTGTGACAAATTTTACAATGAATATTCAGAGACAACGTCTCAATCCGATTGTGATTATGAGTGAATATGTTCAGAGGAAAGAAATGAATGCTCGAGAGTAACCGTACTGGCGGCATTGCCGTGCCACGATGGCATGTTTATCGAGGCTTTATCTGTCTTTCCATCCGTGAGCAACATTAAGATAGATGACTGATTAGATGACTGATGCATACGACATCACTAATCGGCAATCAAGTGAGACGTATTGCTCTAAGAAAAAAACAGGGGGTGAAAGTGAAAACAATAGGCTTAATTGGCGGCATGAGTTGGGAGTCAACGATTCCTTACTACCGTACGATCAATCAACACATCAAACAACAGTTGGGCGGTCTACATTCCGCCAAAATCGTGTTGGTCAGTGTTGATTTTCATGAGATTGAACAATTCCAACGTCAGGGTGACTGGGATGCCGCCGGTCGTGCAATGGCAGATGCCGCCAAGCGCCTTCAACACGCGGACGCGGACTTCATCGTGTTGTGTACGAATACTATGCACAAAGTGGCGCAGGATATTGAAGATGCGGTTGCTATTCCTTTGTTGCATATCGCTGATCCTACGGCCATTGCAATAAAGAAAGCTGGCTTACACAAAGTGGGATTGTTAGGCACGCAATTTACGATGGAGCAAAATTTCTATCGTGAACGCTTGATTGATCAACACGGACTCGACGTTGTGATTCCAGAGCCTGAAGAACGAGCCATGATTCACCGCGTCATTTATGATGAGTTATGTTTGGGAATAACATCCGCCTCATCTCGGCATGCGTATCAACAAGTGATTGAACATCTCCAACAAAAAGGTGCACAAGCCATCATTCTGGGATGTACTGAAATTGGCTTGCTAATCAGCCAAACGGACGCTTGTGTGCCTCTCTTTGATACGACGGCGCTTCACGCGAAGGCGGCTGCTGATATGGCATTGGCCCTCTGATAGATAGTTGGGAAGTGTGGTCTCACCAACATATTTTTTGCGGAACTGTTATTGTCATACAAAAAGGAATGCTAGGCGCGCAGCCTAGTCATCCAGTCATATCACTTGGTTCGATAGAAATTGATCATGAATAGTCTGAATTCACCTACAGAAAACGCCGAGCACACAGCCCGTGCCGCCACGCGGATGCCTGTGATTTTTGTTGGTCATGGTAGTCCGATGAATGCCATCGAAGACAATACCTACACGCAGCATTTGGCCGCGTGGGCGAAACGATTGCCGAAACCTAAGGCGATTCTTGCGGTATCTGCACACTGGTTGACACCTGGTAGTACGCAAATCGATGCTCAACCAACCCCGCCGACCATCCATGACTTTGGTGGCTTTCCAGAGGCCTTATTTGCGGTCCAGTACCCTGCGCCTGGTGAGGAGTCGCTGGCGCAGACCACGCTCGCATTATTGCAAAACGCGTTTCCAACTGTGCGCCTATCGCGTGAATGGGGACTAGACCATGGGACATGGAGTGTCCTAACGCATATGTACCCTGAAGCAGACGTCCCTGTATTTCAGCTGTCGATCAATTATGCAGAGGCTGGTGCTTATCACTACGCAGTAGGTCGACAATTATCAGCATTGCGTGACCATGGTGTTTTAATTTTTGCGAGTGGAAACATCACCCACAACCTGCGCGCATTGGATTTTCATGCGCCGGAAAGCACCCATGCCAGCCAAGTGTGGGCGCAATCGTTTGATGATGCCGTTTGGCAAGCGATAAGCGTTCGTCATGACGCCGCGTTGATTGACTATCCATCTCTCGGCCCAGCTGCTCGGATGGCCGTTCCGACCCCCGACCACTATTGGCCTTTGCTCTACATACTAGGCGCTGCTGATCCGGAAGAGCAAGTAAAGCAAACATATCAAAGTTTTCAAGCAGGAACCATCAGCATGCGTTGCTTCCAGTTTGGTGGATAACTCATCGCGATTGTCTTATTTTGTTACGTGGCTCTTGTTGGCCCTCTCCAGATTGATCAGGAAGCAGTGACGAAACGTATCACGCCATCGTCTCCGAGATGACGCTGCAAAACGCCATCGAACCATAGTTTATGCAAATGGGCGAGTGCTTCGCCGATAGCAAACGTGAGTTGGTGCGCGTCGAGCGGACGACGGAACATCATAGGGACGATGTCACACGCCGATTGTGGCGTGGCGCAGGCAAGGCGTACTTCTTCTAAGCGTTCTGTATGATGGTCTTGCAATTGTTGGATGCGGGTATGCATGCCGCGGAATGGTTTTCCGTGGGATGGCAAGATCAGTGTGTCAGAAGGAAGGTGGCTATATTTTTGCAGAGAATCGACATATTGCTGCACGGGATTGGCTTCAGGTTCGATGGCAAATACCGACACGTTCGTCGAAATCCGTGGCAATAGCATGTCGCCTGAGATCATGAGCCCGAGTTCAGCGCAGTAGAGGGATGCATGTTCTGGGGAATGTCCGTAGCCAGTAATGACATCCCAGCGACGACCGAGAATGGTCAGCGGAACGCCTTCTTGCAAGCGACGGTACGCCGCTGGTACCGTTGGTACGAGGCGGGTGTAATGGTTTTTTCTTTCTTGGATTTGTTCCAACAGGGCGGGATCCGTCAAGCCATGCTTACGAAAGTGCGGGAACATGGCCGTTCCGTCTGCACCGGGAAGGCTGGCTGACATCATTCTGGCGAACGCATATTCTCCAGCCGTCATCCAAAGAGGCACTTTCCAGCGGCTGCATAAGAAATCAGCGAGGCCGACATGATCTGGATGGCAATGCGTGACAATCACACGGACAATCGGTAGCCCTCGCAAATGGTTATTCTTGTCGCCGAGCAATACTTCCCAACTATCCCGCGTTGTATCGCTGGAAATGCCGCAGTCAACCACGGTCCAACCATGAACGCGACCTGTTTCCGTCTCGACTTCATCTTCCAGCAACCAGAGATTAATGTGATTAAGGGCAAATGGCAGGCCCATACGTATCCACAGGACACCTGGCGCGATTTCCATTGTTTTGCCGGATTCTGGTAATTTTTCGCCGAAAGGGTAGTCGAGTTGCTGTTCAAGCTGATTCATGGTTGTCTCTATGTGCGTACTTCACTGGGACTGTTGTCACAAAGTTAATGTGATTTTCCGGTGGCGGGAATTATTTTTTTTAGTCCAAACTATCTTGCGATAACACCGTGGCTGGAATAGCCTACAATGCGTTTTGTTTAATTGACGTTAACGTCAATGTGAGATTGTAATCAGAAAACTGATTTTTGTATCTAAAACTATGGCCACCTACACCATTACCGAATTAGCACGTGAATTCGACATCACGCCACGAGCGATCCGATTTTACGAAGACCAGGGCTTACTCAGCCCCACACGCGAGGGACCGAGCGGACGAAACCGTGTCTACACGGCGCGCGAGCGTACGCACCTGAAACTGACCTTACGCGGTAAGCGTTTGGGTTTAAGTCTATCGGATATCAAAAGCTTGGTTGATATGTACCGTTCTCCCAAGGACACCGAGGCACAGCTGCAAAGTTTTTTGGTTGTTTTGGCAAGGCATCGTGCGGCATTAGAGCAACAACGTGAAGATATCGAAGTGATGCTCGCTGAAATTAGTGCGCATGAAGAAGAGAGCTGCCGATTGTTGGCGCAGAGCAATATGTCCGTAGGCGAGCCGTCATTTGACCCGTCTCGGGCAGAAGAAGCGAATTGACGTTTACGTAAACGTCAATTCGAAGTATCATTTTTCGCTAAAAGCAATTTTGATGTGGTCATTGTGAATGTTACAGAAATGGAGCGGTCACAGTGACAGAGTACGCTGGTAGTACGCTTAATGATCTTGCCACTGCACACCAAGTCATCCACCATGCTGAGCATGCGCAATGCGTGTTGAAGGATGGCGGATCGGGTGAGGTGTGGCAAAGAACAAGACGATGTATTCGATGTACAAAATAACTAACTCCAACAATCAGTGAGGACGACATGCTTCATCTCCCAGGTTTAACTTTTGATCACGGCGAAGACATCGCCGCCTTGCGCGAAGCTATTCAGCAATTCGCCGCTGCCGAAATCGCACCACGCGCCGCAGAAATTGACCGTAACGACCAGTTTCCAATGGATTTGTGGCGAAAAATGGGTGACCTAGGCATTCTGGGTATCACGGTCGGTGAAGAATACGGTGGCGCGAATATGGGCTATCTGGCGCATATTATTGCCATGGAAGAAATTTCCCGTGCGTCCGCTTCAGTGGGTTTATCCTACGGTGCGCACTCTAATCTGTGCGTTAACCAGATCAAACGTAACGGTACGGAAGAACAAAAACAAAAATACCTGCCGAAATTGATCTCAGGGGAGCATATCGGCGCGCTGGCCATGTCTGAGCCAAATGCCGGTTCGGACGTGGTGAGTATGAAATTGCGGGCCGATTTCAAAGGTGATCGCTGGGTACTGAACGGGACCAAAATGTGGATCACCAACGGTCCTGATGCAGATACCTTGGTCGTTTATGCCAAAAATGATATCGAAGCGGGTCCACGCGGTATGACCGCTTTCTTGATCGAAAAAGGCTTCAAAGGCTTCAGCATTGCGCAAAAGCTCGACAAATTGGGCATGCGCGGCTCCCACACGGGTGAACTGGTGTTCGAAGATTGTGAAGTGCCAGCAGAAAACGTCCTAGGCGGTTTGGGCAAAGGCGTTAATGTGCTGATGTCAGGTCTGGATTTTGAACGTGCGGTCTTGTCGGGTGGTCCGCTGGGCATTATGCAAGCCTGTATGGACTCTGTCGTGCCCTACGTCCACGATCGTAAACAATTCGGTCAGCCCATTGGTGAATTTCAATTGATGCAAGGTAAGTTGGCCGACATGTATTCCACGATGATGGCGTGCAAAGCCTATGTTTATGCTGTCGGTCAGGCATGTGATCGCGCAAAAACACCAGAAGCATTGCGTGCGCTACGTAAAGATGCGGCTGGCGCAATTCTGTACTCCGCAGAAAAAGCAACGTGGATGGCAGGCGAAGCGATTCAAACTCTGGGTGGTAACGGTTATATCAACGAATACCCAGTTGGCCGCCTGTGGCGCGATGCGAAGTTGTATGAAATCGGTGCTGGTACGAGCGAAATTCGCCGTATGCTGATTGGCCGCGAATTGTTTGCAGAAACACGCTAAGTCACGTAGCAAGCGATCATCGGTGCGTCGATGTCTTCATGGTGTGACGCACCAATGATCCCCTCTTGATCAAACCCGTTTCAGGAATACTCGGTATGCATCCATTACATCTCAATACCCCCTTGTTGTCCCATCGTGCTTTGTCTTTGGCGCTGGATAAGCAAGTGTGGCTAAAGATGGATAACTTGCAACCTTCGGGTTCCTTTAAGCTGCGCGGCATCGGCTTGATGTGTCAGCGCGCCGCCGCAAACGGTGCAAAGCACTTTGTTTGTCCGTCGGGTGGGAATGCCGGATTTGCCGCCGCAGTCGCTGGCGTTGCTCTCGGACTGACCACAACGATCGTCGTACCTCATACCACCAGTGATAGTGTCCGCAATGCGATTAAGGCAATTGGTGCAACCTTAATCGTTGAAGGTCAGGTGTGGGATGAAGCTAACCAGGCGGCGCTGGCGCTGTGTCAACAAACAGGCGCTATTTATGTTCCTCCTTTTGACCATCCTGATATTTGGGATGGAAATGGCACGTTGATCGATGAAGTGGTCGGTCAAGTCGCGTTTGACGTCGTTGTATGCTCAGTGGGCGGCGGCGGATTGATGAGTGGCATTGTGCAAGGACTACAGAGAAATGGTCTGTCCCACGTCCCCGTCATTGCGGTTGAAACGGAAGGTGCTGCTTCATTACATGCAGCGATGCAAGCGAACACCTGTGTCACCTTGCCAACCATTTCAAGCATTGCAACCTCGTTAGGTGCACGACGTGTTGCGCAAAAAGCATTGGACCTGACTCACGAGCACGATATTCGTAGCGTGTTGGTGAGTGACGCCGACGCTGTTGACGCGTGTTTGCGTTTTGCAAACGACACAAGAGCGTTAGTGGAACCCGCTTGCGGCGCGACCTTGGCTGTTGCTTATCAGAACTTACCGGCTCTGCATTCATTTAAACAACCACTTTTTGTCGTTTGTGGTGGTATTGGCGTAGATTTGGTTAAACTAGAATCATGGAAACACCAGTTTAACCTTGCCTGAGTAACGATGATGCCAAACGCCCATTTCCCTAAGTTACTGTCCTCCCAAATTGCCTTTGATATCGCACGGATGATATTGGACGGCTTTGATAAGCATTACCGCTTGTTTAGCGCCAGTAGCCAGGGGGCGAAAAAGCATTTTGAAGAGGGTGATTGGAAAGCGGCGCAAATCGCCGCCAGAGAACGTATCCAGTTTTATGATACCCGTGTTCGTGAATGCGTACAGGCGCTCGAAGACGAATATGCCGAAGAAGATCTCACTGATGAAGTCTGGCGTGAAGTCAAACTGCACTACATGGGCTTATTGACAGACCATTTGCGACCAGAGTTAGCCGAGACATTTTTTAATACGGTGTGCACCAAGTTGCTGCACCGGACGTATTTTCATAACGACTTTATTTTTGTCCGACCAGCGACGTCGACGGAATATCTTGAGCGTGAAGACACGCCACCGACCTACCGTGTCTACTACCCAGCCACAGACGGCTTGAATTTCACGATTAAGCGCATCGTGACGAATTTTCAACTCAAAGCAGAGTTTGAAGACCTTGATCGCGACGTCGCCTTAGTGGAAGCGCGTTTGCGGGAAAACTTTGGTGGCGAACGCATCGAGCCGAACCATCAGATCCAAGTACTTGCTAGCCTTTTTTACCGCAACAAATCGGCCTACATCATTGGTAAAGGTATTAACGGTAACCGTGAATACCCGTTTGTGATCCCGATTATGCATAAGCACAAAAAGACCTTGGTGCTTGATACGGTGTTGTTTGACACGATGCAGATTACCGTTCTGTTTTCTTTTACGCGCGCTTACTTCATGGTCGATATGGAAGTGCCTTCGGCGTATGTGCAGTTTATTCGCAGTATTCTGCCAAAGAAACCGCGCAGTGAAATCTATACGATGATCGGTTTGCAGAAACACGGTAAAAATTTGTTCTACCGCGATTTCCTACATCATCTGAAATACTCATCAGACCAAATCGCCGCTGCACCGGGGATTCGTGGCTTGGTGATGTTAGTGTTTGCCTTACCGTCGTTTCCGTACGTCTTTAAATTGATTAAAGATAGCTTCCCACCACCAAAAGAAACCACCAAAGCATTAATCAAAGAAAAATATCTGCTGGTGAAAAATCATGACCGCGTGGGACGTATGGCCGATACCTTGGAGTATTCGGACGTCGCCTTTCCTCGTTCACGGTTTTCTGAGGATTTACTTAACGAGATTAAGCAATACGCCCCATCCTTGCTAGAGGTCAGCGATGATGAGGTGGTGATTAAGCATTTGTACATCGAACGCCGCATGACTCCACTCAACATCTACCTGACCGAAGCAGAACAGCGCGGTGACATGGAAGCGATGGAACATGGTGTGGTGGAGTATGGCAATGCGATTAAAGATTTGGTCGCCGCCAATATTTTCCCCGGCGATATGCTCTATAAAAACTTTGGCGTGACACGCCATGGTCGTGTCGTTTTCTACGATTACGATGAAATTGAATACGTCACCGATTGCAAGTTCCGCACGATTCCGGCACCGCGTAATGAGGAAGACGAAATGTCCGCCGAGCCGTGGTATCCGATTGCGAAGAACGACGTTTTTCCGGAGCAATTTGGCACTTTCTTGCTCGGCAACGCCAAAGTCAAAGAATTTTTTATGAAACACCATGCTGATTTGCTGACGGCAGAGTATTGGGATAGTCGCAAACAGCGGATTGTTGCGGGTAAAGTGGATGACGTCTTTCCATATCCGCAAGAGATTCGGTTCTGTCATCAGACCTGATCCGAGTTCTGTATTGAGTGTTAGGTTTTGAAGATTGTTGTAAGACACTTTATGTTGTTCATCCCTATGTTTGTGCTTTGTATCTGACAACGGGTTGAACGAATTATTTTTTATTTTGGAGAACAGAATGAACGACCCTATCGTTATCGTTGGCGCAGCCCGTACCCCAATGGGTGCTTTTCAAAGTGATTTTTCTTCTCTGACAGCGAGTCAACTCGGTGCTGTTGCGATCAAAGCAGCCGTTGAGCGTGCTGGCGTAAAACCCGAGTTGGTCGAAGAAGTTTTGTTCGGTAACTGCTTGATGGCTGGACAAGGTCAAGCACCAGCCCGTCAAGCTTTGTTGGCAGCAGGATTGCCCATGTCCACAGGCGCGGTCACGCTGTCTAAAATGTGCGGCTCGGCGATGAAAGCCACGATGATGGCGTTCGATTCCATCTCTGCAGGTAGCAACGACGTCTTGGTAACAGGTGGTATGGAATCCATGACCAATGCTCCTTACCTGATTCCAAAAGCACGTGGTGGCTACCGTATCGGTCATGGTCAAATTTTTGATCACATGATGCTCGATGGTCTGGAAGATGCGTACGACAAAGGTCGTTCCATGGGTACTTTCGCAGAAGATTGCTCTGCAAAATATCAATTCACTCGTGAAGACCAAGATGCATTCGCTATCGCTTCTGTGAAGCGTGCGCAAGCGGCCACAGCCGATGGTTCTTTTGCGTGGGAAATTGCACCCGTTACCGTCTCTGGTCGTGCTGGCGACGTCGTTATCGATAAAGACGAAGGTCCACTGAAAGCGAAACTCGACAAAATCCCATCGTTAAAGCCCGCCTTCAAAAAAGACGGCACGATCACTGCTGCCTCTTCTTCTTCCATCAATGATGGCGCTGCCGCTCTGGTGTTGATGCGTGAATCCAAAGCCAAAGAACTCGGCTTGACGCCGATTGCCAAAATCTTGGCACATGCATCGCATGCACAAGAACCAGGCTGGTTCACGACAGCACCTGTTGGCGCGATCGAAAAGCTGTACAAAAAAACCGGCTGGACAACTGACACAGTTGACCTGTTTGAAATCAATGAAGCGTTTGCAGCAGTGCCAATGGCGGCGATGAAAGAACTTGGTATTTCTCACGACAAGGTCAACGTGCATGGCGGTGCATGTGCGTTGGGACACCCAATTGGTGCTTCCGGTGCACGTATCATCATTACCTTGATTGGTGCGCTGAAAAAACACGGTAAAAAGCGTGGCGTCGCGTCGTTGTGTATTGGCGGTGGCGAAGGCACTGCCATGGCAATCGAACTCGTTTAACGCGGTTTTGGCGATAGCACGGCAGGCGATTGCACTTGATTACGCAGTCGTGTGCCGTGATCGATGCTGACCCCGTGTCAGCGACATCAACTTTGTACATCATCATGTGCAATGGAAGTAGTGAAATGAACGTCGTAAAGGAAGCAAGATGCCGACTGCATTAATTATTGGTGCCTCACGTGGAATCGGTCACACCTTGGCATTGCAATATAAGGCCGCTGGATGGCGTGTGATTGCAACGGTACGTGGTGCGGATCACTTGGCTATGTTGCAAGCCGAGGGATGTGAAGCATTGCCCTTAGATGTGAATAATTTGAACGACTGCGCAGGACTCGGCTGGCGTCTGGATGATGAAAAAATAGACGTCGCAATTTTAAACGCTGGCGTCTATGGACCACATACCAATGGATTAACATCGCCACAGCAAGAACAATTTGATGATGTCATGCATACCAACGTGTTAGCGGCGATGCGTATTTTGCCTATCGTTTTGCCGTTGGTTGAAAACGCGCACGGTAAGCTAGCGGTGATCTCTTCGCGTATGGGATCCATTGCGCACCGCGCTGCAACACAAGGATGGTTATATCGCGCCAGTAAAGCAGCTTTAAATTCTGTGCTCAAAGATGTGTCCCTCACTACAAACAAGGCGATCTGCGTTGCCTTGCATCCTGGTTGGGTGAAAACCGATATGGGCGGTGCGGGTGCTGATCTCGACGTCAGTGATAGCGCACAACGTATTCGCGGCGTGTTAGAACGCCTCACGCCAGAAAATAACGGCAGCTTTTTGAATGCCGAAGATGGTTCCAGTATGCAGTGGTAAGAAAAAATACAGATCAAAGATAGAAAAGAGACAGTTATGTTACTCACACCAGAACACGAAATGATCCGCGATGCTATTCGTAGCTTCGCACAAGAGCGCTTAGTGCCAAACGCAGCGCGTTGGGATAAAGAGCACCATTTTCCAGCGGAAGAATTAAAAGAGTTGGCGCAAATGGGTGCCTACGGTGTTGCGGTACCAGAAGAATTTGGTGGCGCAGGCATGGATTATTTATCGTTGGCACTGGTGTTGGAAGAAATTGCTGCGGGTGATGGTGGGACGTCAACGGTGGTCTCTGTTAATAATTGTCCTGTCTGCAGCATTGCAATGATGTATGCCAATGATGCGCAAAAAAAGCAATGGTTAACCCCGTTGGCACGTGGTGAAATGTTGGGCGCTTTTTGCCTGACGGAACCCCACGCTGGGAGTGATGCTTCAGATTTAAAAACAACTGCACGGCGTGAGGGAAACGAATACGTCCTCAACGGCGTCAAGCAATTTATCACCAGCGGCAAACATGCTGATGTCGCGATTGTGATGGCTGTCACCGATAAAGCTGTGGGGAAAAAAGGGATCAGCGCATTTTGGGTGCCGACAAAAACGCCCGGTTATATCGTTGCTGGCTTAGAACATAAAATGGGACAGCATTCATCTGATACCGCACAGATCGTCTTTGAAAATTGCCGTATTCCTGCTGACAACTTGATCGGCGAAGAGGGCATGGGATACAAAATTGCGCTGTCAGGTTTGGAAGGTGGACGCATCGGTATCGCCTCGCAATCGGTCGGGATGGCACGTGCTGCTTTTGAGGCTGCGATGGCTTATGCCAAGGATCGCCATAGTTTTGGTAAGTCAATTTACGAGCATCAGGCGGTGCAGTTCAAGTTGGCGGATATGGCGACTCAGATCGAAGCAGCGCGTCAATTGATTTGGCATGCAGCAAGCATGAAAGATGCTGGAAAGCCTTGTCTCAAAGAAGCGGCGATGGCGAAATTATTTGCGTCAGAAATGGCGGAGAAAGTGTGCTCCGACGCGATCCAGATTCATGGTGGATATGGCTATGTCAGTGACTTCCCTGTCGAGAGAATTTATCGCGACGTCCGTGTGTGCCAGATCTATGAAGGAACCTCCGAGATTCAGAAAATTCTGATTGGTCGTGCTTTGGCGGCAGGATAAAGCAGAACGCTGATAGTATCTTGTGAGCGCAGGTGTTGTTGAGGTAGTAAAAACGATAAAAAAGGTGTGCCATCTAGGAGACAGCAATGAGCAAGACAATTGAATTTTGGTTTGATTTTGTTTCACCGTATGCCTACATCGCCAGTCAATCGATTGAGGCGCTTGCAGCAAAGTATGATCGTACCGTTGATTGGAAACCTGTCTTGCTCGGTGCTGTGTTTAAAAGCACGGGATCGGGGCCGCTGACTATGCGACCTCCTATCATGACGAATTACTACAAACATGATTTCGAGCGCTCAGCACGGTATGCAGGCGTCCCCTTTGTACTGCCAGAAGTATTCCCTATCGGCACACAGAACACCGCCCGTGTCTGTTTGTGGATCAAAGAGACAGCACCAGAACGCGTCGGTGATTTTGTGCGTGGTGTGACTCGTGCTTATTTTTCTGGCCCCGCTGCGATTAATGATTTAGCGTGGCTGGCAAATTTTGTCGATCAATTAGGATTGGATGGCACGCAAGTGGTCGCTGCATGTAACGATGCTGATCGCAAAGAGCGTCTCAAGCAAGCCTGTGAAGCTGCGGTTGAACAAGGTGTTTTTGGTGCGCCGTGGATTGTTGTGGATGGCGAATCATTTTGGGGTAATGATCGGTTGCCACAAGTTGAAAAGTGGTTAGCGACCGGCGGATTTTGATTCATTGATTGACTGATACTTTAACGGAGACAAAGAAATGAAAAAAGGCTACAAGCAATTAGTGGACGAGGCAACCGCACAGATCAAAACTTACAGCGTTGCTGAAGCACAGGCGAAACTGGCTGACCCTCAGGTTCAGTTTGTCGATGTCCGTGACATCCGAGAATTAGAGCGCGAAGGAATTGTGCCTGGTGCTTTTCACGCACCACGCGGCATGATTGAATTTTGGGTTGATCCTGATTCCCCATATTTCAAACCCGTTTTTGGCGAGCCCAAAGAATTTATTTTATTTTGTGCCGCTGGCTGGCGCAGTGCGTTAACAACCAAAACTGTACAAGATATGGGACTAGAAAATGTCGCACATATCGAGGGTGGTTTTGGCGCATGGAAAGCGGCTGGTGCACCTGTTGCAGTGAAAGAAAGTAAGAAGTAAGTATGCAAAGTAAAAGTAGTAAAGCAGGTCGAGAAGGGAAAAAAAAGGGCAGCGATTCGACGAAGGACGCTTGCCCTTGTGGTTCTGGAAAGCAAAGTCAGGAGTGCTGCACACCGTATCTGAATGGCACGGCGGTGGCCCCCACTGCTGAGGCCTTAATGCGGTCACGTTATACGGCATATACACGTAACGATGAAGCCTATTTAAGGGCGACCTGGGATGAAAGAACGTGTCCTAAGGAATGCATTGCACATGATGATCCGACCCAATGGCTGGGTCTTGAAGTGAAGCAACACAGCACAGACGGTGATACTGCGACGGTAGAATTTGTTGCACGATACAAAATCAATGGACGCGCGCACAAATTGCAAGAAGTCAGCCGCTTTGTGCGTTATGACGGTCGATGGTTTTATGTCAGCGGTGTGATTAATTAAGATAGAACAGTGGACCGCGAGCCGATGATGGTTGCAACCAGGCGGTCATTGCAGAAAAGGCGTTACGGTCGTCACGCAGTACCCGTTCAGCATCAAAAAACAAAATAGATTTTTGGATAAATATCATATGACAACTTTAGATTCCAAATTAAATTCTCGCTCAGAAGATTTCAAAGCCAATGCCGCTGCGATGCAGCTGGTCGTTGATGATCTGAAATCAAAGATCGAAAAAATTGCGCTGGGTGGTGGAGACGACGCGCGAAAAAAGCATCTTGCTCGCGGTAAGTTATTGCCCCGTGATCGCGTACAAATGTTATTGGATCCGGGTACGCCATTTATGGAATTTTCCCAGCTCGCTGCGTATGACATGTACGATAACGCGGCCCCCTCTGCAGGTGTCATTACAGGAATCGGACGTGTTGCAGGTCAGGAGTGTGTGATCGTGTGTAACGACGCTACTGTCAAAGGTGGGACCTACTATCCGATGACAGTGAAAAAGCATTTACGTGCACAAGAAATTGCTGAGCAAAATAATTTGCCATGTATTTATCTCGTTGATAGCGGCGGTGCAAACTTGCCGAATCAAGATGATGTATTTCCAGATCGTGACCATTTCGGACGCATCTTTTATAACCAAGCAAACATGTCTGCAAAAGGCATTCCACAGGTTGCAGTGGTGATGGGTTCTTGCACGGCGGGCGGCGCGTATGTCCCTGCAATGAGTGATGAATCGATTATCGTTAAAAATCAGGGAACGATTTTTCTTGGCGGTCCACCATTGGTCAAAGCGGCAACAGGAGAGGTGGTGACCGCAGAAGACCTCGGTGGTGGTGATGTGCACACGCGCTTGTCTGGTGTCGTCGATCATCTGGCGCAGAACGATACGCACGCTTTGTCTTTAGCTCGCACGATCGTTTCGAACCTGAATCGCCAGAAGCCACAGACGGTGGTGATGAAAGAAGTGGAAGAGCCAAAATTCCCTGCAAGCGAATTGTATGGCGTGATCCCAGTGGATACTCGTAAACCGTTTGACGTGCGTGAAGTGATTGCTCGCGTGGTAGATGGTAGTCATTTTGACGAGTTCAAAGCCCGCTACGGAACGACATTAGTCTGCGGTTTTGCTCATATCTACGGCATGCCGGTAGGGATCATCGCTAACAACGGTATTCTGTTTTCCGAGTCCGCATTAAAAGGCGCGCATTTCATTGAGCTCTGCTGCCAGCGCAAAATTCCTCTCGTGTTTTTACAGAATATCACTGGCTTTATGGTCGGTCGTAAATACGAAAACGAAGGTATCGCCCGTAACGGTGCAAAAATGGTGACAGCAGTTGCGACTGCGAACGTACCTAAATTCACAGTCATTATCGGCGGCAGCTTTGGTGCGGGTAATTACGGGATGTGCGGTCGTGCCTATTCACCACGGTTTATGTGGATGTGGCCAAACGCCCGTATTTCAGTGATGGGCGGTGAACAAGCCGCAAGTGTATTAGCCACTGTGAAGCGCGATGGTATTGAAGCCAAGGGCGGTACTTGGAGCGCGGAAGAAGAAGCTGCATTCAAACAGCCAATCAAAGATCAATACGAACATCAAGGTCATCCCTACTATGCCTCAGCACGCCTGTGGGATGATGGCGTGATTGATCCCGCTGACACACGGATGGTGCTTGGTTTGGGCTTGTCTGCCGCACTGAATTCGCCGATTCCTGATGTGAAATTTGGTGTGTTCCGAATGTAATGAAGGATAGTCATGCGACCATTCATCCGAAGTTTATCGCTCGTTAGTTGGTGCGCGATGATGTTTGTGGCGACGAGTGTTGGTGCGCAAGACCGACTCTCGTGGTCATCATTCTTGCCATCGCGATTGCACGAGACGGTGGAAAAAATGGATGTGACAGTGACCAATTTATACGGTCGCCAAGCCACGGGAACGGTCGTGATTACTAAGTTTAAACCTGATGGAGATGGGCCTTTCCCTATCGTCATCATCAATCATGGTCGTAGTGGTTCAAACCGAGGACAGCCAGCGCGTTTTAGGTACACCGCGCAGGCAAGCTATTTTGTTGATCACGGTTTTGCAGTGTTTGTCCCGACGCGCATTGGCTATGGTGAATCCGGTACCGAGCCCGATCCTGAGGATAGCGGTCCGTGCAAAAGTAAGAGCTATGCACCTTCCGCTGAGGCGGCATCCACGGAAGTGCTAGCAGTTCTCAATTATGCACAGCGTCAGAGCGATGTTGATCCAAAACGCGTCGTGATCGTTGGTCAGTCTGTTGGTGGTTACGCGACCGTTGCAACCGCTGCGAAGAACCCACCTGGTGTCGTTGCAGCGATTAATTTTGCGGGTGGTGCGGGTGGTGATCCAGACAAACATCCGGGCGAGCCATGTGAAGCGAATAAGCTCGAACAGATGTATGCCAAATTTGGCACGACTAGTAAAGTGCCGATGCTTTGGATTTACACCGAAAACGACTTGTATTTTGCACCGCCTTATAGCCAAGCGTGGTTTAACGCCTATACCAAAGCCGGAGGGGTGGCTCAGTGGAAGTTATTACCTCCCTTTGCTAAAAACGGACACACTTTATTTGTTGATGGCATGAAGCAGTGGACACCGATCGTTGATCGTTTTTTGGACACGTACGGCTTTGCTATGACAAAAGATAAATCGCAATGAGGAAGATATGTTTGAAACTTTGAGTCTCCAGATCGACGCGCACGTCGCGACGGTTACCCTTAACCGTCCAGATGTTCGTAATGCCTTTAACGAAACCACGATTGCGGAAATCACCCAAGTGTTCCAGCAACTTGATGCCGATTCTGCCGTACGTGCAGTCGTCCTAGCAGCCAATGGGGTGGCTTTTTGCGCCGGTGCAGATCTGAACTGGATGAAAAAAATGGCCGACTATACGCATGCTGAAAACTTGGCAGATGCAGGTCAGTTAGCGGCGATGTTGGCAGCGATTTATTGTTGCAGTAAGCCTGTCGTGGCGAAGGTACAAGGTGATTGTTATGCGGGGGGAATGGGGCTCGTGGCCGCCTGTGATATTGCTGTGAGCGTTGATAGCGCACATTATTGTCTGAGTGAAGTGAAATTGGGGTTAATCCCAGCGACCATTTCTCCTTACGTGATCAAAGCGATGAGCGAGAGCGCGGCGCGTCGTTATTTTATTACCGCTGAACGTTTTTCTGCACACGAGGCGCAGCGCATCGGTTTTGTTCACGAGGTGGTTTCTGCCGAAGCACTCGATGGCAAAATCGCGGAAATAGTGAAAGCGTTGGTGTCGAATAGCCCGAACGCCGTCAAACAGGCAAAAAAGCTGGCACAGGACGTGGCGAGTCGCGAGATCACACCGGCATTAGTTGCGGCGACCGTTGAGGGAATTGCGCAGATCCGTGCTTCTGATGAGGGACGTGAAGGCGTACGGTCCTTCTTAGAAAAACGTAAACCCGCGTGGTTACTGTGATGTTGTGATGTTTTCGTATTTTGATGCTTTTAAGCAATCATTTTTTCGCTGCGTACCGTTAGGGTGGCAGGTTAACGCCCATTGAATGCAGTAGGTAGCCTGAATTTGGGTCGCATTCAGGCTGTCATTGCGCATGAAATCCGATGTCGTAGGAAAAGTCGCATAAAATACGCGTCTTCTTTAACCAGACCCGTCTTCATGATTGTTTTTTATGCATGAAACTGGTTTGCCTTGTAGTCTGGAGTCATTTTGGAAACACAAAATAACTGGGTCGCACGTAGTTTGCAGCACGTCTGGCATCCGTGCACCCAGATGCAGCATCATGAAACCGTACCGCTGATTCCGGTCAGCCATGGACGCGGTATCTGGCTGTACGACATGGATGGCAAACGCTACCTCGATGCGATCAGCTCGTGGTGGGTGAACTTGTTTGGTCATGCCAATCCACGTATCAATGCTGCACTAAAAGATCAATTAGACAAACTCGAACACGCGATGCTGGCTGGATTTACCCACGCACCGGTGATTGAGTTGTCAGAAAAATTATCTGCCCTCACTGGCCATGCTTTGGGTCATAGCTTTTATGCGTCCGACGGTGCATCTGCGGTCGAAATTGCATTGAAAATGAGCTTCCATGCGTGGCGCAACGGTGGGCAGACCGAGAAACAAGAATTCGTCTGTATTCAGGGAAGTTATCACGGTGAAACGGTTGGTGCGCTCGCCGTGACTGATGTCAGCTTATTCCGAGAAGCGTATGGTCCGATGTTGCAACGAGCACATGTCGTTGCCTCACCAGATGCCCGTTTGGCGCAAGAAGGTGAAACGGCTGCCGATGTGGCTTTACGCGCAGCAGCTGATCTAGAGCGAGTTTTACAAGAACGCCAAGGGAAGGTGGCGGCCGTGATTATCGAGCCGCTGGTGCAATGTGCTACAGGGATGGCGATGCACGATCCGGTGTACTTGCGCCGATTGCGCGAGTTATGTGATCAGTATCAAGTCCATCTCATCGCGGATGAAATCGCAGTTGGCTGTGGTCGAAGCGGTACCTTCTTTGCTTGCGAGTCGGCACAGATTTGGCCCGATTTTTTATGTTTGTCAAAAGGGATCAGTGGTGGTTACTTGCCATTGAGCTTAGTCATGACAACCGATGCGGTTTATCAGGCTTTTTATGATGCAGATGTTCGCCGTGGATTTTTGCATTCGCATTCGTACACCGGCAACCCACTGGCTTGTCGCGCTGCGCTGGCCACTTTGGCTATTTTCGAAGAAGAAAATGTGATCGCTACGAATCGTCAGAAATCGCAGATGATTGCCCAAGCGTTTGCCGGCTTACACAACGATTCGCGTGTGAAGCATGTGCGTCAGCAAGGAATGATCTTTGCCTTTGACGCGGTGGTCGATGATCCAGCGAAAGCATCGACATTCTCGCGACGTTTTTTTAGCGCAGCGTTACAGCAAGAATTATTAATGCGTCCGATTGGTCGCAGCGTCTATCTGATGCCACCGTATATTCTCAATGAAGAAGAGATCACGTTGCTGGCACAGAAAACCATGAATGTATTTGAAGAGGTTATGGCATGAGCGGCAATCGTAGTAACCTGCATGTAGCAGCGACCAGAATGCCGCTGTTGCAGGCGTTGCAGGATGAATTAACAGCTTTGGAGCAACAGCACTTGATTCGTCGTCGACGGACAGTCGATAGTGTTCAAGGTGCAAGCCTGCAGGCGGATGGCAAAGACTTATTGGCATTTTGTAGTAACGATTACCTAGGTTTAGCAACACATCCTTTGGTTGTTCAGGCATTACAACAGGGGGCTAGCTTATACGGTGCTGGCAGCGGTGCGTCGCATCTCATCAGTGGTCATAGCCGTGCTCACATGGCTCTGGAAGAGCGCTTAGCAGAGTTCATGTCTCCACACATTGAGCATGCACGTGCCTTGTATTTCTGTACTGGTTACATGGCAAACCAAGCCATTATCACTGCGTTGGCTGGCAAGGATGCTGCCGTATTTTCAGAAGAGCTGAATCATGCCTCGCTGATCGATGGTGTGCGTTTATCCCGCGCTACGACCAAAGTGTTTCCGCATAAAGATTACGCGGCACTCGAGCAGATGTTGAAAGAATGCACTCATCAAAAACGTGTTGTCGTGACCGATAGCGTGTTTAGTATGGACGGTAACATTGCTGATCTGCCTCCTTTGCTTGCCTTGTGCGAACAATACGATGCATGGTTGATCGTTGATGATGCCCATGGCTTTGGTGTCTTAGGGGATACCGGACGTGGCGTCTTAGAGCATTTCAGCCTCAAGTCACCAAACCTAGTGTATATGGGCACCTTAGGCAAAGCGGCTGGCGTAGGTGGAGCCTTTGTCGCCGCCCATGAAACCGTCATTGAGTGGTTAATTCAGAAGGCACGTGCGTATATCTATACGACGGCTGCTGCACCTGCGTTGGCTCATGCACTCCTCACGAGTATTGATATTATTGCTGGTGAAGAAGGGCAAGAACGCCGGGCGCATCTGAATAATCTGATTCGTCAGTTCAGTGATGGCTTACATCTGCAACAATGGAAACTCATGCCATCCCTGACAGCCGTACAACCTGTTGTCATTGGTGAAAACGCAGCGATGCTCAATATCGCGGGTAATTTATTGGAGCAAGGCTATTGGGTTGGCGCTATTCGTCCGCCTACTGTGCCGCTGGGAACAGCACGTTTGCGCGTGACATTGTCTGCGGCGCATACAGAAATACAAGTTCATCAGCTGGCACAAGCAATTAGTCGCTTGGATCAGATGAGTTATGTCGCCCAGTGTTTCGCGGAGGTGGCCTGATGAACAACGCGCGCGCTCGCGATTTTTTTGTGACAGGCACCGATACCGAGATCGGTAAAACCTTTAGCAGTAGCGCGTTGTTGCAAGCCTTTGCGCAACGGGGATACAGTGCTGTGGGGATGAAGCCGATCGCCTCTGGGGCGGTACTGCGCGATGGACAGTGGCATAACGATGATGTTGATAGTTTGATTGCCGCATCCACGGTGCAAGCTGATCCGATGTGGGTATGTCCTTATCTAATGCAAACCCCTGCAGCACCGCACATCGTGGCCAAACAAGAAAACGTCACGATCTCTTTGCCGCACATTCTGTCGGGCTATCAACAGCTAACAACATTGGCTGATACGGTCATCGTAGAGGGCGTGGGCGGTTTTTGTGTGCCATTGAATGACGACACAGATACGGCACAGTTAGCACAGCAGCTCAATTTACCGGTCATTTTAGTTGTTGGGTTACGACTCGGATGTATTAATCATGCCCTGCTGACCGCCGAAGCCATTCGGGCGCGCGGACTGCATTTGGCCGCGTGGATTGCCAACACAGTGGATCCACACATGCTTTATCAGCAAGAAAACATCGATGCGATCCAACAACGGATAGGTGCTCCATTGTTGGGACATATTCCGCGTTTGGCATCCGTTTCAGCGCACGTAAATAGCCATGAAACACACGATGAAACAAACAATGAAACAGTGAACACCATCGAGACCATGAAGACTGCAGCGACATATCTCAATGTCGATATTCTCAAGTAATGAAGACGATTTTTTGAAGTGAAGGAAGACCTATGCAAGCGAACGACATCCCGCAACAAGCCGTACAGTTTCAAGCACCAGTGAAAAAAATTGAGGCAGAAACATGGCCGGTCGAGGACGTACTGGCATTATTTGATCTGCCCTTTAACGACCTGATGTTTCAGGCGCAAAGTGCGCACCGCGCGAACTTCCCTGATGGCGACGTCGAATTAGCGACATTGTTATCGATCAAAACGGGTGGCTGCGAAGAAGACTGCGGTTACTGCCCACAAGCAGCGCGCTATGACACGGGTGTCGAAGCGAAAAAAATGCTGGATGTCCGTGAAGTACTCGACGCAGCCAAAGCCGCTCGCGAAAACGGTGCAACCCGTTTTTGTATGGGGGCAGCATGGCGCTCACCGAAAGACCGTGACATGGAAAAAGTCGAAACCATGGTGCGCGAAGTCAAAGCGATGGGATTAGAAACCTGTGCCACATTGGGCATGCTCAAAGAAGAGCAAGCACAGCGTCTTGCTGATGCTGGACTCGATTATTACAACCACAATCTCGATACAGCACCTGAGTTCTACAGTAACGTGATTTCAACACGTGACTATCAGGATCGTCTCGATACGTTAGGTCACGTACGCAATGCCGGCCTCAAAGTCTGCTGCGGTGGTATCGTTGGCATGGGTGAATCCCGTCGTCAGCGTGCGGGATTAATTGCCCAGTTAGCGAATTTGAATCCTTATCCTGAATCCGTCCCCGTCAATCATCTGGTGCAGGTAGAAGGCACGCCATTACACGGTCTTGATCCACTCGATCCACTGGAATTCGTCCGCACGATCGCAGTCGCTCGCATCACCATGCCAAAAGCCCGCGTCCGCCTCTCTGCCGGCCGTCGCCAAATGGGTGAAGCCGTACAAGCAATGTGTTTCCTGGCGGGTGCGAATTCGATTTTCTACGGTGACAAATTGTTGACGACACAAAACCCAGAAGCCCAAGACGATCGCGTTTTACTCGAAAAATTGGGACTGAAAACACGTGGCAAGGTGGAAGCCAAAGCGGGTAGCTGCAGCTAACGGATCAATTGGATAATTTGTTTCGGTGAAATTGGTGAAGGCTATGTGTATTTTAAGGCTGATGTTGTTATGCGTCTTATTTGCATTAACTTTGCCTCTTCACGCGCAGACCAACGATAACAATGCAAGTCAGGTTGTCGTATCCGCTAGGCCCAATTTTTGGACGAAGTATGCCGCACTGAATGATTTGAGAAGCTACGTAAAGCCAATACTAAGCCTTAGTAATCGCTATACGTGGTGTTTGAAATTAAAAGTGAAGCCTGAATCAAAGCGACCAATAAACTGGAAAGTCTGGTTAGAGCACGATAGAGACCAAGTTGAATTAGCTCTTTTAGAAGACGATTGTGTTGTGCTTCCAGAAGATGCTGACCGGTATCAGTCGTGGGGCCTCGAGCTTAACGTATCGGTAAAGCATAGAGGTTCCGGTGATGGCGATAGCGATGGCTGCAAGTCGGAGAATTGTATTGAATTGATGAGTGAAGTGAGAAATATTTACGATAAACGTCCCGACGACTATCAAACGTTATGGGGAAATATTACTCATTTTCCAGAAGATAAAAAATTGAATGCGAGAGTAAGTGACTTGTTCACGCAGAAAAAACCATTTCGTTTTATTAAATCGCTCGAGTTAAGAGTTGTTTCTGGAACTGTATTACGGTTTGCAGACGCTGGTGGTGTGGTAAGGGAGCAGAGAGAACAAGATGGTTGGATTCATGTTTTACCAGATCAAGATTTATTGAAATTAAATCCGAAAATTTACTTGAGCGATGAACCTCACTATGCGGTCGTTGCAATGGCGAAATCGCCTAACTGAATCATTGGTTGACGATACGCTGAACACCGCAGACTACAATATATTTTAAAGAGAGACGAGAATATGTTCACCAAAATCCTGATCGCCAATCGTGGCGAAATCGCCTGCCGGGTGGCTGCTACCGCACGACGCATGGGCATTAAAACGGTTGCTGTGTATTCTGAAGCCGATGCCAACGCGAAACATGTGGCGGTTTGTGATGAGGCGGTCCTTATTGGGCCAGCGCCTGCAAAGGAAAGTTATTTGCGGGCGGATAAAATCATCGAAGTGGCCTTGGCGACAGGTGCGCAGGCGATTCATCCGGGTTATGGTTTTTTATCTGAGAATAGTGAATTTGCCGAAGCATGCGCGAAGAACGGTATTGCATTTATTGGACCTCCTGCATCCGCTATTGAAGCAATGGGAAGCAAATCCGCCGCGAAATCCTTAATGGAAAAAGCCAATGTTCCATTGGTTCCCGGCTACCACGGCGATAATCAAGACGCCGATTTCCTGCATGAGCAAGCGGACCGTATTGGCTATCCTGTGCTACTTAAAGCGAGTGCTGGCGGTGGCGGTAAAGGCATGCGGGTTATTGAGAAATCTGCTGATTTTAAAGATGCCTTGGCGTCTTGCAAACGTGAAGCAATTAATTCGTTTGGCGACGATAAAGTCCTCGCTGAAAAATATTTACAACGTCCTCGTCACATCGAAATTCAGGTCTTCGCTGATACACATGGCAATTGCGTTTATTTGTTTGAACGCGATTGCTCGGTACAACGTCGTCATCAAAAAGTGCTTGAAGAAGCACCTGCTCCGGGGATGACTGCGGAGCGCCGCGCCGCGATGGGTGAAGCGGCAGTCGCTGCGGCAAAAGCAGTCGGCTATGTCGGTGCGGGTACGGTAGAGTTCATCGCGAACCAAGACGGTTCGTTCTATTTCATGGAAATGAACACCCGTTTGCAAGTAGAGCATCCAGTGACAGAAATGATCACTGGCACTGATTTGGTTGAATGGCAATTGCGCGTCGCAGCGGGTGAAAAACTGCCACTCCAACAATCTGAATTGCGGATTCACGGTCACGCTATTGAAGCGCGTGTTTATGCAGAAAATCCAGAAAAGGGATTTCTGCCTTCAATTGGCACTTTGCGTCATGCACTTACACCAGCAGCTGTGAATTTCGAATTGGGTGGACACAGCGATCCAGCGGCGTTCCGTATCGACAGTGGCGTGCGTGAAGGGGATACGATTTCACCTTTCTATGATCCGATGATTGCGAAGATGATTGTCTGGGGTAAAGACCGTCAGGAAGCACTGGCTCGGATGTCGCAGGCGTTATCGCAGTATCAGATCGTCGGATTACATTCGAATATCGCATTTTTATCGCGATTGATTCAAAGCACGGCGTTCTCATCCGCCG
Source organism: Undibacterium sp. MH2W (assembly GCF_049340215.1). Taxonomy (NCBI): domain Bacteria; kingdom Pseudomonadati; phylum Pseudomonadota; class Betaproteobacteria; order Burkholderiales; family Oxalobacteraceae; genus Undibacterium; species Undibacterium sp. MH2W. Next base: position 6,545 of record NZ_JBMPPA010000013.1, on the reverse strand, counting down.
ATTTGGATACGGGTCTGATTGAACGTAACCAATCTGCCTTGTTCCCAGCGGTGACCCCCGCATCGATGCCATGTTTAGCGTTGGCCGTCGTTGCTTTGTTATCGTCAGAAAAAGCAAGTGGTAGTGATCCATGGCAAAGCAGTCATGGTTGGCGCATGAATAGCCAGATGCAACGTGGTTTGCAATTCACTGAAGAAGCGACGACGCATGATGTGTTGGTGACGTATTTCGCTGATGGTTGGATCATTCGACGCGGTGAACAAACGGCGCAAGTGAAATTAGTGTCATCGAACGATCATGATTTTGTATTGGCGGTGGACGATCAAACAGTGACTGGCACGGTGGTACGTGATGGTGAACAGTTCCATGTCTTTCATCAAGACAAACACACCCCATTACATTACCTTGATGCACTTGCGCATGCTGGCGAAAGCGAAGCAGAAGGCGGTCGCCTGACCGCCCCGATGCCAGGAAAAATCGTCGCGGTGCTGGTGAGCAAAGCGCAAGAAGTTAACAAGGGCGATGCTTTGTTGATTATGGAAGCGATGAAGATGGAGCATACCATTTCCGCTCCGCACGATGGTGTGATTGATGAAGTGTTGTATGCCGTAGGTGATCAAGTGAGCGAGGGTGCGCAGCTCTTAGCGTTCGCTCAGTCTTAAAGATCGCAATACCAAAGAACCCTTTTCCCGATGACGGGAGAAGGGTGGGGCATAAGACGATGATATGCAGCGTGATTCATTTCTGCGTCGGAAATTGATCCACGTTTTGCGCTTGTGGAATGATCGAAGAATGATCAAAACTGAGACACTATGTGCAGTGATTTACAACGCAGAGCAAAGCAAACGCATACAATACGCTTATCGCCCACTTGCCATGTGCAGTTGTACGCATGGTGCTATAAGGATTTGAGATGACCTTGCTCTCTATTAATATCAATAAAATCGCGTTGTTGCGCAATTCGCGCGGCCGTAACTATCCAGATGTCGATGCCTTCGCGGCACGCTTTCTTGATCTGGGCGCGTCAGGGATTACCTTGCATCCGCGCCAAGATCAACGCCATGCACGTTATACAGATGTCGAAAGCCTGGGCGCATTATGCAAACAACGTGGTGCTGAGTTGAATGTTGAAGGCTATCCAGCCAAAGAATTTATCGACGTCGTTAAACGCTACCGTCCCGCGCAATGTACCTTGGTTCCTGATGCGCCTGATCAATTGACTTCCGATCACGGGTGGGATTTTAAAAAAGATGGCGAGATGTTGCGTAGCGTGATTACTGAGTTAAAAGCACTCAATATCCGCACTAGTTTGTTCGTCGATTTTGACAATCCAGATATTCCGGTGGCAAAAGAACTTGGTGCTGATCGTGTGGAGCTTTACACTGAACCGTATGCTGAATTTGTCGGAACAACGTTAGGTGAAGAGATTTTTAAAGGATTCCAAGCGGCTGCAAGTTTAGCGCAGCAAGCTGGTTTGGGTGTGAATGCGGGTCACGATTTAAATCTTAACAATCTCAGTAAGTTTTTACAGATCCCCGATATTTTAGAAGTTTCTATCGGTCACGCTGTGATTGTAGAAAGTCTGGAAATGGGTATCGACAGTGTCATGAAGCAATACATGGATATTATTCGTCGATCGCAGCGACATACTTAAGTGCAAGTATGACCAGCATCCTCTTTTACGCTGACAGTCAGCACGCACAGGAATGGTTGCACACCCTGCATCGGGCGTTTCCACAATGTGCCATTCGCACTTGGACGCCCGGCGACGATGCGCCTGCGGATTATGCGATCGTATGGAAACCACCTGCCGCCATGTTGGCAGGTCGTACGCAATTGAAAGCAATATTTCTTCTCGGTGCCGGTGCTGATGCCATACTGCAATTGGGATCGGCGTTGCCAGCAGGCGTACCCATCGTTCGCCTCGATGATGCTGGTATGGGCGTACAAATGGCCGAATATGTGTGTCATGCTGTCTTGGGTTATTTTCGTCGTTTTGACCAGTATGCGTCGCAGCGAGATCAACATCAATGGCAGTTCCTGATGCCTTATGAGAAAAGCGAGTTTCGTGTTGGTGTCTTAGGTCTTGGTGTCTTGGGTCAGCGTATTGCGGAATCCGTTGTACAGTTTTCGTTTCCGGTGCTGGGGTGGAGTCGCACGCCGAAAGTGATTGACGGCGTCACTTGTTATTCTGGTGCTGATGGTCTTGATGTTTTTTTGCGTGAGAGTCGCGTGGTCGTGTGTATTTTGCCATTGACCAATGAAACGCGCGGTATATTGCATCGAGATAATTTGTTAAAAATGCCGCGAGGGGCATACCTGATCAACGTCGCTCGTGGAGCGCATGTGAACGAAGAGGACTTGCTGACCCTCGTGCAATCTGGTCACATTGCCGGCGCAACATTAGATGTCTTTCAACAAGAGCCTTTGCCTGCAGATCATCCGTTTTGGCAAGAGTCGCGTATTCAAATCACGCCGCACATGGCGGCAATGAGTTTATTTAAAGAAAGTGTCGCACAAATTGCCGAAAAAATGGCCGACCTCAAACAGGGGTTGCCTATCCGCGGCATCGTCGATCCATTAAGGGGATATTAATATGTCGTTACCACAACAGGTCAAAATCGTCGAAGTGGGACCACGTGATGGTTTGCAAAATGAAAAAGAAAGTATTCCTGCCGAGGTGAAAATTGCGTTAGTTGATCGACTGACAGCAGCAGGTTTTCAGAACATCGAAGCTGCGTCGTTCGTGTCGCCAAAATGGGTGCCGCAGATGGCAACGTCTGCAGAGGTCATGGCTGGCATTACGCGGAAACCTGGTGTGGTGTATTCGGTATTGACCCCGAACATGAAAGGCTTTGAAGCGGCGTTGGCAGCAGGTGCGGATGAGGTGGTGATTTTTAGTTCTGCTTCGGAAGCTTTTGCCCAGAAAAATATTAACTGCTCGATCGAAGAGTCGATAGAACGTTTCCGTGATGTTGCCGCTGCTGCTAAACAGAACAACATCCGACTACGTGGCAGTATCAGTTGTTCGTTTGGTTGCCCTTATCAGGGGGATGTTCCCGTCAGCAGTGTGACGGATGTCGTTCGCCGCATGCGTGATCTGGGATGTGACGAGATTGATATCGCTGATACCATCGGTGTGGGAACAGCGCGCCAAGTGCAGCATGTGATGCAAAGTGCAGCCAAGGAATTTTCTATTGCAGGGTTATCCGGTCATTTCCATGACACATACGGTCAGGCGTTAGCGAACATCTACGCTAGTCTTGAAGTGGGGATTTCAATTTTCCATTCCAGTGTTGCTGGTCTCGGTGGATGCCCTTATGCCAAAGGTGCAACGGGTAATGTGTCAACAGAAGACGTTTTGTTTCTGATGCAAGGACTTGGCATTCATACAGGGATTGACCTCAACGCGGTGGTCGACGCAGGTCAGTTTATATCGCACCATCTTGGCCGCAAGGCGGTTAGTCGTGTTGGTAACGCATTGGCAGCAAAGCGCGCAGGCTAGCAAATTGAAGGTGGCGCGTGGTGATCGTATTTTCAGTATCACGCGCCGCATTGACGATCACCTGTTTTAGGCGACGATCGTCACTCCACGCCAAAAAGCAATATAACCCGCGATTTTTTTCGCAGCTTCTTTGGGTTCTAGATACGTCCATGCCGCACCAGCATTGATTTGATTATCAACAACGATATCGTAATAACTGGCGGTGCCCTTCCATGGACAGATCGTGTGTTTGTCACTGTGTGCCAGATATTGTTGATCCACATATTGCGGAGGGAAGTACACATTCCCTTCCAAAGTAATCACATCGTTTTCGGCTGCTTCGGCGATGATTTTGTTCTTCCACATAGCGGTTGGCATGGCTTAGTCCTCGTTGGTGTCATACATGATTAATCATCCGTATCGGATAGGGATCTTGCGAGTCGTATGCCGGTTTTTTGCCAGCGTGCGTGGCTCGGGAAAAAGTTTCGATAGGTACGTCTGCTATGGTGCGGTGGCGTGAAACTTGATGCGCCACGGAGAACATATTGATTCACCATGAACTTGCCGTTATATTCCCCGATCGCTCCCGTTGGTATCTCGAAACCTGGGTAAGGCGCATAGCTACTGCTTGTCCATTGCCAGCAACTATCAAATAGCTGATGTAAATGTGTATCTTGTTCTGCCGCACATTCCCATTCTGCCTCCGTCGGCAGACGGGCACCGGCCCAGCTCGCATAGGCTGCCGCTTCAAAATACGACAAATGGCTAACACTCTGATGCATATCCAAAGGCTGTAAGCCTTCAAGTGTGAATTCTTCCCACTGTTCACCAAGATGCCAGTACAGGGGGTGACGTATTTGTTGTTGACGTAACCAATCCCACCCTTCCGCTAACCACCATGCGGGATCTTGATACCCACCGTCCTGAATGAAAAGTAGATATTCGCCATTGTTAATTAGTCGCGAGGTGAGGGAGAAGGACTCAACAAATTGCCGATGCTGCGGCTTTTCATTATCAAAGCAAAAGTCGGAACCTGTGTGACCGATCTTGATCATTTGCGCATCAAAGCGATGCCATTCGAGCGGCGTGTTACTGATACAGCGATCGCGGAATTCGATTTCTTCGGAAGAAGTATTCGCTGGTAATAATGCCGGGTAGAGGGGATTGCACGAAAGCAGATGCTTGATGTCAGTGAGCATTAATTCCTGATGCTGCTGTTCATGGTGTATCCCTAGTTCGATACGATCCAACATTTTTTCTGCGCTGTTTTTCAATAATAGTTGTTGTACACGCAGATCAGTGGCATGGCGATAGGCAAGAATGTCTTCGAGGGATGGTCTTGTCAGTAATCCCCGCTGTGCTCTGGGATGCTTTTCGCCCACGCCGTTGTAGTACGAGTTGAATAACACTTTGAATTGCGGATGAAATGGAATGAACTCTGGATCGAAAGCTTCAAGGACAAAGGTTTCGAAAAACCATGTCGTGTGCGCCAAGTGCCATTTCAAGGGACTCGCGTCTGGCATGGATTGAACGCAGGCATCTTCCGCACTCACGAGCGCTGCAATGCGCAGAGTACGTTGTCTTGTTTGCTTCCAACGCTCTGCTAAGGATGTTGTCCGCATCATCTGACTCCTTACTTATATTGCTTTAGCGTAGACGACAGCAAACCAGTGATTGCTATCGGTCCAGTGTTGCGCGTGTCCAAACCCTGCAGACGCGAGCAAGGTGAGGAAGCTCTCCAAACTGTATTTGTAGCTATTTTCCGTGTGAATCTTTTCACCAGGCATGAAATGGCGTTGCATGTTTTTCCATGTGACCGTTTGTGCCGTCCGCGCCTCTAAATGCATTTCGATACGTGAATGGTGCGTATTAAATAAGGCGTGATGTCGCCATTGGTGTACATCAAAGTCAGCACCGATGATCTGATTGATATGCCGCAGTACATTTAAATTAAACGCCGCGGTCACCCCCAAGGCATCGTCGTAGGCCCGATGTAGTGTCTCGTGATCTTTAATGAGATCAATACCGATCAACAATCCACCGTCCGTATCACATTCGGTTCGTATATGTCGTAAAAAGGCTTGCGCCTGACTCGGTTCGAAATTGCCGATGGAAGAACCGGGGTAGAAAAACAAGCGTTTGTCGGTACGGACCTCGGCCGGTAACGTCCACGGTGTCGAAAAATCCAGACCTAACGCTGTCATCTCAATATAAGGAAACCGTTGTTGCAAGCGCTGCACCGCTTCTTCGAGATACTTAATAGAAATATCGATGGGGACATATTGATTGGGGTGCAACAGGGGAAATAAGCGTGCCGCTTTTCGACAGTTGCCTGCCCCGAGGTCAATTAAGGTGCTGTGTGGACCAATCGCGTGGGTAATCTCGCTCATGTATTGCGTAAAGATTCCTGCTTCTGTGCGGGTGGGATAGTATTCGGGCAATTCGCAGATGGCATCGAAGAGAACGGAGCCGACGGCGTCGTAGAGATATTTAGGCGATGTGTGTGCTGTATCGGCGAGCAGACCAATTTCTAATTCGTGCCGGACGGGAAGCGGGAAAGTGATAACTTCCGCTTCGGTGTTACCTGGAAGTGCAAGAGACATATACCACCCTTTTGAGAGGAAACATCAACAGCAGTGAAACAACAGGTAGAGCAGAGTTGACGACATGGATGATGCGCACGCTGTTATGCGAATTCATCAGTTGTACATCTGCTCATGGTATATGGATTTCATGACTTGCGTTTGACTTGACGATCTTATTTGCTGTAGTCCTGCTTTCGTGCCGTTTTATTATCTATCTAAATTATTTTCATATTCCCTTGCGCCGAGAGGGTTAACTTTGCTATAGTTCGCCTCCCGCTAAAACGGGAAGTTAGAAGAAAGCAGCAGCCAGCAACTCCGGCGGTTTGATTTGATGAAGTTGACGCGAAACCGACAACATCTGCATAAGATGCATCAAAACAAACAGCAAAAGCAGTCAGGGAGTTGACAGGGTAAATAAAGTGCTGCATAATCTCGCTTCTCTGCTGCAAACGAACACAACGCTTCGTTGCTAAATC
>NZ_JBMPPA010000012.1:0-84964 GCF_049340215.1 Undibacterium sp. MH2W | reverse complement strand
GCGGAGGTTTTACCTCTTCCACGATTTTAGTCTCCATTGGCTTTTGGATGATCTGTACGATCTTTGTCCCTAAGCCATTGAGCAGCGCATACAACAGCACTAAGTGAAATGCTAAAACCAGCCCCATGCCGAGGAACTTCTTACCCGGCTCTTGCTGGCGATTTGAAAAATCCATTAAAACTCCTCCCGAACCACAAGTTCTACTTCTACTATTTGACTCAAGTCAAAACGTCTCACACAAAAAAATAATTATAAATGTTACGGAGCTCTGTTCGGGACACAAATTAAACATTGCACCGCAAAACCATTTATTAATTTACTTATAGAGGAAACACCAAAATATAAGTCATGCTTTTTAGCAAAAACGACTCACACAATTTTGCAAACCTCTCATTTCATATCGCACAATTTGCAGAATATGGATTGGCAGGCAATAACAAAAATTCTACATCTTATTCTAAATGGTAATTACTACTCGCAATTGCTTATTTTTTGTCATTAAATAAGTCGATAAAACAGCTTAGCGTCTACTCACATCAACGAGGAGCGAGATTAAACGACAATAAATGCCGTTTCAGCGCTTTTCTGATTACACTTGACCCGGTCAAACGTTACCACCGACTATTCGATGTAACTCAGTGTAAATAAACTTTATTTTTGCGTTTTATTCTGAAAATTTTTAGGCCAAAAAATTTCCGAAGGCGCATAAAACCATTTCATGACACTCACTGTCAATACTTTGGACTTCAAAATTCGCCGAAAAACAACAGAGCGCATTTTGCCAAAAAAAAGCAATAAAAGGAAATGCATATTTTTGTGCCATGCAGCATAAATTTGGTGCATCGATGCTTCTTATTCGTCTCGTTTCCTTGAAATTTGCCAATTAATTGACTAAAGCAAATAAAATTTCTTTTTATGTACTATGCAACAATAAAACGGGGTGAAATTTTGTTGCGCACATCACCGTCATTAATGCAGAACAGCATAAAAAGTCGCAGCCGATTTCAAAAAATCCCCTTAATCGACTTCATTCAATAAAAATTGCCCAATTTCAGTGCAAGTAAAAAAATGAAAAATATGTATCCAAACGCCCTTGCAAACCAAACATCAGTTAAGGTAACGACGCATTCGTCACGTACGTTCATCAGAAACAGGTAAGCAGGAGTATCCGTCGCATGAATTTCAATGTTTCATTCAAGCAAAAGCATTCACTTTTCGTTCCCCCTCGTTCGGCTTTAGAAGCGCTTCAACGTCGTACCATCGCTGCCTTGTTAGGATTGACTCTCTGCGTTAGCGCTCCTATGGCAGTCTTCGCACAAGATGCGAAAGCGACTGGCTCTGCGACAAATCCTCCCACCTTTGCGGATCCGAGTAAGGTATTTCGGACGATATTCCCAGTAGCGGAAACGGGGTTTGATCCTATCGGAGTGAGAGATACCTACTCACATGCGATTGTCGAGGTGGTATTTGAACGTTTGTATGGTTATGACTATCTGGCAAGTCCAGCCAAAATCATTCCACAAACCGCCGATGGCTTGCCGGACATTTCGCCCGATGGGAAAACCTTTACGATCAAATTGAAAAAAGGGATTCTGTTCACCGAGGACGATGCGTTTAAGGGCAAAAAGCGGGAATTAACTGTTAACGACTACGTTTATTCGATTAAACGTCTGATGGATCCTCGAACCGCATCTGCACATAGCTGGCTGTTTGAGCAAAAAATTATCGGCCTCGATGACTTAGTCGCGAAAGCGAAAAAAACTGGCAAATTCGATTACGACGCAAAAATTCCTGGCATCGAGGTGTTAGACAAATACACCTTACGCCTTCACTTATTACGGCCAGATTTTAATTTGACGATGATATTTTCGCACCCAGCGACTTCGGCCGTCGCACGTGAAGTCGTTGAAAAATACCAAGACCAGCAGGGGCTGGTGATGGCTAATCCGGTTGGAACCGGGCCTTTTAAAGTGACAGAGTGGGTGCGTGGTTCAAAGATTGTGCTCGACGCCAATCAAAACTATCGTCCCGTCTATTGGAACTTTCAAGGTGGGAATAATTCAGAAGATCAGAAAATTACGGCAGCCATGCAGGGGAAGCGACTGCCTCAAATTGGACGCATTATTGTTAGTGACATTCTCGAAGACCAATCTCGTCTACTGGCTTTCCAGAAAGATGAAGTCGACCAATTTCAGTTATACGGTGGACTGGCACCCCAAGTTCTCCGGGATGGTAAATTAAAACCAGAATTTCAACAAAAAGGTATTCAGCTCTCACGCATCGTCGACCCGGAGCTCACTGTGTATTACTGGAATATGCGTGACCCGGTTTTTGGTGGCTTATCGAAAGAGAAAATTGCACTTCGGCGCGCGATTGCGATGGCCCACAATGTTGACGACGAAAACCGTATCGTTGAAAACGGCGAGGCAGTTCCACTGGAGTATCCTATTCCACCAGGTGTCGTCGGTCATGACCCTCAGTATAAAAGCAGCATCCAATATGACCCCGTCGCCGCGAATGCACTATTAGATAAATTCGGCTACAAAAGAGGCGCAGACGGCTACCGTAATTTACCGGATGGGAAGCCATTTCAGATTAACTACACATCACAAACCGAATCTCGCGGACATTTGCAAGCAGAAGTGTGGAAAAAAACGTATGACAGTATCGGCATCCGTATGAACGTTGATTTCCGCCCCTTCGCAGAAATTCTCAAGGCCGAAAAAGATTGCCACCTGACACAGCGCATCTCCCCTTGGATCGCTGATTATCCGGACGGCGACAACTTTATGCAGCTCTTTTATGGCGCCAATATTCATCTCAACAATAACGGTTGCGTTGCGATTCCCGAATACGATCAGTTATATGAGCAGTCGTTAAAGTTACCCGCCGGACCAGAACGCGACCTGCTGTATCACAAGATGGCACGCATTATGGAAGTCTACTCAGCACAACGACTTGGGTACGCACGTTACCGGAACATGCTCTCGCAACCACGGGTGATCGGATTCAAAAAACATCCTGTCATGCTGACCGAGTGGATGTTTATCGATATCGATAAAAATAAGTAAAAAAGAATAGCGCCGTGTGGCATTTGATCTCGGATGACGATGCCCATTCGCAAGAAACGACAATGAATAAAAACATGTATCACACTCAGATTGACAGCGAGACCTTCCAATGATTGCTTACATCCTCCGCCGCCTATGGCAAATGGCACCGACAATGCTCGGCGTTATTTTGCTGGTATTTTTCTTGTTTAACTGGGTGGGTGGCGATCCCGCTTATATTTTGGCTGGCAAGATGTCCAACCCTGCCCAAATTGCCAACATCCGAAAACAATTAGGCATCGATCAGCCTTATTACATCCAACTATGGATTTTTATAAAGCAAATCGTAACCTTTGACTTTGGAAATAGTTGGAGTACTGGTGAGCCAGTCTCCTCCATTATTCTGACGCGTCTTGGACCATCGATGGCCATTCTATTACCGCTAACGATTTTAGAGACGCTCACGGCAATCGCGCTGGCATTAGGTATTGCCTTCCGTCGTGGCTCCTTCACTGATCGCGCAGTCATGATTGCCTGCACGATGGGGATGTCTATTAGTATTTTGGTCTACATCATCGTTGGACAATACTTCTTCGCTTACCAATTCAGCCTGTTCCCAGTACAAGGCTGGGGAGAAAGCTTCGCAGAAAATTTATTTAAATTCTCTGCATTACCGATCCTCATCGGCCTCGCTGTGAGCGTTGCACCAAGCTTGCGTTTGTTCCGTACGTTTATTTTGGATGAAGTCAATCAAGATTACGTCCGCACTGCGCGTGCAAAAGGCGTCTCTGAACATCGCATCAAATGGGTCCACGTTTTGCGAAATGCAGCCATTCCGATCATTACGTATGTCATGTTCAATCTTCCTGCGTTATTGATTGGCGCATTTTTGATCGAGCGATTTTTCTCGATCCCTGGCATTGGCCGCGAAGTTATTCTTGCCGTAGAACGAAGTGATTTCCCTGTCATTAAAGCAATCACGGTCTACGTTGCTGCAGCGACGATGATCTTTAATTTATTGACCGATCTTCTGTATCAAGCAGTCGATCCACGCGTTCAATTGAAATAGGACTACAGCATGAATCCATCGCTTCAACAAACTTCTCACGTCAGCGTAGCAGCACAACCTCAATCATCCCCGGGGCTGTGGGCACTCGCATGGCGTCGTCTGCGTGCCGACAACATCGCAATGATCGCGCTCGCGATTGTCGTCGCGTTTCTTGTCACTATTTTTCTGTCATCCATCGGCGTCATTGCCGCAGATTGGGAGGTGGAAACAGGCATCTCGTATGCACCACCGACTTTTACTGTCAGCAAGGATGCAATCAGTGACGCGACAGACGTAAAGCAAGCTAAACAATCGAGTCAAACGTCGATTTCTGGGACGGATAATCCATTGGATCCGCTCAGAGATGTCATCAAAAGCTTGCGACATCAAGAACACGCGGAGTCCGGTGTCGTCACTGAAGACTATGGCATTGTCGACCCCCTCGAAAAAGAAATGAGTGAGATACGTATCGCGTTGGCGAAATCGGGTAAAGCAGCGACGACGATTCGTGCCGCAACTCTGCCATTTGGTGCCGATAAATGGGGACATGACATCATTAAAAAAACCATCAAAGGAGCTGAAACCTCGATCCTTGTTGGCATTATCGCTGCCTTCTTGGCGACCTTACTCGGCACCTTATTTGGTGCGGTTGCAGGTTATTTTGGTGGACGAGTCGATGATTTGTTTAACTGGTTTTATAGCATATTCACCTCCATCCCTTACCTCTTATTGATTTTGTCAGTTGCCGCCGTACTGCAACAAAAAGGGATCTCGACCATCATTCTGATTCTGGCATTCACAGGTTGGACGGGGCCATTCCGATTGATGCGCGCAGAGTACATGAAGCACAAGGCACGCGAATATGTCTGGGCAGCAGACGCCATCGGCGCATCACACTGGCGCAAGATGTTTATTCATATTTTTCCGAATGTGAGCCATGTCGCATTGGTTCAGGTATCGATTTTGGTGGTGGGTTTTATCAAATCGGAAGTGATTCTCAGTTTTCTGGGATTTGGTGTCCCTGTCGGAACGGTCTCTTGGGGCAGCATGCTGAATGAGGCTCAAAATGAACTCATTCTCGGAAAGTGGTGGCAACTTGTTGCAGCAACAATGGCAATGGCCGTCTTGGTGACTGCTTTTTCTTTATTTACCGACGCCTTGCGTGACGCCCTCGACCCTAAGCTGAAATAAGGATCCATATGAAAACTATCGAACCAGCGTCCCCTGCTTTGCTCAAGGTCGACAACCTAAGAGTGTCGTTTCGAGTGTCAAAGAAAGAATACGTTGAAACTGTCAAAGGGATTTCATTTGAGATCCCGCATAACACCACCGTCGCCTTAGTCGGCGAATCCGGCAGCGGCAAATCGGTCAGCTCGCTTGCTGTGATGGGTTTATTACCCGTCGACACATCGCGTATTGCCTCGGAGAGTCAGATTGTCTTCGAAGGAAAAAGCTTGCTGGATATGAGTCTCGCAGAAAGACGTCAGCTTTGTGGCAGAGATATCTCGATGATATTCCAAGAGCCGATGACGTCTCTCAATCCCGTCTTTACCGTCGGATTTCAGATCGCTGAAGTCTTACAGCTGCACATGCAGATGAATGCTCAGCAAGCACGTAGCCGCGCGATTGAGTTATTGGAAGAAGTCGGCATACCTGACCCTCAACGCAAAGTCGACGCTTACCCAAGCCAACTATCTGGTGGGCAACAGCAACGCGTGATGATTGCCATGGCTATCGCCTGCGAACCGAAATTATTAATCGCAGATGAACCGACGACGGCTCTGGATGTCACGATTCAAAAACAGATTATTGATTTGATTAACGCCCTACGTATTAAGCGCCAGATGTCTGTGCTTTTCATCACGCACGATTTGGCACTGGTGGGTGAGATTGCCAATCATGTCATCGTGATGCGCCATGGCGAGATCCGTGAAGCGGGATCGGTTGAGCAAATCTTTGAACGCCCTGCAGATACTTACACACAAGCGCTTTTACATTGCCGTCCGAGCTTGGATCATCGTCCATGGCGCTTACCGGTTATCAGCGATTTCATGGACAATCACGGAGAACTTCCGCCACAAGAAGAGCGCACCCGTGGGCTTCGTGGTGATGAAGAAATTATTCTCGACGTCAGAAATCTGAGTAAGAGCTTTTTTACTCGGGAAGGCTTGTTTGGAAAAAAAGAATTTAAAGCAGTGGATCAAGTGTCGTTCAAACTTGCCCGAGGAAAGACGCTGGGCGTCGTAGGCGAGTCCGGATCTGGAAAAACAACCGTTGGATTGAGTTTGTTACGACTACATCAGGCAACAAGTGGTCAGGCAATCTTTGATGGCAAAGATATTCTGTCGATGTCAAATAAAGAATTTTTGCAGTACAAACGTCGCATTCAGATTATTTTTCAGAATCCGTATGCCTCTCTCAATCCGCGCTTTACCATCGGCCAAATCTTAATGGAACCGATGCGCATTCATGAGATTGGACAAACCGACGCCGAACGCGCAAAAATGGCGCAACAACTTCTTGATAAAGTGGGATTACCCTCGACGGCATTCCATCGCTACCCCCATGAATTTTCTGGTGGACAGCGTCAACGTATTGCGATTGCACGATGCTTGACAATGAAGCCTGAGGTCTTGGTGTGTGATGAGTCGGTGTCTGCTCTGGATGTGTCGGTGCAAGCACAGGTACTCAATTTACTGCAAGATCTTCAAGAAGAGTTTGGGATGTCTTACATCTTCATTTCACATGATCTGGCGGTGGTGAAATACATTGCCGACCAAGTCATGGTGATGAACAAAGGGAGAGTCGTTGAACTCGCTAATGCCGATGATCTGTATCACCATCCGCAGCAAACCTACACAAAAACATTGCTTGGTGCGATCCCACGCGGCTTGCAGCACGCCTGAGGTGATCATCGCAATGCACTGTCACCGATATGCAATAGAAATCGATCTCGCTCATCAGCGCAAGGAGTAGCAATTGGAATCTGTCAAAAAAATATTCAATGCAGTGCTGCCATCGGTCGATTTTTGCTCGATGCGTATCGTTGATGAGCGTTCGGAACACATGAGTGTGCGACAAGATATCTTGCAACCGTTGTCAACAGCGCGCAGCCATGGCGCAATGATTTCGGTCATTCATCAAGGTGGCTATGGGTATGCAGCAACCAGCGATTTATCTCGCGGCGGCATCCAAGAAGCGATCACGCGCGCAAGGGACTGGGCAACGATGAGTGCTGGAAAATCCGTAACGAATTTCAGCGCCCTCCCCCAATCATCGGCCAAAGGACATTACCACGGACCAACAGCGATACCCTGGTCCAGAGCCGATATGATTGCACTGTTAATGCAAGAATCAAGCACCTGTAAAATCGATGACCGCATCGTTGACTGGGGTACCGCCATCTCCACAACCCATACAGATCAATGGTTTTTTAGCAGCCATGGTGCGGATATCTATCAACACTTTGATTATTTCATTCCTAATCTCAGTGTCACCGCGCATGAAGGAACGGAGACGCAAACCAGAACACTCGGCGGTCAATACAACGGCTTTTGTCAGCAGGGTGGCATCAATATCCTCGAGCGTTCCGGGTTTTACGGCGCTGGAATTCGTGTCGCGCAGGAGGCGGTTGCATTGTTAAGTGCACAGAACTGTCCCTCTGGTCGAATGGATTTGTTGCTTCTACCAGAGCAAATGATGCTGCAAATTCATGAATCAATTGGTCATCCCTTAGAGCTTGACCGCATTCTTGGGGATGAGCGCAACTTTGCTGGAACCAGTTTCGTGACACCGGAAATGTTTGGACATTTTCAATACGGTTCTTCGCTGCTGAATGTGACTTATGACCCGGAGAGAGATGAAGAATTCGCATCGTATCGCTGGGATGATGATGGCACTCCCGTTGAGAAAACATGGCTCATTAAAGACGGTGTTTTACAGCGTCCCCTCGGCGGTACGCTCTCGCAGGCCCGTGCAGGATTGGCTGGTGTTGCCAATTCGCGGGCGTGTGATTGGAACCGGCCGCCGATCGACAGAATGGCGAATTTGAATATTGAACCTGGGCACAGTACATTATCCGAGATGATTGCATCGATCGAAAATGGGGTGCTGATGAATACCAACGTCTCATGGTCCATTGATGACTCTCGTAATAAATTCCAGTTTGGTTGTGAATACGGTGAACTGATTGTGAACGGAGAACGTAAAGGTTTAGTGAAAAACCCCAACTATCGTGGCATCTCTGAAAGTTTCTGGCGCTCACTCAAAATGATGGGTGATGCCTCAACCTATGCAGTGATGGGAACACCATTTTGCGGCAAGGGTGAGCCCTCACAGGTAATACGGGTAGGACATGCTTCGCCCGCCTGTTTATTCGGTCAAGTTGATGTGTTTGGAGGGGGCGCGTAATGCAAGATTATTTTCATAAGCTATCTGCATTTCTGCGGAGTCAAATCAGCTCTTCCGAGCAGTTCACGTGCTGGCTTTCGGCGGAAGAGACCGACTTCGTTCGGTTTAATCGTAGCGCTATTAGGCAACCGGGTCATGTACGGCAATGTCATCTACGACTACAACTACTCATCGGTCGCCGTCATGCAAGTAGCAGTTTTCATCTAAGCACAGAGTGGGAGCAGGACTGTCTTGCTTTGCAAGAGACCGTGACGATGTTACGAGAGCAATTGCAGGATCTCCCTGAAGATCCCCATCTACTCATTGCCACTGACATCCATTCTACGCAGCATCAACAGGCATCAACGCTACCCTCCACCGAAGATATGGTGCTGCAAATTCTCGATGCAGCAAATGGACTCGATATGGTTGGTATCCTTGCGACGGGGAGTCAATACCGAGGCTTTGCGAATTCTTTTGGTCAACATAATTGGTTCGAAACACATAATGTGAATTTCGATTGGAGTTTATTTTATGCCTGCGATAAAGCGGTCAAATCGAACTACGCTGGTTTTGCATGGAACGCCACCGAATTTCAACAAAAATTTCTGGCGGCCAAAGAGCAACTAACACAACTGGCATTACCAGCAATGAGCATTCCTCCCGGAAGCTATCGTGTGTACCTGACCCCGACAGCGCTCAATGAATTGCTCATGATGCTCAATTGGGGTGGCTTCTCTGAGAAATCGTTACGCACCCATCAAAGTTGTTTGCGACGCTTACACAGCGGGGATGTCCGCTTACATTCCGATATTTATCTCAGCGAAGACAGTACCGCCGGTCTGGAGCCTGTCTTTCAACCTCAAGGATTTATCAAGCCTGACCACATCGAGCTCATTCGTGCTGGCGAACTATGCGGAAGCATGATTGCACCGCGAACCGCAAAAGAATACGGCATTCAAAGCAATGGTTGCACTGATGATGAATCGGCGAAGTCTCTCCGTATGCGACCAGGTACGATGCCAATGACTGAGGTACTACAACGGTTGGGAACGGGCATTTACATTAGTAATTTGTGGTATTTGAATTTTTCTGATCGCGCACATTGCCGCATCACAGGCATGACGCGTTTTGCCTGTTTTTGGGTTGAGAACGGCAAGATCAAAGCGCCTCTCAATGTGATGCGCTTTGATGAATCGCTTTTCAGGATATTAGGAGACGATCTCTTAGCCCTAACGCAGGAAACTGAAACCGTGATGGATGACCGCTCATACGGCGAACGGCATACGGGTGGCGCCATTTTACCTGGTGCTCTACTCAACGCAATGCGATTTGTTTTGTAATGAATGGCGAACGGCGAAAGGATACGCAGCGCCTTCAGGACTCTATTCAATCGTCGAAAAATCGGACGGGCGTGCGTTTTAACACGTGGATAGAAGAGCGAAGATCATCGGATTCATTGATCGATACATCCATCGTACCGGCATACCCAAGATGATCGCGTTATTTGCTATTTTGAAATTATTTGTTTCAAGATGATGAACTTATTATTTGCCCGATTCGCGCTTAACAACTACAATTCCGTCCTATTGTCGTGAATCCGATTAATCGGGAGCAATCACCATCTGCAGACGACTGCAAATACCAGCGGCAAAGAAACACATTTGAAACGTATCTAGGCTAATGAAGTTACCGTTAGCAAAAACCACAGTGTAGTATTGATGCGGCTTTTGGAGGTTTTCCGTCCTGTGAGCCGCATCAATACTACGAAAATACCTGGAGTCAACATGGCATTTCTGCAAGGCAAAAAAATTCTGATCACTGGGCTGCTGTCCAACCGCTCTATCGCTTACGGTATTGCACAGGCGTGCAAGCGCGAAGGCGCTGAGCTGGCGTTCACTTATGTCGGTGATCGTTTTAAGGACAGAATCACCGATTTCGCTGCAGAATTTGATAGCAAATTAGTGTTTGATTGCGATGTTGCCAGCGATGAGCAAATCGAAGCGGTGTTTAAAGATCTCGGACAACACTGGGATCACCTCGATGGTTTGGTTCATGCTATTGGCTTTGCACCGCGTGAAGCGATTGCTGGTGAATTCCTCGACGGTTTCTCCCGTGAAGCATTCCGCATTGCACACGACATCTCTGCCTACAGTTTCCCAGCAATGGCAAAAGCAGCTCTGCCACTGTTGCGTGAAGATTCATCGTTATTGACACTGTCCTACCTGGGTGCGATTCGTGCGATTCCGCATTACAACACCATGGGTCTGGCAAAAGCATCGTTAGAAGCTTCTGTACGTTATCTGGCCGAAAATCTGGGTAAAAAAGGTATCCGCGTCAACGGCATTTCTGCTGGCCCGATCAAAACTTTGGCAGCCAGTGGCATTAAAGACTTCGGTAAGCTCTTAGGCTTCGTCGCTGAACACGCTCCTCTGCGCCGTAATGTGACCATTGAAGATGTCGGTAATACTGCGGCCTTCTTGTTGTCTAATCTGGCCAACGGCATTACTGGCGAGATTACGTATGTTGACGGTGGCTTCTCCCACGTCATGGGTCTGAACGCTGAGTCTTACAATCAGTAATCCAACGTATCGTATCAACGATATCGAAAAAAAAGCTGCCATGGCAGCTTTTTTTATTTTCTATTTACCGAACGGCGTTCGCCGTAAAAATCATTGGGCTAAACGCTTTCGTGGCAATCGAGATCACATCGCCAGGATGTAAGTGGGCCGCTTCTTCTTTATCCGCAATCACCTCCACAATATCCTGTCCCACGAGTAAAGATAAAATATACACCACCTCTTCTTGACGCACTGCCAGCACCTGCGCTTGCAACTGCAAGCTGCCTTGTCGTTGCTGTTGTAAAAAAACAGAGGATGGCGAACCCGAGCGCACAATACGCCCCGCTTCGATCACAAAGACGTGCTGCGATAATTTAAATACCTCAGCGATATCGTGGGTCACTAAGACGGTGGTCAACCCATACTCTCTATGTAACGCCAACACCACATCTTGCAACTGTGCACGCATCGCATTATCGAGAGCAGACAAGGGTTCATCCAACAAAAGCAGCGGCGACTTTCCATCCTGGGCGGTTTGCAAAGCGCGTCCCAAGGCACGTGCCAGCGCAACGCGTTGTTTCTGACCTCCCGATAGACTGGCGGGAAATCGATCTCTTAATTCCACAAGCCCACTGGCCGCTAACAACCGATCAACCTCAACGTTCGACGCTTTCTTTCGATGTGACGCCGTAGTCATCCCATAGGCCACATTGTCTGCGACACTGAGATTGGGGAATAAAGCGTAGTCTTGAAACACCATCCCGAGCGTACGCTGTTGTGGAGGGACGGCAAGACGTTTTTGGTCATCAAACCATACGTTATCCGCCACTTCAATGGTGCCGCTATCGGGATGAACTAGTCCTGCCAACATCCTCAACACTGTTGTTTTACCCGCGCCAGAGGGACCAAACAAAGTAACGAACGCACCACGCTCAATCGTCAATTGGACATCTAACTGCACACGTCCTGTTGACGCATGCAATGCTTTACGACATGCCATCTTGATCATGAGCTCACCATGCCAGAACGGACTAAATACGCATGACGACGATTGAGCATATAAACGATCAGCAAAATACTGAAACTTAATGCAAAGAGCACCCCAGCGTAGACATGCGCGGCTGCGTAGTTAAGACTTTCCACTTCGTCATAAATGGCAATCGACGCCACTTTACTGACACCAGGAATATTGCCACCGATCATCAATACAACCCCAAACTCACCAATGGTATGGGCAAAACTCAACACAACACCGGTCAACAGTGCAGGCTTAATATTAGGCAAGAGAATGTGTCTGAGACTGTACCAATCGGACTTCCCTAAGGTACGTGAGGCCTCAAGTAAATTGGGCGGTAGGTTTTGCAACCCGGCTTGTATCGGATGCACCATGAACGGCAAGCTGAAAATCACCGAGCCGATGACCAATCCAGCAAAACTAAAAACTAATTTAAGATGCAGATAATGCTCAAGCCAGTGCCCGAATGCCTGCTGCGGACTAAATGCCAATAACAAATAAAACCCCAGCACAGAAGGTGGCAACACTAACGGCATACTGACCAAGGTCTCGAACAGCGGTTTCAGTTTGCTTTGGGTGAGGGCAATGCGATAGGCCAGCGGAACACCAATCACCATCAACAAACAAGTCGTCACCGTTGCCAATTTAAATGTTAGCCAAAGTGGTTGCCAATCGAGATCATTCATCACACCACCCCCATCTCTGAGGAAGACTGAATGGTCATTTCATTCGACTTAATCAATGCCTCCACGAGGTCGCCAACAGCTAATTGCAGTCGTTGTGTTGATCGGGTCGTAATCACGGCACTGATTGTTACAGCATCCTGAGAAGATTCGTGCACCAATCCATCAACTGCCATGAGAATTCGCGTCAGAATCTGTCCGCCATCGATATGCAGGATGCGCCCTGGAATACGGTTACGTAGACTGATGCCACCCGACAACTGTTTGGCAATAGCGACTTCTGTTTCCTTAAACATGACGCTTACACGTTGCCCAGATGCCCACGTGGCGAGTTGCAAAGGATTCCCTAACAGCGTCGCCGACAAAGAAAGGTGACCAGCAGAGACGTCGACGAGTGCAACACTGCCATGCGCCTCTACTGCGAAAATGACACCCTGAAGGCGGTTCATGGCAAAAGATAGCCGTACCGCTCAAAAATAGCGCGCGCTTTAGCAGAGTATAAAAAATCATAGAACTGCTGCGCCGTTTTGGCATGATGGTCTCGCCCATAAGTGAGGACAACTGCTCCTTGCGCGATCGGTTGGTAGAGTGTTTTTGGTACATCTACCCACTTGCCTTTTCCTTGCATTTCAGGGGACAGCACCACTGACTTCGCAGTAAAACCAAGGTCAACAGCCCCGGAATAGATGTATTGATTTGTTTGTGCGATGCTCTCACCAAACACCAGCTTAGGCTGCAAGTTCTGCTCTAGTTTAAGCGCATTAAACACCTTGATCGTCTCACGCCCATAAGGGGCCGCTTTAGGGTTGGCAACGCCAATGTGGGTCGTCTGATTCGCAGTCAATGCAGCCTGCCACTGTGTTAGGTCGATGTTTTTTGTCGTCCACACCACCAAAGCGCCATACGCATAGACTTTTGGTGCTGCTGTGGTCATGCCATCTTTGTAAAGCTTTTCAGGAAATTCCATGTCAGCGGAAACAAAGACATCAAATGGCGCACCATTACTAATCTGTGCAACAAACTTCCCCGATGAGTTGATAGTGCCGACAGCATCGTTTCCTGTCTCTTGCTTAAACGCCGCACGTAACTCGTCAAATGCATATTGAACGTTCGCTGCAACCGCAACTGAAATCGTCTCCGCATACGCGCCAGCTGACAAACTAAACAACGACAAAAATATTGTAATTAAAACTAGCTTTTTTGCTCTCAAAATTTTCTCCATCGACTACACTGTAGTCTGATACATTTTTGCCCATCGGCACTGACAGCGAGATTTTATTGACACGCATCGTATCAGGCCACCTAGGATTACTCAAACAAACCTATGATGACATTTCAATCATTAACGACTATGTTTCGCCTTCCATTTTCCGCAAAACGGACAATTCATATCGTTTTTGCTATTGTAGCGATGCTAGGCACAACGTGCTCTGTGGCAGAAAACACAGGCTGCGTTGTCACATGGCCAGAGTGGGAACAGTTTAAACGAACGTTTATCACTCTTGACGGACGCGTCGTTGACCTGAGTGGAAGCATCAAACCAACGGTATCCGAAGGCCAAGCATATGCCATGTTTTTCGCATTGGTAGCCAATGATAAAGGCACATTTCAGAATCTACTCAAGTGGACAGAAAATAATTTAGCAGAAGGCGATCTAACCAGTCACCTTCCAGCCTGGCAGTGGGGGCAGCGGTCAGACAACAGTTGGGGCATCATTGATAAAAATGCCGCCGCCGATGCCGACTTATGGATCGCCTATACCTTAAGTATTGCAGGAGAGGTATGGGGTAACAAGCGTTATACTGCGCTCTCCATCTTGCTCGCCAAACGCATTCTCAACGAAGAAACTGCAGAGATACCGAACTTAGGATTAACCCTACTACCGGGACCGCAAGGATTTGCGCTGGGCAATAATCAATGGAAACTCAATCCGAGCTATAGCCCGTTGCAACTCTTACGTTGGTTTGACCACACCGACAAAGACCCCCGCTGGAAAAAATTACAGGCTTCCTCATTAAAAGTGATTCTGGGCGCCTCGCCGAAAGGCTATACCGCGGACTGGATTCATTACCATGCAAACGAGGGCTTCATGCCCGACCTGCAAGGGGCCGAGCAAGGCAACGGCGGCTACAATGCAATTCGCGTGTATTTATGGACGGGTATGTTGGCAGACAAAGATAGCGATCGCCCCACCTTACTCAAAACCTTGCAGCCAATGGCGACACTCACGGAAAAAAAAGGTTATCCGCCTGAATTCATCAACATTCAAACGGGGGAAGTCAAAAACACCGGTTCAAGTGGCTTTTCGGCGGCCCTCCTGCCCTTCTTGCAAACAAGCAAAAATACAACCGCCTTGCAGCAACAACAAATGCGACTGCAAGCCCAACCGATAAGAACGAACCATTATTACGATCAAGTACTCAGTTTATTTGCACAAGGATGGATGGCGCATCGCTTTCTTTTTCAGACAAATGGTGCCCTTGACCTAGCTTGGCAAAAGACATGCAAATAAAATAACTCCCCCTCCATTCTTGATAAATAATGCTTGTCGTCAAAAAAAAGTGCGGTTTTTGTCGAAATCATGTATCATCACGTTTTTGCACCGCAATAAATCGCAGCAAAAAGAACTGTAGCATCGCAAGCCTGTGCACATCCGGATCGGATGGTGCATGTAAAAGCCCTCCCGCCCTGCATGTCTAGATTCACCAAAGACATCATCCCGGCGCAAAGCTTTTGTGCCGAAATCTCATTGTCGTCCGTAGTTGGATTTTCTGTGTTCATTTCGTTTGGTTGGCGCTGCATTTTTGCGCGCGTTACGTTTGCATCGCGCTAAATTTTTACGAAAGAATTCCATGAGTTTTGAAGCACTAGGCCTCCACGTTAACCTGATCCGCGCATTGACTGACTCTGGCTACACCAAGCCAACATCGGTTCAAGAGCAAGCCATTCCTGCCGCGATTCAGGGTCGTGACCTGATGGTCTCCTCCCAAACTGGTTCCGGTAAAACAGCAGCATTCATGCTGCCAGCTTTGCACAAATTGATTTCCGCTGAAGTTGTCAGCTATGACAACAGCAAAACACCAAACCAAGAACGCCAATCTGCACGCTCCCGTGGCGATCGTCCACGTTTCGTCGCTGCCAAGCCAAAAATGTTGGTCTTGACTCCGACACGTGAGCTGGCGTTGCAAGTCACAACAGCCACAGACAAATACAGTGCGTACTCCCGCCGTATTAAAGCCGTATCCATTCTGGGTGGCATGCCTTACCCAAAACAGATGCAATTATTGTCCCGCAATCCAGAAATTTTGGTGGCAACACCAGGCCGTTTGATCGACCACATGGAATCCGGCAAAATCGACTTCTCCGAGCTGCAAATGCTGGTACTGGACGAAGCGGATCGTATGTTGGACATGGGTTTTATTGACGACATCGAAAAAATCGTTGCCGCAACACCACCAACACGTCAAACCATGTTGTTCTCCGCTACGTTGGACGGCGTCGTTGGTAACATGGCGAAACGCATCACGACTGAACCGTTGATCGTTCAAATCGCTGGCTCTGCAAGCAAGCACGAAAACATCCAACAAAAAGTTCACTTTGTGGATGACTTGTCGCACAAAAATCGCATGCTCGATCACCTGTTGCGTGACGTTTCTGTCGATCAAGCCGTCGTCTTTACAGCAACAAAGCGTGATGCAGATACCATCGCTGATCGCCTGAACATTGCCGGTTTCGCTGCAGCAGCATTGCACGGCGACATGCATCAAGGTGCGCGTAACCGTACATTAGATGGCTTGCGTCGCGGTCAAATTCGCGTTTTAGTGGCAACAGACGTTGCTGCTCGCGGTATCGACGTTCCAGGCATCACTCACGTATTCAACTACGACTTGCCTAAGTTCCCAGAAGACTACGTTCACCGTATTGGTCGTACTGGTCGTGCAGGTCGTAAAGGTTTGGCGGTTTCTTTGGTCAACCACGCAGAAAGCATGCACGTCAAACGTATCGAACGCTTCACTAAGCAGTTGATTCCTGTCGATGTGATCGAAGGTTTTGAACCAAAGAAAACAGCAGCACCATCCCGCTCTTCCACAGCGCGTAAGCCAAGTGGCTGGAAACCAGGCGATAGCCGCAAAACAGGTAACAACTTTGGTAGCAGCAAACCAGGTCAACGTTCTTTCAGCAAGCCAGCAGGCGCCGGCAACGGTACAGGCTCTGGCCCACGTAAAGAAGGCAGCGGCGGCTACAAAGGTAATCGCTCTAACGAAGGTAGCACACGCCGTTCATTTGGCGACTACTGATCTGTTATAGCCATTACTAGATAAGCAATATCATGAAAAAGCGATCACTTCGGTGGTCGCTTTTTTTATACTTATTCACTTTTCAACACGACATCCACCAAGACGGCGCCGGGCGTATAATCATTTCTTTGATTTCACCATACATGTTCTATGACAACATCACATGAAACACCCGTTCGTCTCACCTCGTTTTCTCATGGTGGCGGCTGCGGCTGCAAAATTGCGCCAGGCGTTTTGTCTGAAATTCTGAAAAAATCGACTGGTTTCCCTGTGCCCAAAGCGCTGATGGTCGGCATCGAAACCTCCGACGACGCCGCAGTCTACCAACTCAATGACGAACAAGCATTGATCGCAACGACTGACTTTTTCATGCCGATTGTGGATGATCCGTTTGATTTCGGCCGAATTGCAGCAACGAACGCAATTTCAGATGTCTATGCCATGGGTGGCACCCCCATTATGGCACTCGCATTGGTTGGCATGCCGATCAACCAATTGCCACTGGATGTGATCGGCAAAATCATTCAAGGCGGCGAGTCGATTTGTGCTGAAGCAGGCATACCGATTGCCGGCGGTCATACCATTGACTCCGTTGAGCCAATCTATGGCCTGGTCGTCATGGGACTGATCCACCCATCTAAAGTCAAACGCAATGCCGATGCTAAACCTGGTGATCGATTAATTTTAGGAAAACCCTTAGGTGTCGGCATCTTATCCGCTGCCCTCAAAAAGCAAGCCCTTGATGAAGCCGGCTATGCCAGCATGATTGCGAGCACCACGAAACTTAATCGTCCCGGCCAACACTTATCGCAATTAGCTGGCGTCAATGCGATGACTGATGTGACAGGCTTTGGCTTACTTGGTCATTTATTGGAAGTCTGCCGTGGTGCAAACGTACAAGCCCATTTGCGGATGAAGGATATTCCGCTCTTGAACAACGTGGAACAATTAGCCACCAATGGGTTTGTGACAGGTGCATCAGGCAGAAATTGGGCCGCGTATGGCACCGATGTCAGATTGCACAGTGACATTACCCCAGCACAACAAGCCCTCCTCACTGACCCGCAAACATCCGGCGGGCTCTTAGTGTCCTGTGATGCGAGTGCTGTAGAGAATGTATTAGCCATTTTCCGAGAGGGCGGCTTCTTTGAAGCGGCCGTGATTGGTGATATCGTTGCAGGATCACCGATCGTTGAAGTTAACCCCTGACGTTTTTGAGATCGACCACACCATGAATCAACTAGAACAACTCAAGCAATACACCACTGTTGTCGCCGATACAGGCGACTTTCAGGCAATCAAGGCTTACACCCCCAAAGATGCGACAACCAATCCGTCTCTGATTTTAAAAGCGGTACAAAAACCAGAGTACAAGCATTTACTTGAAAAAGCGGTCGCTGATACCGCAGGCAAATCGATTGATGAAACCATCGATCATTTGTTGATCGCCTTTGGCCTGCAAATCTTAAACGAAATTCCTGGTCGTGTTTCAACAGAGACAGATGCCCGTCTTTCATTTGATACGGAAGCGACAGTGGCAAAAGGTCGCCAATTAATCGCGATGTACGAAGCGGCTGGCGTTCCTCGTGACCGTATCTTGATCAAGATTGCATCAACGTGGGAAGGCATTCGTGCGGCCGAAATACTAGAAAAAGAAGGCATTCGCTGCAACATGACCTTGCTGTTTAGCTTGGCACAAGCAGTTGCATGCGCTGAAGCAGGCGCGCAACTGATTTCTCCTTTCGTCGGAAGAATTTACGACTGGTACAAAGCAAAAACGGGCCAAGAGATCTTCGGCGCGGATGATCCAGGTGTTCTGTCGGTCAAACGGATTTACTCTTACTACCGTAAATTTGGCTACAAAACAGAAGTCATGGGCGCGAGCTTCCGTAACACGTCCCAAATTCTGGAATTGGCAGGCTGTGATTTATTGACGATCAGTCCTGATTTACTACAAAAGTTAGCCGACTCACAGAGCGCCGTGACGCAAAAACTGAGCACCGAACTGGCGTTGCAATCAGATATCGCCAAAATCGACATGAACGAAAAGGTATTCCGTTTCCTGTTAAACGAAGATGCGATGGCGACAGAAAAGTTATCCGAAGGCATCCGTGCATTTTGTGCTGACACCGTCAAGTTGGAACAAATGATTACAGCGATGCGCTGATATCGGTATCGATTCTACTGATCTTATTCGTTGAGTACTACATGGGGATAGTCTGACTATCCCCATTTTTTATCCTTCTGCGCCAGCAAGAGCGCATCACTCAAGGTATCATCTTGCGATCCTGTATATCACTCAGTCATCATGAAAAAAATCGTTGATCTTCACTCTTGGAACCGTGCCGAACATTTCGCGTTTTTCTCAGCGATGGACGAACCATTTCATGGAATTATTGCTAATGTCGACTGTACACGTGCCTATAGATGGTGTAAGCAGGAGCAACAATCGTTCTTTCTATACTATCTGCATAAAACGCTGATCGCGATCAATCATACCGACGCCATGCGATATCGCATCGAAGATCAGCAGGTCGTTGACTACCATCGCATTCATGTCAACGCGACAGTCAGTCGCGATGATCATACGTTTGGTTTTTGCCCGATCTATTTCGAAGAGGATTTTGCTTTATTTAGCGCACAAGCAACGCGCCAAATGCAATCCGTCAAAGAGCGCAGTGGATTATGCTTTAACGATGAATGTGCACGTAATGACGTTATTCATTTCTCCGCCATGCCGTGGATTCATTTCAGTGGCATTACCCACGCACGACAATTAGACGGCAAGGATAGCGTCCCTAAGATTTCCGTTGGAAAATATGAAATGCAGAATGAAAAAATGATGATGCCGGTGGGAACCTTCGTGCATCATGGTTTGGTGGATGCCTACCATGTACATCAGTTTTTAGATCGATTACAAACAGAACTGCAATCTTAATTGACAACCGCACCACCGTTGAATACGTAGTTTTCCTGATAGAACTGCGATAAATACCTCCTATGATGAAGGAACAAAAACAACAACAAAGGAGATGACATGTTTATCAAATCACTACGTCAACAATGGCAGCAACATCGTGCCGAGCACTTTATTCGCACGTCACGCTATGAAGACAAGTTAAGAGACCTACCGACTGGCTTGTTTTTATACTGGCAAAAAGCGGCTCCTGCAGAATTCCCGGGCATTCCACAGGATGCCTTTTTTTTCGCCCAAGCCAGTGAGGGCTTAATCCGTTTTTTTGATTGCGTCGCCCAAAGTCCACTTGCCTGCGCACTTCCCTCCAAGGCGGCTGATTCTGTATGGCATGCTTGGAACCACTATTCCTCCATCTCACTCGACCAGTATTGCTACAAGCACTTTGGCCGTACGATCCCTCATTTGGATGAAACAGAGATGGGAGGCGGCATCGATCACGCCTTAGCCGCATGCTTGGTTGCAGCCCGAAAACAGGATCGCATTTCAGATCTCAGCACGGCAGTACCCACCTTATTCCGTCTCGATGCGCAACTCCATATGCCGAACGGTTATGCCTATCGACATCACTCAGGAAAATTGGGCTTCAGAAATATCAGTGCATACGGCACTCCCGAGGGAAGCATGATCTTCCCAGAAAGTTTTCAACCTAATGCATTATTCGCACTCGGTCTACTTAACGAGCACAACTACAACATCCTGCGTCAACGCGCTCTCGCTAGGGGAAAACATACATCATCTGATACAGGATTTTTTTTGGGACCGACTTCCGGTGGCACTTCAACAGACGCTATTCATTGCGGCGGCGCTCACAGCGGTCATACCACTGACTGTAGCAGTTCACATGGCGGAACCAGCTGTGGGTCTAGCTGCGGCAGCAGTGGTGGCAGTAGTTGCGGTAGTAGCTGCGGTAGCAGTAGCTGAGCGTAACGATTTCTCTTCGAATAGGGCGATCAATCCCGCAATAAGCGCATGATTTCACCATTGCGCCGACCAGCATCAATCACACGATTAAGCTCTTCCATTGGAAACGTTGCGATTTTTTCTTTCGAAATCGCAATATAGGCTGGTTCGCTTAACAAAGGATTATCTAAGACCTTGAGTTGTTGCGGGTCGAAGCCAGACTCTTTCAATTCAAGTATGACCTGCTCCACATTACGATGGTGATTTGCGTAAAGCATGACATCACAGCGCCCAGCAAGCAATTTTGCGACGCGAGCGCGCAGGTTGTCACTATCCTCTTCCACCTGAAATAAGTGATTTTTCGCAGCATCAAACTCTGCGCCATAGGATACACCGCGAAAAATACTGACACGCTTGCCCGCCAACGCTGCGAGATTGGGGATGGGGGTCGCAAACGATTTATTGACCAACATCCAGACATTGGATTCATAAATCGCGTGCGAGTATACAAAATGTTGCGCGCGTTGTGGCGTCACCGATAATCCCCAGATTGGCGCAACACCTTCATTGGCAAGTTTTAAGGCACGATTCCAAGGGTATCCCTGTAAGCGAAAATGAATCCCAGACTTTTGACTCAAATAATCCACGAGGCGCTGGATAACCGGTTTGGCTGGAAGCGGTTGATTCATTTGATCTGTTAACTGCCAGATCAATAAGGGTATCGCTTTATGATCACCAACCTGATCGCTGCTCTCATCACGGCCCTGACTCGCAAAACTCAGTGCAGGCACCAATAGTGCAAGCATCGTCAGACGTCGTCTTTTGTTCAGACTATAGGGACGAGTGGTTTCGCGTTCTCGCATAAAACTGTTCATTCTGGCTACGCCTGTTTCTCTTTAATGAGTAACGCTGGATAAGTAACTTCAAGCAATATCAACGCAATGTGGTAGGTACTCAAATCTCTCCAGCCAGCGCCTTTTCAACACCCCGATTCGCCAATTGATCGGCGCGCTCATTTCCAGGGTGGCCCGTGTGGCCACGGACCCACCGCCACTCGATTTTATGGGTAGATTGCGCCGTATCTAAGGCTTGCCATAGATCAACATTCTTGACCGGAGCTTTAGATGCGGTTTTCCAACCTTTCGCTTTCCAGCCGCTGATCCACTCCGTTATGCCTTTGAGGACGTACTGACTATCTGTGTGCAGCGTGATCTCACAGGGGCGTTTTAGCGCGCCAAGCGCTTGTATCACCGCCATCAATTCCATGCGATTATTGGTGGTATCTTTCTCGCCACCACAGAGTTCTTTTTCTTTGTTACCCGCAACCAATAACGCGCCCCAGCCTCCCACACCAGGATTGCCTTTACATGCGCCGTCGGTATAAATCTCAATTTTATCCATACTTATTTTGCTTTATTTTTGCTTTATTTTTGCTTTGTTTTTACTTTATTCGCCACCGCCACCGCATTACCGCGCGCCAAGCGCTTTTGCTTCCATGCGGGTCCGATCAGATGCATACCCCGAACACGTTTTACTGCTTGCACCATATACACAGCGCCAAAATACGGCCACCATTTTTTTCCAGCATCTTCCATAAAATGAAAGCGTTGCAGCCATTTTTCGGAGCGACACGGCGGCACATAGCAGCCAAAACGATGCTCACCAATTTCCATACTTAATAGCTTCAGCCAATCTTTCATCCGCGTAAAGCTAATAAATTCACCTTCTTGCGGCAAAAAATAATGGTCGTTCATACGTCCAGCGAGTTGCCTTGCACCCCAGAAACTCGTCTGATTGAATCCAGTGATAATCACGCGCCCTTCCGGAATCAAGACCCGCTCCACCTCCCGTAATAACTGATGCGGTTCGTCGGTGAATTCCAACACGTGGGGCAAAATGATAAGGTCAATACTTTGCGTCTCAAAGGGTAATTCAGAAAAGTCATGCGCGACCACGACCTGACGCTCTGGCGTTTTGAATGTGCCCCCAGCATGAACGTGCACAGCAGAATCGGTCAACCAGCGGTTCGGCATACGACTCGCCGCCAGACCATCAATCTGCGGCATACCAATTTGCAGCGCATTGTAGCCAAAAATATCAACGGTCAGCCTTGCTAGCTGCGCTTGCTCCCAGTCCAGCACATAGCGACCAACGGGTGACTCTAACCAAGCGGCGAGGTCTATAATGTTCTTTTCCATTGTTTCCATGTGTCTATGAACAGCCCTCTGACTATTTTGACAATTCCAGCATTTGCGGATAATTACCTTTGGATCATCCACAACGGGAGCAAAGCCATTGTGGTCGATCCGGGTGACGCAACCCCTATATTACATGCGCTACGCCAACACCATCTGACATTATCTGCCATTTTACTGACACACCACCATGCAGACCATATCGGTGGCGTATCAGCATTACTAAAAGATCATCAAGATGATCAGAAAATTCCCGTCTACGGGCCTGCCAACGATGGCATTTCTTCGGTGACTCATCCGCTCTCAGAGGGGCAGCGCATTGTCCTTACTGATGTCAATCTACAGCTTGAGGTCATTGACGTCCCCGGTCATACAGCAGGTCACATTGCTTATTATGCCCCCGATCAGCGGTGGCTTTTTTCGGGTGACACGCTTTTTGCGGGTGGCTGCGGCAGATTATTTGAAGGAACGCCAGCGCAAATGCTCCACTCACTGGATAAGTTAAGTCGCTTACCATCCGAGACGGCAGTGTATTGCGCCCATGAATACACCCTCTCAAACCTACGCTTCGCGCTCGCCGTTGAGCCAGACAACCACCCCTTGCGTGACCGTCTGCAGCGTGAGCAAGAGAAAAGAGACCAAGGACTACCAACCGTTCCAAGCAACATCGGCCTTGAGCGTGCGACGAACCCTTTTCTGCGGAGTCGAGAAGCCACTGTGATTCATCGTCTGTTACACGAAAGAAATTTGACGGATGCGAGTGACGAGGCAGCCAACTTTGGTGTATTACGTGAGTGGAAGAATCAATTCGTGTAACCAACGTCAGTCAATTCGTTTTTTTGACATCAACCTTGTTGTGGCATGCCATGCTCATCGCAAAGACGGCGATGCCACTTTCATTCTTTTATCTTTATGCAACAACAGCCCCAACAAACGACAACGCTCGCCCTCTTCTGCAAGGTCGTCGACAATTACGGTGATATCGGTATCTGCTGGCGATTTGCCCGACAACTCGCACACGAACACGCCATTGCCGTCACCCTCTGGGTCGACGACTTGGTCAGTTTCCGGCGTATCTGTCCAGAAATCGATCCACACCAGGATCAACAAACCGTTGCAGGCGTACAGGTGACCCATTGGCGGGATCAACATGGCACATTCACCGCAGAAGACATCGCAGACATCGTCATCGAATTTTTTGGATGCGACATACCACCTGGCTATATCGCGAGTATGGCACAACGCGAAAAACGCCCTCTCTGGTTCAATTTTGAAGGATTGAGTGCAGAAGAATGGGTGGAAGGTTGCCACACACTCCCCTCGCCACACCCCTCTTATTCATTAACGAAATATTTCTTTTTCCCCGGCTTTACCAATAAAACGGGGGGACTGATGGTCGAGCAAGATCTGAGCGTCCAGCGCCAGCAATTTTTGGCGGACACCGAGCAAGTCGCCAGTTTTTTCTCACGCATTGGCGTAACCAAGGCCGAACAGCAGCAGCTTAAAGTGTCTCTGTTTTGCTACCCACACGCCCCTGTTGCCTCGCTGTTGAGCGCATGGCAACAGAGCAACACACCGCTCATCTGCCTTGTACCTGAAGGGGTCGCAACAGAGACTGTTACGTCATTTTTAGGGCAAGCCGCGCAGGTTGGCGCCTCTGCAACACGCGGATCACTCACACTGAGAGTCATCCCTTTTTTACCGCAACAAGACTACGACCGATTGTTGTGGGCATGTGATGTCAATTTTGTCCGTGGTGAGGACTCATTTGTCCGTGCCCAGTGGGCGAATAAGCCGTTTATTTGGCATATTTATCCGCAAGATGAAAACCTCCACCATGTCAAACTCAAGGCTTTTTTGCACCGCTATACCGCTAAAACGGAGAATCTCAATCAACTAGCCCTCATGTGGAATGAGGCTGAAACGGCGCATGACCAGTGGACCGAGGTCAGTCGTACTTTACTGAAAGAATTGCCCCACATTACCGAGATGTGCACGGTATGGGAGCACGAAATGCGCAAAAATGGCGATTTCAGTACGAATTTACTCAAGTTTGCCGCTACTCTTGTTTAATTACGGCACAAAAATGGGGTAAAATGTGCGGTTAATTTTTACCGTATTCTCAAATTCAATCGGACGTGGGCTTGCAGGGCTTTTACCAGTAGGCAACAGATGATTTTTATGCAATCACCTTTTTACGTATATTTACTATGAAACCTGCAAAAGAAATTCGTGTTGGCAACATTATTATGGTCGATAGCAAGCCTATGATCGTTTTGCGCTCTGACGTTAACGGTTCTAGCCGCACGGGCTTCACCTACAAATGGAAGATGAAAAATCTTCTGACTAACAGCCCACAAGAATCTGTTTTCCGTGGTGATGACAAGTTCGACGTCGTTGTTCTGGATAAAAAGCCAGTAACATACTCTTACTTCGCTGATCCATTGTTCGTATTCATGGACGCTGATTACAACCAGTACGAAATCGAAGAAGAAAACTTGGGCGATGCATTGCATTACCTGAAAGACGGTATGGAATGCGAAGCGGTGTTCTACGATGGCAAAGCAATCTCCGTCGAATTGCCAACAACAATCGCACGCCAAGTGGTGTACTCTGAGCCAGCAGTCAAAGGCAACACTTCTGGTAACGTATTGAAAGAAGCAAAAATCGAAAACGCGATCGAAGCACACCGTCACACAGTTCAAGTTCCACTGTTCGTGAGCCAAGATGACGTGATCGAAATCGATACACGCACTAACGAATACAAACGCGTCGTACGTAACTAATAAAACGCCCAACGCTGAGCGTTCATCGTTCAGCGGCAGTCGTAAAAAAAAACCTGTCCACTTACGTGGCCAGGTTTTTTTATGTCTTTTTTATGTCTTTTTTATATCTTTTTTATGTCTTTTTTATGTCTTTTTATTGAGAGATCATCACCCTAAGAACGATGATCAGCAACATTAGAAGGCTGGAACAACTGCGCCCTTATATTTTTCTTCGATGAATTTCTTCACTTCAGGTGAATGTAAAGCGGCAACCAACTTTTTGAATGCAGGACTATCCTTGTTGTCATCACGAGCAACCAAGAGATTAGCGTAAGGCGAGTTCGCATCTTCAATAAATAACGAATCTTTGACTGGGTTCAACTTGGCTTCAATCGCGTAGTTAGTATTGATCAATGCCAGATCAACCTGATTCAACACGCGTGGCAGTGTAGCGGCTTCCAATTCTTTGAACTTCAGATTTTTTGGATTAGCGACGATATCTTTTTTGGTTGCAGAAATATTCGTCGGATCCTTCAACGTCAACAGTCCTTGTTTCGCTAACAATAACAATGCGCGACCCGAGTTCGATGGATCGTTTGGAATCGCAACGGTTGCACCATTTGGAATGTCGGCTACTTTTTTGTATTTGGACGAGTAGGCCGCAAACGGCTCGACATGAACTTTAGCGATTGGAACTTCGATATCGTTAGAGTGACTCTTCTTGAATTCATTGAGATAAGGTTGATGCAAGAAGAAGTTACCATCTAAATGCTTTTCATTGACCTGCACTGCGGGTTGAATGTAATCAGTAAATACTTTGACCTTCAACTCCACGCCTTCTTTGGCTAATAGTGGCTTGATGAACTCCAAAATTTCTGCATGCGGAACGGGACTTGCCGCGATCGTTAACACGTCATTTGCGAATGCAGAAACTGGCGCAGCAAACAAACCTGCCACAGCGACACCAGCCACTGCCGCCAAGGTCAGGCGACGTTTAAATTGTTGTTGAAAAGAGAGCTTCATGGAACTAATCCTTATTTTTATTGAGAGAAAAACAGCTAAACATCAAAAGAACGACAAAAGAACATCAAAAGTACAGCGAAAACTACTTACGCGTAAATCGTGCAACTAACTTGTCTCCGGCAAACTGCAAGACCTGCACCAACACAATCAAAATAGCGACCGTGACCACCATCACGTCCGTCTGAAAACGTTGATATCCAAAACGCAGTGCAAGGTCACCTAATCCACCACCACCAATCACACCCGACATCGCCGCATACGACACAAGCGCAATCGTTGTCACTGTTGCTGCAGCGATCAACCCAGGCAATGCTTCTGGGAGCAACGCATGAATAATGATCTGATACGTTTTCGCTCCCATCGCTTGACACGCCTCGATAATTCCACGATCGACATCACGTAAAACGTTTTCAACCAAGCGTGCAAAGAATGGCGTTGTACCAATGACCAGCGGAGGAATCGTCCCAGGGACGCCAAGAGAAGTACCGACCAAAAATAAGGTGAAGGGAATTAATACGATCAATAAAATAATGAACGGCACCGAGCGCAACACATTCACGATCACCGACAAGAGCGCATAAATCCCCCGTTGCTCGAGCAACTGCTTTTTACCTGTCACAAACAACAGTACACCCAGTGGCAAACCCAACAGTATGGTAAAAAACAGCGAACATCCCGTCATCGTCAACGTGTCTAACGTCGCTTGGGCAATATCTTCCCAGTCAATATTTGAAAAATCCATTACACCGTCCCTCCGTTGACATCAATCAGATCCACTCTCACGTCTTCTGCGCGAAGTGAGGCGAGTACCCGATCAATTTCTGTTGTTGTACCAATTAACTCCACCAACAGTTGTCCGTACGGTGTATTTTTAATCCGAGAAATTGTTCCCTGCAAAATCACCATTTGCAGCTGCGTCTGCGCAGCGACACGACTTAGAATCGGCTCATGGGCTGCCGCGCCAACATACGTCAGACGCGCCAAAATCCCACGCTGCTTCTCACGACTTAACTGCACCAAATCAAGGTCTAATGCCTGATTTTCAGCGACAAGGCTTTGTGTCACAGGATGCTGTGGATGTAAAAACACATCAGCCACATCGCCCATTTCCACAATTTCCCCCGCATCAATGACCGCCACCTGATCACAGATCGTGCGAATGACCTGCATTTCGTGCGTGATCAGCACAATAGTGAGACCTAATTGTTGATTGATCTCTGAGAGCAGGCGCAAAATGGATTGCGTGGTCTCGGGATCTAACGCCGATGTCGCCTCATCACAGAGCAATAATGTGGGATAGTTGGCAAGCGCACGTGCAATACCCACTCGTTGTTTCTGACCACCGGAAAGTTGCGCTGGATATTTATCGCGTTGGTCGGACAAACCGACAAGGGCAAGTAATTCGTCGACGCGCTTTCTGCGTTCGTCTTTTGTGTAGGTTCCCGCGAGTTTGAGCGGGAAATCAATATTTTCGGCGATGGTCTTGGCACTCAACAAATTGAAATGTTGAAACACCATCCCTACGCGTTGGCGCAATCCATGCAACTGTGCAGCATCAAATTGCGTAATATCGGCGCCATCAATCAGAATCTTGCCTGATGTGGGGCGTTCTAATAAATTTAAGGTCCGTAACAGCGTACTTTTACCTGCACCTGAACGTCCGATAATGCCAAAAATACTTCCTTGCTCTATCTCAAGATTGATGTCGCGTAAGGCATGAACCTCTACACCTGCAACCTCTCGACTTACCTGATAAAACTTCTGAACTTGCTCAATACGTATCACTGATATTTACACCTGAAAATGACAGAAGGCGATATTATCGAAAAAGCTTCATTTCTTCCAATCATATAAATTCACTTAGATATTCAAATTAAATATAAAGAGACTCGATCCAGTTTCTACGATCGGTCAATTTATTTTAAAATAGACGGAACTCTTAGGCGCGGTACGTGTCTAAGCGCAGCTTGTTCAGCGGATGCGCATCGTTATGGCATTGATTACGCTGATCAACCACAAATATTAGTCATGTTTTGACGGAGCCCCACTTTTTTATGTCGCGTAACCCGTTTTCTCCTTCTGCGCGAAGCAGGCAGAGACAATCACATCAAGGTCATTCTCTGGCCCTGATGAGAATGGCGTTCGCTCGTACATGGAAAGCTGGCATCGCCATCTTTGCGGCATTGAGCTTTATTCTGCTCATCTCTACTGCCGCAACACATCATCACGCAAACTCGATTGAAGATCAGGCCTGCTCGTTATGTAGCGCCGTATCAGACAAACTTGATCTGGTCACACCAGCCGCTGTCGCGCTTGTGACCATCCATGTGCTTGTGTACACACTGTATGCAAAACAAGTACACCAGATCAGCTTTCGCCAACCATCCCTTCTCCCACCAAGCTGCGGCCCACCTGTGACCGCCTAAATTGCTTGACCCATACACGTTAACAACGACCGCCTAGTGATGACGATACTGGTGATGCTCGCTGCATCATCAGCATGACCACCACTTGCGGACAACATTTAACGCGTATCCATTTTCAAAAATAACCAGTTAGCCAGAACGAGCGCCCTTCGGAGGTCGCCATCTTGCTGACCACCATCTATTAAATAAGAAATTCGCTTTAAGAAAAGGCTCACCATGACAACGCAAGCATTCAACGCTTCTTTCCGCTTACGCCCACTTCCTTTATTGATCGCCGGCCTCTTCGCAACAGCGACGAGTTTCGCGGTGGCCGCGGGTAACGAAGAGGCCGTTGCAGATCCTGTCACTACAGCGACTGGCAGCAACGATCAGCCGATCTCCACTGTTGAGGTCACTTCTGCGCATCTGAAAAGCGCGAGGATAGATTTATCACCAAAGATCGGCACGACCGTCTATGCCATTGATCACCACATGGTTGATGCGCTGAGCCAAGGTGATTCAACGCCCTTTGATGAAGTGTTGTTGCGCTTGCCTGGCGTAGCGCAAGACTCTAAAGCGTCTGGTAGCCTTCATATTCGTGATGACCACGGTAACGTTCAGTACCGGATTAACGGCGTTCAGTTACCAGAAAGTATCACAGGCTTCGGTCAATCGATCGATACCCGTCAGATCGACGAAACTGACTTCATGACCGGCGCCCTACCCGCGCAGTTTGGCTTGCGTACGGCAGGGATCGTTGATATCCAAACCAAAGAAGGTCACACAACACCAGGTGGCCGTATTGGCGTTTTAGTTGGCAGCAACAACTATTACAATCCAAGTGCTGAATTTTTTGGTACCGTTGGTGCCTTCAATTACTATCTTTCGGGCAGCTATTTGTCGAACGAATTAGGCATTGAAAATCCAACACCCGCCAAATCCGCCATCCATGACAAGACACAACAGACCAAATCGTTCGGCAACCTCTCCTATTACCTCGATGACGATACCCGTCTTGGTATGATGTTTGGAACTTACGTTGGTCGTTTCCAAATTCCGAATAATCCCTCACAAGCCCCAGGTTTTTCGTTGGCAGGCGTCAGCGACGCCGCAGCTGGCACGAGCACATTAGCGTCATCTCAACTGGATGAAAACCAGCATGAGGAGAACCGGTTTGTGGTTCTCTCCTATCAAAAAAATCTCGGCGCATTAAACTTCCAATTATCTGGATTCAAACAATACTCTGCATTACATTACACGCCCGATGCAATTGGAGATCTTGTCTATAACGGCGTTTCTTCTGATACGACACGGACTAACTCATCAGCAGGATTACAAGGCGACGTCAGTTATAAAATCAACCAACAGCATACCTTCAGAACTGGTTTTGCATATACCCGTCAAACGACCGAAAGTAATAACACGGTTGGCACCTTCCCTGCGGATGCGTCTGGCAATCAGACATCAACGACACCGATCACTATCGTCGATGACTCCAGTAAAGTGGGGAAAATTTACAGTCTCTATGCCCAAGATGAATGGCATATCTCTGAACCACTGACGATCAACTACGGTGTTCGTTTTGATCGCGTATCCGCCTTCGTTGAAGAGCAACAATGGAGCCCACGTGTCAATCTGGCATATAAAGTGAGCGAGGCAACCGCATTCCACGCTGGCTATTCACGCTATTTCACACCACCGCCACAAGAACTCGCATCGCAAGAGAGCATCAATCTTTATGCGAACACGACAACAGCACCTGCCATTGCCACTTCGTCTAACGTCAAATCAGAACGAACTCATTATTTTGACGTCGGCATCAGTCATAAGGTTAATGACAATCTCAGCCTGACCGCCGACGCGTACTACAAAAATATTACCAATATGCTCGATGAAGGCCAGTTTGGTCAGGCGTTGATTCTGTCGCCGTTCAATTATGCAAAAGGGTTTGCCAAGGGACTTGAGTTGTCCGCTGTTTATAACGAGAAAAATTGGGGCATGTTCCTCAATACCTCGATACAAAAAGCCCAAGCAACCAACATCATCTCAGGCCAGTCATTATTTCAGCCGGATGAGTTAGCGTATATCGCCAGCCATTACATTTACGTTGACCATAACCAAACCTATACCGTTTCTGGCGGTGTGCATTATCATTTTGGTGATTCTCAGATCAGCGGCGATTTCTTATATGGTAGTGGCTTACGCAAAACCCCAGCAGGTGGCACCCCCAATTCTGCAGCACTCGATCCTTACACGACATTCAATGCGGCGTTTGTTCATACTTGGAAAAAAACGCCAATTGGCGATGTCGAGGGGCGTCTTTCGTTGGTGAATATTTTCGATAAAACATATCTGTTGCGTGACGGTTCAGGCGTCGGCGTTGGAGCACCACAATACGGTGCACGTCGCACCTTGTTCGCAGGGATTTCGACGAGCTTCTGATACGCCAATACAAACAGCAATAAAAAAAATGCGACCAATTAACATCGGTCGCATTTTTTATTTTCTTATTTCCCGTTTGCGTCAGGATTTGGTTAACACTGACTGACACGTCGCTTTTTGTGGATCACCTGCTGGTAATTTTGCGCATATGCCATCCAATTGGACATGCACCTTCTGAAACACGGCTTGATGCTTTCCGTCCTTGTTCCATTCGATGAGCTTTTTCCCGATGCGATCTAACGATGCACGATTCCGCTCATAAAACGCATTTTCTGTTTT
Source organism: Undibacterium sp. MH2W (assembly GCF_049340215.1). Classification (NCBI taxonomy): domain Bacteria; kingdom Pseudomonadati; phylum Pseudomonadota; class Betaproteobacteria; order Burkholderiales; family Oxalobacteraceae; genus Undibacterium; species Undibacterium sp. MH2W. The sequence goes on along the minus strand of NZ_JBMPPA010000012.1, from coordinate 52,934 downwards.
TGATAATTCTGTAAAAACACTGGTCACAGTACGTTCGATACGGGCATCATCAGTCGGTGCCAAATCGACCAAATTAGTCACGTAGCTCGCGCCCCATTGAAGACGCGTTGCAGGCCCTTTCGATGCATCGTACGCCTGTCCATACCAATTCAAGGCTGTGGCTTTGTCTCCGCGCCTCTTGGCATTGCTAGCGAGCGTCGACATAAAGTAGTACGGCGAATGGGAGCGCTTCAGTTCAGCCTTTAACAGGGCATCCGAATCATCCAATAAATCAGCACTTCCTAAGGCTTCAGCAGCGGCGTGCACAACCGATTGTCGCTCATAAGCGTCTGTCGTAGCCTGATCAATCGCCTGCACACGTTTTTTGACATCGGCCTGTAAAGTGGCGGGGATTTTGGCATTATCGAGCTTCGCCAGCGACACTTGCGCGATCACCGCACCAAGTCGATCAGCTTTGGAGATCGTTACATCATCGGAAAGTTTCACCAAGGCTTGGTTCCAGACGGTAACTAGCGTTGTGCGTTGTGATGATTGCGCTGCAGTCAAATACGCCGTCAGCTCCGCGGCTGCTCCAGTGACCAAATCGAGGTTATCGTGAGCAACACGTGGATCGGATAAAGCTTTAGATAATTTCGCTAACGCCTGCGCCTTATCGAGCTTTACGCCACTTGTGGCAGAAGGTTCTGCTGTCGCCAAAGAGAATAAGCCCTTCAGGTATAGCCGCGTTGCAGTGACACCAGGCGGACACACTTCAGCTAAGCGCAACAGCGTCGCAGGTACCTCTTTGGCATTAACCAGTTTTTGATCAGGGTCATCCCACGAATAATCAGCCAACAAGCGCCAATCTTCTGCTTTCACATTTTTTCCACCAGCAATCGCCGATTTGTAAGTGTCATTCACTGATACGGATGTATTTAACGCCAGTGTCAATACTTGCAAATAACGCTCAGAATCAACTTCTCCTGGTAGTCGAGTAATCTCGGTGCCGTCCGGTTTCAGCAGAATCATTGTTGGGTAGCCACGTACTTTGAACTGTGCTGCGAATTTCTGTGCGCTAGGGCTATCGCCGTCCAGATACACAGGAATAAAGTGACGAGACTTTTCAATAAATTCTTGACGATTAAAAATAGTCGCTTTCACTTGATTACACGGTGGGCACCAGACCGCCCCCCAGTATAGAAATAAAGGCTTGTTACTTGATTTTGCCAGCGCGAATGCAGCATCGAGGTTGTTATCTTTGCGCCAATCAATACCGCCGACGTGCGCGACCTGCTGTGAAGCCGACGATGTGTCGGTTGCATGCGCTAAGGTCAAGCTTGTGGCGCCAGCAAAGAGACCAACTACGAGCTGTGCAGTGATTTTTGCTGAAAATGAGGTGAAAGTTTTCATAACGCATCAGTCTTCAAAAAGAGGCTTATAGTGTAACAAAGTTATCGAAAAGAAAAATTTTTTTCAAATCGTTGGTAGTAGAATCTTTTCAGTTATTGATATGACGTTTTTTTCGATGATCGATAAAACGTGCAGCCACAAATAGGAATTAAATCTAAGAATAGAAGAATAATGTTCTTGGCAAATATATAAGTTATAAGCAACATAACGCGTCACCACTCAGGAGCATCTCAGCCATGAAAAGAAATCAGTACCCCGCTTCCACGACCATCAACAGATCACCGCAACGTCGCCTGATGCTTGGCATGCTTGCCGGTATCGCGATCGCTTGTTCGGGTGTCACAACTGCTGCAAATGCGGCAGAGCCACTACTTAATGCCTCTTACGATGTTACACGAGAGTTTTTTAAAGAAGTGAACCCAGCATTCGTCGCCGAATGGAAAAAAACGACTGGCGAGACAATTGTCATCAATCAATCCCATGGAGGCTCGAGCAAACAAGCTCGCTCCGTCATCGATGGGCTCAATGCATCCGTCGTCACCATGAACCAAGCAAGCGATATCGATGCAATTGCTGAGAAGGGTCTACTTTCAGCGAATTGGGCCAAAGCATTCCCCAATAATGCTGCACCTTTTTACTCCACCATGGTCTTCCTTGTCAGAAAAGGCAACCCCAAACATATCGCTAACTGGGACGATCTAGGCAAACCGGGCGTTTCCGTCATTGTTCCTAATCCAAAAACATCTGGGAACGGTCGCTACACGTATCTTGCTGCATGGGGATCGGTGATCAAGAGCGGTGGCACCGAAGCGCAAGCCAGAGATCTCGTCGGACGCTTGTTCAAGAACGTACCTGTGTTAGATGCTGGTGGTCGCGGTGCGACAACCACCTTCACGCAGCGCCAGATCGGCGACGTACTTGTTACCTTCGAAAATGAAGTGCAATTGGTCAGACAAGAGTTTGGTGACAACTACGATATCGTTTATCCAAAATATTCAATTCTCGCAGAATCTCCTGTCGCGCTCGTCGACAAAGTCGTTGACCGGATTGGAACACGTAAAGTAGCGACAGCGTATTTGCAATTTCTGTACTCTGAAGAAGGTCAGGATATCGCTGCAAAGCACTTCTTCCGCCCCCGCTCAGAAAAAGCAGCCAAGAAGTATGCTGCGAACTTCAAACCAGTGAATTTATTTACGTTCAATGAAGTGTTTGGTGATTGGAAACAAGCGCAAAAGAAACACTTTGATGATGGTGCTGAGTTTGACAAAATCTACCAAGGTAAGCGTTAAAACGGAGACGTGCACCGAGCATATTTCGATATCACGTCGATACGCAGATCCATAGTACGGCATCATTCCCTGAAATCTCCTTCGCTTCGGCGGAGGATTGATTGACTTATTTTTCTATTGCGCTGGACATTGGGGAGAGGCGAATGCACCGCTAGACAACAACTTTGGACATAAAAAAACCCGCAGAGCGGGCTTTTTTATTGCTACTTGGCGTCCCCAAGGGGATTCGAACCCCTGTACTCACCGTGAAAGGGTGATGTCCTAGGCCTCTAGACGATGGGGACATGTTCTGTCCTTGTTACTGACCTACATTTGCATTGACGCAAATGGATAAAAATGGCGTCCCCAAGGGGATTCGAACCCCTGTACTCACCGTGAAAGGGTGATGTCCTAGGCCTCTAGACGATGGGGACATATTCTGTCCTTGTTACTGACCTGTGCTACACCTGCATTTTACTTGCTGTCCACAATAAAAATTTATTGGCGTCCCCAAGGGGATTCGAACCCCTGTACTCACCGTGAAAGGGTGATGTCCTAGGCCTCTAGACGATGGGGACAGCAAGTTTTTCTGTTCTGATACAACCACCAATTTTTTGGTGGAGGTAAGCGGGATCGAACCGCTGACCTCTTGCATGCCATGCAAGCGCTCTCCCAGCTGAGCTATACCCCCTTGCAGAACAGAAGCGAGATTATAGGCGATGAATGCTCCAATGTAAAGCCCTCATCGCCTCTAGAAAGACAATCAATAACGATTCTTTACGCGGCAATGGCATTGAGTCGCTGCAACACGACATCGCGACCAAATAACTCAACAACCGCATCGATCGATGGCGTCTGCAACTGACCCGTCAACAATAAACGCAGTGGCATTGCCAATTGTGGCATTTTCAATCCATGATCAGCTAACACCTGCTTTAACGTCGCCGACAATGCTGCTTTGTTCCACTCCACTGTCTTACAAGACTCGGCATACTGACGCAACGCTGGCAATACCGCCTCAGTGACATGCTGCTGCAATAAAGATGCCTCTGCGGCTGGCTGACGATAAAACAGCATCGCTGCCTGCCCCAATTCTAGTGTAGTGTTCGCACGTTCCTTCAATAGCGCGATGACTGCCGCCAAATCAGGTGCACCAGCGAATTCAGCACCATCTTTTACCATCTGCGGGCGTACGAGATCCGCCAAACGTTGGTTGTCTGCGGCCTTGATGTAGTGATTGTTAATCCACGCTAATTTTTCAGGATTAAATTGCGCGGCAGATCCGGATAAGTGTGAAAGATCAAACCAAGCGCACATTTGCTCCATACTAAAGATCTCGTCATCACCATGACTCCAACCCAAGCGCGCCAGATAATTCAGCATCGCTTCCGGCAGATAGCCTTTGTCAAAGTAATCCATGACGCTGACAGCATCACGACGCTTTGATAACTTTTGACCATCAGTTCCGAGAATCATCGGCACATGCCCATACTGCGGCAGCGTTGCGCCCAATGCGTTGAGAATATTGATTTGGCGTGGCGTGTTATTGACGTGGTCATCACCTCGAATAACATGAGTAATTTGCATATCCCAGTCATCCACTGCCACACAGAAGTTGTACGTTGGCGTGCCATCAGGACGCGCAATCACCAAGTCATCGAGCTCGCGGTTGTTGATCGTAATACGACCTTTAACCACATCATCCCAACTCACATCGCCTTCAAGAGGATTTTTAAAGCGAATGACTGGCTGACGACCCTCTGGAATTGCTGGCAACGTTTTGCCAAGCTCTGGACGCCAAGTACCATCGTAACGCGGCTTTTCACCAGCAGCACGCTGACGCTCACGCATCGCTTCCACCTCTTCTTGCGATGAGTAGCAGTAATATGCCGTACCCTTCTCCAGCATCTCTGCAAGGACGGCACGATATCGGTCCATACGCTGCATTTGATAGAACGGACCCTCGTCGTGAGCAAGCCCTAACCAATTCATACCATCAAGAATAGCCTGCACAGCCTCTGGCGTGGAACGCTCCAGATCTGTATCTTCAATACGCAATACAAAGGTGCCGCCGTGATGACGGGCAAAGGCCCAGCTAAACAATGCGGTACGGGCACCGCCAACGTGAAGATAACCAGTAGGACTAGGAGCAAATCGGGTACGAACTGTCATGGGATATATTGCACCGCGTGTCGTCTGCGAACATTGCAAGCAAGCGACATCTGCATGCGGATAAAGTTAAAACCAACATTTTACCGTTTTACAGGTGCCGATGGTAACTATACACACGGACGCAATGACAATGGGGAAATGAAAAAAGGGATGTTGAATTCATCAACATCCCTTTTTATTTTGGTCGGAGTACAAGGATTCGAACCTTGGACCCCCTGGTCCCAAACCAGGTGCGCTACCGGACTGCGCCACACTCCGAAAAACTTTGCTATTTTTAGCATAAACCGTATAAACGGTTTATTGCTTACTACTTTAATCTTTAACCAATCACTATTGAGCAATGACTAAAGACTGTTACTTATTCTGGTCGGAGTACAAGGATTCGAACCTTGGACCCCCTGGTCCCAAACCAGGTGCGCTACCGGACTGCGCCACACTCCGAAGACCAACATCATAGCTGGCAAGGCCTACTCTGTCAATAGATTTGTCGGCGTGCGAAGCCTAGACTATATTTGAACATGACCCGAAATCAGGCACAGCGAGCTCCTGCTCACTACGAAACTGGCGCATTTCCCCAGTAATAGGATCAATAAACGATATTGATTTAGCCAATAATTGCAATGGCGCAGAAAAGTCATCGCCCTTGCATGGCAAAACGTTGGGATAAAAACCATCATTCAGAATCGGCGCGCCAAGACTTGCCATATGCAAGCGCAATTGATGCTTCTTGCCAGTCAATGGCGAAAGTCGATAGAGACTTAATCGACCATAATCCTTGATTAGTTCGATGTGGGTTTCAGAATTCGGCGCTCCTGCTGACTCCTGCATCACCAAAAAACGCGCGCCCTCCTCCATGCGACTCCGATGCACCAATGGGAACACGAGATGCGACAGCGACGGCGCTACCGCATGGTAAATTTTTCTTACGACACGCTGCTGAAAGAGCGACTGATACGCACCTCTTGATAACGGTTGATGGGAGAACAACATCACCCCCGCTGTCTCTCTATCCAATCGATGAATGGGCGTTAAATGAGCAAGACCCGTTTGCTTTTTTAAGCGCACTAACAACGTCTCACGCAAAAATCGACCTCCCGGCGTCACAGGTAAAAAATGCGGTTTATCGACAACGATGATGTGCTCGTCTTGATGTAAGACACGTGCCTCAAAGGGGATCGGCGTCTCATGTTCAATTTCACGATAATAGAAAATGCACATACCGCGCTTTACAACGCTCCTCTCGTTCAACACATTTCCGGCCTGATCAACGACTTCTTTTTTCTCCATTCTCGACAACCAAATAGCCTCCGCGACAACAGGAAAATGACTTACTAAAAAAGCGATCAGCGTAGGCCATTGCCCTTCGGGAATCCATATGTAGCTCGGTGCAATACCGTCGCGTGTGGGCAATGGTGAAGAGAAAGATTGAGAGGCAGACATGTTGATGCTAACAGCGTGCTTTTGCCGCACGAAAATAGATAAATGAGGCAACCAAAAAAGAGCAGTGAGGAAACAATATTCCTCAGAAATGGGAGGACACTTCCACTATACCCAAAGTCTAACATTTCCCATCTGCATGTAATATGTTTCGAAATATAGCGCATTTTCGTTCATCGATACATGTACATACAAGAAAGTGAATAAATGCCCTCTATTCTTTGATTTAACCTGTCGATAGACTGAGTATAACGTTATGACGCCCCAACCGATCATTGTGAGGCAACACTCAATTGATATTTTCAAGGAGAAACTATGTCTATTTCATCATTAGGCTCCAACACATCCGTCACTCAAACACAATATCTTGGCCGCCAACGTCAGAACGTTGACCAAGATGGCGATGCACAAGGCGTGCGTGGCGGAGAAAGCCGTTTCGCTAATGCCATTAGTCAAGCGCTCGCATCTCTGAGTGCAAGTGCATCCACATCAACAGGAACAACATCGAGTTCAGGAACCACTTCCACAAGTAGCTCAACTGCAACTTCAACATCCAACTCAAGCAACACACAACAAACACTGTCAGCATTTGAGCAAAGCTTATTTGCCGCACTGCAAGCTCAAAATGGGACTCAAGCAAGTGGAAATACGACCAGCGGCGGCTCCGCTAGCACAAACGCATCCAGCGCTGTCACAAGCACGGGTGGTAGCAGTGGACATCACCATCATCACGGCGGCGGTGCAAGCCAATTGGAAAGCAGCCTGCAAGGATTGATTCAACAATTAAGCTCTGCCAGTGGCAGCAGCAGTTCTAACGGCAGCGCTAGCACAAGTACCGGTAGCGATACTTCTAGCAGCTCCAATTCAACGATAGCTGCGTTGCAATCAAACTTTAACAACTTGTTAGCCTCTGAAGGGCAAACCGGCAACAGCGCCAGCCTCACCACATTCCTGCAAAATCTGAGCAACAATATTCAGGGTGCAACGCATACTGGCAATGTTGTTACGACGTCGGCTTGACTTTAATCGCCAGTTTCAATGTGATGAGGGGTGCTGCATCGCATTGTCTTGATTCCCTAGACATGGAGACAATGCGACCCCTAAAATGATCCCTCAGCCACTCTTTCGTTCAACTACAGAATGTGGCCAATCAAGGATATTGAAGCCTGATTAACTTGGCTACATCACCAAACGATGTTCGTTGCCTGCTTAAGTAATTTTTAAGCAGTCTGCGAGGGCACCATCCCAAGTGGGAATGTCAACGCCAAACGTTGTTGAGAGCAAAGTCGTATCCAAACAAGAGTTCGTTGGTCTTTTCGCTGGCGTCGGATATTCCACAGCAGGAATACCAATCACTTTTGGTGCAGCTTTCGTGAGACGACCCGTCGTGGCTGCCAGACGCACAATTTCTTCTGTAAAACCACACCAACTTGTTCGACCTTGGGTGGTTAAATGAAAGATACCCCGATGCGATGCCCACCACTGTGCTGCATCTTCCGCTGCCAATAACTGCCCAACGATGTTCACGGTCACATTGGCGATACTATTTGCAGAGGTCGGCGCCCCCCACTGATCATTCACTACACGTAATTCATCGCGTTCATTTGCCAAGCGCAACATGGTCAGTAAAAAGTTTTTACCAAACGTCGAATACACCCAACTCGTGCGGAAAATCAAATAGTTACAACCGCTGGCAATAATTGCCTGCTCACCAGCCAACTTTGTTTTGCCATAGACATTGAGCGGATTTGTCTGCGCGTCCTCAGTGTACGGTGGCAATCCTCCTTGGGCATCGCGCAAGCTACCGTCGTAGACGTAATCTGTCGAAAAATGGATTAACCCAATCCCCAGTTTTTTCGCCTGCTGCGCGAAAACAGCTGGGGCAACAGCGTTAATTGCATGTGCCACATCCGATTCTGTTTCAGCCTTATCCACTGCAGTATAGGCCGCGGGATTAATGATCAGATCCGGCTGACATTCGGCGACGAATGCTTCAATTGCAGCAGCATCACTTAGGTCTAACTCTTGTCTTGTGGGAGCGACCACCTCGAAATGCGTATTCAAGAGCGGTAACAAGGTGTGTCCAAGTTGCCCAGTGGTGCCAGTGAGCAAAATTTTCATGCAAAGACCTCGGCATCAGCTAATAGCTTTGCGACCTGATCTTTGCCAGACAAAACAGGCGCTTCCGTGATCGGCCATTCAATTCCAATGGCTGGATCGTTCCACATCAGACTCCGTTCAAACTCGGGCGCCCAGTAATCGGTCGTCTTGTACAGGAACTCTGCTTTGTCGCTGGTGACGACAAAGCCGTGGGCGAAGCCTGGTGGGATCCACATCTGTTTATTATTTTCAGCCGAAAGATAAACGCCAGTCCATTGTCCAAATCGCGGAGAACTCTTTCGTAAATCCACTGCAACATCAAACACTTCTCCAGATACAACTCGCACAAGCTTCCCCTGCGCTTGCTTGATTTGGTAGTGTAATCCACGAAGAATATTTTTTGCCGACATGGAGTGATTGTCCTGAACAAACTGCAAATCAACACCTGTCAATTCAGCAAATTTTTTGGCGTTAAAACTTTCGTAAAGATAGCCCCGCTCATCGCCAAAGATTTTTGGTTCGATAATTAATACTTCAGGCAAATTAGTTGGAATAACATTCATAAATTAAAAAGATTTTTTCTCAAGGAGGCGCAATAAGTATTGCCCATATTCGTTTTTCTTCAAAGGCTGTGCAAGGGACTCGAGCTGAGACGCTGAAATATAATGGCGGCGAAATGCAATTTCTTCAGGACAAGCCACCTTCAGCCCCTGACGCTTTTCAATTGTTGCCACAAACTGGCCAGCTTCCAATAAAGACTCGTGTGTTCCCGTATCAAGCCATGCCATACCGCGCCCCATCAACTCAACATTGAGTTCACCTTGTTTGAGGTAGACATTGTTCACGTCAGTAATCTCTAACTCACCACGCGGAGATGGTTTAATATTCGCAGCAATATCGCATACTTGGTTGTCATAGAAATACAAGCCTGTTACTGCATAATTCGATTTGGGTTTGAGTGGTTTTTCTTCGATGCTGATTGCTTGTTTATTCGCATCGAAATCAACAACACCGTAACGCTCTGGATCATGCACATGATAGGCAAATACGGTTGCACCTTTTTCACGCGCATCCGCACTACGTAACAAAGGTTCAAAATAGTGACCATAATAAATGTTATCGCCTAGGATCAGCGCCGATGACGAGTTACCAACAAACTCTTTACCGATGATGAATGCCTGCGCCAAACCATCAGGAGATGGTTGTACGGCATACTGCAAATTGATCCCCCATTGCGAGCCATCACCTAATAACTCAACGAAGCGTGGTGTATCTTGTGGCGTAGAGATAATCAAAATATCGCGCATACCAGCTAACATCAGTGATGTCAGTGGGTAATAAATCATTGGCTTATCGTAGACCGGCAACAGTTGTTTTGATACGGCTTTTGTCACCGGATACAGACGTGTACCAGACCCGCCAGCGAGGATAATTCCTTTACGTGAGGAAGGTGTAAAACTCATGCTTGTTCCTTATTTTTATATTGCAGGTCAACCCATTTGGTATATTCACCGGACTGTACTTGTGCCACCCACGCATCATTCGCGAGGTACCACTCCACTGTCTTGCGCAGGCCCGTTTCAAATGTCTCAGCAGGCTTCCATCCCAATTCACGCTCAATCTTACGGGCGTCGATCGCATAGCGACGGTCATGACCTGGACGATCTGTGATGTGCTTGATTTGGTCGCGATAGCTGCCTTGTGGTTTCGCTTGCAGCTCATCGAGCAAATCACAAATGGTGTGCACCACACTCAGGTTCGTTTGTTCGTTCCAGCCACCAACGTTATACGTTTCACCAACGCGCCCCGCCTCCAGCACACGCCGAATTGCCGCACAATGATCCGTCACGTACAACCAGTCACGCACTTGCTGACCATCGCCGTACACAGGCAAGTCTTTACCTGCGCGAGCGTTGGTAATAATCAATGGAATTAACTTCTCAGGGAAGTGATATGCACCGTAGTTATTCGAGCAATTCGTCGTCAATACTGGCAAACCATACGTGTGGTGATACGCACGTACCAAATGATCAGATGCTGCCTTCGATGCAGAATAGGGACTATTCGGTGCATAAGGCGTTGTTTCAGTGAACGGAGGATCTTCCGCAGACAAAGTGCCATACACTTCATCGGTTGACACATGCAAGAAGCGGAAGGCGGCTTTCTTTTCCGCATCAAGCGTATTCCAGTAAGCACGTGCCGCTTCTAACAGTGTAAAAGTCCCATTCACATTCGTCGTAACAAATGCTGCCGGACCGTGAATGGAACGGTCAACGTGACTTTCCGCTGCAAAATGCAAAATGGCACGCGGCTGATGCTCTGCAAACAATGCGGCAAGCTTCTCACCATCACAAATGTCACCCTGCACAAACAAATGACGATCATCATTGCTAAGGCTGGTGAGATTATTCAAATTACCAGCATAAGTCAGTTTATCGTAGTTCAACACCGACTCATCAGACTGCGCCAGCCAGCTCAACACAAAATTCGCGCCGATAAAACCTGCGCCGCCAGTTACAAAAATCATATAAAGAACCTCAAGATAAATTAATTAATGAATTTGTCTTATATTATTTTTATCGATATACATTAGCTATATCGCTCTTTAAAGACTAAAAAGCCTGTTATGACAATAACAGGCTACCTGGAAGAGTATCAAATACGTTTAAAAGTAAATTTATCGCCTAAAAAAATTTAAGCATTGATTTAATTTGACGCCATTTTTCAGATTGTATTGCAGACCTTTGTTGATTAAACATTTCCAAAACAAATGCTACAACCAAAGCTAAGATCAAACCGAAAATTGAGGCTGATATCGTCAACAATGCGCGCTGTGGTTTGAACTTATGTTCAGGCTCAACTGCTTTGTCCAATACTTGAATCAAAGGAATATCTTTGGCCTCATCTAAACGCGCAACTTCATATTGTTTTGATAACATTTCATACAAAGTTTGGTAATACTTAAAATCGCGCAATAGCTGGATATTACTGGTATCCGCTGCAGTCAATTTCCTTGGATTTGAAGCAGTTTCGCTTGCATGCAATTCCGAATTCAACTTCGAGGCAGTATTCGAACCAGATCCATTTTCCAACTTAGCTAACTCGTTTTGCATACCGAGCAGCTCCTGATTGGACCGCTTGTATTCATTGTTATTTGGCGTAACAAAAGCCTCCATCGCCTTGAGTTGGATTTCTTTAGCAGAGATGTTCGCACGCAAACGCGCAACTGTTTCCAAAACAGCTTTACTTTGAGCATCGACACTCAACATCCCGTGACTATCAATACCGGAGGATAAGGCTGATTCGGCAGCAATCATCTTATCCTTCGCTAATTCCAATTGCTTCTCAAAGAAAACGCGACGCTGAGATGCCTCAGTCAATGCAAACTTGTTGGTTAAATTCGTTAACTCTTCAACATAAGCATTTGCCAATGAAGCTGCAAGTTTCGGATCTTTATCTTCAACCTCGATGGATATTATATTGTCTTTACCTGCAGTAGCCACGGCGCTACCAATCAATCGCGCACGAGTTTCCTCTATTTTTTTTGATTCATAAACTTTCTCAAGATGAAATCGCCGGATTAAATTATCCGTTAGTAGACGACTTTTCAGCAATGAGATATATAAATCATTCGGGTTTCTGATACCCAAAGCTGCCCCAGCACCTCCAGCTAAACCACCCAATTGACTTAACATCATAGATGCGGTTGATTGACTTTGCTGTGGCGGCAAGATTGTAGTACTCGCTTTGTAGGTTGGGGTTATGCACAAACTATATATCAAGCCAATTGATCCAAAAATTACCGGAAAAAACAAGATTTTTCTTTTGTGTTTTGCCAATACCAGCAAAATATCCAGTATCCCAACTTCACCACCCTGACTTATCGGTTCAGTTACATTTTGATTATTTTCAGCCATAATTATTGTCTCAAACTCTTAATTGCTGCAGCACTGATACCAAATCCGGAAAGAATTTGCGCCCAATCTTTCAGACCGTTAGTAAAAGTTTTATAAGCAGACTCTTTGTTCAAACGCTCTGGCACCACAATACTATCGCCTGGCATTAACTTCGATGATTTCACACTAGAGAACCAACCGCGGCCAGTGGATGACAGTACTGTGCCATTGGCACGTAAGACAAAAATATTATCCATGTCTGCTTCTGAGGTAGGACCAGCCACCTCAAGATATCGATCGACCGTACTACCTCTCTGCCAAATCATTGACGATTCCTGGTTCACAGCACCAAAGACATGAATAAAATCAGGACGACTTGGGATTACTAACTGATCACCGTTTTCTAACTTCAGTGGCGGCAATTTATCAAAACTATCATCGTCGGCCCCAAGACCAAATGATATGCGTCCAGTTGCTTTAAGTTCATGCATTTTCGCAATTGCTAGTGCACTTGATTCTTGTGCTACTTTCAATTTAGCAGCAACGGTTGCAGCGTCTTGACCACCCGAATCATTTGCTACCGCCTTGGCATTCTCAGAGCGCATTTGCGACTCCAAGCGGCGAATTGCTTTTTCCAAATTAGCCTGCTGTTCTTTACGCACCTGTTCGCGATAGAATTCTGTACCAAATAAGTAAGCGTTCGATGTGGTTCCCCCAGCCTTTGCAATCAAAGACGGCAAAGTTTCACCTGGCGACATTTGGTACACGCCGGGAACATTGACCTCACCTTCTACTCGAACAAACACTTTACGCTTCGCCAAAGGAACCTGGATGTCATTTTGCGAGAAGATAGTCACCGTATCACCGGCCTGCAAAACAATATTTTCCGGACTGTTGACATCATCCATAGCTTTGCCCAGATTAAATGATACGAGACTTACTACTTGCGTCTCATGATTTATACGTTCTACAGCCGCATATTCCCAGTTAACTTCATCAACTTGACTACCAATTCTTGCCGCAATTGAATTCACTTCTTGAGTCTTACCTTGAAGTCTGACCTGATCATCGTCAGCAGAAAGTTCAATTGCATCATTAATATTTTTCCCCTCTAAATTTTGACGAGCAACAGAAGACGGAGTCACCAACATCGCTCGATTAGGAATCAAATCCCGTACACGCATACCTGGTGTAAAAGGCACTCTGATTTGTTGACTAACGTTACCGCGCAATGTCACCGCGTTGGAAAACTCTGGCGTAATCGAGGACACCGACAATATGTCGCCATCTTTTAAAGTCTTGTTTAATCCTACTCTGTTCAAGTTAAACTCTTCCACACTTCGTGGCTGAGATTTATTAGGATCAATGCGTTCTAAAAATGCACGACGCGGATCGGCAACAACAGGCAACCCCCCTGCAATGTCCAAAATACTACTCAAGGTCTCATTAGGTGACTTCAATTCATAAATCGCTGGTGTATTCACCTTACCAACAAGAGCGATATGTGCGGATGCAGGTGGGATGTAGATTGTATCGCCATCCAATAATTTGACGTCATGACTCTTATCACCCTTAGCGATAAAGGCATACAAATCCAAACTACCAACTAATTTCCCGTCGCGCTTTACTTGCACGTTACGCATAGAACCGACTGCATTTGGCCCACCGCTCGCTAACAATGCAGTGACCAGAGTTGAGAATCCAGACACAGTATATGAGCCCGGCTTCTTCGCCTGCCCGACAACATACACCGTAATCGCCCGCAAACGGCCATAGGTAACGCTCACAGCCACATCACGATATAACCTAGAGATAGAAGACTTGATCACAGTGTCAGCATCGGCTGCTCTAACCCCAACCAGCGTTACTGTGCCAATAGTCGGGATATTGATAGTACCATTTCGATCCACCGTCGCCTTGTAATCAATATCCACACTCCCCCATGCACGAATCATAACTTCGTCACCCGCACCCAAAATATAATCGGAGGGCAGAGGTGTATTTTGCACTGGAGCGAAACTGGAGGGTGTATTTGAGAAAAAGTCAGAGCCGAATTGCGTTAGCTTCTTACCAGTTGCATATTGAATAAAGCTTTGAAACTCACTTTTTTCAGGCTTTTGGTTTGGGTAATATTTACCAACTTGACCATTATCTTTGGCATCGATGCGAGAATTCATGACATTGCCATTGATTGCATCAACATTCCCGTTATTAGTCTGGTTTAGGGGTTGATTAGTAATACGGGGAGTTTTAGCTGTCTCTGGCGCATTGACAGAAAAATCACCAGCATTCTTCGTATCTTGATTATTAAATTCAGCTTGTTGCGCAAAAACATTGGTCGCAGCAAGGATGGCAAAAATAGGAAGCGTACTCTTCATTGTTCGGTGCATAAGTAAGTACTTTTAAGAGAGTAAAAATAAAAAATCAACTACGAAATTTGTATAACAGAATGTAGGCACAGGACCTTGTCATTGCCGATATTTGCACATTCAGTTGAAACACCAAAATTCTAATGTCACGCGTTTTTTTTCGACAGCACATACTGTACTTTCATCAGCAGGCGTCTAGTGCTTAAATCGTTAACACACAATCATGGCATAAAAACCCAACTAGCACAAAATAAACACATAAGTAAAAAGCAAGTTATCAAATTACAATACCGCAAAAATACATCCGGAATATTCGAAAACACCTTTAAACCACAAAAATAAAACGCAGTAAGGGAATAAAGTCATATCAATAATTCGGAGACAGTCATGCAATGCAGTTGTCGCTTATATAGCAGGGAGTTCACGTTAAGAGCATACGACGATGCAGCAGTCCCCCTATCAAAAAGCTTTCGGCTGTACAGATAAAATACTCCTTCGGCAGCGGAATAAATGACGGAAAAGTGAAAGAACCAGCTCGATGCACTTTAGTTACGAATAGTTGTTACTTCACAAATTTCGAACACAACAATTCTCCAAAGTAGCTCACCACCCCCGCCATAAAATTTGCTTCCAGATGTCGATTCCAAATATTAAACATTACATAAAATAATGTCATGAACTGCCAGAACACATAGAGAGTTTGGAGGCAATTAACATAGGCAACACGGTCAAAAATATTAATATAACGGCACTAGCAAAGAGATTAACGTCATCAATTATATTCGCAGCCTGGGAGCAAACTTCCCCTAATCAGCGCTCGTTGTTATTCAAGACCTCACGATTATCCTCCTACTGGTTCTTAAGGGGCTTTATGTAGACTGCTTCTGTAACAATACACATAAATTTTCTTTGAAGATTGGCTCCTTGAGAAAACCAATAGCCCCGAAAAGCATTGTTGTCCAATGTGCCAGCTTCTATCGCCTTCGATATTCCAATGATCTCAATCTTTGCAACTCAAGTCTTGCTTACTTCTGTACTCGTTTTGCAAATGATTTTGCCTCAAGAATTTTGACCATACATGGCATTGTATTAATGGAGCGTTACAACTATGCCTTTCCAAGAAAATAGTGCCGCGTAAAATTCCATTTATTCAATAGGTATATGAAAAAGATACAAAAGGATGACGTAATAAAAATTATCGCACAGCAATTTAAGAATAGATTTTCCTTAAAGAAGGAAATTTGCAATTTTAATAATGCATCTAAAATCAGAAATTGTAATGCATAAAATCCTAGAGAATTGACCGCAAAAAAGCGGAAGTATGAAAAGGAGTGAACCTTAGTTCTCAACGAAAAAATAATTACGATAAACCCAACTGCGACCAGCAGTTTGATAAACAATGTAACTAAATTACGACTGATCGCCCCATTTATTTGAAAACCAAATAGCGTCGTTATACTTACCCGTTCCCACTGGTTAAATAAAACCAATGTAACAATCAAAACAAAAAGTAGCTCACGAGTTTTAAGTTTTTTATCAAAAATGCTCAAATTTGCTCGAAGGTAGTAACCAAAGACAAAAAATGGGTAATACCATTTAAATAGTGCCAACCCAAGGATATTCGTGCCATGAGTCAAAAAACCAACTAAGTACAAAAAGAGCAATATTACAAATGAGCAAACTAATAGATTCTTCTCCGTTAAAAAATAAAAGACGAGGAAATTTAAAAACAATACCCACAGAAACCAAAGGCCGCCATCATCAGGACTAAAAAAAACTGCAACAATGTGGTTCATTAGATATTTGTAATCACCTGAATTGGGGGATTGTAAATATCGAGCGTAAATGCAAATTAGAGACCATATAACGAATGGAAGAAAAATCCTTTCGAATTTTATTTTCATATCAGTAGATTTACCTGGTCTTGCAAAATATCCGCTCAAAACCATAAAAAGTGGCATGTGAAAGGAATAAATCAACCTAAATAATGTGGAATTGTCATAATTCGGAACAAAGTATTGAATAACGTGACCAACAATAACTAAACTGACCGCTAATGCTTTTAGTAAATCAATAGATGCGTCTCTTTTTGTCATTTGTGGTGTATGCAAAGATAGTATTAAATCTGGATGAATTTAAAACAATAAAACCATTTATCTTAGATTGCATTACAGATTTTCGACTCATTTAATCGCGAAAATTGCCATGCTTGCAATCAATCTTTTAAATCTGAAAAGTTTTGGCTCTTGGAAGAGTCGATATACCCCCTCTAACCCTGCCCGCTGCACTGCCAATGGAGCGCGCTTTATCGTTCCTGCCACAAATTCAAAAGTCCCCCCTACACCAACCGCCCATTTCACTCCAATTTCAGATAATTGTTCCTTATGATCGTTAATCCACATTTCTTGTTTTTTCGCACCAAAACCAACCAGCAGAAAATCAGGTTTGAAATGACGAATTTTTTCGATAATCGCCTCATCATGTTTAGCCTCGAAAGGATATGGCATGTAATCTGGTGAGAAACCTGAAACCTCGATCTGGTATCTTTCACTCAAAATCGATACAGATTTGGAATTTGAGTCCAAATGTCCACCTAGCAAAAAAACTTTCTTGTTATTTTTTTTCGAAAATTCGCAGATATCGTAGATAAAACTCGATCCTGATATTTTTTCAAAAAAAACATTTTTAAATTTACGCTTTGCTAGGATATAAGGAATTTGACCATCAAAAGTACCAAAATTTTCTGCAATTAATTTGTTAAACTCAGGATCTTTATTTGCGTGAATAATGAACTCCGCATTAACAGTAACTATTATTTTTAGTTGACTATCTTCCTCAAGCAAAATTTGCTTAGTTAATCCTCGAAATAGTACATTCTTAAATCGAATTGCCGTCATCAATGACTTCCTTAATGAAATTTACTAAGCTTGTAGATACAACCGCGCGGTCAAATTTTTTTGCCAAATTCATTGCATTGCATGAAATTTCTTGCATTAAATCAGGCGGAAAACTCAACAAATTCTCAAGCACAATTTTTAAGCTTTCGGATTCCCCAGGATTAAAAAAAAGTACATCGCTTTTTTCTTTTGCAAAATCAGTGAACGGGCGAATGCGCGAGCATATTACAACATGGCCCGCAGCCATCCCCTCGAGTGCCGACAACCCTAAACTTTCACGATACGAGGGAACTACATGAAAATCAAACTCTCGATGCACATCGGCGACTTTATCAGGGGAGACGGCTCCCATATAACGAAATAATCCGCGAGGAGAATTATCAATTTTATATTTCAATAAGTCAACTTCGCTTCCTTCTCCCCATAAACTAAGCCGAATAGACTGGTCTGTATTTTTTGATAATTCAACGATCGCATCTACCAATACTGCCCACCCCTTATCTTCTTCAATTCTGCCAACGTAACCAAAATCAACTCTGCGTTCATTCTTAGAAATACAATTTTTCAACCAATAATTTCCACCAACTCTTTCCTGTGGTGAAAACCGCTTTGTATCAATGCCGCTCGATGGTGAAATGATTATCTTGCCAATACAAACATTTGGGTAACGCTCAATTAATTTTTCTTTAAAAAAAAGGGATGGAACAACAATTATTTTTGCGTATCTCACTAACGTCGCTTGCCCTAGCATCATCATCCGACGCCGAGCGGTGTCAGTTACAACCAAATCATCACCATGTATATTCACCACAACATTTTTATTTAAGATCCTTGCTGCAAACGCGATCGGTAAGCAGTGATGCGATGCGTAGTGCAAATAAATGTTGCCTATACTTGGGCGGAAAATCATGAAACTTATCCGCAACATGTGACATAAATATGCGATAAATTTTTTAAAACCTTTTTTTCGTCCTGCAATTACATAAAGACCTTGAATTAAAAGACCATGCCTCTTTAAATCCTCCAATGAACGCTGAATAAAAGCGCCGTAAGAAGGTGACTCGATTGATGGGAACATGTTCGCAACAAATGCCCAGCCACTAACCGAACTTGACGTTACCTTTTTTTTCAACTCAGCTCCGATGGATAATATTTTGAGACAACCAATGCTACCAAAGCGACAAATGGTGCAGCCATAACAGACATAAGAACGTGGCCTGCAATAAAACTAATTAATATAATAATAAGCATCGCATATCCCGTAAATATTCCGTTAATTGACCTTTTTTGGATATAAACTTTAAATCCCGAGATCATCCAACCTATCCAAGTTAGAGAGAATGCTAAGCCAAGTGGACCGAAAACACCTATCGCATCAAAAAAATCATTTTCAAATGAAAATCGCCCTTTCTCTGCAATCCATCCATAGCCGAACACCAAAGACAATACCGACGGAGCATTAAATATAAGATTGCCAAGATCTCCGATCCGCTCAGAGCGCCCACTAGTAATAAAGTAGATTAGGTCTGAGTGAATATCTAAATGAAATAACCAACGGTCAATTGCAACCTCTAAAATAGGCATCCATAAACTTACAGTAGCGAGCAATGACAACGTAGAGAAAGTCATTACTTTCAATTTATTTCGTAGAGATAAAAATCGATGAATAGAAAAAAGAGTAATCAAAACAAACCCTAGCATCGCCGTTTTACTTAATAAGCTAATCGACGCCACAAAAAAAACTAAAATTAGGAAAATAAATTTCCATAGATATTTTTTTAAGGTTTCTCTGTACTGATAGCATAGGAGTCCATAAATCGCGACTAAGGTAATAGACACTTCATTCCCGGCATAAAAAAATCCCTTGCTTCCCAATTGTTCGCCCAGGGCATCTTCTCCGTAACTTCCGAAACCTATTCCGAATATTCCAAGGTAGACATTAACAACTAAAACGACGCTATTGAAAACAATAATATTTTTAAGTTGTAAAGCTGAAATCGCACGTGTCTTCATTTGAATATACAAAACATAATATAAAAATATCGACATCAACATCTTTAATTGAAATTGAAAGTTCGTGAGTATTTCTGGCAGATCCATTTCATATAAGACTGCATGAATTGGTATAAGTAAGGCAACAAAAGCGAGAAAGAATAATGGGGTTTTTTTTATAATATTGAAATATCTAACAACAATAGTGACTAATAAACCAAATACAAAAATCCGAAATAATGCTGCAATTGTTTGGCCAGCAAACAAAATCCCATTGTTTTGAAAGAAACCACTAACTGTGTCAATAAACAACCAAAACAACTCGACGTAATATATAAGTGTCAACATACCTATTCGCAACATCCCATAATTCTTTTCTAATGCGGTTAACTTATCTACTTGCAAAAAAGCATTATCGCTTTTCAATATCAATTATTTTTTGTGGCAAGCAAAGAATGTCGGAAATTATTTATTGGTTGATCAACACAATAAATTATTGTTACTGCAAATAACATCGTTACACTAACGAGCGATAAATCGACCATCGTAGATTTTCGAAAGAAGTAGTGTCCAACTTGAAATACTAAAATATGGCAAACGTAAAGAGGAAAAGAGATTTCTCCTATCTGTCTGTCAATGCGACTATTTTTAGTTTTGGAAAACAAGAAGGGAATTACGCTAATTAATACAAATACGATAAAGAGCACCGCAAACGACGTGAACTTACTGTTTGAATGAGTCCATTTTGTAACGCTAAGTGCACTCACAGAAACCATTACTAATAATAAATAAATTAAATACTTGGCTCCATCTCTAATTTCACTTTTCGCCGTAATTAGCTTGTAACCTAATGCACCAGCCATAAAAAAGCAAAACTCGCTTGGGAAAAATCTCGTTGCCCAAGGATCACTAACGAAATCAAACTGGTTTGCCAATGTCAGTCTTGTAGCAACACTTAATAACAGAAGCGAAGAAATAAACACTATCGACCTTCTTAAGACAAAAGGTGCTAATGCATAAAAAAATAATTCTCCTGATAGCGACCATGCTGGCGGAATTATATTTGTTTGCGAAAAAGAGCTACTTGCGAGTGTCAACGATGGCTCAAATATTATTTTTCCAAACTGATCAATACCAAAAAAGCATATGGCATCTTGCCCAAGAATAAATAACTGTGACGCGATCCAAAAAATCGTTACTGTTACAGGATGGGCTAGCTCAGACAAATAACGACTATAGATAAGCTGATCACCATTGAGAATTTGTATGCCTATGAAAATTATGGCTAAAAACAAAACGAACAAATATGTTGGAAAAATACGTAATATCCTCTGAATATAAAAGGTTTTTATTGATTTGTAGCTACTATTTTCTTCCAAAATTAGAGCCATATAAAAACCTGAAATAGCAAAGAAGACCGTGACACATAAATCTCCCGAAAATCCATGTGGCAAATCGGCATGTGTCCACATAACGCTAAATGCCAACAGAAACCGCAACCATCCCATAAATTTACATCCTCTACTTAAAGTCACCTGAGCAATTCGAAAAGTGCAGTAACAACACTACGTCGATTGGAAGATTTAATTGTTTCAACAAAGAGTAGCGACTTCGTCAGTTTGGATAATCTGAAACTAGCGATTACTAAATTAACCCTTTCAAATAAACTTAACGAACGAGTTCTTTTGGAAAGTTTAGTTATCGAATCTACGCAAATACCTGAATTTCTTTTCATGAACCCAAGCTTAAGAGCCCTTGTATCAGACATCAATTCTTGAATTTTTCTTTTTGATAAGGAAGTAGAGTAGTCTCGGTACTTAAAAAGAAAATCGTTAACATTTACAAAATCAGCACCTGCTTCAAAAAATCTAATCCAAAGATCATAATCTTCTGCATACCTCCGTGATCCGTAACGAAGCGACTTTTCTATAGCGAACTGCCTTCGAATCATGACCGAACCATGTGCAAATGGCACCGTTTCTGCTAAGCAGATAACAAAGCTATCGGTTTCCAAAGGCACCAATCGCGTGTCTATGAACTTACCATCTTCGTTTATTACAATCCAATGACATCCGCAAATATCTGCGTTTGTCCGTTCCATTAGTTCAACCTGCTTAATTAGACGATCCGGTAAACTTATATCGTCTTGATCCATCCATGCAATGAATTTCCCTGCCGACCTTTCTATCAACTCATTACGAGTGAATACAACCCCTCTATTTTCTCGACTAAATACTTTTATTCTCGGATCAATATCACGATATTTCTTCAAAATTTCTAGTGATGCATCAGATGAGCCGTCATCAATAACGATGAATTCAAACGATTTCATACTCTGAGCAAGTATTGATTCGATCGCTTCGGTTAAAAATTGAGCCCCATTGTAAACTGGCATAGCAACTGTTACCAAAAGGTTCTCGTCCAAATTCGCGTTATCTATTTTATTTGTCATAAACCCTCTGCCATTATCCAGTCCCTCGTTTGCCTCAAACCTTCGGGAAGTGTGGTTGCAGCACACCAACCTATTTCCTTATGTATTTTTCTGGAGTCTAAAATATTTGCGCTGACATCTATCGAATTTAAAGGCAGTCGCACTACCTTTACTTCAAAATTTACCTCATTCATAAGAGTAACTAGTTCTGAAATAATGTCAGTTGTCGAGACTCCAACCCCAGTACCCAAGTTATATATTCCGGTAATTTCCGAATTTTTAATAACTTCAAATGCACCTAAAACCAAGTCGTCAATATAAATGTAGTCTCT
The DNA here is from genome assembly GCF_049340215.1 of Undibacterium sp. MH2W. Lineage (NCBI taxonomy): Bacteria > Pseudomonadati > Pseudomonadota > Betaproteobacteria > Burkholderiales > Oxalobacteraceae > Undibacterium > Undibacterium sp. MH2W. The sequence continues at coordinate 30,651 of NZ_JBMPPA010000012.1, read as the reverse complement.
AATCGCATCGCCCTGTCCGAATATTTTTACCGACTCGCCTTTCAAAATAGTAGCAATCGCGGTGGGTATGAATCCCTGCCCAGAAAAAGGTCTTTGACCAATTCCAAAAACATTCGACTGACGAAGACAAACAAAGCGAAAATTATTCGTTCGAGCAAGAAATGAAGCGTACTGTTCAATCTGAGACGAGGTAAATCCATAGCAATTTAGAGGATTTAATTCATGTGTTTCCACCAACGGTAATTCCTTGGGTTCACCATAGACCGCGCTACCGGGAGAAAAGAAAATCACCTTTTTCCCTAGATTAGCCGCATTTATGAACAGCTTTGAAATAGTAGATAAGTTACGTATGAACTCCGTGTGACAAGATTCTTCGGATGTAGCAATAAAAGTCTCATAGCCTAAATAAATTAATTGATCAAACTTGCTTAGATAGCCTTGCAAATCTTCAATTTCCAAAAAATCTTGGTTCTCAAACGTCACATCTCGTGGCATATCTAAACAAAGCTTGGCATCACTACTTAATACCGTTACCAAATATCCAACGGCGACTAATTTACGTGCCAACATTGGAATAAACTGAGGAACTGAGTGTGCTGCAAAAAGATTACCGCGAAAAATAATTAAAATGTGATTGGTTTCGAGCGAGGCCAGATTCATAACTTAATCCAATCCGAAGGACAAAGATCGACCGTTAAATTTCGTGTAGACGCAAACCACTTATTTGGAGAAATAACAATTTTGGATCGACTAGGATTAAGCCATGCTCCCCACCAACTAAACGAGCTATTAGCAATAATATGGTGATCACATAAGCTCATAAGTCTCATATCGTTGTAACTTTCGCCCCCTTTATTGTGGTCAACATATGAGCACGGGTGATCAATTTTCAAATTCTCTTTTACCCAATTTTGATCATCAGAAAAAATAAAAAACTTAGGGTTATTCACCTTCTCTAAAATCAATCCTATTGCAGAACGATAATACTCCAACGAGCAAACGCCATGAGTCGCAAGTGTGTTCGCGTTCTGGACGTAATCGCCGCGCCTGATATGCAAACTAATACTTGGTTGTTTGCGCATGTCACATAAAACTAATTCGTTCCTATCGGATAAAGGTATCTTGAAAGTAAAATCTTGCCGCAAAATATCTTCGACTGTTTTGAAATACTTCTCTGATTGCCAATAGCCGACCAAATAACTGTCAGAAGTTACATTCTTTATTTCGGGCCAATAATGAAAATGAGGCTCGACAACAAAATTACTTCCTCGAAATTGGGAAAATCGATTACCAGATAAAAGTCTCCGGACAATTGGTATAGATCGGAACCCCAATACTTCGTTTATATCTCTATTACTGGCGAGTTTAAACTCTCCGGTAAAAATTCGACTGAGTTCGAATCCATTATGAAGGTTATAGGTTTCAAATTTAGATGTATCGAGCATCAGCCTTGCATCACCTTGCTGGCAACTCAATGCTCGTCCAAGCGCATACTGGAACATTTGATTGCCTAGACCGCCAATCACTTCAACAATAATCATTCTTGCGCAACCCCATTTTTTAAATCGATAAAAATTAATCTTTGCAACGACCTATTGGCTTTTAGAAAAAAATACAGGGCTAAGCAACTTATAACAGCGATGGATATTAAAACAAAAAATACCTCGATCCATGAGCCTGGAACAGAAAGAAAAAATGCAGAAATCAGAAATATGCATGTCAAAAAAAACGACGCTCCCCACATTTTTTGCTCTATATGTACAATGATTTGCCGAGACATAATTACCCACATTACAATAAGGACAAAAGTTGCTGCAATGAGCAAACAAATCGCAGCAAAAAATATATCCTTTTGCAAGGCCCCTGTGAACAACAACAAAATAGACGAGACAATAGCTCCAACTGCATATGGCAGAACTATAGTTTGCGTTCTTTTTGTTACGTGTGCAGCATTGCTGAGGAGATTAGCAACCACACGACAAAACTCTATACCAACGCCGAACCGAAAGAATGATCCTGCACCGGCATAATGTGAAGAAACCAATACCTTCAATAAATATGGACCAGCTAAGAACACCGCCCCCGCGAGGATTACATAGATAGGAACGAGCACATTTAGTAAGTCCGAGAAAGCTTCCCCTTTTAAGGGCTCATCAGAATTTGCAATACGCTTATAAAACAAAGGGTACAAAAATTGTTGCGCTAAAGACTCAACGAGCGACCAAATTTGACCTGCTAACATTAAGCCTACAGATAGATACCCGAGGGCAGATAGCCCCCAATAATGCTCAACGATTAACCTATATCCGCTTTGCTGCATCCACATAAAGCCGGTACCTAAGGCTAATGGCACACAATAAGCAGAGACGTCTTTCCAATCAAAGTCCACATCCTTAGATTCTGTAGACCTGACCGATAAAATTCGCAGAAATGACCGCCTTGCAAGATAAGCGCCCAGAGAATATCCAAGTGCTTGACCGACAAACCAACCCAACCCTGTTGGTAAATATAAACATATTGAAATAGGAAAAATTAATACAAATACACTAGAGACCAACGCCCAACGCACTGATTGAGATCTAAGTCCTACCATATTCAAAAGCGGTACCCATGTTGAGTTCCAAGTTATGGCGTTTACCATCACAATAACTGTTATCCCAGTAGCAATTATTTGAGGCAGTAGATTCGTTTTTGACATCCCAATGCTAACCGCACAACCGATAACTGAAACAGAAAAAATGTACCATTTATAGCTTTTTAGTCGAGAGAGCAATGTGCCATCATCCCACCACTCATGTGTATGGCGATTTAGATACATCCCTAGTGGATTAATCAAAAATAACCCACAAAATGACTGAATTACGACAAGAATGGCAAACTGTCCATATTCGGCAGGTGTTAAATACGTTGTTACAGCTCTTACCGTTGCAAGCCCCAAACCCGCAGTTACAAATCGCCCACCGCCCAAAATTAATAAATCACGTTTAGCACTCAAGGTCTTGAACTATCGCATTGACAATAGTTTCCGCAAAAAATTTAGCCCCAAATTTCCTACCTGCATCACTTCTTAAAAAAGTTACAATATTATTTTGGTAAAAAACGAATTGTTCTTCAGTAAGGGATTTTAGATGTTTGTATAGATCAGATTCATTTGAAAATTTTCGTCTATCTATAAAACAATCACTAGGTATGTGATCTACGATATTATTAGCACCCCAGTAAACCGGGACACAGCCCGAAAAAAAACAATCGAAAATCTTTTCGCTTATATATCCTGGTAGATCTCTGACGTTCTCATAACAAATAGCATATTTAGTCTTCAGTAAAACATCTCGCTTATTTTTAACTCGCCCCTTGTAACTAGGAAACGGATTCAATCGCACAAATGAGGTAACTTTCCTCCAGAATTTTCTGTGCACATTGCGAAACCTTCCAACTGGGGGTGGCGGAATATCCCAGTCCACACCATATAAGTCGAAATCGTCTATAGCATTTTTTTCGAACCAGCGAATTGTTTTAACCCGTTCGGTATAAAGATCCCTCACATCAAAAAATGATAACGATTTATTTCCAGCAATGAGTGCGCAGAACCTGTCTCGCTGCCCCCAACCATCTACGTCTGGAACTAAAATAGGATTAGGAATATTAATCTTAATAAACTTACGCCCATCAACAAGATCGTCTCTCCACGTAAATACTTTACGATATTTACCCCAGTTAACTGACTCCCCATTTTTCTTTGCAATTAAATGGGACTCCAACATCAGCAAATATTGAATGTTCGATGAGCTAACATCTTGAATATCATGGTGAATCTCTAAATCAACTTGAGAATTATCATTTAAATCACATGTATTTAAAATAATTCCAGCATTTTTCATTTCATCTCGAAGAAAAATGTAGGGTTCAAAGCAATTATCTCTATTGCTGGGATTTTTTGAGTTAAAAATCTCATTGTTCGCGAAGGCCATACCTCTAAGACTAGCAAGCTTCATTATTGAGACAACTCCTTTTCCAATTCGATTTGTTTCAGTTTCGCGTCATCAATCTCCAACTTCCACCATTGAGAGGCTTTAATTTTTTCTATTTTCTCTTGAGAAAATCGGTACTTTATAATTCGTGCTGGCACGCCTGCAACAACTGCGTAATCAGGTACATTTTTTGTAACAACGGCATTTGCAGCAACGACAGCACCAATGCCTATTCGGACATTACGCAAAATCACGGCATCAACACCAATCCAGGCATCATCACAAATTTCGCACTCACCACTTGTAAGGTTATCCCAAGCATTGTTATAAAATAAACTTGAAGTGGAAATTCGCTTCAGATCATGCTCGCCTTGACCGATCGAAACATTGTTCGCAATTGAAACGTAACGACCAATTTTAGATTTTGTGATGTAGCAATAACACCCTATGTATGTATAGCTTTCAATTAGCGAATGTGCATCAACCCGAGTACCAGTTTGAATGTGAATACCTTGTCCCCTAATCGCCAATTGCGAGACGTACTCAGATAAAATCGAATTTTTCTTGTTAAATCGATTCGATAAAATGTAAAAGAATCTTCGAAAAAATCTGAGCATAAGTCCCCGATAAGTTATTGCTTAAATTTATTCAAAACTAACGCGTGTTTCGAAACCATGTTTTTTTAATAAAGCGTGACGCTTAGCATCACTCAAATCAGACGCCACCATTTCAGCGCACATCTGATTTACTGTAATTTCCGGAACCCAGCCTAACTTTTGCTTTGCTTTAGTTGGATCACCAAGTAGAGTTTCAACTTCCGTTGGACGGAAATAACGAGGATCGACTTTAACGATGATATTACCTGGCTTAACAAACGGTGCAGAGTCACCTTCAACAGTTAGAACCGTCGCGACCTCATCGACTCCAGCACCAGTAAATTCCAAAGTAATACCAAGTTCCTTAGCTGACAACTTAATAAAGTCACGCACACTAATTTGAAAACCTGTAGCTATAACAAAATCCTCGGGCTTGTCTTGTTGCAACATCATCCATTGCATACGGACATAGTCTTTAGCGTGTCCCCAATCACGGAGAGCATCCATATTACCAACGTAAAGACAGTTCTCTAAACCTTGAGCGATATTTGAAAGCCCACGAGTAATTTTCCGTGTAACAAAAGTTTCTCCTCGACGAGGGCTTTCATGATTAAACAAAATTCCGTTACACGCGTATATACCGTATGCTTCTCTGTAATTCACTGTAATCCAATAAGCATACATTTTCGCAACCGCATATGGACTACGTGGATAAAAAGGGGTCGTCTCCTTTTGGGGAATTTCCTGTACTAATCCATATAACTCTGAAGTTGATGCTTGATAAAAGCGAGTTTTCTTTTCTAAACCAAGGATGCGGATCGCTTCAAGCAAGCGCAGCGTTCCCATCGCATCCACGTCTGCCGTATATTCAGGACTCTCGAAACTTACCGCAACATGACTTTGCGCACCTAAGTTATATATTTCGTCCGGTTGTGTTTCTTGCACAATTCGAATCAAATTACTTGTATCCGTCAAATCACCGTAGTGCAATTTAAAATTTGCATTCTCGATATGAGGGTCTTGATATATGTGGTCGACACGCTGTGTATTAAACGAACTTGCACGTCTCTTAATACCGTGAACCACATAGCCTTTTTCCAATAATAATTCTGCTAAGTAGGAACCATCCTGACCGGTGATACCGGTTATTAGCGCAACTTTTTTTTCATTTATCATTTTTAAAATTCCAATTCTTTTTAATGATTTCTCAATATATTTTGGTTAACTAAAAAATCGTTATACGCAACTACCAATCCATCTTTCAAATTAACCTTTGCTTGCCAACCAAGAGATGCCAGGCGATTGCTATTCATTAATTTTCTTGGAGCGCCATCAGGTTTGGATGAGTCAAATTCTATATTTCCTTGATAGCCCACTACATCTCCAATCGTTTCAGCTAACTCTCTAATCGTAACGTCATCACCATATCCAACATTAATATGGCTCTGCATTGGAGAAGTCTGCCCATCGTAAATTTCCTTGGCTAAATTCATTACATGGACACTCGCTGCAGCCATGTCATCAACAAATAAAAATTCTCTTCTGGGAGTACCAGTTCCCCAAATGGTGACACATGGCGAAGAAGCTTGTTTAGCCTCATGAAACCTTCGTATTAGCGCAGGAATAACATGACTATTTTCAGGATGGTAATTATCTCCAGGTCCATAAAGATTGGTAGGCATTACACTTCTAAAATCAATTCCGTGGCTAGCGCCATACTGACGGTTGTAACTTTCACAAAGTTTAATACCGGCAATTTTAGCAATAGCATAAGGCTCGTTAGTTGCCTCTAAAGTTCCAGTCAGTAGTGCATCTTCTGCCATTGGTTGAGCTGCTAATTTTGGATAGATACAACTTGAGCCCAAGAAAAGCAATTTCTTCACACCAAAGGAAAAAGCCTCGTGGATTACGTTCGCCTCCATCATCAAGTTCTGATAAATGAACTCGGCTGGAAAGGTGTTGTTCGCATGAATCCCGCCTACTTTTGCAGCAGCTAGATAAACGTAGTCAGGCTTTTCTGTCAAAAAAAACTCTCTTACTTGTAATTGATTTGTAAGGTCTAGCTCTGCATGTGTTCTAGTAACAATATTGACATAACCCAGCCCCTTCAAAGTACGAACAATCGCTGAGCCGACCATTCCACGATGTCCCGCAACATATATTTTTGCTTGCTTATTCATATTTATTAAACCTTTATTCGTCCATATGTGTCTTCAAAGCGCACAATATCATCCTCACCCAGATAACTCCCAGATTGAACCTCAATAATCTCGAGTGGTATCGCACCAGGATTTTTAAGGCGATGCACCTCACCAAGAGGGATGTAAGTGGACTGATTCTCAGTGAGAAGAATAACTTTTTCGCCACACGTGACCTCAGCTGTCCCCTTAACAACAATCCAATGCTCAGCGCGGTGGTGATGTTTTTGAAGACTCAAGCTAGCACCTGGCTTAACGTTGATGCGCTTGACCTTGAAGCGATCTGCTTCATCAATACTGTCATACCATCCCCAAGGACGGTGAACTTTTCTGTGCAGCGTATGCTCACCACGCTCACTCTTTTCAAGCATGGCAACGACTTTTTTAACATGTTGACTTTGACTGCGATCAGCAACCAGAACCGCATCCGCAGTCTCCACGATGACGAGGTTATCAACACCAACCGCGCTGACTAAGCGGCTTGATGCATAAATGAGACTATTGGTCGTGTCAGCCTGAAATGCATCACCTTGCATCACGTTACCATTGGCATCCTGTACACCAACTTGCCAGACCGCATCCCAAGCACCGAGATCATTCCAACCCGCAGCGAGAGGCACCATATTGATGGCTATCTCTGAACCAGGACATTGCTCCATCACTGCATAATCAATCGATTCGCTTGGAATATTGGCAAAAGTCGCTTTACCGGGACGAATAAATTGCGCATCAGACGTACGTTCATTCCATGCGTTTTGAGTCGCTGTTGCGATATCTGGTCGGAAAAGCTGCAATGCCTTTAACCAAGAGCTCGCACGCAGAACAAACATGCCGCTATTCCAGCAATAGTTACCACTATCGAGATATTGTTGCGCTGTCCCTGCATCCGGTTTTTCCGCAAACTGTGCCACGCTGTATTCGCCAAACGTCTTTACGTCACCTTGATGTTTAATGTACCCGTATCCTGTTTCAGGGGCAGTTGGCGTAATTCCCAAAATGACGATTGCACCAGTTGCAGCAGCGCGAGTGCTGTGCTGCAACGCTAAGGTGAAGGCAACTGGATCGGTAATGGTTTGGTCGGCAGGGGTAACGACAAGAATAGGATCCTCACCTTGCTCGACTGCGCGCAAGGCAGCGAGTGTCAGTGCTGGCGCTGTATTCCGTGCAACAGGCTCAAGTAACAAGGTTGCGCTTACTGCTTTTAACTCTCGCAATTGATCGAGCGCTAAAAACCGATGTTCTTCATTAGTTACCACAAGCGTTTCAGCGATTTGAATATCATCTGCTGCGATCGCATTAACGCGCTCAACCGCTTGCTGAAACAAACTTGTTGTTCCAGATAAAACTAGAAACTGCTTAGGAAAACCAGACCGCGACAACGGCCATAAGCGAGTTCCGGAGCCACCACACAAGATTACTGGAGATACTTTTAACATTCACTTTATCCTTCTTTGTACGCTTGCTTTTTTTCAAACTACTTTTGTTTGACCTCGGCCTGCAACACTTCAATCAACGAGCGTAAGTTTTCATATTCATGCATTTTTCTTTTTAAAAAACGCGCTGTGATTTCGCTTTTTTCTATGATGCCTTTTGGCGTCAATAAATAGGCGTAAGCCAGCTTATTTTTACTACCTTGAAAATTTTGCATTTTCAGCCAACCCTTATCCAATAAGGCTTTGAGGCAGTAATTGGCTTTACCTAAACTCACACCCAACGCAGCAGCGATTTCACGCTGAGACATGTGTGGGTTTGTCTCCAGCAAGCGCATCACTTCAAGATACGCATCTTCGTCATCAATTTGTCGGCGATACATGCTTGCTTGCATCCAATGCTTGTTCTTTACTGATCCGACAGACCTGTTTCAATGATTGCCCACGACCCACTAAGCAATCGAGCACCTATATGCTCAAATTAAAAGGGTTAGCAGGACAACGCTCAGACTGTCACCAAAAAATAAAATGCGTTCAATTAATGAACACTCAGTATAGCACTTAAACCGGCCATTACTTTTTATTCCTCCCTATCATACTGACCTCGTATGACAGGCTGATGAACAAACGCTCCTGCTATCATTGCTGAAACACCATTCCAATGAAGCCTGCACGAATACATAGTACTCACAGCAGAGTAGCTAAGCCCTCGCCACTCTGCAGACACGCGCTTATTTCGCTTGCACTTGCTCGCTGGTCTTACCGAAACGACGCTCTCTTTTTTGAAACGAAACAATCGCCTCGTCCAAAGCATCGACACCAAAATCAGGCCAAAAGGTATCGGTAAAATAAAACTCGGAATAGGCCAATTGCCACAACAAAAAATTGGAAACGCGTGCTTCACCGCCGGTACGGATCAACATATCCGGATCTGGCGCGTATGCCATTGCTAAATGTGAGCTTAATTGGTCTTCGGTGATGTCTTCTTGCTTGACACCCGAGGCGATTAATTTACTACACGCATTCATAATGTCCCACCGACCGCCATAGTTAGCGCAAATAGTGAGTGTCAGACCAGTGTTGGCTGCGGTTTCGGATTCTGCCGTGCGAACTAGCTCTTGCAGATCTTTGTCAAACTTGCTGAGATCGCCGATCACTTTGAGTCGAATATTGTTTTCGCCCATTTTACGGATCTCGCCAATCAATACTTTCCTGAAGAGTTGCATCAGCAACGAGACTTCATCTGGAGGACGGCGCCAGTTCTCAGAGCTGAAAGCGAAAAGAGTTAAGTACTCGATGCCGCGATTTACGCAGGCTTCGACGACTTTATTAACTGTTTTAACCCCTTTGGCATGGCCGGCAAAACGCGGCAAAAAGCGCTTCGTCGCCCACCGACCATTGCCATCCATAATAATCGCGATATGGCGTGGCATACCGTTATTGTTGGCATTAATCAGTGTGGTGTTATTTTTACTCATATTCTCGTTATCTTCTTTTTTACCTGGCGCAACTAAAGGGAATTGCTAAGTGTTGATACACGTCATCTACATCCCTGATAACTGAGCTGATACAACTGATGTCCATGCTGGATTCGCACAGCGTGTCATTTTATAATTAAAACAACGTATTGCAAATGCCTTGCGCCTAGAAAATTTACAATTTTTACAACTTCTTTCAAATAATTTTCAGTGTTGAGGCGTTATCCAGCCAATATCCCGCTATTTTGGCGCATTTCGTGCTGATTTTTATCTTTTATTGATGTTGAGCCAACGTAACAAATCACAGATGTTGTATCAAACACGCAAAACATGTCGTCTAGGTATTACTTCTGCTCGGAAACATGCAATACAGACATCAACCCGCTCTCCCTTTGGGTTTTAAGTGACAACGCTTTGCGCCAGATCTGGTTGACGGGGCTCACCAGTGTGAAGGCGTCACGCGCGCGTGTAATACCGGTGTACACCAACTCACGAGTAAGAACTGGTGAGGAGTCGTGTGGCAACACCAGCACGGTATGAGAAAATTCCGATCCCTGAGATTTATGCACTGTCATCGCATAAGCCGTATCAACATATCTCAGTCTGGACGCAAGAATACTACGCAACCGATCACCTTCATGAAAATAGACACGCATCGGTTTGTGACGATGAACATCCGGCAATGCGAGCCCGATATCACCATTAAACACTTGATTATTGTAATCATTGCGAGTAACCATCACCGGTCGACCGCGATACCAGTCGCTATCGCGCTTGAGAAGTCCACGCCCTTGCAACATTTGCTCGATGGCAGTATTTAATCCATTAACACCCCATTCACCCTCTTTGAGCGCGCATAAGACCCGGAACCGATCGAAAGCAACCAAAACCGACGTAGCCCATTGATTGAAATTCGCTTCGATTTCAGCTGATCGATCGATATTGTGCGTCGAGATTTGCTCAGGCATGTCTTGAATCAATGTTAAGTAGGCACTATATCCACCCTCAGCGCCTGACCTGCCGTCGCAACACAGCATAAGTAATTGCGCTTGTTTTGCATGCACCATCCATTGCAATGTCTCATCACCTTGATCAAAGCACGATGTTGCCGTTTCTATATTGCCATCATTGACTGCCAGGGCTAAGGCACCAATTGCACTGCTAAATCGACGACTCTTGCGTAGCATCACGGTCTGTTGAGCAATGGCACCTCGGTCACCCGCAAACATGTCGGCAACCACCTCGCCTGTCGTTTCGGTAAGGTACGACAGTGTCTCCGGCGTATATCCGCCCTCTTCAGCGCGACCGCATAAATCACCCAGAACAGCGCCAGCCTCAACGGAGGCTAATTGATCCTTATCTCCAAGCAGTACCAACACGGTGCGATCCGGTAGAGCATCGAGAAGAGAGGCCATCATTTCCAGATGAATCATGGAGGCCTCATCCACAACGAGCACGTCAATATCAAGTTGGTTTCCCGCATGGTGACGAAAGCGGCGGGTATCAGGGCGAGCACCAAGAAGACTATGGAGTGTGCGCGCAGCACCAATGCGAGAGCTCATTTCTTTCATTGGCAAAGAACTTCCAAGCTTTTGAGCGAGGCCGGTTAAAGCCTTATCCAGAGACTGCTTTAATCTCGCTGCGGCTTTACCTGTTGGTGCCGCGAGCGCAATGCGTAGCCGCTCTGGGTGATGGCTCAAAGCAAGCATCAATGCAATCAAGCGTGCAACGGTGTAGGTTTTTCCTGTACCAGGACCACCAGTGATAATAGAAAAATGGCTGCGGACAGCAATCGCACAGGCTAGCTTTTGCCAATCGACATCAGTTACGTCTTTATCCGTGCCATCCTCTGCGGCGAATAGGATATCAAGCCAGCGACGAACCTCCTCTGCCTTCACATCAGTCGCCAAACTTGCTCTACGGCGAACTGATTCCGCGACGCGCGTCTCATCTCGCCAGTAACGTCTGAGATATAAGCGGTCATTTTGTAATACCATGACCTGGCGCTGATCTTCTGTAGCGAGGTCGAATAAAAAGTCTTCCGATGCCTGATTCTTATGCGTTTGAGCAACATAAATAAACTCCCCTGCGCTGAGGGCAAGTATCCATCCCTCCTTCGTCTTTGGAAACGCAAAGTCACTACTCAGTTTTTGCCACACCGCAGGCTCCCAATCGAGCAGTGTGCATGGATCTTGCACAAAAGTGTCGAGGTTTAGACAAATATGCCCTCTCGCTTCAATTTCGGTAAGTACCGCAGCGCAGAAAATCTGGTGAACATTACTCATTCCCAAATCGCGCATAAAACGGGCGAAGGCAAGCGCGAGGGTACGCAAGTGCTTTTGTTCCACAAGTAGTTGGATATCCGCAATGAGTTCAGCGCTCGTTTTCATTTGCAATCCTCCTGCTCGCTAACAAGTTGATCAAGTTCTTCTAAAAAAGAACGGGTAGCAGGAAGGTGGTAACAGCCATGGGTCGCTTCGTTAGAGATACCGCGCAAAAAGAAGAAAACTGCCCCGCCCATGTGTTGATCTGGGTCGTAATCGTCACCAAGACGCGATCGTAGCAATCGATGTAACGCCAACATATAGATTGCGCCTTGTACATCATATCGATGTGATGCCATCGCGGATGCCAGTGCAGCATCGTGGTAACCATGGTCATCTGTTGCCACTGAATTTGATTTGTAGTCCAACACCCAATATTTACCTTCATGTTCAAAAACAAGATCAGCAAATCCCATTAAGAGCCCATGGAGTGTCTTCTCGCTTAACGTTTGTCTGAGAGCATCATTGAGAAAATGTCGTCGGCATAGTGCGTCCAATTCTTTCACTGGTGCAGAGCGAGTAGGAAACCAAAATTCCATCTCTGGAATGAGATGCTCAATATCCAACAAGGAGGCGCCAACTGGTATAAGTCTGGCATTGACGATGTGAACGAGCCACTCCGCGATGTCATTGAGATGATGATCCCATCCAGCCCGTGCACAACGCTTACCAAGACGCTCAATAAAATTACGCTCAGAGACGATACAAAAACCTTCATTTGCGATCCATTCCAATTGATCATGAAGGAATTGCCCTGGAATGGCGCCTCGTGGAAAACGATGCCATGCCAATGTTTCCAATGACTCAGGAGGTGATATCTCTTCATCTTCAAATAATTTATTGTCTTCCAATCGTGCAACAGAAAAAGTTTGCTGCATGTTTCTAACGATCGATGAAAAGCTAGTCACTGACCAATTGCGATCAAATTGACTATCATATGGAGAACAGGAGGCAAGTGCATAACGCGGTACTGTATCAACATAACGACTGCATTGTGCTTCGTTTTCTAACAACGACACATCAATACCAGCACACGTTCCCACCAGTGCACTGAGCGCATCAGGCAGCTCTTCATCTCCCAGTGCGTTGCCGCCGTTTAACAGGTAACCAAAGGCAGATGCATGCAGGCTTTTCGAGTGTGAAGATAGACCTAACCATAATCCATGTGAAGCGCGGGTCAAAGCAACGTATAGTAATCTCAGTTCCTCTTCAAGCCGTGCCTCGTCCGCAGCCGCTTGCGCCGCATCGGATAAATGTAGATCGATCATCGGATGTCCATCGGCGTTTGTGTACTTAAAAAACAACTGCTTAGGACGCTTTACTACTCTGGTAGAAGTTGCAAATGGCAGAAAAACCAAAGGATATTCAAGCCCTTTCGACTTATGAATAGTAATGACCTTGACGAGATCTGCATCGCTCTCCAAGCGTAAGATGTGTTCATCACTACTGCTTGCCTCGTCGGCAATTTGCTCCGCAAACCACCGAATCAAAGCACGCTCACCATCCAGTTGCTCACTCGCTGCTTCTAACAATTCTGCGACATGGAGCACATTGGTTAACCGTCGTTCCCCGCCAACCGTTTGTAATAATTTTTCTGGTAATGCAAGATCAAAAATAAAGCGTCGAATCGCTGCGAGTACTCCTTGTCGCTGCCAAACGCTATGCCACTCTTTCAACTGCTCAAGACGTGATTCCCAAACGAGATCATCTGTCACAAGATCGATCAATTCTGCTAAATGCATCATGACCGTTTTAGTCGCGAAGAGTGCACGTCCTAGCTCAGGGTCCATGGGATCTGCAAATGCTTGTAACCACCGAAGGATATCGTGCGCCTCGTCACTTTGAAGAACAGAATTTTTGTCCGACAAATAGACACTCGCGACATCACGCTTCTGAAGTGCTCTACGAATCGCCGTCGCTTCATGATGATCCTTCACCAGAATAGCAATATCGGCCGGCTTTAGGCGTTCAAAGCCTCCCTCTTTTTCAAAGCCCGCATCTGGAGAGTTCAGTTGCTCAACGATGTATTGCGCACAATGCTGTGCGAAGAAATGCAATGCATCTTCTTTGTTTTCCTTGCCATTATTCGCATACAAAAGTTGTAGTGGCGGCGCTACCTTGGATGACTGCGTTGCGGGGTCAAACATCCTCAACTGTGAAGATAACCCATTTGCCTTGACCGGTTCAAAAGGAACAGGGTCATTATCCTCACATCGAAAATGGAAGGCGCCAGCAGCGTGCATTGGGTTGGCTGATGCGCTCTCAGCATAATCAAACACACGGTTCACAGCGTCAACTAACCCAACGGTAGAGCGATAATTCGTGCCGAGCAGATAATGGCGTCCCTCCGTCGCTTTACGGGCAGCTAGGTAGCTATAAATATCCGCACCACGAAAGCCGTAAATAGATTGTTTAGGATCACCGATGAGGAAAAGACCGATGTCGCGAGGATTTTCTTCAACATGATAGAGTGCATCGAAAATCGCATATTGATCGGGTGACGTATCTTGAAATTCATCAATCATCGCTACTGGATATTGATCAATCACTCGTTCGCGCATAGTTACGCAGTTCACTCCCGTCAACGCCTGTTTGAGGCGAGATAGCATGTCGCTAAATCCATACTGTTTCTGCTGCAATTTTAATACGTCAATGCTGGCAGAAATAGCTGTTACCGCATGGCGATACAACACATGCGACATGGGGTCTATTTGCTCCAGTTGGTGCTGCAGCTGAGGAAAATGTCTAAAAAAATCAGGAACGATAATCTCATAGCCTTTGTTACAGGCATCAATGAGGCTCTCTGGCTTCAACTTTTCTGCCATGTTTGCAAAGTATTCCGGCCAAATCGAAGTTGGATTGAGCGTCCAATTCTTTAAGGCATCCAACCACTTCTGCAAAGTCGCAGGACGCATTTTATTACCATTAAATTGCTTCGGCGCTTTCTCTCTTTGCTCTGCAAACCAAGTCGTTATTTGATCGGTAATGCCACGCCATTCCGCTTTGATCGGCGCAAGAATTTGTGTTGTTTCCGTTTCATGTTTTGCGATCAGTGCAGCTAAAGAAATATACCCTTCCAACAGGATTAAATTCGCGTGAGGCAATAATTTCTTCACCGCTTCTTGTAACGCATTTACATCTTTCCATGTCTCATTGACGATTTTCAACGCGTGTCGATTCAGCGGATAAACTTGCTGACGCCAATAGTCTCTCACCGCATTTTCTAACATTGCAGATTCATTAGAAAGCAGCTCTTCATCAAATAAGCTACCACTGTCGAAGGCATGCTCACGCAACATGCGCTGACACCACGCGTCGATCGTGAAAATAGCCGCTTCATCCATCGCATCGGCTGCGTGACTAAGTTGGTATGCAGCCTGCTGTCGCGCAGTCGAATCTGGATATGCTTCGAGCAACTCATCTAAAAACGAATCACCCGTGTCCGGCGTTGCTGATTCTTGCGAGCGAAAATACGCAGCTGCGTGAGAGAGTCGTTGGCGGATACGATCTGTTAACTCTCTCGTTGCTGCACGAGTGAACGTCATCACCAAAATTTCTTGAGGAAGCAAACTCTTTCTAAAAGCGCGATCACCACCGTGCCCCAGAACGAGACGTAAATACAGCGCAGCAATCGTCCATGTCTTTCCAGTACCAGCGCTCGCCTCGATGAGCCGCGATCCAAAGAGCGGAAACGAGATAGGATAAAGCGTCTGACTCATAGTGAAACTCCGGCATCTAACGAGTGCGTATTGGACGTTGAAAACGGTATTTTTTGGAGTTGACGAGCCCAATCGTATAAGGGCTGATATAAATTTTTGGCACTCGACTCCCAATCTGGATGCGCACTCAGTGCGGCATAATCTGACCACACACGAGAAAGATAGGGACTCTTCACTTCTCCGTCCATATTCACGTTACCGTCATAAACCTGTTGCGGATTTTTATCAGTGATGAGCGCTAATGCTGTTTTACATGCACAGGGATAGAGCTGGTCCAATCCCTTTTTCCATAGCATCATCAATGTCGCGAGATGTTGAGTAGATTCATTCGGGTCGAGTGGAGGTACGACAACGGTGACATCACGCGCGACGAGATAAACTGTCATAAGCAATCCGGCCTGAGACGCGGCTAGCTGGCGAATCCATACATCGATTAGTTTTTCGGGACGAATATTGTCTGCTTTATCGAGAACTTTACTGACCGTTTGCAAGAGGCAGCTTAGCATAACAGATTCAGATGCCTTAGGCACCTCGAACCGGAGGTGATCAATCCAATCTGATAAAACAATACCCTGATGTTCAAATTGAAAAGGTACTTTATCAGCAGCGGCTGGAAAAAGCTGTTGCAATCGCCCATATTCCGCCAGAACAGGCGTGAGCTCTGCTGCTAATTTTTCTTGAAAGGTGTGTCCCGTTAATCCGATCGGTAGCAACCCTTCCCTCATCAAGACTTGTGTTTTCGTGCGCAAGTAATTCTCAACATCACTTTCTGGCCCGTCAGAAGCACTGGCAAGAATCAAACGCTCAGCTAACTGATATTCGTCAAGTGCATGAAGACTAAATGGCTCTTCATCATCGCCAGCAAGTTGTTGCTGGCCAAAATGCACATTCAATCGCTTTTGAAAAAAATAGGCGACAGGCTGCTTAACAAAACGCGCCAATTCACTCAACTTAAGACGAAAATCGGGCTCGATTTCAAACGGTGGTACATCTTCTTCGGTCATTAACACTGCTGCATGATCAGAAGGATTTTCGAGGCCGACGCCATGCGCAGCCCCCCACTCAATGGCATAAGTGATCTGATGCAAGGGCGACGCAAAAAAGTATCTAGCACTAAAAGGTTGAAGCGGGTGATCTGTCGTGTGCAAAGATAAATCGAACTTCCATCCTGCGCATAAATAGTCTTGCAATTGCGATACTAAGACCGAAGGTGGCTGGAAAGAATTATCTCGGATGTTTCTGCCTACCCAACTGATATACAACTTGTCCCTCGCCGACAGTAGTGCTTCCAGCATCAAATAGCGATCATCATCCCGACGCGAGCGATCTCCGGGTCGTGCCATTCCCGGCAGAGCCAGCAAATCAAAGTCGACTTTATTGGCTCTGCGTGGAAAATCTCCCTCATTCATCCCTAACAAACACACCACACGGAAAGGCAAAGCACGCATGGGCATGAAAGTACAAAACGTCACACCGCCGGAGATAAAACGCTGATTCAAGGTTGTTTCATCCAAACCACCCAACCAAGCCTCTCGGAATACTGCTAATGGTATGCTTTCGATGAACTGTGCTTGATCGCAAAATTCCGTCCACCGAGCGAGGCTCTCATGAAGACGTGTAATCACGACACGATCCGTTTCTGTCGATGCAATAAAGAAAACATCCAATAACTTGCGCCCGATCTCTGCCCAGTCTTCCGGCAAGCGAGATACCGTCAGTAATGACCTCCATTCAATCAATGTGGTAATAAATTCTGCCAGCGCGCCAGCCAGCGGGGCATCGAGCCCACTGATTTCTGGATAAGGTTCGATCCCTTGATAATCAGAGAAAGCGCCAACGGCATAGCCAAGAAGAATCCGCTCGATGCCGAATAACCAAGAATTTTGCTCTCCAGCAGCACCTAAACCAAGAGCCCCTCGGTGCTGAGAGTCCAATCCCCAGCGGATACCAGCACCTTGTATCCAGTGCTTTATTGTTGGGAGATCTTCCTCATCAATCCCGAAGCTCGCAGCCAAAGCAGGCACATCCAAAAGATCACAAATTTCACTCTGCAAACAACGTTGTTGCGGTAAGTGTAGAAGCCAATCGACTGCGATTAATAAAGGATTATTCTTCCTGTCAGATGCATCCGCAATTTCAAAGGGAATAAATCGACGATCATTCTTTTTGTATTGACCAAAAACAGCGCGAATTGAAGCCGAAAACGTCGTGATGTCCGGCACCATCACAACGATTTCTTTCGGCGCTAATTGACTCTCGCCCTCTGACGCTAAGAGCGTCAATAGGCGATCATGTAAAACTTCTACCTCCCGTTGATGGCTATGTACGATATGAAACTCGATCGACTGATCATGTTGATCGATGACTGCACCAGGATGCTCGTTCAGTGGCAACAAGTCCCGAATGGCATGCTGAACTTGGCTCAGTAGATGATCTCCCTCACCCTCAGTAAACAAATCAAGTTTTAGACTAGAAAAACGTTCCCTCGTCTGCTCTTCCTGATCAAACTCATCCAGCATCCGTATGAAGTCACGTCCCAACTTCCCCCAGCTTGCAAGTAAAGGATGGCTATGCGCATGAAGTTCGGACATGGGAATACTTGATAAGTCTATCCCGCGACGTTGTTTCTGACGCTTATGCTCTGCAAGCAAAAGATCTCGACCATCAATAATATCCCCCCAATAGAACTGACAAGGGTTGGGAACAGCGAGAATTACTTGTGTATGGCGAGAAAGAGCTGACAATGCCTCCAGTGACTGCCTTGGCAGAGCCGAAACACCAAACAAAATGACGCGCCTAGGTAGAGAGGATTGTGGTGCATCGCCCGACATGATCGCATCAATGAATCGCCGATGAACGTTAACACGTCCAAGTTGCCTTTCTTCTTCGGGGATATCCTGCAAGATCGCACGCCATAATTTTGCCTGCCATCGCTGATCATCTGGCAGTGCTATGACATCACCATTAGCGCGTGAAAGAACATCCTTTTGCTGACTCCAATCCATGAGCCAATCTGAACGATACATCTGATATAGATCGATCAAATCAGCCAATCGCGCTGCTAATTGTAAGCGGCGCTCTGGATCACCCTGTAAAAGGTAGTTTTTTAGAGGGACAAAATCCGGTTCATTCAACAATTCCGGCAGCAAGCGCATGAGTCGCCAAGTGAGTGGTGACTTATCGAGGAAAGAGCTCGACGGTATTTGACTCCGCCCTAACATACTGCGATAAACGGTCCACAAAAATCGCCCGGGTAACTCAATCCGATTCGCGGCATAAATCCCTACATTTTCAGCCAAAGAAATTTTTAACCATTCCGCAATACCATTGGATTGCACAAGGAAAATATCTTTTTCAAGTGGATTAAGCGGATATTGGGAAATCCACGTAAAAACGGCGGCCTGCAGGTCTTCGAGCTGGTTACCATGCAAAATAATCAGGCCTGGTTTAATCATTGGCGACATGGGTGCCTACATAAAAACGAAAGAAAAGACAAAGAGAAATGCCCTTGACCGAAAGCGCCTCATCAACACGTTGGCATTGACCGCATTACACCGACTCAATTAAGCCAGTCGACGCGATGATTAACGCATTTACCGCTGGTATAGGAAACAAAGCTATTGTGACATAAATGACCACATAAGCAACAAATGTGCTTTAGCATGGTGGCATTCATCAACTACCACTAAGAGTTGGGAAGGGTACGTTTGATTTCGTATCTATAAAGCAACCTGATTGTACTGAGCAAACAGACACAATAAATTGAATCAGCGCTTTAAAGAAAAATAGCCGGATAACGAGTGTCAATCCGTGTTCGATCAGGTCAAAGTAAAGTCGCCATCAATCGCATTCATTTGACGTCATCGCATTAATTATTTGTCTGACTATCGTTACAAGTTATATCAGTCGTCGGATCACACAGGCGAGCGCGTCCAAGAAAATTCACTTTGATTCTTTTCGTCATCTCTCCTAACGTCATCGATACCGTACCGGCGAGAGGTTGCTGACTACTCAGATTTGTTCTGCTACGACCTTGTCCTGAGTACGAAATGTAGGTCTGTGAAGAATCCGTAAAATTGTGCGTTATCTGATACGTATCTGTAAGTGGTTCATGCTGAAAAAGAATGTGATCATTACTACTAGGTTCATCAGATTCGTTAATAATAATTTTCCAGCCAGAATTCCAGTCTTTGTGATCGAGGGCAATAAGACTGACCTGCGCGCACCGCCTGATCGCCTCCGCTCGCGTGAGATTTACTGCAGCATAAAACTCGGTTGCCGTCGCTTTCAATTTTTGTCTCTGAATCAAGTGCGAAAAGCTTGGCAAACCGAGCGTCACTAGTAAACACATTATGCATAAGCACACTAATAGCTCAATGAGTGATACTCCACTCAATCGTTGATTTACTCGCTTTAGAGTAAAAAAATTCACCAGCAGTGTTCCTTATTTCCAGCGCCAGAAAATGATTTATGTCCAGTGCTTGTCATTGAAAAACTGCCGCATTCTTCATCGTGAAAACGTGCATCGACATTGGTTGTTCCAGGTATTGCGGTGATTTCAATACAATGTTGCACCTCATCATCTTTGCAAGGTAAAGCACGTAATTCGTAGCTACTTTTAGACTCAGTTTCACCGGAATACCATTTGAATGCAGCAGCATTTGGATCCGAACTTTCTCTCCCAAAATTGGCGTAGCGATTGTTTTGAGTAAAAAATCGTTCCTCCTGCTGCATCGCTTTAAATATCGCACTCTTTGCCTCGACACGTTTTGCTTTTGTTATGCTGGATCGGTATGAAGCATAGGCGACTGTACTCAAAATACTGACAATCGCAATGGCGAACATCAGTTCAATAAGACTAACCCCCTTCAATCTTGAAACAGGAAGCGTCGTTCCTATGGCACTTTTTTTATTTATTTTATGTCGATAACAGTACATGGCTTATAGTTAAAAAATCATATTCAAATCACGGGGGTCGATAGTGAAACATTAATGTAGAAAGAATGATGAAAGTGTTAAGAGTCGAAAAATAACATCACGCTCAACGCTGATTTTTTTCAACCAAAGTCGCTTTACGTAATTCCTTAAAATTGCCTATTTCGACCCAACTCAAGCGCCCAGCGCGAGTGACGACATCAGACAAGGGGGTCATCTCACTTCCGACTATTCCTTGATTGTATTGTGAGTATGTTGTCGTGGCTCTGCGTGCTCCGGTTGGGCTACGCTGACTCACTGTTGTCGCCATATTGATCGCTATAGGTCGACTCATCTGTCCTATCGACGAAAGGTAACCAGTTTCTGTATCGCTCAAGCCAGATAAAAGATCGACGACGTATTTCCTGCCGCCGCCCACATCGCAAGATTCGCCATTGAGCATCATTGTATTGAAGACATAGGAATTTCCCGCAACCACTCCAGGCAAATCATGATGGATACGCTCTCCGGTCGTTGAAGATTTCGGGAAATCAAGATACCAACCTTTTGATTTAGGTGACTTAACACCATAAGTGAAGTCTTTTCCTGAAATGTTAAACCCGTTACCAGACGGTGTTGCTACTCGGGGCGTCAGTTGCTCCCTCCCTGTCACGACATCTGCGTTGAATGTCGTATCGAAAATAGCGTAATAGGAATTTTCACCGTAGTCAGACGGATACTGATCGCTTTCCTCTAGATACTTTCCTGTACCAAATAGCAAAATATATCCTCCGCCAGGCGCATGAACGATCTGAGGTTGCACTGTAATAGGCTGCGCTTGTCCCGTCCGTGACTTAGCCGTAAAGACACGAATCGGCACATGATTAAAATGACTGATCGAAGTACCTAAAGAAGAAAATCGCCATACATTCCCTTGTAGATCTCCCACGTACAGATGCTCAACAGCACCATCTACGCCATAGGCGATATTGGGCGCGGTTAGTCCATTCGGCTTCGTTGTGTCTTTAATTGGTGTCAAGAGCTTAAAATAATTGACATTTAATACCCATGGCTCACTAGGCAACTTATCAAGGGATAAAAGAAATATCGCACCTTGACCGCTGCTCCCTGACACCTCTCCGTAATTATTATAGCCACTCGAAATTACAGCGTAGTTTGCATAAATAGGGGAGCCTTGCGCTCCACCAACACGAAACTTTGCTATTAAAGGAACAGATAATAAATAGCCCATATCACTATCCGTTTTATCCGTGAACTCCCATAATGCTCCCCATCCTCCAGAAAAGTTATCAGGTTCAGTCACATCGAGGGCAAAAATACCTTTTGCTCCACTGCCCATTCCTGAGATCAATATAGTTCTCCACTCCTCTCTTATCTGGACATCTTTCACCTCAATTTGACCGTCAACGAATGCTGTATGGCTATAAACAGGATCTGTTAAAGCGGATAGTTTAGAGAGCAACGCATTTGGCGCATAAGCAAATAATTCTTTACCCGAATCGGCATCGAATGCATGTAAAAATCCATCATTCGCGCCGACGTATACGGCACTTTTTCTTTTCTGATAGCGGCGGTAAAAATTTGAATAACCTAGCGCAGAAAGGTGCTTAGCTGGCGGACCGTAATACACGGGTGCGCTATTAACAATGTCGCCAAGCACACTACTTCTGGATCTAAAAAGTGTCGTTGATTGAGGCAGTGAATCACCCTCAATCTCCAGACTTCTATCACCCCGCAAAAAATTAATCCGCTCTGGACCAAGATAATCCAATTGGCCGCTGTGTGGGTTAGTGTTCAATATAAGCTGATCTGTCGGACTGAAGTTAACTCCACCATTCCACAGAAACGGTACCGTCTTGAGTAAGCTGCCTGAAGTTACCAGTGACGTATATATATTTCGATCTTCCACACTTGGTATCGCCGCGATATTCTTATTCGAATTCCCAGTTAATATCTCCCCTGCATCCCAAAGTGATTCGCTAGCGCTAGGTTCAAGTTTTTTCTTCAATAGCTTACCCGACCATTTATTTGCAGAAAACCCAGGGACATAGATAAAAGGACTGCCGCTCGCAGCGGTTGATGAAATGCCTATTTTTGAGAGACTTCCTCCAGATGTTACGATCTCGCGAAATATTGCGTTTGCTGCGCCAATTAATTGGCGAGGCTCTCCTGCAAGGAAAAAGTGATTCGGGTCCAATTGGCTCTCGCTCGCCCACTCATCGTTATTAAAAACAGTAACCCCATCTTTAGTCCTAGTTTTGAATGGATTTTTATCCCCATTGACATCATTGAACCCGCCATATTTAGCAGCAAGATAAAGTTGAGATCGGCGCGGAGCAATCTGCGCTCGGCTGACATTGTTTATTTCTCCGTTACCATTGTCATCGAGGTCGATCGCAAATGTAGACACTTTGACTGGTTTATCAAGTCGGATATTGTTCGTATGCGCCCAATACGCGGTTCCCGCTATATAGAAGGTGCCTGCATCAACACCAATAGACGAGCTAGCAATATTCGCCAATTCAGAAACAGGAAATGAATTGCCAAATGCCCGGCCGGACTCCATAGAAGCGACAAGACCTGTTTGCAGACCGACGTCAAATGGCGGGACTTTCAAATTCCCTGTCGCATCTTTCTGCATCATCTCAGCTGGTCGGCGAGGACGATTTGCGCCGGCTAACAGTGTTCCTGGCAGATAAGTATCTTGATGGGTATTCGCATCGCCGATAACGACGACATAATTTCGTTGGCAAGACGCTTCAATAGGGTCAATCCATTTTGTAATGACCGGTAGGTTATCTCGCATATCTGCAGTCATACCATCTGTACTAGCCGGCGTCGCGGGGACTCCCTGTAAATAGCGGATACTCTCATAGAAAAGCTCGCTTAGTGGATCATTGGACTTGTATCTACCCCGACGTCCAAACTTGTTAATATAGTTGATGACCCCACTATTCCCATTGAGATCCTTTTCGGGATTTACGAGGAAAACTCCTGTATTTAAATCCCATTCTTGCCGGTTATTTTGCTCTGGGAAAAAGCTATTTGTTGCTCGAAACTGAGTGCTACCAACATATTTTAATGGTGCTCTAAGAACACCACCGTAGCGGGTCTTTGCGGAATCAAGTAAATAACCGAAAACCCCGTATCGCATAGAATTGGGATAGCGCTGAATATTACCAACAGGTTTATAACTACCGCTTGGATATAGCGCACACAAGTCCATTCTAGCAACGCTCTCTGTCGCATCACAAACCTGTACACGTACTAAAAATTCACCAAGTGTCCGATCACTTGAAACAATGAGTTTTGTATCTATTTTCGAATTATTAGTGGGAAAGGTCCGTTGTGCCGTGCAATTACTTGCTGTATCACTATCGCTGAACATGACCCTATTTTCACAATTGAAGATATACAGTTGGCGCACTTTATAGGGAGTGACATGTTCAGGGGCACTTTTCCCAGGAGTAGTGCTAAGAACTTTTTTTACGAATAAAGAAGAGTTATAAAAATCAGCAGGTAAAAATGCGCGTTGAAGCACAGTTTGTGAAGCGTTATCGACGACCCTATCGCCACCAGTGAATGCCAAGCGCAAAATATCTAAATTTGAGGTCGAAGCCCAGTTCATAAAGTTTCCACTGAATGCATCACCTCCGCATTCAAAGTTACTATCTGCGTCTTTTATTGCATAGAAATAGCCATTTTGTAAATCTGACCAACTACCAAATTTCGTTAATCCACCTTGAACATCGCTCGTAAATTCTCCATTCTCTCTCACGAGAGCAAATTGCTTTATCCCACCATTTTGATAGCATTTCTTCGAATTAAAGTAACCAAGATACGTAACCGCTCTACTGTAATCATCGGCATTGCGATACGCAGCCCGTACTGAAGAAAGATCGATTGAAAGGTCAATAAGTAAGTTGGGGTGGGCATAGGCCGAGCCAAAGTAAAGTGGCACGTCAGGCAAGCGAATTAACGGCGGCCCAGCAAAAGCACAACAAGATGGTCCAACGCCAAAAATAAAATAACAAAAATAGCGCCACTGAATCGTCTTTAGAAACTTACACATTAATAATGCTATTCTGAATTTCATAACGACGTTGCGACCTTTCTATAGATACTTTGTAAAACGACTTGCGTACTTGGATCAGAGCCAAAGCCAATTGCTGTAATTCTGAAAAGAAATTTTGAACGCATATCCGCTCGCTGACCTGGTTCAATGTCTGGAATTATTTCAATGAGGTACCGTGGCAATTTAGAGGTGAACACCCCCCTACCGGTTTCCATTTTTTGTCCAGTAAATCGTCCGTATTGGACGCTAGCCGAGTCTGATGAGTTAGCGGCAAGATCGACAGAAAGCCAAATGGGTGGACGCCCAGATGCAGACGGTAGACATAATCCTTGATAAATATTACCGTCACCTTTAGCGCATCCTTCTTCAAAATACAAATTTGAAGAAGCATCAAAGATTGCACTTCGTTCACCGGTCACCTCAGGGTCAATATCTCGCTCAGCATCCCTTAAAGCTGCTTCTGCTGCCGCTAAGGCTATTAAACGATCACTGCCGCTACGCGCTGCCCGCTCCGACTGCAAAGCCAAATAAGCAAGTGAGCAGCTCAATAGCAAAATAACGATCAGCATCACTAAGGTAATGACAAGAGTAAAACCTCGTTCACGAATAGTAAGTGGCGAGAGGGACATGTTCTTCCGCAACTCGATTTTCTTGCAATATTCCATAACGCCCTTGTTACACCGGCGCCAAACAAGTCTGATGAATTGGATCTACAGCACAGTTATTTCTTAAAACAACCGTGGTGACATATACCTTTCTCAAGCGGTTTCGCTTTTCAAGAGGCAGGTCGATCTCCTTGATCGACGTTCCCTTATCAGTTTCACCAGCGATCGCTGCGTACGCTTCCCCAAACAAATGATAGGTAGTCGTCAGTGAATCACTACGGGTGCCAGCTTCACCACTAAGTAACATCGCCACCCTCACTTCATTTACCTTTTTCCAAAACGTCTTACGATTTAAGTCTGCACTTTTTTCTATCGAAGTATTACCTGTTAACACTAAACCTGCGTCCATCGCATTGATTTCATTTGCATTGAGATATCTTTTGATACTTCTGGATTCACTCACTGGCACATCAATTCCATAGAGAACCTGAAATGATTCAACACCTTTAATAATTGCTTGTGCACTCCAGCTCATATTTCCACTTTTGGAATTAATTGACTGATACTTACAAAAAAGTTCTGGCTCTTTGTTTGAATTTTCAGCGACGTAATAAATACTCCAACCACGATCTTCGTCTGCAGTCTCTGAACTCAACGGAGCAGGCACAGAGAAACCTGCACAGTTAAGAATCGTACCGTCACCATTTTTAGTATTCCCCGCACCAAAGAAACGGATTGCTAGGACATCACTAGAATTAACCGTTGATTTCAACACAGTTGAAATGTCTGTCGTCGTCGCACTCAAGCTACTAGCATCCAGTCCAATGATGTCTGGGCTCGCAGTCGCTGATAATAGTTGAGAAGTACCGGAGATATCATAGCTAAGATAACCCGCTTGTCGTAAAGAGCGAGCAATATTATCCATGGCAAAAGTAGAAGATTCCTGCATATCGCTGAGGTCAGTTTGAAGTGAAAAAGCTACCTTCGTTGTTACAACCATCGCCATTGCAATAAGCAAGACCAATAATCCTAATGCGATTGAGATCATCAGCTGGACGATACTTATGCCTGCTTGCATAACAAAATTAACTTGATATGCGTGAGCGCTCTTTATTGCCATCGTCATACTCACTTGCCAAAAGATAAAACAGACGCCGCGTACAGGGGAAATACTTGCCCCCTCTGTTCAGACGTTAATGCATCGTCGCTGGTCGATTGCCAACCGATTTTGATCACTAAATTATCCTTATCGCCGCCCGTACATTCCCATCTCAACGCATTTTTTGCGGCATCATATGGATCGTCGTCATTGCAAACGACTACCCTCGCGGCAGGTAAAGCGAGAGCGACACGTTTAAGCCAATCTGAAATAAATGCGCCGGCAAACATAGATGAGGTGCAGTTTGCTGAAGAGCTGTAACAATGACCGGATGGTAATGAGGAAGAGGAACTATCAAGTTTGGCATCGAAGGTGATGTGACTATAAAGCTCGATGGTATTTTCAGATCCAACCTGATCGCTATTCGATCGAATCTCTTCAGTTAGTTCAGATGCCAATGTGACTGCTGTTGAATAGAAATGACTGTGTCGAGCAGCCCGAATAGAGGCTAACTGAAGATGAATTGCGCCAATAATACCAATGGTTAGTATTCCGATAGATATAATTACTTCAATTAACGTATGACCTCGCGACTGCAAAAATAAAACTCTCTTCATTCGACACACAATAACTTTTCTTTTTATATGAATTTATGTACTTACGTTAAATCACTTTTATTAAGGCAATACGAAAAATATCAAAACGAATATGCCGCGAAACGATTATGTAGTGAGGGCGAAAGTCGCGCCCTCACTACATACTATTTAAACTAACGCGTCATCTTCAAACAACTGTTCGTTATCCATTGATCCGTGCAGGGATGTGATAGATACATGTTCTTCTATCGTGGTCGTCACCAAATCGAAATAACTTGTACCAACTTCACTTTGATGCTTTACAGCAGTGAAACCCTTACGCGTCCATTCGAATTCACGTTCTTGAAGTTCCACAAAAGCACACATTTGACGTCTTGCATAACCATGAGCAAGTTCGAACATTGACTGATTCAAACTATGAAAACCAGCTAAAGTAATGAACTGAAATTTATAACCGAACGCCCCGAGACTTTGCTGAAACCTAGCAATAGTTGCGTCGTCGAGATTTTTTTTCCATTTAAACGACGGGGAACAATTATAGGCGAGCATTTTCCCCGGAAACTGTGCATGTATTCTGCGTGCAAATTCTTCTGCAAAATCTAAGTCAGGCTTCTCAGTTTCACACCAAACCATATCCACGTAAGGACAATAAGCGAGTGCTCTAGAAACCGCCTGATCTATACCAGCGCGACTTCGATAAAATCCTTCGACCGTCCGCTCTCCTGTTAAAAATGACATATCGTATTTATCGATATTAGACGTAATCAAGCTCGCTGATTCTGCATCAGTCCGTGCAATCAAAATCGTTGGCACTCCCATGACATCAGATGCCAGTCGAGCAGCAACAAGTTTTGAGATTGCCTCCCGAGTAGGTACAAGTACCTTACCTCCCATACGTCCACATTTTTTTACGGAAGCAAGTCGATCCTCAAAGTGGACACCTGAAACACCTGCTTCAATCATCGACTTCATGAGCTCAAATGCATTTAGTACGCCACCAAAACCGCCTTCTGCGTCAGCAACTATTGGCGCAAAAAAATCTATCTCCGTTCGCCCCTCACTCCACTGTATCTCGTCGGCACGTTTCAAAGCTGCGTTAATTTTTTTTGCAAGCTTCGGTACCGAATCAACTGGATACAGGGATTGATCAGGATACATCTGCCCGTTACTATTACCATCAGCAGCAGCCTGCAAACCCGATAAGTAAATGACCTTTAATCCTGCTTTTACCTGTTGAACCGCCTGGTTACCAGTTAAAGCTCCCAAGCTATTCAGATATGGATTGGTCTGCAACATATCCCACAGCTTTACGGCTCCGTATCGAGCAAGGGTACACTCAAGTTGCAATGACCCCCGCAACGAAATCACTCTTTCTGCGGAATAAGGTCTAACGATCCCTTTCCAACGACTATTTTGCTTCCATTCATTCTCTAACTGTTTAATCTGCTCTTGTCGTGAAGGTGTAGCGAACATCTTGTCTCCTTTATTTTTTGCCCATCAAATTAGATTCACTTACTACGTGCATCAGCTTGGGGTTTTCAAAAAGTCAGGTATTAAAGAATGAGTATCACCATCATTCTCTAGGTATAAATGGAATACATCTAGACCGCCGTAGAGATACTGATATGAGAAGATTTCCCCTTATTATTATGCTTTTGAAACGGCCTAGCGTTGACAATCTCCACACGCATTAATCAGCTTCAGACTAGTTTGAAGTTAATCACGCTGCTTGAGGATGCGCATGCGCAACCTGATAGATTCGCGCCAAGGCTGCTGCATCCAACTCACCGTACCCCTCGGCGCAAGCATTTTTAAACACAGAATGCGCAGCTTCTGTCATTGGACATGCAATACCATGAGACTTACATTGCGCGATATGATTCGACGAGTCTTTGACCAGTTGACTAATCTTTACCCGAACGGTTTCGTTACCATCCAACATATAGCGAGCTTCCCTTACACCTCTGGCGGAAAAAGGTGCTGTGGATGCGGCAATATCCAGATATCTCTTGGCATCTTTACCCGAAGCAACTAAAAATGCGACCATTTCCGCCATCGCTGCGTACTCGAGGGCAAGTTTGCTATTAATGACCAACTTCAATGAGACACCATCAAGAGGATCGCCTGCATAGTTTATTTTCTGTCCCATTGCCAATAAAATTGGCTCAACTTTATTGAAGATTTCTGACTTAGCGCCCGCGGTGAAAATCAAGGTTTTGTTTTCCGCCTCTGGTAAAGAGCCAGACATTGGGGCGGAAACAAATTCAATGCCATGTGAATCTGCTGCCTTTAATAACTTAGCGACGTGTTCGACTGTCAGTGTTGCACATTCAAGTGCAATTGATCCCCGCTCCATCGATTGCAACGCACCGATCTCTGGATCCAGCCAAACTCTCGCAGATGCAAGATCATCCCAGACCATAGCAATAGCAAAATCAACCCCTTTCGCGGCCAGCCTAGGAGTTTCAAATGCGATTGCTCCCATGGCTACCAATGGATCACATGCACTCGGTACTAAATTGTAAACATGGACGACATGTCCCGCCTCAATTAGTGCCTTCGCCATGCGAGATCCCATCGCACCCATTCCCAATACTGCAATTTTCGACATGTTTCATATCTCCTTTGCCAATAAATTTTTATAAATCGAATAAAGGAAAACAATACGAATCGTTCCTTACCCGAGCTGGTCCGCTAATAGAAATGTTAAATAAAAAATGATTAATTTCAATTGCCAATTTACCGAGCATATCCACACCATTTTTGCTTTTGTGTGGCTTGCAAAATTACATTTATGAGATTTTATTTACCTGGCTTCCCTCCTTTCATTTCAAGACTACGAATGCCCAATATGCTCATAACAAAAGAGAGCTATGACTATCATCAGGACAGGGCAATACTTAAATATACATAATGCCGTTTTTTGTTACGTAACAGTACTTAGTATATCGAGAGATCGATATTGGAGCAGCTGGTCGCCAGAGGAAGATGTAAGCGTTTTTTACTTAGAAAAATGAGATATCTTATTGTTGAGACTAAGCAGAAATTTTCTTTTCGACAAAGAGTTACAGTTTCAATAAAATCCTCGCCAATATCGACTCGTTTGTGGATTTTTTGCAATTGGTAGACGTACACCATACTGCCAGGGTTTAAGAATGGTGGGACTTTTGATCGATCGAGGCGATTTAGAAGATGAGGTCGAATTAATATTGCCCCCAATTCAAGTAAAGAATGATTAGTCTCACTGAGCGGTATCAGCAAATTGAAAGCTGAACGATGAAGTGAACGTCTTTAAAGTAGATCGTCAAAGAGTGTGCACAGGAACGAAAGAAGCGGTGGATGTGTTACGTTAGTCAATGAATGACTGAGTGGATGGGATGTGGTAACTTACTCTCAAAATGCGTGAAAAATTGAAAATTGGGGGATGAGGGAGGATTCAACGAATAAATGCTGCGTGGTTGAAGATATGGTGGCTTAGTGCTTGGTCGTCAGAGCGATTGAGAATCTGAGGATTGGAGGCTGTGGGATTTGGATTTTGAACGCCAAGTGTCATAACGATGCGGGACTGACAAGCGACTGATGGTGAGCGTCTAAGCCTGAGCGCTTCAGTCTGATACCTGATCTG
>NZ_JBMPPA010000011.1:0-104637 GCF_049340215.1 Undibacterium sp. MH2W | reverse complement strand
AACGGCAATCAGCAAAGTGTTAGCGGCTTCACCGCCACAGGACTCGTCGGTTCTGATACAGCGGCCAACATCAGCGGCTTTACCGCTAGTGGTGCGATAGGTACTAATGCTGGCACCTATACCAACACTGTCAGTGGTAGCAACAGCAACTATAGCAATATCATTTTCACCAACGGTACGCTGAACATTGATCGTGCGATCGCAACGATCAATGCCACCAAGACCTACGATAGCACAACCACTTTAAATGGCGGTCAGATTAGCATCACCGGGGTCAATGGCCAAACACTGAACTACACAGGAACGGCATCAGCAAACAATGCCAATGTTGCTGCTAATGGAAGTAACTATGTCAGTGGCATTACTGGTTTAAGCGACGGCACTGGTTTGGCGTCAAACTATATCTTACCAATTCAGGGTAAATCTTCGTTAAATAATATCGTTAATATTCATCCTGCTTCACTCGCGATCATAGCCAACAGCGTATCGAAAATAGAGGGGGAGACCATCACGGTGAGTGGCTTCACAAGCACAGGATTGCAAGGTCGGGATAGTCTAGATTCTGTCATTGTAAAGAGTGATGGGGTTGATCCAAGCGCGACTCAGGGCTTTTATACGATTACCGCCAGTGGTGCTCAAGGGAGTCGTTTTGACGCGTCAAACTACAACATCAATTATGTAAGCGGCCGATTGGATGTCTTACCGGTTCCCGAAGCACCAGCTCCTACCGTTATACCTTTTGTCGGACAAAAACAAACAGCCTCACCGACAGTCAACTTTAACGACTTTATCAGTGTCAAGGCGTTTACGCCGCTTGCATTATCCCATGCATCACCGTTTGTGTTCACGCTTCCCCCGGATACCTTTGTGTTCAGTAATCGGAAAATTAATTTGGTGTTTGAGGCGCATTTAGCGACCGGAGAAAGTTTGCCAAAGTGGTTGAAGTTCGATGGTACAACGGGAACTTTTAAAGGTATTCCAACAACGGAAGTGAAAAATATTGATGTCGTTGTGACGGCCCATGATGGTTCTGGCGCTCAAGCGCAAACGAAGATTGCGCTTGTATTTGATAAAACCTAATAACTCAATCATGCCGTGTTGAGGTAAGAGCATTGATCTGAAAAGAGATGCCCCATTAATTGCGACTTGTGTATTCACCAGAATGCGAAAAGGTTCTGGTATTTTTAGCCTATATCAATGATATTTTTTGATTTTTTTCTCGAACGACACCATTTCTCTCGCCCCTCTAATCTTTACAGGCTGATCGTCTATTTTTTTCAGCGCAGTCTTATTTTGACTCTTTTCATTCTTCCACAATTTGGTGTTGGTCAAAGCATCCCTGATGCTGGTGCGTTACTACGCCAAAATAAAATCGATGGGAATGTGATCGAGCAACAAGTATTGAAGAGCACAACCACGCCAGCCATTATTCCTATGTCATCAGAAAGATTGGAAGATAATTCGCTGACATTTGTTGTCACTTCTTTTCGGTTCACGGGAGCGACGTTGCTCTCTGAATTGGAGTTGCAACAGATCGTTCAACCTTGGGTTAATCGCATGTTGCATTTCCATGATTTAGAAGTAATCTCGAATGTAATAACCGAGGAATATCATTCCCACGGATGGTTCGTACGCGTAGTCATTCCAGAGCAAGACATTGATGATGGTATCGTGACATTGAATTTCATCGAAATGAAACTAGGTAGAGTCAGGGTCGTCGCTCATCAGGAGCATCCGCGTTTTCATTCGCAAACGTTGATCGATATTGTTACCGCTCGACAGAAAATTGGAGACTATCTAAACGTAAATAACTTAGATCGGGCGAGTAACTTGCTGGGCGATTTATCTGGTGTAATTTCTCGCTTATCACTCGCACCTGGCGAGGGCATTGGCGTCACCGATGTTGTGATCGATGTCGAAGAGAAGCCACTCCTATCTGGTCTTTTTCAAATAGACAATAATGGTACATTATCTACAGGGCTCAATCGGATCACTGCGTCATTGAATATCGAGGATCCTCGCGGGATCGATGATCAGATATCGTTCAATACCATTTCTAGTTCCGGAAGTGAGTACGGACGTATCAGCTACACGGTCCCTTTTTTTTATGACGGGTTACACGTAGGTGCTGAATTTTCTGAAATGAGATACCACCTTATTGGCGATTTTGCGTCTCTTGATGCGAATGGCTCGGCGCAAACTCGTGGCCTATTTTGTACTTATCCTGCATTACGACTGAGAAATCTGAGTATGTCGATGAGTTGTTCCTTGGAAGAGAAAATATATAAAAATAACGCTGCGATGCAGCAAGTATCTGACAAGAAAGTACGTGCATTGACCCTCGGTGTCAGTGTCAGCACATCGGCGGCAGATGAAAGTTTTACATTATTAGGTAGTAATATCACGCTAGGCAACCTTCGCTTATCTGCTAACCCAAAAAATGAAATGGTTGATCTCGCGGGAGCACATACCGAAGGCGTCTATGGAAAAATAAATCTCAACTTCGCACACCTTCAACATTTATCAGGTAGGTGGAGATTATGGTTCTCGATCAAGGGTCAACTTGCCTTGAAAAATCTTGATTCCTCTGAGAAATTTTCGCTCGGTGGGCTCGATGGCGTTAGCGCTTATCCTAACCTTGAAGCAACTGCTGACAATGGCGTTGTCGTTACTACGGAGTTACGTAAAATATGGAATCAAAAGTTGCAAACGACACTGTATTATGAATTCGGTGCAGTGACGGTGAACCACTTTGCGAACTATCCAGGTGCTACTCAACTGAATGACTATTCTCTGGCTGACGTGGGGATAAGTTCCACTTGGAACGAAGAGAGTAAATACTCGATTAAGGCAAGTGTGAGTAGACGGCTTGGAATTAATCCCGCTGCGAACTCAGCTACTGGTGCAAATAGTGATGGTAGCATTGGCCGTACACGCTATTGGCTATCTGCTTCCTTCTATTTTTAGAAAGAGAGAACGAAAGATAATAACGGCACACCAGATCTTATTGTTCTGATGTGCCCTTAGTGCTGCTTACTTGCCGAATGAATCTTTCAACGTCGTAATCCGGTTAAATACGGGCTTTCCGATGGCGCTATCAACGCGGTCAGCGACAAAGTAGCCATGGCGTTCAAATTGGAGGCGGGTATCCGGATTGACTTGCGCAACACCCGGCTCCACATAGGCACGAATCGTTTCTAACGAAGCGGGATTGAGCAAGGTCATAAAATCCTTACCACCAGCGTCTGGATTCGCATCGGTAAAGAGGCGATCATAGAGACGCACTTCGACCTCTAATGCATCAGCAGCATTGACCCAGTGGATATTGCCTTTGACTTTGTAATTGGCGCTACCCTCGGTACCGGATTTGCTATCAGGGAAGTAGTTACAATGAACAGCAATGACGTTACCATTGTCATCTTTATCGCATCCAGTACATTCGACCACATAGCCGTAGCGCAGGCGTACTTTGTTGCCAGGGAAGAGGCGGAAATAGCCTTTGACTGGCTCTTCCATAAAATCTTCTTGCTCAATCCATAGTTCTTTACCAATCGTGAACTCGCGGTTGCCACGCTCAGGATGATGTGGATGGACCGGGGCTGTGCAATGAATATTTTCGCCCTCTGGGAAATTATCGATAATCAGTTTCAATGGACGCAAGACGGCGGTGACACGTGCTGCTTTTGGATCAAGATCTTCACGCAAACAGCCTTCCAATGTACTGTAATCGATCCAGCCATCTGAGCGGGTCACACCGATACGTTCACAGAATGCTTGAATTGATTCTGGTGTATAGCCGCGACGACGAATACCAACGATGGTTGGCATACGTGGATCATCCCAACCGCTGACGATATTGTCTTCAACGAGCTTACGTAATTTACGCTTACTAGTCACCACATAGGTCAGGTTGAGACGTGCGAACTCATACTGACGCGGAACGGGGCGTTGCACAAAACCACCTTGCGCTGCGTGTTCAATGATCCAGTCATAGAACGGACGATGATCCTGAAACTCGAGAGTACAAATCGAGTGAGAGATGTTTTCAATCGCGTCTTCGAGTGGATGTGCATAGTCATACATCGGATAGATGCACCATGCGTCCCCTGTACGATGATGGTGTGCGTGGCGAATACGGTAAATTGCCGGATCACGCATGTTCATATTGGGCGAGGCCATATCGATTTTGGCGCGTACGATATGTTCTCCATCTTTAAATTCACCCGCTTTCATACGGCGGAATAATGCTAAAGACTCAGCCGGTGCGCGATCACGGAACGGTGAGTTCACGCCCGGTTTAGAAAAGTCACCACGGTTGGCGGCCATATCTTCTGCCGATTGGCTATCCACATAAGCATGTCCAGATTCGATCAGATATTCTGCGATCGCATAAAACTGATCAAAATAATCGCTGGCAAAATACAAATGATTGCCACCACCAGCAGACGCTGGTTGCTGCCAATCAAACCCCAGCCACTTGACGCTATCCATGATGGAATCGACATATTCCTGGTCTTCTTTTTCTGGGTTCGTGTCATCAAAGCGCAAGTGGCAACGACCCGCGTAGTCGCGCGCCAGACCAAAGTTGAGGCAGATCGACTTTGCATGACCGATGTGCAGATAGCCATTGGGCTCTGGTGGGAAGCGCGTAATGACGCTTGGCATACCGGAGCGTTGATAGGTGCCAGTTGCCTGATCGTTATCAATGATGGCGCGCAAAAAGTTAGAAACGGGGGCGTCGGAAGGGGCGGCTGCGGCTGGCTTTTTTTCGTTGCTCATAAAGTTTGCTGATAAATTTTCGTAAGACGGCATTCGGTTTATAAAAGACGACGCAAGCGCGTTGCACACATCGTTGGCGGAGTGAATCGTGTCATCACCGCAGCCGATGTACATTGGACAATAAATGTGCACGGTAATCTGCTGGTATACAACCACGAGCGATAGGTCTTTTATGGGGGTATAGCAAGTATTTTACCGTAGCGCAGCACAGAAAGGACGTTTGTTTGTGTTTTGATAGCTATTTGCTGCGCTTAGGAAAGTATTCATCAATGGAAGACGCTCAGTATCGATGGCAATCTGCGATGAAAGTTGAAGTTATTGCAATTTCTGGTTCGATTCGAGACACTCGAAATCAATGGATTTCAAATTGCACCAGATTGCGTCCTTTATTTTTTGCCTGATAAAGGGCATTATCCGCTCGGATCATCATTTCTAAGATGCTATCTGGATGGCGGTAGCAGGTAACACCGAAGCTAGCTGTCCGATAGCCAACCATGTGGAATGCATGGGTTGCAATGGCTTCACGCAGTTTTTCTGAGATGATCAAAGCATCATCGAGATCAGTTTCCCTGAAAATGACGAGGAACTCTTCGCCGCCCCATCGCCCGACTGCATCAATACTACGGATATTTTCTTGCAAAATGATACCGATGCTGACCAATACTTGGTCGCCTGCGGAGTGCCCGAACGTGTCGTTAATCGACTTAAATTTATCCACATCGATGAGTGCGATCGAAAAATGGCTTCCATAACGTTGGCTACGAATATGTTCCTCTTCGAGAATTGTTTCTAATCTTAAACGGTTAAATAATCCAGTCAGCCTGTCCGTATTGGATAAATATTCCAGATCCTGATTCTTCAATTCAAGTTCTCGTGTGCGAGCAGCAACAAGATGTTCAAGGTTCGCATTCACTTCGAGCATTTTGTTGTGACTATTTTCGACCTCTGCTGCCATCAAATTGAAACCCTCTTCGAGATCTTGTAACTCACCACCAGAGTCTGCTTTGATGCGGATGCTGAATTCACCTTTCGCCATACCGTGTACGCCATCGATGAGGCGCGAGAGTGGGCGGGTTAAATCGCGACTCATCCTGAATGCGAAATAAGAGGCGCCCGCTGTACCTACTGCACCGATCAGTAGGCAAACGAAAACAAATAAAATTTTTGCTTGCTGACTCGATGCGGTGCTGAGCTCGACGAAGACAAATCCTAATAATTTTGGTTTTCCAGCAGGTTCGGTTCGACCATGATCAATCAGGTCAAAGTTATCCGCCGCAGGCATACCTTGGTAGATCGGGGCACCAAAAATCAGACCACCATGTGCACCGTGACGAATGCTTCCTTTAAGCGCAGCTTGGATCAGAGGTTGATCAACAAGCTCTAGTTTTCCGCTCGCTGCAAGAATGCGGTTGGCCGGGTCGGTCACCACAACACCTTGTGCGTCTTCTTCCTTCAAAGTAGCTTGAGTCAATGCCTGCAAGACCTCACGATTGCCTGAAAACGCTCCGTATTCACAGGCGCTACTCAGATGTCGCGCAATCAGCGCACCTCGGTCCTTGAGCGCACCATCAATTTGCGAGGTGCCGACGATGGCAACCATGCCGGTCAGCAACATCGTAATGATCCACATCGGCGCGAGTGCCAATAATAAAATACGGTGTGAGAGGCGCCATTGTTTCATGGTGCACGCTCCGTTATATGTTTAAGTTTGTATTGCAATTCAGGTTCAGGGGCAATGTTTATTCCGAGAGACCGAGCGACTTGAGGATTGGTATTGATCGAAAAATAGCGCGGATACTGTGGAGGGGGTAAATTGCCGCTGGCTGGCAGATTATTGATGATTTCTGCCACTTGCTGACTCACTTGGGTCGGTAAGCTATACACCGATGCCAGAGCACCGGCCTTAACGTACGATGCCGAAAATCCGAACAGGGGAATTTGCTGCCGGTAGCTGGTGAGTAAAATACTTGAAATGTTGTTCCTGTTATATATTTTAGGATCAGGCACCGCCAATAAGGCATCGCTGTTCGCGAGTAGTTTGCGCAGCGCAGTGAGCAGTTCAGCATCGTCAGCGACTGTTTCGATATTGAGGCTCATATCAGCGTCTTTCGCAGCACTTTGTAGTGCTGGGATCGACTCCGTTTCCTCTTTACCGAGCAATACACCGACCCGCGGATGACCTGACATACTGACCTGGATTAAACCTAATTGCCGAGCCCATGACTGATCAACAAAAATGGCTGAGAATTTGCGGCTATCCTGGAGCCGACTATTTTGTCGGGTGATTTTGTAAAAATTGTTTTGGGGAATGAGAACATTGAGTACAGGTATCGGCGTTGGTTTTTGTGCCAGAGCGACCATGGCTGTCGTGCCTACTGCGACAATCATTTGATTTGAAGTTGTCCGTGGCAAATCGTCTGCGCTGAATTTGTTGGCGGCAATGATTTTCACCGCAGGACGGGTGGTTGCTGATTGGGTGAGTATGTTGCTGAGGTTAATAGCAAATTCCGAATACACCCCTGCCTCTTCACTTAAAACAATGGTGACACCATCAACTGCTGCACTATAAGCGGAGGTCGCAACGAGTGAAAAAAACAGCACTAGCCGCAGCAACCATATTGAGGTTGTTCGTGTTCGACGGAAGAGACGCGCCCAATGCATGGGTCAGAATTCCGTTTTTACATTGAGTCTCGCCAGCCGACCGGGTACTTCGTTGTCGTGCCGAAGCTCGAAATAGTGAGCATTGGCGATGTTTTGCACAATGACCGCTACTTCTGTTGGTCGTCCACATAAAAGAAAACGACGTGACAGCTTCGCATCAAAGCGTTTATTTCCCTCGATGAAATAGCCGCGCCCCTCACCGAGATTGAAGTCAGTATCGTTGAACTTTGTCCGCGAGATTTGGTAAGCAATCAGACTTCCTCGCCATTGTTCGTTAAACTGATGCGTGATCGTGAGGTTATGGTTGTAGGCTGGCAGCGAGTCTGTGTAAATGACACCATTGACGTTGTCACTTTTTACGCCCCCACCCGAAAGGCTGTACACAACGTGCGTCTTATCCGATAAAGGCGCTTTGAATTGCAATTCATAGCCACGCATTAATGCATTACCCGCATTCAGATTGCCACTTTTTGGCGACTTGTGGTTTTTGACATCGATTAGATTGGTGTAATCGTCATAAAAAAGACGAAAATCAAGATCGATTTTTCCGATGCGTCCGATGTAGCCCAGATCTGTTGCTTTGGCTTTTTCTGGCTCTATTTTCGGTAAATTCGGATATTCACCTGGCGCTCGCCAGTATGTTTCGTAGACTTTTTCATAGACAGAAGGTGCACGTGTTGCCCGCGAGTGGCCAAGACGGATCGTGTGATCCGGCGTAACGTGCCAGTTGAGCGCCAAACGCGGCGTGAATTCTGTTCCCGTGTAGGAATTATTCTCTACCATCGCCCCGGTATTGAGTAGTAAGTCTGGACGTATGTGCCACTCTAGGTTACTAAAAATACTACCTAGTCGATAATAGAAGTTGCCAAATAAATACTGATTATCCTCAACGCCAAGGTAATAGGGCGCGTAAGTGACGTCTTGCCTGACAGTTGCACCCCAGACAATCCGCGTTGCTGCTGTTGGTGAGAAGGTGTGTTGCACATCAAGTTCGTCACGTTTGAATGAGGCATTGCCATTGCTGATGCCGTCAGAATCCATTAAGCGTCCGTTGATACGCTCCTCTGTGTGGTACGCCTTGACGGTCAATTCGCCATTGCCTTCGAGGGCGCGCCGCCAGTTAATCATCTCAAAATGGTTACTTGATGTGCGGTCGATCGAGATAAAGTTATCATATTCGCCAGCCAGTCTGGGGCCGCCGTTGTAGCCAAATTGAAATTCGAGCGTGTCCGATGCGTTGATCTGATATGCGCCTCTGAAATTAAAAATTTGGATATTTTTATTGTCGTATTTGTTGAGTGTCCAAAACAGGATTTGTGACGTCGGATTGTGAATTCTGTCGCTTTCACCGTTATCTTTGCG
This sequence comes from Undibacterium sp. MH2W, assembly GCF_049340215.1. Taxonomy (NCBI): domain Bacteria; kingdom Pseudomonadati; phylum Pseudomonadota; class Betaproteobacteria; order Burkholderiales; family Oxalobacteraceae; genus Undibacterium; species Undibacterium sp. MH2W. The sequence goes on along the minus strand of NZ_JBMPPA010000011.1, from coordinate 95,835 downwards.
CTCACTTGCCGTAATTTGATAAGTGAGATTACCGCTTTTACCCCCATACCGAAACACCCCCTCCATGCGGTTTGTGCCGTAACTGAGGGAGGCCGATGCGCCCTGTGTTTCTGCAGGATGTCGGGTAATGATATTGATGACAGCGAGGAACGAGTTAGCGCCATAACTGGCAGAATCGGGACCGCGTACGACCTCGATCCGCTCGATATCGTCCATCACGATGGGTAAATCACTCCAGTTCACACCGCCAAATAAGCCAGAGTAGACAGAGCGCCCATCAATAAGCACTTGCATACGATCGGACGTCGTACTTGTCACCATGCCATGATAAGCAACAGTACTATCGGCAGAGTAAAAGTTTGGATCAGCGTGGTAAGCGACAAACATGCCGGGTACCAGACGGAATACTTCGGATAAATCCCATGCGCCTGAATCGCGAATGGTTTCTCGGTCCAACACAGTGACTGCTACCGGTGCTTCATTCACAGGTTGTACGAGGCGCGATGCACTCAAGACAACGGGAACATCGTCGAGAAAAATGGATTCGTCGTTATTTGCCTCGGCATGTGCCGTGTGGATGAAGGGGAGTGTGCAAAGCAGCAAGCCCCACGTGAGTGAGGAGGGACTGCGTAAAGAAACCAAATGACTGGAACGCAACTTCCTAAAAGCGCGTTCTCTGTGATTTGAGCTGATGTTACCGTTGGAGCCTTGCATTTCTATTACCACTATAACGAATAATCTTATTGATGTTGAAGTTACCGTACCGCTATACAAAAATGCTGCACTGCAAACAAAGACGATCTTCTCACAGCATAAATGTGTCTGTATAGAAAATCGATCTTTTTCCATCAATCACTATCTCGTTTGAAGAAAAAAACCACTAATTCGTGATTTTATGATTATTTTGTCAATTGATGGGCGCTATTTTTCAAACGAAATCTTGCCATGCAATGCCGTAGAGAAATTGTATGGTCGAAAGCCTATAAACCGTTCTCTCTACACGGTAGAATAGCGGAATGACTACAGAACTAAGCATTTCTCCGACAAATGGAGACCAAGCAGTAGCGGCAACTCCCGCAGTGCCTCGCGACCCACAATTTGTCCATCTCCGTATCCACTCTGAATATTCGATTGTGGATGGTCTTGTGCGCATCGACGATGCGATTAAAGCCGCTGTCAAAGATAAACAGCCCGCCATGGCTATCACCGATCTGGCCAACTTGTTCGCCATGGTGAAGTTCTATAAATCCGCGCGTGGCAAGGGCATTAAGCCGATCGCAGGTTGTGATGCCTGGATTACGAACGACGATGACCGCGAAAAACCGTCCCGTTTGATGTTACTGGTAAAGAATCGCAAAGGTTACCTTCAGTTGTGCGAATTATTGGCTGAGGCGTGGTTGACCAACCAACATCGAGGCCGCGCAGAAATTCGCTATGAATGGCTGAAAAAAATCCATGACGATGGCGAAAGCGGGGGCTTGATTGCGCTTTCAGGTGCGCATTTTGGCGATGTTGGGATTGCCATTGATAATGGCAATCTTGATTTGGCTGAGCGCTGTGCGCAGCGTTGGAGCAGTATTTTCCCTGACCATTTTTACATTGAAATTCAGCGTGCCGGCCAAGCCAACATGGAAAATCATGTCCGTGCCGCAGTGATGCTCGCCAATAAACTGAAATTGCCGGTCGTTGCAACGCACCCAGTACAGTTTATTAGCAAAGAAGACTACATCGCACATGAAGCGCGGGTATGTATCTCCGAGGGTGACATGCTCGCCAACGCGCGTCGCGTGCGTCGCTTTAACGATCAGCAGTGCTTTAAAACGCAAGAAGAAATGGCTGCCTTGTTTGCCGATTTGCCGGGCGCGCTCAAAAACAGTGTTGAGATCGCCAAGCGATGCAATTTGACGCTGGAGCTGGGAAAACCAAAATTGCCGGATTTCCCCACACCGGAAGGCATGACGCTCAATGACTTTTTAGTGCACGAAGCCAAGCGTGGATTAGAGTTCCGGTTGCAGCACTTGTTTCCCAATGCAGAAAAACGCGAAAAAGAACGCGCACGCTATGAAGCCCGGCTCAAGTTTGAAACAGACACCATTATCAAAATGGGGTTTCCGGGGTACTTCTTGATCGTTGCTGACTTTATCCAGTGGGCAAAAAATAATGGCGTGCCGGTCGGACCAGGTCGTGGATCTGGTGCGGGTTCGCTGGTGGCGTATTCCTTGTTGATTACGGATCTCGACCCGCTGCAATATAACCTGCTGTTCGAACGTTTCCTTAACCCAGAGCGGGTATCCATGCCCGACTTTGATATTGACTTTTGCCAAGAGGGACGAGATCGCGTTATTCAATACGTGAAAGACCGTTATGGTAAGGATGCGGTCTCGCAGATTGCGACCTTTGGTACGATGGCCGCAAAAGGTGCGATCCGTGACGTTGGACGTGTTCTTGACTTTGGTTATATGTTCTGTGACGGCGTTTCGAAGCTGATCCCGTTCAAACCGGGTAAACAAGTCACGATTGCCGAGGCGATTGTCGAAGAACCGTTGCTAGCCGAACGCCAAGAAAACGAAGAAGAAGTCAAAACATTACTCGACTTGGCGCAGCAAGTAGAAGGTATTACCCGTAACATCGGTATGCACGCGGGTGGTGTGCTCATTGCGCCGGGCAAGCTGACCGATTTCTGCCCACTTTACACACAGGGCGGTGACTCTGGCGTCGTTTCTCAATACGATAAAGATGACGTTGAAGCCGTCGGTTTGGTGAAGTTCGACTTTTTGGGTCTGACAACACTGACGATTCTTGACCGTGCGGTGCGCTACATCAAAATGCTCGATCCTGCGATGGCGGACTTTGATCTGGCCAAATTGCCGCTCGATGACCGCGCTTCTTACGAATTGCTGACCAAAGCCAAAACCGTTGCCGTATTCCAGCTGGAAAGCCGTGGTATGCAAGGGATGTTGAAAGACGCTCGTCCGGACCGTTTTGAAGACATTATTGCGCTCGTGGCGTTGTACCGTCCGGGTCCGATGGATCTGATCCCTGACTTCTGTAAGCGTAAGCACGGTGAGAAATTCGACTATCCGGATCCGCGTACCGAAGGCATTTTGTCTGAAACCTACGGCATTATGGTGTATCAAGAGCAGGTGATGCAGATGGCGCAGGTGGTCGGTGGCTACTCCTTGGGTGGCGCTGACTTATTGCGTCGTGCGATGGGTAAAAAGAAAGCAGAAGAGATGGCGGAGCATCGCCAGATTTTCCGCGATGGTGCTGCGAAGGATGGTTTGCCGCAAGAAAAAGCAGACGAGATTTTCGATTTGATGGAGAAGTTCGCGGGCTACGGCTTCAATAAGTCACATGCAGCTGCTTATGCATTGCTGTCTTACCATACCGCGTATCTCAAAGCACATCATCCCGCCGCGTTTATGGCAGCCAATATGTCGCTCGCCATGGACGACACAGATAAAGTCAAAATTCTCGTCGAGGATGCGATTGATGTCTGTAAGCTCAAGATGCTGCCGCCCGATATTAATCAATCCGATTACCGCTTCGTCCCCGTCGGAGAGCCAGGCAAAAAATCAAATCAAATCCGCTACGGTTTGGGCGCGGTCAAGGGCTCGGGGCAGAATGCCATCGAAAATATCGTGGCATCCCGCCAAGCGGATGGACCGTTCAAAGACTTGTTTGATTTTTGTAAACGCGTCGATAAGCGCCAAGTCAATCGTAGAACAATTGAATCCTTAATCCGTGCAGGTGCAATGGATTGTTTAGGGAAAGACCGCGCTGTGTTATTGGCGACCGTCAGTTTGGCCATTGAGGCGGCAGAACAGGCCGATAAAGCGGCGAACCAAGTGAGTTTGTTTGGCGACGATGATGATCTTATCCCGCCGCCACAATACATCGAGGTGCCTCGATGGACCGACAAAAAACGGCTCACAGAAGAAAAACTCGCGCTCGGATTTTATCTGTCGGGTCATTTGTTTGATTCTTATGCCCCAGAGGTACGTCAGTTCATCAAAACCACGCTAGCGAAAGTAGAGCCGTCGCGTGATTTACGGTTGATCTGCGGCATTATCACAGGTGTTCGCACCCAAATGACGCAGCGGGGCAAGCTGATGGTGGTCACCCTTGACGACAGCACGGCTGTTGTCGAAGTGACCGTCTACAGCGAGCTCATGGAAGAATTTAAATCATTACTCAAAGAAGATGAGTTTTTAGCCGTATTGGGCAAAGTGTCTGAGGACCGATTCTCAGGTGGTTTGCGTATTTCTGCTGAAAAGGTGATGGATATTGGTCGTGCACGCGTCCAGTTTTCTCAAGGATTACGACTCACATTAGACGACAAAACGGACACCAAAAAGCTGCAAGAAGTGCTGAAGCCGCACCTCAATCCTGATGGATGCCCCGTCTTGATTCAGTACCAAAATGCGACGGCGAGTGCGGAGTTGTATTTATCTGATCAATGGCGAGTGAATCCAGATGATGAACTGCAATTGAAATTGGTAACGATGTTAGCCCAAAATAAAGTGGCTATTGTTTATTCGTAAATTCTTGAAGTGAGCCCGCATTTCCCCGCATAGATCTTATTATTTCTTTTGCTATATCGGGGATGCGCGGCATGATTGCCCCCATAGCGATAAAATGCGCGGCGGCAATCATGCCTAATGATCTGGATAATTTCTTAATATTTGCTTTAATTGTAACAAGTTATTTTAAGTAGTTTTTATTGTTACAGTCTGCGAAAGAACGCTTTTTTTATGACTATCAATCCTTATTTCGTGCGCCTGTGGCGCGCCGTAGAACCCTATAAGCACCGCATTGGTTTGGCATTATTAGGGATGATTGGTGCTGCGATGACAGAGCCTATCTTTCCGGCGTTAATGAAAAAATTAACCGATAATGGCTTTTCAGAAGACAGAACAATGCCAGTCTGGATGGTGCCGCTTGGTATTGTCGGCATTTTCTTTGCGCGCGGTATTTGCACCTTTTGTACGCAATACTATATGTCTTGGATCGGCAACAAATTGCTCAGTGACATGCGCGGTAGTATGTTTAAACGAACCCTGGATGTTCCTATTAGTTACTATCAATATGAGTCCAGTGGTCGTTTGATTAACACGATCATTTCTGAAGTGCAGCAAGTTGTTGAAATGGTGAAGGTTTCCATCAACACATTGATCCGTGACTCTATTACGGTGTTTGCATTAATTATTTTTCTCGTTTATCAAAATTGGCAATTAACGATTGTTGCCTTATTGATTGTCCCATCGATGGCGTATGTTGTTCGTCTGACGGGCAAACGACTACGTTTGTTGAATCAGAATCAGTTGAAACTCAACAGCGAATTAACGCAAGTCGTTGAAGAGGCGACCCGCGCCAGTCAGGTTATCCGGATTTTCGGTGCGCAAGACTACGAATATCAGCGTTTCCATAAAAAGAGTGAACAGTTACGCGGCTATGCGCAACGTGTGACTGTCGCGTCAGGCTCCACGACACCGATTACACAAATGGTGGCGGCGTTAGCGGTATCCTTGGTGGTGATCGTTGCGATGCGTCCCAATTTACTGCCGTTTCATAGTGATCATTTTACGCCCGGTGATTTCATCGCGTATCTGACGGCCATGTTGTTGCTGCTTGCGCCATTGAAACGTTTATCTGACCTCAATGGTCCTTTACAACGTGGTTTGATTGCTTCTGAATCCGTCTTCAATTTAATCGATTCACCAGCAGAACCTGTCGGTGGCTTTGAGTTCGAGGAGCGTGCAAAAGGCGATTTGGAATTCATCAATACAGAATTCAGTTATGAACGTCAGGAGATGCAAGCCTTAAAAGGGATCAATCTCAGGATTAAGGCTGGCGAGACGGTCGCATTGGTCGGCATGTCGGGTGGTGGTAAAACTTCATTAGTGAATTTGGTACCTCGCTTTTATGCGCCAACGGCAGGCGTCATTAAATTAGATGGTCACGACTTAGCTGATATTTCCATTTCGAGCTTACGTGCGCAAATTGCGATGGTCGGACAGAGTGTGGTCTTATTTGATGACACGATTGCCGCCAATATTGCTTACGGTGACCATCATCCCGATCAGGCAAGAATTGAGGCGGCTGTAGCTGCAGCTCATTTGTCAGACGTGATTGCAGATCTTCCTTTGGGGCTGCAAACAGAGATTGGCGACAACGGCACACGGCTCTCCGGTGGTCAACGTCAGCGTTTAGCCATCGCTCGTGCTATCTACAAAAATGCACCGATCTTGATTCTCGATGAGGCAACGTCTGCGTTGGATTCAGAATCTGAGCGTGCAGTACAGGCGGCGTTAGATACCTTAATTCAGGGGCGAACAACACTTGTTATTGCACATCGATTGTCCACGATTGAGCGCGCTGATCGCATTGTTGTATTAACCGATGGCGAAATCAGTGAAATGGGAACGCACGCAGAGTTGCTGCAGAAAAATGGGACCTACGCGCATTTACACCAGTTGCAATTCAGTGCGGAAGAAAATCATTGATCAGGCATCTTCCATAACCGCATATAAAAAAAAGGGGCACCAGCCCCTTTTTTTATGGGAGTGCGTTGATTAGGGTAAGGCAGCCATGACCTGCTCAACGGAAATAGCATCAATCCACGCCTTGCGGTCGGACACTTTGACTAGCGTCGTAATGTCAGCGTTGATGGGCACCCACTCAGGGCTTGTGAGACGCATTAAGGCAATCACAGGAACATGAACTGCATTTGCGAGATGCATTACGGCGGTCTCTACAGAAATAATCAAGTGGCAACGACTCAGTACCGCGGGAAGTTGGAAGAAATTATCAACGGCACTAAATAACTTCACATCATCAAGGTGATATGTCGCGTGCATGGCCTTCGCCTCAGGGAGCTTTTCTGGGACGACATTGACGACGAATTTGACCTTGGACCATTTTTCACGTTGTTTCATTTGAATAATTAATTCAAAAATACGCTCCAATGGCCATGTGCGATCGAGTGATTTAGAAAAGCTATTGAGAAACACGATCTTTTCATCTGGCGCAAAACCCCAGTCCGCTATTTGCTTGGAGGCGTAGTCCTGCCACTCTGCTGGAATGGTCACAAATGGAAACAGATCCGTTGTCGGAATATCGAGGTTAAATAACTGGTGAAACCAGTTTGCATAAATGCGGCTGATATGCGGGATATCGACTTTTCCCGCCTGTTGTTCGCGCGTGACTTTGTAAGCGGGAATGAAGGCATCTAATTTGCTGTAGATATAGTGTTTTCTGATATCTAACAAGCGTACGCGTTTCTTTTGTCCAACGATAAAACCTTTTGGACTGATTTTACGAATCAAATTGACATAGCGATGGCGGTTGTGGACCGCAACGGAAATAACAATCGGGTAGTCTTCTGCTTGCGCCTCTTTAACAGATCGTTCAAATAATTGTGGGCTGTATGTTTCGGTATAGACTTTGTCAAACATATCGCAAGCGTTGATCCAATCGTAGAGGGAATACTTGCGCAGATGCTCCCATTGTTTTTTGTCAGATGTGCGCCGTAACTCATCAATCCAAAGATGTATTTTGATATGCGGATACGCTTTTGCAAAAGCCCGGAAGCTGTTTTGCATATAGGTGAAATCACCGAGTGCCAAGTGAGCAACAAACAAGATTTTGTCTGCTTTAGCGAGCAGATCTGGTGGTACGAGTTGGGTGGTCATTACTATCGTCGATTTTTAAAAATGGCATGAAAGTTTCAATCAGTCTTCTTGCTTACTGCGTCAACGATTTTTTCGACTGGGATGGCATCGACCCATTCGCTACGACGCTCTGTCATGACGACCGTGCTACGTTGATGGTCAATGGGAACCCATTCTGGATTTTTTTGGCGCATCAGTGCAATAACAGGAACCTGCACCGCATTGGCTAAATGCATCACCGCTGTCTCAACGGAAATAATGAGATTGCAACGTTGCAAAATGGCGGGTAACTGGAAAAAATTATCGCTGGCACTAAAGACGTAAGTATCGCTGATCTGATACGCATTAAAAATCGTCTTTACATTTTTTAACTCCTGCGGAACTGCATTGATCACAAAATGCGTTTGACGCCACTCTGGAAGTTTCCGCATAGCAATCACTAATTCCGCGACGCTCTTGAGCGGCCAGCATCGCTTTTTTGTTTTTGCAAAAGCATTGATAAAAACGATTTTATCGCCTTGCGCAAGACGCTCTGATGTGATTCCCCATTCCGTTAATTGACGTGTCGCATAGTTCGTCCACTCGTCAGGAATGTGCACGAAAGGTAGTCGATTTTCAGTCGTGACACTGACGCCACCTAATTGTTGAAACCAATCAGCATAGACATCGGTAATGTGGTATCCATTTTTTGGTGCTTTGAATGGAGCGAACGTTGCATCAAGCTGTTTGTAAGCAGCAGCATCCCATGGGGCGTACCATCTTGTTTTGCCACGAATGCCAACGGTAAAGGCATTGGGGCCCACTTCACGCGCGAGACGTGCGTAATTGTGCGGTCTGAGTGTGGCGAGAGAAACGACAAGTGGATAGTTTTCTTCACGGGCTTCAACAATGGTTTGCTGTAATAAATCAGGGCTGTACGTCTGTCGATATACTTTCCTGAAAAAAGAACAGTTTTCTGCCCAATCGTACAGCGAATACTTTTTGAGAAATTCCCATTTATTCGGATCGTTGGTGCGGCGGACTTCATCAATCCAGATGTCGATCTGAAGATGGGGATAGGCGCGGGAGAATGCACTGAAAAAATTCTGTAAATACGTAAAGTCGCCGATCGCCAGATGAGTAATGAATAAAATCTTAGTTGATTTTTCCAGTGATTGCGCTTGGATGAGTTGCATATGGGGGAGCTGACTTATTCTGAGAAATTAAATATGGGAAATAATCGTTGCAAGTGCGTTGACAATCAACCTGTGATGTTGCGGACGTTTACGATTGCGGACGACGGCATCAAATGCCATGCAGACCCAGTCCGGGTCAACGCGTTGATCTCGACGTTGCATCATCAACGATGCCGGTAATGCGCAGAAATATGATGTGGGAATACTATCCTACATGGTCAAATAAGGCAATTTGCGCGCCGGGAACGAGTTGCCTAATGTATCTGATTGATGCACGAAAAAAGGGCATTGTTACGTGAATTTTCATGCTCGCCATATCAACGGTGGTGCGTTGATTTCATCGAACACGTTGTCGTCTGTGTTGTGATCGCTGTCATGTGGTCTGCTTTGATATTGAATTACAACAACGCAGTCTATCGGCTTGCTTTTACGGTGATCGGACGAGAATTCAAGTTGAACACTGGTATAATTTCGCTGCGGTAACTGTCTGAAACAATTTAATCAATAAGTTCTATAGTACGTTACTTTTCTTTTAGAATTTTTGTTGTGTGTCGGGTGTTTTTGGATAAGAAAATTAATTTTTTTATCACATTAATAGGACGCGTTTTACACAATCAATGCTGAGTTGCTATTCCTACGTCCCCACACGAAGACCGTTGTGGAATTGGATGGGGCGGGAACCAGTTGGTACGTAGAAAATAATGTGAATCAAGATTGTTGAATGGACGAGAGCGCGTTTCATTTCTCGATAAGATGGCGATCGTCATCTGTGACTAAAAATAAGAGGGTAGTTGATGATGAAGGATGTCTCGCGTTTCCCAGTACCTGAGTTATTCACTTTACCAGAAGATATTCGCGCGATCCTTCTTCCATGTAGGAACAATGGGATTCCGTTCTTCTCGATGGGACGACGCTCCTGATGAATGCATTAGTTGCCCCAACGGGCGGTAAGCCCAAGCGCTTGTTGATTATCAGCCCGAATTGGATTGGTGATACGGTCATGGCGCAGCCACTGTTGCAATTACTGAAAAAACAGTATCCTGACCATCTCATTGATGTCATGGCACCCGGTTGGGTTGCGCCGGTACTTAAAGCGATGTCGGAAGTCGATACGGTATTGGAAACATCATTTTTACATGGCGCTTTGCAGTGGAAAGAGCGCCGTCGTTTCGCTGCCGTGCTGCGGCAACGTGGTTATGACGCGGCTTATATTCTCTCCAATACCATTAAATTTGCGCTATTACCTTGGATGGCAGGGATCAAAAAGCGGGTGGGCTATCGTGGAGAAAGTCGTTACGGTCTTATAAACGTTATGCATCATAACGACAAAGCAAATCCGCTCCCCATGGTACCGTTTTATGCTGCACTTGCTTTTCCGCCCAAGCAGCCGATCAAGGATCAGTTATCACGGTTACCTAAGCCACGTCTCTCAGTGAGCGACGACGTGCGACGAGCGGCGATGGAAGAGGCGGGACTGGCCTATGACCAACCCTTGTTTTGTTTTTCGCCGGGTGCCGAGTTTGGTTCGAAGAAGCGCTGGCCTGCTAGTCATTTCGCGGAACTCGCAAGACGAATTCTGCAAGAAAATCCCGGTATCCAGATCGCCTTATTGGGTTCAGCAAAGGATGCTGAGGTGTGCCTTGAGATACAGCAGATGGTGCCGGAACTTCATCAGCTTGCTGGTAAGACGACGCTTGATCAGGCTGTGGCGATCATTGCGGGTGCCATCGGTATTGTGAGCAATGACTCTGGATTACTGCATATTGCATCAGCCTTAAATCGCCCCGTATTTGCTATTTATGGACCGACAGACCCTGATCATGCGCCACCGTTCTCTGACGTGTCTTATAGTTTTTCTTTGCGCCCATCGTGCGCGCCGTGTGATGGTCGCGATTGTCCTTTAATCCATCATGCATGTATGCAGAATATCCTCCCCGAGACTATCTGGAAGCCCATCCAGCCTTTGCTAACACCAACGGTGATACCCCCTGATTTAGAAATTGAAGTTGAATAAAAAATGATGCAGCAAACCCGATTATTAATGGAGCGAGCGGCAGGTGAAGCGCTGCCTGATTGGGACGTTCTTAACGCGTCTTTTCAGTTGCTTCATATCGCGAAGGGCCACGATGTTTTCGCGGCAGACGAATGGCAGCCAAATGTCTATGTTGTTCGCAGTGGTATTGTGAAGCTCACTTATCTCAGTGAGGATGGTCAAGAGTGGATTAAGTCGTTTATTGGTGAGGGCGATTTTTTTGCTTGCCCTAACGTACTGATTGCCGGTTTAAAAACGGATTATTTTGCGACGGCTGTTGAAGACTGTGAGATTGAACAGTTTGATTCGCAATCCATGAAAAAGCTCACCGACACCTATCCACAATGGCAGAAAGCGATTCGTCAACTATTAGAGTGGCATATCGTACGGAAAGAACTGAGAGAACGTGAGCTATTAACAATGGCACCTGAGGCGCGTTACCAATCCTTCCTCAAAACCTATCCGCTGATTGCGGCGAGAATCCAGCTCAAGGATGTCGCTCAATATTTGGGTGTGACCGCCGAGGCATTAAGCCGTATCCGAAAACGGCTACAGATGTGAATGTTGTAATAGCTACTCGTTTCCTGTTGATTTGATGTCAATTTACTATATTGTTGATATGAAATAAAAAAGAGACCATCAAATCTTTTAGTATTGACTTGTCGGCGATATTCGTTGATGAGCGTGTTCGACATCCACCACGGTGACTGGCACTGTGTAATCTGGGAAGAACTTATTTATGTATTGCATTCAATGGGTGTGTGGGCCATGAATCGCTTTAAATGCTTATTGTGTGCGATGGTGCTGGGGCTGTGTTTTCCGAGCTTCGCAACGCAAGCGTTCGCCCTTGATAAAGTCAGCTTGCAACTGAAATGGACGCACGCTTTTCAATTTGCTGGGTACTACGCGGCGAAGCAACAGGGCTATTATCAACAAGCCGGACTCGATGTCGATATACGCGAGGCAAGTCCCGGCATCAACGTCACCGACGAGGTCATCAGTGGTCGTGCTGATTTTGGTGTAGGCACGAGCAGCCTCATTTTGGAGCGCAAAGCAGGCAAGCCGGTTGTTGTCATCGCCGTTGCATTTCAGCATTCACCACAGGTGTTCGTGACACAAAAGACGCCACGCATCCAGAGCATTCATGACCTGAAAGACAAGCACATCATGCTTGAACCGCAGTCGGAAGAATTGCTCGCTTATCTCAAAGCTGAAGGTGTTCCTTTAGATAGTATTCATTGGCAAACGCATCGTTTTGATGTGCACGACTTGATGTCGGGGACGACCGACGCGATGTCTGCTTACTCGATCAGTGAGCCGTTCTTTCTTGATCAGGCGCAGGTTGCCTATCAGGTCTTTACACCCCGATCTGCAGGGATTGATTTCTATGGGGATAATATTTTTACCTCTGAAAAGCAGATCAGCCAGCATCCAAAACGTGTCCAAGCCTTTCGTGATGCGAGCATGCGTGGTTGGGAATACGCGCTTTCTCATAAAGAACAAATTATCCAATTAATTCTGAATCAATATCCGACCAAGGACCATCGAAACACACCGGAATTTTTACACTTTGAAGCTGATAAAGTGGCTGACCTTATGCGTAACGATCTGGTAGCGGTTGGTTATATGAATCCAGGTCGGTGGCAACATATTGCCGATACGTACGCAGATCTTGGCATGCTACCGAAGCACTATGCGCTCGATGATTTTCTTTATGATCGCAATCTGCCTGTGAACTATTTGTTGATTTATGGCGTCGTTGCAATTGCCTTATTGCTTGCGTCGTTGACGGGTGGGGTGACGTATTATATTTTGCGCGTCAATCGTCGTTTGGCAAAGACCGTTGCCGAGTTGAAGGCAGGGGAGCTCAAGCTGAAATTATTATCGATGGCGGTTGAACATAGTCCAACGTCGGTCATTATTACGGATGCTGATACACGGATTCAGTATGTGAATCCGCAATTCACTAAAGAAACGGGTTACTCCAGCGAAGAGGTCTTTGATAAGACACCAAAAATTCTACAGTCAGGCTTGACCCGCATCGATACTTACCAAGACATGTGGGCACATTTGACGCAGGGTGATTCATGGAAGGGTGAGCTGATCAATCGACGTAAATCGGGTGACTTATACTGGGAGGAAGCGCATATTTCTCCCGTCTTTGATGAAAAGAATCAGCTAACTCATTATGTGTCCGTCAAACTCGATATCACCGAACGCAAACACGCGAATGAACGCTTGGCACATTTGGCGCATCATGATGGATTAACGAATCTTCCTAACCGTACTTTGTTTTTTGAGCGGGTTGAGCATGGCCTCAAATTAGCGAAGCGTCATCGCACGCGGTTAGCGTTGATGTTCATTGACCTCGATAAATTTAAGCCCATTAACGATCGTTATGGACACGCGATTGGCGATGTGATTTTGCAGGAAGCGGCAAAGCGCATGGTACAGTGCATCAGAGAATCAGACACTGTTGGGCGTATCGGCGGCGACGAATTTATTGGCCTGATGCTCGATATTGGTGATCACGAACATGCTGAACACTTGGCGCATAAAATTTGTCATGCATTGAACTTACCGTTTGAGGTTGCTGGGCAGGTGCATCAATTATCGGCAAGTATTGGCATTGCAGTATATCCGGAGCATGGGGAAGACGATATGCATCTCGCAAAAAGTGCCGATTTGGCGATGTACTATGCCAAAGCAAGTGGTCGTAATAACGTGAAGATTTTTCATGAAAGTATGACTAACTATTACCATCCCTAAGCCAGCTACCAATTTTTGATGACGCTGAAAAAGTGCTTTTTTCAGCGTCATCATCTTCCTCAGCTACATACTCATCTCACCGACATCGGCAGTGAGATAAGACATCAAGGCTCACTTTTCAAAAACGTAGGTTCCCGGTGCATCGCCTAATGTTGCATCGCTCTTTGGTTTGATTGCTTTCACTTGCTTCTCATCAGAATGATGTTTGAGCCAGTCTTGCCAGTAGATCCACCACGAACCTTGTTCTGTCATCGCTTCCGCTTGCCAAGCATCAGGATCGTTATAGGTCTTATTCCTCATGCTTTCTGGTAGATACTGGTAGGTGCGATGTGCATGTCCGGGTTCGGAAACAATACCGGCATTATGTCCACCGGATGCCAGTACAAATTCAATCGGGGTATCGGTCAGAACGTGGATTTTGTAGACCGAGCGCCATGGTGAAACGTGATCTTTGGCGGTGCCGACGACGAACATAGGCACACGAATATCATTGAGAGCGATGGCACGCCCATGGACTTCATAATGTCCCTTTGCGAGATCGTTATGGAGAAACAAATGCTTGAGATATTCACTGTGCATCCGATATGGCAGACGCGTGGTATCACTATTCCACGACATCAAATCATTCGGTTGGGTGCGCAACCCCAATTGATAATCACGCATAATTTTTGACCAGATCAGATCTCTTGAATTGAGTAACTGAAATGACCCCGACATCTGCTTACCATCGAGATAGCCTTGTTTCCACATGAGTGCGTCAAGCATCGCTAACTGACTTTCATCGATGAATAAGCCAAGTTCTCCCGGTTCGCTAAAGTCTGTCTGCGCAGCGAGTAGCGTCACACTGGCTATCTGTGCAATGGGTTTGGACACTGCGGATATGCCATTGTTTCTGGCGAGTGCCGCTGCGCCGATCGCCAACAAGGTGCCACCTAGACAATAGCCGACGGTATGAATAGCACGTCCATTAGTCGCATCATTGACAACGGAAAGTGCGGCGTAGAGACCGTGTTCCACATAATCATCCATACCCAAATTGCGGTCATCCTTGTCGGGATTGCGCCAAGAGATGATAAAGACAGTGTGTCCCTTCTCCACCAGAAACCGCACCATCGAATTGTGATGCGATAAATCGAGAATGTAATACTTCATAATCCACGAAGGAACAATCAGCAATGGCTCCGCATACACCTGGGTGGTTTGAGGTGTGTACTGAATCAATTCAATGAGATGATTCCTGAAAACCACTTTGCCGGGCGTGATCGCGACATCGTGGCCTGGTTGGTACTGAGGCCGATCAGCATGATCGCTCTGTTCGTTGAATTCATGATGGTGAGGGAATTCCATGCCCAAGTCTTGTAAGAGATGAACAAATCCGGAGGCGAGATTTTTACCGCCACTATTCACACTTGCTTGTATGACTTCTGGGTTGAGTAAAGGGCTATTGGAGGGCGAGACCATGTCCAATAATTGCCGCGACATAAAGTTGACGACGTCTTCATGATGCGCTGTCATGCCACGGACGCCCGATGTGGCCACCTCCCAGAAGTCCTGTGATTGGAGAAATGCTTTACTCATTACGTTATAGGGCCATTGCTGCCAGGCTTTATCTGCAAAGCGGGTATCCGACGTCGCTTCAGAGATCTCTGGTTCTGCAGATTGCGCGCCAGCCGTTTGACTGATCTGCAGCAGTTTCTTTTTCAGAAATGGAGGCCACTCGGCAGCTTGGCGTTGCGCAAGTCCCACCAACTCCATTTGCTTTCCTGGTGACGTCGCAAGATGCATCGCCCAATCCATCCACGCCAGACTGACGCTTGCGGGAGAGATTCCACCCGTTAATTTAGCAATATGGTTTTGCAGCGCCATATCCAGTGGGTTGATGGGATAGTGGGCTTCATGAACGTAGGTGTCGGCTTGAGCAACCTGTCCTGACTCTGACACGGTGGGTAACTGCACTACATCAACTTGGTTGTCGCTCATTTGTATTCCTTTAAGGCTAGTCATGAGATGCGAATGTTGCGCATCGACAGGGGGAGAGTTGGGTACTAAGGTCGTTACTGTGCACTGTCAGAATCAAATTTCAATGCATTCCGCGATGCGCTGATTGTTGCAAACTAAATCACGTTTCGAATTGATTCTGATCAATTTGATTGTGCATTCGCAGCAATACACTGTGATGACTTACTTTAGGTACCACAATGAGAAACATGGATTTCACACTCAATTACCCTGACAATGTGGTTAAAAATAGTCATCGACACGTCGGTGAAAAATGCTATTTAAGACCTGAAATTCGCTCAAAATACAACAAAATGACGCTATCATCAAAAAGATTGATCTGGATCAAACTTTTTGGTTTGAGTCTGTTGATGAGCGGGATGCCTTGCTTTGCCGAGACATTAGAACAGGCATGGTCGGTGGCTTTGTCACGGGATCACACACTTGCTGCGTCGCAATATAAAGAAGAGGCGGCACAGCATCAAGTTGCTGCTGCGCAAGCCAATTATCTGCCGCATGTTTCTCTCGAAACAGGACACTTACGAACGCAATACGAGCCTGCAGCGAAACTGTCTATTCCTGGTTTACCAATGTTGCAGGGAGTGGCTTTACCGTTTGCGCAAGATTCTGCCTATTACGGTGGGGTGACCGTTTCTGCGCCATTGTTCACCAGTGGCAAGATCTCTTCAGGTGTGGCCGCCGCACAGGCCATCGCTGACGCCAGTCAGGCGCATGCCAGTATGACACGCAGCGACATTAAACTGGCCGTCGCACAATCGTATATCGCTGTATTACGCGCTCAACACGCTGTGCAGGTTACTGACAGCTACATCAACGCGGTCAGTCGTCATGCCACTGATGTGCAGGAACTATTCGTTCAAGGTTATGTGGCAAAGCATGATGTGCTAGCGACTCAAGTGGCCCTCGCGAATGCCCAGCAGCTCGGTTTGCAAGCTAATAACGCCTTAGAACTTGCCCGCGCAGCATATAACAGGTGGATGGGGCGTCCATACCAGCAAGGTGTTGAATTACAAGAAATGAGTGAAGCATCGATGCAGGAAAGCGATAAAACGCTATCGACCTTACTAGATGCAGCCCATGCCCAGCGCCCTGAATTAAAAGAGCTCTTAAAACAAAGCGAAGCGTATCAACAGCAGGCATCGAGTGTGAAGGCAGGGCATTTACCACAGATTGGTATCAGTGGTGGGTACGGCAAATTAGAGAATAAATATCTGGCAGAGGACAAGGGCTGGTGGGTTGGTGTTGTGATGAAGTGGAATCTGTTTGATGCCGGACTGGTTCGTCATCAGGCATCAGAGCTTGCTGCCAATGCGAAAGCCATTGACGAAGTGGCACAAGACACCCGCGAGCGCATTGGCCTTCAGGTACGCCAATCTTGGTTATCTCACCAAGAAGCCACTGCGCGTATGCGGCTCGTGGATAAAGCGGTAGAACAAGCCGAAGAAAGTCTCTCACTGGCACGCGAACGCTATCGCTCTGGGCTCGCACCTAATAGCGAAGTATTAGACGCAGAAGCCAGTCGTTTGCAAGCGTATTCAAACCGAGATAACGCGAGGTACGACCGCGAATTATCGCGTCTTCAACTTCAGTATGCCACTGGCGCTTTATAAGTGCTTTCCACATCAATGAAGCAGCAATCCGTAGAAAGTGAATATGGAAAACAAAAATAAATTATTAGGTCCTGTATTAATTGGTATTGTCGCCGCGGTGATTGGTGCGGGTGTGATCTACTATTTTATAGAGAGTCGCAAACTCCCTGAGGGATTACTTGTCGCTAACGGTCGGATCGAAGGCGATCGTATCGTCGCTGCCGCGAAATATCCTGGTCGTGTGAGCCAGATGTTTGCCAAAGAAGGCGATACCGTGAAAGCAGGGATGGTGATCGCACAGCTCGAAGATGCCAGCTTTCAGGCTAAGGTAGAACAAGCGCGACAAGCGCTCTCTGGTGCCGATTCGCAACTTCGAGCAGCACAAGCCAATCTCGCGATCGCGCAGAGAGAAGTGCCGATGGGCGTGAGCGTGGCGGATGCCAGTTTGAGCCAGGCGAAGGCTGCATTGGCAAAAGCAAACGCCGTAGAGGCGCAAGCGAAATTAGATGCGCAACGCCATAAAGACTTGTTTGAACGCGGTGTGATTGAGCGTCATCGGTATGAACAAGCTGATTTGGCGTGGCAGGTTGCACAATCGGATGTCAAAGCGGCACAAGAGGCCACGAACCGCGCACAACAAGGATTGGCGCAAGCCGATTTAGGTACCGATAAAGTCAAAGCAAAGCAACAGGATGTGGAGGCATTACGTGCGCAACGAGATCGTGCCGCAGCAGCGGTTAGCGAGGTAGAGTCAGTGTTGTCAGATCTGGTGATTAAGTCTCCTGGTAATGGCGTGGTGCTTACTCGCCTGCGTGAACCGGGTGAAGTCGTAATGCCCGGTGGTGCTGTCGTGGAGATTGTTGACCTCGATCACTTATATTTGAAAGTCTACGTTCCTGAATCAAAAATAGGGCAACTGCGCCTTGGCTTGCCAGTCCGAATTTACACTGATGCGCAGCCCGATCACTTTTATGAGGCAACAGTCAGCACTATTTCTTCTCGCGCTGAATTTACCCCGAAAGAGGTACAGACCACCGATGAGCGTGTGAAGTTGGTGTATGCCGTGAAGTTAGTCATTAAAAATAATCCCCAACACCAGCTCACACCAGGGATTCCTGCCGATGCTGTGATTCGCTGGAAAGAAACCGTTGGTTGGCAAAAACCACGTTGGAATTGAACGCGTTCATGACAATGGCTTCTCAAGTAACCTCTGTTGTCGAGGTCAATCACCTCATGAAACGCTACGGCGATCGCATGGCGATGGATGGTGTGTCGCTTCAGGTACAAGCGGGTGAAATATTCGGTCTGATTGGCCCCGATGGTGCGGGTAAAAGTAGTCTTCTCAAGGTCATCGCTGGCGTTCTCGCCCATGATGCAGGAACGCTGCGCGTCTTTGATTGTTTGATTGATTCTGAGCGGACAAGTGAGCAAATCAAAGACCGGATTGGTCTGATGCCACAAGGATTAGGACAAAATCTCTATGGCGATTTGTCTGTCGAGGAAAATATCGACTACTTTGGTGGACTGCGTTTGCTGAGCAAAGCAGAGTTGAGTAGTCGTAAAGAAGCACTCCTAAAAAGCACCCGACTGGATCGCTTTCGTGATCGTCCCATGAAAAACCTCTCTGGAGGTATGAAGCAAAAGCTGGGTTTGGTTTGTACGCTAATCCATGAGCCACAATTGGTGATCTTGGATGAACCCACGACTGGTGTCGATCCTGTATCACGGCGTGAGTTTTGGAGCATCTTGGCGCGGTTACTCAAAGAAAAAGGGATTACTGCGATTGTATCAACGGCCTATATGGACGAGGCAAGTCGCTTCCATCGCGTCGCCTTAATGCATGCAGGAAAGATTTTGGCTTCGGGTGATCCGGAGCAATTGAAAGCGTTAGCAGTCGGTGCCATTGTCAGCACGACTTGTGCTGATGCAATACAGCAGATGCAGGCAGTACAACGATTATCGCAACGTTTTCCGCAAATGGAAGTGCTAGGCCAAGAGATGCGCTTATTTGTGGATGAGGCCGACCCTGTGAAAGCCACCGCGGAGGTCTTAGGCTGTCTTTCAGCGATTCCGCAGAAACAGATGGATGTACTGGAGCCAGAATTAGAGGATGTGTTTATTGCGTTACTGCGCAAAACTGGTCCCGATCATGGTGCGCAGAAAAAAACGGAAACCGTCATGGGGATGCGCCATCCCGATCAAGGGTTGGCGATCGAAGCTGAACAGTTGAGCCGCACATTTGGCGATTTTAAGGCCGTGGATGGGGTCAGTTTCAAGGTGCCACAAGGAGAGATCTTCGGTCTACTAGGTGCGAACGGTGCGGGGAAAAGTACTGTCATTAAAATGTTGACGGGGATTTTGAGTCAAACCGCTGGTAAGGGGCATGTAGCTGGCGCTGACGTACGTACGTCGGGCAGGCAAATTCGGGAACGGATTGGCTATATGTCGCAGGCTTTTTCGTTGTATCTGGATTTGTCGGTACTTGAAAATATCCGTTTGTATGCCGGTATCTATGGACTTACCCGCAAAGAGACCGCGGCGCGTATGGACTGGATTCTCGATATGGCTGGATTACGTCCGTTTGGAAAGTCCCTCACGGGTAGCTTGCCCATGGGCTTACGTCAGCGACTGGCACTCGGATGTGCCTTGATTCATCGACCACAAGTGCTTTTTCTAGATGAACCGACGTCCGGTGTTGATCCTATCGGTCGCCGCGCGTTTTGGGATGTACTATTTCAGTTATCCCGCGAAGAAAATGTCACGATTCTCGTCACCACACACTACATGTCAGAAGCGGAGCATTGCGATCATATTGCCTTGATGTATGCCGGACGGGTCGTGGCAGATGCGTCACCTGATCAATTGAAAGCGGATGTCGAAGCGCAAGCAGGAAAGCTGATCGAAATACAGGTTCCAGAACCACAAGCCGCATTAGACCTGCTACAGGGCGCAGGTTATACCAGTGCTGCTTTATTTGGTTCAAAATTGCATGTGCTCCTGCCTGAGATGGCGGCAGATCGAGAGCGGATCGCCCATTTATTGCGCCCGCTTGGCGAGTGTCACATGTCGCCGCGAAAGCTATCAATGGAAGACGTGTTTGTGGATATTGTGACCCGTTTAGAGGCGCAAGAAGCGCACCATGCGAAACCAACACAAGGAGCGTCGTCATGAATTTGCGTCGGATCCGCGTCGTCGCTTACAAAGAGTGGCGTGAAATTATTCGTGACCGATTATTCTTCGCGTTGGCTTTCATTGTGCCCTCATTGCTGATGCTGTTATTTGGCTATGGACTCTCATTGGATGTGGAAAATATTCCCTTAGCCATTGTGGATTATGATCAGTCCGTCACGTCACGGGATTATGCCCACCATTTCACGGATTCACGCTATTTCGCGTTTCAGGGATATGCGGGCCGTGAACAAGAGGCGGAAAAACTGCTCATCGATAATAGCTTACGTGCCGTGATTATTATTCCACCGCAATTCGGAGAGCGACTTCTTGGCGGTCGATCTGCTGCAGTGCAGACTTGGATTGATGGAACATTTCCGTTCAGAGCATTGACAGCCAAGGGCTATGTGACGGCGATCAATGCCGCGATCAATCTGGATCATCTCGCGTCTTATTTGTCAGGGGTCACCGGTGTCAGCGAAGACGATCTGCGTAACGCAGCACAACCGGTGAAGCTCGAAACCCGCTATTTATATAATCAGGAGGTGAAGAGTATTTGGTCAATGGCCCCCAAACTGATTATGGTCATTTTGATGCTTTCACCACCGTTTTTAACGGCGTTGGGGGTCGTCAGGGAAAAAGAGTCGGGTGCGATCTACAATGTGTATTCATCCACCTTATCGCGCGGGGAATACCTGATCGGGAAACTGTTGCCGTACGTTGGTATTTCGGTTGTGAACGCATGCGCCTTGGCAGCCATGACTTTATTCCTGTTTGGTGCACCGTTTCGGGGTGATCCTATTTTCTTTTTTCTCTCAACCATTCTGTATGTGATTTGCACGACAGGGATTGGACTGCTCGTGTCTGTTGTTGTCAACACGCAGGTCGCGGCAATGGTGGGGACGTCAATTGTGACGGTGGTGCCGGCCATTTTATATTCCGGCATGATTATTCCGATTCCTTCTTTATCGGCGGTCGCCACAATCATTGCGCATGTGTTGCCCGGCATGTACTACGCAGAAATTGTCATTGGAAGCTTTCTGAAAGGGGTAGGTATCGGTTCTTTGTGGATGGATATGGCGATTCTCGCGGGGTACGCCACGGTGTTATTTACTGCCGGTTTTCTAGCGTTTCATAAGCGCCCCGACCGTTAAGTGCAGAGCAGAAAGAGAGTCGCGAGGATGACGATGATAAAGATGATGTTAAGCCGTGTTTGGTGGAGCCGCTTGCAAGCGATGACATGGAAGGAATTATTGCAGCTCTTGCGCGATCCTATTTTGTTGGTGTTCGTCATTTACGCCTTCACCGCTGATATTTATAACGCGGCTTCGGGCGTCTCATTTCAGCTCAATAATGCGGCGTTGGTCTTGTTTGATCTTGACCGTAGCGCTGCATCGAGAGAGCTTGCAGGGCGCTTTATGCCGCCAGAATTCAAATGGCTTGGTGGCATTACGCATAATGAACAGGGGCAGGCATTATTAGATGATGGCAAAGCCATGGCGGTACTGGATATCCCACCAGGTTTTGGGGCAAAACTGGCTCGAGGAGAGCAACAGTCAGTGCAATTACAAATCGATGCCTCGAATTCAGTACAGGGTTTTCTGGCGTCGGTGGATGCAACGCAGATCATTGCCCGATACGGCTTAGAGCAAATGGCCACGCGTCTGGGTGCAGAGAGCGGTGGGGTGGCTGGGGCCCCCCCTGCGATCGATAATGCCACACGGGTATGGTTCAATCCTAACCAGAATGATGCTTGGTTTATGGGTATTTCTGAATTACTCAATGTGGTGACGCTATTTTCAATGTTATTGCCGGCAGCTGCGATGGTGCGAGAAAAAGAACGGGGTACGATCGAACAATTACTTGTCTCACCGTTGTCACCTTTGCAGATTATGATGCCTAAAATCATTGCCATGGTTGCCGTGATTTTAGGGGGGATTGCGCTGGGTTTATTCGGAATTCTCATTCCTGTGTTTTCAATTCCAGTTGTTGGGAGTCTCTTGGTATTTTTTGCTGTTAGTACTTTATATGTGAGTACCCTAGCAGGGATTGGTATTCTGATCGCCACAGTAACAAATAACATGGCGCAGGCGGGAATGATGGTGATTTTGATTTTGGCACCGATGATGTTTTTGTCTGGTGCCTGGACGCCACCCGAGGCGATGCCGGTGGTGATGCGTTTAGGGATGTATGTTTCTCCGTTGTATTACTACATTAATGCGAGTTACGGCATTTTGATGAAAGGCGCTGGCCTCATGGTGCTATGGCCGATGTTAGTAGGGATTATCGTGATTGGCATGATGGTGAGTACAGTGACGATACTGAAATTTAAAAAGCAGTTTGGCTAACGATGTTACGGTCACGAGACATTGTTAGCGTTTGGTTATTGTTGTTGAGTCTTAAATGGTGCAAGCAGTCTCGGCAGCTTCAACGTCATCCGTACGTACATGAAGCTACAACATTACTTATCTGAAGGGATAGCAATATGTCAGAACAACATTCTGCATTTTCATTGGCTGGCAAGCGCGGTTTGATTATCGGGTTGGCAAATGAACACAGTATTGCCTATGGTTGTGCAAAGGTGCTTCATGGCATGGGGGCAGAGTTAATGGTTTCCTGCGTCAATCAAAAAGCGGAGCCTTATGTCAAACCCTTGGCGGATCAACTGCAGGTACCGCTCGCCATTTGTAATGTAGAAGAAGAGGGCGCACTTGCCGCTCTCGTCGCGCAGGCTGTTGCCCATTTTGGACAATTAGACTTTGTTATCCACTCAATTGCATGGGCTCCGCTGGATGATTTGCACGGACGGGTGGTCGATAGTTCGAGCGCTGGCTTTTTACGTTCGATGAATGTGTCTTGCCATTCTTTTGCGCAAGTTGCTAAGTTATGTGAGCCACATTTAAGTCCAGAGGCGAGCCTCATTACGATGACCTACTTAGGGGCCGACGAAGCGGTAGCACACTATGGCGTGATGGGGCCCGTCAAGGCCGCATTAGAGTCTCTCGTGCGCTATTTGGCGACAGAATTGGGTGAGAAGGGCATTCGGGTGCATGCGATTTCACCAGGACCTGTTCCCACCCGCGCAGCGTCGGGATTGCTTGAGTTTGATGCGTTGATGGAAAAAGCCATTCAGCGCTCTCCATTGAAGCGTCTGGTGACGCTCGAAGAAGTCGGGCAATTAGCAGCATTTTTAATCAGTAATGCTTCATCAGGCATGACTGGGCAAACGCTGTATGTGGATGGTGGGTATCACATCGTCAATTAAACATGGCGTTTGATATCACCCATCACGTTGTCAATCATTGCTATTTACTCTGACGCATCAGCATCAAGGAGCATACATCATGAACGATCCAATCTACCCAGTAAATCAAGACCAGACGATGATTTCCAATGTGGTCTACGACGACATCACTATCGGTCAAACGGCCACGCAAACTCGGACGCTCACGCAGGCGGATATCCAAGCGTTTGCCTCGATCTCGGGGGATGTCAACCCAGCCCATCTAGATCCGGAATACGCAGAACACACGTTGTTCCATGGTGTCATCGCCCATGGCATGTGGGGTGGTGCGCTGATTTCTACTATTTTGGGTACACGCTTACCCGGTCCCGGTACGATTTATCTAGAGCAGAATCTGCACTTCGCGCGCCCTGTACGGATTGGTGACACGCTTACCATTTCGGCCACGGTCATCGCAAAAGACGATGAAAAGAAGCGGGTGACGCTCGACTGTGAAATTGTCAACCAACATGGAACGAAGGTCGTGTACGGCAACGCGCTGGTGATTGCGCCGACGGAACGCGTTAGTCGCCCTCGGGCGAGTCTTCCGACGATGGCTTTATTTGATTTGGGGGCGCGTCAAAAGGCTTTGGTCGATAGTGTACGTGACGTCGAAGCGGTCCGCTGTGCGGTTGTTCATCCTTGTGATGCAGATTCCTTGCAAGGCGCATTAGACGCTGCAAAGCAGGGATTAATCATTCCGGTATTGGTCGCGCCAAAAGATAAACTGCTAGCAGTTGCTGCGGCGGCAGGTTTGGATTTGACGGGAGTTGAGATCGTCGATGTGCCGCATAGTCACGCTGCGGCAGACAAAGCCGTCGAGCTGGCGGCGGCTGGGCAGGTAGAGGCATTAATGAAGGGCAGCCTGCACACCGACGAATTGATGTCTGCGGTGGTGCATTGCGCGGGATTAAAAACAAAATACCGTTTGTCTCACGTGTTCCACCTCGATGTGCCAATGTACCATAAAGTGTTATTGCTGACTGATGCAGCCCTCAATATCGCACCGACACTCATGGAAAAAGCAGACATTTTGCAAAACGTGATTCATCTGGCGCATGCGCTCCAGATCCCGATGCCTAAGGTCGCATTGTTGGCTGCTGTGGAGACCGTGAACTCAAAAATGATATCGACCATTGATGCTGCCGCTCTGTGCAAAATGGTGCAGCGTCAACAAATCAAAGGCGCTATCGTTGACGGACCGTTGGCATTTGATAATGCGATTTCTGCCGAGGCTGCACGTATTAAAGGTATCGACTCTCCCGTCGCGGGCGACGTGGATATTCTCATGGTACCGGATTTAGAGTCGGGTAATATGTTAGCGAAACAATTCGAATATCTGGCTGGTTCTGCGACATGCGGCATCGTTCTTGGCGCCAAGGTGCCTATCGCATTGACAAGTCGTGCGGATGGGCCAAGTTCTCGTGTTGCATCAGCCGCACTCGTAAAACTGCTGGCACATGAATATAGGAAGAATGCACCATGAAAGACCATGCCATCTTAGCGGTGAATGCCGGTTCCTCTTCGATCAAATTTGCCCTTTATCCTGTTCACCATGCCTTGGTGGATGCGGCAAATGTGTCTGGGATTGTCGAGGGATTGGAGCCAGGTGGTGCGCCGGCAATTTCGATGGAGAGTCAAGGGGTAAAGCAGGTATTCCCGCTCGTCAGTGATAACAGTGATAGCACTGACAACATTGATGATACCGACCGGTTTGCTTTAGCACTTAATCATCTGCGGTTATTATTGGAGCGGCACAGTGCGGCAACAACAGTGGTGGCGGTGGCTCATCGGATTGTTCATGGCGGAGATCGCTATGCGCAATCCATCGTGATCACGAGTGACGTCATCGATTATCTGCAGACCCTCAACCCACTGGCACCATTGCATCAACCCCACAACCTAGAAGGCGTGGTCGCGTTCCAGAAGGCCTACCCAGACCTGCCGCAAATCGCCTGCTTTGATACCGGGTTTCACGCTAATTTGCCGCGCAATGAACGTAGCGTTGCCTTACCGCGCGCGTTAGTGGCGAGTGGAATCAGACGTTATGGGTTTCATGGATTATCTTACCGTTATGTAGCAGGGAGACTTGCACAGCAATCCCAGCGCGCTCAGCAGCGCGTCATCATGGCGCATTTGGGAAACGGTGCTAGCGCCTGTGCGATGCATCGTGGTGAGAGTGTCGCTACCACGATGGGGTTTTCTGCCTTGGATGGCTTAATGATGGGGACCCGATGTGGCGCACTTGACCCAGGGATCATTCTGCACCTGTTGCAAGCGGGCTGGGATGCGAAGAAGATTGAAAAGACCTTATATAAAGAATCAGGTCTTCTTGGTGTCTCAGGCATTTCAGCCGATATGCGCACGCTAAGACAAAGTCAGGCTCCAGAAGCCAAAGAGGCGATTGATCTCTTTACCTATCGCGTAACGAGAGAATGTGGTGCACTGGCAGCGTGTCTCAATGGTGTGGATGTCGTCGCCTTTACCGGAGGAATCGGAGAACACGATGCGCAGCTTCGTGCGGACGTGATTGCTGGATTGGCGTATCTGGGTTTAAAGATCAATCCACAAAAAAACCAACTCGCACGTGGTGATGCAATTGCGGCGATCCATGCCGACGATAGCGTACAAGAAATATGGGTGATTCCAACAGATGAGGGACGAATTGCAGCGATGGATACGGCTGTTTTGCTCACCGCGACGAGACCTTAGCCGTCACACGCTCGTTATTAGTTTCCACTACGCGCTTTAAATGATAGCCAACCCGGTGGCTGGAAAAGATAGCGCAGCTTGTTCGTTGGTGGTGTTGTCGTCATTCTGACCACCACCAGCGGCAACGCGATGCCAATGACGGTACCGAGCACGATATGTACCGTCGCATCATCGATATGCATGAATTTACTTAATACAATCCGTACGCCACTGCCGGCCAGAATGTGCATCAGATAGATTGGCATCGAGTAGATCCCTATGCGTTTGATCCATGTTGTTGTTTGATGTGCTCGTTTGGAAAGCATCACACTCAGACTACAAACAAGACCGATACCGGACACCGCTAATGGAAGGGCGAGCAAAGAGGGGTCGCTGAATACGTGTCCCAGCTTGATGTGATAGACCCAGGCCAAGGTGCTAAATATCAGCGCGCTGAGGATACTTGCCAGACCTGCATGTTGTTGTATCCGCGAGAGCCAACGTGGTGTGGTGGTGCCGATATAAAAGTAAATCAGGTAGGTCGCTAAAAAATCGATGGGAAAAGGCATGGCGACATGAAAACGGAGCGCCCATGCGCCAACCAATGCTACTGGAAGAATCCAGGAAACAATGCCTCGTCTTTCGCGATAGCACAGTGCCATCACAATAAAAATCAACAACAGTACATACAAGAACCAAAACTGAGCGCGGGGTTGCCATAGAAGCGATAAGACGTCGACCATGCTTGTTTTTGCCGTTGTGTAGCGTGACAGAAATACTTCAATCACCCCTTGTATCAAAGACCAAATCACGTAGGGATAAAAAACAGTATCCAGCTTATCGAGGATCAGACGCCGGCGACCGTATTTGTTGAGCGACGGAATAAAGAAAATGCCCGATAAGAAAAAAAATAAAGGCATATGAAAGCTGTAGATAACACTATCGACAAGCTTAAACACATCGGCGTCCATCGGTACGCCACCGTGAAATGCACCGCGACTGACATGACCGATCACGACAAGTAAAATGCCAAGGCCTTTCGCGTAGTCTACCCAGTGGTCACGGTTTTGCATGTTGAATAATGAAATAAAAGTCGGCGTCTCAGAAACGTTCGCTATTGTAAGCCGCGTGCTTTGGGATGGGGGACGTGTTGATTACTTTTCTTGCTTTTTTGACCTGTTTTAACAATTGCAAGCCTTTTTTTCCTCAGGTCTTATGGGGTAAGAGCGATGATTTCAGGGGCGAAGTCGCTGCCAGCTGATTCGCCGTTTTCGTGCTACATTGCGCGTCATACATAAGTTCACTACCTTCTCTATAGGTCTGCGATGTTAAAGAAATTTGTCCTGGGAATGACGGTCTTGATGAGTGGAAGCATCGCGCTTGCCGCGCCAGCGCCTGTCCGATCGGGTGCCACGGTATTCACCTTGATGTGCGCCGAATGTCACATCACTGGGATTAGCGGTGCTCCCAAGGTGACCGATAAAGCAGCGTGGGCCTCCCGCATCAAGCAAACGCCGGATACCTTGATTGAACATGCCTTACATGGCTACAAGCTTATGCCAGCACGCGGTTCCTGTAGCAGTTGCAGTGATGCCGAGATTAAAGCGGCCGTTGAGTACATG
Source organism: Undibacterium sp. MH2W (assembly GCF_049340215.1). Taxonomy (NCBI): domain Bacteria; kingdom Pseudomonadati; phylum Pseudomonadota; class Betaproteobacteria; order Burkholderiales; family Oxalobacteraceae; genus Undibacterium; species Undibacterium sp. MH2W. Next base: position 67,814 of record NZ_JBMPPA010000011.1, on the reverse strand, counting down.
ATTGGCCGTGTGAAATAACGGCATCCTGCGATGGAATCGAGCCTAAAAAACGAATAGGTCATCAAGCATAGTTAAGGATGAGAGACGATGGGTCATTTTCTTTTGCACTTTATTCAACGTACTCTCGCGCACGTCACTGTTCGCGCGTGGATCATGGGCGCATTGGTGCTGTGCGTTCTTTCCCCAGAAGTTTTTGCGGAGACTAGTGATCTAGCGCGTCTACTAGCTACACCTGACTATGTGTTGATGATGCGGCATACTCGCGCCCCAGGCGTTGGTGATCCACCCACATTCACTTTGGGAGACTGCGCAACGCAACGAAATCTCAGCGAGGAGGGGATTGCGCAAGCCGTCCGCATCGGCGATTGGCTCAGGCAACAAGGTATCCGCGATGCCACCTTGTTTGCTAGTCCTTGGTGTCGAACAATTGATACTGCAACGCTCTTACGCTTGGGACCCGTTACGCCAGAAAATAGTTTGGCATCGACCTTTGAAGAAAAAAATACATCGGGTCTTGCGAAAGGTGAGTTGGCTACTTTTATTGCGCAGGCATTAAAAAACAAAGGTTCGAAAGCGCTTATTCTGGTCACCCATCAAGTCAATATTGAGGCCTATACCGGTGAAGATACGGCTGCAGGTGAAATGATTCTAGTGCACGTCGATGCCCAAGGGAAAATGCTTTCACATACCCTTTATCCAAGACCAGACTAATCGTTGCTGATCGCTCCTGACCGTTTCCCAATGTTGTCTTGCCCTGACAAGCGTCGTCACAGGACGATGTCTTCGTGGTCGATTGATGCATGTCAATTGTCCATCGCTATTTTTCAAATTAGCGGCGCTGCTATGTGATCGTTGATCGATTTTCTGGTATGGTTTATCTTTATCGTGAAATGATTGCATTTGACTTAAGTTTGTTGTCGGTATCCAAAGGGTACTGATGTTCTATCAATGCAGCGTTATTCTCTCTGATCGTGTTAAATATTTCCTCTTGTCAACGTCGTGAACAGGCTAGCAGGATCGCCATTGTGGCCATCCTGAGTGTGCTCTTAAGTAGCCTGATGCCATTGATTTCACAATCGTTGGCAACGACAGCGTTGAGCCTCAACAATCAGCGCAGTGAGTTACTAGAGGTTTGTACTGTTCTGGGCACGAAATGGGTGTCCGCCGACCTTGCCACTGACAATGCGGGCGGTCAAAAGAAAACAGCCAAACCGCCTATTTCCTTCCATAGTAAGTTTTGTGATTATTGCCTCACTAGTGCGGCATCCTTCGCATTGCCACCGTTTGCTGGGCTGGTCTTTGCAATTCCGCTAGCCTATTTTCCTCTTCCTTTTTTCCTCTCTCAACACGCGCTACGGCCGGCCATTTGGCTTGTCCCTGCTGTTCGTGCCCCGCCACAAGCCTGATTTGATGTGCTGAAGCGTCAAATCAGCACCTTGAAGATATTGATCAGGATAAAAATGCGTTCCATGTTGTGTACGTTTTTATTCTCATGAATGACTTTTGACGAAGACGGGCAGATTGATCAAGCGACATGCGTTTTGTTGATCGATGTTCGACCCCGATCTTCTGAAGAGAATGCATCTGTGTTGTCCATGCGGTAAAACGCTACCCGTATTCCCAATCGGGGGATCGCACATCAACAGCAGTGAGGAAATGATGAAAAAGAATTCTACGACGATGCAACACCGCCACTTGTCTGCACGGCAGGCAATGGCCGAATTGGATTTACAAGTACTTTGGCGTATCGAAAAAGGCGCGATGCGGATTGATAGCCAAGTCGGTGATGAACCGGTGAGCTTTGTACGCTTAGCATTACCCGGCGATATTATTGGGATGGAACATGTGGTCGGTGTGAAGGATAGCATCACTGTCCGCGCCATCACCGAAGTGAGTCTTGCACCTGTGTTTTATTTGGACGATAAGCAGTTGACGAAACTCCTGATGTCCACGGTTGCCACGAATTATCAGCGTTGCCGCGAGGCGATTAGCTTACGCTCAGGCCCCGTTGATGAGCGAGTCAAACGCTTACTCCGGATGTTAGTGGATGAGTCTGTCTCAGAAGCAGAGACAGAGTCTGAAAAGGCGAGCGCGTGTGTTTTACCTAGTCTCGGTAATATCGCTGATATTATTCACTCAACACGCGAAACTGTTTGTCGCGTATTGAATAGTCTCAAAGAAGCACGTTTGCTCGTTGATGGTGACCCTGAAAAAATGAAGCGCCGCCATCTTGAAAACCGTGAGCATGTCTTGCAACTATCGGCATAAAGCTGACGTCGGCATCATAAAAAAGGGAGACCAAAGTTGGTCTCCCTTTTTACTATCCGAGGCGATTAGTAGGTATATTTCACCTCAGCATATGCGGTACGCTGTGGAAATGGATGGAAGAGGTAGTATTTCTCGTTATTGAGATTATCAATGCCCGCAGCGATCGTCCATTGACGGTTGTAGTGATAGTTCACCCTTGCGTCCGCAACGAAGAAGCTCTGGAAGCCTTGATAAGTGCCTGGGTTGGTATCCGTGTTATCGACGGTAGCAAACTGGCGGCCGCTGTAACGTCCTGCCAATGTGTATGCCCATTTGGCATCAGGACGGTAAGTCGCCACCAAGGTTGCGCGCCAGTCAGGGACGTACGGTGTATGCTTGCCAACCGATGTTGCGCCAGCAATCGTTGGTACGTATGAGCTGTTGGCTAAAATAACGGCGTCGACAAACGTGAGGCTACCTGTTAACTGTAAGCCTTGGATAAACGCATTGTCTTTTTCAGTCACGATTTCGATACCGCGTTGGCGCGTTTTATCGATATTTTGGGTGAAGGAAACAGGTGTCGCGTAACCCGTTATCGTGGATGTTTGAGAAATCAATGCATCCGACACCAGCTCGCCAAATAAAGATACGCGGACGCGACTTTCTCTCGTTTTTCGCTCAAATGCAAATTCCGCAGAGGTTACATCTTCCGGTTTCAGGTACGGGTTTGCTTGAGTGTAGGTGGTGCCAGTCTGTACGTTTTGGTACAGTTCGCCAACGGTTGGGAAGCGTAACGCACGACCAACGGAGCTTGAAATTTGCCACAGGTCATTGGCCTTCCAAGCGAGCGTCGCTTTTGGTGAGAAACCATGATGCGTCACTGTCGGTTGATTGACTGGGAATCCTGTACCCGAACTCGCAATTGCATAGTTATAACCGTCGAGTGCTTTCCATTGCTCATAACGTCCGCCGACTGTCGCTAAGAGCGATGGATTAATGCGCCATTCATCCTGCAACCAAATCGCACTTGTTTGCGTTTTTCCGAGGGAGTTTGTATATAACGTACCCTTATCGCCATTGAGCCAATCGGTCGTGTTGTAGGTGGGGCTTACCAATTTAAATTGATCGCCATGGATGCCGAAGGTAATGACGTGCGATGTTTGATTGCCATCAGGACGATAGGTTGCTCTGGCATCAACTGTTGTCCAGCCCGTGCCACTGGCATCGGCAATACGACCAGCACCGGATGTCATTACTGTTGGGTAGAGGCCCGTTGAAGAGCGGGTCAGATCCGTCGCATAGCGAACATTACTGACGACAGCATTCCAATCCCATGCGCCGTTATTTTTGCTATCGAGCTCAAGACTTTGCATCCAGTGTTCTTGTTGGGTATTGTTACTGGAGAATTGTCCCGCGATGGTGGATGCACTGTAGCTGTAGCCACCAATATTAACGTTACCACTCGCCGCACCGTAGTAGGGTGCTCCGTTAGCACTATTGAGATAAGTTGACGCCTGCGAGTTGGCTGAATTTTGCCAGAAGCCAAGCGCGTAACTTAGGTGCGTTTGTGGGCTGAAGTCGTAGGCCAGTTTTACCTTCGCAGTATCCTGAACGGTATGGTTCAGATTGCCAGCACTAATGACTTGAAGAGCGCCACCAGTTCGGTTGTAATCAGATGTTGCACCGTTGATGACGGGGAGAGCGGCCGTCGCTGCTTTCGTCGATTGCGTCACTGTACCAAAAGTAATCGGCTGGCTGAAACTATCTTGATGATTGGCACTGAGAAACCAGGAGAATGCCCCTTGGCGATTGCCGATCGTCGCATTGAGCTCACCAGATTTAAAACTCTTACTCGTGTTGTATAAGTCGAAGCTTTGTGTTGAGAGATTTAACTTTGCCGTTGCTTCGAATTGTTTTGGCATACGTGTGTTAATTTGCACAACGGCACCATACGAGTTACCTGCGTAAGCGGCTGAGAAGGGACCATACATCACATCGATACTATCGATTTCCTCTGGGGATACCATGAACCATTGTGGAGAGCCATTACCGTTATTGTTATTGACTAATGTGGACAGCAATACACCATCAGCAAAAATCAAAGTACGCGCACTTGCATTGACGCCGGTTGTTCTTGATGTCACTGGCTCATTGGTGTCGCCATTGTAGCGTTTGCGAACCAGAATACTTGGGAAGTACTTGAGCGCATCCTCCACGTTCATCACATTCGTGGTATCGCTCAATTCTTTGGCGGTGACCGTTTCGATGGTTGCAGGAGAATTCATGACGCTGCTTGTTTGGCCTGCGCCAGTGACAATGACGGTGTGCGTATCTGCTGCTTCTGCACTATCAAGACCCTGTGCCATCGTACCGCCTGCGAGACAGGCCAGTACTGCGCTAGCGATGGGGCGTAAGCTTGTTGACATGCGACGTGGGTGACCCTGCTTGGTTGTGTGTGTGAAGGTGATTTTTTTCATATTCAGTGTAAAGCAAATAAAAATAGCGTAAGCGTAAGCGTAGGCCTGCTCGCCAAGTACGAAAGGCAATGGTCATTAGCAAGCGAGGAAAAACGGAGAGTGACTTAAAGAGGGACTGGTGGCGCGCGAGGTTGAGCAGACAACCAAGCAAGTTGGCGCAGTGATGACCGGTCAATGATTGACGGATAATGGAAATGAAGATTGACAACCGGAACCGATAGGGTGGCTGTTGCCGGAAGAGCGAACGATCCGGCGTGGGTTAAACAGAAAGGGCAATGCGCTGCATGCAGCGGCGCTTGACGAGGAAAATCGGGACCCGCCTGATTTTCTCGTGTAGCACGACGTTTGATTACACGATTAATAAGACGATCGGTAATAGGATTGACGTTCGTTGTGCTACAGATGGCTTCCGTATACGAATTGCTTCCCGCAAAAATCACATCTGAAATCGCAGGCGCAAGCTGTAGCATCAGCATCGCTAACATAGCGACGCTGGTGATCAGATGTCGAAAAAAGGCTGCGTGGCGCATGACAGAGGATCGTTGGAAGAATCAGGCGATATCGTTTAAGGTTCGTGAGATTAAAACGACACCTTCACGCCGACTGAAGCGGTGTAACGCGGCGCAAGCTGCACACCTCGTACATTTTGATAGACGGGTACCTGTACAAAGCTATACAGCGATACGCGGTCGGTCACGTTTCCTACGAGACCTGGGCTGAAGTAAATCAGCGTGCCGCCGGTGCTATTCGTGTCTGCATTAGCGCCAGTATCGTGCTTGACGTATTTGGCATTCAATTGCAACATCGGTTTGACGTTGTTGAAACCGTTATAACGTAAGCCACCATTGATATTGATGCCGGTCCCTGGTTTGTAATCGTCGCTGGTAGTCAGCGCTGTTTGTACAATAGATTGGGCAAAGTAAGACCAGTCCTCATTCACCGCGTCAGCATAAAAAACACCCAAGATGAGATCGGTCGTACCTGTTCCTGGCTGCAAGCCACGGTCAATCGATGCCGTGCCGGGGTTTGTTGCATCGGTCGATGTACCCGTCAGAGTATGGCTGCCGGTCGGCAATTTTGTACCGAATAAGATGCCCCATTTGTGCTCTTCAGCAAAGCCTGAGTACCGTCCAACGATCTTTACATCACCAATGCTCGAGGTGGAGGAGTCATATTGGCCGCCATCAGATCCTGCTGTGCTGCCATCGGAAGCAGTTCCTAGGGTACTGTGGTCGCGACGGATATAAGGTACAACGACATTTACGCCCCAGTTCCGACCACTGTTGTAGTCGAGGCTCGCTGTCAGGTAATTATTTTTTGTGAATTTTTCGACTTCTTGCGCACCAGTGCTTGTTTGAATCTGACTTGCAGCGGCAGGGCTGATGGTGCTGGTGCCCGAACGTAACTGATTTTGGTTTAAATAGTCATAACGGACATCGAGCTTAAATCCGGCTTCACCCGCAGTACTGAGTCCATCCCAGTCAGAACTGAGCGTGCAACCGCAACTTGCACATGCGTGGGCAAAAGCGGGAAATAACAGGGCAATTGTGGTGGCTATAAGACTTGATTTTTTCATGTTCATGGTCGTTCTCGTTCAGCGTGATGAGTGTTAAATGGGTATGTTCATCGACAACAGAGTTATCGTTCAGTGTTGATGTATGTGGTCATGGTCAGCAGCAGGGGTGATGTCCATGCTAGGTGCTGGATATCTGAGGCTTGCTTTGTCCTTGCCTTCTTGTGGTATCTCGATCCATGCAAGATTCCCTTTTTCACATTGCTGCACGACGTTAAAGTAGAGTTTTCCTGGGGTACCTGGCAGTTTTACATGAATCGAAAATTCATCGTAGTAGGCATCTGGTAATGGACCACCAGTCCAAGTGATTTCTCGGACATCGCTCGTGATTGTTTTGCCATGCGAGGTGTAAGGTGTTTTTAAAGGCTCGACTTTTGTTGCCAGTGTCCATCCCGCTTTCGGCATTGGCTTGGCACCCGCCACACTTTCAGGAATACTGATTTTAATTACATTCGTCGCGCTTCCTTCGCAACCGTGGCCGACTTTGAAGGTCAGTTTTTGATAGGATCCAGCAGTGGCGGATGGCTGGTCGAGCGTAATATGTGCAGAGGCGATCTGCGCATACACGAGGCCGGTGGCGACGAATGCCAAGCGAGACAGCAGTGAACGTGTTTTCATGATCAAGTCCGTGGGTGAATGGTTGACAATCAATTTATCTGATTAATGTTGATGCTCTGACATAGCAGCAGGAGCACCCATTTGTGTCAGTGGCTTGACGACGGCGTTGACTGTGATCGTTTCACGCTTTTTATCTTTATTTTCAAAAACCAGCGTTAAGGGAATCACATCTCCCACTTTTGCTTGAGCGTTGAGTCCCATGAGCATAATGTGATAGCCGCCGGGTTTTAGTTCTACGGCTTTGTTGGCTGCTAAATCCAATCCTTCCGCCTCACGCATTCTCATGACGTTATCGACCATTTCCATTTTGTGAAGCTGCGTCATCGATGCTGCGCTAGAGCGAATTTCTACTAAGTGGGTATCTTGTGTTGACGTCAATTGCATAAAGGCGCCCGTCGCTTTTTGTTGGGGAACGGTAGCGCGTACCCATGCATCAGTAACTTTGACCTCGGCTTGTGCTGCAACACTGGAGAAAGCCATCAAGCCAGTCAAAAGAAGGTGTTTAAAGTGGTTCATGGTAAAGATCCTTGGTGAAATTAAGATTGCATTAATGTGTGTAAATCGGCGACGCACTGTTCTGCGGTCTGTTCATGCTTAAATGCCAGTCGTAAGGTGTTTTTCGCATCATAAACGTAGGTGATTGCCGTATGGTCCATGCTATAAGCTGTGCTATCACCGCCTGGATTAGGTACTTTTTTATAAAAAATTCGGAACGAATGTGCAACCTCGGCAGTTTGCTCTAGCGTGCCGTAGAGTCCCAGAAAACTGGGGTCAAAGGCATGCATATATTCGGCCAGTAAAGCAGGGGTATCGCGCTCAGGATCGACCGTCACAAACAAGATTTGTAAGCGATCAGCGTCGGCGCCTAATTGCTGGCGAATCGCCAATGCGCGGGTCAATGCTGTTGGGCAAATATCGGGACATTGGGTATAGCCAAAAAACAGCATGACATATTTCCCTTTGAACTGACTCAGCGTGTATGGCTTGCCATCATGTCCTGTCAAATGAAAATCCGATCCATAATCGGCGCCGGTGATGTCAATACCGTTAAAGTTTGCGAGGGGGCGCTTGCATGCGCTCAGCGGTATACAACTGATGCCAAGCAGGCTGAGCGTCGCGAGCATAGTGCGTCTTTGATGATTCATTGTTGTCTGTTGTTGCACGTGGTTTCCTGTTAATTATTGCAGGAGCGTCGTTGGCTAGTCAGGGAGGCCAGGGGGCAAAACACGCGATGAATACTCTTCAAACTCACAGTGGTGCGAAGCATTTTCCAGTTATATCGCCGATTGACTTCTTAGTTCAACGGTGATGACCGGTATTGCGACGATGGCCAAGCATGGCATCTGCAGCAAGTAATTCAACAAACACGGGCGTAAGTAACGGCGATTGCGTGATAGCGTGATTTTGCCTACCCGAACTGACAATTGGGGGGCGAATTAGACGGCAACTGGGGGTGCACGTGCATGGGCACTTGCCCAAGAGAACAGGGTAGAAGGGGCGTGGTAAAACAGCGAAGGATAGGCGTCATGCCCACTGATGATGGTCAGCGCCTGCAGATCTGGCAACGGAAGAACCGGATTGCCTGCTTGATTGACGCAACATTGACAATGTTTCAAATGATGCAAAGCAGAATTGGAGGCGTCTTGGTCTGGCGTTATTTGCTGCTTCGCCAAAGACGACGAGTCACCCACATCAGATTTCACCACTTGTGTTGAGCAAATTTCAGCAAAACCGAGTGCGCCTCGGGTGCCAGAGGTGGCATCCATCATCGTCAGCGCATGAGAAACGGACGGCGCAAGGGCATTGATCAGTATCGCAAAGCATGCGATCCAGATTTGCCATGGACGGACGTGTAGAAAATTTCTCATGGCGTCATTATAGCGAAGACTGACGACAAAGACTTGGATCTGTATCAATTTTGATGAAGTTGCTGAGAGTGAATATCGCTTTATTCACCGTTGTGCGGAGTGGTAAGTCACTACTTGTTTGAAATTACATAAGCGCTGCAACGGATGCAGATCATCTGCATCCCATTGCCTTCTTTCACCTGTCCGTCGCGCTAGGGGAAAGGATAGATCCGTTACATTAGAATAATGTCGTACTGCTCCTGATGGAACATGTTTTCAACTTGCAATGAAATCGGCTTACCAATGAAGTCGCCTAGCATGGTCAAGTGCTGGGACTCCTCTTCCAGAAACATGTCGACAACGATTTGGGATGCCATGATACGGAATTCACGTGGATTGAACTGTTTTGCTTCTCGTAACAGTTCACGCAAAATTTCATAGCAGATTGTCCTTGCGGTTTTCACTTGACCTTTGCCTGAGCAGGCGGGGCAGGTTTCGCAGAGGATATGCGCAAGCGATTCGCGAGTGCGTTTGCGGGTGACTTCCACCAAACCGAGTGCTGAGAAGCCGGAGACGGAAAGCTTGGTTCGGTCGCGCGATAGTGCTTTGTTTAATTCGGCTAACACGGCGGTTTGATGTTCTTCATTCTCCATATCAATCAAATCGAGAATGATGATGCCGCCTAAATTACGTAAGCGAAGTTGGCGAGCGATCGCGTGTGCGGCTTCCAGGTTGGTTTTGAAAACGGTATCGTCAAAGTTGCGACCCGCCACAAAACTACCGGTGTTGACGTCGATGGTCGTCATTGCTTCGGTTTGGTCAATGATTAGATAACCACCCGACTTCAGATCCACCCGACGTCCCAATGCACGTTCGATCTCTTCTTCCACGCCATACAAATCAAAGAGCGGTCGCTCTCCCGTATAGTGCTGCAGTTTTGGAATCACCGAAGGCATATATCGAGTGGCGAATTCCTGCAACATCAGGAAATTTTCCCTTGAATCGACCTGAATACTATCGGTCTCCTCGTTCACAAAATCACGGAGTACGCGTTGTGCCAGATTCAGATCTTGATAGAGAAGTGTCGTCGGTGGCTGCGTTTTAGCTAATTGCGTAATCGTCGACCATGTCCGGCGAAGGTAGTCAACGTCTGCCTTTAAATCTTCATCAGAGGCATCCTCTGCCATCGTACGAACGATAAAACCGCCTTTTTCATCGGGTTGTTGCAGGCTCTGCACCTTATTGCGCAAGGCCTCGCGCTCTTGTTCGTTTTCAATTTTTTGAGAAATGCCAATGTGCGAATCTTGTGGCAAATACACCAGCATACGTCCCGCAATCGAAATCTGCGTCGACAAGCGGGCACCCTTGGTGCCGATCGGATCTTTGATGACTTGGACTGTCACCGCTTGACCATCATAGAGGAGCTTTTCGATGGGTGTCGGTGCTGTGGTCCCGCTTCCTTCAGGGGCACGGGCATCCCAGATGTCGGCGATGTGTAAAAACGCAGCGCGTTCAAGGCCAATATCGATGAATGCGGACTGCATACCTGGAAGGACGCGAACGACTTTTCCGAGATAGATATTGCCGACCAACCCACGGGATAAAGTCCGCTCAATGTGCAGTTCTTGCACCGCGCCTTGAAAAATCAGGGCAACGCGGGTTTCTTGCGGTGTAATGTTGATGAGGAGGTTTTCGCTCATGAAATTCAGAGGTTAAGGGATAAAAATTCCAGCCTGACGTAACAGGTTGCAAGTCTCAAATAACGGTAATCCCATGATGCCAGAATAACTGCCATTGATGTTAGAAATAAAACGTGCAGCAACACCCTGAACACCATAACCACCGGCTTTGTCATAAGGCTCGTTAGTCTGACAATACGCCAGCATTTGCGCTTCGGTCAGTGGTGCAAAACTGACTTCCGACGTGTGTGTTATTGCTTCGAGTCCCTGCGCATGCGCAATCGCGATACTTGTCAGAACATGGTGCGTACGACCAGCCAAGAGTCTTAGCATCGCCATGGCCTCTTCTTGATTGGCAGGTTTGCCGAGGATTTGTTGATCAATGACGACCGTAGTATCGGCAGCGAGAATCGGTCTCGGCAGTAGTTTTCGCATGTGCATGACTTTCCATGCCATCGTTGCCTTTTCTTGCGTTACTCTGCTGACGTAGTCGTAGGGGAGTTCGCCTGGCAGAACCAATTCGGTCACGTCGGGACCTCGTGGTGGCGCATCGCGTAGCAGTAGCAGATCGAATTCGATGCCTACTTGGTGCAATAGCTCACGGCGACGAGGACTTTTCGATGCAAGATAGATTTTATTTTCGTTCAGCATACTCGTCAGAAAAAAGATTAAACCCGGTGATAGGGATGGTTCTGGGTGATGGTCCAGGCGCGATAGAGCTGTTCGGCAAGAATCACTCTGACCATCCCATGCGGCAGGGTGAGGCTAGAAATGCGGATGAGTCCATCGGCATTGGCCTTAAAACCAGCATCGAGGCCATCCGCACCACCAATGACAAAAACGACGTCGCGACCGTCTTGTTGCCAGTTGCTGAGGTTCTGTGACAGCGCAACGCTGGTCCAGTCTTTCCCGCGCTCATCAAGGGCGATGACACGGGCGTTTTTAGGGATCGCCGCTTCAATTTTAGCGCGTTCTAAGGCCATAACAGTCTCGGCCGTTTTGCTTCCGGAACGTTCGACAGGCTTAATTTCCTTGAGATGGATGCGGATTTCAGGCGGCATACGTTTTGCGTATTCCTGAAAGGCTGTTTCTATCCATTCGGGCATTTTATGGCCAACGGCAGCGATGATGAGTTGCATAGTATTACTTTTGAATAAGCGTAAAAAGAGTCTGTGTTGTGCTGGCGCGTTCAAACCGAGAGCACGCAAGCAAATGGCTGCACAAGGCAGCCATTGTTTGCGTCAGAATGTCGTGCTTATTCAGCTGCTTTTTTACGTGCCGGACGTTTGGCTGCAGCTTGTTTTGCGGAAGCAACAGCTGTTTTTGTCGCCGCCACTTTGATGCGTGCGCCTGTCGGGATTTTGGCAGGTTTGACTGCTGTACCGTCGGCCGCTTTACGCGTTGCTGGTTTGCGCGCTGGTTTTGTTTCGCCATCAACTGCTTTTGGTGCGCGAGGTTTGCGTGCTGGCTTTTTCTCGTCATCCAGGGTGGTCTGGATCGCCATCATGTCATGCGTTACTTCCAGTGGCGCAGCTTTGCCTGCGGTTTTACGTGGAGCACGTTTTGGCTTGTCTGTTTCTGCCGCATCTGCCGTTGCGCGCTTCGCAGTACGTTTTTCAGCGCCGAGTTTGACTGGCTTATCGCCCCATAACTCTTCAAGACGATAATAAGCACGAATCGCTGGCTGCATGATATGGACGACCATATCGCCCAGATCAACCAATACCCATTCGCCGGTCGTTTCACCTTCAACACTGACCACGTTGCCACCATTTTCTTTGACTTTGTCACGAACGGATGCGGCCAACGCTTTAGTCTGACGATTCGATGTACCGGACGCAACTAATACGCGATCAAAGAGGCTTGTCAGATGGGTGGTGTCGAATAATTGAATATCCTGACCTTTCACGTCTTCGAGGGCATCAACGACTAAGGCTTGTAATTTTTTAATATCCATTTTTTTTAATAAATTGAATGTTGTTGTATGTAGTCTAGCACCTTGTGAGGGACTAGCAATCTCATTGTCGGGTTATGCTGTTTTAATTCGGTGCGCAGTTGGGTTGCGGACACATCGACTGCTAACGCTGGTTCTATCATCGTTGTGCCGTTGGGCTGATGACGCATATCCTCTGCGCTAGTCAATCGGTCATGCCATTCTTTGGCAACTTCCTGCGACACTATCTTTAAACTATATCCGGGACGTGCCGCAACGCATAAATTGGCAAGCTCGAATAAATCACGCCATTGATGCCACGTGTGCAAGTTTTGCAGCTGGTCTGCGCCCATCGCAAAGATAATCGATGTGTCAGCGCCACATTCTGCACGCAATTGCTTGAGTGTATCGATGGTGTAACTGCTCTGCTGTTGTTCTGCGCGCTGGATTTCCTGTTCATCGATGGTGATGGGGCAGTCTTTCCAGTCCTCAAAAGCCAGTTTCAGCATACTGACTCTTTGCTCTGATGTAGCCGTCAGAGCTGATTTTTGCCAAGGTTGTCCAGCAGGAATGAGTCGTAATTCATCCGGCTGAAGTCGACGAGTAAGGCAACTCGCCAAAGCAACGTGCCCAAGGTGAATGGGATCAAAACTCCCGCCCAGCACGAGGACACATCGCGTGTTGTTATTGGTTAAACCCATTCCCTGTGTGCCAGAAAATCGGTGGCTAACCGGGCTTCCGGACTGTTGGCTTCGGGAGTCCAGTTGTAACGCCATTTGACGATCGGTGGCATCGACATCAAGATGGATTCGGTTCTACCACCTGATTGCAGTCCAAAATGGGTACCGCGGTCAAAGACCAAGTTAAATTCGACATAGCGACCACGGCGATACGCCTGAAAATCACGCTCTTGTTCACCATAGACCAGAGTGTGACGCTTTTCAAGAATAGGACGGTACGCAGGAATAAACGCGTCACCGACCGCTTTGGTCATCGCAAAACTGCTTGCGAAGTCGAGTTCGTTAAAATCATCATAAAAAATACCACCCACCCCACGTGCTTCTTTTCGATGTTTGAGATAAAAGTACTCATCACACCATTTTTTAAAGCGCGGATGCAGGTCGGCACCAAACGGAGACACCGCATTTTTACAGGTTTGATGGAAATGTAGCGCATCTTCCTCAAATCCGTAATAAGGTGTCAGATCCATTCCACCACCAAACCACCACACGGGATCATGACCCTCAGCATGGGTGATGAAAAAACGGACATTCATGTGCACCGTTGGCGCATACGGGTTGCGTGGGTGTAAGACCAGCGACACACCCATGGCTTCCCATTGCCGTCCAGCGAGTTCAGGTCGGCTCGCGGCAGCAGAAGGAGGTAAGTTGTTTCCCATGACGTGCGAAAAATTAACGCCGCCGCGCTCAAAAACCTGACCTTCTTCAATCACGCGGGAGATACCGCCGCCACCTTCAGGGCGTTCCCAGCTATCGGTCAGAAATTGTTTGCCATCGACTTCTTCTAACGCTGCAACAATGTTCTTCTGCAAGGATAAAAAGTAATTCTTAACAGCCTGAGTATCCGTCATCCTACTGCCTTCATAAAAGCAAGACGGGCTGGACAGTGTCCAGCCCCAATTTCACGCAAGTCGTGATTTTACAGGACTTGCGCCCTCGAGCTCAGCTTTCTTTGAGCCTGAGCTTTACTTGATGCGCCTTCAGTGTTTTCTGTTGAGCGCACGCCAGCCGATATCGTGGCGATATTGTGCGCCATCAAAATGAATCTTCTCAACAACATCGTATGCGTGCTTCTGTGCCAGTTTGACTGTATCGCCTAGCCCGACGACACACAGGACACGTCCACCGCTTGTTTGCAAGGTTTTGTCCGTCATCACCGTTCCTGCATGGAAAGTCACGCTATCCGCTGTTTCCGCTGGAATACCAGTGATTTTATCCCCTTTACGTGGTGTATCAGGGTAGCCTGCAGCAGCCATGACGACGCCCATTGCTGTACGGCGATCCCATTCGAGTTCGACGGTGTCTAACGTGCCATTGACGGCGTGTTCCATGACATGCAGCAAATCGGTTTTGAGACGTGCCATGATCGGCTGCGTTTCAGGATCGCCCATACGGCAGTTGAATTCGAGGGTCTTCGGGTTGCCGTGATCATCAATCATCAGACCAGCGTACAAGAAACCTGTGAACACGATACCGTCTTTAGCCATGCCTTGGACTGTCGGATCGATGATTTCACGCATCACGCGGGCATGCAACTGCGGCGTCACGATCGGCGCTGGTGAATACGCACCCATGCCGCCGGTGTTAGGGCCTTCATCGTTGTCCAAGAGACGCTTATGATCTTGGCTTGTTGCGAGTGGCAAAATGTTCTTGCCATCGACCATGACGATAAAGCTTGCTTCTTCGCCTGCCAAAAATTCTTCGATCACGACGCGGGCACCAGCATCACCCAGCTTGTTGTCAGACAGCATCATATCGACGGCGTCATGTGCCTCTTGCAAGGTCATGGCCACCACAACCCCTTTGCCCGCTGCTAAACCATCGGCTTTGATCACGATGGGTGCGCCTTTGGCAGTAATGTAGTCATGGGCTGCTTGCAGGTCTGAAAAAGTCTGGTATTCCGCCGTCGGAATCGCATGCTTTTTCATAAACGCTTTAGCAAAATCCTTAGAGCTTTCCAGCTGCGCCGCTTCTTTTGTTGGGCCGAAAATTTTCAGACCACGGTCACGGAAAATATTCACAATCCCCGCTGCCAATGGCACTTCAGGTCCCACGACAGTCAGCCCAATATGCTCTTGCTCAACGAAATCCGCCAATGCGGTTGGATCCGTGATCGGAATATTTTTTAAGCGAATATCACTCGCGGTACCGCCATTGCCGGGGGCGACGAAAATCGTCTGTACGCGGTCTGATTGAGCGAGTTTCCAGGCGAGTGCATGTTCACGGCCACCCGAGCCGACAACGAGAATTTTCATATTATTCTTCAACGATAGCGTTGGTGTAGATTTCTTGGACATCGTCCAGATTTTCGAGGGCGTCCAGCAATTTTTGCATCTTGATGGCGTCTTCACCGGTGAACACGGTTTCTACATCTGGTTTCATGATGACTTCGGCAACCTCTGGTTTGAAGCCAGCGGTTTCTAATGCAGCGCGGATATCAGAGAGACTGAATGGCGCGCACAAAACCTCGATACCGCCTTCATCATCAGTGATCACGTCGTCGGCACCGGCTTCTAACGCGGCTTCCATCAAGGCATCTTCATTGGTGCCAGGTGCAAATAGCATCTGACCGCAGTGTTTAAACATAAAGGCGACCGAGCCTTCGGTGCCCATGTTGCCGCCGTATTTATTAAAAGCGTGACGGACTTCAGCGACCGTACGCACGCGGTTGTCTGTCATACAGTCAACGATCAACGCGGCGCCGCCGATACCATAACCTTCATAGCGGACTTCTTCGTAATTAGCGCCTTCCAATGTGCCAGCACCGCGTTGAATCGCGCGAGTGACGTTTTCTTTTGGCATATTGGCATCGGCTGCCTTGTCGACAGCGAGACGCAAGCGTGGGTTGGAGTCCACATCTTCACCACCCATACGGGCGGCAACGGTAATTTCTTTAATCAGTCGGGTCCAGATTTTGCCGCGTTTTGCATCAGTCGCCGCTTTTTTATGCTTAATATTGGCCCATTTACTATGTCCTGCCATGATCGCTCTTTCCTGAATCGGCAATAACACACCCGGAGGGTGGCAGTTTTGCCTGGCTTAGTTTGATATTGAAGAGCGGCATTTTACCATATTGCCACTGCAGAAATTCTTGAAATCGATACCATGCCCACGCAAGAGGTGAGGGGAAGGTTGCTGCAACCTAGATGAAACAGCGAAGAGATGGGCGTTTTACTTACTTCACTTGCCCGCGTTGGCTCGCTGGCTGTTGTGTTTGCGATAATCTCTGAAAAATTCGCTGAACCTCGTTGGTGCCATCGCCAAGAGCAAAGTCAATTGGCGCGCTCGCGGGGGATGGTCGCCCCTTGACCGCAGGTGTGGGGCGAATAATTTCTTGGTCAGAAAAATGTTGTCGGGGGGAGTAGTAGTCCATGTGATATTGCTTCTTATAAAAATAAGAATAGATTGTAGTCAAAAATTTATTGATTAATCGTTAATAAACGTGACATTTCAACATTGTTGCACCGCAAATTGTAATGGATTGTTATTTTTTGTCCATAAGGAATGATGCGTAGTGATGTTAGGCAGGAATGGAGCGATGGATCGACAGAAAATCGCCCTTGGCGACGGTTGCACCACGTAAAGAAATCAGATTTTTTCAGATGGCTTTACAATGGCATTTATGAACTCAACCACTTTCCCCACTTCTGGTCGCCGACACTATCTTGGTGGCTTGCTGATTGCATTGACGGGGGCAATCTTATTTTCAACGAAAGCCATCGTTGCAAAGTTAATTTATCGTTATCACGTCGATGCGGTGACGTTGATTACTTTTCGGATGGCATTCTCTCTGCCTTTGTTTGCTGGCATTGCTTTTTGGCAAATGAGAACGGCAGTCCCTCTATCTACTGCTGATCGCTGGCGTCTCATCGGATTAGGTCTTGTTGGCTATTACTTATCGTCGTTTTTAGATTTCTTGGGATTGCAATACATCACTGCTGGCTTGGAGCGGCTGATTCTATTTTTGACGCCATCATTTGTGTTGTTGATGTCGGCGACATTACTGAAGAGAAAAGTCACGCTATTGGAGTGGGCGGCGCTTCTCGTCAGTTATGCCGGCATTATTCTGGTTTTTTTACATGATCTGAAATTTGGCGGCGATAACGTATTGTTAGGCTCGGCGATGGTGTTAGGGGCTGCCGTGTCCTATGCTGTCTATTTGCTGCAATCAGGCCAATTGGTCACGAAGGTGGGCTCAATGCGTTTGGTTTCCTATGCGATGTGTGTGTCGAGTGTTGCCTGCATCTCACAATTTTTTCTTTTGCGTCCGGTGACGATGCTGGTGCAACCAACTGAGGTATATTGGCTGTCGTTAATCAATGCCATTTTTTGTACGGTACTGCCCGTATTTATGACGATGATCGCGGTCAAACGCATCGGTGCTGCGACAGCATCGCAGGCTGGAATGATTGGACCGGTTTCGACCTTATTTTTAGGTGCTTTTTTTCTGGCGGAGCCAATCACCTCGTGGCAACTAGGGGGTACCGCCTTGGTCATGGGTGGGATGTATTTATTATCAAAAAAGAAAATATAGGAGAGCACGATGGTCAAAGCAGTCAGAATGCACAGTGTGGGTGGGCCTGATGTCATGGTCTATGAGGAGGTTGAGTTAGGTAGCCCGGGCCCTGGCGAGGTGCTGGTGCGCCATAAAGCATGCGGTCTCAATTACATCGATGTGTATTTCCGTACTGGTTTGTATCCGCAAGCGCTCCCTTCTGGTTTAGGGATGGAGGGGGCAGGTGTGGTCGAGGCTGTCGGTGACGGTGTTTCTTATGTGGCAGTCGGTGATCGTGTCGCATACGCGGGCCGCCCCATCGGTGCTTATGCCGAGGCGCGTATCATGCCTGCTGATAATCTCGTTCGTTTGCCGGATAGCATTTCCTTTGAGACAGCCGCGGCAATGATGTTGCAGGGCTTGACGGTTCAGTACCTGTTTCATAGAACATTCCCATTACAAGGGGGAGAAACCATCCTGTTTCATGCCGCCGCGGGTGGGGTGGGTTTGATCGCTTGCCAATGGGCGCGTGCGATTGGCGTGACCATGATTGGTACGGTGGGGTCCGATGAGAAAGCGGCACTCGCTAAAGCACACGGATGCACACATGTGATCAACTACAACAAAGAAAATTTTGTCGAGCGGGTGAAGGAAATCACGGAAGGTAAGGGTGTGCCAGTCGTTTATGATTCTATTGGCAAAGATACATTTATCAATTCATTGGATTGTCTCGCTCCGTTAGGAATGATGGTCAGTTTTGGTAGCGCATCGGGTCCTGTACCGCCGTTTAGCCTCAATGAGCTGGCGTCGCGTAGCTCTTTATTTATTACGCGGCCAAGTCTGATGAGTTACACCGCAAAACGAAATGATCTCGAAACAATGGCCGCCCACTTGTTTTCGATGGTGGAAAGTGGCAAAGTGAAAATCGACATCCATCAGCGTTATCCACTGAGTGAGGTCGCACAAGCGCATCGCGATTTGGAAGCCCGAAAAACAACAGGTTCGACAATATTAATTCCATAAGGCAAAAGTTATGGCTCAAAATAACGCCGATTTAGAAACTGATACGAACGGAAGCCCTCAATTTGGGCGTTTACTGCTTGTTTTGTTCGTGGCAGTGATGTTGATTGTTGTTGTCACCTTTTTGAGTGAAGCGTACTACACTTCCTAATAGGGACGGTGCGTTGATGACCTGAAACCACTTGGCGATGCGCCTAGGCAATAAGCTTGAACGCCTGGGAAATGTGTTTCAGGTTTTCACCTTGTATGTTGCATTTTGTATTTTAAACACGTCGCCATGGATACCATACCTTTACATACTGCAAAGAAAAGTGAGTTTTCCAGCTCGAGTCGCTTGCTCTTGTTGCAGAGTTTGGTGCCCATTGCGACCAATTTGGTCTCGTCGCAAGTGGAGGCATTTTCCTCCCGCTTGACCCAAGCGCTGTTTGTCGTCTCTGACCAGACGGTGCGTCCGGAAGAAGCGGCGAGCAGTTTTTTGGCCTACCAACTGCTCAAGCGTAACCAAACAAGTTTCTATAAAATTCTGACCTCCCAAATTAACGCCATACTCGCCAAAGAAGTCAGTGTCGTTAACACGCGCAAAATAAAATCGTCCCCAGAAACACAGCATATTTCGCTCGTGAGTTTCGAGGAAATGGAAAATAAAGTGTTGACGACGAACCTCAGCAATGCGCTGGAGGTACTGAATGCAGAACAATTGGTGGCATTGAATATTCGCATCGGTCATGTACTACGCCGCACACCGATTAGTGTTGCACAAAATCCCTTCCGTCCAGAATTGTTTGTCTCTGCAGTCATGCAGGCATGGACTGAGTTTGAAACCAGCAAAGAAACGCACCACCTCGTTTTGGGGCTACTTCAGCCCGAACTATTTTTGCATCTTCAAAGCGTGTATCAAGGTCTCAATGATGCGCTGATTGAACGTGGCATTCTGGTGGATATCGAAAGTGCCAAAAAAGACGAAAAAAAACGTTTTACACGCACTAGAGTCAATGATTTACAGGCGCAGGATCCGTATCTGGAAAATAAACTGCGTAATATTTTTTCTTTTTCGCGCGGCACTGGCAATGAAGGGAAAGAAACCTCAATCAATTCGACATATGCGGCGGATCAGGTACGAGATCATGCTGAGGGACGTGCCAATTTGGGTGACACGCATGGTTGGGCTGATTCGCCCCAAGCGACGCAAGGTGGCCGCTCCACTGTCTCCGACACGGTCACCATTGATCGCGCTTTTTTTAATTATTTGACGAACCTGCAAAGGTCGAAGGTGGCGGAGGAGTCATCTGCATCGCCCGTCCATTTGCGGGAGCTTTCTCACAATCCGGTGGCGGGTGAATTAACCCACATCGACCAAAATACCATTGAATTGCTGGCGAGGATTTTTGATTACGTCTTCAATGATCCAAGTATTCCTTCAGAAATAAAAAATCTGATCGGTCAATTGCAAATTCCGACCCTCAAAGTCGCGTTGATGGACAAGGATTTTTTCTTTAAAGAAAGTCACCCAGCCCGTGTCTTGATTGATACGCTAGCCAAATCAAGTGTCTTTTTTGGCAGCGATACGACAGCAGAAGATCCGTTGTTTCAGATGATTGAAGGCATTGTTGAAAAAGTGCAGCAGGACTTTGACCAGCAAATCGATCTTTTTTCTGACGTGGTGGCTGATCTAGAGGCTTTTCTGAAAGAGGAAGAGCAGACCGCAGAGCAGGCCATTATTGAGCCGGTTGCATTGGCGCTGAAGCAAGAAAAAATGCGTCTCGCTCGCGAATTTGCGGAAAATGACGTGGCAATTCGTGTCGAAACGGGTGAGGTGGCTGGATTTTTGGAGGCGTTTTTACAGAACCAATGGATTCGAATTTTAACCATCGCGCACAACGTCAAAGAAGAAAAGCCGAATGCACTTGAAAATGCATTGCGGACGATGGACGATCTCATTTGGAGTCTCAAGCCGAAAAATAGCTCAGAAGAGCGTAAAGAGTTGGTGAGCAAGCTTCCCGCCATGCTTACGTTATTGAATGCATGGCTTAATGCAATTAAATGGGATGAGCCGGAGCGGGTTTTATTTTTCTCAAAACTCGCTGAGCGCCACGCCGCCATTGCGCGCGCACCGCTAGAGTTGTCTCCACGGCGTCAGCTTGAAATCGCCGTTAATATCGCTCAAAGAGCGAGTGAGAAGCGGCTCAATAAACATGCGCAAGATCAGCATGAACAGTTGACTGATGATTGTTTGCACATCGTCGAAAATATGGAGCGTGGTGTCTGGGTCGACTTTACGACGAGTGCTGGTGTAACGACGCGATTTAAATTAGCGTGGGTGAGTCCAAAACGAACCCGGTACATTTTTACGAATCGTCAGGGACATGACTCGTTCTCGATTTCGAGCGAAGAACTTGTTGAACAGTTCAGAAGCGGTAGTGCGGTAGAAATATCAGCAGCGTCAGTCGTTGATCGGGCGCTCATTGAAGCCCTACGCGATCCACCGACCTAACCGGTCGCGAGGCAATAGGCGCGCAAGCAACGTGGTCATTGCTTGCGCCTCCTCTTCCTATTTTGCTATTTCATATCCTTTTTTATCGGTAGTTCGACGGTGACTGTGCTCCCGTTTTGACCTGGAAATCCTTGCAAGGCACTTTCCAATAAATACGGCATTTGAGGTGCGATATTAGGGTTTGACTGCTCAGTACTAACTTTGATCGAGGCGAGCTTCTTATTGCTACTATAGTCGCTGATGTTGATTTCTAACTGATGCAGATAGTAGCGCACCGCGTTGGTATCAATTGGGCCGGGGAAACGCCGTCCATAAAATGGACCGTAACCGAACGGACTGTAGATATAGGCGCTTCGGAAGTGCATGCCCCAATAGGGGTCGTACATCGCAGGGTGCCATGGACCGATAAATTGCAATTCGCTGAGCGTCGTCGCGTATTGCATGCCAATTTTCAGTGCAGGTGTTGCGCCTGGCGCGATCTCTTTAAAGCCTTGTACACCTAGTTCAGCACGTAACTCTTCTTCGTAGAACTTGTATTCGGGATCATTTTCTTGCGCAGGAAGTCGCTCTAGGATGTAGGACTTATCTTGCGTCGTGGATGGCCATTCGTGGAATACACTGACTTGGCTGCTGTAAGTGGTGGCGCATCCGGTCAGCATCATGCTCATGGCCAGAACGGCGGTGCTTAAATAGTGTTTCATTGCAACTCCTTTGTTATTGTTTTCGATAAACGTTATGTCGTTATCCAATAGCGTGCCGGTTTGCTTTTCTTGCTGGCGATCGTTGTTGCCTATTTTCAGGAAGTGAGCGGCATCGCTACACATTGACATGCGGCTGAGAGTGTTTCAGTACGTCAATTGGTATCGAGAACATGATGATAAATCTATTTAATTGGTCATCTGTGTCGGTTTGTAACTCTTTGATCTCAATATACGACAATAGTTCCTATTATTTTTCTGTAATCGTCTCTCTGGGCAGGTGAAATTTAAAAGTTTCAAAAAAATTAATACTTTAAATCAGTAATCTTGCACTGGTTTTATGCTTATCGCTTGTTGACTTGGTAAAATGCAGGTCTGAGCAAGGTTCATGAGACTTTGGTACAGGAGCCGTGATGCGCTAATGATGCGTTGATATTGAGGTATCAACACTGTGCCGCAGTATTTCGCGAGCGTCCTGTGACATTCACTTTTAATAGAGACATTCATCCCATGCGTAACGATATCGCAACGACACCACCAACGATTTTCCGAAAAGATTATGTTGCCCCAGGATTTTGGGTTGACACCGTAGAAATGGGTTTTGATCTGGATTTGCAGGCAACGCATGTCGCAACACGTATTACCATGCGCCGCAATCACGACAGTGCAGAGAAAGACTTAGTTCTGTTTGGCGCGTCCCTGAAGTTGCTGCAACTGCGCATGAACGGCGTTAATTTGAAAAAATCCGCTTACACCATCGATGGTGAAGTGATGCGCATCCCGAATGCCCCAGACGACGTGACGTTGGAAATTGAAACACTGATCAACCCGTTAAAGAACACATCGTTGTCCGGTTTGTATGCATCTAACGGCAACTTTATTACGCAATGTGAAGCCGAAGGCTTCCGCAAAATCACGTGGTTCCCAGATCGTCCGGACGTGATGGCGAAATACACCGTCATGCTGCGCGCCGATAAGAAAAAATTCCCGATTTTATTGGGTAACGGCAATCTGATTGAAGAAGGCGATTTAGGCGATGGTCGCCACTTTGCGAAATGGGAAGATCCATTCAAAAAACCATCCTATTTGTTTGCCTTGGTTGCTGGCAAATTGGTTTGCCAAGAAGAACATTACACCCTGAAATCCGGTCGCTCAGTACTTTTACAAGTCTGGGTGGAAGATGGTAATCTGGATAAAACCCAGCACGCCATGGATTCATTGAAAAACAGTATCCGTTGGGACGAAGAGCGTTTTGGTCTTGAACTCGATCTGGATCGCTTTATGATTGTTGCCACCAGCGACTTTAATATGGGGGCGATGGAAAATAAAGGTCTTAACATCTTTAATACCAAGTACGTCCTCGCCAATTCCCGTATCGCGACCGACGTCGATTATGCTGGTATTGAATCTGTTGTTGGTCACGAATATTTCCATAACTGGACAGGCAATCGCGTTACCTGCCGTGACTGGTTCCAGTTATCGCTGAAAGAAGGATTGACGGTATTCCGCGACCAAGAGTTTTCAGCAGATCTGGTCGGTACACCAACGGGACGCGCTGTGAAGCGTATTGAAGATGTACGCGTGTTGCGCCAAGTCCAATTCTCTGAAGATGCAGGTCCGATGGCGCATCCGGTTCGTCCTGATTCATTTGTCGAGATCAATAACTTTTACACCGTCACGATCTACGAAAAAGGATCTGAAGTGGTGCGGATGTATTACACCTTGCTGGGCCACGATGGCTTCCGTAAAGGGATGGATTTATATTTTGAACGGCATGATGGACAAGCCGTTGAATGTGATGATTTCCGTGCTGCGATGGCAGATTCAAGTGGTCGTGATCTGACGCAGTTTGAGCGCTGGTATAGCCAGTCCGGTACACCGCGAGTGAAGGCGGAAACCGCTTACGATGCCGAGACGCAAGTTTATACATTAACTCTGACACAATCTTGCCCAGCAACGCCAGGACAAGCTGAAAAACTGCCATTCCACATTCCCGTGACTATGGGCTTATTGGATGCCGAAGGCAAAGATATCGCGCTTTATTGCGACGCGTATCCAGCACAGTCCGGCGCGACGACGTTGATTCTTGAATTGACAGAAGCAACGCAGACGTTCACGTTTACAGGTGTTTCTGCACGTCCAGTTCCTTCTTTGCTGCGCAATTTCTCTGCGCCAGTGATCTTGGACATTGAGTACACGGATGAAGAGTTGAGCTTGTTATTGGCTAATGACAGTGATCCATTTAATCGTTGGGAAGCAGGTCAACGTCTCGCGACACGTCGCTTGGTCAAGCTGACGAAAGCAGTGCAAGCAGGTGAGGCTTTAGAGCTTGACACCATGTTTATCGAAGCATTGCGTGCAACACTGATCAATGAAGAGCTCGATCCTTCTTTCCGTGAACTGGTGTTGACATTGCCATCAGAGGCGATGATTGCTGAAGAGTTTGAGATCGTCGATCCGCAAGCAATTCATACAGCGCGTCAGTTTGTCCGCGCAACGTTGACACAGCATTTACGTGCCGAATTATTGACGGCATATGAAGCTAATCTGACGCCAGGTCCTTATTCACCTGACGCCGCGTCGATGGCAAAACGTGCGTTAAAAAATCTCGCATTGTCTTACCTGTGCGCTTGGGCAGACGACAGCACGTTCGCATTGGCGACGACCCAGTTCGACGAAGCTGAAAACATGACTGACCGTTTAGCAGCACTCGCCGCATTGACTAACTTCAATGGTAACGAGGCACAACAAGCTTCTGCAGCGAAGTCGCTGAAGAAATTCTATAAAGAGTTCAAAAAAGAAGCACTGGTCATCGATAAATGGTTCATGTTGCAAGCCACCGCGCACACCACGGACGTTGAGAAGGTCCGCGAGTTAATGACGCACAAAGCTTTTACATTGAGCAATCCGAATCGTGCACGGAGTCTGACATTCAGTTTCTGTAATGCTAATCCTTCCCGTTTCCACGCAGCAGACGGCAGTGGCTATGCATTGTGGGCCGAACTGGTGATTGAGCTCAACAAAATTAATCCACAAGTGGCGGCGCGTTTGGCTCGTAGTTTGGACCGTTGGAAGAAATATCCGCAGCATTTGCAGGACCACATGAAGTTGGCATTAGAAAAAGTCGCAGGAACGAAAAAATTGTCGAAAGACGTTGCGGAAGTCATTGGTAAAGCATTGGCAGCCTAAGTCAGATCATCGCAAGAGGATCGACAGTCATAGAAAAAATTGTGTTTGCGCGTCGGTGTTGCTGGAAAAAGAACGGTTTACTTTTCAACAACGCGACGTGACAAACCATGCGTCATCACTACTTTTAAAAAAGGAACCGTATGAAACGTGTCAGTCTGACCCAGTATTTGGTCGAAGAACAACGTCTGAATAATTCTATCCCCGCAGAGTTGCGCTTATTAATCGAAGTGGTTGCACGTGCATGTAAAACCATCAGCCACGCCGTTGGTAAAGGTGCACTTGGTGAGGTGTTAGGTACAGCGGGTAGCGAAAACGTTCAAGGCGAAGTGCAGAAAAAATTGGACATCTTGTCGAATGAAATTCTGCTTGAAGCGAATGAATGGGGCGGTCATTTGGCAGCGATGGCATCGGAAGAAATGGAAACGATCCATCAGATTCCAAACCGCTATCCCAAAGGCGAATACATGTTGTTGTTCGATCCATTGGATGGCTCTAGTAACATCGACGTTAACGTATCGATCGGTACTATTTTCTCAGTATTGAAGGCACCTGATGGCATGACTGCACCCACCGAGCAAGACTTCTTGCAACCGGGTAGCAAGCAAGTGGCTGCCGGTTATGCGGTTTATGGCCCTCAGACGGTATTGGTACTGACAACAGGTAATGGTGTCAATTGCTTTACGCTCGACCGCGAAATGGGTTCATGGGTGTTGACGCAACGTGGAATGCAGATTCCAGAAGATACCAAAGAATTTGCGATCAATGCATCGAATACACGTCATTGGTATCCGCCAGTCACTCGTTATGTGGAAGAAATGTTGGCTGGTTCAACAGGTCCGCGCGGCAAAGATTTCAATATGCGTTGGATTGCATCGATGGTCGCAGATGTTCATCGTATTCTGAACCGTGGTGGCGTGTTTATGTACCCAGCAGACAAGCGTGAGCCGGATAAGGCAGGTAAGCTGCGTTTGATGTATGAAGCGAATCCGATGTCGTTTATTGTTGAGCAGGCTGGTGGCGCTTCAACCAATGGCAAACAACGTATGCTCGATATCCAGCCAACAGCCTTACATCAACGCGTGGCAGTCTTCCTTGGCTCGAAAAACGAAGTAGAGCGTGTGACGCAATATCACCAAGAGTAATCGATGGGTGACTGCCAGCCATGGCGCGTCATCGTTAGTACCGATAAAAAAACCGCGGATGCCGCGGTTTTTTTATATCAATATCGATACCAATACCAGCATCACATGTCGTGTCACATGTCGTGACGGGCTTCATTCTTATTCATGAACAACAAGCGACCATGGTAGGCTTTATCAATATCGTTCATGGTTTTCTTCATAGCATCGTATTCATTTGGTGCACACCACGCTCTGCTTGAGGTGGAGCGTAATTGACGATGCATTGTATAAGTATTGTTATGCTTTTTATAGACGGTATCAAACGTGATATCGCCTGAAGTGATGTGAACATCTTTTGGTACGTATAAAACTTTGAGTTCAGGGGCGAGTTGGATGTCGATTTCATCTTCGACATCATAAGAAGGGCATCGGAAATCAGAGCTACGATTTTTCTCTGTAAAGCCACGTAAAATCTGCACAGCAGATACCGGACCACTCAGTCCCGCATTAAACCCAAGTGTACTGGCTTCAGGCTGCGAGATATAGTTGGTCACTTGTTCGATATAACGGTAGCTGTTACTTGCAGGATCCTCAGACTTAAGAGGGATCAGTTCTGCTTTACCGTGCATCCCCGTGTTTTCTAGCGTTTTGCGTGCCCAGTCCGCCTCTTTGCCAGGCCCGATTTCATCGAGAAAGGTTTTCACAGCGACGGCGGTGAGACCGTAGCCCGTGATGTCGGTTGTCCGTGTTGCTGAACCGTCGGCGGCCAAGACAATGGTGGCTTTGCGTAGCAGTCTAATGTCATCGGCGACAACCGGTGGTGTCTTCGATAGCGCCGTAAAATTCTTTGTCACTATCACTTCATGGTTGTAATCCATCTCTGGTAACAAACCGAAAGTACTGTGGTCAGATGTTGAGTCTAAAAATAAATGCAGACTTGGGACGTAGTTGATCGCATGGTTGAAATCAAAGACCGGAATTGGCAGCATGCTGTAATTATCGGTGCTGGCGTTAATGAGTACCTGTGAGGCAGGAATACCGCTTGCTTCTAACAATGCTTCGAGAATAGTCGCGTGATCTTTGCAGTCACCGTATCGTTTTTCAAGAATGGTTTTCGTATCATTGGGTACAAAACCGCCATCGCCAATATAGCTCGCGACGTACCGAATATTTTTTCTCACCCAGTCGTAAAGCGCTTTGGCTTTTTCCTTATCCGTCTTCAGTCCTTGCGTTAGTTGTGTTGCGAGTGCGTGAACCTCAGGGGTAACCACCGCCTTTTCCGCTGCGCCCAACTGATATCCATCTGCGATGGCTTTGTAGTCTTTAAAGCTGCTCACCATCACATAAGGCGTCTCACGCCAGGCATTAATCACATTGGAATCGCTAATCCGCGTGTCTGTACTACGATGAGTCCACGTGACGGTGTGGATGCCATTCTCGACTTTGTCCTCTTTTTTCTCGAGTCCATTGCTGGCGACGTGGAGTGGCATGGTCTCGGGATAATGTAAGGTGAACGACGTATCATCCCGAATAACATCATAACCATAGTACTCGGCGTGGGAATCACCTCCGGGTAAATCGAGTTTTAATTGCTTCTGCCGGTAGTGGAGATGAATCGCGTCTCCTGGAGACAATTTAGAAAAAGTGATTTGATAGAGTTTGCGATGGGGATAGGAGATGCCTCCCAACATACCATCTTGCAACTTAATATCGGAGGCAGGTACTTTGATTTTTTCGCCGTTCGCACGAATCGTCTCTGCTTCAATAATCTCTAACTCTTGTTTATCTTGATCAAAACTTAAATACTGCTGTCCAAGACCGTTGGCACCCTGTTGATCAACACCGCGCCAGATATATTCCGCGTCCATGACGCTGGTACTGTCTGCATGCATAGTTAAATCCGTGTGCTGATACAGCGAATGGAAATGTCCCTCGCCCGCAGCATGCGCCATCGTTGGTAAAGAAAGAAGTGCTGCAATACTGAGTGAGATCTGGAGCGCGATGCCGTTTTTGTATGTGAACATGAATGTCGTGTGATGTGCTACGGAACGAAGTGGAAGAGAATGTGGCTTTTTAGTATAGCGATCTTTTATATCAATATCAATAATGCAATTTTATAAGCGGTCATACAAAAAAAGGCTTGTCACTATCGAGTGAGCAAGCCTT
Organism: Undibacterium sp. MH2W; assembly: GCF_049340215.1. Lineage (NCBI taxonomy): Bacteria > Pseudomonadati > Pseudomonadota > Betaproteobacteria > Burkholderiales > Oxalobacteraceae > Undibacterium > Undibacterium sp. MH2W. Next base: position 39,520 of record NZ_JBMPPA010000011.1, on the reverse strand, counting down.
TTGATCGTGACGATGAAGCTTATTCCATCATGACGGTATGTAACGCAACAGGACGCCTCACCGCATGCTCAAAACGCCACCAATGCTGTCCGGCTTGTGGTTCTGCAATATCAACAGCTTCTCCCATTTGCGGGGTGCTGATGTTAACGCCATGACGTCGAGCGAGGGCCACGATACGTTCAAATGGTTCATACCAAGCATGTAAGGACAAATCAAACGTCCCATTATGAATTGGTAAAAGGTATTTCCCACCGAGATCCAGATGCGCCTGAAGGGTTTCTTCGGGTTGCATATGGACGTCAGGCCAGAGAGCATTATAGGCACCTGTCTCCATGAGCGTGAGATCAAAAGGCCCAAGACGCTCGCCAATTTCTTTGAATCCTTTGAAGTAACCCGAGTCCCCGCTAAAAAAGATACGTAACTCAGGCGTTAAAATACTCCAGGATGCCCACAACGTTTGATCTCTGTCGTTGAGTTTTCGTCCTGAAAAATGCTGTGCGGGTGTCGCAACGAATCTTATTTGATGAACCGTTGTCTCTTGCCACCACGCTAACTGACGTACTTTTTCTTTCGGAATACCCCATTGAATTAATCGATCACCGACACCGGTCGTTGTCAGGAAATGTTCTGTTTTTTCGGCTAACGCCAGCACCGCTGCACGGTCCAGATGATCATAGTGATCATGCGACAAAATGACGGCTTTGATGTCCGGCAATTCGCTGATGGTAATAGGTGGTTGGTGGAATCGTTTTGGCCCCATCCACTGAAATGGCGATGCTCGTTCAGAAAATACCGGATCGGTGAGGAAAAATGCACCCGCTAATTTCATCAATACGGTTGAATGTCCAAGACGAAACAAGGTCGCATCAGGTGCTGCTAATAATTGGCTTCGAGTCAATTCGTAGACAGGGATACTCCCCGCAGGAACGGTGTGCTTTGGCTTATTGAATAAAAAGACCCAGGCGAGCGAGAGATTTTTCCAGAACCCAGGTTGGCGCATGTGTTTTTGGTTAGTGAACTTTGCGCCGTCTTTTTTCGTCACGAATTGTGCTTCCACCGCTGGCGTCTCAATGGACGATGTCGATGTAGGCGTTGTCGTTGGCAAAATCGTTGGTACTGTCGTCGAATTCATGGTTGCTCATTCCGTAGTACGAAGTGGTTCGATAGTCGGTCTTTCATCACGTGATCAACGCTTTGAGAAAGACATGGTGACGGCGTGACGTGCTCACATGCTTTTGCGCATACTACAGCGAGATGAATATTGTTGCTGATGGGGAGGGCGTTAATAACACCTTCATTCCATAAGTACACTACACAGTGTAGTTTTAAAATCCTTAAAAGTAAACTACTTAGTGTAAAATATTCAATCGTTACCGACATTTCTTATTGGCTTTACACTATGAATCATCCTCAGCGACAGACGGATCGCAAACGTGAAGCGATTGTACAAGCTGCAATTGACGAGTTTCGTCTGAATGGATTCGAAGCCACTAGTATGGATAAGATTGCGGCGACGGCCGCGGTGTCCAAACGTACCGTGTATAACCATTTCGCAAGCAAAGAAGAATTGTTTGGCGCAATTCTCTTACAGCTCTGGCACAGCGCAGCCACGCAAGATGCACTGACATACACGCCAGAGAGCTCGTTGCAAACACAACTCGAATCCTATTTGAGAAAAAAAATGACGATGCTGTCAGATCACAATTTTCTGGATCTTTCTCGTGTCGCCGTCGCTGCAACGATTCATTCTCCCGACAGAGCGAGAGATATCGTTGAGAAACTCAGCAAAAACGAACAAAGCATTGTGACGTGGATAAAGAGTGCGCAACAAGATGGCAAACTCCGTCCCGAAGATCCGCTATTGATGGCCGATATGTTGCAGGGACAATTAAAATCGATCGCCTTCTGGCCACAGGTTGCAATGGGACAGCCCGTTTTGACGACGACGCAACAAGAGGTCTTGGTTCGCACGACAGCGAGTATGTTTTTAGGGTATTACGCAGTAGCTCAGTGAGGAAGAAAACCTCAACTTATGTGTGCTAGTTCTAACTTCATCGGACATGAATTGTCAGATGGGTTTGAATTTCGAAAGGGCGCTATCGGTCAGGAGCAGTCATCCATTTGCACCTACAAATTGATATTGCTTTGCTAATTTTTATATGCAAGCATATGCCATCACCTCTCTGCCAATAAAAAATCAATGAAAATATTATCGAGCCTCTTTGTCGTTGGCCTTCTTCTTTCTGGGTGCTCCGAACGGGAAGCGCCGGCTTCCGTAAGCAAAGGAACAGCGTCAGTTGCGTCATCAATCGAACATGAAACGGGTCGCAATAAATATTTGGCGTTTGTGCATGCGATGTCCGTGGAGACAGACCAGGACGGGGTTAAGGCACTTTTTGACAAGATTATCGACAACTGCACCAACGACAAAGTATTTGAATGCACGTTGCTCGAGTCGAAGCTGACTTCTGGTCACTACCCTACGGGAAATATAAAAATTCGTGCCAAGCGGGAAGGCATAAAGAACTTGGTTAGCGTCGTCTCTTCAGGTGGCAAGATTCTCGAAAAAACCACGAATGTTGAAGATTTGGCGCGCCCAATAGTCGAGAGCAATAAGAGAATTGATATGCTGCAGCAGTATCAGAAGCGGCTCTTGGAACTGGAGCACCGACCAAACAATGACGTTGATTCGTTAATCAAGCTTTCGAAGGAGCTCGCTTCAACACAATCTGAGCTTGAGCAGGCCTCCGGTGAAAATGCAAGGCTACTTGCACGAGTTAATATGGATATATTGCAGATTTCCATCAGAACAGACGCGAATCATTCATTCTGGCCACAAATCACAGAATCGGCCTCCGCATTCACTGGAAATTTATCGAGCGGAATTTCAAGTACGATTACCGGCCTTGCCTATATTTTGCCTTGGCTCTTTGTTGTCTGTATCTTTGGTTTCATTGGCAGGAAAGTTTGGCGCAAAAGAAAATCGCCATAGTCAAAACTTGGGGCTTCTGACCTAGAGAGGTCGAACGCCAATTTTAAAAGATGTAAGCCGGACACAAGTAGCCATTCAATAAGCGGCGAACTTATTAAACCTCAGGGTTACTTTTATGCGACAAGCTTTGCTCTCTCGAATGGAAAACATCTTAAATTACGCTGGGACCAACTATACGGTTTTCCTTCGCTCCTACACCACGGATGTCGTCGGCGCCCACTCAATCCAAGGAATAGTACGGCGCATGATAGGCGATGAAGCAGTCATTGATAACGTTCGTGACGTGGATTTTCCCGAGATTGACCTTGAACTGCGAGAATCAATCGGGTACCTAGGGGATGATAGTGCTGGTCCAGGCGCTGCAACGCTTGTGTCGACTAATTTTCAAAGCTTGCTTGAAGAAATATGCGAAGATGCCAAGTCTAAAAGCCTCCGCAGTATCGGGTTAAAGGCATTTCGCTTCAAGGACGGGCACCCCGCCTATCCTGTCTTTTGGGATTTTGCATTTCTTTTTGTAGGGAACCGAGAATGCGAGTTATTGGTTGGCTCAAGCTCGGACTGATGATATTCGCGCTGAAAATTTAAGTCAGTTTGCAGTCGGCGTCTGTTGGCCAAAAGCAGACAAATTACGGCTCTGGCTAATCTTTTTTTGATGGTGATTGGATAAATGTAAATCGCTACCAATTATGGTTTAGGACGGATAAATTCGACATCATCGAAGGCGAAGATGCCGAAACTAATCCATTTCGCTTCGGCAAGCAGTTGGCAGAATGGCTCCGTGAACAGCTTATTTCTAAGGGCTACTCCCCTGAAGAAGTAATTCCTGAAGACTGGGGTTGGTGCATCACGTGTTCGCGCGCACCATTTATGCTTTGGATCGGTTGTGGCAATGTAGTCGATGAAATTGCTGCTATTCCAGAGAGTCCAATTCCTAGAGGTAAGGATGTAGTCTGGACTTGCTATGTGGTTGCAGAACAATCGATTTTCAGTAAGCTGTTCAAGCGAAGTGACACCGAAAAAGCGGTTCACCAATTATTTGAGCAGATACGGTCGTCACTTGCTGCAAATTCTAGTATTACTTTTGTTGAAGAACCATGATTCGTATCCCTACACGATTTCGGTAATAGTGAGTTCCATTTCGGCCAATTGCCGACGTAACGTTTTGCTACTCATATATGGAATTTAAATAAACAAAATAATATGAAGATTGAGGAAATTGAGCAGTGTTTAACCCAGTCGGATGCCTTTAAGAACAAGGATTTAAAGGCACTATTTGCTCTCGCAATTGAAAACTATGTTGCTTACCGGATTGATTTCACTAACGAATTGTCTGGTGGAGATAGACTTCTTTTTCAGTGGGGTACTTGCGACTGGGGCAAGGGAAAATTTTTTGAAATTGATCTTACGCGGCAAGTCATGTTCGATATTCAAGAGCCCGACGACCAATCGGACAGCATGCAACAGCTGAGAGTGACTTTTACTTATTCATGCAATGAAGAAACTGAAAATCTTGGAGAGGGTAACAGATGGTGCGCATCACCTTCGACAATTGGTGAATTTAGAGACTTTCTAAATGCAACGGGTGCAACCTTATGGGGAAATGATCACACACCTCAGGATTTAAAAGTTAATTTGGGGTACATCTAGTCTAGCGTGTCATCTTTGCAGCTTAAAAGGGCATGTTGCGATCAATTGCAGCCGCCCATGTTATATTGATAATTTTTGATATACAACGCTTTAGGCCATATGCAAATTCAACCGTTCCCTTGGAAGTCACTTTTACTGGCTCCTTTCGCTAGCGTTCCTGCCTTGGCGATTGCCGGCTTGGGAAGTTCCGATGCGGGCGCTGCATCAGACTTTGGTTGGGGAGTTTTCTTTGGGCTGCTGCTGGCGGTTCCAGCTTCCTTTGTGGGTATGCTGCTTATCGGTGTCCCGATTTTCTTGATTTTGCGACCTTACAGGTACGCGCTCATGCTGGCTACTTGTGCCGCTGGCTTTGCTATACCGTTTCTCATGTTTTTCGGAGATGCACCTTTAAGAACAACTTGTGGGGCAATTGCGTCAGGCGTCGCTGTGGCTGCAGCTGCATATTTTTTACGTCCACGTAATGCCTAACTACGTAACCAAACAGACGGCTCATGCGTTGTGCGTGGCAGCCGCCGAGTATCGCAAACGTTAAAATGTTGGCAGAAGCCGGCCAAAAGCAGACGCCTATTACAGGAATCCAGAATGAGATACATCGATGTAAAGTGGTTGCACGAAAATCGAAACTACCCAATTCGGTTAGTGTCTGAGATTGGCTTGGATGGTTATGAGATTCGAAAACTGGAATTCTTCAGAGATGGGCGTTGTGGCTTTGCGTGCGAATCTGGAGCAACTCTTGGCGTTGAGCTTGGTTCCGCTCCAACACCAACGCTTGATAACATAAATGCGATTGGTGAATTTGAGGGCGTTGAAATAAGCGAAGCGGATTTCGAAGCATTGTGGGTGACAGTGGTGCGATAAATTGCACGCGCCGAAATCGGCCAATAGCAGACCTTTACGCGAAAATAGTCCAATGAGCGAAGATGAAAATGCATTAGAAGAACGCCTCGTCCAAATGGTACGTTCTAATCCGTCATTGATGGAGCTATTGCGTGCGGCAAGGAGCCTGAAACTGAAATCCTGGTGTATCGGCGCTGGTGCAGTGAGGTCACTGGTGTGGGATAAGTTACATGGATTTACTACGCCCTCTCACATTGATGACGTGGATGTCGTGTATTACGATGAAACCGCTGGCGCCGAACGGGACTCTGAACTGGCAAAGCAGCTCTTGGAATTCGCTCCCTCAGCCTGCTGGGAAGTAACGAACCAGGCTCAGGTACATGAATGGTTCTTGGCCGCGCGCTCGGAAGTGGTGCAGCCCTTGCGCTCGTTAGAAGATGGAATTGCAACATGGCCTGAATATGCCACTTGCGTAGGTGTCAGACTGAGCGTGAACGATACTATCGAGGTCGTTGCGCCGCACGGCTTGGAGGATTTGTTTCATTTGCGTGTTAGGCACAATCCAACTCGAGCCAGTGCCGCTGTATTCAAGGAGCGTGTAACATCAAAACGATTTACTGAACGGTGGCCGATGCTTTCCATAGTTCCAGGTTGACCGCGGTACTTTGCCGCTGCCGGCCAGGAGCAGTCCTTCAGGCGCACCTCCCAACTGATATTGCCTTGCCAATTTTTGTGTGGCAGCATGCATCATTCATTTTTTTATAACGACTGGGCTCCATTTGAAGCGAAAAGAAATTTTAGAACAGATTAACGTTTTTGTAGGAGCTGCAAATATCGAAGACGCTGTATTGGTCGAGAGACTTCAGAACGCAGGCGTTGCCTTGAGTACCGCAGAGCGGTTGATTTCTTTGCTACCCATCGCGTTTGGTCGTGTGGTCATCGAAAAACTCGCGCAGGTCACATTCTCCAATAATTTTATAGTTAGAGAAACTAACCAAGAATTGCCTTTGTCGGATGAGGAAATATACATCGAGGCATTAAGTCTAGCCAACGAATGCTATCAATCAGGAGTTATTCAAAGAGAAGAATTCTCTGACATCGCAATCCGTAGTCCTGAACTGGCGGCAGTAAACAAGGCATTAAATGAAGGGAACTCCATCAACGGAGCAAATTTTGCGCCTGTCGTTCTTTGGGGATATAAAACTATTGGTAAAAAAAGCTGCCTCGAACGCATCTTTAGTTAATGCACTAGTATGATTCGCCTTGACGTGGAGCCTTGCCTCCGGCGGCAAGAGCTTGTAATAGGCTTCCATCGGCCTTTTAAGGGCATCATAAAAATATGAAAAAGCAATATCGGATATACGTGAGATTTCTTAGTTTTCCATTTTTTTGCACGATGTTCGTTTTGTCGACTGCGTACGCGGTTGAACCTATATATCCGACTGTTTCGGAATCCACGCTGAAGGGCCATGTCAGAACGAATCTCGATAGCCCCAAACCCACTCAAGACCAGCTGCGAAGGAAAGAGCATTTCACAAAAATGGTGGCTGCTCTGGGTGTGCCTATCAATGAATCTCTTCCAGTTACAGAGGATGCAAAGAAAATTAAGCCTCGTGGAGTGGACAAGGTTGCGAGGAGAGCTATTGCTGTTGCGGTGGCAGCAGTTAAGGGCGAAGGAATGCCGCATGATGAGGTTGTGTCAATCGTTAAGCGTTGGCAGATTGAAGATTATTTTAGTCCGCAAGAGCTAATGTTCATAAAGAACCCTCTACCGACGCAAAACGACAAAACTAAGTTTGTTTGGCGTTATGAAGGACTTGAAGTGCTTCTCTGGGCCCTGGGGTACAACGCTCAATTACCTCCGCCAAATGTCATCTGTGACGTAAAAAAAGATACAAAGACAATTGTGGAAAATAGAGCAGCGCTCCTCGCGAAGAATGCTAGGCCGCGGAGCATCCGCGAGATTCTTGATATGGCAGACTACTATTATCGCCTTCACTGGGGAGTAATTGAGCTTCGCCTCAAAAACAAGAAAAATTCAGCCGTTGACGAGGAAATTATAGAGGAACGACACCGTGCCCTTAACTGGCTCATTAGGTACATGGGCGCGGACTGGGACGATGTGACGACCGATACTTAGCCTCAGTTCTGAGAAGTGAGAACAGCTTGCTAAGCGCTGCCTCTCCCTTGTCATCGCAACTTGCAGAGACCGGCCAACAGCAGACGCTTATTACAGGAATCCAGAATGAGATATATCGATGTAAAGTGGATGCACGAAAATCGAAACTACCCAATTCGGTTAGTGTCTGAGATTGGCTTGGATGGTTATGAGATTCGAAAACTGGAATTCTTCAGAGATGGGCGTTGTGGCTTTGCGTGCGAATCTGTAGCAAATCTTGGCGTTGAGCTTGGTTCCTCTCCGACACCAACGCTTGATAACATAAATGCGATTGGTGAATTTGGGGGCGTCGAAATAAGCGAAGCGGATTTCGAAGAATTGTGGGTGACAGTGGTTCGATAAATTGCATGCGCCGAAATCGGCCAGTAACGGACATCCAAGAGCAACTGCTAGACTGATGATGAAATTTAACAGTTCAACCTAATGTCGATACGCCACTATTTCGCGGAATTGCTTTCAACATCCGACGCAACAGCTACATATCGCTTTTCAACGGATTCGATAACAAAAAATATTAGGGTATTGTTGAGTTCGACTTAGCGACGTGTGAGCACAAAATTGAAGAGCTCGCCCCTGACCCGGATGGATGGGGGAGGGCACAAGATTTTATTTGCGTTTGCTTAGCAAAAAAATTAAAGCAACAAATTGGAAAGCCAGTCACAGTAGTTTCAGTAGTGCAAGAGTGGGTTTCTTAAATTTGCTGTCAGACTGGAGCTGGCCAGAAGCAGACTTGATGGGGGAGTCACACAAATGAAATTTGCGCAGTATGATGTTGTTCGCCTCGTTGCCATATGCCGACCGCTCACTGAATCTGATGACGCATTCAATCTCTGTCGGCCCGTGGTGGGAGATGTGGCAACCATCGTAGAGATTTATTCGACGCCACCGGGTTATGAACTGGAATGCAGTGACGGTAGCGGCGCAACGCAATGGCTGATGGCATTTGCACCAAACGAAGTTGAACTGGAATTGGTCAAGTAGCGACCAAAAGCAGCCGTTGTCGATAAAAGGAAATGAAGTTATGGATTGGGCACCGATTTCAGAAATCGAGTTATGGGACAAAATCATTAAGGCCGAAGGTCGCATGTCGCCGCAGATTTTTCGGCTATGGGAGGTCATCAAAATTGCACCCGAAAAATGGGCCGAAAAATCATATCGCAAAGCCGGTGACGGATTCTGGGTGGTAGCGGTAATTGGTCGCACTGCTGTTTGGTACAACGACATTGAGTATGGATTTAATCGCTCGTCATATACGGAATTTGGTACGCTAGACGATTATTTCTGCAATCAGGATGATCTTGAATATACCGTTCAGGGTGTGTTGAATTTCATCGATGCAGGCGTGGATAGTACTGTTCGATGCGACGCGCCCATTGCTGGAACATACTTACCGTAACTTCTCGGCTAACAGCCATAAATAGACATTTAAATTCTATTGAAAATCCGATGCTCTTTGACTCTCTTCCAATTCATGATGCTACCTTGGTGGCCATTTATATAAGCTGGGATGCGGCTCGATGCGACATACGATTACGCCCTGTTGGATTGCCACCTTATATGCTGGTGTTTGAAGGATTTACAAACATCGAACTTCCGAGACGTGAGAGTTGGGGGGCCATCTTCATCGGTCAATAAATCAATCCAAGCACAAGACGGGAAGTTTGAAATTGAACTCCAATCCGGTGATACGATTCGCGTTGAAGCCGCTCGTTGGGAGTTTCGTCCAGAAATTGCCTGAAGGCGGTTCGCGGCCAGAAGCGGACGTTGCAGAGCGGATTGCTATTTAGATGTCAGGTGTGCTACCGGCAAGCCTCAGAATATGAAATTTGGAAGGGAGATGACCATATGAAAATAGTTGCCCAAATAGTCTTTGCGCTACTTACTTTATCGATGTCCACTTTTGCATTAGCTTCTAAGGAAGGAGTCTTAAGCCTTGGCTCCTTCCAAGTTTCGTCAGCCAGTATTGGGAACTCTGGCCCGGTCACAGTATCTGGCGAACAAAATGCGCAGCATCTACTGTCGATGAATGTCTCCGTTTTTGGGCGGCGTGTAAGCTTGAATCAAGACCAACTAGCAGAGTTGAGGGCTGGCCTGTTTAATGGAATTCAAATATCTTACGAGTCCGGTTGGAAAGAGGTTGGCGGCCGCACTGTTTATATTGTCTTTTCAATGGGATTTACAAGCGGTGTCCAGAGCACGCAAATAGTTTCTGTAAATGAGCAAGGCATTGTTAAAGTCAGCCCCGCAGTTTCGAATTAAGAGAAACGGGACGATGGCCGAAATCGACCAAGACCTGCCTCTCAATAACATCGCCTAGTTAATGTTGTATTTGCAATAATTTCATGGCAAGATTAGCTCATTTCGTCATAGGCCATTTTTGAATCGCGATGCTTTCCCGCGAACAAGCAAATCAAATAGGTAGTGAACTCATTGAGCAAGCAGAGGCACTGCGACTTGAGAAAAAGAATGCGAAAGTACGGCGCATATCCTTCTTTTATCGTTTTCCGGAACTGCAGGCCTTTGCATTGTCGGAGCGTCCGGGACGATTGCAGGAAGCGCGTACTGCAACTATGAGAAAGCCAACAATGATTGTCGTATGGCCGTGCTCACGATTGCGGCAGCACTCTATTCGCTGAAATACAAACCCTTGGGAAGGTTGCCGCCGATTGCCTATTGGCCGGCGATGGCAATTCTGATGAGCCCCGTATTTTTCTATCAGCGCACATTGATGAGGCGCCATATTCGCGCCGAAGCTTTGGCACCTCATGGAAATGCGGCCGCCGCAGGGGCAGCCGACTGACGAAATCCGCTGCTATGAAAGGTAACGGCTCTTGATGGCATCCAACACTGATGGGAGAATTAGAAAATGAGTAAAGCGGATTCCGAGCTTGATTTTGCTGTTCTGCTCGAGCGGGTCCTCCATCGTTGGCCGGAGTCCGTTGATGTGGCGAATTTGCGTGCAGACGAAGGCCGCCCGGATTTGTATGTCGTGAATGGCTTGGGAGCTATAGGCGATTCGATAGCAGAGGAATTTGACGGTGAGATTGACGCCGTGCTCGTGACTGTGCTTTGCGACGCCGTTACCTCAACCATTCGTTCTGCAGCACTATTCTGTACGGAAATTAAGCCAGCATTGTTGCGGCTAGATACAGTGCGTGAAAACTTTGAAAAGCGACTACATCGAGCCGCAACGAATCCCGATCTTGGGTGGAAAACGGACGATGTTTTGTTGATAAAGCGCTACTTTTCCCTGAACACGCAATAGGGTTTTGTCGCATTAATTTTGAAAAGAGAGTGATTAAGTTAAACTAAGGTGTTTGATTCAAGCGATAATTTTTGATGACGACGTTGAACACCAAAGGCTTACGTTTTCCACTGGAAGTGATTTTGTTTTGCATACGGTGGTATGCCGCTTATCCTTTGAGTTATCGCCATATTGAAGAGAGGATGCAAGGACGCGGTGTGTTTGTTAGTCACTCTTCTTTTATCCTTGGGCGTGCCAGTTCTTACCGATGTCGGAAAAGATCGCGCGTCGCTACAAACGCAAGGTTGGCAGAAGCCGGCCAGAAGCTGACATTCGAAGTTTCGAGGAAAATGAATAATGCATAGATTTCAAGTAGCCTCAGATGTTATGCGCGACGGCCTGGGTATCGAACTTATAGACTCGGACGGAAATGTGCTTGCGGAGATTTTTCGATGCGATGCAGACAACACATTAAAATTTTTCTCGTTTACCGAAGAATTACCATTTCCGCTGGTCGAAAAATTGGTTTTGATTGCGCGTAAAAACTTGGGTAACTTTGAAGATGGAAGTCAGTTGCCAGTTCCGATTTTGATTGATGGATGACTGTGCGCGTAGTCAGGTACTCGGTTGACAACCGGCCAGAAGCAGACGCTGAGTGTGAGTGGCACCAGGGCTGCCAAACTGACAATTATTCTGGGGTATTATTCAAAGATGGTATTTTTTAATGACGCGCAAGAACTGAGCAAGTTGTATCCAGAAACTTTTGAGGCACCGTCCCAAGATGAACTCGCTTCGGTGCGGGAGGGTTCTCTCGTCAAAATTTGCGCCAATGACGTAGAACGGTTCTGGGTTATTGTGAAGAATGTTGACGGCGATAAATTGCAAGGAACTGTCGATAACGAACTATCACACGGCGAAGTGCATCATTTGAAATGCGACGACGTTGTTTCGTTCGAATTACGACATATTTATCAGATATTTCAAGATTGAAAATCCCAGCGAGGGCTGTAAATTTATTTAACGAGAGTTATCCGCATTCGGCTAGCACCGGACAGTTGAATCGTCGACCCAAAATGCACGTTGTGTTGCACAATGAAGTTCTTTGCAATTATCTTTTTCAGTGTTGAGGCGTCTACGATGGAGTTTACACATGGATTTTTGCTTGAAACGAAAGACAGCCTTCCCGTTGGTTTTGCGCTTGGCTCCCCCAGTTTTAAAGTAAATACTGGTGAATGCATATTTATGTTACACCCCGGGTTGGTTGGTGTCATTGAAACTCCACTTGCTATAGCGATCTCAGAGCTGAAAGTGACCGGAGAACATTTCTGGAAAAAAGAGAACGGTGGAATCTCCGTCCGTTCTGAAGGACGCATATTTTTAGTCATCGAACATGACGGAGCCGTACTTGATGGGAACAGGAAAGACATCGGCATGGCGAAGCCTCTACCGGAAAATGCGTAATGCCAAACGGCGTCAAGCGACCAACAAACGTCAATGACAAGTTTGTGACGAAATCTCCTTATTTTCTTGAATTCTCATGCGCGCTATTTGCCTTCTCATAACCATTCTCCTCTCGCTCAATTCCGTTCACGCTGAAGACGTACAATGTGGTTCGCAGCGAAGCATACGAAAAATAATTGGCCCTGAACCCATCACTTCAAAACTCCGTGCCGAGGCGAAGAAAATAGACGACTTGTTTTTCGAAAATGGGAAATTTGACCAAGAGGAATTTTCATACATAGGCATTGTCAAAATCTCCTCAGGTAAATCATGGCATATCGTACTCTTGGAGACCATTTGGGGATGTTCAGACCGGTCGACGCCAAGGTTGCTGGTCTTTTCCGAGAATATTCATTACGTAGGAAAATATTCGCACTTGAATGGGAGACAACCTAGAGTTGACGGTACGGCTATCGTTTTCAATGACATTGCGCCAGATGCGGGAAACAGGATTCCATTCACTGAAGAAGGCCCCCAGTTTCGCGTCTTGATTGATAATGACATTCTAGTTTTTAACAAATAATGGCATTTGAGCTAAATGTACTGACGGTCCGCTTCGGGTCGAAATCTGCCGGTCATCTGTCGATCACCGTGTGTCAAGTCAAGTATGAACGAGTACACGTCATGACAACCGAAGGGCATATCAATCATCGAGTTGACAGCTATATCGCATTTCAAAAAGCGAATATTGATCCGTTTAAAAAGCGGTGTGTGCGATTGATTTCTTTGATTTGAGATCAATCACATTTTTAAACGTTGACATTTTAAATTCAAGACGCTTACAATTTGTTTATTGCATTTTATAAGGTTTCTGTCATGGACAGTAGTAGTTGTTATTTTCAATTGATGAGACGGGCTTGCCCTGTCGAAATCGCACGTATTTCTGCACTTTCCTGATAGACCTTCCTCTACAGTAGCGTGCGCAATGCAGGCTATCTGACAAGACGTTTTTTCGTCACTCGCTTTCCCGTCTTTTTATTTTTCCCTGATCCACTAGGCTCATGGTTGCTCGTTTTTTCTGACATCGTCTCAGAGAAACTGCTTTACCATTTTCGTCTCGTTGATCTGCCATGGCATCGTGAATGATGCCGACAATAATAAGAAGGAGGTTGCTATGACACTCTTTGATTTAGCTTCATTTGTTTTTCATCAAATTTCTATCCCAACACGGGATGGTTTGCGCCCCAGTGTGCCTGCAACGATCAATCCAGTTGCGTCTTTGTACCATATTCATGCCGCTTGCCGCAGCGAAGATATCGCTCATGTGGAATCACTGATACGCCAATCGCTCAGTCGTGATTGCGGTGTGATCAAAGGTTTTCATTACGGATCCAGAAACGATGGTGCCATCGCTGTCGTTGATGTAGAAGTACAGTGCAGCGATCATAAGAGAAATCACTTGGTGAATGTGGTGAGCAGATTAGGATTGGAGCCTGCTGTTCGCAGTGTCTCTTGGAATTCGATGTCCAAGCAAAATGCTTAAATACTTTTTGTTATTTGTGATGCGCGATGGGGTGTTGCGAAATGACAAATGAAAAAAGACATTGAGAGCGGTGTTTTTTAAAAAAGAATAATAATTTGCGCTACGATGCAAATTCCGATGGACGAACCAGGAGAAAAAATGACGGACAGTGATCTTCGTAAAACAGTTATCACCTCGCATTATTTATAGTTAGCTTCGGTATAGTCACACTTTATCTCTAGCACCCGGCGGCGATTCATCGTCAGACTAAAGATGAGTAGCACTGTTCCGATTGGCGCCACCAAGGAGCAGAACATCATGCACTTCGCTTATCTCGTTAATGGTCTACCAGAAATTTATCCACAAATTTCTCTCGGAGAAGAGGACGCACAATCTCTGAAAAAGGAATATGCGTTTCTCATGCCGATTAGATGGCTTATCGCGCATCGACCATTCCTACGTTCATTATCATGATGGAAAAATGAATAAAAAAAGCAGCGTATTCGCTGCTTTTTTTTCGTTTACTGAGAGACTAATGATTTTGCTAACTATCACGGAAGGTGCCGGTGAATACCGTTTTATTGCTCCGTTTTTTCCTGATTTTGTGCAAATTCCTGCTTCCAGTCATCTGCAAGTGCGACAGCTTTGTCGATTTGCTCTTGGTTCATATTTCGCGACAGGTAATCTCGGTAGACAGGTGCATCGTCATACTCACCCGCCAAGGATAACCACTTGTAGGCCTCAACCATATTCACCGGCATCCCCTTGCCTTTGAAATTCATCAATCCGAGTTGATATTGGGCACTGGTGTTGTTTTGATCTGCTGCTTGCGAGAATAATGTTTGTGCTTTTTTATAGTTGAGTGGCACGCCATTACCTGTTACGTAGAGAACACCAAGGCTATATTGCGCGTCGGCATAGCCCTGTTCAGCCGCTTTATCAAACCAAGAGACGGCCATTTTGTAATCAGGAACGAGTCCAGCTTTTCCTTTGGCATACATGCGCGCTAAATTCACTTCGCCTCTGACGTCACCTTGCGCAGCGGCTTTTTCAAATAGTTCTAACGCTGTCTTTTCGTTTTCCTCAACACCTTCACCCTTGAGATACATTAATCCGAGGCTTGTTTGTGCGTTAGCATCACCTTGTTCGGCGGCAGCACGAAACGCCTCTGCAGCGGCGTCGTAGTCGTTTTCAGCGTATTTACTTTCGGCACTATCGCTATCATCTGCGTGGGCAAAATGGAAACCCGCGCCGATCATGAGAAGCAAGGTAACACCAGCGATCGTACGTGGCAGGGTCATAGAGTGGGAACGCATGGCATGCTCCGGACAAGAAACTATAACGAGTTAATTGTAGTCAGGTTTGATTTAAGATTGAAGGGTAGTTTACCTTTATTTTCATTCGTATTGCTAGATATGCATCAGTAAAGCATGATATTTTGTGCGTAAGGGATAAAGCGCGGTCTGTCTTTATCTACACGTATTTTTTCGACCAACGTTTTTCTATCAAAGACATGAGACAAAAATGAAATTAGTTAAATCATGCTGGCTGTTGGTATTAATGCTACTTGTTTTCCCATTTAATCATTCTTGGGCAGGCGATGCGAAGGGTAATCCGCCCACAGAGAAAATAGACGAGGCAAGCGTATCGATTTTTAATCGTGATATCGTGGTTTTTCGTAGTACTGTGCTTGGGATGCCACCCGCTGAACGGGCAAAGCGGGCAGAGGGGCGTATCGCCCAGCAACTAGAACGTGCAGGGGAGCATCGCGCGACCGCCATCAGTGTGCCGCCGGGCATGCTGGTGCAAATTGATGGCGCTGGTAGTTTTTATATTGCACCAGAAGATATCGATCCTTTTGAGCAAGAGACACTGGCTGGCGTGACGGAGAAGGCGGTGAATACGCTTAATCAATCATTGTCTGAAATTCAGGAAAGTCATCATCTCACGGCGATTTTGCGTGCCTTGGCTTATGCGACGGCGGCAACGCTTGTCTACGGCGGCTTGATTGTCGGATTGATCAAATTACGCCGCATCGCGGTTCGTCGGCTATTGAATTACGCACATGAAAAAATTGCAGGTTTCAATGATGTCGGTGTGTTACTGATCCGTCGCGAGCGACTACATTGGATCATGCGAAAGGGATTTCAGTTATTGACCTGGCTGATGATTCTGTTGCTCAGCTATCAGTGGCTGGGCATCATGATGTCGCAGTTTCCTTTTACCCGACCATGGGGGGAGCATCTGAATAGTTATCTGTTTGGACTCTTGTTGATGCTGGGTGGGGCGATTCTTAAAGCGATTCCTGATTTGTTTGTTGCGTGTTTGATTTTTGTCCTTGCGAAGTTATTTTCCAAAGCAGTGAATCACTTTTTCGATTTAGTGCAACATCGCTCAATTGAGGTATCTTGGCTTGACGCCGATCTAGTGGGCCCCACGCGACGGATTGCGACCATTGCTATCTGGCTCTTTGCGCTTGCCATGGCGTATCCGTATTTGCCTGGATCCGGTACTGAGGCGTTTAAGGGCGTGTCGGTTCTCGTTGGTTTGATGTTGTCGATGGGGGCGTCGAGCTTGGTGGGGCAGGCAGCAAGTGGTTTGATTTTGACTTATTCTCGTGTGTATCGTAAGGGTGAGTTTATTCGTATTGCAGAGCACGAAGGCACAATCACCGAACTCGGTATGTTCACAACCCGTATCCGCAACGGCATGGGGGTGGAGCTCACTTTGCCGAATTCTTACGTCTTGAGTAGTGTGACTAAAAATTATTCGCGTGTTGTGTCCGGTGACGGGTTTGTCGTGGATACCAAAGTGACGATTGGCTATAACACGCCGTGGCGCCAAGTGCAAGCGATGCTCATCGAGGCCGCACAAAGAACGCCGGGTGTATTAATGGAGCCGTCACCCAAAGTATTTCAAACTGCCTTGTCCGATTTTTATCCGGAATATTTATTGATTTGCCAGGCGATTCCCACCGAGCCGCGTCCCCGTGCTGAGGTGATTAACTTGTTGCATGCCAATATTCAAGACGTCTTTAATGAGCATGGCGTGCAAATTATGTCGCCTCATTATTTGGCTGATCCAGAAAAAGAAAAAGTCGTCGCTAAAAGCAACTGGTATAAGGCACCTGCAACACCGCCTGAGGTGTAATTGCTCAGATCGTGTTTCACATGGGGGAAGTGTTTTTATTTGAATGTTGTTGAATGGTCATGTTCTAGTCATAAAAAGTTACTAAGCTACGCACTATTCAAAAAATTGCCTAAAAACAATGAAAAACTGGTTTTCATTGTTTTTGGGTTCGTTGTTAAAAAACATCGACCATTCACCATAACCATCCAATCCATCATGAAAATCTCTCCTCTCCGGACACAACCGGGATTGCCAGCCCGTTTTCCTTTATTAGCGATGTCCGCTGCATGCCTGATGGCTCTGACTCAATTTGCTCACGCGCAATCGACGCCAGCAGCGAATGGTGCCAAAACAGCTGATGCAGACGCTGGTGTGTCTACCGTCGAAATTTCATCACAATCGACACGTTCTTCGGTGTCATTGCGCAGCAAAGAACTGCAAAGCCAACTGCCGGGGATGAATCCTTTGAAAGGTTTAGAGACTTTACCCGGCGTGAGTTTCTCAACGGCAGATCCTTGGGGTAACAATGAACAAAATCTGACCTTATTCGTTCACGGTTTTAACGGTCAACAACTCGGTTACACAATGGATGGTGTGCCATTGGGTGATCAACAATACGGTAACTACAATGGCTTATCACCACAGCGTGCTGTCATCAGTGAAAACGTCCGCAACGTCGTGCTGTCATCTGGCGCCGGTGATCTGGCGACACCTTCTACCAGTAATCTCGGCGGTACGATTGAAGTGTTTTCCAGTGATCCATTAGCCGCCAAAACGACAAGTCTGCAACAGACTTTGGGCAGTCACAATGCGTCGCGCACCTTTGTTCGTTTCGATACGGGCAATTTTGGGAATGGCAATAGTCTTTATATTTCTGGACTTCATCAAGAGGCGAAAGCCTGGGATTTCGACGGCAAGCAAAGTGGCAACCAAATGAACACCAAGTTTGTTCATAGCACTGACGCCGGCAAATTAACACTGTTCCTCAATTACAGTGACAAGACTGAGCCCAATGAGGATGCTACAGTACATGTGGCAGGAGAAAGCAGTGCACCCTACACACGGCCATTTTTGTATCCCAATTTCGGCGCTGCATTGGCTTATTTGTCGCCCACGGGTAATACACCAGCGGCAGATGGTTCCAACTATCACAACTACTACAGCGATGCGCAGCGTACCGACTACCTGACCTATGCCAAATATGATTGGAATGTCAGTCAGACCACGAGCTGGACTAACCAGGTCTACTTCCATCACGACGATGGTGTGGGTGTCGTTGCGGGACCAATTGGTGCCGCTGGATTGCCTGCATTGTTTAACGTCTACTTCCCGGGTCAGAATCTCAAACAGATTTTTGGTAATTCGGGTTACGCAACCCGAGCGACGCAATATGTGATTAATCGTCCAGGCATTATTTCAACAGTACACATGGATTTGGGTGAGCACCAACTGGAGTTTGGTGGTTGGTGGGAACATAACAATTCCTCTACATACCGTCGTTGGTTTGCTTTGGATGTAAATAATCCGAGTACGCCATATCAGCGTCCAACAAATCCATTGATTACACAATACGGTAGCGATATCACGAATAATGTGGTGCAGTTGCATTTGCAAGATGAATGGCGTGTGAAGCCCAACGTGGCGATTCAAGCTGGCTTTAAATCAAGTTTGCAATTCGCTGATGGCGAGTTCCCTGTTCAACCTTTACCGGGTGCGATTTCTGGTGGTTCACTCGCCTTGCCCGTCGGTAAAATCGATACGAAGAAATGGTTCTTGCCTGAGTTAGGTATTTTGTGGGATATCAATCCACGCGACCAGTTCTTTGCCAATATCCAAAAAAATATGCGTCAGTTCGTGACCTACGGCGCAGGCGGTGCATCACCATGGAGTTTGGCAAGCCAGTCTGCATTTGATCTGTTTAAAAATACGGCCCAGCCAGAATCATCCGTGACGTATGAGATGGGTATCCGCGGTAAGCGCGATGTTCAGTTGGGCGCATTGGATAAAATTGATGGTCAGGTCAATCTCTATCACGTTGATTTTAGTAATCGTCTGTTGCAGATTAGCCCGACATCCGTGATCTCCGCGATCGTCGGTGGTAATCCTGTCTTGGCAAACGTGGGTAGTGTAACGACGGATGGTATCGATATTGCCGGTACGCTGCATTTCGGTAAAAACTTCAGTCTCTATAATGCGTTTTCCTATAATCGTTCTGTGTATGGCGATAACTACTTAAATGGCAGCACCGTGGTGCCTACGTCTGGTAAGCAGGTGCCAGGCGCGCCGCAGTGGATGGACAAGGTCGTTGCGACAGCGACCTTTGGTGATATCGAGACACAGTTGTCGGGTGATTATGTAGGGCGTCGTTATGCTACATATACCAATGACTTACATGTCGGTGGCTACTTTATGCTGAATTTAGGCGTGACAGCGAAATTACCATCTCTCAATACTGGCTTCATGAAGAACGCAAAATTGCGTTTGAACGTCACGAATTTGAACCAGATTACGGGTGCTGCAGCCGTCGTTGTTGGCGCAGCAAGTGGTACGTACAATACTTACCCTATTGCGCCACGTCAGGTCTTCGCGACGTTTGGGGCTGAGTTCTAATCAAGGGAGTAGGAAAGAAACGCATAGCGTTTTTTGAGAGCGGCAGCGAAAGAAGCTGCCGCTTTTTTGTTTCTCGGTGATGATGATTGTTGCCAGCGTTATTGGCTCAAGTTATCCCGCTGTTTCAGTACTGATACGATCCCAATCGTCCTCGTCGTCATAGCGGATCAACCAATTTACTGCCTTGTGCCATTCGTGGACGGCATCCGCGTCGAGTCTGCCTGGTGTTGGCTTGCCAGTGATATGCGCGTGGCGTACCGCCCAATGGAGGCGATACAACAAATCAGCCCAGTCTAATATCGCTGATTTACTTCTTACCTTGATCTGCTGCGCAAGATGGGTGGGGTGTTGAGTGATAGCCATGATGGCTGATTGCGTTTTTTCATCGATTGCCTGACCATCCGGCATGCCTATCGTTGGTACGAGACCACTTGCCCATAGTAGAAAGCGCAATGCTTCACCATTGAGTGCACGCTGATCGAGCAAATCGGGGCTGCTGGAGGCGTCGCTCGGGGATAATAAGGCACGCTCATTTTCTGAAAAGCATGTATGTAATGATGAACCAAGCTTCGCGTTTAACGTGGATGTTGCGGCGGCGGTCGTTTTTTGTTCGTCGTCACTGTGAGCGAACTGGTGTAAAAGACACAGCGCAAGAAGACGTGCTGCTAGCGTATCTGCGTCTCGCAGCACGATTTCGTCTTCACTTTCGATCAGAGGCAGTTGCAGATTGATACGGATACCACGTTTGTGCAGCACCAGTTCTGATAATTCTTTGCGCAGTTCTGGGGATTTCATAGAGAGCCGGAAGAAAAAAGGTCACAGATTGTACCAGTGCCGCTGACGTACTTGCAGATGATGGGCAGTTTTTTCTTCCGGATGAGGGTTCAAAGACTTGAATTATTGCTGCACAACATGGTCGTGACTGATTGTGTCAACGACAGGTGCTTTTTTGCGTCTGATCAACATCACGATCCCAACCACCAATAACAGTGGTAAGCAGAGTGGGGCGACTGCCACGGCGACAGCAGCGGCAACAATGGCAAAAATGATAATCAATAACGCTGATACACCCGCCAAGATGGCGCTCGTTAGAATGAAGGTGAAAACACAGGCAATGGCTGCGATGAGTAAGCCAATGACCGTCGCACCAAAACCAGCCACACCGACGATTTCTTCGTCACCAATGATCACGGTCGGTGGCGAGTAAAAATACAATCCAGCAGTGATCACAATAGCGACAAGAACCAGTAACGCGAAAAGATGACGTGTAGTTGTTTTCATGATATTTCTCCCTTGAGGTCTTGATGAGTTTTTTGTATCGATGTTTTTGTTGATGAGTGCATCTTATGTTTTGAGATGCGCTACAACAATCGACATGCGATAAACGGTAAAAACGGCATGATGAAGTGCATCTAAGACGGGATAGCTGAACGTCGTGGCGCTCAACGTCGCCGTCTAAGGGAATCAAGGGATGAAGTTGGGTCTTAGTCTGTGAAGCGTATGAACGTTAATTGTTTGCAATGAATTGATCGATGAGTTTGACCGCTTCAGCGACACCATTTTCTTTTTTCATCGCAGCGGCGACATCGGCCGCTGTGGTGGCCATGTCAGGGCGCTCAACCACATAACGTATCTGTTGTGCCAGCTTGCGCACCGTGAGTTGGCGGCGTTTAGTGTATGGTCCTGCAATGCCGATCTGTTGCATTTCGCGTGCCCAGTATTCTTGCTCACTGATATGGGCAACGACAATCGATGGCTTGCCTGCGAGCGTTGTTGCTTGGGTGGTCCCAGCACCGCCATGGTGGACGACTGCCAAGCAATGTGGAAAGATCAGATGATGAGGAGCAGCGGAGATGTAGAAAATCTGCGCATCTGACACAAACCCGCATTGGGCGGGCGTAGGGCTCTGAATAATCGCTCGGCAACCCGCTTGTCGAGCTGCTTGTGTCATCAGTTCCAGCGTCGCTGTTTGCAGGCTGATATCACGCGGCATCCAACTGCCAAACGTCATATAGACAGGTGCAGGACCTTGTTGAAGAAAGTCAGACAAGTGATCTGGCAGCGTCCCCTCGATACTCAGATTAGGCGTGTCAAGAAAACCGCAGACTTTCACCGAGGCAGGCCAATCCGGTTGTGATGGACAAAATTGTGGACTGATCGCTTGTAGTGTCAGTGCTTTGGATATCCACACATCTCTCATCACATTACTGATCGGCGGCAGACCAATTTGGCGACGGAGGCGATTCGGAAACCGCTGAATCGCCCGATGAACCCCCCATTGCGTCAACCACCAGATCAACTGATGTCCCCATCGCCCCAACGCGTTGATACCAAGGGGATTACTGTAAGCCGTTGGGACAACGACATTCGCTAGCACAATGCTGACATACGGCTTTTGTGCTTTTTCAGCTGCTATCTGCAAAGGATGCATGAAGAAGTGTCCGATCAGCAGATCATTGTCTTGGCACAATTGCTGTGCAGCGATAAACATCTCGTCTTCGGCGGGTTCGAAACCGGTTTCCAAAATAGTCGCCACCTGCTTCATCGGATCGCGCGTTTCATAGACCAGTTGTGCGATACGCTCGCCCTCGGCGACATCCATCACGGGAGAGGCGACTAATTGAATGTTGACGCCGTTCGCTGAAACAACTTTGGCATAGGATTCGTTGTCAAAGCACGTAATGTACAAGGTCACACGATGACCAGCCGCTTGAAGCCCCTCCGCAAGCGCCAAAAATGGACGGATGTCGCCATGACTGCCCCAGGTCTGCATCCCGATTTTCATATGGTTGTGCCTTTTTGTGATATGGATTACCTGTGTGTTTGTCGCTATCCCATGGTTAGCAACAAGCTGCACCGTCAGAGGGTCTCTATACGATCAATGATTTTTTGTGCCTGTTGTTGAAAATCAGCGATCGCTTTGTCATCCATTTTTTCCAGCTGTCGATACGCCATCCCGATCCGAGGATTATTTGCTAGTTTTTGTCGGTTACGATCAAAGAAGTCCCAATACAAGGCATTGAACGGGCATGCATCATCACCAAGGCGTGACTTTTTATCGTAATGGCATCCTTTGCAATAGTCGCTCATTTTATCGATATAGGCAGCACTGGATACGTAAGGTTTCGTGGCGAGTAGTCCGCCATCTGCAAATTGACTCATGCCCATGGTGTTGGGCAATTCCACCCATTCAAACGCATCGATATACACGCCCAAATACCATTGGTGTACGGCATGTGGATCCAATCCCGCAAGAAGAGAGAAGTTACCAATCACCATCAGACGTTGAATGTGATGTGCATGCGCCTGTTCTAACGATTGACCGATGGCATGAGACAAACAATTCATCTTCGTTTTACCCGTCCAGAACCAAGCAGGGAGGGGGCGTTGATGGTCAAAGAAATTCTTTTCTGCATACGCAGGCATGTGTGCCCAATACACCCCGCGAATGTATTCTCTCCAGCCTAAAATTTGCCGGATAAAGCCTTCTGCTGCTGCCAGCGGAACGCGACCTGTGTGATACGCCTCTTCGGCGCGTTGAATCACCTCTCGCGGTGAGAGCATTTTGACGTTGAGTGCAAATGACAGAAGGGAATGGAAAAGTCGCCACGCCTTTGTGCTCATAGCGTCTTGGAAATCCCCAAAATGCGGTAGGCCGAAGTCGATAAAAATAGTAAGTTGCTCGAGCGCTTCCTCACGGTTTAATGCCCAACGACTTTGCTTTTCATGTGGTTCGCCAAAACTCTGTACGCCAGCGGCGACAATCTCTTGCCACAGTGCGCTATGGTCATGCAGTGGTCGACGATCGACCGGCTCAGCGGGTGTGCCGCGCCACGCCTTCCGATTATCGTGATCGTAATTCCATTGTCCGCCAACGGGTTTGCTGCCTTCCATCAATACCTGGTGTTGTACTCGCATCTGCCGATAAAAATGCTCCATAAGCCATTGCTTACGGGCGGCAAAGATATCGGCGGCTTGATGACGTGTTGTGAGGAAATGCTCACTATCGACCATCACCCAGGGGATCGCTGCTTGTCGGCTGTGGTGGTATAGTTGCTCATCCAGCCGCCATTCATCGGGCATTTGGTATTCAACACGTTGCGCTTTTTCTTGCGCGACTAACAGGTCGATATTGGCCGGAATGGAGTGTAAATTGGCAGGATCATCAATACGCAAATAATGCACACGGTGTCCTTGCGCGCTGAGCTGTCGCGCCATCTCGCGCATGGCTGCAAAGATCGCAATGATTTTTTGTGCGTGATGCAGCACGTAATCGGTCTCCTGACGTACTTCCATGAAGACATATAACTTGTCATCAGCGACGTCGCTAAACCATGAATGTTGGAGGTTTAACTGATCACCGAGAATCAGTCGTATCGTTGTTGTTGTCATTCGTTAATCTCCAAGCCATAAGCGACGGTAGGTTCCATCACGATCGTGATCATGCACTTGTTTCTGTACATTAAAGCGACGTCCGTTACGTGGATCGGTACCTCTTCCTGCGATGTATAGCCAGTTTCCTTGATTGCTGTAGACATCGTAGTCAACCAATTGTGCCTCAAACCACGCAGCACCAGCGCGCCAATCACAGCCAAGGTCATAGATAAGATAACTCGCGACGATTTGCCGTAATCGATTCGATAAATAACCAGTAGTGGCAAGCTCAATCATGCCAGCATCCACCAAGGCTTCTCCTGTTTGACCTTCGCACCATCGTTTGAATTGCGCAGCGTCATGGGATGGCGGGGGGAGTTGACTCAATCCACGGGCAGTATAAAGACGTTGTCCGTATTGCAGATGCAAGAGACGGAAATAGTCACGCCATAACAATTCAAACCAGATCCAATAACTACTCGGATTGGCGCCGTGTTCGGATTCAAATTCCTTCAGTGCCTGATAAATCTGACGCGCCGACAGGGCACCGCATGCGAGCCATGGTGAGAATTTCGTTGAGTAATCAATACCCGTAAGCTGGTTGCGGGTTTCTTTGTAGGTATGTGCTAACTTGCGCTGCAAATACTGCTGGAGATGACGCTGTGCCGCTGAGGCATGTCCTAGAAAACGCGCATCAGTATAAGGAAAAGAGGAGCGCGGATCACTTGGCGGCACCGCATTCGGTGCTGTACTTCGCTTCCACCGATGAGCGATCGCATCACATTGTGCAGGTAACGGTGGTATCGCCATCGGTGCAGGGCAGGGCGCGGGCGGTACAACGGCCGCCTTTTCAATCAATGTTCTACAATGGGTGAACACCTCTGGCAGCTGGTTGATCGTAAATGGTAAATCGGCAGGCGAGAGCATGCTTGATTGCCAAAAGGCGTGGACCTCGATGCCAGCGTGTCGAATCGCGGTGACCTCGTTTTCCTCTTCTGGTGCAGCAATCTCTTCGCAGTAAATGGCCGTCGCGTGTAGCTCCTTCGCGAGTTGGGGCAGACCATCGCTGGCGCTGGCATCGATTTCAAGTAAATCATTGCCGAGTTGGTTTAAACGTCTTTTCAGTTCAGCGAGTGCCGCGTCGATGAATTGCGCTTGATGGACACCTAGACGCGGGAATCCCCAGCGTGTGGTTTGCTGTGCAGCGTGGCAATACACAAACACCATCGACTGCGCTTCAGAGCAAGCTTTCAACAGTGCCGGATTATCTTCGAGACGCAAATCCCGGCGAAACCAATAGATGGCGACGGCATGCTTGTGCTCAGCTTGTGGGGTAAGGTTCTTATCCGTCATCATGCTTTTGCTCTACTTTCTCTTCGGCATCGCTCTGAACAAAATTTCACGTCATCCCACACTTTCTCCCATTTTTTGCGCCATGCAAAAGGGCGCTGACAATGAGGACACATCTTCGTCGGTAAGTCTGATTTTTTTCGCATTCGCATTGTCGTTTATTTCACCAGTCGAGTTCTAATTGTTGTACAGCAGCAGGTAACGATGTTTTCTTTGCTCGCGATGGGGAGCGTGCGCGATCATGATTACCTTGCCGTGAACCGTGTTTTTCAACGATGGCACGTTTGGCTGCGCGAACCTGTGGCTGAGCGCGTACCGCGAACAAACGCGCTTTTGCTTCACGTGTTGCTGTGTCGAGTTCCACAACGGGGATAGGAATATCGACCCCCACTTCAACACCGCATGCACGCTGGACATCGGGTGGCATACGCCAAGGTTCGAACAACCACGTATCCGGCACGCGTCGCATTGCTGGTAGCCAGCGCCGTACAAAATGTCCATGAGGATCGTGATCGCTTGCTTGTTTGATCGGGTTATAAATACGAGGAATGTTGATCCCCGTCGTGCCCGATTGCATTTGCATCTGACTCCAGTGTATTCCTGGTTCATAATCCAAAAACTGGCGTGCTAGCCAATGCCCAACAGGACGCCAGTCAAGCCATAGTGGATACGCGGCGACAGAAACCAACATGGCGCGCATCCTAAAATTTAACCAACCGGTTTCCCGCAGCATCATGACGCACGCATCGACCAATGGCCATCCTGTCCTCGCAGTCGTGAGGGCATCGAAGTGTGCTTGATTCCAGTCATGTTCACGTAAGCCGTCGTAGCCTCGGTGCAGGTTGCGATATTCCAGCTCCGGCTCACTCTCTAATTTTTGAATGAAATGGCAATGCCAATAGAGCCGGCTGATAAAGGCATTCAAACCTTTCTTTTGGCGATCTTCATTGGCTGACAATGTCGCTATCTGCTGCCGAGTGGCATGAACGATCTCACGTAGACTGACACAGCCATACGAAAGATAAGGTGATAAACGCGAGCAAGCAGTGGGTGCTGATAACGGCGAAGAAATTCCCCCTCGGTACTGACGGCATCGCTCGGTCAAGAATTCATTCAAGGTCTGCAAACCTTGTTGCCGTCCTCCTCGTTGACGTCGCGGAGGATCAAAAGGGTCCAGGCCGAGATCACGCACAGCGGGTGGCAACTGAGGAAGCGCCAACCCCGGCGCGAGTTGTTCAAAATGCGCGGCACTGAGTGTGGGCACTGGGACACAGTCCGCATCGTTATGCGCATTCCAGTAGTGCTGCCAGTCATCTCTGTTTTTTAAGCGCCTAACAACCCCAAATTGCGCAAATTCAACCCAGGTAACGCCGCTTTGTTTGCACCACCGCCCCAGTGCCTTGTCGCGAGCATACGTCATGGCATTGCCGGTTTCTTCGTGCGAATAAATGGCTGAAAAAGGCTGATGGGCAAAGAGCACAGAAAAGACGTCGCTCACTTCCCCTGTCATGATGTGTAATTGACCACCCCGCTGACGGAGGGCAGCGTAGAGTTCTCGCAGGCTTTCCAACAAAAATTGATAGTGCTGATTCGCGGCATCCTTCTGCGCCCACAGCGAAGGCTCGACCACATACAAGCACAGTACCTTGCCTCGGCTGACTGCGTTGTGGAGTGCGAGATGATCGTTCAAACGCAGATCACGTTTAAACCAAACGATGCTGTATGTCATGCGGGCATTATATCAACGGATAAAAAATCGCATCGGCTGCCGCTATTTCTCGCTATTTTTGACTATTGCTCGCTATTTTCGCTACTTCTTGCAAGAACTCTTGGTGTTGGCGAAGGAAAGCCAGCGATGAAGCCGTCAACGCGTTTTGATGTGGATGGGGATCGAGCATGCATGAGCATGGGCGGGGTGGGGGAAAGAAAAAAGCCCCAAGTTAATGAAAACTGGGGGCTTTTTTTGCAAGCTTGTTGCGACTTGCGATATTCGTGGCGGAGAAGGGGGGATTCGAACCCCCGGTAGGGATTAACCTACGCACGCTTTCCAGGCGTGTGACTTAAACCACTCATCCACCTCTCCTGCATTTCAACGCTGCGGTGTTGCTGCATCAGCGAAGCTCGCTATTCTAGCAAACTATTTCTGCATAGGGAAGCGTTTGCGGTTGAATTATTCAATAATTAGGCGCCGACCCACGGTAAATCGTTGTAACACCAGCCGCCCACCGTCTTTCTGTGACCGTGTTCGTCTTTGTCGCCTTCAAATCCTTGCAAGATGTCAAAGCAATTGGTGTAGCCATTTTCTGTTGCTAGTTTTGCAGCATGACGCGAACGAACCCCAGAGCGGCAGAGAAACAAGATCACAGTGTGATGGTCATTCGTTACCGCTTGTAACTGGGTGAGGAAGTCGGGGTTAGGTGTGCCTCCTGGGTAGAGACTCCATTGCACAGCGAAATGTTGTTCATTGGCGATGGCCACTTTACCAATCCAGTCTCTCTCGGCGTTGGTGCGTACATCCACCAGAATGACGGAGGGCGTTGACTGCAATAATGAATAGGCTTCATTGGGTGTCAACGCACCGGCGTAGGGTAAGTGTTGTTCTTGTCCGCGCTGGCGTCCAAGTTGCAGCAAGGAATCATCAGACATGCCTAAATCTCTTCATTAAGAGTGGAAAAAGAAGATTCATTATGCATGACTGTGCGTGGTTTGCACAGTCACGGATTCCGTTGTGATGAGCGTGTTTTGACCGTAAGTGAGGGTGGGCGCGGGGCGGCCAAATAAGTAACCCTGAAATGCGTGACAATCCTGACGTTGTAAGAAGGCGCGTTGTGCTTCCGTCTCCACACCTTCTGCGATGACCGCTAGTCCGAGGCTTTTGCCAAGGCCAATAATGGTGCGCGTGATGGCGGCGTCATTCGGGTCGATCAAAATATCTCTAACGAAGGATTGATCGATTTTGAGCTGATCGAGAGGGAGCCGTTTCAGATAGCTTAATGACGAGTAACCAGTCCCGAAATCGTCTAATGAAAAACAGACGCCGTATGCTTTGAGTTGATGCATTTTTTGAATCGTCTCTTCGATATCATCGACCAATAAACTTTCTGTGAGTTCTAATTTAAGTTTGTTCGGGTTGATGCCAATTTCTTTTATCGTGCTGAGAACTCCTGACACAAAATCAGGCTGACGAAATTGTTTTGCACTGACATTCACAGCCATCGTGAGCGCGGCAGTTTGGGGATCTTTTTCCCATAGCAGAAGTTGTTTGCAGGCGGTCTTAAATACCCACGTTCCAAGAGGAATAATTAATCCTGACTCTTCTGCTAATGGGATAAATTCGGCGGGTGAAATCATTCCTTTAAATGGATGTTTCCAGCGAACTAAGGCCTCTGCCCCAATCAGGTTTCCAGCACTGTTGACCTGTGGTTGATAATATAAAACGAATTGGTGTTGGCAGATACCTGTACGCAAATCAGCTTCCATCGCGGCGCGGGCGGTCACGATATTGAGCATGTTCGGATCGAAGAAGCAAAGTGTGTCCCCACCGGAAGATTTTGCTTCGTACATGGCGACTTCCACTTGCTTGAGCAATTCATTGGCTGATTCTGTGTTGGCGCTAAAAATATCAACGCCAATACTCGCTGTGGTGTGAAATTGTTGTCCGTCGATAAAGAAAGGGCGCTTCAGTTGTTCGATGATGAGCGTGGCCGCTTTTTTGGCTTTCATCGCAGCGCCTTGTACCCGTTCATCGAGATCTTCGAGGATCAGTGCGAACTCGTCGCCACCAATGCGTGCCAGCGTATCAGCACGACCGATACTGTCGCTTAGGCGTTTTGCAACTTCCCCCAACATCATGTCGCCGATCGTATGGCCGTTAATATCGTTGATCGTTTTAAAACTATCAAGATCCAGAAAAATAATAGCGCCATGTTGCTTACTCCGGTTGTTATTCGCAAGCGCATGTTGTAAGCGATCAAGGAGTAAGCGCCGGTTTGCGAGTCCAGTTAATGGATCGTGGTAAGCGAGGTGCTCTAGCTTTGCTTCTGTGGCTTTACGTTGGGTAATGTCTTGCATCGTGCCCACATAGTGGATCGCCTTGCCGTCGTGCGACTTGACTTCAGTAATGGTCAGCCATTCTGGATAGATCTCTCCATTTTTACGCCGATTCCATATTTCTCCTTGCCAAAATCCGTGTTCATTTAATTGCGCGGACATATCGCTGTAGTAGCTACTGCTGTGCATCCCCGATTTGAGAAGACTCGTTGTTTTGCCAAGGGCATCTTCTTTTTCGTAGCCAGTGATTCTGGTGAACGCTTTGTTGACGCGCAATATCGTGCGCCGTTCATCGGTAATAACCATGCCTTCCTGACCTTCAAAGGCAATCGCGGCAATCCGAAGATCGTCCTCGACTTGCTTACGGGCTGTAATATCTTGGAGCGTACCAATGCGCCGAATCGTCTCGCCGGAGGCGCTCTTATCCAATTCAATTTGGGAATGAATCCAGATGATTTTGCCGTCGATCAGCAGGCGGAATTCTGATTCGCTATGCGTATCCGTTGCCATCTGTTCCCAGTGCTTCATGGCATGGCGACGGTCATCCGGATGGATTTTTTTCAAAATGGTTTGATAACTCAGTTCGGTATCGAAAGGGATGTTGAGGATGCTATAAACTTCACTAGAACAAGAAATCTGATCATATACATCGGCAGCCCAACTCCCGGTTCGAGAGATACGCTGCGCACGACAAAGGTCCACTTCGCGGGCGGCGAGTTCCTTGGTGCGTGCTTTGATCATATCTTCGAGACTTTGTTTTTGATACCACGTGTCGATGAGCAGTTTGATCATCGCAGCAAGCAGGAGGCTACACATCAGAACGAGACTGTATCGAAAGAACGAGCCCGGAAAAGCGCGTTGTGCATTGCTGTGGACGACGTCGAGGTACCAGGTCGTGTTGGGCAATCGGATGATGTGTCGAATGCTCTCTTGATGTGCAAAATGGGGACTCTTGTTGATACTTTGTTTTAAGCCTGTCGTTGGATCATACCGCCAGAGTTCGTAGTCGTAGCCACGCTGTCCGAGGAACGGCAGTTCGGCTTCCTTGAGAATCGATTCAAGCGAGATCGCAACGGAGACCATTCCCCAAAAACGGTCAGTCCCATCCTCTTTTTTTAAAAAAATAGGTAGACGGCCAATGATGCCCAGACTGCCTCTTTTTAACATGAGTGGTCCGGCGAGCGAAAGCTGGTTGGTATTTTTAGCGATGAGGGCTTCGGTCTTTCTGGCAGGGTCGCTGAATAAGTCGATACCTAATCCAAATTTAGCCCATACCGGTGGAACGACTTCGCGTGTGACACCATCTGGCGCAAGATAGAGTGCTGAGATTCCTGCGTGATACTGCAAGAGATGACTTCCAAACGAGGCGAAATTGTTGACCTCACCATTGTGGTCTTTGACTAATGCAGCAACAGCATAAGTAGCAGACAGTGCTTGTGCGAGCTTGTCTTCTAGTTTCCTGACTTGCATTGTGGCCAAATCGGCTGTTGATAAACGCTCCTCAAGATGCGCGCTTTGCTCAAACCGCATGACGATCGATGTGCCTATCGCGATGGCGATGAAGAATGTCCATATCGCACAAAGCTGAGAGTTCATGGGAATTCTTCGTAGGATGCGTTGCATGTGATGTTTACTCATTTCGTTGTGGCGATGGAAGAAACCTTGTTAATTGCCACATCTTGCCCAGTCATCGTGGTCGTGCAATCACTCGTGTGACGATATCTATTTGCTAAATAAGGGTCAATCTCATTTGTTTCCAATCAGCAGTGTTTCTGATACGCATCAATCATTGAACGTAGAAAAAGGCTAATATTATTAAATAATTAATTTTTATCATCGATGGCGCACTCGTCTGCGGCACATGAACAAACGGTAGAGCGGCTGGTTTGATGGCTTCGCTCTTTACTGTGGCGAAAAATACCGACTGACGCACCAAAAAGACACGCTTTCGCCAAGAATGCACGTAACGCATTTATTTGGTGCAATATGGGCGTTTTGCACTGTTTTAGTGCTGCATTTATTTGGTGCTCTTTT
The DNA here is from genome assembly GCF_049340215.1 of Undibacterium sp. MH2W. Lineage (NCBI taxonomy): Bacteria > Pseudomonadati > Pseudomonadota > Betaproteobacteria > Burkholderiales > Oxalobacteraceae > Undibacterium > Undibacterium sp. MH2W. The sequence goes on along the minus strand of NZ_JBMPPA010000011.1, from coordinate 8,112 downwards.
AAATAGTTGACTCAGCGGAAATTAAAAACGACTAAAACCTTATTTTCCGCATGAATTTATTTGTTTTTTGCGGAGCTGGAAGGTGGCATAGTTTCTGCTATGATTGATAATTGAGTTTAGCCGATGCATGAAATTGGACGGGACAGAGGGTGATCAATACGCTCATTTCTGTCAATTAATATGACTGGCGTAGTGCTCAGCAATTTCCGAATTTATTTTTAGCTCTATTTGAGGAGTTTCACATGGCAATGACAGCCGCAGAAGTCTTGAAAATGGCGAAAGACAACGAAGTTAAGTTCGTTGATTTTCGTTTTGCTGATACCCGAGGCAAAGAACAGCACGTAACTGTTCCAATTTCCCAATTCGACATTGATAAATTCGAATCTGGCCACGCATTCGACGGCTCTTCTATCGCCGGCTGGAAAGGCATTGAAGCGTCTGATATGTTGCTGATGCCTGATCCAAACACGGCAAATATCGATCCATTCATGGAAGAGACAACATTGTTTATGCAATGTGACGTGATCGAGCCATCTGATGGTAAAGGTTACGACCGTGATCCACGTTCCATCGCAAAACGTGCAGAGGCTTACCTGAAATCTTCCGGTATCGGTGACACAGCTTACTTCGGTCCAGAACCAGAATTCTTCATTTTCGACGGCGTACGTTGGAAAATCGATATGTCTGGTTGCTTCGTGAAGATTGATTCCGAAGAAGCTTCCTGGACAACTGGCGAAAAACTCGAAGGCGGCAACACTGGCCATCGTCCGACAGTCAAAGGCGGTTACTTCCCAGTTCCACCAGTGGATAGCTTCCAAGACATGCGCTCTGAAATGTGCTTGATCTTGGAATCCCTGGGCATTCCAGTAGAAGTACATCACCACGAAGTGGCTGGTGCTGGTCAAAATGAAATCGGTACAAAGTTCTCTACTTTGGTTGAGCGCGCTGACTGGACTCAAAACCTGAAATACGTTGTATGGAATGTTGCTCACACTTACGGTAAGACAGCGACTTTCATGCCTAAGCCAATCGTTGGTGACAACGGTTCTGGTATGCACGTTCACCAATCGATCTGGAAAGACGGCAAAAACCTGTTCGCAGGCGACGGCTATGCTGGTTTGTCTGAATTCGCTCTGTACTACATCGGCGGTATCATCAAGCACGCAAAAGCACTGAATGCGATCACTAACCCAGGTACAAACTCTTACAAGCGTTTGGTCCCAGGTTACGAAGCACCAGTGAAATTGGCTTACTCTGCGCGTAACCGTTCTGCTTCGATCCGTATTCCTTACGTTGCGAATCCAAAAGGTCGTCGCGTTGAAGCACGTTTCCCAGATCCACTGGCAAATCCATACCTGTGCTTCTCTGCACTGATGATGGCAGGTCTGGACGGCGTACAGAACAAGATTCACCCAGGTGAAGCAGCGACAAAAGATCTGTACCATCTGCCACCAGAGGAAGATGCATTGATCCCAACAGTATGTTCTTCTCTGGAAGAAGCGCTGGATGCATTGAACAAAGACCGTGAGTTCCTGACACGCGGTGGTGTGTTCAGCGACAGCATGATCGATGCTTACATCGAGCTGAAAATGCAAGATGTACAACGCATGCGTATGACGACACATCCAGTTGAATTTGACATGTATTACTCTCTGTAATTCGTTGTCAATGGTTGTGATTCGTTGCAACTCACAAAAAAAGCGGGGGCAACCCCGCTTTTTTTCTGCCGGGTGCCCGATGGGGTTTGTTACATCTAGTAAGCGGCAATTGTGTATGGTCCCAGCTTGGAATACACTACGATTCTCTTTGTGATTATTGAATGTATATGACGCGATTATTGACTGGCCTGATTTCCTTACTCTTGTTACAAAGTATCGCCTACGCCCAAACCGAGGTGTATCTGTGTGTGGATGCGAATGGACGTAAAGAGTATAAAAATACGGGTGCCACTAAGGGATGTAGTAAAGTCGATTTGCCCGGAATTACTGTCGTTCCAGCGCCTGTGTTGCCATCCTCCTCCAAAAAAGCATTGAGCAAATCTGCATCTAGTCCTGCTGATTTTCCAAAAGTGGATGATTCAACGCAAAAGGCCCGTGATTCAGACCGTAAGCAAATTCTCATGGACGAGTTAAAGTCGGAACAAAAGAAGTTGGATGACTTGAAAAAAGACTACAACAATGGCGAGCCAGAGCGACTTGGTGGCGAGCGTAACTATGCGAAATACCAAGAGCGCACCGCGGCCATGAAAGAAGATATTAGTCGGACTGAAAAAAATATCGAAGCATTGCAGCGTGAACTAAATAACCTTAAATAGCCTGAGTTGATGATCATGCTGATATATCGCTATCTCTCAGGCATGATGTTTGCGTAAAGGTCGCCATGTGCGGCCTTTTTTTTGGACTATGTTGAAAAATACTCTCACCTCATTTGCCGGACTCGATCTGCTCACGTCGGCGGTCATTGTACTCAATGGCGAAGGCGGCATCATTTTCGCTAATGCTGCTGCCGAAAGCTTGTTAGATAGTTCGTTGAAAGCCTTAACGCATCAAAAGTTGAGCGATCTTTTTTTGAATGCGAGCGAATTGATGGCAGTCTTTGAGCAAGCGGTTGAACACCAGTTTGCTGACAAGCGTCAGGACTTAACTTTGGAGCGCGTAGGACGGGAACCATTGCATGTGCATAGTATTGTCACGGCCTTGGATAATCCAGAGTCGCCAGTATTAATTGAATTCCGTGAAAATGTGCAGCAGCTCAAGCTTGATCGAGAGGAACGTATGCTCGATCAAAATAAAGCAAACAAAGAGCTGATTCGCAATCTTGCACACGAGATTAAAAATCCCCTTGGAGGGATTCGTGGCGCGGCGCAATTACTTGAATTAGAACTCCCTGAACGCCAGCTGAAAGAACTCAGGGAATATACCCAGGTGATTATCAAGGAGGCGGATCGTCTACAGACATTGGTCGATCGCTTGCTTGCTCCCCATCGGTTGCCGCATATTGTCGGCGACGTCAACATTCATGAAGTCTGCGAGCGGGTACGGAGTTTGATCGTTGCAGAATTTCCGCAAGGACTGACGATTCAGCGTGATTATGATTTGTCGATTCCGGAATTTCGTGGCGACAAAGAACAACTGATCCAATCTGTTCTCAACATTGCACATAACGCCGCACAAGCCTTGAACGACAGAATTCGACAAGGCGACGCACGCCTGACTTTTAAAACGCGAGTGGTGCGTCAAATTACGGTCGCCAAGGTGAGATATAGGCTGGCATTAGATTTGCATATCATTGATAACGGACCTGGAATTCCACCAGAAATCCGCAACCGGATTTTTTATCCCCTCGTATCGGGAAGAGATGGCGGTAGCGGTTTAGGCTTAACCTTGGCACAAACCTTTGTGGATCAGCACATGGGGGTGATCGAATGTGAAAGTCGACCTGGTTGTACTGATTTCCGGATCCTGATTCCGCTTCCTTGATACAAGTAAGCGCATCAAGTGTGAGACGCCAAGTGTGTCATCATTAAACGCTACGTTGAAACCTGAGACTAAGATAAAGATATGAAACCAATTTGGATAGTGGATGACGACGACTCAATTCGCTGGGTCATTGAGAAAGCCTTGGCCAGAGAAAATCTGACAACGAAAAGCTTCACCAATGCGCGCGATGCGATGTTGGCGCTGCAATCCGAAGCCCCGCAAGTATTGGTTTCTGATATCCGTATGCACGGTGCATCCGGACTTGAGTTACTACAAACCGTAAAAGCTAAGCATCCCGGATTACCCGTGATCATTATGACGGCATTCTCGGATCTTGATTCTGCCGTTGCGGCGTTTCAAGGTGGTGCCTTTGAGTATTTGGCTAAGCCATTTGATCTAGATAAAGCAGTTGAACTGATACGTCGTGCATTGGAAGAAAGTCTGCGCGAAGCGAACGTCGAGCAAACGATTTCTGAAACCCCTGAGATTCTTGGTCAGGCACCAGCAATGCAAGACGTTTTTCGTGCGATTGGCCGATTGTCGCAATCCAATGTGACTGTATTGATCACGGGCGAGTCAGGTAGTGGTAAAGAATTAGTAGCACGTGCGCTGCACAAACACAGCCCTCGATCCAATCAACCTTTCATTGCACTCAACACAGCTGCGATCCCTAAAGATTTATTGGAATCAGAGTTATTCGGCCACGAGCGCGGTGCATTTACTGGCGCGCAAACGATGCGACGAGGTCGGTTTGAGCAGGCTGAAGGTGGTACGCTATTTTTAGATGAAATTGGTGATATGCCTTTTGATCTACAGACGCGGTTGTTGCGTGTCTTGTCTGATGGGCATTTCTATAGAGTGGGTGGGCATCAGCCGATGAAGGCAAATGTCCGCGTCATTGCTGCTACGCATCAAAATCTCGAGTTGCGGGTAAAAGATGGGCTGTTTCGAGAAGACTTATATCACCGTCTTAATGTCATTCGTTTGCGCTTACCGAGCCTGCGTGAGCGTAGAGAAGATATACCGTTACTGGCAAAATTTTTCCTCGCCCAAAGTGCGAAGCAACTTGGCGTTGATGTGAAACGGTTATCTGACGCTTCAATGCATTATCTGTCTGGCATGGATTTTCCAGGTAACGTAAGACAACTGGAGAATTTGTGTAATTGGATTACCGTCATGGCACCAGGTCAAACGGTCGAGATTGCCGATCTTCCGCAAGATATGCTCCCTTCGACTGTGGCAAGCGCCGCCTCTGAGGTGCGTAGAAGCGATGCACCCAAGCTCGCGGTATCTGAAGCGTCATCCACCGCTGCACATGATCAGACAGGGAATGAGATTCCGCCACTGTCGAGTGCAAATTGGATTGCGTTACTTGAGGCAGAAGCCTCTGCGATGCTCAATGACGGGCAAACGGATGTGATCGTCAAATTGGGAAAGAGCTTTGAGTCAATCGTGATCCGAGCGGCGCTGAAACATACGCATGGCAGAAAAAATGATGCAGCGATTCGGTTAGGGATTGGACGTAATACGATTACCCGAAAAATTCAGGAGTTGGGCATCGATGGGGCAAAAGACGATTAATTGTTGTCATAAATAAGGGCAATTTGTTGGCGGAATGACGGTTTCTGATTAAATCGTTGTGTAGGGCATCAATATCAGAGTATGATTTTTGATAGCAGGCGGCATTGTTCAAGTGTTTTAGTTTGCTATTGATCATTGTTGCTGGCATAAATTTCAATGAGGATGCACGACCCACGCAGTGCTCGCGCTGCTACCCTATATGGAGATGCCCTATGAAAATCGATGCACTGTTCCAGCAACAAAATGCGTTGCCATCCATTCCTAAAGTTGTGCAGGAGGTGATTGAGAGTTTCAATAATGATAGCGTCTCGATCGACGAAATCGCTAAAAAGCTCTCTGCGGATCAAGTTCTGAGTGCCAAGCTCTTGCGTCTGGCGAATTCCTCCTACTATCACGCCTCACGTAGTGTTGGTTCAGTCGACGACGCGGTGTTGATGTTGGGGTTTATGACTGTTCGAACCTTGGTTGTGAGTAGCGGTTTGACGGGCGGTTTTAAGACGATGCCTGGCATCGATTTGAAGCAATTTTGGCGTTACAGCCTTCATACTGCAGTCGTGGCAAAGTGGCTCGCAAAGCAAACCCACGGCAATTCTGATTTTGCATTCACCGTCGGGCTCATGCATGCCATTGGTCAATTGGTGATGCATGCGGGGATGCCAGAAGAAGCATTGCAAATAGATAAATTTGCCGGAACACTTGACCCGCGCCGCGCTGGGGTTGAACGCAATTCATTTGGCTACGATTTTTATGATGTCGGTGCTGAACTCGCAAAACGGTGGAGATTTCCAGATACATTTTCTCAAACCATCAAAGGCTCAGCATCGCCTTTAGATACGCAGGATTTTGAGCCAATTGCTGGTATCGTGCACATTGCGACGTGGCGTGCGAGAGCAGAAGAAAATCAACTCACCAGCGAAGAGCTTGAGGCCACATTACCCATCGAGGTTGCTAAGAAGCTGGGATTAACTGCCGAGACTATCCTGCAAGACATGCCATCTCTCGCTGAATTGAGTGAGGGTCTTGGGGACTTGCTCAGCTAATAGTAAAGCGTATTTTTTCACGGCACCAAACCCGTGCCACATGTTGTTGCAGGTTGTGGTCGGGTTTGGTGCAGTATGGTTTTATGGGCGATTACGTTCGATATCCAACGCGACGGCTTCAGCGACTTTAATGCCGTCAACACCCGCTGATAAAATGCCACCGGCGTAGCCCGCGCCTTCACCTGCAGGGTACAGACCTCGTGTATTCAAACTCTGTAACGTGCTGTCGTGACGCTTGATGCGAATCGGTGAGGATGTTCGCGTTTCGATCCCCGTGAGAATGCCATCGCTCATCGCAAAACCGCGAATTTTCCGGTCGAATTCAGGTATCGCCTCTCGAATCGCTGTAATTGCAAATTCAGGAAGTGCTTTGGCTAAGTCGACCAAGGTAACGCCTGGTTTGTAAGAGGGGAGAACTTCACCGAATTCCGTTGATGCCTGTCCCTTAATGAAATCACCAATCAATTGGCCTGGTGCGTTGTAGTTTTCACCGCCCAAGTGATACGCTGCTGTTTCGAGCTTGCGTTGGAAATCAATCCCTGCGAGAGGGTGACCAGGGTAATCGTCAGGTGTAATTCCGACCACAATCGCACTATTCGCATTGCGCTCGTTACGCGAATACTGGCTCATACCGTTTGTGACGACACGCCCAGGTTCAGAGGTTGCAGCAACCACTGTTCCGCCTGGACACATACAGAAGCTATACACAGAGCGACCATTTTTTGCGTGATGCACGAGCTTATAGTCGGCGGCACCTAATATTTTATTCCCCGCATTGGGACCAAACCGGGCTTTATCAATGACTGATTGAGGGTGTTCAATCCTGAAGCCGACGGAGAATGGTTTCGCTTCGACATAAACGCCGCGATCGTAAATCATCTGGAAAGTATCACGAGCACTGTGACCGATAGCGAGCACTACGTGATCTGTTTCAATATATTCGCCGTCATTCACGTGAAGACCGCGAACCTGACCGTCCTGAATGTCGATATCCGTGACTTTTTGCTGAAAACGAATCTCGCCACCAAGTGCTTCGATGTTATTACGCATCTCTTCGATCATCTTCACCAGACGGAAAGTTCCGATATGAGGTTTGTTGACGTAGAGAATCTCCTCTGGCGCACCAGACTTCACAAACTCCGTGAGCACTTTCCGACCGTAATGCTTGGGATCCTTAATTTGGCTATAGAGTTTGCCGTCTGAGAAAGTACCTGCACCACCTTCACCAAACTGTACATTGGATTCTGGTTGCAACTCACGCTTACGCCACAGTCCCCACGTGTCTTTGGTTCGCTCCCGGACAGTTTTCCCGCGTTCAAGAACAATAGGGCGATACCCCATTTCTGCTAATAGCAGTGCAGCGAACAGGCCGCATGGTCCAAACCCAATGACGACTGGGCGCTTAAATGGTGTAGTGCCTGCCTTTGCGACGAACTTATAGTTTGTGTCGGGCGTAAGGCCGAAATGTGGACGATTTTTAAATTTGTGCAGCAGGGCATCGTCTTTGGTAGTTTTAAGGTCGACGGTATAGATCAATACAATCGCCGTCTTTTTCCGTGCATCGTAGCTGCGACGGAATACAGTGAATTCTATGAGGTCACTCGCTTCGATCGATAAAAACGCCAGAATCGCTTCTTTGAGAGCGTCTTCCGAGTGGTCGAGCGGTAACTGTAAATCGGTAATGCGTAACATAATTCGTGTCCAAAAAACTTCACCTAGGAAGTAAGCTAATTCTTCTAAAGACGGTATTTTACCTGTTACTTGTCATAAACCTGCTTCTTTTGTGCGCAGAGTGAGATCTTCCCCCATGTGATGACTAGTAACGCAAATGAAGGGGGAGTGTTGCTTGTGCTTCTCTATTGGATTAAATGATTTTCAAATTTCACTTGCCTAAACGGGGCGGACTTTGCTATAGTTCGCCTCCCGCTAAAACGGGAAGTTAGAAGAAAGCAGCAGCCAGCAACTCCGGCGGTTTGATTTGATGAAGTTGACGCGAAAGCGACAACATCTGC
>NZ_JBMPPA010000010.1:0-125514 GCF_049340215.1 Undibacterium sp. MH2W | reverse complement strand
TTCAAAAATGGAGCGTTCGATCCAATTCAGTTTGCTACATCGTTTTCATTAATGATGGGTGGGCTCGCTGTATTGGCTGGTGGCGTGGCACTTAAAGCAAAGACAGATACGTAAACTTAAGGGGGGGCATTATGAAAACCGATTTCAAGAAGTTGGCACAAGAAGGACGCTCTTTTATAGCTGGGGCGGTGGTGTCGGCGGCAATCTCAGCTGCCACATTTATTCCAGTTGATAAGCTCATTATTGTCTGGGGTGCATTCGCACTTGGACTCATCGCCGGCACGCTTGCTTACACGATGATCGATATTGAAGAAGACATCGGCGATGGGGATAACAATGCTTAATATCACCGGACTTTATGCTCGGCTTGCAGGTCTCAGCGCTGCAAGCCTTCTGCTGCTGGGCGGAGCTTGGTATTGCCATCATCTTGGGTACCAGTCTGGATCCAAAGATGTGCAAAAAATATTTGATCAGTACAAAGCCGCTGAAAACCAAGCAGAACTCGCCGCGATTGCCAAACGAAATGCTGACAACCAAGCATTAGCAACGGCACAAGCCGAAACCAATCAAATCATCAAAAAGGGGTATTCAAATGAAATTACGCATAACAATGCTTTGCATAGTGCTGTGCTTAGCAGCTTGCGCACCTATGGTACCGGCGGTCAAGGTCGCGGATCTGCCACAACCACCCAAGCCACAAGTGCCTCAAGTACTAATGAAGCCATTGCCGGAGTCGGGCTGGTTTCAGACACAAGGCTGCAAGATATATTCACTCTCTTGCAACGTGCCGACGAAGTAAGCGTACAGTGTAGGGCACTTCAACAATTTGATGCCGATAATGGATTCTTCATAGATTAAATTAATTTATTTAAGACGACAATCCAGATCCAGTCTCAATTTCATCTATAAATTTTGCCCAGAGCTCAAGTGCAGTACGGCGCTCTGGGATATCTGTTCGTACATCATAAATACCATCCATTCCTTGTAATTTATGATTCAGTGCAAGTTCAGAAATTTCTTTACTGACTCCTAAATTTCGCATGTGACCCTTAGCAGTACTTCGCGTATCGTGGGGTGTAAATTTTCTTGACTCAATCTCCCCTCGTTCAAACGCTCTCGTAATTGCAGCCCAAAGTGTTGTGGGGCCAACGTGACTGTCTCCACCCCTCATTCTTCGGTCGTCTCGAGCGGGTAAGACATATTCAGATGATCCGGCATATTCTTTAAGCTCTAAAAACCATTTTTCTACGGTTGGAGTTAGTGGAACAAGAAAACCTTGTCTTGTTTTGACGGCATCGTCATGAACGATCCATGTTTTTTTGTTGAAATCAATATCTTGCCATTTTGCTTTCGTCAACTCGATAGAGCGAACGCAAGTTGCAAGCAGTATCCGGAATGCCAATGCATTCTGAGTTCCAATAAATTCAATGTTGGAAAGCACGGATCTGATTTCCTGCGTAGTCAACATAATTCGCTTTTTGACTTTTGGTTTTGCACCCAGCAACGCTGTTAACTTTACCCCTGTACATGGATTTGAAGGAATTAATTTCTTTGCAATCGCATGGTCGAAAAGTTTTCCAAGTGTTATTAATATCCTACGGTTTATCGTCCATGTTCGGCCAGTGTTCTCAATGACATAGACAATATCTGCAGGTGTAATTAATTGAACTTCTAGACTTCCTAATTTTGGTCTGACGATATTTTCAATGTCCCACTTTCGATAATAGAGTGTGCTATTTGAATAGTTTTCCGGAGTTAGTTGTTTATCTAAGTAGTCATCTACAAGTCGATTTACCGTCCATGTTAACGCAGTCCGCATTTTGCTCAGCTGCTTATTTGCAGCAGGATCACCGCCTTGATCGATGTTTACTCGGTGTTCTCTGGCTAGTTTTCGAGCTGCTGCTAATGTTAAGTCGGGATAATTACCAAGCGTAAGTTCCTTGGGTCTTCCTGCTCGCATATAACGTAGCACAAACGTAGCGGTCCCCGCTTTTGAGAGGGTAAAAGTCAGTCCGCCACCATCAGTTTTGGCTAACGGTGTTCCTGCAGTAAGCCATCTTTTTATTTGAAGATCATCAAGTAGATTGATTCCGCGCTTGGCCATAAAGATACTTTTAATTTGTAGTTAGTCGTCAAATTTGTTTCTAGCTACAAATCTAGCTACAAATGAATGTAGAGATTTAGTGAAACAAAGTGAGACATTAAACTACAACTAACCTAGCGACGTACAGATGTAAACCATAAAAATGAGACGACCTGCAACAAGTTGGGACAACTTTTGAACTTGCAGGTAGTGATTTTCATATTGGTTGCTCTTGGATTGGTAAGTATTTGTAAAGGATTGGTGGTGAAAATGGTGTTGCTTAATATCCCGATGACTCAGGTGAAAAGTATATTTTTATTTCAGCCATCTATTATAAGACGTAAAAATTTACTACTTCGTTTATTCACTAATATAGAGAGATACATGTAAGAAAGAGAATATTCAATTTGCTATAATTGATATATTTATGGCAATTCTCAGTGAGATTGTTATTGCGCTCTTGTTTTGGGAGAGGCGGCTCTTCCGAGAAAAATGTTCAATATCAATATTGAATTTCAAACCTTCTGGCGAGAGTTGGTTGTGTTCAAGTTTATTTGTTTGGGCGGGGAATTATTCTGTTTTTTAATTTGGAGATGTAATGTCTGAACACAATCCGACGTATTTATATAAATATCGCCCCGTTACCGATACCAAAAATTTGAAAGATGATCTCAATCTAAAAGCGCTATTTTCGTGCGAGGCAGTTTTTTCTGGACGTAAAGCTTTTAATGATTTATTTGATTCAAAGGTTCATTTCATTAAACCCACTCCGAGACAATTCAAAGCGTTGATACAACAGTCAAATGGGAAAACTGCGACTAAACTAAAAAAATTTATAGCCAAGGGTAAATTCACATATGAAGGAGACATGTATGTGATGAAAGAAACTGAAAAATTGAACAACTTGATCGATAGTTATCGTTTTTATTGTTTTTCAGCAAATCCAGTTAGTAATTTGATGTGGTCACACTATGCCGATTGTCATAGAGGTTTTTGTATCGAATTTAAGTGGGATTATTTTAAACCTGATAAGATCGATTACGCAGATCAAATTCCAGAATTTGATTTGATAAAATTTTTTGGTTTGGAGCTGCGAGAAAATTCAAATACCGGTATTGAAATATGGAACTGCCTAAGAACAAAATTGAATGAATGGCGTTACGAAGAAGAATATCGGTTTCAGGCAAGTAATGCGATGAGGGAGTTTGGTATTCCTATAGAATCCAATACCGAAATTGAGAAATATCTATATCCTCAAGATGCGGTTGAATCGATAATTTTTGGATGCAAAATGCCAGCTAGTACGAAGAAATTTATCAAGGATGAAATCCCATTCAAAGTAAAATTTAAACAGGCGAAAGAATTGAAAAGTAGTATTCAAATTGTTGATGACGAGTGAGATATCTATCAATGTCCATCGACGTAATTTGGTGCTAGGTTTAAATATTGTATTGGACCATTCCCGAATGGTTCTTTTGCTTTCTTCCTGTTCTAAAAAAAGAGCCGTGTCTTTTTAGGACACGGCTACTTTGGGTGAACGGTTAAACTATTTTTTAATCAACCAGCACGATTAATCAAGAACGTCGTCAACAATGGCACTGGACGGCCTGTAGAGCCTTTCGCTGCGCCGGATTTCCATGCGGTGCCAGCGATGTCTAAGTGAGCCCATGTGTATTTCTTAGTGAAGCGCTCCAAGAAGCATGCGGCGGTGATGCTGCCACCAGCAGGGCCACCAATGTTTGCCATGTCAGCAAAATTGGATTTGAGCTGCTCGTTGTATGCTTCTTCGATTGGCATGCGCCATGCGGTGTCACCAGTTTGTTTGCCAGCTGCCAGCAATTCTTCTGCCAGTGCGTCATGTTTGTCGTCGTGGCGTGTGAAGAGGCCGCTGTTGTGGTGACCTAAGGAGGTTACGCAAGCGCCAGTCAGTGTCGCTACGTCGACAACGGCTGCTGGGTTGAAGCGTTCAGCGTAGGTGAGGGCGTCACACAGGATCAGGCGACCTTCGGCATCCGTATTGAGGATTTCGATGGTTTGGCCGGACATGGACGTAACGATGTCGCCTGGGCGTGTTGCGGAGCCAGAAGGCATGTTTTCGCAGCTTGGAACAACCGCAATGACGTTGAGCTTGAGCTTCATTTCACCGATGGCGCGCATGGTGCCGATAACAGAAGCAGCGCCGCCCATGTCGTATTTCATTTCGTCCATGCCTGCACCTGGTTTCAGGGAGATGCCGCCGGAGTCAAATGTGATGCCCTTACCGACCAAGACGACAGGTGCGTCTTTAACTTTGCCGCCCATGTGTTTGAGGACGATAAATTTTGGTGGTTCTACGGTGCCGTTTGTGACGGACAAGAAGCTACCCATTTTGAGCGCCTGGAGTTGTTTGCGATCCAGGATTTCGACGCCCATTTTGTAATCTGCGGCAATTTTTTTAGCGGTGTTGGCTAAATAGGTCGGTGTGCAGATGTTTGGTGGCAAATTGCCTAATTCTTTCGTTAAATCCATGCCGTTCGCTAAAGCGATGCTTTGGACGAGGGCGGATTTGGCTAATGCGCCTTCTGTGCTTGCAACAGCGATGGCGATTTTTTTAACGCCAGTGTTTGTTGTGTCTTTTTTACTTTTCAGACCATCAGCGCGGAAAATGCTCTCGCGGAAGGCGAGAACCGCAGCGCGGATAGAGGAGGAGATGTCGCGGTCTTTGATCGCTGGCAGAGAAACCACAGCGTCGTTTGAACCTAAATGAGACAGCGTACGTGCTGCCGCTGCAACCGCTTGTTGGTAGGCTTTTTCTGTGATTGTGCTGCCTTCTTCGCCTAAGCCGACGAGTAAAACCCGTTCAGCAGCGATATCAGCGATATTGCGCAACAATAAAGATGAGCCGATTTTGCCCGAAATGTCACCGGATTTCAGTGCAGCAGCAATAGCGCCGTGCTGATCCAGACCTGCTGCCGCGGCAGAAAGTTTTTTATTTTCGAATACACCAACTACAATACAGCCTGTTTTAATGGCCTTGTGGGCAGTTGAGGCACTTTTTGCGTCGATTGTTTTTATGCTAAAGTCCACGTATTACTCCTCTTGGTAAGTCTCGTAAAACAGACATTATAATCCTTCTCATGATTTTTCAACGCGCGCTTCGTCGTGAATTGCTCAGCGCCGCTGGCGCAGTCTTCACAACTTTGTTTACCATCACCATTACAGTGATGCTAATTAAGATCCTCGGCCAGGCCGCAGGCGGTAAAGTCGCGTCCAGTGACGTGGTGGCGCTGATTGGCTTCACCTCGCTGATGTACCTCCCTGTATTATTGATTTTAACGGGTTTTATCGCTGTTTTGCTGGTGGTGACCCGTGCCTACCAAGATTCAGAGATGGTGGTCTGGTTTTCGTCTGGACTGAGCCTGACAGAATGGATCTCTCCTGTATTGCGGTTTGGTGCGCCAATCATTTTTTTGACGGCTTTACTCAGTTTTGTGGTCACACCGTGGGCTAGCCAGCAAAGTTCAGAGTTTAGAGAACGCTACGACAAACGTTCAGATATTGCCAAAGTGTCACCAGGTAAGTTTCAGGAATCATCGTCATCCAACCGGATTTTTTTCGTTGAAGAAGTGACGGGCGATCTCAGCAAAGTACAAAATATTTTTATTAATACGATTCATGACGGTCGCTCTAGCATTGTGGTGGCGAAAGAGGGCGTGATTGAAATCGATAAGTTTGGCGACAAGTTTCTGGTGATGAGCAAAGGTCGTCGGTACGACGGTTTGCCGACTGCGCCGGATTTTCAGATGATGCAGTTTGAGAAATATGGTGTGTTGGTATCGAGCCAGAACGGTACCGTTGTCGGCGATAATTCGGCGAAATCGATGCCCTTACAACTGCTCTTGCAGGACATGGACGCCGTCAAAAAAGCCGAATTATTGTGGCGGATTTCGTTGCCGATTATGTGTGCCTTATTGATGCTTGCCGCTATTCCGCTTGGCTTTGTGAATCCAAGGGTAGGGCGTTCGGCGAATTTGATTGTGGCGTTGCTGTCGGTGATTATTTACCTCAATATCGTCAATATCTCTCAAGCCACCGTATCGCAAGGACGCAGCGAGTTCTCGATGACGTGGTGGCCGGTGCATTTGGCGGTGTTGGTATCCGTGATCTCGCTGTTTGCATGGCGTTTAAAGGTCAATAGCCGGTGGCATCCGTTGGTGATGTGGTCGAGATGTAAAGCAGGTTTACGTGGAAAAGAAAAATTAGCATGAGAATTTTGCAGCGGTATTTTGGCACTGAGATTATTCGTGCAGTCTTGTTTGTCATGCTGGCGCTATTGGCGTTGTTTTCCTTTTTTGACTTGATGGCGGAGCTACCATCGGTCAATAAAGGTGGGTACAAAATTCAGCATGCGATTTGGTATGTTTGCCTGGGCTTACCTGGATATGTATATGAATTTATGCCGATCGCGGTATTGATCGGCACCATCTATGTGTTGTCGCAGTTTGCGTCTAATTCCGAATTCACGATCATGCGCGCCGCGAGTATGTCGACACTCATGGCAGCCAATATGTTGATCAAAATTGGCTTGTTGTTCGTCGTGTTGACGTTTATTTTTGGTGAATTAATTGCGCCAAGTTCCAGCAAGTTTGCAGAGGCTATGAAGCTCACGGCCTTGGGTGCCGCCGAATCGCAAGAGTTTAGAACGGGCTTATGGACCAAAGATTTAATTCGCGAAAACGGCCTCAAAGGCAACATCATTGGTTCGCGCTTTTTGAATGTGAAAGAGATTCTGCCGAATCACCAACTCAACGAAGTGAAGATGTATGAATTTGACAAGAATTTTCATCTGGTTCGTGAAGTGACGGCAAAGAACGCGACCTATCAGGGTAAGAACGTATGGCGTCTTTTTGATGTGAACGAGACCTCGTTTCCGATGACCTTGTCCGCAGAAGATATTACCAACGTTAAAAGTCAGCAATGGAATTCGCAGGATGTTATTTCTGAGGTGACGCCGGATATTTTATCGGTGCTGTTTGCTGATCCAGACCGCATGTCGGCAATCGATCTGGCATCGTTCACGCAGCACTTGGCAGAGAATAAGCAAGATAACGAACGCTATCTGATTGCTTTTTGGAAGAAGATCACGTACCCCTTTGCGACACTCGTGATGATGGCGCTGGCGTTGCCGTTCGCCTATCTGCATGTGCGTAGCGGCGGAACGAGCTTGAAGATTTTTAGTGGCATTATGATTGGGATGGTGTTTTATTTAATTAACTCACTTTTTTCTCACTTAGGAATGCTGAATACCTGGCCGCCAGTATTTACCGCGTTGGTTCCTAGCTTCTTATTTTTGGGACTCGCCTTACTGGGTCTACGTTACGTCGAAAGAAATTAATGAGTAAAAAATCTGCCTTGATTTTGTTTGCGCATGGTGCCCGAGATCCCCGCTGGGCAGCGCCATTTCAACGTTTGCAAACAATGACGCAGTTAAGCCTGCCTGACGTTGCGGTAGAACTTGCCTTTTTGGAGTTTATGACGCCGACGTTGCCGGATTTGGTGGCAACACTGGTTGAGCAAGGCTGCGAGCAAGTCACCGTCTCACCGATTTTTCTCGGTCAGGGCGGGCATGTGTTGCGTGATTTACCCATTTTGCTCGATGAATTACGAACTCGTTATCCATCGCTGACGATCAAGTTAGCGACAGCCGTCGGCGAGGAAGAGAGCGTTTTGCAAGCCATTCGCGACTATTGCATCAGCCTTGTCTGATTTTGTATCGTCGCCAAGCCTTGCTGATTTGTTCGACTGAGTGACATCTTCACATAAAAATCTGTTGATATTTTGTATTTTCAGTCTATTGTCTTATTATTGATTGCACCAATTTGAAGCGTCCTTTTAGGGAAATAATGTCGATATTTCGATTCTTTTTTTGCCTGTTTGCGCTCTTCTCCTTACCCGTCCATGCGGCACAAGTGTATGCCGTGGGGACGGAATTTGCCCGTATTTTTGAGCGCAACGCTGACGGGGATTTTGTGGGTCTTGGTGTTGATATTATTCGTGCAATCGCTAAGCAAAATGGCGATACCGTGACTTTCGATATCTTCCCTTGGCGGCGAGCACAAACGATGGTCGAGAACGGTCAGGCGCAGATCTTGATTGGCCCCTACAAGACGCCTGAGCGGGAAACCCGTTTTTCATTCGCGCAAAAGCCCTTTTACCAAGATGTGATGGCGTTTTATATTCGACGTGAGCTCCCTGTGCTCAGTTGGGATGGAAACTACCTGTCTCTCACCAGTAACAGGGTGGCAGTGATTAATGGCTGGGTCTATGGGCCAAAATTCGAAGCTGCTAGAGCAGCATTGAAGCCAGAGATCGCTAACTCATTAGAGAATGGGTTGAATATGTTAGTGGCGAAACGGATCGATTATCTGGCAACCAATTTGCGTAACTCTGAAGCGTTGCTGAATAAAATGGGGCTTTCCGGCAAGGTGTTGATTTTGCAGCCGTTTATCGATCGTCAGGATGGATTTATGGCGTATTGCAAAACTACCTGTGATGCTCTTCGTACTCGGTATGATGAGTTATTTGATCAACTGAGGGCATCAAATTCGTTACAGGATATGGCCCGTAAATACGATGTACGGTTGCCTTAGCGCATAACGTACTGCTATTGAAGTGAGTGCCGTTATTGGTGCATCTCTTTGCGTTGACGGGGGCGCATTGCTTCACCCATCATGACCAGTACGGGGCCAGTGCTCATCGGGAGGCCCTGTGATAATTGTTGTAGACTCAGCGACACGCTGCGTTCATCCTCACGACTACAGTTTTCAATCACGATCACTGGTAATGTAGGTGAAAAACCTGCTGCCAGCATTCTTTGCGCAGTCAACATCGCTTCGCGCCCACCCATGTATTGTACGAGTGTGTCGCATTCAGGAATACGGGTGTCTGCGGTCTCTCCGGGGGCTGTGCTGGACGTAAATAAAGCGACGCTACGGGCGATGCCACGTTTTGTGAGTGGTTGCTTGACACTCGCTGCGGCAGCCAGTGCCGTCGTGATGCCCGGCACGATGTCATACGCAATGCCAACAGATTCTAGTGCATTGAGTTCTTCGTCGGCGCGACCAAATAACATCGGATCACCACCTTTAAGGCGCACAACGACGGCGTACTGTCGTGCACAGGCGATCAGTTGTTCATTGATATGTTCTTGCGCAGCGGAGCGTTGACCGCTTCGCTTGCCGACGGAGATTTTGACTGCCTGAGGGCAGAGCGCCAGCATGTCAGGTGTGACGAGGGCGTCGTATAGCACAACGTCCGCTTGTGATAACAGCCGGGCACCGCGGACGGTAATTAAGTCCGCAGCACCAGGTCCTGCGCCGATCAGATAAACTTTGCCGAAAGGCGCTGTCATGGGGGTTACTCCTCGATACGTATCATGCCTGCTGCAACGGTTTGGTGCGTGACTTCATCGATCAGAATGAAGGCACCTGTTGACCGCAGTTTATCATACGCATCGGCCGCTAAAGCCTGTTGCACGTTCAGTGTAACCGTAGCAATGTCGTTTAATTTCAGGCTTGTTGCTGGACGACGTTCCTGCGTGTTGATGTCAAGGAGAGTATCAACAGCAGCAACACGTGCCGCTACTTGCTTGGTGGTGTGTTTGAGCCAGTATTTGCGGCGAACGTCCAGCGCATCTTCGGATAACCAGCAAAGATCGGCTTTGACCGTCTTTAATTGCGTTGCTGGACGATCCGCACCGGCAAGCATGTCGCCACGAGAAATATCGAGGTACTCATTCAACAGCAGCGTGACGGATTGACCTACTACAGCGGTCTCTAAGGAGCCGTCTAATGTCAGAATATCTTTGACAGTGGCGACTTGGCCGCTTGGTTGCACGACCAGTTGATCGCCTTTACTGACTTTGCCAGCTTCAATACGTCCCATATAACCACGGAAGTCATTGGCTTCATGGCCGTTATGACGAGCGACTAATTGTACCGGGAAGCGGAATGGCTCATCGTGGCACGCATCATAAACGCTCAGAGATTCGAGCAAGTCAATCAGCGTGGGTCCTTGGTACCAAGGCATCTTGTCTGTGGCGGTCACGACGTTGTCACCAGCCAGTGCAGATAAAGGCACAGCGTGGACAGTTGTTAAGCCAAGTTGGTCGGCGAATTTTTTGTATTCAGCGACGATACGGTCGTAAACGGTCTGATCATAATTGACCAAGTCCATTTTGTTGACTGCAACAATCACGTGCTCAATTTTAAGTAAATGCGCAATGGTGGAGTGGCGTTTGGTTTGTACTAGCAGATCCACGCTACCGTCATCGTTGAGCTTCACTTTGGATACGTCGACCAGAATAACGACGGCATCCGCGGTAGAGGCGCCAGTGACCATGTTACGTGTGTATTGTTCGTGACCTGGTGTATCGGCAATGATGAATTTGCGTTTTGGTGTAGCGAAATAGCGGTATGCAACGTCAATCGTAATCCCTTGCTCGCGCTCTGCTTCCAGGCCATCAGTCAGCAACGATAAATCGATCGTATCGCCGACAGTGCGCTTATGTTTTGCGCGGGAAATCGCATCGAGCTGATCAGCGAAAATGCCTTTGCTGTCAAACAAAAGGCGACCGATCAGGGTACTTTTTCCATCATCGACAGAACCAGCAGTAATGAAACGCAGTAAGCCGCGCTCTTTGGACAGGCTGGCGCTGACTTGTTCTTCAATGGCATTCATTAGAAATATCCTTCTTTTTTACGTTTTTCCATCGATGCTTCAGAGGTCTGATCATCCATGCGGGTAGCACCGCGTTCTGTAATTTGTGTAATGGCTGTTTCAGCGATAATGGCTTCGACCGTGGCGGCGTCAGATGACACGGGGCAGGTGCAAGAAATATCGCCTACTGTCCGGAAACGAACGATTTGTGTCTCAACAGTTTCGCCTTCGCGTGGTGGTGTCAGGTCTGTCAATGGTACCAACAGGCCGTTACGTGGAATGACTTGACGCTCATGCGCGAAATAAATTTGCGGCAATTCCAGTTTTTCACGGGCGATGTATTGCCAAACGTCGAGTTCTGTCCAATTAGAGATAGGGAACACGCGCATGTTTTCACCAGGGTGTACACGGGTGTTGTACAGATCCCATAATTCAGGACGCTGTGCTTTTGGATTCCATTGACCGAATTCATCACGGAAAGAAAAGATACGTTCTTTCGCACGGGCTTTTTCTTCATCGCGACGAGCGCCGCCGATACATGCGTCGAATTGATGTTCTGCGATGGTTTCGAGCAGCGTCACTGCCTGCGCTGCGTTACGTGAGTCTGTCGCAGGGTTACGGAGACGCACTGTGCCGCGACGAATTGATTCTTCAACGGAGCCCACGATCAAACGCTCACCGAGTTCTGCCACGCGCTTGTCGCGGAAAGCAATCACTTCTGGGAAGTTATGACCGGTGTCGATGTGTACTAACGGGAAAGGAAATTTACCCGGACGGAATGCTTTTTCCGCCAACCGCAGCAAGACGATAGAGTCTTTACCACCCGAGAACAACAAGGCCGGATTGCCGCACTCTGCTGCAACTTCGCGCATGATGTGGATGGCTTCTGACTCTAGCCAATCCAGATGGCGATTGCTCGCTGCATCAATAAAATTTTTTTCTGCGACTGTATTCATAATCACTTCTCAATGTAATCAGCGTACTTTTGATAAGACGTTCAATGCTGCTTGCTTATGTATTGCTTATGGATTGCTTCTTTATGCCTTGTTGATCCGCACCAACTTGCCATCGACCACGTGCAAACCGCATTCTTTGGACTCTGGATTTTCCCACCACCAACGACCTGCACGGACATCTTCACCAGGCTGGATCGCGCGTGTGCACGGTTCGCAGCCGATCGATGGATACGACTTGTCGTGCAGTGGGTTGTACGGCACGTTGTTACTACGGATGTAGTGCCATACATCCTCTTCGGACCAGTCTGCAAGCGGATTAAACTTTTGCATACCGTGTGCGACGTCATCTTCTTGCACCGCAAGTTCGGTGCGGGTAGCGGCTTGGCTACGGCGCTGACCAGTCACCCATGCTTTCTTACCAGCCAGTGCGCGGTTGAGTGGTTCTACCTTGCGAATCCGGCAGCACTCTTTACGCATTTCAACGCTGTCATAGAACGCGTTTAAACCATGCTGCGTAACGTACTGATCGACTGCCGCTTGCGCTGGCTTATAGAGCGTAATGTCTGCACCGTAGACCGACTTAATTTTGTCAATCATGCCCAGCGTCTCTGCATGCAGGCGACCAGTTTCAAGCGAGAAAATTCCAATCGATAATTGGTTGCGTAAGATCAGATCCGTTAAGACCATATCCTCTGCCGCGAGGCTAGATGCAAAGACGGCGGGACTAAACTCTTGCGCAATCTTTTCTAAGATGGATTGCGTGGTTGCTAGGCGCTCGTCAAAGCCCGGTTGCTGGTTGCTCATACGCCAGCCCCTGTGCGTTCAGCACGACGGAATAAAGGATTTTTTTCATCCCATGATGTTTGGTATTTTTCTGAAAAATCAGTCAAACCTTTAAT
The DNA here is from genome assembly GCF_049340215.1 of Undibacterium sp. MH2W. Taxonomy (NCBI): domain Bacteria; kingdom Pseudomonadati; phylum Pseudomonadota; class Betaproteobacteria; order Burkholderiales; family Oxalobacteraceae; genus Undibacterium; species Undibacterium sp. MH2W. The sequence continues at coordinate 112,879 of NZ_JBMPPA010000010.1, read as the reverse complement.
GGCATCATGGATGTTTTTATCGGCTCTCACGGCAAAGGCATTGAAGCCTACGCGTTGCATGTAAAACAGTTGGTCTCGCAACACGTCACCAATCGCACGTAACTCGCCAGTAAAACCAAAGCGTGAACGCAGGTTAAACGCAATAGAGTAGCCCCGACCATCAGAAAATTTCGGGAAATTCACTGCCAGCAAACTAAAACGGGCGATGTCGTCTTTCAAGTCTTTCGCTTGTTCGTCACTGTTAAACCAGACGCTGATATCGTCACGTTTGACCAGTGTTTCTCTTTGCAATAACCATACTTGCAGCGGAACAATCGTCTTCCCTGCAGGTACTTCAACTGCGTCAGGTGTTTGTTCTTCGGTCAACCGCAAAACGGTCCAATCATCGCTAACGATGGCTTTATCTTTGATAATGTCTGTCATGATATGTTCTCTGCTCTCGTATCGGTTGCGACGACGTTAGTAAGACACAACGGAACCTGCGTCCTCGCCGTGATGCTCAGTCGTTTTGATCGGTGTGGCGTACACAAATTCTTTAAATGGTGTAATGCCAAGGCGTTGTGTCGTATCGATAAAACGCTCATTTTCTAATCGTTCGCGCAGATAAACCTGAATGATACGTTCGATCACTTCTGGCATCTGACCCGCAGAGAAGGAAGGGCCGATAATCTTACCGATCGCAGCTTGATTTCCTTGTGCGCCACCAATTGACACTTGGTACCACTCACTGCCATCTTTATCCACACCAAGGATGCCGATATTGCCAACGTGATGATGACCGCAGGCATTGATACAACCAGACATATTCAATTCGATATCACCGATGTCATGCAGGTAATCCAGATCGTTAAAACGGTCTGTGATGTCGAGCGCGATAGGAATCGATTTGGCGTTGGCCAATGCACAGAAGTCACCGCCAGGGCAGCAAATCATATCGGTCAACAGGCCAATATTGGGTGTTGCTAAACCATGGGATTTTGCATCTTGCCACACGGCGAACAAGTCGCTCTGTTTAACATCTGCTAACACCAAGTTCTGTTCGTGCGTGACACGCAATTCGTCGAAGCTATATTTGTCTGCGAGATCAGCGATGAAGTCCATCTGTTCTGCAGTCGCATCTCCGGGAGGAACGCCCGGTTTTTTCAGTGATAAAACGACGGCATTGTAGCCCGCCACTTTATGCGGTTTGACGTTGCGCTTGACCCAGTTGGCAAACGCTTTGTTTTGCTCTTTCTGTTGCTCAAACGTAGCATCTTGCGCAGGCAAGTTCTCATAGTCTGGTGTGCTGAAAAAGCTCGCAACGCGTTTTAATTCCGCTTCTGTCAGTGTTGCTGGGCCATCTTTAATGTCTGCCCATTCTTCTTCGACTTGTTTGGCGAAGACGTCAGCACCAATCGCTTTGACGAGAATTTTGATGCGTGCTTTGTATTTGTTATCGCGACGACCGTATTGGTTATAGATACGCAGAATGGCTTCTAAATAGGTCATCACGTGCTGCCATGGCAAAAACTCGCGGATAACGCTACCCAGAATCGGTGTACGGCCCATACCGCCGCCAACCATCACTCTAAAGCCCACTTCGCCTGCTTCGTTATGCACAACGGTCAAGCCAATATCGTGTACCGCAATCGCAGCACGGTCTTCTTTGGAACCATTGATCGCAATTTTAAATTTGCGTGGCAGGTAGGCGAATTCTGGATGGAATGTGGTCCATTGGCGCAGAATCTCAGCGTAAGCACGTGGATCGATCACTTCATCTGCGGCAACGCCAGCAAATTCGTCGGAGGTAATATTGCGCATGCAGTTACCCGACGTTTGAATGGCGTGCATTTCGACTTTGGACAAATGCTCAAGAATATCCGGTGCATCTTCCAGATTGATCCAGTTATATTGGATATTTTGGCGGGTCGTGAAGTGACCATAACCACGATCATACTTGCGCGCGATTAGCGCAAACACGCGCATCTGCTCTGAGGACAACATGCCGTAAGGGACAGCCACCCGCAACATATAAGCGTGACGTTGGAAGTACAAACCATTTTGCAAACGTAATGGTAAAAATTCTTCTTCGGTTAGTTCATTGGCAAGACGACGGCGCACCTGATCACGAAATTGTGCGATACGTTCTTTGATGATCTGATGATCGTGGTGGTCATAACGGTACATCTTTTTGTCCTCACAATGCGCTTCAAGTGCGCTTAATAAATAACGTAGGTAGCTTCGGTATTTTTCGGTATGTTTCGGTATGCTAATTCGTGCTCGCTAAGAAAGCGTGTCGTTGACGTTACGTCACAAAAACAATCCATCGAGCGGTATCAACATCATGGTTTCTTCGTTGCAGACGGGTTATCGTCAGAAAATCAATTTGGTAGCAACCAGTGTCAATGTGGTCGCTAGAATACCCCGTAACAATTTCTCAGGGACTGCGCGTGCTGCTAAGGAACCAATCGTGATGCCTGGCAGGGATCCAATCAATAAAGCGATCAGCAACGACCAGTCAATCGATCCCAGCCACCAATGGCCAAAGGCAGCAATCGCCGTTAATGGTACTGCATAAGCGATATCGGTACCGGCAATGTGCGCTGCAGACATTCTAGGATATAACATCACTAACAGCGTGGCGCCGATTGCCCCTGCGCCAATAGAGGAAATAGTGACCAGTGTACCGAGCAGTGCGCCTGAAATCACGGTGGCAGCTTGCAATTGACGGCCTTGCAATTGTTTTTCAGGATGATTATTCAACCAGTTCAACATTTTGCTTTTGAACAGCAGCGCGATCACAGTCAAAAAGACCGATGCAGCGATTGAATAGCGAATAAGTTGGCCAATTTCTTTGTTCAGGCTACCAAAATGTTTGAGTGCGAGGGTCGCGAGAACAGCTGCTGGTAAAGCGCCGTAGCAAAGTAGGCGAACAACTTGCCAGTCAACGGTGCCGCGTAGACGGTGTGTAAAGGTGCCAGTCGCTTTGGTAATGGACGCAAAAGCGAGGTCAGTACCGACGGCGACGGTAGGCGCAACGCCAAACAAGAGGGTCAACAACGGCGTCATCAACGAGCCGCCGCCTACGCCGGTCAATCCGACCAGCGTACCTACTGCAAATCCCGAAAATATATAAGTTAAAGTCATATCACCCCGTCTAAATTAGGGTGAATCGTAATGAAAGTCGATTCTATTGCAAACTACTTAGTATTCATTTGCTTATATGCGCTTTTGATATATGCATAGTCGGCGAAGGGGATAAGACGTTCTTTAGGCGATGATCGGCGGCTTTATCCCTGTTCGGTAGTGATTTTTTTGTTGAAAATGCATCTCTTCGGTTTTTTCCCTGCGCCGACGTGTTTGAAAAAATGGTCGTATAATTAGCAAGCCGCTAATGCGGTAGGTAGTACGTCTTCAGGGCGGGGTGTAATTCCCCACCGGCGGTAAATCTGAGTTTTCAGACAAGCCCGCGAGCGCCCGTCAGAAATAGCGTAAGTTTTTTTGGCGGGGTCAGCAGATCTGGTGTGATTCCAGGGCCGACGGTCATAGTCCGGATGAGAGAAGATGCGCCTTAGTGCAGTGATCATGGTTTGCGCCATGAGCGCTGTCGTATGGCTATGCGTTTTTGATTTATCCCTGGAACGTCTTTTGCACTTTTTATTTTGCGGAGCGTTTCATTATGTTAGAGAGTAAAAACCCAAGTAATACGGTTGGTACTGCAACCGTTTCCAATGTCAATTCTTCTGCTCATGCTGAGCAGGCAGAAACCTTTAGTCTTGCCCCTTTTGAGCAACGTCTGCAACAAGCCTTGGCTGATTTGCGTGAAGGTCGTCCTGTTTTGTTAATGGATGATTTTGATCGTGAAAATGAAGCAGATCTCATCGTTGCAGCCGAGAAAATCAGTGTCGAGTCGATGGCAAGGATGATCCGTGATGGAAGCGGCATTGTCTGTTTGTGCTTGCCGGAAGAAAAATTATCCCAGCTCGCATTACCCCCGATGGTCAGTAACAATGAAAGCCGTTACGGGACGGCGTTCACCATTTCTATTGAGGCAAAGCAGGGCGTCACAACGGGTGTTTCCGCAGCAGATCGTGTGACAACGATCATGACTGCCATCGCCCCCGATGCGAAGCCGGAGCATTTGGCTAGACCTGGCCATGTGTTTCCGCTACGTGCGGTTGCTGGTGGTGTCTTAGAGCGGCGCGGACACACCGAAGGGTCTGTTGATTTGGCGACGATGGCAGGACTTTCACCCGCCGCAGTGCTTTGTGAATTGATGAACCCGGATGGCAGCATGACGCAAGGCTTGCAGGTGCAGGCGTATGCATTGGCACATGATCTCGTCATCTTAACGATCGATGAGCTTGCCCGCTATCGTCAACAGCAGGTCGCGTCGATGTAAACTTCGCTAAGCAGGATGGTAGAGCGCCAATCCTGCTTAGTCGGGGTATGATGACGTATCAGCGCGTTACTAATTCGGTATCAATTCGGTATCAATTTGGTACTAATTTGGTACTTATAAGGTGGCATCGTGACATGTCAAAAGAAAGGAGAAGGGCGATGAAGATGGGCTATTTTTCGCGTAAGCGAGCAGAAGTCAAACCTTCCTTTTTGTTGGCAGGGATCGTTGCCTGCTTGTTCGCTGTCTCTCCAGTGAGTGACGCTGCCCCTGCGGGTTATTTTGTCTGGAAGAGTAAGACGTCCGATGCCCAGCTCTGTGCTCAAACCTCTCCGGGCGAATTTTGGGAAAAGACCACCGGCCCCTACAAAGACCCGCAATGCGAAAAACTCGCATCGGCAAAAGAGCCGACACCGCCCGTCATTATTTTGGTTCCTGTTGTTAAGACGCGTTAATACGATCAGTTGAAGTTCGTTGGGTTTGATCAGCACTAACAACAGATGTATTGCCTGCCGACGCACCTTTTTCTTGTCATATTGCCGTCTAATGGATGAATTGCGTGTCAATTACACGTCATCTCTGGCGTTTGTTTCTTGTTGATATCTGGATAATCAAGGACTGAGAGTAATCCCAACATGCGATGTTGTTTGCTCTGAGTTGACGATCTGCTTTTGCGTCGGACAATGGTCTGATCATGAGTCAGTCACGTGAAAATACTGATTGAAAAGGAACCACAATGTTGATTGAGCGCGAAGCAGAGAGCTGCTACCTGGGGCAATTTATTCCATTGCAATACCATCACAATATGTTGATGGATGCCAATCGCATGGATAATTTTAAGGCAGCGATTGAACGTCAGGTGTTTGAAGGTGCGAAAGTGCTAGAGCTTGGCGGCGGCACAGGCGTGTTATCGTGGTTTGCGGCGCAAAAAGCAGAAAAGGTCTATTGCGTGGAGTTCAATCCAGACATGGTCACCGAGGCGCGCCGTTTGCTTGCGAAAAATGCCCATGGTGACAGAGTGGAAGTCATCCATGCCGATGCGTTTGAGTATCTTCCGCCCGAGCCAGTCGATGTCGTCATTTGTGAAATGATCCATGTCGCCATGATCCGCGAAAAGCAGGTCGAAGTGATTGAGAATTTCAAGCAACGCTACATCGAAAAATTTGGCGGCCCATTGCCGATTTTTATTCCTGAGGCGGTGGTGATGGCTGTACAACCTTTGCAGCACACTTACGATTTCTCAGGCTATCAAGCACCGATTATTCAATTTACTGACCCTGGTACTTTTTCTGCCGATACCCGCGAACTGGCAGCACCTGCGCTCTATAGCGTGATTGATTTTACTCAGCCGAACGGTCTGCAGATTCAATGGGCCGGTACATTTACCATCGAGACCGCGGGGACGTTGAGTGCTTTACGTTTCGTCACGAAGAATATTCTGGCGGTGTTGCTGGAGACGTCGGCGACGATTGATTGGTTGATTCCTTACATGTCTTTGCCTGTGGCGGAGCCTTTCGAGGTGAAAGTCGGGGATGTCATTGAAGTGAGCTTTGGTTATCGCACTGGTGGATCCTTTGCGTCATTACAAAATTCTCTGCAAGTTCGTCTTCAATCGACAGCGGCATCCCGTGCTGGACACCTGCGACTGGTTCACGCCTAAGCTTGTTGTTGCACACTGATGACGTTGTTCGTAATGGTACCCCTGCGGTACCATTTTTTTTGCTGTGTTATCTCGAAGGGTGATTGCGATCTGTTATCGTGGTTGCTATTGTCGTTTTTATTATTTTTATTATTTTTGTTATTTTTGTTATTTTTGTTATTTTTGTTATTTTTGTTATTTTTGTTATTTTTGTTATTTTTGTCGTCATCTTTATTGCTATCGTTTCCTTTTTATTCTTAATAGGAGTGAGCCATGCCGTTGCAACACCAAGTTCCTGATCAGACCGTGTCGCGTAGTCAATTCCTTTGCCGTTATGCCTCAACAGGGTTGGCAACGAGTCTTTTGGCCATGTCGATCGCGGCACAGGCTGCAATAGTAGTGCCAGAAAACCCACTGAAGGCAAAACCGAGCACGGCCGATCTCGTTAAAACGGCGCAGCCGAGCGATTGGCGTCAGCCCGACCCAGAAAACACGCTCTATCTTGAGTTAGAAAAGGGACGGGTGGTGATTGAGTTAGCGCCGCTCTTTGCCCCAAACCATGTTGAGAATATTCGTAAGCTTGTTCGTGAGGGCTATTTTGATGGGCTTGCTATTGTGCGCTCGCAAGATAACTACGTTGTGCAGTGGGCTGATCCCGATGAAAAACGTGAATTGAAGACGGCAAAGAAGAACTTGGATCCAGAGTTTACCGTGAGCGTACCTAAAGGGATGACGTTTAATCGGCTCTTTGATACTGACGGCTATGCGCCGCAAGTCGGTTTTAGTAACGGCTTTGCCGCTGGTCGTGATCCTAAGACAAACACCACCTGGCTAGCGCATTGCTACGGGGCGGTTGGTGTGTCACGGGACAGTGCAGTCAACACAGGGGATGGTACGTCATTGTATGTGGTCATCGGCAACGCGCCTCGGCAGTTGGATCGCAATATTACCGTGGTAGGGCGTGTGTTAGCGGGCATGCCTTTACTGAGCACGTTGCCGCGTGGTACAGGTGCATTGGGATTTTATGAGAAGCCAGAACAAAACGTCCCGATGAAATCAATACGACTTGCAGCGGACGTGCCTGAAGCAGAGCGTACGCATCTCGATGTGATTCGCACAGATACACCGCTGTTTAAAGCGATTGTGGAAGCGCAACGAAATCGTGGCGGAGACTGGTATAAACGTCCCGCAGGCCATGTTGATTTGTGTAATGTCCAGATTCCTGTTCGTGAGCACAACAAATAGGTCACAGGAGCGGAGGAGTGTACCAATGATGGCGCAGGGGGCGTTACCCTGTTATGATGACAGCCCTGCGCTTTTCTCCCATCGGTATTTCTCATGAACGCTCTCATTCACGCCACGTTTGGCGTCTCCGATTTTTGGACTTTCTTTATTGGGACGATTTTTATCGTCTTGCTACCAGGCCCCAACTCAATGTATGTGTTAAGTGTTGCGGCCCAACGAGGCATCCGCCCTGCATACCGAGGGGCTTGCGGCATTTTCTTGGGTGACTTTATTCTGATGGTGCTCTCTGCCGGCGGTATGGCAACGCTCTTGAAGGGGAGTCCTTCCTTATTCTATGCCGTCAAATATATCGGTGCTGCTTACTTGGGATGGATTGGCTTACAAATGCTGTTGAGTAGTCGGCGTGGTATGCGCCAGGCAGCTTCCCCGGAAGCGGCAGCGGAAGGCAAAGTGGATCTGACTAACTCAATGAGTAAGCCATTTACCCGCGCGCTGATGATTAGCCTGATGAATCCCAAAGCGATTCTATTTTTTATTTCGTTTTTTATTCAGTTCGTTGATCCTGAATTCCATACACCGGTCTTGTCTTATAGTTTTTTGGGACTGGTATGCCAGATTTGTAGTTTTACTTACCTCACCGCTATTATTTTGATCGGTGCAAAGCTAGCCGAGGCATTTCGTCGCCGCCGCCGTTTATCGGCTGGTTTATCTGGCGGGGTAGGTGTCATGTTTATTGGTTTCGGTGCGAAATTGGCAACCGCGACGTTATAACAGCCATCTCTGCATAGAAACTAAAAAGCCCCCGTACTGTTGATTGAGTGCGGGGGCTTTGATTTTCTACGGTACGCGTTATTGACCTGGATTGTTCAATGTTGCATGTATGCTTTCAATACCAGCGATGATTTCGGGGCTGAGCGTGACATCAAAGGCGTCAATGTTTTCTTTTAATTGCGTCAAGGTCGTCGCGCCAATGATGGTGCTGCCGATATACCAACGTGAATAGCACCATGCCAACGCTAACTGCGATGGAGTGAGACCATTCGCCCGCGCCAATTGGGCGTATTGACGGCTGGCTTCGAGCACGCTGGCGCGTGTATAACGAGGACTCCAGGTCGGTGGGAAAATAGTGAGGCGACCATGTGCCTTCGCATCATCAACGTATTTTCCTGTCAACTGACCAAATGCCAGGGGGCTATACGCGAGCAAACTGACGTTTTCGCGGTAGCAGCTTTCATCAAGCCCTTGTTCAAAGGCGCGATTCACTAAATTACAGGCATTTTGGATAGAAACGAGACGCGGAGCGTTGAGTTTTTCTGCTTGGCGTACAAATTCACCTACGCCCCATGCACTTTCATTCGATACGCCGTAGGAGCGAATTTTTCCTTCTTTGATCAAGTCCGATAAAACGCTAATGGTTTCGGCGATCGGGGTGTGTGGTCGCTCAAGTGTTGGGTCGAATTGTTTTTGCCCAAAAATCGGCGCGTTACGGCTCGGCCAATGCAATTGGTAAAGATCGATATAGTCTGTTTGCAGTCGTTGCAAGCTGCTGTCGACAGCAGCGCGAATATTGGCAGCGTTTAGATCGTTCTCACCACCACGAATCCAATGCATGCCACGTGAAGGGCCAGCTACCTTGGTCGCCAGAATAATGTGATCGCGCTTGGCGCTGTTTTTCTTGAGCCATGTGCCAATGTACTGCTCTGTTTTACCTTGCGTTTCGGCGCGCGGCATGACGGGGTACATTTCTGCTGTGTCGATAAAATTAATGCCACGTTCTAAGGCGTAGTCCAACTGCGCATGCGCCTCGGATTCACTATTTTGTTCTCCGAACGTCATGGTGCCGAGACAAATTTTACTGACCTGAATGTGGCTATTACCGAGCAATGTGGTTTGCATAGACATAGTTCTTTCACTAGCGAACGTTACGTAAGGCATTGGCGCATTCTTTCACGAGTGCGGGACCTTGATAAATTAATCCTGAATACAATTGAACCAGAGACGCACCCTCGCGTATTTTTGTCGCCGCATCCTCGCCAGAGAAAATACCACCGACACCGATGATCGGCAGTTCATTGCCTAACTCTGCCTTCAGCGCACGGATAACGCGGTTCGATAATTCAAATACCGGTTTGCCTGACAAGCCGCCTGCTTCTTCTGCATGTGGCAGGCCTTTCACGGCATCGCGTGTGATGGTGGTATTGGTGGCGATAACACCGTCGATACAGTGGCGCAATAGGGCTTCTGCGATCGTTTTAATTTGTTCCGCATCGATATCGGGAGCAATCTTCAAAGCGACGGGCACATAGCGTTTGTGTTGATCTGCCAGTTTTTGTTGTGCGGTTTTTAACTGTGCGAGCAAGTTGTCGAGCTCGTCCGCGCCTTGCAATTGGCGGAGATTCTTTGTGTTTGGTGATGAGATGTTGACGGTGACATAGCTGGCGTAAGGATAGACTTTTTCCAAGCAATGTAGGTAATCCTCTGCGGCACGTTCGATGGGCGTATCGGCATTTTTCCCAATATTTAAACCCAGCACGCCTTGCTTCTCTTGATAGAAGCGGGACGATTGTACGTTGCGCACAAAGGCATCGACACCGCCGTTATTGAATCCCATGCGATTGATGATGGCTTCTGCCTTAGGCAAGCGGAACATGCGCGGCAGTGGATTGCCTGGTTGCGCACGTGGTGTCACGGTGCCAATTTCAATTGATCCAAAACCAAGGGACGCTAGCCCGTCGATATAGGCACCGTCTTTATCCAGACCTGCTGCCAGTCCTACGGGGTTCGGGAATTGCACGCCCATCACTGTACGTGGGTCGTTGACTGGTTTGCTAAATAAGCCACCCAGTCCGGACTTGCTGATGCGTTGTAAGGCAGGGAGGGTGAAGTGATGGGCTTTTTCAGGCTCCATCGAAAACAGGATCGAGCGCGCCAAGGTATAGAAGAGTTTTTCAGGCATAGGAGTAATCGTCGGATGTACGTAGAAGAATAGGTATAAAAGTGCGCTTGAGTGAGGACAGTGACCAAAGAAAAATGAATGCTACTTTATCCTGCTGTCAGTCTAGGTTGTCTGTTGTCATCTGTTTTTTTGTTCATGTTGCTCAATGCGTTTGTTACGTGGTTTTTATTTTTTTCACATTTGCCCCTAGAGAGGCTGCCAATGTCCATGCATTAATGCATCGAGTGGTTTGAAGTTAATTTTATAGGCCATTTTAGGGCTGGCTGCGATCCAGTATCCGAGATAGACATACGGTAATCCGATCTCTTTTGCCTGTCTGATTTGCCAGATCACATTGTAAGTGCCATACGACGCGTTCGCATCGCTAGGATCAAAAAAGGTGTAGACCGAAGAGAGACCATCGGTGAGGATGTCAATCAGGCTTACCATTTTTAATCTGCCTGTTTCATCTCTAAATTCAACTAATCGCGTATTGACACGGCTTTGTAGCAAAAATTGGGCGTATTGATCGTGGCTGTCGTTATCCATCCCACCGCCGGCGTGGCGGTGATGTTGGTATTGCTGATAGAGCTCATAGTGCTCATGTGAATAGCTAAGGCTTGTGACGATAGCGTGTAAGTTGTCGTGTTTTTTTTCTGCGCGGCGTTGGCTGCGATTGGCAACAAACTCATCGACCCGCACTCTGACTGGGGTGCACGCTCTGCAATTATCGCAATGGGGCCGGTAGATGAAAATACCGCTTCGGCGAAAACCATTCTTGACGAGCTCAGAGTAAGTATCCGCATTGATCAGGTGCGCAGGGGTGGCCACTTGTGACCGTGCCTGCAGCCCTTCTAGATAGCTACAAGGATAAGGTGCCGTCGCATAAAACTGAATGCTCGCTAAAGGCAGATCGTTAAGTTGCGTCACGTTTCTCTCTTCTTGTTCTTACTTGACTGATGCGCTACTTTTTGACATCGCTGGTATCACTGAAAGCGGTTGCCAGTCAGTAATTTGTGGCATGGACGTTGCACTACTAATCCACTCCAAAAACGTCGACCGAGGAATCGGTTTTGCTCCCAAAGATGCCAAATGGCGTGTCTCTTGTTGGCAGTCTATCATTTTCACACCGTGCTGGCGCAAGAAAAAAACGAGATGACTTAATGCAACTTTTGATGCGTCGGTGACGCGGGCAAACATTGATTCTCCATAGAACATTTGCCCAATGCTAACGCCGTAAGCACCACCGACGAGTTGACCTTGAAACCACACCTCTGATGAGTGGGCATAACCCTGCGCATGCAAAGCACAGTAGCCTGCGATGATGTCGTCTGAAATCCAAGTACCCGCACCGTCTTTCCGTGGTGCTGCGCAAGCGCGCATGACTTGCTCAAAGGCACTATCGAACCGTACTTCCCAATCAGGGTTGTTTTGAATTTTTTTCAAGGTTTTACGGAGGCTATCGGAGACCGTGAAATCATCCGTCTTAAGCACCATTCGCGGGTCTGTCGACCACCACAGAATCGGTTGTCCCTCTGAAAACCACGGAAAAATACCCCGGCGATAAGCCTCAAGTAGGCGTTCGGGAGAAAGGTCTGCTCCTGCAGCCAACAGTCCGGCTGCACCTTGTTGTTCTGTCAGTGCGGTGTTGACATCAGGAAATGGTGTGTTTTTTTCCAACCAAGGTATCAAGTGCTACTCCGCATTGGCTTAAAGATATCATCCTCGTGCACTGAAAACTGTCCACCGGCTTTCACTTTTTTGATATCGCTAAAGAAAAAGCGCAGCGTATGCGTCACCGTTGGGAAGGCTATGTCGTCCCAGGGAATCTCTTCTTCAGAAAATAACTGCACATCGAGGCTTTCAGTGCCTGCTGCATAATTCAGATCGAGGAGGGTGGCGCGGTAAAACAAATGAACCTGATGGACGTGAGGCACGTTAATGATGGCAAACAGCTCGTGCAGCGCAATATTGGCGCCTGCCTCTTCGATTGTTTCGCGTTGAGCGGCGTGTGCGCTGGTTTCGTTGTTTTCCATGAAACCCGCTGGCAAGGTCCAAAAGCCAAGCCGTGGTTCAATGGCTCTTTTGCACAGCAACACCTTGAGTTCGCCATTTTGCTCCCATACTGGAATAGAGCCCACGACCATTTTGGGGTTCTGATAATGAATGGTGCCACACTGGCTGCAAACAAATCGCTCCCGCGTATCATCAGCAGGTATTTTGAGCTCAACGGGTGCGGCGCATTCAGAACAGAATTTCATAGCAAAATAGAGATAAATTGATGTGATGCTCGCAGTGTAACATCTGCAGTGGCTGGTGCGAAACTCAGTTTAAAGTGGCGGGGTCATTGCGCGCTGCGGTAAAATCGTGTATAGTTTCATTCTTCAGACGCGGGGTGGAGCAGTCTGGCAGCTCGTCGGGCTCATAACCCGAAGGTCGTAGGTTCAAATCCTGCCCCCGCAACCAATTCTTGAAAAAGGCTTACAGAAATGTAAGCCTTTTTTGTTTTTTGCGGTGGAATTCTTTGCTCGACGTGATTCGAGCAAAGAAGCGTTGGCTATAAGCTTGTTAACCTTTCCAATGCGGCAAGGAGCGTGGCGTCTTTTTTTGCGAAGCAAAAGCGAATGACTTTTTGATCAAAGCCGCTGCCATAGAACGCAGATAGCGGGATCGCTGCAACGCCAAGCTCGGTCGTTAGCCACCGACAGAAATCCTGCTCACTCAGATCACTGACCTCTGAAAAATCGACACATTGAAAATACGTCCCTTCACAAGGTAACAATTTCAATTTGGTTTTTGCTAACCCTTGGCGAAATAAGTCGCGTTTTTTCTGATAAAACCCAGGTAAGTCGAGATAAGGTGCTGGATCGGCCATATACGCGGCGATGCCATGTTGTGCAGGCGTATTGACGGTAAAGACGTTAAATTGATGTACTTTCCTAAATTCCGCCATCAGATCGGCCGGCGCTGCAACGTAGCCAGTTTTCCAGCCTGTGACGTGGTAGGTTTTGCCAAAACTGGAGATGACAAACGACCGAGCGGCTAAATTGGGGAATGACGCGACGCTGAGGTGGGGCGCGCCATCAAACACGGTATGCTCGTAGACTTCATCAGAAATAATCAAGATATCGGTGTTGCTCACGATCTCTTCTAGCTTACGCATCTCATCGCGTGTCCAGACTGTGCCACTGGGATTGTGTGGTGAATTGATGACGATCGCACGCGTCTTGCTGTTGATCGCAGTAGCGATTAGATCAAAATCAGGCCTGAAACTGCCTGGTGTCAATGGTACCCGAACAGGTATCCCGCCTGCTAATTGAATATTCGGGACATAACTATCATAGCAAGGGTCTAACACAATTACTTCGTCACCAGGATGCACCACCGCCAGCATCGCCGTTAGGATTGCCTGCGTTGCACCAGCCGTCACGGTGATTTCAGTCGCTGGATCATAGGTATGCTGATACAGTGCCGCGATTTTTGCCGCGATGGCTTCTCGCAGCACGGCAATGCCTGGCATCGGCGGATATTGATTCAATCCTTGGGTCATCGCTTTGGTCACGCCTTCAATCAGGCGTGGGTCGCAATCAAAATCAGGAAAACCTTGCCCTAAATTGATGGCGCCATGCTCGGCAGCGAGCATGGACATCACGGTGAAGATGGTGGTACCTACGTCTGGTAGCTTTGTAGTCAGGTGCGGTGTGCGAAAGTCGGATTGAATCAACATCGTTGTGTGTCTTAAATTTAATGGTGAAGGGTGTTTAGAGCGATAACCAGAGATTATCCCAATCATTTGCCTGAAATTTACCTTCGCGCTTAAATTTTAATTGTGCATTATGGTCAAGGACAAAATGGGTTGGTTGCGTCGCGATCACGCCAAAATTGTCTTTGTGTCCTGGGGCATTGCGCCAAACGGTCGGGAAACGCTGATCCTTTGGATAAGCGTGGGTCGTTAGCTCATTGTAATCGTCGAGATCTTTTTTGTTGGTATCGAGGTTAACACCGAGCAGCATGAATTTGTTTTTACTGTTACGCACATAAAACTCGCGCATCAGCTTTAAGTCGTCGCTACATAAAGGGCAGTCGAATGTAAAAAAGCTGACAAGGACCGTCATGCCTGAAAAATCATGCAAATTGAGCTTTTTTCCGTACACATCTGTACCGTCCAGCGTAAAAGTGGTCGTATTTTTCTGCGCCAGGGAGAGTCCTGACGACAGCAATAAGCCAGAGGCAACGGCGGAGTGGATGAAATCTCGACGTAACATGGTGCAACTCCTTTGTGGTGGTGTGGACTTGATAAACGATGGCCGCTTTCTGCAAAGTAGCAAGCACCGTTGCGTAAGCTTGATTACAGATGCATAACCTTGAGTAATTTGACTAAAGGTATTCTTTCTCTGTAGCTAAGTTTAGGTCAAAAAAGTCCGATGTGGACGTTTCGTTGTTGCATGTGGTAAAAAAACCAGGCTGGGTGGTTCCCAGTCTGGGTTTTGTCAGAGGAAATGATCGTTTAAATGATCGTTAAATGATCGTTAAAGAGATCAAAGCGCTGGTGCAGGAGGGAAATCGACAGGGATTTCCGTTGTACTGTGCAGGTAATTGCTAATGATTTTGTCGCCGATGGCCATCATGATATCAACCAAGTTACCTTCGTTCCATCCAGCATCAAAAAATGCCTGAAGGAGTTGTTTGTCAGTATGCCCCCTTGTAACAGCGACGTTGTGTACCAACTGTGCCAGCGCATCGAGGCGAGTGTCAAAGTGGGCTGTTCCACTGCGGATTTCAAGAATCTGCTGATCGGTGAATCCGACCATTTTTCCGACCATGGTATGCGCTGCAAGACAGTATTGGCAGGCGTTGACTTCGCTGACGACCAGATTGACCACCTCACGTGCTTTTGAGGATAACGAACTTTTCGCATTTTGGAGCGCCAGGTAGGTGCCTAAGGCTGTCTCTGAATAGGTGAATGTGGCATACAAATTAGGTACAAAGGTCAGGGCGCTTTTGAGATTGTCCATTAAGGCTTTATTTGCGTCAGTAGAAGCTTCGTACGTAGGTACTTGAATAGTTTTCATGATGATCCTTTTGAGTCAATGAGTGAATTCGATGATTTACTTCTGTGCGTTGTTGCTGAAGTGAAGTATGTACCTCATCCAAATAGGGCACTAGATCAAAAAACAGACTATCATTCATTCCTAGATGGAATGAATAAGGGATGGTATGGATCGATTAATGGCGATGCAAACATTTGTTCGCGTTGTGGAAACGGGGAGTTTTTCGGCCGTCGCTCGGGAGCAGTCCAGTACGCAAAGTGCGGTCAGCAAGCAAGTCGCGGCGTTAGAGAGGTATTTGGGCGTGCGTCTCCTTGTGCGAACGACGCGTGCTGTCACGACCACTGATGATGGCTTGCGTTATTTCGAGGAAGCCCGTCGGTTGGTAGCGGAAATTTCTGAAGCCGAATCCCATTTACGCGAGGGCGAACGTGCGCTGTCAGGTCCATTGCGGGTCGCGACGTCGGTCGGTTTTGGCTTGCGGGTGTTGCTGCCTCATGTGCGTTCGTTTATGCGCAGTCATCCAGACGTGATTGTCGATTTGAAGCTCGATGATGGCTTTGTGGATTTGATCGAGCAGGGCATTGACGTTGCTGTTCGCATTGGCACATTAAGCGATAGTTCATTGGTCGCCCGTCGCGTCGCTACGTCGCAACGCATGCTAGTAGTAGGGAAGCGTTATTTGGAACAGTTACCAGCAGGCGTCCATCCGCCACGCATCCCGGAAGACCTCTTGCAACACCCCTGTTTGGTCTACACCGAATTGCGTATGCGTAATCAATGGGAGTTCAACACCGCCGACGGTTCATCTGTCAGTGTGCGAGTGAGTGGGCCGTTGCAGACCAATAACTCTGAAGTGTTGCGCTCATGTTTGCGTGATGGGCTTGGTATCGGCTACCTACCCGACTGGCTGATTGCCGATTTGCTCGTGAGCGGAGAGGTGATTCAATTGATGCAGGATTGGTTAGTCAATCCTATTCCAATTCATTTAATCAGTCCCGCCGCGCGTAAGCATTCTGCGAAGGTGAGAGCCTTTAATGATCACGTAGCGAACGCCTTGGCGCGTCCTTAACGCGACAGGTGGGCTTGGGTCTAGAGATAAGCTTGCCCAAACTGTATTTTCAGTTTGGGCAAGTTGAACAAAGAACGTCTGCTGGAAATAATGCTTAGATCATTTCCGTGCCGCTGCTAATCGCGCAACAACAGATACGAGGCGATCAACTTCTTCGCACGTATTGTAAAAAGCGAGGGAAGGGCGCACTGTTGCCTCAAGACCAAATCGACGTAGGATCGGTTGTGCGCAATGGTGACCTGAACGGACGGCAATACCTTCTTCATTGAGGGCTTTGCCGACTTCTTCCGTTTGATAGCCATTGAGAACAAACGATAAAACGCTCGCTTTGTCTTTGGCTGTACCGATTAACCGTACGCCACGAATTGATTGCATACCGTAAGTGGCATACGCTAACAAATCATGTTCGTAACGGGCGATATTTTCGATACCGATTCGCTCGATATAATCAATCGCCGCACCTAATCCGACAGCATCGGCAATATTGCCCGTGCCAGCTTCGAATTTATTAGGTGGCGGTTGATAAATCGTGCGCTCAAACGTGACATCCGCGATCATATTGCCGCCACCTTGCCATGGCGGCATTTTTTCGAGGAGATCGCGTTTGCCATAGACAACGCCGATACCGGTGGGACCGAACAATTTATGGCCGGAAAACACGAAGAAATCCGCATCCAATGCTTGTACGTTCACCCGCATATGCGAGACAGACTGCGCGCCGTCGATCAACACTTTTGCACCAGCACGATGCGCAAGATCAATGATCTCTTTAACGGGAACCACCGTGCCCAAGGCATTCGACACTTGCGTTACTGACACAATCTTGGTGCGGCTATTGAGTAATTTGGTGTACTCACTCAAGATGACCTGACCTGTGTCATCGACCGGAATCACCCGAATCTTTGCGCCAGTGTGTGCTGCCAACTGTTGCCATGGCACGATATTGGCGTGATGCTCGAGATTGGAGACGATGATTTCATCTCCTTCGCCAATATGTTGCGCTCCCCACGTTTTAGCGACCAAGTTAATGCCTTCTGTGGTACCACGTACAAAAATGATTTCATCTGGTGAGCTTGCGCCCAAAAAATTCGTCACTTTTTTACGTGCACTTTCGTAGGCATCCGTTGCACGTGCCGCGAGTTCATGTGCTGCGCGGTGAATGTTAGAGTTTTCGTGTTCGTAAAAATACGATACCCGATCAATCACCGATTGCGGCTTTTGTGTTGTCGCTGCATTGTCAAACCAGACTAATTGCTTTCCATTGACGCGCTCTTGCAGAATCGGAAAATCTCTGCGAATTGCATTGACGTCAAATGGTGGTCGCGCACTGGAGGCCAAGTTTGGGAGTGCCCCTGCATGGCTACCGTGCGGTCCCGGAAAGCGTCCCGTGTCGAGAAAGTAAAACGATCCCGCTTGATCTAGGTTGCTTGAAGACTGCCCAGAGGGAATCCCACCAGAACGCAACGCTGGTTCTTCGGCGCTTAACAAACCGCGTAAATTGTGGTCTGTTGGCGTACCGAATGTTTGCAGTGTTGGCACACTGTCTGCGCTACTGAGTCCTGCTGGATAGCCACTCACATCACCTAAAAAATAAAACGGATTGGCTGGCGCTGGTGAACGTTGTTTGACCTTGTCGATCAATGGTAACGCCGCCGCATAAGCATTCGGTGCATTGTCGGCAAGACCTGCACGTGGTGTGGTAGGCGGCGTTGTTGGTACCGTCGCTGGCGCCGGATGTAGTCCTGTGAATTGCCCGAACTCGTGTTGTGGAGCACGCGTTTGCAGCGTCGCAGGCGCTGTTGGCACCGGAACGGCTCGGTTTGGATGACGTTCCCCATTCGGCAGCGTTGCGAAAAATTCGCTCGCTAGCTGCGCTAGTTCTGCTGGGTCCGGTAATCCACCGCTCTGATGTAAGGGTTGGGTACTCATTGCATTATTTGTAGGTATCTGGATAGTCATGGAACTTGCCGATTTCAACATCGTCAAGTACCGCCAATGCGTCATCGGATTGAATCGCTAATGAGCAATACAAGGAAATGAGATAAGACGAAATGGCGTTACGGCTGATGCCCATGAAACGCACGGATAATCCTGGACTTTGCTCACCAGCGAGACCTGGTTGGAACAAGCCAACGACACCCTGACGTTTGTCGCCAACGCGCAATAACAGAATCTTTGTTTTGCCATCAGCGACAGGGACTTTGTCAGACGGTACCAGTGGGATACCGCGCCATGTCAGGAACTGTGATCCAAATAAACTCACGGTCGGTGGTGGTACGCCACGACGTGTGCATTCGCGACCAAAGGCGGCGATGGCTAAAGGATGCGTCAGGAAGAACGCAGGTTCTTTCCACACTTTCGTCAACAGTTCGTCGAGATCATCTGGGGTTGGTGCGCCAGTTAAAGGGAAAATACGTTGTTCGTCAGCGACATTGGCCAACAAACCGTAGTCAGGATTATTGATCAGTTCACTTTCTCGACGTTCTTTAATCGTTTCAACGGTCAGGCGTAATTGTTCTTTGATCTGATCATGGGGGCTGCTATACAAGTCAGAAACGCGTGTATGCACATCCAACACAGTCGAGACCGCATTGAGGAAGTATTCACGTGGTTTTTCGTCATAGTCTACGAAGGTCTGAGGTAATTCAGACTCATCGCGTTGCGAGCAGGCGACGCGTACATCACGAGGATTTTTGACTTTGTTTAAACGATAGATACCTGCTTCGACTGGCAGCCATTCCAGCAGGTGGGTAAGCCAACGTGGGCTGACGGTTGATAATTTAGGAACCGTTTTGGTTGCATTCGCTAGTTGTCGTGCTGCGTCATCGCTTAATGCTAATTGTGGGATGGTTGATTCTGCCATGGTTGCTCCTTTTAATGAAACGAAAAAAATAAAAATAAAAACACATGCCAACACCTCATAGGGTATCTACGGAAGCGTGGCAATGAGGTAAGCAGAAGTAACAGTCGCGGTTCGATGTTGCTTTGCTGCATTCTTCAGCTCTCGACGTTGTGACGTTGAATGAGCGCTCTTGCCAATGGCATCGGTTTATTGATTTGATCGTGTACTATCTCCGTGCTGTAATGATCCCGCCTGTGTGACATGACTGCCTGCCGCGACATCTTGCGTGATCCAGACGTTGCCTCCAATGACTGCGCCGCGCCCGATGGTGATGCGACCTAGGACGGTGGCACCTGCATAAATAACGACTTCATCTTCAACAACCGGATGACGTGGTAAGCCTTTTTGTAAGGTACCGTTAGCGTCTGCTGGGAATCGTTTTGCGCCGAGTGTTACCGCCTGATAAATACGGACATTCGCGCCAATAATCGCCGTTTCACCAATGACAACGCCGGTGCCGTGATCAATAAAAAAACCGGTGCCGATGGTGGCACCCGGATGAATGTCGATGCCTGTCTGCGCATGTGCAAGTTCCGCTGCAATACGGGCAATCAATGGAGTGCCTAAGCGATAGAGACAGTGTGCAATGCGGTGATGAATCAATGCCAGAATGCCGGGATAACAAAGCAATACCTCATCGACACTACGTGCCGCCGGATCACCTTGGTAAGCAGCAATCACGTCACTATCCAGCAGGACGCGAATTTCTGGTAGTGCTCTTGAAAAACGACGGACAATATCGAGCGCCTGTTGCTCAACATCTTCATTGCTTGAGCCTTGATAACGGGCCACATATTGCAGCTCAAGACGTACTTGATGAAATAAAGAGTGGAGGGCGAGATCTAAGGTGTGACCCACATAGAAATCCTCACTCTCTTGGCGAAGCTCTACAGGACCCAATCGCATTGGAAAGAGTGCGCCGCGTAAGCCGGATAAAATGTCAGCGATCGCATCGCGTGACTGTAACTCACGTCCACCTGGCTCATTTGAACGTTGTCGACCTTCGCGCCAATTTAATCTGACGGCAGCCAATTCACTGACAACACGATCGATATCAAATGAAGGTCGACGTACTTCTGTACTGCCTGATACTTTACTACTCATACCCGAAAACTCCCTTATCCGCTGACTGACGATTAAACGCTAACTCTGTACCCATGGCAGTTGATGAAAGCGCCAGCCATCGGCGGTGCCGCGATGTTGGTCGCCGTTTATTTCGCCTTCAAACCCTTCTTTGATGTTGTAGATATCGGTGAAGCCTGCTTTTTTTGCTGCATCGAGTGCGAGAGCAGAGCGTTTGCCGCTACGACAAAGTAAGAGAATTTTTTTCTCTTTACCGACTTTAGATTCCAGTTCACGGACGAAGCGTGGGTTGCGAGTAAGGCTAGTGCCAGTGGCCCACGGCACGTGGATCGAATCAGGAACGTAGCCGACAAAGGTGCGTTCTTCGGTTGTTCGGACGTCGACCAGCACTGCTTGGCCTGTAGAGAATAGTTCCCATGCATATTGTGGTGAGACGCTATCTGCGACATCCTCGTTGGCTAATAACGTGGCGCGAACAGCATCGTGCGATTGTGCGGCGTTCGCATGTGAAAATGATGCACCCATCTGATCTTCTCCTTATCAATGCGCAGAGGGTTGATGGCACTCCCTGCGCTAACCTCGATGTGTTTTCTGTGTGCTTAGAATACGAAATCCTCATAAGTTGGAAAACGAATAAAAAAATACTTAAATACTTGGAAAACGTATATTGAAAAAAATGAGGATGAACAATGCATGCAAGGACATACGTTTGCTGTGAACGACTTGATTGAAAACCCCATGAATACCGTCTCGGCAACATGGGGTTGGAAGGCGGCGCAATTACCGCTGGTAGGTCGGGAAAGAAAGTCCGAGGTTTTCCCGCAGGGTTGATCCCTCATAGCGTGTCCGCACTAGTCCACGGCGTTGCAGCTCAGGTATAACCAGTTCTGCAAAATCAGTGAATCCCTGCGATAGATAAGGCGGCATGATATTGAAACCGTCTGCTGCGCCGTTCTCAAACCACTCTTGCATGTGATCCGCGATGTATTCAGGTGTGCCAACGAGTGTAAAGTGGCCACGTCCGCCTGCAATACGAAGATACAGCTCGCGAATCGTCAGGTTCTCGCCTTGTGCTAACGAGGTCAGTAGCTTCTGACGACTTTGCTGACCACTGTTAGTGAGTGGGAGCTCGGGGAGGGGCTCGTCAATGGGGTAACCCGAGAGATCAAAATTCCCAATCATTCTTCCTAATAAAGCCAAACCATCTTTGGGCAGTACAAGCGCTTGCAACACGTTCCATTTTTCCTCCGCTTCTGCTTGCGTTTTACCAACGATGGGGAAGAGCCCTGGCATAATTTTCAGACTCTCTTCCGAGCGACCTGCATGGCGGACGCGTTGCTTGAGATCGGCATAAAACTGTTGTGCCGACGCAAGAGTGGGATGGGCGGTGAATACAACGTCTGCCGTTTCAGCAGCTAAATTCTTTCCCGCTTCAGAGCCACCTGCCTGAACGACGATGGGGTGACCTTGTGGGCTACGACTGACATTCAGTGGACCAGCGACCGAGAAGTGTTCGCCGCGATGGTGTAAAGGATGCAGTTTCTCTGGGTTGAATTGTCGTCCCCCTTCTTTGTCGTTGAGGATGGCATCGTCTTCCCAGCTATTCCACAAGCCTCGTACGACTTCATGAAATTCTCGTGCACGTGCATAGCGGTCGCTGTGCGCAACATGTTCTTGTCTTCCAAAATTGGCTGCTTCACTGGCATTATCAGAAGTCACCAAATTCCAGCCAGCCCGGCCTCCAGAGAGCCGATCCAGCGAGGCAAATTTACGCGCAACGTGGTAAGGCTCGTTATAGGTCGTCGTTGCCGTACCAATGAGGCCGATATGCTCAGTCACTGCGGCAAGTGCAGATAACAAAGTGAGTGGCTCTAATCCACCAACGCCGCTCGTTAATGCGACACTATCTGCAAAAAAAATTGCGTCAAAGCAGGCGCGTTCGGCGGTTTGGGCTAATTCTTTATACAGCTTCAATGGGTTACTACCCGCATCGGCTTGTGGGTGGCGCCATGCTGCTACATGATGTCCGTTATGTAGCAGAAAGGCGCCAAGTTTTAATTGGCGCTGACTCATTTTAGAACTCTTTTCTCACATTAATTCCAACATACCGTGTGTCATCGCGTGGAATACCACGGGTGACCGTGCCACCACTACTAATCAGATTCGTTGAATACGATTTGTCTGCCAGGTTTTTACCAATCAATGCAACACGCCATCCTTTTTCTGGCGTAGACAAGGCAACGCTGGCGTTCCAAATACCATAACTACCTTGGATGCTGGTTGGGGATTGGAAAAGGTCATATTGCACCTT
The DNA here is from genome assembly GCF_049340215.1 of Undibacterium sp. MH2W. Taxonomy (NCBI): domain Bacteria; kingdom Pseudomonadati; phylum Pseudomonadota; class Betaproteobacteria; order Burkholderiales; family Oxalobacteraceae; genus Undibacterium; species Undibacterium sp. MH2W. The sequence goes on along the minus strand of NZ_JBMPPA010000010.1, from coordinate 90,266 downwards.
GCTTTGCCATGCATAATCGCTTGCGAACTCAACTTGCAGACCATTATTCAAAGGCACTGTGTAGGCAGCACGGGTAAATGATTTAGTCTTCGGTGAGAATGGCAAGGTCTGTCCGTTCAGATTGCAAGACGCTGCGGCGGCAGCAGGGCAATTGAACTGATCAATATGGGCATCGATATAGGCGACAGAAGTACTGAGATGGAGCTGGGAAGTAGGACGCGCTTCCAATTCCACTTCAACACCACGCGTCGACACATCACCCGCATTAATCAGACGCGTAACGACAGCACCCGCCACCGTGTCATAGAAGTTGGCTTGATAGTTGGCATATTTCGTTTGGAACGCAGCGACGTTGAGGCTCAGCTTGCGATCAAGTAAGAGTGCTTTGAGGCCGATTTCATAGGAGTCGGATGTCTCTGGTTTCAATGCCAACGTATCACGGTTGAACATATTGAAGAAGACGTTATACGCGGGACCCTTATAGCCACGAGAATATGTCGCATAGCTCGTGACAGTATTGCTGATGTCAAATTGAAAGCCAAGGCGGCCAGAGAATGCACTTTCGGTATCGGATCCAGAATTGGCGGTTGCAGGCTGCACGCCAGCGAATGCCGTTGACGAAGTCGATGTTCTTGAATGTTGATAAGCGATTTTATCGTGCGTCCAGCGCAATCCACTCAAGAACTTCAGTTGTTGCGTTATTTTATAGGTGCTATCACCAAACAGCGCCAGACTATCGTTATCAACGCTGTAGGGTGCGTAACCGGAATTCACAACCGACGGTAGCGTCGTCACAATCCTTTGGTAAGTTTCTTCGTCCTTGCCTTTGAGGTAGTAAGCCCCCGCTACATATTCAAAGAGATCACTTTTCGGCGAGGCGACGCGGACTTCTTCAGAGAATTGACGGTAATACAGTGTGCCAATATCGCGTGTCGCTGGGAATGCTGCGGTGATCCGGCTGACATCAGCACTATTGCCGATGGTCGATGTTGTTGTGTGTTGGACGTTGTCCCATGACCTGATACCAGTGATGGAGGTCCATGTGTAGCCTTGATTGCGCCAGTCAACTTGTGCTGAAACGCCCTTGTTAAAGTCGTTAATGGCATTCGATAAATCGTACTCCACTTGACGATTCGTTGCGCTAATGTGTACCGGTGCGACTGCGTTAATGACAGCGGTATTTGTGGATTGCGCAATCGTATAAGTGGGGGACGAGACCGAGCGTAAGTAGTCGGCGGTCAGAGTAATGTCCGTGTCCTGATTTGGCGTAATCAGTACTTTTCCGCGTAGACCTTGGTGATCGAAACCATTCACTTTTTCGCCCGTTTTTAAGTTGTCGACGTTGCCATCGTAGGCCGTATCGACAACGGTCAGAGAGGCACGAACCACATCTTGTTTCAATGTGCCGCTCACGCCTGCGCTGAGGCGTTTTTCATTTCCTTGGTAAACAGCGGCATCAACGAAACCGGTCAACTCTTTACTTGGTTGTTTGGTAATGATGTTGATCACACCGGAAGACGCATTTTTGCCAAACAAGGTGCCTTGGGGACCACGCAGCACCTCGATACGTTCGATATCGAGCACATCCAATGTTGCTTGTCCTGGTCTTGCTAGAACGACGCCATCGATGATAGTCGACACCGTTGGCTCAACACCTGGTGATGTGGAAATGGTGCCGATCCCACGAATAAAAATACTCGTATCTTTATTTCCGCCTTGCTGCCTGAAATCGACGCTGGGTAATTCTGCCGCGATCGTATCAATGCTATTGCGGTTGGATTGCGATAGTTCGTCCCCGCTCAACACAGAGACCGCAATGGGGACCGAACGTACGGACGCTTCGCGACGGGTTGCTGTCACAGTCACGGATGGTAGGCCGCCATCATCCGGTGGGCTGCTTTCTTCCGCGGCGGCGCTGAGTGACAGGCTTGCACCTGTAAGAAGGGCGAATAGGTGCTGATATCGCCGAGACTGAAGTTGTTTGTTTTTAGTATGGATGTTCATATTTACCCTGAATTAACGCTGAATTGATAATGATAAAAAGCTGATTCAAAACGGAAAAAGTACACAGTCGGTTTGATATGTAATTCGGTAATAAGCTTCGAATTATTTGCGACTTCGTACGCTTCCTTGGTACTGATAGAATTTGATGGTACCGATACCATTGCTATTTAGTTTCTGTGATTGACAGGGCATTCGTCAAAGAATGATTTCAAACATCCATATGTCATTTAAAAATATAGAACCATGATCAAAAGAAAAACTGAGATCGATCGTCATTCAGACAATGCGGAAAATGACGTGCCGTCCGCAACGCGCAAACGCCGTGGTTCAGGTCGCGCAACGATTCATGATGTTGCGCAGATGGCAGGTGTGGGATCGATCACCGTATCGCGTTATTTCAAGCAACCAGCGTTGGTCTCTGATGCGTTACGAGAAAAAATTGCAGCAGCTGTTAAGGTGCTTAATTACGTTCCCAATCTTGCAGCCGGTGGCTTGGCGTCGACCCATTCTCGTATTGTTGGAATGGTGATTCCCAATATTTCTGGTCCCATTTTTGCGCATACCATACAAAGCTTTAGCGATACGTTGAATGCACATGGCTATCAGCTCTTACTGGCTTCAAGCTACTTTTCTGTTGAGCAAGAAGAACAGGCTGTACGCGCATTTTTAGGTTGGTCACCCGCCGCATTGGTTGTCACGGGGCAGTATCACAGTCGAGGGACTTTGCAGCTTTTGAATAAAGCGAATATTCCTGTCGTAGAAACGTGGGATTACCAACCTAAGCGTCGGTATATGCAAGTCGGTTTTTCGCATCATCGTGTCGGTGAGCAGGCGGTACGTTATCTGCTCAACAAAGGGTATGAGCGCATTGCCTTCGTTCAAAATAGTGTCGTCGGCGACGAAAGTGCTCTCGATCGTCGAGATGGTTATGCTGAAGTATTACGTGAAGCAGGATTGCAGCCGCAATTTTTTGTACCGACGCAAGCGAGCCCGTTTGATGCTGGAAAACAAGCGATCGAAGCATTGGCATTAAGGAAGAAAGATGCGGTGCAAGCGATTATTTTCGCCAACGACAACTTGGCTGCCGCCGCGATTCTCGCGGGGCAAAGAGCCGGTATCGCGATGCCGTCGCAATGTGCTTTGATGGGATTTGGCGACTATGCCATGTCATCAATGTTACTGCCCAGCCTCACCACGATCCGACCACCCGCCAGAGAAATCGGTGAAATTGCAGCGATACGCATTTTAGAAAGTCTTGGAGAAATACCGGTAACAAAAAAAATACAGCGGCTCACACTGCTGGAGTGCGACTTACTCGAGCGCGAGAGCGCATAGCCATCGAAACAACGAAACAACGAACCAACTTATCATTCAACAACGGACAAAGAGCAACCACTATGATCAATTCACTACGTCGCTTCACTCACCTGTTAACCTTCTTGCTTACGCTGACCTTATACCCGTTCGTGGATGCCCATGCGGACAATAAAATAGTGACCATTGGCTTTCAAAAAGGAAGTGGACTGTTAGCAGTACTCAAAGCACAGGGTACGTTAGAAAAAACACTTGAGACACAAAAAATACAACTCAATTGGATTGAATTTCCTGCCGGCCCTCAACTTTTAGAGGCGCTTCATACCGGTAACGTGGATTTTGGTTATACCGGTGCGCCACCACCGGTCTTTGCACAGGCGGCAGGTGTTGAGTTAATGTATGTTGGTGCTGAGCCTGCTTCACCAGGGGCGGAGGCGATCGTCGTACAGAAAGACTCACCGATTAAAAATGTGAACGAATTGAAGGGAAAGAAAGTCGCGTTTCAGAAAGGATCGAGTGCTAACTTGTTGATTGTGACGGCACTTCGTCGTGCGGGCTTAACGGTTAACGATATTACGCCAGTCTATCTGACTCCCGCTGATGCTCGTGCTGCATTTATCAGCGGTAGCGTCGATGCGTGGGCGATCTGGGATCCTTACTTTGCAGCGATTGCACAATCCGTGCCGGTACGGGTTTTGGCTGATCATCAAGGCTTATTGCCTGCCAATAGTTTTTATGAAGCATCACGTCGTTTTACACAACAGTATCCGGCCGTGTTGTCGGCAATCTTAAATGAGTTAGCAAAAACCGGCGCATGGGCGACACAGCATCCACAGCAAGTTGCTAGCATTCTCTCTGGACAACTCCATATGCCAGAGGCGACGCTCCTTACGTGGCAACAGCGTGTTCATTACGGTGTGACACCTGTAACGCCGGATATCGTCGGTCGTCAGCAGGAAATTGCGGACCTCTTTTTTCAGCAAAAGCTGATTCCGAAAGCTGTGCGGATCAGTGAACGCGTTTGGTTATGGTCTCCCGCTTCCACAACGACGGCTGGTACGCATTGATTGTTCTATGATTGTTCTATGATTGTTCCTCGATTGTTCCATTCATGAACGAGTCTATTCCAATTGACTAGCTTTATCTCAGGTGAATTCCTCCCTATACTTTTGGTTATTCACACAACACCGACATGAATAGGGAGGGCTGCGATGACTACAGAGAGAAAAATAGTCGCACGAACCGGTGGACAGACGCACGGTCCGATTACGCGTCTCATGAGTCCTGGAGACCTGGGGCACCTGCTCAAACCATTTATCTTTCTTGATTATGTCGAGGCAGAGGGTAGTGGGCCACAGTTTGGATTTCACCCCCACTCTGGCATCGCCACCCTGACTTTTCCATTGACCTTTGACATTGAACATACAACGTCAGAGGGGCAAGTGGATGTCGTGCGTAAAGGCGGGGTTGAATGGGTGATGACGGGCAGTGGCATCTGGCACAAGGCGCGTGGTCTTCATGGCGACCAGATGCGTGCTTTTCAGACATGGTTTGCCATGCCGCCATCCCATGAATTGGCGACACCTTCCGCTCAATTTGTACAGGCAGATGAGGTGCCACGCTCAGGACCGGTCACCTTGCTTCTCGGGAAGTACCAAGAACTAGTCAGCAAGATCACGCCACCTTTTGATGTCAGTTACTTATGGGTGGAGTTAAAGGCGGGTGAGTCTTGGACGTATCAGCCATCCCAGACCCATGATATTGCGTGGCTATTTCCACAAACGGGCACAGTTGGTGTCAGTGGTAGCGATATCGCGAGGGAATTGGTAGTTTTTGAAGAAGGGCATGCGTCGATCGTTGTCGAGGCCCGCACAGATTGCCGTTTTCTACTCGGCTCCGCAGCGAAGTTGCCTCAGTCTCTGGTCATGGGTTATTACTCAGTGCATTCGTCAGAGCAACATCTGATACTGGGGGAGCGTCGAATCAAAGAGATTGGTGCGTCGTTGAAATCGTAACAGCCTAAAAATCTCAATGCCGACTGTTGTACGGTAGTCGAGATCAAAAGCCACGTTGTCGTACGTGGCTTTTTTATTGTTGAATTTCTTGCAATTTTGTTTTATTGCATCTATGGTAGATACCACGCCACATCATCTGCATCGTCGGCATTGTATTTCGCCCTCCGCTTTAAATGAAAAACATTGAAAGATTCAATTTTTTGAGTGGATTTGTTGCGTATGGGAAACTACACTGCATGTACCAACTAGGTGGCTTCACCCTCGGAGACGTGCCATGCGAACAATCGAAAGATCTCATCTCCGAGGCATCAGCCTTGGGACTCGCCTCAGTATCATCGTTTTTTCTCTTGTGCTTGTGGTCTTCACAATCTTTATCAGCGCACTCGGTTACAGCATCTACCGATCAATGCAAGCCACAGCCGTTCAGGACGTTTCACACACGGTAGAAAATATCAACGATATGTTTGATGTGTTTGATAAGGCCGTGAGAGCCGATGCGCAACGCACCGGAACGACCTTTCAGCGGCAATTAACGCAGCCGTTTGTGCTCAAAGAAAACGATAAAGTAAAGATTGGTGACCGGCAAGTGTCGACGCTGACTTATGGCGGGGAAATTATCAATGGTAATGAATCCATCGTCGATCAATTTACGAAAACGACAGGAGCAATTGCTACCATTTTTGTCAAAGAGGGGAGTGAATTTGTCCGAGTCACGACGTCCCTGAAAAAAGAAAATGGCGAGCGCGCTGTTGGCACAGCACTCGACCACACTCATCCCGCTTATGCATTACTTCAGTCGGAAAAAGGCTACATTGGTGCCGCGAAATTGTTTGGCAAAGACTATATGACCAGCTATATGCCGATCACCGATGAACAATCGCATATGGTCGGCGTGTTATTTGTGGGGATCGATATTTCGCCCAGTCTCATATTTCTTAAAGATAAAATCCTCGCGATGCGTATCGGAAAAACCGGAAGCTACTTCGCCTTTCATTTGAAGAAGGGTGATAGCTTGGGAGACCTCACTTTGCATCGTGATCAGGAAGGGCGAAATGTTTTGAAGGATAAAACGCCGGAAGAGTCCGATGCATTGAAAGCGATGATCGAGCAAGGCCATGGGACGCTATATTTCAATAGCAATCTATCAGGTGGTGAACCGCAACAGCATCTAGCCGTTTTTAAAAAAATCGAGGTCTTGAACTGGATGCTGGTGGGAGCGTGTCCTGTGTCTGAAATTACAGAAGATACCTTGAAGAATTTGATGCTATACGCGCTCTTCGCGATGGTGTTGATCATCATCACGGCGTTTGCACTCTTGTATCTGATTCGAAAAAATGTGACTGTTCCTTTGAATCAAGCAAGCGCATTGGCAAAGAAACTGGCGGTCGGTGATTTAACCGAAAGAACACACCATGAAAGATCCGATGAAATTGGCGAATTGCTCGATTCGATCAATAACATCGGTACTGGACTCGCCACTGTTATTCAAGAAGTGCGCGCGAGCTCTGCCTCAATTCAAGTGGCGGCGGCAGAGATTGCTTCCGGTAATGCGGATCTTTCATCCAGAACCGAGTCGCAGGCGAGTTCACTGCAAGAAACAGCAAGTTCTATGGAAGAGTTGACTTCGACCGTTGAACACAATGCCGAGAATGCGAAGTCGGCTGCGAAATATGCAGAGATGGCATATTCCGTCGCCATGGATGGGGGCGATGTCGTCAAGGGTGTTGTTCATACCATGGACGACATCAAGGAAAGCTCAAATCAAATTGTTGATATCACCGCTGTGATTGATGGTATTGCTTTCCAGACGAATATCCTAGCGCTCAATGCTGCGGTAGAGGCTGCGCGGGCTGGTGAACAAGGAAGGGGCTTTGCGGTGGTGGCATCCGAAGTCAGGAACCTGGCGCAGCGGGCCGCTTCTTCGGCGAAAGAAATTAAATTGTTGATTGGTGATTCTGTTGAGAAGATCAATAAAGGCGCAGCGATGGCCGATGTGGCAGGCAAAACGATGACGGATATTGTGAGTCATTTAGAGCAAACCTCTGCCACGGTCAATAGTATCAGTCACGCCAGCGCAGAGCAAAGTGCAGGAATTCATCAGATCAGCCTCGCCGTGACGGACATGGATGATATGACGCAGCGGAATGCGGCATTGGTGGAGCAAGCTGCCGCAGCGGCACAAAGCCTACGTGAGCAAACGGATAAGTTGAATACGCTCGTCAATCAGTTTAGGCTCTAAACCGCGTGGGTCCATTCGTTCGATAAAAGTTAGATCAAAGCTAGACAAAGTTATCCGCCAGATGCGCAATATCTGGCGCGACCCATTGTGGCTCGACACATTCTTGCAGATGTTCCGCCATAAACTTGACGAGTTGCATTGCCGCGTACGGAAGACGGCGATCTTTTCTGCTGACTAAATACCAGTGGCTCTCGAGTGGAAAATGTTGCACCGGCAGGATCGCAAGTTTTTCTTGACCTTCTTGCAAGGTATGCGCCGAAATGACGGATAAGCCGAGCCCTGAGGCGGTGCCAAGTCGGATCGCTTCATTACTTTCAATTTGCATCGTGTCGGCGAGCTCGATACCTTGGCTGCTGAGCCAAGACTCAAACATCATCCTTGTGGCAGAGCCTGGCTCGCGGATCAAAAATCGCTCATTTCTCAGGTCGCTAAAATCCAACTGTTCTCTTGTTGTTGCCCAATGATCAAGTGGCGCGATGATTTGTAATGGATTTTTCAAAATACGCGTCGCTTGTGCTTCAGTGCCGCTGGGCGGATGGCTAAAGACGTACAGGTCGTCTTCTTGCTTAGAGAAGCGTTCCAAAATGTGTGCTCGATTACCGATATTTAATGTCACACTCACTTTAGGAAATTGTCGGTAAAATGCACCCAAAATCCGTGGCAGAACATATTTGGCCGTGGTGACAATGCCGAGGTGAATATGTCCCGAACTACCCCCGCGTGCTTGTTCAAGAAAGCCATTAAAATCATCAAATCGAACCAAAACATCACATGCAGCGCGGTAGAGTTCTTCTCCCACATGTGTCATTTCCATACGACCCTCGCGTAGGGTGAATAAAGGCTCGTCGACGGCCTCACGTAATTTTTTTAGCTGTAGCGATACGGTTGGTTGCGTCAAATGTAATGCACGCGCGGCGGCAGAAATGTTCCCCAGTCGCGCAACTTGTACATAAACCTGTAGCAAACGGAAGCTCAAATGGCGAATGTTCATAGATGATTATCTATAGGGTTGGTTGAAACAATTTATTATTCAATATACCTAAAAATCGGGACAATAGCTATTCTGTTTATCAAGAGGAGTGTTTTCATGCTCGGAAACGTCGTCGATTTTATCTCTGCTTTTACTCACTCCACTCTCAGCGTGTCTTCGTTGTTAGCGCAATTAACATTAGCCTTGCCTGTGCTATTGGTGATTGCTGCGGCTTTGACTTCTTGGCGCTTGGCGCAGAGGAGTGCCTTATTGGCAATGGTGATCGCGTTTTGTTCGCTGGTCAGTGTGGGATTTCACGGTGCGGTGGTTGGTGTTGCGAGTGAATGGCTGCCCACCGTCAAGATCGATGTCTTGAGTGGCCTCATGTTGGCACTGACCGGGTTTTTAGCGTGGGTCATTCTGTGTTATTCCAAAAATTACCTCGCGGGCGATCAAGGCGTAAGCCGTTATCTGCGTTGGCTATGCCTGACTGTGGCGACGGTCTGGTTGCTTGTGACGTCGAATAATTTGCTGTTTATCTGTTTATCGTGGACAGCAAGCAGCTTGGCATTGCATCAATTATTGGTCTTTTACAAAGACCGCCCAGCAGCAAGGATGGCGGCGCATAAAAAGTTTCTCATTAGTCGTGCTGCGGATGTGTTGACCTTTGCAGGTTGTTTGATCTTGTATCTGCATCTTGATACCTTGGAAATTGATGGTCTCATGCATATCCTCGCTCAATCGCATCAACCTGGTCGTTGGGTGCAAATGGCCGCATTGTTATTCGTGTCCAGTGCGATTTTAAAATGTGCTCAGTTGCCGTTACATGGATGGCTGTTGCAAGTGATGGAGGCGCCAACGCCCGTATCGGCGCTGCTCCATGCCGGTATCGTCAATATTGGGGGATTTATCTTACTCAGGCTCTCTGGCTTGTTGGAGGTGGCACCCACTGCACAACTGGTGCTGGTGATCGTCGGAAGTGTCACGGCAGCACTCGCGGCCTTAGTGATGATGACACGAATTAGTGTGAAGGTAATGCTTGCGTGGTCGACTTGTGCGCAGATGGGGTTTATGTTGCTTGAAATTGGTCTGGGCGCGTATTCGCTTGCGCTCCTCCATTTGTTGGCACATTCCCTCTATAAAGCACATGCATTTTTAAACGCGGGAGAAACCGTTTCCCGGCAGCGCATGTTGGGAATCGCCCCTGCGACGCATATGCCAAGCCTCGTGCAAATTCTATTCGCCTTAGTGGGTGTTGCCATCGCGGTGGTATTAACGAGCGTGCTGAACGGACTCGATCCATACGGCGAACCGGTGCTGTGGCTGTTCGCGTTGGTGTTGGTAAGTAGCTTGCTTCCTTTGGTGAGCTCTCCCTTTGAAAGCCGTGGCTGGTCACAGGTGATGGTGCTCATTGGGTATGCCATCGCTTTGTCATTGGTGTACGGTGTCTGGCACGTTATTTTTGGTCGTTTGCTTCCGTCTTCAGAGATTCCCCCTTCGCCACTGAGAATCGGCTTTGCGATGCTGTGCCAGTTAAGCCTCCTCTTGACGCAATTTATTGTATTGCACCGACCGCAAGGAGACCTCTCTCGTTGGTTACATCCAAGGGCATTTGCGGGTTTTCATCTTGACGAGTTCGTGACGCATCTGACGCTCAAGATTTGGCCAACACAGCTTCTGATGACCCCGCCTCAGGCGTTACGCATCACCACACCACTTCTGAATAAAAAAGGATCATGATGATGCCTCACGCTTATGTTGCACCGTTTCCTTCTCCTAATGCATCGACGTTGACGCATCCTGTTGTTGTCACGGAAGACCAGATTCAACAAGCCCTTGTGCAGGCGTGCAAACGGATTGCGCCAACGTGGCCGCTCGATAAATCGATTGCGGTCAATCCTCTGTGGGGCTTTGTCGAGCAGCCTATCGAGGCGGTATCGAATTATGTTGCCTATCTCTGTGGTTCCACATTGACGATGCCGCGTGATTGGTATCTTGAACAATTTCATCGGGGGCAGATCACGATAGAGGCGCTGCGCGCTGCTATGAAACGGCGATCCGTCGATCTGTCTGTCGAAGGATGGCTCGCACTGTCTTCCTCAGCACCGTCTGAAAACGCACAACGCTTTCACCTTTTTACCGACGCACTGGATGCAAAGCGAGATTTAGTCCATCAGCCCTCGTGTAAGGATGTTGTGACCCATGCCATTGGACAGCACTGCGCGTCTTGGTTTGATCAGGGGCAGGCACGATGGACATTAACGCCTGCTCGCTCCCTGTATGCTGCATGGCGTGAAATTGCATCGTGCGATAACGGCCCCTCATTGCTGACAGGCATTGACGGTATCGCCGATCGGATTGCGACACTGCCTGAAACACATCAAGAGCTGATTGCTTTGGTTTGTCGTCGGTTGCACATTGGCCAGCATGAATGTGAAACCTATTTCACCGCTTTGTTATTAAGCGTCAACGGTTGGGCGGCATGGTGTGCTTACTTGGCGTGGCAAGCGGATCTTGCGGGGACGAGTGATCACCACTTGGCGCAGCTCCTAGCAATCCGGCTTGCATGGGAGTGGGTGCTGATGGATACACCTACGCATGAATCTGTTGTCGCAGAATGGCGCGCGGCGCGCGGTGCGGTGGGCTCTGCTGAGGTGGGTACGATGGATGTCAGCGATAAGATCGACTGGATATGGCAGGATGCACTCGACATGTCATGGCAAATGCAAGTCAATCAGGGCTTGATGCAACATCAAAGAAGCACGCAGCAAGGTGGGGTAGAGCGTAGTGTGTCGGTACTGCGTCCCACGATGGATGCGGTCTTTTGCATTGATGTTCGCTCAGAGCGCATGCGTCGCGCCTTAGAGAAAAGTGATCCAGCGATCCGCACCCACGGTTTTGCAGGGTTCTTTGGCTTACCGATCGAATATTTACCGTTCGCGGGACAAAAAGCGCGACCACAACTACCTGGATTGCTTGCACCCCAGATACGTGTTGTCTCTGTGGCGAATAATCCTGAAACAACCAATCATCTTTTCGCTCAGCGCCGTTTTAGGTTAAGTGTGTCGCAGGCATGGGAGCGTTTCAGGACGTCGGCAAGTAGCGGATTTGCCTTTGTTGAAACCACGGGGTTGACGTACGGATGGAAACTACTGAAATCCAGTCTTCGTGGTGCGAAAGAAAAAAATATTGATATGGCTGCGTTGTCTGACCAAGAGCACGGCCAGTTATTCCCAGTGATGCAAGGTGTGAGCCTTGAGGCGTCCATTCAACTCGCTGCGGGTATTCTTCGTGCCATGTCGATGACATCCAATTTTGCGCCGTGGGTACTGTTGGTTGGTCATGGTAGTCAGTCTGCGAATAATCCTCATGCGACCGGATTAGATTGTGGTGCTTGCTGCGGACAATCGGGTGAAATCAATGCGCGGGTTTTGGCGGCGATGCTCAATCGCGAAGAGGTAAGGAAGGGATTGATGGAGCAGGGTATTCACATTCCTGCCGATACACGATTTATTCCTGCATTGCATAATACGACGACCGATGACATTCGCCTCTTTGATGTTGGTGTGGATGGTCTGAATGATCTGGCGCTGCAGCAGGTGAAATGTTGGCTTTTAGAAGCGAGTGAGCGTATCCGTGCTGAACGGGCCCCAAGTCTCGGGCTGGCAGCACGGGATGCAGGGACACTGAAGAAAGAATTCCTGCAAAGGGCGGGTGACTGGTCTCAAGTGCGCCCAGAATGGGGCCTCTCGACAAACGCAGGCTTTATCGCCGCGCCACGTGAGAGAACAGCGCATATCAACCTCGAAGGTCGTAGCTTTTTACATGACTATGATTGTGCGGCAGACCAGGACTTTGCGATTTTGGAGCAAATTCTCACAGCACCTGTGGTGGTGGCTCACTGGATTAATATGCAATATTTTGCGTCGACCGTCGATAACCTCCGGTGGGGGAGTGGCAACAAGGTGCTGCACAACGTTGTTGGGGGTAATATTGGCGTGTTCGAAGGCAATGGAGGCGATTTGCGTACAGGTTTGCCACTGCAATCGCTACATGATGGCAAGCAGTGGATTCATGCTCCTTTGCGTTTGTCGGTCTGGATCGAGGCGCCACATCACGCGATCTTGGCGATTGTGCAAAAGCATGAAAAACTTCGGCAGCTTGTGACTGGTCGGTGGTTGCATCTGTTTTGTATCGAGCCGACGACTGGCAATATTCTACGGTGTGTCTTGGATGAAGCGTCGCCTCATCCATGGCGTGTAGAGGCATCTCGAGATTAAGGAGGACGAACGACGTGCAAGACGTGCTGGTATTGCAACCCGCTGCGCTATTAACTTGTCATAAAAAGGAGGCGGCATTGGCCGCACCGATGGCGAAGGCTGGTTATGCGGTGTTGACGATCGATCACTTTGATACCGACTCACTGGGCACTTTTACAGGCGAGATCGCCCGCGAAGGTACGATGCTCGATGCAGCACGCGCCAAGGCGGAGCTCGCCTGTGAACTCAGTGGCGAGCGATTTGGCATTGGCAGTGAGGGTAGCTTTGGCGGTGACCCTTGGTTTGGCGTCACTGGATGGGGGCGGGAAGTGCTGGTGTGGTATGACGCCAAGGAGTGTTTTGCGGTGACGGCCTTCGTGCAAGGACCGGAAACAAATTATCTAAATCAGTCGGTCAATACCCTCCAAGAAGCCATCGAATTCGCCGACAAAATCGGATTTCCAGAGCATGGCGTGATCATTGGTGAGCCCGGTCAGCCGTTCTATGATAAATCCTGCATGGATCGTCCCTCATTTGAGCATGCGGTAAAAAAAGCATTGATGTCGGGTGACGTGAGTTTATCGACCGATATGCGCGCTCATCGAAATCCGACGCGGATGAAAATGATTGCGCGTTGTGCTGAGGACCTTGCTCAACGATTAGCGAGCCATTGTTCTGCATGTCATGCCCCAGGCTTCGGTGCATATGCGCCGGTGGCAGGCGCTTTGTGTATGGCATGCCACCGACCTACACAGCAGTCGCGCGGGGTCTTGTTGCAATGTGTGCGATGTGAGTTCTCACAGGAAAAGCCGCTCCGTACGGAAGTTCCTGCAAGTTATTGCGACTACTGTAATCCTTAGCTTTAGCGAGACGTTGGCGGCGTTTCGGCATCAAAAACTTGCATGTATCCTTGTTCCAAAAATCGAGACAGGTCCACGATCTTTGTTGTACGCGGGATGGGTGATGTGTTGGTAGTCGATGCTGAGCGTTATCGCCGGATGTAGGTGCCACGCGTAGTAAATTTCGGAGATTTTTTCAGGGGCATAATTAAGCCGCCCATCGCCAATCAGTAAGCCTAAGCCGCCAGCAGCGAAATAGGCGCGGGCATCGCTAGAAAGACGGTTTTCAATGAACGCGATACCAATGTTGTCGTCGTCCCTGTGCCACGCATTGCCTTTGATCATCAGGCCCGTCGATAGGGATTGATTGATGTCGGTGAACTCATAGGTTTCTTTGTCGCCGCGATTGGCGCTAAGACGCAGGAATGCCCCCATGTTTGCTGCTAGTTCTTGCTCGGCATTGAGCACAATCCCAGGGCGTGAACTGGCGCGGCGTACGAGTGAGACATCTGGCGTCGTGTTGGTCTGTTGGCTGAGTGCGATGGCGTCAGCATAGCTTCCCATGTTGCCTTGATTCACCCACGCCAATAGCTTTAATTTTCCGGGATGTCCCCACAGGGTATGCCTTTCTTCAAGCTCGATATTGGTTGCGTTACCGCCAAAATGAATTCGTGTGATTTTGCCGTTTGGTACAGGAGACAATTGAAAGAAACCGGCGCGTACAGTCCACCAGTCCTGAGTCCATTCAATAGCGCCGCCCCAAGTAAAGCCCCAAGGGTCGGCAGCATAATCGTATGTACCACCATCCAATGCCGACCAATTCATAAAGTCAGCGCGCGGATCGTGCGCGTAACTATTCGTATCAAAGACATCGGTTACCGCAAATTTCCCTACGGTGATCGCGATATTGTTGGCCGAAACGATGCTGGCGAGTTGATTGGCGTTCGCCTCCACGGTCGTCGCTTCTCCGCTAAGGGAAATGTTTTGATGGAAGAATAGGCGTGGAAACCGTAAGTAAGGTTGATTGGCACCGAGTTTATAGGCGCCACCGTTCGAAAATCCAGCCAAGCCCTGTGTGTCGTTAAAACCATGACCCTGATCCACTTCCGCGTTGATCCAGATCTCCCCGTCCTTCCAAAGACGTTTTCCCAAGAACAGCGTCATGTCAGTCGTTTCTTCCGTGCGACTGAGTGCGGTAAGGCTTTGCTGACCGCTATAAGGGGCGCTGAAACTGGGGTGGTGTTGGGTGATGTTGGTCAATTGTCCATGTATTGCCCAATCCTCTGGCGTGATTGTCGGAGTGGTGACCTTTGTTGAGGTGTCTTCGGGTATCGCAACTGAGGTGTCCGCCGCGCAAACCGGCGCACTGAGAGCAATGAGGGTGGCGAAGAGGGCAGTTGGTAGGAGGTGTTGGTGGAAGGTGAGCGCTTTAAGTGATTTCATGAAAAGTGCAGTCGATTCAACAGATGGTCTGATGCAATAGTTAGTCTTGAAGAAAGTATCTCTTCAGAAAACCATCATTATAGGGTGGTTAATCGATGGGAGCGTCGTTATGGGGCATGAAATCGCGAGCTTATTGAGAAATCCAGTATAATGTCAGCAGGATAAGCCCAAAGCGTTATCGACAACGCGTTGTTGAATAAGCGCCCGTTTGTGTTTTTCGTCAGGGTTTTAACCCACGTTGGCGAGGATGAAGTAAGGTTTTCTCACCAGAATAGTCCTGAATTGACCGTCGAACGATGCGCATTCAGGGATTGAAAGCGATGTTAAAAGCGTGGCTTTTAGATCGACTTGCAATTTATTTTTGATTGCAAGGGATAATCTGGACTACAATCTAGTGTCTACTAATTTGATGGGTAGAGCGCAACGACTGTGTTGTGTTTCCTAAACTCCCTGATCTGCCCGCTCGCGGGCGTTGCGAGTAAATACACTCGCAGCAAAATTAAATACATATAAAACGTGTGGTGTTAGCCGTTGATCTTTCCGGTTTAACCCAGTGTATGGCATCAATTAAACCCGTGTAATCTATTACTTGCATGAATACTGCTGAGGCAAAGCGAGTCCTCGAAACAGCCTTGTTATGCGCGCCTGAGCCGCTAACAGTCAATAACATGAAAAAACTGTTTCAAGAGGCCGACGATCAAGGAGATGTGGTCGGCGCCGATACGATCAAAATGCTGTTGGAAGATTTGCGCCGAGATTGGTCGGACAAAGGAATTGAGCTCGTTGGCTTGTCGACTGGCTGGCGCTTCCAAAGTCGTCCAGAAATGCGTGCTTACATTGATCGACTGAATCCTGAAAAGCCGCCGAAATATTCCCGTGCGACACTGGAAACGCTTGCAATTATTGCGTACCGTCAACCGGTAACACGTGGCGATATCGAAGAAATCCGCGGCGTGACTGTGTCCACGCAAATGGTGAAAACCTTGGAAGACCGCGGGTGGATTGAGACCATCGGGCACCGTGACGTGCCTGGTCGCCCGGCATTGTTTGCAACGACAAAGCAATTTTTGAGCGATATGGGGCTCTCGTCGCTTGATCAGTTGCCGCCTTTGCAACAAGTCCGCAAAGAGGATGACGAGGAGTTGGTGGCGAAGCCAGACCTTGATGCGCAACTGGCAGGCTTCGGCGTTGAAGAGCCTAATTTTGCCGAAATGGTCTCTGTTGCTGTCGAAATGAGTGAAGACCTCGTGACCGATGCTTCAGAGGGTCAACTTGTTGATCCACAAGTTGAAATAGATCAAGAAGGGGACAATTCCCCCGAGTTAGTAGTAACTCAGGACGTTGTTGAGACGACGTCCTTAGAAACGGAAGAAATAAGTGATCAGGCTGCCAGTGCATTGGTGCCAGATAATGAACTGGATGCTGAGCAGCAGCCGCAAATAGAATCAAATGAATTGAAGAATGAATCCCATGAATCCTGAAGATGTAATAGTTGATAAAAATGCTAGCGGCGATGCTGCTGGATCCGATGAAGGCAAGCCAAGTGGCCGTGGGTCACGTGGTGTGCGTGGACCGCGCAACATGCGCCGCTCCCCGCGCCCTAAAGCGGATGCCAATGAGTCGTCAGCCTCAGCCGAGGCTAGCGGTGTGACGGTGGGTGGTGCGGATGGTGCCTCAGAAGCTGGCCGTCCTGCACGCGCACCGCGTGCTGCCAATGCTGGTCGTGCTCGTAAGCCTCGTGCTGATGGTGAGCAAGCTGCACCTCGTGCCGAGCGCGCAGCAGGTGCTGAACGGACAGAGCGTACAGAGCGTACAGAGCGCGGTCCACGTACTCCTCGGGAGGGTGTTCAGGCAGGTCGTGGGCCAAATCGCGGGAATGGAAAACGTTCTTCGCAGGCAAATGCCGCTCGCCGTGACGCGAGCAATCCAGATGATGTTTTTTCGTTTGTGACTTCTGATGCTTATGACGCATCGTTCTCGGACGCCGATGAGCCAAAAGGCCGTGGAAAAAATGCCAAGCCTGTCCGTCGTGATTTGACGGCAGACGACGATGCGCCAAAATTGCACAAAGTATTAGCGGAAGCGGGTCTGGGATCGCGCCGTGACATGGAAGAATTGATTGTTGCTGGTCGTGTGTCAGTTAATGGCGAGCCGGCACATATTGGTCAGCGGATTTTGCCGACAGATCAAGTACGCATTAACGGTAAGCCGATTATGCGAAAAATCAGCAAAAAACCGCCTCGTGTCCTGATTTACCATAAGCCAGCTGGCGAAATCGTCAGTACAAACGATCCCGAAGGCCGTACATCGGTGTTTGATAGCTTGCCAACCATGAAAATGGGTAAATGGTTAGCCGTTGGCCGTTTGGATTACAACACGGAAGGCTTGTTGTTGTTTACAACCTCTGGTGATCTTGCCAATCGATTAATGCACCCACGCTACGGTATTGAACGTGAGTACGCCGTACGTACGCTTGGCGAGTTGGAAGAAGGGATGCGTCAGCGTCTGTTGGCGGGTGTTGAGCTTGAGGATGGCTTGGCGCAATTTTCCAAAATCTCCGATGGCGGCGGTGAAGGTGTGAATAAATGGTATCGCGTCATTATCGGTGAAGGCCGTAATCGCGAGGTGCGCCGTATGTTTGAGGCGGTAGGACTGACTGTTTCTCGTTTGATTCGTACGCGCTATGGCGCAATGACGTTGCCTGCCAACCTGAAGCGTGGTCGTTGGGAGGAGTTGGAAGAAGATGCAGTTCGTAGCCTTTTGAAGCTGAGCGGCCTGGAAAAGACGGCAAGCGATAAGCCTGCCGCAAAAGGTGGTAAGTCGTTTGGCAATAAAGCGGCGCCTGCAGGTCCTTACGCGCAAAAGCAGCCAACGTTCCCGATGTCGAGTGGTCGTGGCGATGCCCGTAGTGAGTTTGGCGTTGGTCGTGGTGGTAATGCCAATGGAAACAAGGTAGGTGGTAATGGTGCAGGTGCAGGTGCTGGTGCTAAAAAGCGCCCACGTCAACCTGATCCGCTGCAAACCGCCCTTGGTTTCCCTGATGCTGGACAGCAACGTCGTGGTCCGACGACCCGCGGAAGTGGGCAAGCGATTGGTCAGGGTATTGCCGCTCGCCGCCGCTCGCGGGGTGCTTGATCTGACTGCGCAGATGTGGTTGTTTTACCCTGTTTTTGATTGCGACAGGGTAGAAAATCGTTTATAATCTGGTAGTTAGTAGTTTATGCCTGATGAATTTAAAATCTCGGCGCAAATAAAAGATGGGCTTAGCCCATTTTTTTTTGGTTTTATCATTTGCGTACGTGGAATACTATGTTTATCTGGGTTTGTGTTGATCGGAGAATAGTTTGGTTTTGTTGGATTTGATAGAGAAAACCGTCAATGGTACCGGATATGATCTGGTGGATTTTGAGCAGGCCGAGCGCGGTTTGTTCAGGGTCTATATCGACTTTTTGCCTGCTGATCTTGAAAAAGGCAATATCGCGGTCGAAGATTGCGAAAAGGTAAGTCACCAGTTGTCGCATGTGCTGACGGTGGAAAATGTTAATTACGAACGTCTCGAAGTTTCTTCTCCAGGTCTTGATCGGCCGTTGAAGAAAGTGGCAGATTATGTGCGTTTTGTCGGTTGCGAAGTGACCGTTAAATTGCGCATGCCGATGCCTGGGACGCCCAACCGTAAAACGTTCACCGGTGTGTTGCACGAGCCTGAAGGTGAAAACCTGAAGCTAGAATTTGAAGTAAAAGATGGGTCGGCCATGCTGGAGTTTACGCTCGCCGATGTGGATAAGGCACGTCTGGTGCCACAAGTGGATTTTAGGAGTCGCAAAGCATGAGTCGTGATTTGTTGTTATTAGTGGATGTGCTGGCACGCGAAAAAAACGTCGATGAAGAAGTAGTCTTCGGTGCGCTGGAACATGCTTTGGCGCAAGCGACAAAAAAACGCTTCCCTGGTGAAGTTGATATCCGCGTCGAGATCGACCGTGATACTGGTGAATTCCGCTCTTTCCGTCGTTGGCATGTTGTGCCTGATGAGGCGGGTTTGCAATTGCCAGATCAAGAGATTTTGCATTTTGAAGCAGTGGAAGATGATCCGGAGATTCAAATCGATGATTACATCGAAGAAGAAATCGAGTCCGTTGATTTTGGTCGCCGCTTTGCGCAAGATACAAAACAAGTCGTGTTGCAACGTATCCGTGATGCGGAACGTGAACAGATTCTGGCTGACTTCCTTGAGCGTGGCGATTCCCTGGTAACCGGTACCATCAAGCGCATGGAACGCGGCGACGCAGTGGTTGAATCTGGTAAGATCGAGGCACGCTTGCCACGCGATCAGATGATTCCAAAAGAAAACTTGCGTGTTGGCGATCGCGTCCGTGCTTACATCTTGCGTATTGATCGTAACGCACGTGGTCCACAGGTGATCTTGTCCCGTACCGCTCCTGAATTCATCATGAAATTGTTTGAGCTGGAAGTGCCAGAGATCGAACAAGGTACATTGGTCATTAAATCTGCAGCGCGTGACGCTGGTGTGCGTGCGAAGATCGCTGTTCACACGAACGACAAACGTATCGATCCTATCGGCACTTGTGTTGGTATGCGTGGTTCACGCGTCCAAGCGGTGACTGGTGAATTGGGTGGTGAGCGTGTTGATATCGTTCTGTGGTCTGAAGATCCAGCGCAGTTCGTGATCGGTGCGTTGGCACCAGCGAATGTGTCTTCCATCATGGTTGATGAAGAAAAACACGGCATGGATGTTGTTGTGGATGAAGAAAACCTCGCCATCGCGATCGGCCGTAGCGGACAGAACGTTCGTTTGGCAGCGGAATTGACTGGCTGGCAAATCAACATCATGACTGCAGAAGAATCTGCAAACAAGGCAGAGCAAGAAACTGCGGGTATCCGCGCCTTGTTCATGGAAAAACTCGACGTTGATCAAGAAGTAGCTGAAATTCTGGTCGATGAAGGTTTCTCTAGCCTCGAAGAAATTGCTTACGTACCGATCAGCGAAATGCTCGAAATCGAAGCATTCGATGAAGATACCGTAACAGAGTTGCGTAACCGTGCACGCGACGCACTTTTGACAGAAGCCATTGCTTCTGAAGAAGGTTTAGAAGGCATGGATGATAATTTGTTGAACCTCGAAGGTATGACCCGTGTTACCGCCGGTAAACTGGGCTTGGCTGGTATTAAAACACTCGCTGCTTTCGCTGGTCTGGCTTATGACGAATTTGGCGCGATTTTGGCATTGTCTGCCGACCGTTCACGCCATTTGATTAAAGAAGCATTTGAAGATGTGACCGATGATGAGATGAAACTCATCGACGCTAAATATGATGATCAAGCCAAAGCTTTGTTAGCTACCGCTTGGAAACTCGTAGAAGCTAAGTAATTCACGGGTTTCAAATTCATAACGCGCACATAGAAAAAGAGGACTGAATGGCGAGTAACAACGTTGCCCAATTTGCCACCGAGCTGAAAATGTCAGCGGATTTGTTGCTCACGCAATTGCGTGCAGCAGGAGTCGAAAAAAAATCGACCTCAGATTCATTGACAAAAGAAGATAAGGATAGACTGCTAGAACACCTGCGTCGTTCCCATGGATCTGCTGTTGACAATGAAAAGAAAAAAATCACGCTGACTCGTAAAGAGACAACGGAGATCAAACAGGCCGATGCTACGGGCAAATCTCGCACCATTCAGGTCGAAGTTCGTAAGAAACGTACATTCGTTAAACGTGACGAAGTGGTTGCGGATGATGCAGCAGCGCGGACACCGGCTGCTGAACCAGAAGAAGTGGAAGTGAACGAGGAAGAAGCGCGCCGCGAGGCAGAGCTGATTGCTCGTCAAGAAGCTGAATTACGCGAAAAACAAGAACGCCTTGCCAAGCTGGAAGCGGAAAAAGAAGCCCAAGCCAAAGCAATGCGTGAAGCGGCTGAAGCCGAGGCTGCAAAAGCCGAAGCCGAGCGCTTGAAAGCGGAACAAGCTGCAGCAGCCGCTGCCGCAGCAAAAACTGTAGAAGTAAAACCTTCTCAGTCAGATGAAGAGAAGAAACGTTTGGACGCAGAAGAAGCAAAGAAAAAAGCCGCCTTAGAAGCGAAAGAGGCAGCGGAACGTGCAGCAGCAACTGAAAAAGCAAGAAAAGCAGTCGCTGATGAAGTAGCACAAATCAAAGAAATGATGAATGCAGCACGTCGCCCAGCAAAAGCGCCGGCACCTGCTGCGCCTGTCGCCGCTCCAAAGGTGGCTGAGGGCACGTTGCATAAGCCAACAGATAAAAAAGTAGGCGATAAAAAGCCTGCACCTGCGGCGACAACGGACAAAAAAGAAGAGAAAAAACCAGCGACAGCAGATAAGAAAGCAATCAAATCTGCCAACGTCTCTTCTACATGGTCAGAAGAATCTAAAAAACGCAGTGGTGGTTTGAAAACCCGCGGTGATACTTCCGGTGGTCGCGAAGGTTGGAAGGGCGGTCCTAAAGGACGCCGTAACAACCATCACGAAGAACGTGAATCTAATTTCCAAGTGCCTGTTGAAGCCATCGTAAAAGATGTGTTTGTTCCAGAGACACTGACAGTGGCTGAATTAGCACACAAAATGTCTGTGAAGGCATCCGAAGTGATTAAGCATTTGATGAAGTTAGGTCAGATGTGCACGATCAACCAGGTGCTCGATCAAGAGACAGCGATGATTTTGGTCGAAGAGATGGGTCACAAAGCATTTGCGGCCAAACTTGATGATCCAGAAGCAGCGCTGACAGATGTTGCAGAACACGCAGAATACGAAACGTTCCCACGTGCACCAGTTGTCACGGTCATGGGTCACGTTGATCACGGTAAAACATCGTTGCTCGATTATATTCGTCGCGCCAAAGTGGCTTCCGGCGAAGCGGGTGGTATTACCCAGCATATCGGTGCATACCACGTAGAAACACCACGCGGCATGATTACCTTCCTCGATACACCAGGTCACGAAGCCTTTACGGCAATGCGTGCACGTGGTGCGAAGGCAACGGATATCGTTATTCTGGTCGTGGCAGCGGACGACGGCGTGATGCCGCAAACACGTGAAGCGATTGCGCATGCAAAAGCTGCTGGTGTACCGCTGGTTGTTGCGATCAACAAAATTGATAAACCAGGTGGCAATGCTGACCGCGTAACACAAGAATTGATCGCTGAAAGCGTCGTTCCTGAAGAATACGGTGGCGATTCGCCATTTGTTCAAGTATCTGCAAAAACAGGTCAAGGGATTGATTCCTTGTTGGAAAACGTGCTGTTGCAAGCTGAAGTTCTTGAATTGCGCGCAGCAGTTGACGCACCAGCGAAAGGTCTCGTTGTTGAGGCGCGTCTGGATAAAGGTCGCGGTACCGTGGCAACGATCCTGGTGCAGTCAGGTACCTTGAAGCGCGGTGACGTTGTTCTGGCGGGTTCTTCTTACGGTCGTGTTCGTGCGATGTTGGATGAGAACGGCTTGAACATTGCGCAAGCAGGTCCATCGATCCCTGTTGAGATCCAAGGTTTGACAGAAGTGCCAGCGGCAGGTGAAGAAGTGATGGTCATGGTAGATGAACGTAAAGCACGTGAAATCGCCCTGTTCCGTCAAGGTAAGTTCCGTGATGTGAAACTCGCAAAACAACAAGCTGCTAAGCTCGAAAACATGTTTGAAAACATGGGTGAAGGCGAAGTGAAGAATCTGCCGATCATCGTCAAGACCGATGTTCAGGGTTCCCAAGAAGCCTTGGTTCAGTCCTTGCAGAAATTGTCCAACAGCGAAGTACGCGTTCAAGTTGTTCACGCTGCCGTTGGTGGTATCTCTGAAAACGACGTCAACTTGGCAGTCGCTTCTAAAGCAGTGATTATCGGCTTTAACACACGTGCAGACGCGTCTGCTCGTAAGTTGGCTGAATCAAACGGCGTCGATATTCGTTACTACAACATCATTTACGATGCTGTGGACGAAGTCAAAGCAGCGTTGTCCGGTATGTTGGCTCCAGAAAAACGCGAACAGATCATCGGTATGGTCGAAGTACGTCAAGTCTTCTTGGTCAGCAAAGTCGGCGCGATCGCCGGTTGCTTGGTCACCGACGGTACTGTTAAGCGTACATCGTCTGTTCGTCTGTTGCGTAACAACGTGGTGACATGGACAGGTGAGTTGGATTCTCTCAAGCGTTACAAAGACGACGCGAAAGAAGTCAAGGCCGGTATGGAATGCGGCTTGTCACTGAAAGGTTACAACGACATCCAAGTGGGCGATTCGCTCGAAATATTTGAAGTTCAAGAGATAGCACGTACGCTCTAATCACTTCCACCCCGGACTTGTTCCGGGGTTCTGCTTTATGGCAAAGATGAAAGCGTAGAAAAGAATTTATGGCAAAACATAGTAAAAATATTCCTGGTCGTGGTCTGCGCGTGGCAGATCAGATCCAGAAGGATTTGGCAGAGATTATCTGGTCCGAATTAAAGGATCCGCGTGTTGGCATGATCACGTTGACTGAAGTGCAGTTAACGCCAGATTATGCGCATGCAAAAATTTACTTTACTGCATTGGTGGATGATCCTGTTGCAGTCAAGGCAACCAATGATGCGCTGACGAAAGCGGCGGGTTTTTTGCGTGCGCAATTGGGTTTGCGTTTGCGTATTCACACCTTGCCGCAGCTGCATTTCATTCATGACACATCGACCATTCGTGGTATCGCTATGTCGAAATTAATCGATGAAGCAAATGCTAGTCGCGCAAAAGACGATGCCGTCGATGAGCCTGCTGCTGACAAAGATTCCGACGCCTGATAACGCACTCTGACCAGCTATCAGGCTGGCGCGATCAATGACTAACCAGATAAAAAAACGTCCCCGTGTTCCAGTGCACGGTGTATTGCTATTGGATAAGCCAGTCGGGTTTTCTAGTAACGACGCGCTGATCAAGGCAAAACGCTTCTTGAATGCGCTCAAGGCAGGTCACACCGGCACGCTTGATCCATTCGCAACAGGTTTGTTGCCCTTGTGCTTCGGTGAGGCAACAAAATTTTCTCAGGATTTGTTAGAGGCGGATAAGACGTACACGACGGTGGTACATCTTGGTGTCACGACAACTACTGGAGATACTGAGGGTGAGGTACTTGCACAAACTCCAGTGGATACAACGGTGTCGCAAATTGAAGCAGTGTTAAAGCAATTTACTGGGCCGATTAAGCAAGTGCCGCCGATGTACTCTGCATTGAAGCGTGACGGAAAACCTTTGTATGAATATGCGCGTGCAGGCGTGACGCTGGAGCGGGAGTCCCGTGATGTGGTGATTCATGCGCTTGATTTGTTAAGCTATGACGCTCCATTTCTGACGCTCAAGGTAACTTGCAGCAAAGGAACCTATGTGCGCGTTCTCGGCGAGGATATCGGTGCTGCGCTTGGATGTGGTGCTCATCTCAAGGAGTTGCGCCGGATTCAAGTGGGGCATTTAGTCTTGGAGAAGTCGATTACGTTGGCTTCGCTAGAAGAATTGCCTGACGAAGAGCGTTTAGCGTTGCTTGATCCTGTCGATGCGCTGTTATCGAGTTTCCCAGTTGTTCAACTCAATGACACATTGGCAACGCGTTTCCTGCATGGTCAACGCTTGGCCTTAGGTAAGGAAGAGGGCGTCACGTTGCCGGCAGAAATTGGGCGTGTCCGTGTGTATCGCGAATCTGATGGGCAATTGTTAGGATCGGCGCAGTTGCAAGAGTTTCAGATTTTGGCGCCTGAGCGTCTTATTAATACGCAATAGCACGCAATAGCACCCAATAGCGCGCAATGCTAAAAAATTTCCATTGAGAAATATTGTTCTGATATGTTTTTGATCATATCAGGCGCAATAATAATTACCGGCCATTCAACCAAGAGATGCCGTCGTTAGACGTCGTCAATGTGGTGGTGGTCTTTATGACCGACCTAAGAAAAAGACATGCTAGGGTTTGTCATCGCTTTGTAGTAACTCCCTGAAATAATAGAGTGAACCAACAGAGGAAACTGCGAGACCATGGTGTGCGATGGCGGTCGAACCAATTGCGGAGTCGACGCGTTGCTGATCTTTATTTTTCTTCGATGCAAAGCTGACTTAAAAAGACTCACTCTGACGCTAATGCATCGTATTTGTCTGCTTTTGCGTTGCAACATGTTATAATCTTAGGTTATCCGATTTACCCCAAACGAACGTTATCATGTCCACTACAAAACGCGCTATTCGCAACATCGCCATTATCGCTCACGTCGATCACGGCAAAACCACCTTGGTTGATCAATTATTGCGTCAATCCGGCACTTTCCGTGACAACCAACAGGTTGATTCCCGCGTGATGGATTCCAATGATATTGAAAAAGAACGTGGTATCACGATTCTGTCCAAAAACTGTGCAGTTGAATACAAAGGCACACACATCAATATCGTTGATACCCCAGGCCATGCCGATTTCGGTGGTGAAGTTGAGCGCGTATTGTCCATGGTTGACAGCGTTTTGTTGCTGGTCGATGCACAAGAAGGTCCAATGCCACAAACACGTTTTGTGACACGTAAAGCATTGGCGTTGGGTCTCAAGCCTATCGTTGTTGTGAACAAGATCGACCGCGAAAATGCTGACCCACAAAAAGCAGTTAATCTGACATTTGAATTGTTCGACAAACTCGGTGCAACCGACGAACAATTAGATTTCCCTATCATTTACGCGTCCGGCTTCAAAGGCTACGCTGGTCTGGAAGACACAGTGCGTGAAGGTACGATGGAACCGCTGTTTGATGCGATCCTGAAGCACGTTCCTGCACGTGAAGATGACCCAGACGGTCCTTTGCAATTGCAAATCACTTCCTTAGAATACTCTTCTTACGTTGGTAAGATCGGTGTTGGTCGTATCTTGCGTGGTCGTGTAAAAGGTTTGCAAGATGTTGTTTGGATGAATGGTCCAGAAGACAAACCAACAAAAGCGCGTATCAACCAAGTCCTGACATTCAAAGGTTTGGATCGCGTCCAAGTGGATGAAGCATTGGCTGGTGACATCGTATTGATTAACGGTATCGAAGAAATCAGTATCGGCTCCACCATTTGCGCACCTGACGCCCCAGAAGCACTGCCAATGCTTAAGGTTGACGAGCCAACGTTGACGATGAACTTCATGGTGAACAGCTCACCATTGGCTGGTCGCGAAGGTAAATTCGTTACTACACGTCAGATCCGCGACCGTCTGGAACGCGAACTGAAATCCAACATGGCGTTGCGTGTTGTTCAGGCAGAGGGTGATGATTCGACCTACGAAGTATCCGGTCGTGGTGAATTGCATTTGACTATTCTGATCGAAAACATGCGTCGCGAAGGCTTTGAATTAGCGGTGTCCCGTCCACGCGTTGTGTTTAAAATGGTTGATGGTGTTCGTCATGAGCCATACGAAAACCTGACTGTTGACGTCGAAGAAGCAAACCAAGGCGGCGTCATGGAAGAATTGGGTCGTCGTCGTGGTGATCTGCAAAACATGGAACCGGACGGCAAAGGTCGTGTTCGTTTGGAATACCGTATTCCAGCACGTGGTCTGATCGGCTTCCAAGGCGAATTCATGACATTGACACGCGGTACTGGCTTGATGAGCCACGTGTTTGATGAGTACGCACCAGTGGACAACTCCCGTGGTGAAATGGCTGGCCGTCGTAACGGTGTGTTGATTTCCCAGGATGATGGTGCTGCTGTTGCTTACGCTATCTGGAAACTGCAAGATCGCGGCCGTATGTTCGTTGTTCATAACGACCCAGTATACGAAGGCATGATCATTGGTATCCATTCCCGTGACAACGACTTGGTTGTTAACCCAATTAAAGGTAAACAATTAACGAACGTCCGTTCTTCTGGTACAGACGAAGCGGTGCGCTTGGTTCCACCAATTCAAATGTCTTTGGAATACGCTGTTGAGTTCATTGAAGATGACGAATTGGTTGAAATTACACCGAAGAGCATTCGCCTGCGCAAACGTTACTTGAAAGAACACGAGCGTAAAAAGGCATCCCGCGAAGCATAATAGCTCGCTATAACATGCGCTGCGGCGCATGGAGATCAACCCGTTTCGCTCTTACCTTTTGGTGGGGCCAAACGGGTTTTTTATTTGCCCGCGCATCGAACGTTATTCGTTTGGTGATAGCGTGGGTACTCGCTTAAAAAACATGCTGGGAAAACTATGTCAAAAAAAATCAGCCACCGTCATGCCGTCATATTGATGATTTGCGCTGCGAGTTTATGGAGTATCGCAGGTGTGTTCACGCGTCACTTGGAAGTGGCGCGCGGTGTTGAGGTTACATTTTGGCGTAGTTTTTTTGCTGCCGTCTTTGTGGCGGGGGCGATGATCTCCCAATATGGACGAGGTTTTGTTGCGCGTTTAACGGCATCAGGCAAACTTGGTTTTATTTCAGGCTGTATGTGGGCAATTATGTACAGCTGTTTCATGATCGCAATCACGATGACGACTGTTGCGAACACATCGATCATGGAAAGTCTGGCGCCTCTTTTTACTGCTTTTCTGGCGTGGCTCGTCTTGCGTGAGAAGATTCCTGTACGTACTTGGTGGGCAATTGTTGCGGCGGTAGCAGGTATGGCGTGGATGTTTGTCGGAAGTCTTTCCGAAATCGATCACCGGGGTTTATTAGGCATGTTTATTGGATTAGGTGTTCCGCTCGCTTCGTCTGTCAACATGATCACCATGAAAAAAGGAGGGCATAGCGTTGATTTGATCCCTGCTGTGTTCTTGGGTGGCTCCATTTCGGCCATTGCCATGTTGCCATTCGCAATGCCTTTTCATGCATCGTTGCACGACATCCTTATTCTCGCTATCTTGGGCTTTTTTCAGTTGGGATTTCCCTGCATGCTGATGGTGCGCGCAGCACCGAGTCTGAGCGCGCCTGAGATCGCTTTGCTATCGCTGCTTGAGGTGTTATTGGCACCCATCTGGGCGTGGTTAGGCGCTGGAGAGATTCCAGCGCAAGCAACGATTGTCGGCGGGGCGGTGGTGTTAATCTCATTGGTCTGCAATGAGATTTTTGCCGAAGAAGTGGAGTGATGCGCGTTCGCTTAGGCAGCGCTGCGCCAGCAGGAGGCGGCGAGCAGCGGGCTATTGTTGTAGCCAAGACATAAGGCCTGGTTGCTCTGGAAAATTTGGAAGGGTGGCGATGTAGGAACAATATTGCGTAATGTTCTGCCGGTCCTTTCAAAGATATTATCAATGTGCGCGAATCCCGCCTCTTGCATTTGTTTCGCCCATACTTCTTTGCGTTCGTGACGTTCCACTCTATCCGGCCCATCGGCTGTCACGATATTAATAATTTCACGGCCAAAGAAGTCGTTTTCCAAGATAGCGCGCTCTTTTAAGTGGCGTGGGAATAAATATTCAAACGCATTGAAGATATGCATGTAGTGTTGAAACGCTTCGTAGCAACGATCTTCAAACGATGTCAAATTGTGGTTCGAGTCAGGTTCAACCATGGTGAGCAGTTGTGGCTCGAGCTGACGCAGTTGCAAGAGTAATGCGGCCCGCGAAAACTGGTCGTTTTTAATGGCATCGCCGGACGGTGTATGGTGTAAGGCGAGTGCCGCATTGATGACAAGAAATTCTCCAGAGCTGCGATCAATTTCTTTAAAAGCCATCTGTTCTGCTTTGGCGACGATCGGTGTGAAGGAGAACTCGATACCAACATCTTTCGCCTCGTTCACTAATTTATCCCGAACGTCATTCAACGTGGATTCTGTTCCCGGAATATCGATGCCGGTGATATGGATTTTTTTCGGATAAAAACTTGTCCCTTGCAGCAGAGCGAAAAGTGCGGACCACTGATTGCCAAGTCCAATCCCGATATCGATGATGTGTAGTCGGTTGGTATTGCACGCTTTCGCAAGGATAGCGAGGTTGACGGCGTTGTAGGCAAATCGGATAAACGGCGTGTGTTTCGCCAGTACATCATAGGCTTTGATCATCGCGATCGGGTTTGTCTCATCGTTGTAGAGATTACCCAAAAATTCGGTTTGCGAGTAGCAGCGGCGTTGGATGCCATTCATTAAGATACGGCTGAGACGATGTAATGGCGCGCCGCTGGGTTCGGTGAGAGAGAGTACTTCGCTGGCTTTTTTATACGCCTCTTCTTTTTGATTGACATGAAACAGCCGTGCGCTTTCAAGGACTTTCGCAAGGATGATTTCATTTCTTAATTGCTCAGTTTGTGTGTGTGCGATATGTCTCGCCTCTTGGGTGGTGAGAAGATTGTTTCTGCGGTCTCTGGCAGAGGTTGTTGGGGTAAGCATAGTTCCTTCTTTCGTAATTTTTTCCGTTGTCGGGGAGGCTGCTTAATCCCAGATTTAGTGAACAATCTTGTTGAGTAACCTGCTTAGTGAGTTGGGGATTAAGCGCAAAAAATTATAGAAGGTATAGTTTCTGCGCGGCATAAAGTAACAAAGAGTTGCTTCAGGTTGCATTTGGTTATAACTACAGTAACAAATTGGTTTGATGACACTTGATTGATCGATGCGCTATGGAATACGCATGCCATCAAAGTGTAGATGTTTGCGCTAGATCAAATACGATTACCAAAAAAATTGTGTTTGTTGTTTTATGGATTTAAAATCGCGAACATTTTATTTTTCGATTGCACCATCATGTTAAAAGCACCAGAACTCCTCTTGCCAGCTGGCTCCTTGGAAAAAATGCACGCTGCCTTCGATTTCGGTGCGGATGCGGTATATGCCGGTCAGCCTCGTTATAGCTTGCGTGCACGTAACAACGAATTCTCCACACTAGACGTCCTTCAGCAAGGCATTGATGGTGCGCACGCACGAGGAAAGTTGTTTTTTGTTGCCAGCAACATTTTTCCGCACAATTCAAAATTAAAAACCTACTTGCGCGACATGGAACCGGTCATTGCGATGAAGCCGGACGCGTTGATCATGGCTGATCCGGGATTGATCATGATGGTGCGTGAAAAATGGCCTGAGGTGCCAGTGCATTTATCGGTTCAGGCCAATGCAGTGAACTGGGCAGATGTGAAGTTTTGGAAAAAAATGGGGCTGACCCGCGTGATTCTTTCTCGTGAATTATCACTCGATGAAATTGAAGAGATTCGCCAAGAATGTCCAGACATGGAACTCGAAGTTTTCGTCCACGGTGCGCTGTGTATCGCATATTCCGGACGCTGTTTGTTATCTGGCTACTTCAATCACCGTGATCCGAATCAAGGTACGTGCACTAATTCTTGTCGTTGGGATTACAAAGTCGAAAATGCGACAGAAAATGAGACCGGTGACTTAGCACGTATTCCTGTCGAAACGATCCAGTTTAATTATCAAAAGGCATTGGAAGAGGCAAACCAGTCTTTTTCAGCGATGGGTGACATGCCGCGTCATCCACTGGCGGATCGTCCTTATTTGATTGAAGAATCGACCAAGCCAGGGCAGTTCATGCCGATTCTGGAAGATGAGCACGGCACCTACATTATGAATTCGAAAGATCTGCGCGCAGTCGAGCACGTCGAGCGCCTTGCCAAGATTGGCGTTGACTCCCTCAAGGTTGAAGGACGCACCAAATCCTTGTATTACGTGGCACGGACTGCGCAAGTTTATCGTCGTGCGATTGACGACGCTGTCGCAGGACGCCCGTTTAACCCGCAATTGCTCGGTGAATTGAATGGCCTCGCTAATCGGGGTTATACCGATGGTTTCTACCAGCGTCATCATACGCAAGATCATCAGAACTACATGGAAGGCGTTTCGCAAGCGCACCGTAGTCAGTATGTGGGACAGGTGCTTCAGATGAAGGACGGATGGGCCGAAATCGAAGTCAAAAATCGTTTTGCTGTCGGCGATCAGATTGAAATTATTTCGCCAGCCGGAAATGAGATCGTCACTTTGTCTGAAATGAAAAATGTGGACAATCAATCGATCAATATGATTGGCGGCGCTGGTCATAAAGTACGTATTCCGTTGGATGCGAAATACGAAAAAGCGTTAATTGCGAAAATGCTTTGAACGCTTTAAATGCTTTGAACGCGTTGTTCGTCGTGCTAGCGAAGTCTGTTGCAAAGTGCGGTGGGATATAATCAAGCGCCTATTTCTTCCTTCTTGGGCGTCACTATGGTGTGACGCCATGTGGTCTCTCTATCGAAGAAAGTTTGTGTGCCGACATCGTTTTTCGTTCTCTGCTGCGTGAGTGGGTTTTATCTCCTCATCAGTACAGTCACCTTTATTTACTACTGGATTGATAAGCGCGCTGCTAAAGCGCAGCGACAGCGCGTTCCTGAGCGTCGATTGCTATCACTTTGCTTGGCCGGCGGTTGGCCGGGTGCCATTCTTGCGCATCGACTATTGCGTCATAAATCTGTGAAGAGAAGTTATCAGCGATGGTTTCGGTTGATGATTTTTTTGCATATCGTCGGTCTGGGCCAGTTGGTGACGTGTATCTATCAGGCGATGCAAACATAGGATCTGGCCTCATATCGCCTATTTGAGCCGCTATCAATCCCTGTAATTCTCCTCATTTCCTGAGTAATTCTTTTTCCCTAAAGGCGTTGGTATCATGGTCTTTTTGGGGGAATTTCACTTTGATCTCGTTGACCGGATGGTTGCCATGGTGAATCTTCGAGCCGGACGAATGATGTGGGCACTGCTATCGGCTGTCTTTGCATTGACTTTTTTAGGTGATCGTCCGAACTTGCGTGGTTGGGGAGGTATCTCGATGATAGTCAGTGGTGTTTTGTTATTGGTATTCAGACGCTTACGGAATGTTGTCGCTGTGTCGTTGGGTTATTTCTGGGATAATGCACCTTTCACCATTCGAACCCCCACATATCCATGTGGTATGTATCTCAGGAAACAATATGAATTGGCTTTATCTCGGTCTGGCAATTATTTGTGAAGTGATCGCCACCTCTGCGCTCAAGGCATCATCAGGTTTTACACGTCCTGTGCCCACCGTTATTCTCGCTGTTGGTTATACAGCGGCATTTTATTTCTTGTCACTCACACTGCGAAGTATTCCTGTGGGTATCGCTTATGCAGTCTGGTCTGGTGTCGGCGTTGTATTGATTTCACTAGTGGCGTGGTTGTTGTATGGACAGGAACTGGATGTGCCCGCGATGCTCGGAATGGGGTTAATTGTTGCAGGCGTGATCGTCCTTAATTTGTTTTCGAAAACGGTGAGCCACTGAAATACTGAAACGCTGAAACCGTCCTCAACGTTGCGATCAAAGTCGTCATGAAAAATATTGATAAATTAAAATTGTTCCCCTTAGCGCGCATCATGACCCTTGCGGTGTTTTCGTGGGCGGCATTGTCGGGTCTCACACGTGGAATCATCAACCATACATTGAGTGAAACCCTGATTGGTGTATCGTTTGTGTTTTGGTGTGTCGAGTCATTTTTAAAGCCGATCGTGTTTGCAAAACCAACTCCTGAATTTCTTGAGCGTAAAGCGCTCGCGACGATCGGCTCTCCTGCGTTGCATCGTTTTTTGTCAGTCAGCGCAATTGTTTGTATGGCGGGTGGTTACATCGCCCGCTACCTCATAGAGCGTTAGGCTCGTTTTGATGATTGCCTGTTGACGAACCTATTTCATTTGCCTGACTTCTTTCGATTGTTCTATGCCTCTGCTTTCTGATTTATCGCCTCACCACTTTCCGTTGCTGTATGCCGCTGCGTTGTATCAGGCACCGTTTAGTCAGACCAAATTGCTTGAGTTGATGCAAATCAGCGGTCAGACTGACATGAAAGGCAATCCCTATGAGGCGAAGGTGCTCAAAGAGGTTGGGCTTGAACTGACTCAAAGGATGATGCTCAGGCAAGAAATTGGTCTCGGACTCGTGCTTCGTGAAGATTTGCGCATGGCGGTGCTGCTCCATTTACAGCAAAGTGGTCAATTGAAAGTCTGGGTGACGAGTATTCGTGACTTACTCAAACGTCAAGGCGAATACCATCACTGGAAATCCTACGATGCCAATTTTTATCGTCGGGAGGTATTGTTTTCCTTGCTACTAGGTAGGACAGACGAGGCCTTATTGTGGCGCGAAAAATTTTTCAGTGTATCTACCGATCACATGCCTGCGTTAGGAACGGAATTTTTTAGCCATCCTGAAGGCGTTGATTTATTCTCGACACTCAAGTCAATCGATCAAGGACAAGTACTCACCGATGTATTTGCGCGGGCGAATTGGCATCTCGATGACTGTAAGCTTGCTTATGATTACGCCTTTGCGCAATTGGAGGAACAGGCAAATAGTTGGCCGCAATTGATGGGTTTATTGGCATGGCAGTCGTTATTGCGTGGCGATATGGATCGCCTAGAAAAACTCAAACGACGCTTATCACCCCAAACACAAGCAGAATTTTTGATCGCTTCCGCAGTCATGCAGCACAATATGAATGCTGCTGTGGGTGTTATTCAAACCTATATTGAAATTCAAAAAACAGTCGCCGGCAAACGCAAGGTCTTTATTCCTGAATTGCTCGGATTATTTTGCACGGTCGCTTGCATTGCGAAAAATGATCCGGCAAGTTTGAAGCTAGCCAAAGCACAGGTGGACGACGGTGTTAAACAAAAACACGCGTATAGCTATTACGTATTGCAGCCTCTGGTGAATCATTTGGCGCTCGGCGTTGTCTTGCCCGTCTCGCATTTTAGCTCGCGAGTTCCGCATGATGTGGATGCCTTATTTGAAGCGTTAGCAGGACATTGGCAGGATGCGCCACCTCATCCCAAATTGCATCCTAAGTTAGTCGATATGCGGGCGACAATGATGCGCTTGGGTTACCAATGGGTGGCGGCAGAACTCGATGTGTTGCTGCTGCGCCAGTTCAAAGAGCCGCGCCTTTTGCCTGAGTGGCATGCGCAAAAAAACTGCCGCCCACTGATCGATGTGTTACACCGTGAAGAAGCGTGGCAACGCGCCTTAACTGCCTTAACGCAACTTAAACCCATGTCAGAAGTAAAAAATACGAAAGTCGGTGATGACACGCGGCTTGCTTGGTTGTTGGAATACCATTTTCAGCAACTGAAAGCGGAGCCACGTGAGCAAAAAAGAAGTGTCAAAGGCGTCTGGAGTAAAGGGCGTCCCGTGGCTCTCAGACGCTTGGCCCAAGAGCAGGATAGTTTGCCATTCTTGTCGGAACAAGACCTGCAGATCGTTGCCTGTATTCGTAAATATGCGGATAGCTATTACGGCGGCAGTGAATTTGAACTCAACATCGATAAGGTCTTACCGTTGATGGTCGGGCATCCCGCAGTCTATTGGGACGATGCTCCTGATGTGCGGATTGATGTGGTGAAAGCGGATATCGCCCTGCAATTGAAAGAGAGTGGCGATCAGATTACATTGCAGCTTGATCCTTTTGTTAGTCCGGATGCCAATATCGTATGGAAAAAAGAAACACCAACGCGATTGGCAGTCTACATATCGAGCCCAGAGATTAAACAAATTACGGGTATTCTTGGTCGCGGCTTAACGGTGCCTAGCTCAGCAAAAGCGCAACTCGTGGATGTCATTGCTGCAATCGCACCGCATCTGGCGATTCATTCCGATCTCCCTGAGCTTGCTGCCCATCTGAATACCGTAGACGCCGATGCTACAATCTATGCCCATCTATTGCCATTGCAAGAAGGGCTACGTCTGCAATTATTAGTGCGCCCCTTAGCGGATGGTGGTTGGTTTGCAC
Organism: Undibacterium sp. MH2W; assembly: GCF_049340215.1. NCBI lineage: Bacteria > Pseudomonadati > Pseudomonadota > Betaproteobacteria > Burkholderiales > Oxalobacteraceae > Undibacterium > Undibacterium sp. MH2W. The sequence goes on along the minus strand of NZ_JBMPPA010000010.1, from coordinate 55,503 downwards.
CGGGTAAGGGCGCTGCTAATGTCGTGGGAGAGCAGGGTGGTGTGCCGGTTCAAGCGAGCCGTCAGCTCAAGAAAGAATTACAAGATTTGCAGGATGTCTTAAGCGCCTGTCCTTTATTGGCTGTGGCAGAAGATACTGGTCAAGAATGGCAACTGCAGCATCCTGAGCAATGCTTAGAATTATTGGGTGAACTCAAAGCACTGCCTGAATCCAAAGTGCAACTCATTTGGCCAGAGGGAGAACGCTTCCGAATTAAAGGAAGTCGTTCGTTGCAGAATTTGCGGTTAACCATCAAAAAGCAGGGCGAGTGGTTTGTGGCAGGCGGCGAGGTCGCGTTGGACGATGGTCGCGTGTTGGCATTGCGCGAATTGTTGCAAATGGCAGAATCGACGCGTGGCCGTTTTCTAAAGTTAGGTGATAACGATTATCTTGCGCTCACGGAAAGTTTCCGAGCACGGCTTGATGAATTGCGTGCTTTGGGTGAATTGAGTGGTAAAGACGGCATCCGTATCAACGCCCTCGCTGCACCTGCATTGGCTGCATTGGCCGATGAAGTCGGTGAGCTGAAAACCGATGCTGCATGGCGCGAGCAAGTAGAGAAACTGGACGCGTTAGGTAATTTCTTGCCAGAGGTGCCGTCGACTCTGCAAGCAACCCTGCGTGATTATCAACTCGCAGGCTATCAATGGCTTGCGCGGTTAGCGCAATGGGGTGTTGGCGCGTGTTTAGCCGATGATATGGGGTTGGGTAAAACCATACAAACCCTCGCTTTACTCCTTCAACGTGCGCCGAACGGTCCTGCACTCGTCATCGCGCCGATTTCGGTGGCGATGAATTGGCAAGCTGAAGCGATGCGTTTTGCACCGACCTTAAAAGTCCGAGCCTACAACAACAATCGCTCGCTCGCCGATCTAGGTCCATTTGACCTTGTCATTGCAAGTTATGGCATGTTGCAGTCAGATGCAGATCTGTTTGCTGCACAACATTGGCACAGCGTCGTACTGGACGAAGCGCAGGTGATTAAGAATTCGGCGACGAAGCGCAGTCAGGCGGCAATGGCGCTCACGGCTGACTTTAAAATGATCGCTAGTGGAACGCCTGTAGAAAATCATCTGGGTGAATTATGGAATTTATTCCGCTTCATTAACCCGGGTTTGCTCGGCTCAAAAGACCGTTTCGCCGAACGTTTCAGCACGCCGATTGAACGAGGTGATAAAGACGCGCGGCAACATCTTAAAAAACTCATCCAGCCCTTTATTTTGCGTCGTACCAAAGCACAGGTGTTAACCGAGTTGCCATCGCGCACCGAGATTACTTTGCAAGTCGAACTCAGTGATGAAGAGCGGCATTTATACGAAGCCTTACGCCAAGAAGCCTTGGATAAAATTGCGTCACTGAATGCAGAAGAAGGGCAGTCGTTAAAAGTGCTCGCTGAAATTACAAAGCTGCGCCGTTTCTGTTGTCACCCGCAATTGGTGTTGAAAAATTCAACCATCAGTGGCAGTAAGCTTGCGGTTGTGGAAGATACGATCGAAGAACTCTTAGAGAACCGCCATAAGGCGCTAGTGTTTAGCCAATTTGTCGATCATCTCGGTCTGGTCAGAGAGCGTCTGGAACAACGTGGCATTCGCTATCAGTACCTCGACGGCAGTACGCCAGCGCTAGAGCGTAAGCGCCGTGTCGATGCGTTTCAAGCGGGTGAGGGAGATGTCTTCCTCATTAGTCTCAAGGCGGGTGGCACGGGGTTGAATTTAACCGCTGCCGATTATGTGCTTCACTTGGATCCTTGGTGGAATCCCGCGGTAGAGGACCAAGCGTCTGATCGCGCTCATCGCATGGGACAACAAAGACCTGTGACGATTTATCGCCTCGTGACGCAAAATACCATCGAAGAAAAAATCATCGCTCTTCACGCAGAAAAGCGAGACCTCGCCGATAGCTTGCTTGATGGTGGGGATGCGTCTGCACGTCTCGATACTTCTGCATTGTTGCGTTTATTGAAGGAAAGTGTGTAGAACAGATTGTAAGTGCGACGAAGGTGGAGAGATTCTTGTGAATATCGAAGCTTGATTTCATTTGCTGTTAAACTGTCAGGTTTCGCTGCCGAATGTTCAGTTTTGTGTTTTTAATATGGGAAATTGTTACTGAGCAGCTTAGTCTATCCCGAGCTAGAACGATGTGCCTGGCGTGATGAAGTTAAATAAAGAATTGTAGTATTAAGAAATGAACTCCGTAATCAATACGCCCACGCTTGACGCAACGGCAAATACCTTACCTCTGCGCCGCGTCTCCGTTGCTCAATTAACCTGATAAAAGCACAGTTTATCGATGGTGTTGAAGCCATTATCTGTAATTCTTCCGTAATTGAGTTTAATTGGTATGAGAAAAACCAAAATTTTCGTAGTTTCATAATGGCAACATTATCAGATTAATTTTAATACTATCGATTATATTTCTAAAATTTCTTTCAAAAAAATAAACTTAGAGTTCATTTTAGTTAAGGAAAATGTTATTATTTTTATATTTTAATAATTTTCATTTTCGAAGGAACTGAGGGAGAAATGGTAAAAGAGTCAGTTGTGCACATATGCGCGATAAATATTGCAATGCATAATCCTCATTCTGCAGATCGCTACGTGCGTTTGTTTAACAAAATTTTCTCTTTAAAAAAAATCATTCCGACCAGAGGACTCAACGGTGTCCTGATGGGAAGTCTTCGCGAGCTGGTTAAAGATGAGCCATGGAAGGGACTAACAGGTGAGTTTTATCAATTTATCCAGTTGGATTCGAACGAGCCTTGGTTTGATTTGGATAGTAAAGATGAGGCTTCGACCGATGATCTGAAAAAAATTGTTATTCCGGAAAAATTAAAGCCACACTTAGCTCGGTTTGTGTTTATTTTTTTTCCGCGTGAGCACCGATTGTTTGTGCAGGTAAAAAGTGGTAGCCGGAGTCTTGGCCCCGCAACTGTCAAAGCAGTTATGGAGAGGTTGTTGGCTGATGATAATCTTGAAGAGTTTGGAACTATTGAAGTCACAGTTATTCCTGAATTTGATTCTGTGGACAAGATATTTGCACTTCCTTATCTTCGTACAATTAAAATCGAATTGGTTCGCCCAAACCCCGATGACCATGACGAAGCTGAAAGATTGCTATTAGAGCGATTGATAAGTCAAAACGCAAAAAAAATGACAGTGGAGCTAAATTCTAATAGAACTATGCAATTGACCCCGGATGATCAAACGAAGGTGCTCGCAAAGGTTGCGAGCACAAATGGTAGTGTGGTCGCAACTGGAAAAGATAATCACGGAAAGTCCGTTAAAATCTCAACCGTAGATACGCCGCTTCTTGAACGAATTTACTATAGCACCGCTATTCAAACGATGCATGCCGCTTTTTACGAGGCCGCAGATCGAATCAATAGACACCTTGTCAGAAAATAGAAAAATGTATCACGGCGTAGGGCAAATTTTAAAGCGATATTGGACAGCATATGGGGGATGGTCTGCATTCCTTCGATCCCCATATCTTCATTTTTCATTCGTCTTAACGATTTTGACCGCACATTTTTGGTTGACAGAAAAATGGTGGGATCAACCTATATCGGTAATACCCAATTTGCTTGGTTTTTCGCTCGGTGGTTTGGCGATGTTTTTAAGTTTTGGTGATGAAAAATTTCGATCCGAATTAATGGAACATAAAGATGGCGAAATTTCTTCTTATTTAGGTTTGTCCTCTACTTTTGTCCATTTTATTATTCTTCAGGTATTAGCACTTTCTCTCGCAATAGTTGCTAAAGGATTGGATTTCTACTTCTACTGGCCAACCTGCATTAGATCGATAATTGATATTTCTACAAAAATATTTTCTGGATTTGGATATTTAATATTTCTCTACTCTGTTATTTCAATGGTTGCTGCAACTCTAGGGATTTTTCGAGCTTGTTCTTGGTATCAGTTGATTCAAAATTCCAATAGAAATTCTCCCGATAAGAAAAATTAATAATTTATAAATCTGCGATCAATAGTAGGATTTATCTTCAACTCGTAACTGCCTTATTTTATTTAAGTATTTAGTTGCATCCCTAATGTCTACGTGCAGGGGGGGCTTCCGTCGTAGGGAGATAGGAGTTGCCATTACAGCGTTGAACTTGTACTGAGTTTCTTCCCGCGCCAATAATTTCGCAAATTTCTTGCACTGACAACACAGGTTTATTTTGGATAAATTCCCGACGGGAGCTACTGACGCAATCTCTGTGAGATAACCTTCGATCAATTTTTCAGATGAAATTCCGGTTCAGCTCCTGATACCTTTAAGTGCCAATATGTCAGTACTGGCTTCGATTTCGCGTGCCCACGCTAATGCTACAGACTTCGATTTATAGAATTTACTGATAGACTTACGCCCTTTGCGGCGAATATCCTCGTCTGATGAACCGTTGCATTGTCGACTTGATGCCATGACTTTCCCAATTTTCCATAATGGGACCGTATAAGACACCAATATTAATTAAGTTTAAATAAAATTGTAATTTTTAAAAATGAAACCTGTCATTGAGAAACTCCAAGTATTGCCAGCTAGACGGGTCTCCGTTGCTCCAATGCTCGATTGGACGGATCGCCATTGCCGTGAATTTCATCGCCATATTACCCGTCATACGTGGTTGTACACCGAGATGGTGACGACAGGTTCTTTGATGCATGGCGATGTACAGCGTCATTTAGAATTTAACCCGGGAGAGCATCCTGTTGCGTTGCAGTTAGGAGGGAGTGAGCCTGCTGATTTGGCACTCTGCGCAAAAATGGGAGAAGAGTGGGGCTACGATGAGATTAATCTCAATTGTGGCTGTCCTTCAGAGCGCGTTCAAAAAGGCGCGTTTGGTGCTTGTTTGATGGCGGAGCCGCAATTGGTCGCCGATTGCGTGAAGGCGATGAAAGATGCGGTCAGTATTGATGTGACCGTCAAGCACCGTATCGGTATCAATGATGTCGATTCGTATGAGTTTATGCGTGACTTTGTGGGGCAGATTGCGGAGGCGGGGAGCAAGACGTTTATCGTTCATGCCCGCACTGCCATTTTGAAAGGCTTGAGTCCACGCGAGAATCGTGAAATTCCTCCTTTGAAGTACGACTATGCGTATCGCCTTAAAAAAGAGTTTCCTGAACTCGAAATCATTATCAACGGCGGTATCAAAACCACGGAAGAGATGTCCCAACACCTCGCCCATGTCGACGGTGTCATGATCGGACGTGAGGCCTACCATAATCCCTATTTTATGGCGACGTTTGATGCACTGTTTTATGGTGATGATCGTCCCGTCAAAACGCGCGAAGAAATTCTTCACGCCATGATTCCGTACATTCATCGCCAACTCGAACTCTATGGTAACGGCGGCAAAGGCTTACGCGTCAATAGCATCATTCGGCATATGCTCGGCTTGATGATGGGGATGATCGGTGCGCGTGCGTTTCGCCAGACTTTGTCAGACAGTAAAAAACTAGCACTCGGTGACCCAGCTATTTTGCTTGAAGCTTTTGAGCGCATGCAAACCATCACCGCGTATGATCGCAGTGCACAGGAAGTCACAAGTTAATTCATTACTCATTCAATGACGATCATCTGAAGTGCTTCGTTCACTTGTGTCACATGATGCGTTTGAGTAAAAAAATGTAAAAAATGCATGGATTCGCAGTGGCTGCGGTTATAGTTCACCCGCTTCACTGCACACTCCTCTACTCACTTCACCGTGAGTTTGAACCCGCACTATCTGATAGTGTGGGTTTTTTTCTTTGGGCGTTAGTGGCAGATGGGGCGCGATGACGTTATGCAATAGTTCTATGCGCTTCGTTACGTCTAGTGGGATGCGGTGTCGCTTATGATGAGTGGAATCGCATTTTTGTTTTATTCGTCGTTTTAACGGGTTTTTTATGCAATTGCGCTATCTCAAAAAAATCATCCTTGCAGTTGGTACGGTCTTTGTTTTTTCAGCTGGAACAGCACATGCCATGTCTGCGATGGAATTTAGTCTCGATACGTTGTTACTGAATTCAGCACAAGTGAAAGCGTCGCTGAATCTCACCAAGAACCAAGCACTGCTATGGCAGCAAACAGAATCCAAACTTCGTGCCCTGGCGCATCAGCGAGGCGTAAGGCGAGAACACCTGCAGTTTGACATTCAAAAAAGTCTCAAACAGCCCAATCTCGAATTGCGTGATCTCGAAAAACAGATTGCCCAGGAAGAACAACTTTCCATCCAAGAGAATCAACAAATCCGTGAATGGTGCCTCACGTTCAACGATGCACTGGATGATAATCAGCGGCAACAAGTTCAAGCGTTTATATCCGAGCAATTATTGATGCAGGCCGATATGAAGAGGGATGCCCCAGAGGGTCGAGGCGACCGCCCCGCAGGTAATTCCGGCGGTCACTCGCGTGGTGGAGGTGGTGGCATGGGAGGGATGGGCGGCGGCGCGTCAGGCAGCATTGGCGCGAATGGCGGTAACGTCCAGTTCTAAGCAAATGCCTAACAAGGCTGGACTGTTGCTAAAAGCGGGAAAGCCTTGTATAATGCGTAGCTCTCTTGGTGCAGTATTGATCCAAGCGTTTCAGTGGTGGTCGTAGCTCAGTTGGTAGAGTCCAGGATTGTGATTCCTGTTGTCGTGGGTTCGAGCCCCATCGTCCACCCCACCGAATATGTAGTAGAAACAAGGACTTAGCGATTAATTTCACTAAGTCCTTTTTTTATTTTCCAACGAAAAGTAGGCATTTTCCAACGGCTATTCTGTTGCCTTCGCTTTTTTCTCTTTCCTTCGGTCATAGTTTTTGTGCGTCGTACTTGGGTTTGCGTGTGCCGCAAAATCATATGCATCGCTACTTCTTTGGCGCAATTTTGTTGTAATCGCCGCTGGACGAACATCAAGCAGTGAAAAATAAAGAGGGTGATCGATCAGCGTTTTGGCATCCACAGCGCTATCATTTGACTTCACCCAAGCAAGCATAGCATCCTGCCACACAGAACCCCATCCGCTGCGGCTATATGGCGACCCTAAGCGATTGGCGAATAAATAAAGACGATCAACTTGATGCGTCTGCTTTGCGCGCGCAACAACTACGCGTAGCCGTGTTGACCACTCCCTCACCTTCACAATCTCCTGCTCTCCCTTCTTTCTCTTGGCATTGATCACCTTTACGCCGTCTGCAGTCAATCCGCTCACATGGAACGGTCGTACTTCTGCAGCGCGAAAACCAGTTAAATACGTGAACATCGCCGCGCAGCCTAAATTCCTGAATGTTTGATGCTGCTTCAACGACCAGAGATAAAACCTAAGAATCTGACTTCTCGAAATGGTCCTAACGTCTTTTTCTGTTTTATTCTGCATCATGCCTACAAACGGGTTTGCTTCGATAACACCCCAACGTACAGCGTAATGACAGATAGTCGACAGCAAAGACAGCTCTTTATTTGCCTTGGCTGGAGCGCCTGCTTTTGCGCGAGCATCAAGGAATTGATATCCATGCACGGTTTTAAGTGAAGCAGGGGACATTTTACCGAAGAACCTAACAAGGTTGTCGTATGCTCCTTGCCTCACTGCTAGCCCATCCTTGGACTGATCTCGATAATGTGTGGGGGCGATATCTTTTTTGAATCGCTCGATCATGTCTGCCACCGAGCCTGAAATTATTTGACCTTCATTGATATCAAGGGCTTTGCGTTTTGCGGTGCGTTCTGCCTCGGCAATTTCCTGTCTGTTTCCAACCTCTGCAGTGGCTAACGTTTCACTTGAACCGTCTGCATACTGGTAGTAAAAAGAAACTTTTTTTACACCAGTGCGCTTGTATAGACGATCAATTCCCGTTCTCTCCTTACGCGAAAGCACCGAGGTTTGGAACTTCTGCGAACTTTTGTTTTTGGTGATCATCATTTATTCCCATTTTTCGATCATGGTAGGCTCTTGCCACCTTTGGGAGTCCCGATTTATCCAGCTCAAATCGCCACCGTCTAGTTTCCAGCCAAGCTTGCATTGTACGTTTTTGATTAGATTTGCATCCCACCAGCTCTGCTAGTTCGGATGCTGTTAAATATGGACTCATACCCCCTCCGGTGCTGTTGGTAATGGCATCCAATGCAAAATTTCATGCGAAGATATTGCTTCATAGTAACAATCATAATCATGATGTTCTTTTGCGCTGTGCCAGCCAGTGAATGGCCTTTCATAACCTTCCTCAGAGTCGTCTAACTCCATCTCATTAAGATACATAGCTGCAAAAACACGTGCCTTCCCACCATTTATTGATCGAGCATGAACAATAAATTCTTCACAATTGCCAGCTTTAACATCTGGCAGCCTATCTTTAGCATTTATCCACGAGGAACCGCTAAACTCTGGCGCGGATTCAATTGCACAGCGATAAATAGTTTCATTATCAGCTGAGCAGCATGAGCCAGACAAAGATTCAAAATCAGCAATATTTGCTAATTTAAAAAATTCTTCTGTCGGCTCAATCGGTACTACTTTATGCGTCTCAGTGTTGATTGTGATTGTCTTAATCATTATTCCTCCAGATAAATTCTGCGGACTGCGCGAGCGCGGTACTCGTACGACTTGTGGAGGATGTCCTGGAAGCCGTCGTCGAAATACTGCATCCAGGCATAGTCGGTGTAGTGGGCGGTCTGCGTATTTGACCAGTACCAGGCGCTGTCAAAATGCTCTTTACAGTTGGCGAATAAAAGTGATTGTTCGTTGCGTGTTGGAAGATCACCATCGACCGATTTTGCCCAATCCATTGCATCCGACCATGCCATGTTCTTGTTTGGCTTTGATGGTAGAAGTGCCAGGTGATAGTCGAGCTCGCCGTCTTTGCCTAAAATTAGGCCGGCATATATTTCATTGGGCTTCAGATTTTCTGCTAAAAATTGTGCTTTGCTCATTTTGCCCGCTCCCTTGCCAGTTTCATTTCGTCTGTAATTACGTATTCAGGCATTATTCCTCCGCTATTTTTGTCACGGTAATTTCGTACTTAACAACACCATTAACAGTGACTTGATGAGTTTGATTATCTCCAATCATTTCAATAATTGATCCGACACATTCAGATGTCACATCACGCAGCTTACCGACATACATCGTTCCAGCTTTGTTGAGTGTCCCTATGCGAATCCTTTTTGTTAATGGAGAGCAGCTTATTGCTTGTGTCATTTTAATAACTCCCTTGCAACATAAACAGCAGTTCCGTATGCTAGATATCCGTTTTCAATCATGCATGAATGGTCGTATTCATCTAACACTTGACGCAAACTTTCCTTCAGCTCCGCTACTTGCTTTTTCATCACATCAATTTCATTAAGTGCATCGCACACTTTATCTGCTAAATCGGTACATGCAATTTGGTCTTGCCCTTCTGGAGTTTCTGGTATTTCTACCATGCATTGAATTTCATATTTGTGGTCATGCGAATGAACTTCTCCCATGCCTGGTGAATGCCATTTAAGGCCATTATGAAATCTCCCATCAATTCGCAATTGAAGTTCGACTACTAGCTTTTCCAGTGACTCAACTGTCAAGTAATCATTGACAGTTTGTTCGCCTGTACTAATTGATGGCGGGGCGGCGTAAAGCGGGATATCAAAATCCTCCAGAGTTACACCTGGTATTTTTAAATCAGCCGCGACTATTGCTTTTGATGTTGGGTTCATCCATGCTAATGGCTCTTGCTCTGGTAGCTGTATAGCTCGGATATCTTCTGCGCACCACATAGCTTTGGTAGCGCCAACTAATGTTGCTGATTTATCGCGATGGGTATCGCAAATTTTTGCGCACATCTCGCGCAGTTCAATGAGTGTCATTTGTCGCTTCCTTTCAATTTTTCGCGCAACTTTGTTTCAACGCAGTACAACTGCAAGAACTCATCAACTACCGAAATGTCACCAGAGTAGAAACGCTTTCCCAATTCCGTCATGTGTTCACTGAGCTGTCTCAACATTTCAGCGTTTGCTGGATCAGATCTCTTTAGCACATTGACCGATTGCCCGAGTAGCCCGCTGTAATCTACGCGCATTCCTTTGTGATCTGGTGCCAGTTTCAGCGCTTCGAGTTCTTCGTTTGTCATCATTTACTCCATTTTTTCTATTTCTTCGTAAAGCTCTTCAAGATAATCAAAGCCACCTTGGTGATAAGTTTCTTTCTTCTTATCGTAATTTTTGTGAGCCATGTCGATCAAGTATTCACATGCAAGGAGTATTTCTTGTTTCAATTCTTCTTTTGTCATATCATCCTCACTTAGGTTTCTCAGCTAACCCGCGCCAAGGTAGGTTTTGGAAAAATGCGTCAGATGTAGCTAAATCTGCTTCTTTAATTGATCTTTTTCCAGCAAAAAAATATTTACCATCCCACTTACAATAAGCAAATCCGGCACTCCCATAATTACGCTCATAAACACCCACGCGAACAGGTTTAATGTCTCCGTCAATCCATGGTGTTAGTTTCATCACACCTCCCGCATATCTGCCAATACATCGCCAGACAAAACACTTTTTATGTACTCAATGCTCAAGCCCGTTGCATCGTAAATTTTCAAAATCATGTGAGCGCTAAATTGCAATTTTCCGGTGCGAATTAAGCTCATTGTTTTTGGGCTAATATCAAGCAATTTTGAAAGTGCTGAATCTGTTCTCACTCCCGCCTGCATCTGGATTAAATCAATCAGGCGAGCGTTATTTTGCGTATTCCGCGTGACTTCCAATGCTTTCACAATCCCTCCGACAGTATTTTTTTCATGTGACAGATACTAATGTCGGACAGCAGGTGAAGACGCACAAGCATGTTTGGACCGAGCTTGAGATTCCCCGTTCTGATCTTGCTAATTACCGGCGGCGCGACTTCGACAGCGCGCGCAAGGGCTGCATCGTTCTTCAGTCCTGTGACGTTAATCACTTCGGAGATCAGCTTTGAGTTACGCTCGGCGCTTTGTTTGATTTTGTGGAATGGGGTCATTTTGATCTCGCTTTTATCATTGCGTCGGCGCATTTATACGCATAGTGTGCATAATCATCGACGTTGCCAGCATACTCACTGTCAGCCAGCATTCCCGTCAAAGCCGCCATTGCGAATTCGTCTCGCAATGTTTTTTCTTGCGGTTTTTGCTCTTCTTCAGCAAGTGCGTATTCCAAAATATATCCAGGATGGGCGTCGTTATTCCAATCGTAAAAACTTGCTTCGTTAGATAAATGGGAAATATTTTTGCTTCTTGTTTTAATAAAAACCTGCGTATTCCCGCTTACAGGCATTTCATTGCCTACGTGCTTAATCCATTTCATTTTATTTCTCCAATAGCCTCTAAAACCTGCTGTTCACTAATCCCGAATCTTCCTGCCGTCCATTTGATAGCATTGATTCGAGATTCCATTTTTAAGTGGCGCTCATATTCGCGCCGAATTGCGACTTTGCTGATGATCATTTGCTTTAAAACGGAATATCGTCATCCATATCGGAAAAGTTCGGCGCGGAGTTCGACGCTGATGCCGGGCGTTGATCCTGGGCTGACGACTGACGTGAAGCTGGTGCTGCGCTACCTGCATCCGATCTTCCACCAAGCATCTGCATGCTGTCGGCTTTGATGTCGGTAGCGTATTTTTCAACGCCGTCTTTGTCGGTGTATTTGCGTGTCCGCAGACTGCCTTCGACATAGACCTGAGATCCTTTTTTTAGGTACTGGCCAGCGATTTCAGCGAGCTTGCCGAAGAATGTGATGCGGTGCCACTCAGTCTGTTCTCGTTTTTCTCCAGTTGCCTTATCTTTCCAGCTATCAGTCGTGGCGACAGTGATATTGGTCATTGCGTCGCCGCTTGGTGTGTAGCGGGTCTCTGGGTCTTTCCCCAAATTCCCGACTATGATGACTTTATTGACGGATGCCATGATTACGCAACCTTCACGAACGGAAACACGTCGCTCGCTGGCTTGATAACCTTGCCAAAGTGCGCACCGATAGACTCTGCGCCCTGAAACTCTGCAAACTGCTCAGGCGTGAAGTTTGAATAGTGGTAGATGCTTCCCGCTCCAGATTTCGACTTAAACTGTATCGCCAGAGTGTTTGTCTCTGCACAGTGACCGATTGCGTGGATCTGGGAGGACTCAACTTCAGTGAGTGGAATAGTGTTAGTTATCATGATCGTCTTTCGTGGTTTGTAAAATTGATTACGCTGCTTGCTGGTGGTTACGTGCGCCCTCGATATGAGCAATCAGCGTTGAACAAATATTTGTCCAGTCGCTTTCGCGGTAGAGAGTTGCGCCACGTTCACGGGCTGCAGGTTCAAAGCCGATGCCCCGGAGGAAGTCAGCAGTTAGAGCAAAGCCAAGACGTGCGCCGATCTTGCCCAGGGTGAGGGTAGGGACTTCGTTTTTAGCTTCGGCAATGTTCACTACCTCAGCGGCGGCGAATTTGACTGGCTGAACTGGCAGAGCAGGTGCTTCTTGCTTGGCTTGCTCAAGGCCCGTTTGATCCGCCGAAAGTTTTTCTGCTGCAAGTCGTTGCGCTTCGGCTTCTTTGTAGCGAGTAATGCGCAAATCAATCAAAGCCTTGAAGTCGTCTTCTTGCTTAAATATAATTTGTTGCAAATCGTTGAATAGAAAATCAAAATCGACAGTGTTTAATTTGAACCAGGCTAATTTCTTGCGAACGTCAGCAGCGATGCTATCGGCTGAAATTTTTGCGTTTGCCAAGGTCGTATCAACTGCCTCATGTAGTGATGCCAAAGTGCGTTTGTTTTTCATTGCAGCGGCAAAGTCAGGCTGCGTCAGATTTAATCGAATAGGCGCTGTTTCCTGCTCAAGGCTTGTCATATGCTCATGAAAACGTTCGCGGCCATTCATTAAAATTTCAGTCTTAATCTGTTCTTTTTTATTTTTGACGATAGCCGTCAGATCAAGGCGCTTGCGGCGCAATTGCTCTTTGATGTTGTCAACTGTACGCATTAATTCATCGATGCTAGATGTTTGTGCAATTGCCGCCGATTTCGCTAACTCAAGAGAACTCTCGGCTTTCTCGCAGAACTTGATCGTTTCTTCCGCATTAGCAAAATCTTCATCGGTAGTTGGGTCTGTTTTGATCGATGCGATGAAGAGTTCAGCTTTATTTTTGAACTCAGGCAAATTACTCAGCACAACTTCGCCACGAATTTGAACAGCCAGAGCAGGAAGTGCCATTATTGCTTCCGCTTGTGGCTTAACAGGCAGATCACGCGGAATGAAGTCGATTAAGTCTTTTTCAAACTGAATCCAGCCATTCAGGATACGTTCGAACCAGGACACATTAGGATAGATGTACATATGGACCATATTTTCTTCCGTTCCGTCTGAAACGACGAAGATTAGTCTTTTGGCGCGCGTCACCATTAAAACCTGTTGACATTGCGGCATGTACTCTTCAGGCAGGATGCCGTTTTTTACTGACTCTGCTAGCTCTCGATTCCACTGCTTATGCTCGAATGCTTCAGCCTCAGACATTGTTAAGCCATCGCATGATGCGGACATGCTGCCTTCAGAGCAGGTAACTGGATATAAATCATCCCCAATGATTTTTTCAACGATTGGACGAGCCAATGCCTCGACCTCGTGACCATGATCAAGAATGTTTTCCTGAACCCATTCGCTAAACTCTTTTGCTGTTCCGGTCGCTTTCATATGCAACAGTTCGTTGCGTTTTACTTTAGTGGAAAGCCCCAGCATGGCAGCGGCTTCACTTGCACCCCAATGATTGGCGCGGAACTCGTGCCACTCTTGAGTGCCTTGAATAAGTTCATGTATTTGCATGATGATTCCTTTGAATTAGTCGTTTTCGTGCGCCCAACTGTCGATCGTCAACTTCTGATTTTCAGTAAGCTTCGTTTTTGTTTCGATCATGGAAATCAGCGCTTTTACAGTCTTATTGCCGCCAATGATCTGATCGCGCCAATCCGCCTTTTTCTTGTTGAATTCTTCTTCAGTGCAAGTAGGAATGACTTTTGGCTCCGCTTTTGTGGCTGGTGCGGACTCTTGCCCTTGTTCGATTTCAAACCAATCCGAAGGAAGGCTCATTTCGTCGCTCAGGCTTGCATAAATGCGACGCAAAGAGACGACTTGAGCTGGTTGAATCGTGTCAAGACGGCGCTGGATACGTTTCTCAATCATTTCTTTGGTAACTTGGAATTCACTAAATTTGTCCAACATTCGTTGCATTGCTTCAGGACTTGTATCTGCGGTAGTCTTTAAAGTCACCGCAGCCTGATCCATAGCTGCGTCGACAACATCGCCAGGAATAAGGGCAAGAATGCATGCACGTGTCCGGCGTTGCGCTTGGTTAGCAATTAATTCATAGATGTCGCGTTCGTCAGTCAGCTTGTAGCCACCTTTTTTCGTGTCACGCCAGTGACGGACGATGAATTGCATAGGACGACGGGTTCGGTTTTCTAAATCAGTGCAGAATGACTCAACCTCGCTGAATGGAACACCGTCCGCACCTACACCTCTTGAAAGTTCACGGAAACCAAATTCAAGATTGCCCCATTGTTGAGCAATTGCTTCTGCTGCGCGAATACTTGGTCCGCAAATATCTGTGCCGCCACGCGCAAACTGATACTGCGCTTTTTCTGCCAGCGAAGGGCGAGTGAACGCATTCAGAATTTTGTCCATGTTGGCAACCACATTGCGAGGGAAGTGCTGCGCCATCATGTACTTGGATTGTGTCTCAGCCATTTCTCGATGCATGTTTTGCTTCGCTCCGGCTGTATCTGCAACCATTGTGCCTGGGCGACCAAATGGTGAACTGACTAAATCATTCATTTCCAACTCCGTTAAATAGTGTTCTTTGCCAGCTTCATTGCCGTGCGCCAGCTAAACCCGCGCTTCCGATACCAGATCAAATCCCGAATGAATTTCATTTGATCGGCGCTCCCCATTTTATAGTCAAGAAGAGGGCGTTTTTCACTGAGAAACCGGATGATCTCCAGTGCTTGTATGCTGCTAGCGGTTTGCGTCGTGTCATTTCAATCTCCAGTTTTTCGGCAATCAACAATCACTTCAAAGCTTCTGATCACATCGGTTTCTCCAGTAGTTCAATTCACCACAGTTAGCCAGCCTCACCTTTAAGATTAATTGGGTGTGAGTTGAAGGATGGCAAAGCTAGCTAACTGTGGTCTCTCACTTAAAAACTACGCTGGCAGAGAGTTACCAGCCGGATTTGACGGACACCGGAGTCGGAACAAGGCAGTTGTGAAGACTCCCCGTTCAAGGCGAGATCGAATTAAGTTTTTAAACTGAGCGCACTTGAATTTTCAACAATCAACGCGGTCAATTTGTCAGCAACCTGTGTCTTAATTTTTTCGGTAACTAAATGTTCGATATTTTTATGAACTTCAGTTGCGTGTTTTGTGACGTGTGCATCAACGAGCTTTTCAATATTTTTAAAGGCCATGAACTCAAACATTGAATATTTCGCGCCATATCCGTTAGCTGCACTACCATTTTCATTGAGAGTTTTTCGCGTTAATGCCGAATCAATAATTTCAATCAACTTTGATTCAAGGCTAAAATCTGCTTTCAATACACGTCCGTTTTCATCGGTTACAACGCGCTTCTCAAGCATTAATTCGGCAACGCGATTACTTACTTCTTTTGTTGCCGTTTCAAGAACCGCTGTTTCGATGCGCTGTTTAGCGCTTTCAATGATCATTTTTTGAAGATTGCCAGTAACATTTTTTTCAACATTACTGATGATTTGACGCTTTACCTCTTCGTCAATTGAGTTATCTTCTTCAATCCAATCAAGATCAATTTCAACGTTAAATTTCATGACTGCTCCAAGTAAAACCACTTAAAAAATAATTAAAAATCTTCTTCAGGAATAAAATTTTCGACGTTGCGCTCGGCTTTGCGCTTAATTGAATCGTCAAAAAGTCTTTTCATTACTCGCATCAATCCCGCTTCGTCATTCATTAACACGGCCTTAGCCATCATCGCTTCAGGAGGCTCGTTAGATGTCTCATTAATATTTCCCGTTGCATCGCAAAACAGATCAATGAGTAACTCTTGTGATTGAGCCCAAACTGTCGACGAGACTTTTAAGTCATAATTTGCAAACACAACGGCAGCAGAGCTATATTTCTGCGTGAGATCGTTTATTTCATCCACAACCGCACGCTCAAACATCAGCGCAATCGTGTCCTCGTCTTTTTTCCTCAAATGCGATGGCAATGTAAAAGTCATTTCAGCTCCAATCATTTAAAAAAAACAAAAACAAACTAGTTGTTGCTGCTGTTCGTTCTTTGTTTTGCTGCGATGGAGTAATAATATCCCGTAAATGGGATATATGCAATCCCGAAAATGGGATTTAGTAAAAAAACTATATATTCCTTAGTAATTAAGAATTTTGAATTTGCTTTTATTCGGAATAAGTCAATCAGGGCGGGGCTTTTATGTGTGATATACGCATTTTGTTTACATTGATGTAAACAATAGATAGCGTGATAATTGATTAAAGATTAATTAACTGATAGGTGCGCTATGGCTTTACAAAAGTGCCACGAATGTGGAAATGATGTTAGTTCGGAAGCTAAGAGTTGTCCGAAATGCGGTGCTGCCGTTAAATCCAAGTCAAATTCATTTAAGGCGGTTGTCACAGTCTTAATATTTGCTTGCTTTATTGCGTACTTCTATGGGGGAGGAGTAGAGAAAGACGCATCGAGGCAAATGGCAAATATTGAAGCAACGGTTGCTCAAGACGCTATCAAGCAGTACCAAATCGCCAAACGTAATGGCTCTCCCGCTGACGCTTGCGCATACGCCACCATGGTCTCTGCGGCCTTTCTTCAGGCTAAAGACGAGGCGTCGTACAAGCAATGGAAGGATGTTGAAAAATCCGATTGCGCAGCTGCTGGAGTTCCGCAGTGAAAATAAAGTGCTTATTATTTCTCGCTGTAGCTCCACTTCTTGCACTCGCAGGCGATCTACCAGATCCGCGACTAACGCCAGGATCGATCAATCCAGATGTAACTCAGGAGAACATCCAGCAGACCGTGTGCGTAAAGGGCTACACGAAGACGATCAGGCCACCAGCAAGTTATACGAACCGGATAAAAAAGAGCCAGATTCGGCAGTACGGCTACGCGGATACGAACCCGAAAGACTATGAGGAAGATCATCTGATCGCGCTATCGATTGGCGGCAATCCTACGGACCCGGCTAATCTCTGGCCACAGCCGCGCAAGAGTGAGTGGGGCGCCGACAAGAAAGATCAGCTTGAGTTCGTACTGTACAAGAGGGTCTGCGCAGGGGAGGTCAGCTTACAGGATGCGCAGCACGACATGGCTATGGACTGGATTAACGCCTGGAAGAAGTATGTATCAGGCAGCAATATAAAATTTCGGAGTGTTAATTAAGATTGGTGTATTGTTAACATTGGAATGAATCAGTTTATCTCGAGCGTTTATATATGATACAAATAAAACCAAAATTAAAAATTGAAAATCTTGTGCCTGAGATTTTGGAGATGTTTCAAAATCGAGTGCTTAATGAAATAAAAATTCAACGACATCGATCATCCGTATTAAAATTAATCAAGGATAGCGCTCCCGATCAAGCTTCTAATTATGTTGCCTTGGGTGTTCTGGACGCATTGCAAAACAAGAAAGACAATGCATACAAAAACCTTGAAAATGCAATATCACTCTCGCCGAGAGAGCATAGAGTCAGGTTGGTCTATTCGGATGTTTGCTCAAAATTTGGAGACTCCAGAAGGGCTATGGAATTAATTATGGAGTGCAGCCCCGCAAGCACAGGACAGAAGACTTTGCTTGAATGTGCTATCATTCGATGCAATCTCGCAGCACATCACTCATTATCTCTTGAGTTGATTCAGCAATACCAAGCAATCACAGTCAATGAACCTCATCATTTTAAACCAGCTATGATCGAACAACTTAAGCTAGTTCGAGAGCGCATTCAATCTTCTGGATACAGTGAAGAGGATATGTTGTTGCGTCTTGAGGTTGCAGTGGATGCGGTTTCCTCTGAATACGTCGTTGAGCAAACAAGTAAGCTTATATTGCGAAACGGGACATATATTCATCAAATCTATATTGATGCTGATGTCGATGTTTGTGCCGAAATGAATTTCAAAATTGCCGACGCAATCGTGGAGAAATTTCCAAGCGACGCCTCTGACATTGCTACATTTATGTGTAGACCTATCGCTTTTTTGGATAATTTGCAAAAGGTGATGCAATGAGCGTAACGCATCAAGATTTTGATAAATTCTCGCAGTCCGTTTCTAGCAGTAACGCTGAGTTTGATTGGCGAAATGCATGCTCTAGATCCTATTACGGCGCTTATCATTTAGCACTGAGCTACGCGCACATCTGTCCAGATCAGAATTTTAATTTCAAAATGGGATCTCATGAGCGTCTCAGCGAAAGATTTAAATCACATAAATCAATCAAAGCCAGATCTATAGCGACAATGTTGGAATGTATGAAAAAATATAGGCATATGGCAGATTACGAGATAGCTGACGGTTTCGATAGGAATTTTGTGTTAGAGCAGAACGCCACCTACAAGCGACTGGTTCAAAAACTCGATGAGTTGGCGCAATCTGAAAGTCAAGCCAAAGCAGTCTAAAAAATAAAAAAGACCCGCTTCGGCGGGTTTTTTGTTGTCTAAGCACTTCGCCCCTTCGTTGTTTTAAATTTCCTATGACGCTCACGTATTAGCCCGATGAACTGCGTTGCAAGCTGAGATGTGTTTGCGGGATCTGGAGTAACCAGGTAAAGGTCACGCTTCGCCCACTCTTCATTCAGAGTCACGATTTTAATTGACTGTGATAGCTGCGAGCTGTCACCGACGATCAAGTGTTCACGCTCAAACCTTCGGGCTACGCTCTCGAAGATAATTCCAACAGCCAGATCATTGTGAGCAATGATGTTCGCCTGCAGGTCAAAGTTACTGACTATCATCGCGTAATTCAGAACTAAATCTTGTTTTTTTGACATTGCCAAAAGCAGCGAAGATATTTGCCGACCTTCATGCGTCCCGATTAGTTTATATTTGGCAACCTCAGCGAGTGTTGCGCTCGCTTGGTGTGCTAATGGGTGTGAAATCGGAGCGAAGATACATAGCCGATCGGATCTGTATTTATGGAACGTGATACCGTGAATCTTGGATTTTTCCGGCACAATTCCAACATCAGCATCATTTTCTTGAATTTTTTTTAAAATTTCCGTCATTGAACCGCTATTTACAGTGATGAAAATATCGGGATTTCTGTCTCTTAAAATTTCCAATACTTGCGGAACATCTGAAAA
This sequence comes from Undibacterium sp. MH2W, assembly GCF_049340215.1. Taxonomy (NCBI): domain Bacteria; kingdom Pseudomonadati; phylum Pseudomonadota; class Betaproteobacteria; order Burkholderiales; family Oxalobacteraceae; genus Undibacterium; species Undibacterium sp. MH2W. Next base: position 36,176 of record NZ_JBMPPA010000010.1, on the reverse strand, counting down.
CATGATAGACGAATTACCAATAATTCTTAGGTAATTCTTTCCTTTTTTGATCAGCTCAATGTCTCTTTGAAAGTCGTCGTGCTCCTTCAGCACCGCGCTTGCCATCGCTAAAAATCTTTTTCCAGCCGCAGTGAGACCAAATTTACCACGCCGATAAATCACCGGAAGCCCAATGATTGTCTCGACCTTCTTTACTCTACGCGAGACGGTGCTGTCCTCAACGCCAAGCTTAGTGGCGGCAGCAGACATGCTTACGCTGGCGTCTAGCGCCTGCACTAAATAGAGATCGTCAATATCAAATTTGATCATTTCGCACATTCTCGTTGAATGCGCCAATATTGATCTATGGCAATAAATGTTGAAATGAAGAAATATTATTTTTAACAATTGTTGTATTTTAAGTTGCGCAATCGTCATCTAGAGATGCGCGTTGCGCAATGGCATTTCACAAAAATTAACGTATATTAGTAATTCGGATAGACATTGCTGCAACTAATTGAATAAGGACGTTGTATGGAAGTTGATACTGATCTAAAGCACCAAGAGGAAATACTTTTGAGGGATTTTCGATTGATGAACAGCAAGGGGAGGGAGTTTGTGGCTGGCTACGCAGCGAGCATGAAAATGAAGTTTCCAGCGAAACAGGGGAATATTATTCCTCTATCGGACCATCGCAAGGAGAAGTTTGCATAGCGACTTCTGCCGCTGTAAATATGGACAACTTGCCATCGGAGTCACACTGTCGGTACATGCTCAAAAGCTTTGCCTCTGTGCTCGTAATGTAAGCGAGTGCAACACTAATTTTTTCCGGTTCCTCGCCGGATACCAACCATTCGACTGACACTTTACAAGCCCTCGCAAGACTGTACAACGAGAGGACGTCAGGATGCTTAGCACGCCCACTGAGAATTCGATTTGTCGTTGATTGGGAAATGCCCGCAGCTCTTGCCATCTCGCTTTGATCGCGAAACCCAGCAGCGTGCATTGCCATATCTAATCGTGTTGAAATATCCATGCGCGAATTATGCATTTGCGCATATTTATTGCATATCGGTTATTCAGTTTAGCGTACTTTATGCTTTATTGCATAGCTATCCTGTTTTTCTGCCTGCGGAAGCATCACTGTTTTGTGTTGAATTTCTTACAATTTCAAGAGCGGATTCCAATGACGCCCGAATATCTGGATTTTTCACTCGAGCAATAGCGATATCAATATCCTGATCGCCATTGTCAATAATTCTCTTATTTAAAGAATATTGCGCCATCGCGTCTTCTACCGCATACCGCGCCCGCACTTTTCCCTGATCATCTGTTTTTAGCATCAAAGAGACGACAGTTTCAATTTCTGGGTGATGCGCTGGACGCTCTTGAATCGCCCCTTTCGTAATCAAGCTCGTCACCGACACATTAAATGCATCAGCAAGCGCTTCTAGGTTGGATATTGATGTAGAAACCTGATTCTTGCTAATTCTTTCTACGGTGCCCTTCCCAATTCCAGATCGCTTTGCGACTTTTTCATACGTGTTAAGCGTGCTGCTGCCTGCCATTAACTGGCTCAGATTTTCCGCGAGTATTTCGCCGATTAGTTGCTTATTTTCCATATCAGCACTATGAATCATAATAAATCCCATTTGTGGGCTTGTGCAAATCCCACTTATGGGATATTATCAAGCCATGAATACTCAAAATGAATCTAGAACAGCTTTCGTCGTGCGCAGATTGCGATCCGCAATGCCTAGCGCGTGGCAACGTATCGCCGATGAGTCAAAGGTTCCTTATAAGACCATTTACAAAATCGCATACCGATCAACCAAAGATCCACGCGAAAGCACGATTGAAAAACTTTATAGCTATTTCATGACCATCAAGGAGTAACACCCATGTGATCCCAAATCATTTCCATTCAACAAAACAATTTTTAAACGCTCCTGCAACACATTTTAAGGACGAAGAAATCATGAAAACTGGACACGACGTAATTGTAAAAAGCTATTTAGATGCAGACCTTTTTCTGGCAATGGAAGCATTGCGAACAAAGCGCCATGCATCCCAATCCGGATTGATCCGCGATTTATTAATCCGTGAGATTGAACTTGATTCAAAGCCATGTCCGCTTCCCGCCTTATCGCGACATGTTGATCATAGTCGATCAAGCATAAACAGAAACAGACCTAGAGTGGCACGGAAACGGGCCCAAGAGTTGCCAGCACGAAGCCGACCGCCCATCGCTTTTCATACGAGGCAATGAATCAGGCTGGGGTAGTTAACATTAACCAAGAGAAGGGTAGCAATGGAACGTAATGAAGAAAATTTAATTCAGTTCGCTGCGCTGCAAGCCAAAAATGTAACAGAAAAAAAGCGCAGCGTAATTGAGCTTAAGCGCCAATTAAAAGAAGCGGAAAGTGAACTTGTAATTGCGGAAAATATCATGTTCGCGGCAGTAGATCGCGTTAAGTCAGGGTGCCAGCCATGACATATTTTACATCACCCGCTGTCGTAGCCTCGCAGCACATCAAAAACCAAAAACTCCACATTACGCACGTGATATCCGCGACACGTTCGTGCCATGGACATCGTTGTAATGGTCGCCGCCGTTCGATTGCGCAGTTTTATGATCAGGACGGCAATCCGACCGAATCGCTTTGCAAGCTTTGCCGAGGTGTCAAATGATAAAAACGTTTGTCCTCGCGCACGATATTGCACGTTCCCGAGCTATCGAAGCGGTTAAGGCTGCTCCTCATGGCTTTGCGGTTCAAATTAAAGAACCAAATCGCTCTCTCGATCAAAACGCGGCGCAGTGGCCTATCCTGCAAGCATTTGCCTCCCAACTGTTGTGGCCTGTCAACGGGCAGATGGTCAAAATGTCCGACGAAGAATGGAAGGACGTTTTGTCCGCTGCATTCAAACGTGAGAGTGCTCGTATCGCCACGGGTATTGATGGTGGCGTGGTTATGCTCGGAAAAAGAACAAGCAAATTCACCAAGAAAGAATTTAGTGAATGGCTTGAGTTTCTTCATGCAATCGCCGCTGATCGTGGTGTCGTTGTTTATCCTGACGAGAGGGCCGCATGAAAGGCTCAACTCCAACAAAAGCAGAAAAGTTGCTGTGGTCGCAAATGGCTGCACTGGGCTGCATCGCTTGCGCACAGGACGGAATCAAAAACACGCATGTGTCCATTCATCATATCGATGGTCGCACAAAGCCTGGCGCACATAAAAAAGTACTTCCGTTATGCGCTCCACACCATCAACAAGATGACACCGACCCGATGCAACGTGTCGCCGTTCATCCGAACAAGGCCAGATTTGAACAGCAATACGGCACTCAGATCGAGCTTTTGCATCAGGTAATGCTCTTGATCGGGAGTGCAGCATGATTTCTTTTACGCTGCCATTCCCGCCGACCATTAATCACTACTACGGCATACGTGGCAAATCCCGCTTTATTCGTCCAGCTGGCGTGAAGTTTCGCGCTGTTGTGGCTGAGATTGTCGCTCAAGCCGGGCATAAAACGCTTGAGGGAAATGTAGGCGTCTTTATTCGCATATTCCCGCCAGATCGCCGCAAACGTGATCTTGACAACTTGTTAAAGGCATTGCAGGACTCTTTAACGCATGCCGGAGTTTGGCTTGATGACAGCCAGATTCAGGATCTACATATCGTCAGCGATGTAGTCATCAAAGGCGGTCAGACAAAAATAGTAATTACTGATTTAAAAGCAAAAAGCCCACTGCGCGAACAGTGAGCTTCTCTAACCACGTACTAAAGGAGTAGGAAATGGCTTGTCGAATTATAGGGCAAAAACAAATTGAGGTGAAATTATGACCCCAATCATTATTGGAAATGCAACGCTTTTTCACGCCGATTGCATGGATTTGATGCACCAATATCCTGATGGGCACTTTGATCTGGCTATTGTTGATCCTCCCTACGGAATCAATGCGCCAAGTATGAGCATGGGTCAAAATCTAAATCGCAATGATGGATTTTCCAGGGGTGAATCCACTGCAGTAAAGGCTAAAAAAGGTCGCCTCAATTCTGGTTCTGGAAAATTAAAAAATCGCCTTCTCAATACTTCAGATATTGATTGGGATGATGAGGTTCCACCCCCAGAGTATTTTGCAGAATTGTTCAGAGTATCAAAAAACCAAATTATTTTTGGTGGGAACTACTTTGATCTTCCTCCGACTCGCTGCGTAGTGTGCTGGGATAAATGCCAGCCATGGGAAAACTTTTCTCAATGGGAAATGGCATGGACTTCATTTGATAGGCCAGCGGCGCTGTTTTCATACTCAAACACTGGGGGCGCAAATAGCGAAACAAAAATTCATCCTACGCAGAAGCCTATCAAGCTTTACGAATGGGTATTAATGAAGTTTGCCAAGGATGGCGATTTGATTCTTGATACTCACCTCGGAAGCGGATCGATAGCGGTTGCTGCAAATAATCTTGGCTTTGAAATAGTAGCTAGCGAACTAAAGCAAAGCTATTTTGAGAATGCTGTTAAGCGCATTGATTCAGCATCTAAACAAACTAGCTTCCTTGTATCGCATCCTATTTCCCAAATTCAGGAGGTATTGTTATGACCCGCCGAAAAGCTCTCACGCGCGACCAAGTAAAGCAAATCCGCGCAGATCACGCAAGTCAACGCGGTCAAGGCTATTCATCACTGGCGAAGCGCTTTAACGTTGGTACGTCCACCATTCGCGATGTTGTTAAGTATTACACCTATGCAGGAGTGGGGCGATGACGACATCAATCATCACTCAAGACATGCTTACAATGAACAGTCGTGAGATTGCGGAACTGGTTGATTCCCGGCATGACCACGTTAAAACATCAATCGAGCGATTAGCAAAAACAACCTACAGCGAAGACGGAACTGTAAAAAGAAAAGCGGTAATCGGTATTCCCGCAATGGAGGAATACCTCGACACACTGGGGAGGAGGGCCACTCAGTATCGAATATGCAAGCGAGATACGTTCATCATTGTCGCTCAGCTTTGCCCTGAATTTACAGCTCGCCTGGTTGACCGATGGCAGGAACTCGAAGCCCGTCAATATCCCGCATTGCCTGATTTTACAAATCCAGCTATCGCCGCGCGCGCCTGGGCTGATCAGGTTGAGGAAAAACAGGTTATAGCCGCTCAGCTCGCCGCAGCAGCCCCAGCCGTCGAGTTCGTTGAAAAGTACGTCGATTCAACGGGCCTGAAATCATTCCGTCAGGTTTGCAAGCTTCTGAACGTCAAAGAAAATGACTTCAGAGCCTTCCTCATGGCTCGCAACATCATGTATCGCCTCGGTGGTGAATGGGTTCCCTATGCGTGTCACATCGACGCTGGTCGCTTCGTCGTCAAAGCTGGCACTTCTGAATCTGGCCATGCATTCAATAGCGCGAAATTCACAGCTAAGGGTGTCGAGTGGGTTGCGGGAGAGTATGCGAAATTTCAGATTCGTGATTGTGAGGTGGCGGCATGAATTCATATTTTATTAGTCGCGGGGATTTTCACTGATGCATTACTACGAACACAATATCGGTGATTACCGCAGAGATACAGGGCATCTGAGTCTTTTGGAGCATGGTATTTATCGCAGCCTAATTGACACATATTACCTGACGCAGCAGCCGCTTTGCTCGGACATTGCAAAGCTTATGCGGGCGCATTGCGTTCGCACTGCGGACGAACAAAAAGCGCTTGAAAACGTGCTTTCTGACTTCTTTGTTCTCACTGATCGCGGCTATGAGCACAGGCGCTGTGAGGCTGTTATTGCCGAATATGCAGAGAAATCAGCCAAATCCAAGAAGGCAGCAGAGGCTAGATGGGCTAAAAACAGCACAAACGATGCAGAAAGCATGCAGACGCAATGCGAACGCATACCGGACGCAATGCCAACCATAAACCATAAACCAATAACCATAAACCATAAACCATTAAAAACAACTACTAGCGCCGAAGCGCAAAAATTTGATTTTGCAAAATCCGTTATCGAACTCGGCGCAGATCCCAAAACCGTATCGGACTGGATGAAGGTTCGAAAAGCGAAGAAGGGCGCGAATACGGAAACCGCGCTTGCTGGCTTTGTCCGTGAAGCCGCCGCCTCGGGACTGAGTGTTGCCGACGCCGTTTTGCTCTGTGCAGAACGCAGTTGGGTGGGTATCAATGCCGACTGGCTCAAGCCGAAATCCCAAGCATCCCCCGTCAAGTCCTCAACGCATGTTGGCTTTGACAAAATCGATTACAGGGCAGGGGTGAATCATGACGGAAGTTTCTGAAAGCAACGTTTTTCAAAGAATCGGTGGGTTGGTCATGCCAAGCGAAATGCGCGTTTGCGGTTCCCATGGCGAATTTAAGGCTCACCAGTTCAGATCGCATTGGTCGGGCTGCCCAAAATGCCTCGAAGAAATCGATTTAAGGCACCGCCAAGCCGAAATCGAACGATTTGAGATGGAGCGTAAGGATCGTATGTGGAAATCGATTCTAGGGCGTTCTGCGATACCTGAGCGATTTTCGGAAAAGACCTTGGAAAACTATTTTCCGAAAACTGAGGGCGCAGAAAGTGCGCTTCAGATTTGCAGGGAATATGCCGCGAACTTTGAGGGAATTTTAAAAATCGGTCGTTCATTGATTCTTTGTGGTGGTGTCGGCACAGGTAAAACGCACCTGGCGGTCGGCATTGCAAACGCAATCATGAAGGAGGGAAAGCAGCCTGTTTTTAGCTCTGTATCGAAGGCCATTCGAAAAATCAAAGAAACCTACGCTCGGGACTCTGTAAAAACTGAGGACGAAGCGATTCAAGATTTTATCAAGCCTGACCTTTTGATTCTGGATGAAGTCGGCGTTCAGTTTGGTAGCGAAACGGAAAAGATGTATCTGTTCGAGATCATCAACGGACGTTACGAATTGCTTAAGCCTACGATTCTGATTAGCAACTTGGGCAGGGCTGAGTTGGAAAAATTCATTGGCACCCGCGTGATCGATAGGCTGCGAGAAGGTGGTGGTCGGATGGTTGTTTTTGATTGGGGCTCTTACCGGAGGGAGGCATGAAATGCGCCCACTGCACCCATTTGGACATAGACCAGCACCCAAGGCATTTCAAAGTTGGATTGGCACTATGCACCGGAGTTAAGCAGATCAGAGCTCGATTCGTATCGATCAGAAAAGACTCAGATTGTACCAAGTTTAAGCAAGTTGACGCGGCGGTTATTGAAAAACGGAGACAGAAATGGAGAAGCAAATGAACGTAGAAACTCAAGAAATTGATGAAAAGAAGGCATGCACGTGTTTGTTTCTCGCCGAAGACTTGACCGCGATTGTCGCCAGTCAATCAGAAGAAATAGCAATATTAAAAGAAATTAGTGTTAGGCAGGTAGAGATTATTTTTAAAAACAATCGGCTACTTGAGGACAAGGACGATCTAATTGAGCGCATGAAAGATTTAATGAAAAGCAAAGACGATCTGATCGAACGATTGAATATCGACCTCGCAGCGGAGAGGGGGAAATTACATGGTTTTTGAATCGGGACGGTATCGAGATCCGCTAGACCAAATGATCAGGCAGGAGGAAAAGACCTGTAAGGGCTGCCGGAATGAAGGGTGGGTTGAGGTAGGTGAGAGGCGGATTAAGGTCTGCAAACTTAACAAGAAATATGGGCGACGTTGTAAAAATTACGAGGAGCGGGAATGATTAAATATTTTAATATTTTTGTTGTGGTGCTACTGGTTTTGATTGGCGTCTTGGATTTCATGCTTTACGTAGTGAATGCAAAGCCCCCGACTTCTAGCTGGTTTTTTGAGAGCTTCTTGGCATTTTTGGGAGCATTGTTTTATTGGGCATTTATTGTGAAAGGGGAGTGACGTGAAAAGAGATATCCCAATCCATTACCACCAAACAACGCCGCTTGATATTTGCCTCGATCTCTGGGTTCAATGGTTACGCCGTGATGATAATGTGGGGTCAATGGGATTTAAGGGGCGCGATTCAATTTTGCGCGCTGATACCACTAAAAACTCAGAACAGCTTTACGATTCGCAAGACATGGAAACAGCTGAAGCCGTGGATGCGTGCGTAAGCAGTTTGAAGGCGCAGTATGCTTGGGCGATCAAGAAGCGCTGCAACGTTGCAAGCGTCTGGAAGTTTCCGCAATTAAACTTTTCTGACGTGCTGCCCGAAGCGGAAAGGGAGCTCGAAAAAAAGTTAAAAAATAACCTTGCAACTTGGTCTTATTTTACGTAATATAGTCGTCAGCCGGACTTCGCACGTCCAAACAAAAGCCCTAGACTAAAAATCCGGGGCTTTTTTACGTTTACACTCAATTTTTCGTGAGGCGCTTATGAAGTAATTCATTCCGTAATCTCACTCCCTGTCTGACACGTTCAGGCCGTCAAAAGGTCGGGCTTAGGCGCGGGCGTTTCGCGCATAGCATGGGTCTGGCAAACCCTTAATCGAGTCAATTAGCCTGATAAATGCGCAAGAGGATGAATTCCAGCCATAATCAGCTCAAATGGCTCCGGACGCTGTAACCGGAATTAATGCGCATGATGATTGCTCCGCTGATTCGTTGGCGGTAATCGACTTGCAAGTAGCAATCATCAGTCGTATTAAACTTTGCCGTTAAGCCAAAGAGACCGATAAATGCTTCCCGAGCGCCTGCGCAGCTTGTTCCACGAACTCCAATTTAGACGAATGGTGAATATCAAAAAGCCTATCAATCTGCGGCATGTGTACGTTTAATTTGCGCGCAAGATCTGACTTTCGGAGATTCTGAGAAAGCATTTCGTTCCAGACTAGAACTTTTGCGGAATCAAGCGCAGGAAGTGCAACGGTTTTTTGATTCTTCGCTGCCTTCGATGGCATCGGCACTGGACGTCTTTCATCGAAATAAATCTCTAGTGCGGTTTCTAGCGCATCAATGGCATTGATTAATGCCTCACTTTCGTCGTCGCCCACTGAGTTGGCTTCTGGAAAGTCTGGAAAGCTCACTAAAAGAGAGCCGTTAGTGTCCTGCGTTAAAGTTACTGGGTAGTTCAACATATATTGTCCTTAAAGTCATGATGCAAGTATTGCTTCCTGCTGGATATTTACGATACTTCGAAGTTCCCTAGAAAACCCCTTTCGGGGCTTCCTTATTTCAATCCAAGGTCTTTCTTAATTTTCTCTACTAGCCCCGTTCCTATTTCTTTTGCTCCGTGATCGGGGAAGACTGTAGATTTTCCATTAAGAGTTACCTTGTGATGGCTGCCTTTTCCGGGGGTGATTGAAGCACCTTGTTTAAGCAGCCACCTTCGGAACTCGCTGTATTTCATAAACCTCCTAATGTTTGTTGGTGTGAAAGTATTATGCAACAAATATGTTGTGTTAGCAAGGATTGATTGCAACAAATATGTTGTTTTTTGATTGTTTGATTATCGCCTCGCTATGCGGGGCTTTTTTATTTCATGACACGCTTAAATTGGCAGACGCCGAGCCGCAAGGTGCGAGTTTTGAGCTTTCAATGCAGGGCGATCTCTTAATTGGGGTCGCCCTTTTTTATTGGAGCTTCCGATGGATTCAATCGTTGTTTCAAATATTTTGGTCAAGCAAGATAAAAACGGTCGATTTTGCCTGAATGACTTACACCGAGCTGCAATGGGGCAAGGTAAAGCTACAAAATCGCATCGCCCTGGGTCATTCCTCAAGCGACCTGAAACAATTGCTTTGATTAACGCAATCAAAAAGAGATGCACTGCTGAGTGCATCACTCCAGTATTAACGGTCAAAGGTAACAAATCTGGCATCGAGCAAGGAACGTTTGTCTCGAAAACATTGGTTTATGCCTATGCCATGTGGATTGATGCAGATTTTCACTTGGATGTTATCGAGGCTTTTGATTCTTCCCATGAAGCACAAAAAAACCTTTGGCAGCAGATGCAAGCGCTGATCACCAAGGAAGTTAGCTCTCAGGTTCGTGCGTCGTTCGGGTCAAAACTCATGCTTAGCCGGAAGAAAGAAATTCCAAGACTCAAGAGCGAGCGCGATTTGATTGAGTCGAAGATTCAGCCAAGCTTATTGACGCACTAATCCTTTTTAGTTTCAAACGCGAAGGAGGTGATCTATCTGACCCGCTCAATAAGCGGAGACTAGAAGATGCTCGTTCGAATTTGCCCCGCCATGTGCGGGTTTTTTTACTTCTGCCGATTGATAAAAGACCATGATTGGGAACTGCCAAGGCGGGACAGTCAGCAGAAGTAATGAATAACCGTTTTCGCCATGGAGGGCGAGTGCCCTATGGGAAATAATCTTAATAAAAAGCAAAATGAATTCGTAAAGCAATATTTAATTGATTTGAACGGAACCCAAGCAGCAATCAGGGCTGGATATAGTGCCAATACTGCAAACGAGCAGTCATCGAGACTGTTAGCAAATGTTAATGTTCAAAGGGCCATTCAGGTTGCAATGCAAGAGCGGTCTGAGCGCACGAATATTACCGCTGATCAAGTCTTGAAGCTTTGGTGGGAGACTGCGACCCTTGACGTTAATCAGTTGATTGAGTATCGCCGAACTAATTGCCGCCACTGCTGGGGCATTGATCATCAATATCAGTGGGATGAGTCTGAATACCTAGAGGCCGTGAATGATGCTGAGTCCAAGGGTAAAAATCCTCCTAATTGCATTGGTGGGCTTGGCTTTGCGCAAAACGCTGACGCAAATCCAGATTGTCCGAAATGCTTTGGTGAGGGGCGAGGGCATATTCATGTTCACGATACCCGCAAGCTAAGAGGCGCAGCAAGACGCGCTTATGCTGGGGTCCAGATGTCGAAAGAGGGGCTTAAGGTGAATGTTGCGGATCGAGACAAAGCTTTAGAAAATGTTGCGCGACATCTTGGGATGTTCAACGACAAAGTATCGCTAACCATTCCGCAGGGCGTGAGCGTCTCCGCGACTTCAGCCATGGATCCTGGGCAAATGGAAGAACTTAGAAAGGCAATTAAGGATATTGCAGACAAGGTTTAGTTATGTCGCAATTTACTGCAGCCGAATTAGAGGCGGCAAAAATTTCTGCGCGCGAAGATTTTTATTTCTTCTGTCGCTGGATGTTTTTGCGTCAACGTAAGTATCAATGGATGAGGGCGCCGCATCACAAGATTATTTGCGATGCCCTTATGAGAGTGTTTAACGGGGAGATTAAGAGATTAATCGTCAACATTCCCCCTCGCTACTCAAAAACACAGATCGCTGTTGTCTACTTCATTGCTTGGGCGCTAGGGAAGGCGCCCGACTCCGAGTTTATTCACACTTGCTATTCAAGCGTTCTAGCCTCGAACAACTCGGGGCAAATTCGAGAAATTGTCCGCTCAGTCGAGTATCAAGAAATATTTCCACGTGTGGCTTTGCGTGACGATTCCCAAGCCAAAAATGAATGGAGAACTACTGACGGCGGCGTCATGTACGCGGTCGGCTCTGGGGGCACCATCACAGGCTTTGGTGCGGGCAAAGTGCGCAAGGGATTTGGCGGTGCAATTGTCATTGATGACCCGCACAAAGCCGACGAAGCGCGTTCTGATGTAGTTCGGTCTAGTGTTATTGAGTGGTTTCAAAATACACTTGAATCTCGCTGCAATAGTCCGCATACGCCGATCATCTGCATTATGCAGCGGTTGCATGAAAAAGATCTGGCCGGATGGCTGGCAGATGGTGGTAACGGCGAGGAGTGGGAGGTAATTAAACTTCCCGCGCTACGAGAAGACGGTACGGCTTTATGGCCTGAGAAGCATTCCGTTGAGCGTCTTAAGCAGATGCAGAGGGCAAGTCCATACACGTTTGCTGGACAATATCAACAAGAGCCAAGCCCGGGTGAGGGTAATATTTTTAGACCGGACAGCATCCCGATCATTAATGCCATCCCGCACGGCACAACTTTTGTTCGTGGCTGGGACTTGGCGGCAACGGTACCTGTGCCTGGTAAAGATCCAGATTATACGGTCGGCTTTAAGATTGGGAAGTTGCTCGATGGGCGCTTTGTTATTGCTGACATTGTTCGGCTGCGAGGTTTGCCGCACGAGGTCGAGGCAGCTATTTTAAACACTGCTTGTCGCGATGGTTTTGACGTAAAGATCAGTTTGCCGCAAGACCCCGGACAGGCAGGAAAATCTCAGGTTGCATCTTTTGCTCGTTTGCTAGCTGGTTTTAACTTCGGATCTTCACCGGAGTCTGGTGACAAGGTCACACGAGCGGAGTCGTTTGCAGCTCAATGCAACGTTGGCAACGTCTTGATGTTAAAAGCGCCTTGGAATGATGAATTAATAAGCGAAATGCGAGTCTTCCCGAACGGCGCTCATGATGATCAGGTTGATAGTGGTTCACGAGCGTTTAATGAAGCGGCAGGCGGCGCACAATGGGCATTCTAGGGAAAAAATGGAACAAAGAAAAAAGAGCTTATTTGCCAGAGTCGGGGATTGGGCGGGTTTAAAGGTTGCCCAATCAATCTGGGCTGGAAGAGCGCGAAAGGTGCCTGATCGCGAGACCACTGCTTACGCTCGAATTCAGAACGTAGGCGGCTGGAATCAAGGGAAAGACCGCCCGCTAATCAAGCCAACGCCTGCGAATCTACGGCGATTCTCGCGCAATCCATACGCACGAAAAGCGATTAATCGAATCAAAAACGCGATTGTGATGCGCGATTGGGAGATTCGAACGAAGGCTGGAGTTGAGTTGAATAGCGAGCTGAAACGGCAGATTGAGGTTGCGACCGCATGTTTTAAGCGACCCAATAACGACGATTCCGCGAGAACGCTGTTTGAGCAAGTGATCGAGGATTACCTCGTTGGCGGGGCTGGTTGTATTGAAAAAGAGATTAGCTCTGATAAAGACCGCCCGCTTTGGATGTGGCCCGTTGACTGCCTGTCTATTCAAATTTATGCAGGCTGGAATGGTTCAAATAAAACACCAAGATACATTCAGTCTCTTGGTTACGGAAATGTTGGCACAACGAACGGCATTAAGCTATTTAATGACCAGCTGATTTACATTCGCAAAGACCCGACAACCAACGATCCGTTTGGCTACGGGTGCTTAGAAGTCGCTTTCAACAGCATTAACCGGCTAATGACAACGGCTGAATACGCTGGCAACGTCGCTGGGAACGGTCAGCCTGAAAACATGCTGCAGTTTATCGACATGGAGCAGGCATCGCTTGATCGCATGAGGGCATGGTGGCGTAACGACATTGAGGGACAGGGGCAGACGCCTATCATCAGCGGCAAAGAAGCCAAGGTTCATAAGCTGCGCGGCACTAGCGACGAAGCGCTTTATCTGAAATATCAAGAGTTTTTGATTCGTGAGATTGCCACGGCATTTGAATTGAGTCCTCAAAACCTAGGCGTCGAAGCGGATGTGAATCGCAACACCTCGGAAGTCGCTGATGACCGCGACTATGAGGGCTGCATCATTCCCACCGCAAAGAATGTCGCGGCTTATTTGACCCGCGAGGCGATCGAATCAGGGCTGGGCTTCTCGCAACTTGAGTTTGCATTCCGCGGCTTAGAGCGTGACGATGAGCTGAATCTCGCGAACGTCTACGAAAAAGAGTACAAAAACAATGCCATCACACCTGATGAGTACCGAGCAAAACGTGGCTTACCTCCGATGCAGGGGCAGTGGGGTGGTATGACTGCAGCTGACGTGGCTATCGCTACTAATGCTGCACGAAGTCTCGAGGCTGATCTCGATCCTGATTTGCCCGATGATAATAGTAGCACCCCAACCCCGAGCGCCAAAAAGCGCGATACGAAAAACAAATGACCTGCTTCGGCAGGTTTTTTTATGGGCGATTGCCCGAAAGGAAGAAGATGTCCAATCCAATTCATACGATCGACGCAGTGAATAGCGGCTTCAGTCGTAAAGACAAAATTTTTATGGGCTTGGGAGCAAGCGTTGCCAATGCCGCGGGCGCAGGTGCTGGTGCCTCAGTCTCTACGAATGTTTCTGGTTTGTCCGGTTTGCCTTCAAGTTACGCCGTCGTGGTAAATCCAGGGCAAGACGCAACCTGGTACATCACGAATAAAACTTCGACCGGCTTTACTGTCGTGCTTACTCCGCGTTTAGCAGCCACTACGTTGGCCGCAGGCGCTTTTGATTATGTTGTTGCGGCATAACGAGGAGATTATGGCAACTTATCACACGGATATTAAGTCGGCGCGTATCAGTGCCGAGAAAGCGCTTTCGACTTCTCCTTCGCCTGCGAACGCAAAGCAACATGCTCAATTAAACCTGCTCGAAATTCGCGTCGCGGATTTAAAGGCAGCCGTCGCAAACATCAATGCAGCGGGCGGCTTACTTGACTCAGCAGCTAATACCGCTTTGACCAACCTTCTCTCATTACTCTGATATGGCTAAGATCAAAACTGACCAAACGACATCAAATGCTCAGGCTAACGATGTAGATAAAGATGAATCCGCTGCAGTTGCTGTAGATGCGGCGTCAAATGACGAGAGCACCTCTGCTGAATCCGAGGGTAATGTTTCCAGCGCCGATTCTGGAAATCTCAAAGCTGTAGTCACCACCGTTTCGGGTGTTGCGAGCGTCGGATTGGATAGAGTTTCATTGGGGGCATCTCACGCAGTGGCTGAGGCGACAAAAGTAGCTGAAGCGGCTGGCGATAACGTGACCCATGCTGCGCTGCATTCTGTGCACGTAGCAATGACTGAGTTTGCGAATCGCGTCAACGACGCTCTCAAGTCGGTTGAGGGTGAGGCTGCTGAGCTGTTGCAAGGCATCAAAAATCTGTTCTAAGGATAAACATGGCTGATCTAGACAAGGCGGCACGCGAGGCATTGCCTGACGACGATTTCGCCGTGCCTGATAAGCGTAAGTTGCCGATTCACGACGCTGCACACGCGAAATTAGCTTGGGGAATGGTTGACCGGACAAACGGTCTTTCATCCGAAGAGCGAAGCACGGCGAAGGCGCGCATCAAAGCCAAGGCTGAATCGCTGGGTGTCGACACAAAAGAGTGGCAACTGACGGCGGCAATGCACTTTGAGGCGATGGCGTTGGATATGCCGGAAGTCGGCAATCATCCTAACAAAATGCCATTCAAAGGCGTTCTGACTCGCATTGATCAGCCATCCGATGCGCCTCCAGGTGGTGCAAGCGGCAAGAGGACGTTAATTCCTCGCGCTGTTGCAGAGCAAGCGTTACCAACTTTGCTCGGTATGGCCGTTGACTTCACTCAGAAGTTTGACGGTCATGACGCGCAACAAAAGATAGGTTTAATCACTGGCGCCGAAATCGTCGGTGATGCAATTGAGATCGAAGGTTATTTCTACGCCAAAGACTTTCCCGAAACATGCAAAAAAATACGCGCTGAAAAGGGCGCATTGGGCTTCTCATTTGAAGCCGATGCCCGCATCCAGGACGCTAATGCGGATGTATGGGAGTTAAGTCACTGCGTTTTCACTGGTGCTGCGGTTCTTTATAAAGACCTCGCTGCCTACACGACAACATCATTATCTGCTCAGGCAGAAAAGGACAAAGAAATGGAATTGAAAGAAATTATGGAGGCTGTGCAGTCTATTTCTGCTGGCATGGCTACCCTGACTAAAGAAGTGGCGGAGGTTAAAGCAGGCAAGGGCGCGTCTCTGGCTGGTCCCATCATTGATCAAGTTACTCCGCACGTGAACGCCATCAATGCATGTGCGGACGCAATGGAAGCGTCCGGTATTGGCAGCGATCCTCGTGCTGGTCATGTTGGCACATTGCGCAATGTTGCTGCTCACATGGCTGCGGCTGCCGTATCCGGAAAAGTGCCGATGATCTACCGCGATCACGACTATTTGCCAGATGCGAAAGTTGAGGCTGCAAAGATCGAAGCGGCTGCAAAAGAAGCGACCAAGGCTTTAGAAGACAAAGTTGCTGCGCTGACCACTCAGCTGACCGACCTCAAAGCATCGGCGTTTAACAAGAAAGAAGAGCCGCAACGCTCAACCCTTTCACCTGAAGTTGCTCGCATTCTCGCCAAAGCTGGCATGACTGAAGAAGTCGCCGGCAAAGAGCTGACCGTTGAGACCATGGATAAAGCGCTCGAAGCGGCAGGCATCACAGGCCGCGCAGCTATCGAAGCGAAAATCAAGGCATCCATGTCTGGCGCACTGAAGCGCTAATCAGCAAGCTCGCCAAGCAAACAATTTAAGACCACCTTCGGGTGGTTTTTCCATTTTTGGAGAAGTAAAACATGTCCATTCAAGGCAAATCAATTGAAATGTCGGCAGCAGCTGACTATCTGGGTACAGGCGCAATCGAAGTTCCGGTGTTTGAGCGTGAGATTCTTGACGTCATTCGTCGCTCCTCAATCCCGTTGCAACGTTTTCGCCAAGTCAAAGCAACCGGTCATCCGCACCGTTACTTTGAACAAACAGCGATCGCATCCGGTCAATCTGTTGACCCGCGAAATCTGACTTCCACGGCTACAAGCCCAACTCGCGTTGAGCGCCCAGCGTTCATCAAAGCCACTATTGCTCAAAGTAGCCTGTCACTGTTCGACAAGGATGTCACTGAACAGCAAGGCCAGTTTGCAGGCGTCGTGGCAAAAGACATCGACGATATTGTGTCCGCCGTTGAAATCAATCGCGCTCAGATGGTTTGGGCGGGGAATGACACCAGCATGTCAGCACCAACGACTACTCAGTGGATGGGCGGCTTATCGCAGATCAGCTTGCAGGCAACATGCTCCTCCTCTGCGTCAATCATCGATGTTCTGAAAACCACCGTTGCTCAAATGGTTGCTAATCAGACATATGTAGTTCGCCCAACAGCAATCTATCTCAACCCATTGCTGGCCGATCTTATTGATCAAGAAGCGAAGGCATCCCGCATCACTCTTGATGAGGTTGATGTGGTTGCGGGCGTTACCGTTGCTGCAATCTCTACTCAGGTCGGTAAGCTGCCGCTGATTGGCGATCCTTTCATGCCATCTGCGACCGCAGCCGCATACGGCTTCGCAGCACCTCCAAACGGTCTGAAGAATTACTTTGCGGTCATCGTCATGGAGTCTGAAGTTGAGATTCCTTACATTTCCGGCGCAAGTGATGATCCAAATCCTCGCCTGTTCCAATTGGGCCTGACAGGTAATTTGGCTGGTCAATACATCGGCGTGAAGTTCGACACCATCATTTTCAAGGGCGCCAGTTACGCTCACGCGGTTGTTGCTGTTCAGCGTCCGTAATCAAGCAGTCGATTAGCATCAACAAAGCGCCCCTTAATTGGGGCGCTTTTCATTTGAAAACCATGAAAATCTATCAGCCAGGCTTACGCGGCAGAATCCCGCACTTCGTCCGTCCAGGTGTTGAATTTCCGGTGTCGCATTTTCTCGATGAAAACGGTCAGGCAAAAATGTTCACTGTAACGTTTGTGAACGGCGAAGCGGACGTTGAGGACACTTTGGGTCAATACATGATCGACAAGGGTGAAGCGAAATCTAGCCCAATTATTCTTTTATAAAAATGCCATCAGCCTACATTCAGCCAGCCGACTATTCAGCTTATGGACTCCCAGCCACGACGACTGCAGCGCAAGTAATTGCCGCTAGCGCGTTGATTGATGCGTATCTAGCGAGGCCAACAGGTCTTGTTTGGATGCCCGATGGTGCGGGAAATCCTGCTTATATGGCGGGGATGAATCCTGATCTGACCATGACGGCTAATGCTGCATTTAGTAGTGGTGCATCGGTCAGAGTTGCAGTCTCCGGTCCGGCGCAGATGCTGCAGGTCGGTGATTGTGTGGTGCTTGACCGCGCAAATCCAACAATTACTGAAACAGTGCAAGTGACAGGAATTGATGTCTCTACCGGAATGGTGATTCTCACGCTAGGCAGTACTGCTGCGAATCAGCCTCAAGGTGTTCAGTTCAATCATGCTCAAGGCTGCACGATTGAATCTGGTCTTGTAATCACTGAGTCTCGTTACGTTGCCAGTGGCAGAAGCGCCGTTATGCTTGGCTGCACCCCAACCGTTCGGGTCATTGGCGGTACTGGTCGCTATAGCTACGGACGGCGGGGTGATTCTGGTGCCTCGAATATGGATGACTTTAACTTACTGGCATCGATCAATAAGTTTGGCGGTCCTCCAGCATGGGAAATCTGGCCCGCTAATACATCAGCGGGAATTAACGTGCAAACAGGTGAGTTGTGGGTGCCAGCTGGAATGATGCTTGCGTACTACTCAGAAGTGAAGGTTCGTTACGTTGCTGGATTCAGCTACGCAAGTCTTCCGGCGGTCATCAAACAAGCGACGGCACAATTAGTCGCCGATCTGTCTCAGTCTGGTGCGCTGGCAAACTTCAAGACATACAAGGCAGCCGACACCCAGATGGAGCGTTTCGCATCATCAAATATCAGCGATGATGTGAAAATGATGCTTGAGCCTTACCGATCAAGGATATTCGCATGAGTTTTATCTATCCGCGCACCATCAACATTACGAGGCCACAAGTGCAATCGGGCGTGGGTGCTGTGGCTTACGGCGGCCTGATTGAGACCCAAGAATCGCAAATCGCACAAGACATTCCAGCCTCCATTCAGCTATCAAAACAAGGGAGGAGTGGCGCGGTAGGGCTTCCGGCAGATGGGAAGACAACCTGGTGGAAGATTCTTTTTCATGGGCCTCTTGGATTGGTGAAGGATCGAGACATCATCACAGATGATCTTGGTATTCGCTATCAAGTCGTTGCCCCTTACTGGAACTCACTCGGCTATAACTTATTGACGGAAAGGCTTGAAACATAATGGCTGGATTGTCAGATGTAAGTAACTATCTTGTTAATTTGATTGCTGGCATTTGCTATCCATCCGGTGCTTCGCAACCAAGCATCGTAAGTGGTCCTGTGAAAATCTATGCTGGCTGGCCACTGCCTGATGCGCTCGATGCTGATTTGCCAATAGGAGTGTCGCACATTAGTATATGGCCCCTACCTGGCGATAAGCCAACGACCGTCACGATGGGCGATAGTGAGTGGCAAGAGCAGTCAAACAACGGCGCTGTAGGCGCTTCCATACTTGAAGTTAGGCGACAAACTAGGAAGTACCAGATAACAGTTTGGGCGAATACTCCAACTGTGCGAGATGCGGTCGCCGATATCATTGACCCTCAGCTATCAATAAATAATCGATTCATTCTGCCTGACGGGTCTCAGGCAATGATGGTGTACGTAAATTCTTCTCAAATCGACAGTTTTCAAAAGCAGGGAATCTACCGAAGAGACCTGTTTTTCAACGTTAATTATGCAACGACACAAATCACGCCAGTTACCTACGCAATCCAGCACACAGCCGCCAATCTCACGATGTCGCAATCTGGTGTGGCGGGACCCACTACTACGTTAAACAATTAGGAAAGCTATGGAACTCGTCGTTATTCATCCGTTCGGCGGATATGAGGTCGGCACTCAGATTGCTGACGAAAAAGAGATTGCTCAGATTCTTGATTCTGACAATGCGGACAAGGTGGTAAAAATTTCTCCAAGCAAACCGGTCGTTAAAGTCAAAGCAAAATAAAAAAGAGAGGCGCGTTAAGCGCTTTTTTTACATCTGAGGGGTGCTAGGCGCTCCTTTTTCATTTTTAACCAAAGCCCTTCGAGCAATCGCCGGGCTTTTTTGTTTTTGGAGCTCGCCTCATGCCAGTAGTCCAACAAGGTTCAATCAATACCACCGCGCTCTGGGTGCCGGACGTATACACTCAGATCGTCGCACCGAATAACTATCTTCTCAACGGCTTACCTACCAATGTCATTGGCTTTGTCGGCACTGCTTCTTGGGGTCCGGTCAATGCGCCGACCAAAGTAAGCTCGATGCCTTCGTATAATCAAAACTTTGGCAACGTCATGCCGCGGCTGTACGACATGGGTACCGCAGTCTGGGCAGCGGTCCTCAACGGCGCAAACAACATTAACTGCGTCCGAGTAACGGATGGCACCGACACTGCAGCTACCGCTACACTGACCGCTGCGAGCGCTGCCGATGCCACCGCGATTGCTGCCGCTATTAATGCTGGCTCATCTGCGTTGCGCGGACCCTCTCAAGTTGTTGTTGCAAGTGCGTCGACGACGACAGTGACGATCACAGCTAAATACACGGGATCAACGGGTAACACAATTACAGCGAGCATTGGACCTGCTAGCAAGGTGTCGCAAACTCGCGTCGTGATCTCTTTGCCCGGCATGTTGCCGGAATCGTTCGATAACTTGGGTGCTGCGAGCGCTTCCCCTGCGAGTGTAACGCTGGCAGGCGGCACAGACGGTGCAACGAACATTACAAGCTCAGTCTTGGTTGGTGTCGACACCATTCCACGTAAAGGCATGTACGCGCTGCGCAATACAGGCACAAGCATTGCCGCTCTGGTCGACTGTTCCGATACAACGTCTTTCACTGCTCAGGTCGCTTACGGCCTGTCTGAAGGCACGTATATGGTCGGCGTTACCCCAGCGGGCGACACGATTGCAAATGCTGTCAGCACAAAAGCAACTGCGGGCATTGACAGCTATACGTTCCGCTACATGTTTGGCGATTGGATTTTGTTTAACGACACAATCAACAATGTCCAGCGCTTGATCTCTCCGCAAGGCTTTGTTGTTGGTCGTATGTCAGCACTATCGCCAGAGCAATCTCTGCTCAACAAGCCGATGCAGGGCATTGTCGCTACACAATCCACTTTGCAAAACAAAATCTACGCTGAAGCGGACCTGCAAACGCTGGCACAGGCTGGCATCTCGGTCATTACGAACCCGATCCCAGCTGGAAACATGTTCGGAGATCGTATTGGCTGCAATAGCTCAAGCAATCAGGTAATCAACGGCGATAACTATACGCGCCTCACAAATTACATTGCTTACACCGTGAATGCAGGCATGGGTCTTTATATCGGTAAGCTGCAAACACCAAAAGCCCGAGCAGATGCGCAGGGAACAATTAACGCTTTCCTTGGCGCACTTTGGAAGCAGGGCATGATCGGTGACGTGAATAACCCGACACAACAGCCGTTCAGTGTTCAATTAAATGCTGCAAATAATCCTGCTAATCGTGTGGCTCTTGGTTACATGCAAATTGACGTTGCTGTGACCTATTTGTCAGTGATCACGAAACTGATTCTGAATATTCAAGGTGGCCAGTCAGTCAGCGTGACTGTTAATTCAACCACTCCAGCGCGGTAATCAATCCAGTTAATCAAGCCCCTTAATCGGGGCTTTTTCATTTAGAGGAGTGACAAACATGTCACAAGCAGGATATTCGCTCGGCAAGGACGTGACGTTAGTCATCATCAAGCCCGACGGCTCGGTTTTAAACATCGGCAAAGTAACGAAATTTAGCTCCAAGCAGGATGATTCAACTCAAAAAATCAAGCCCCTCACTGGCGGCACGGATCATCTGCGATTCTTTGAAGGGTGGAATGGTTCTTTCGATGTAGAGCGCCAAGGTCCAGATCTTGATCAATACTTTGCTCAGCTGGAATCGAATTTTTATGCTGGTATTCAAGAATTGCCAGTAACCCTTCAACAGACAATCGTTGAGCCATCTGGCGCGGTATCTCAATATCAATATGTCGACGCCATTCTTCAGTACGCCGATGCTGGCGACTGGGCTGCTGACAAGTCGGTATCTCAAAAGCTGAACTTCATGGCGGCGCGGCGCATTCAGCAAGCGTAATCGTTTTTGTGCGGCTAGGCTTGCAACCGAAGGCGATGCGTACCCATTGCCGTGCCGCACACCCTTTTAGGTACTTTAAATATAGGAACGTATATGCAAAACCAAGAATTAAATGTAGGCGGTGTAAAGGTGGAGATCAAGGCATCAAATTCACCCACCGATGATGAGGTGGAGTTAAAAAGACTACTAACAAATACCTCACTGAGCAGGGCGCTGTGGTTGGTTTATAACCAACTGCCTATCCGTATTGCGTTCGAATGTTCAGATGAAGAGTTTTCTGAGTGGATTGCGGCAGATAAAGTGCGCCTAAAGTGGCTAGTAATTAAATTGAATGAGTTTAGAAGCGGCGAGTTTGATTTTAATACTTTAATATCTGCGGATCGAGAGTGATTGAAGGCGCGGCGATTATCACCGCACAGGTGTATGTGGGCTCATTGATAATTGACTTGAGCAGGCTTTCTTGTGTAGGAAACCATTCTCGCTCCCTTGGTGCGATTACATTTCCAGCACAATGTTTGCAAATTGCCCTCTGAGGTTACGCCACCTTTTGAAAGCGGGATGATGTGATCAATTTCTAATAGTAAATTTTTCTCTTCGCGTGTCGATAAATCGCAAATCTGACAAGTATATCGATCTCTGATCTTGATCTTCTCGCGAAGACTTGAGGTCATTAATGCGCGTTGCCCAGCAACACTATTTTTGAACTTCACCAAGTTGTTGAGGTAGGTGACAAATCTATCTAGATTATTAATGTCCAATCTTATCTCGCAGCTTGATGAGCTATTGCCGCCAGCAGACACGTATTGAAATGTATAGATGGGGAAATATAAATCACTCAAATCAATGCTATCAAAGCCTAATTCGTGGATGACTCTCTCGTGATTGAATTTTCTTATTATCCATGGAATGGATTTGCTGATACTTGAGACGATTGCGTCTCGCTCATTTTTCAATAAATTTTTACCTTGCTCGGCAGCAGAGAAGTTATTCAGCACTTCTTCGAATGTTGATAGTGTTTCTTCGTTCACTTTTATATTGAAATATTTGCAAAGATATTTGAAAGGCTGATCGTGGGCATTTTTGCAAACAGATAACGAGCAATTGTGAGTCCGATTGCTTTTAGCTGCATCAGCCCATTTTTTTCGCTTCATTTGGTAGTTGCTCTCGTCAGACAAACGACTTTCGCCGTAATCGTAGGACTCGACTTCAGAATATGACGATTTTAGATGCTCAATGTGGCTGTTCAGATCGTTGCAATTATCAGTGTGCTTTCGGATGCTAGATTTTACGGCTTGGAATTTTTTACTACCAAAATACAGGGCGACGTAGATCGTGTAAGACAAATATGTAACGAGAATAACAAGGGCAATCTCAAGCATTTTTTCTCCTTTTAGCGGTCAAACACTGCGCTTTAGACGCGCCCTTGTTTTTTATTTACCTTCTCTACATCTTGAATTTTTGCGTCAAGAAGCTCGCTTAGTTTTAGATTTTTAGCGATAAGATCATCGATGATTTTGAAAAACTCATGGATTTTCTCTTCGGGAGTATTTTCATTTTTATCGAAACTTTTCTCTAGGCGAGTAATGATCTCGGCATGCAATGATCGTCCGATTTTATTTGCTTCATCCTCTAGCTTTGAACGCAAATCTTCTGACATGCGCAATGGGTAGGGCGTTGATTGCTTAGTTTTATCTTCCATGTTGTCAATTATGTAGCGCGAGTCAAAAAGATTCAAAGAGTCTTATTGACTCAGACTCAAATAGACTCTAATATTGAGATGTAGTAATTCTGTAGAGGAGTAAAAATGGAGGCAAAGAATCAGCAAATGGCTTATCCGCTTCGGATGCCACCGGAGATAAGAAGTGATGTGCAAAAACTTGCACGTGAGAATGACCGAAGTTTGAACAGTCAACTAGTTCAGCTGGTTCGATTGGGATTGAAGGCAATGGAAGTAAAGCAAAATGCAGCGCAATAAAGAAAAAACCCCGAACAGCTTAGCGGCAGAGTCGGGGTTCTTGAATCAACAACCAATTAAGAAAGTCGAATCATGACGAATATTACCACAACACCATTAAGTTTCAACTTCCACGGCGATAGCTTGGTTTTAATTAATTTTAACGATCAACCTTATGTTGCTATGCGCAACTTGGTAGAGTCAATCGGTCTAGCTTGGCAGGCTCAGATTGTAAAAATTAAATCCAATCCTCGTTGGGGTGTCATGGAAATCATGACACCTTCAAAAGGTGGCAATCAAGCCACGTTATGTATGCCTTTGCGGAAGCTTCATGGCTGGCTAATGACATTAAGCCCCAACAAAGTAAAGCCGGAACTCCGCGAGAAAGTCATTGCATACCAGAACGAGTGCGATGATGCTTTATGGGATTACTGGAATAACGGCATCGCAGTGCGAACGCCATACGTTGCAAATCCAGATGATGTACTGACTGCTGCTCAAGCCGAAGAATTGCGCCTTGCACTTAAGAAAGCTTGCGAGAAGTTGCCTATAGACAAGCAGGCGGCATTCATGATCAAAGGGTGGTCAAAGCTTAAATCTCATTTCGGCGTGACTTACCGGAAGATTCCGCAGCGCGAATTTACCGAGGCGGTTTCGTTGCTAACCAGATACGCTACCGAATGGGAATTAGTGGACGACTCCCCAAAAACAGAAATTGCAGCGCAGCCCACTCAACCAGAGGTGAATTTCAATGAAAATCTCTCAGGAAAGCGCTGGATTTTAAGTTTCGCGAATGGCATTCCGCAAACTGTGCCGTGCCCTGATCGTGCGGTGATTGGGACGCCGATGGAAATAGTTGCGCTGATACGGGATAGAAAGAACTCCCCGTTTGACATGATGGACGTTGATGATGTCGCCGCCGCATGTCGTTCGCGTAAGCTCGGACAGCAGCTCGCGATTCTAGAAGAAAACGAGATGCTAAGAAAGTTGTTAGCTAAATGCGGCGCGCTTGCTGAGCACTGACGCGCATCAATTCATATCCCGCCCTCGGGCGGTTTTTAAATTAAGGAAAAGTCATGCAAGAGCAAGAGATAAATGTGGGCGGAGTAAAGGTTCACATCAACCCAAGTAATGCACCAAGCGAACAAATTATTAAGGCTGCAAAAGTAGAAGTGAACGTAGTCGATGGACTAGGTCGCAATATCACGCTGAAAAAAGCAGGCACTCTAGCTCAATACAGATTGGTCGAGGCGCTAGGGGCTTCCGCGTCAAATAGTACATACATGGCAATGGTATTTCCATTGATCTACGTTCACGCTATCGACGGAAGTATTGTTGCTCCGCCGTCATCAAAGGGAGAAATCGAAGCACTGATTCAGCGTCTCGATGATGAGGGCGTTAAGGCTGTAATGGAAGGCGTAAGTGGTAACTTTGGTAGTAAAAGTGAAAAAGAATCGATTGATCAGTTAAAAAACTCTTAAAGGCTACGGCGATCAGGGAGTGTCTTTGGTTGGTAAAGAATGGCATTCCCTTTGACGTAGCCTTCCAGCTGGATGATGTGACGCGCCAAGGTTGGAGCATCATGTTTTCAGAGATGGCCGGCAATCAATTTGACACCAGAACGATGACATTTGTGGAGCAAAAATGAACACTTATACTATTGAAGGTTTTATAGCTCGCCTTGCAAAAATGAGTGTTGACGTAGCTATCGGGCAGCATAAAGCGCTCGAGGCCGCCGCAAAATCTGTTGAGAGAAAAGCTAAATCAGAAATTGGCACATACCAAGAAGCAATCGGATCATTTGCAGGATGGGATGAGTTGATGGACTCCACGAAAGATGATCGCGTTCGCCAAGGCTACTCTGAGGACGATCCGCTTCTAAGGAATGGGAAGCTTCGCGACTCAATCAGTCACGAAACGAGGGCGCTTGAAGCGGTTATTGGATCGAATGAAGATGTTATGGTCTATCAAGAATTGGGAACGGACACCATTCCTCCTCGTCCGGTACTTGGCCCAGCTTTGCTAAGAAAAGAGGATCGAATTGTAAAGCTGCTAGGCAACTACACCGCAACAGCCATGCTTGACGGTGCGCCGTTCTCGCAAATCCCAACAATCGATGGTGATTTTTAGTGACTTGAAAGAAAAATTAGCAGAGAAATAAAAAGTCCCGAGATGATGATAATTACTAGTCCAGCAAGTAGGATAAAAAATCCAGTCGCCAATTTAGTCAGGAAATTTCCAAAACTATCTAGGTAAAAACCAGGTCCTTCCTTGAGTCCCTCTTTTTGAGATATTGGTCTTGGCGCTTGAATAAGATGAGTTAGCTTTGCCAAAAGCACTTGCAGGCGGTATGAGTTGGTTTTCTTCATAAATCCTCCAAATTTATTAATAATAAGGCAAAAGACACCTATGTTTGAAGCGTATAAAATTGGCGTAGCAATTAGTCTTACAAATCATGTCAGCCCAAGTCTGGCACAGCTTGCGCAGGATTTCGCGGCAACAAATAAAGAGGCTGTTTTATTTCAGAGGAGAATTGATTCAATAAAGTCGAGTCTTATTGGCGGATTAATGATAGCTGGGCTGGGTGCTGGATTGGCGTCTTTATTCAAAACTCCAATAAACAAAGCATTGGAATTTGAGCGAGCATTGCTCCGCATTAAGAATATCGGAGGAATAAACTCTGATGTTTTGTCTGGAGTTCGGAATGATGCACTATCTGGCAAATACAAAGGTATCGATGCCATAGAATCTGTCAACTTGTTTCGTGATTTGCACGCTGCCTTCGGTGATGCAGAGCATGCAAAGCAGTTTATGCCTCAATTTGTCGATATGGCGAGAATAACGCGAGGCATGTACGGCAAATCTGCGCTTGCTAGCGAACAGGACGTTCAAGCGATCGCAAAATTCGCTGAGCGTCGAGGCGGGACTGCTAGTATTGAGATGATGGGGTCTGCAATCGATACTGCGATGCGGATTCAGAACGCCTCGGGCGGCGCGGTAACGCCAAAGGATTTGCTTGCCTTCACTACGCGAATGGGGGCAATGGGCAATCAAATGAGCGACATTGGCATTTTGAAAATGTGGGCTCTAATGCAGGAGCAGGGAGGCTCTAAAGCTGGCACCGCACTTAACTCCGCCCAGCAAAACTTATTTAATGGGAAGTCAACTGAAAAGGCGGGATTCTGGCTTCATGAAATTGGGCTTGTTGATGAGGCGAAGAACAACAAAATGCTCGAAAAAATTCACGGAGCAAGTGCGTTCAAGCACAGAAATGAGGTTACCGGCAATTCCCTGATAGGGGCAGCGCAGGGGCGCGAGGATTTTGTTGGGTGGGTTGCTGAAACCGCGCTTCCAAAAATCGTGAGTTACGTGCACAAACAAGGTGTGACCGACGAAAAGAAAGTAAATTCAAAGGTAACAGAGATACTTTCAATGGCACTCAGCAATCGACTTGGTGCCGACGAGGTGAGCTTAATTGCTACGCAATTGCCAAGAATATTGAAGGATTTTCATTTGGCGGAAGATTCAAGTGGTCTCGCTGGCAGTAAAAAGGCGTACGACGAAAGTCCCCTCAAAAAGATGCAAGATTTACATTCAAATTGGGATACTGCATTAACAAATCTGGGGGAGTCGGCGTTACCAATTCTTATTCCAAACGTTAATAATCTCGCTGAGAAGTTTAAATCGCTCAACCAATTTGCGAGTGAAAATCCAAAGGTTATAGAGGGTGTTACAAATGGCCTCTGGGGAATGTCAAAAGCACTGCTTTCTATAGGCGCGTTAAAAGCGTTCAATGGCGTAATTAATTCTATAGGGGTAGGAATCGATTTATGGAAATCAAACTCGAAGGTTGCAAAAGTCGAATTTTATGAAGGAGCGAGAGGGCTTGGCCTCATTACAACCGCCGCCAATCTTGCGTCGGCTGCTTTTCTTGGCTGGCAATTAGGCACTTGGTTTAACGACACATTTATTGCTGGCACGAAATTTAGCAACTGGTTAGGCGAAACAATTGCAACTCTCTTATCGTGGGTTGGCTTTGGTGAAGCAAAGGAAGCTTTAGCTGCAAACAATAAGGCTAGCGGCTCTCCTTACGTAAAGCCCTCACATGGTCAGCCTATTCAAGTATCCACACAATTGAACATGGACGGTCGAAAAGTGGCTAGCTTGGTTTCAATGCACCAAGGGCGCGAGGCAGCAAGACCACTTGTCAGCGGTTCACAGTTTGATTCGAACATGAATTTACTCAGTCCTTCGTTTGGAAAATAATGCTCAAAGACACGACACTTACACTTGGCTCGTTTGAGTTCGGTCAGTATGAAGTGCCGGAGGAAATCCCATTTGGCGGCGTTCAACATACCGTTGCTCATACGCTAGTCGGCGGTAAGAAGATCATCGACGCAATGGGCGCGACCCAGAACGACATTCAATGGTCCGGCTTCTTCGTTGGCATTACTGCGATGGATCGAGCTTTGTATTTGGACGGTCTCAGGAAGGCAGGGCAGCCGCTTTTGCTTACTTGGGATCGCCTAAGCTTCAATGTTCTGATCAAAGAGTTTAAGTGCAATTTCAAGCGGTTTTACAGATTGCCTTACTCAATCACGCTTGAAGTGCTGGAAGATAAGACGGATCCAGTAACAAGCACGACAACGCCGGATTATGATGCGCTGATTAATCAGGACGCGATTGACGCCATCGCTGATGCGGAATACATCGACGCGCAAAATCAAGCGGCTTTGAGCTATTACAACTCAACAGCCCTCGCAAATCCAGTCTCGCTCGGGGCGATGATGGCGACCCTTAATGCTTCGATTATTGCTGTGAAGTCTTTTAAAAGTGCGCCGCAAAGCTCGCTGCAAGCAGTTCTGGGGCAGATCACAGCGGTCACATCAGCTGCAAATTTGATGCTCGGGAATGCTAGTTCTACGATCAGCAGCAATCCCGTGGTTGGTGCGTTGTCGACGTTTTCAACGGCTAGCAATCAGGCGGCGCAGTTAATGACGCTGATGAACGCAGTGCAGATATCCCCGCGCCTGCAAAGCATCATCGCATCACTCGGCAGGATCGCGGGAAACATTGCTCTTTTAAACGGTGGCACAAAAACAGTGACGCAGGCTGGTGGCAACTTATACACGACTGCTGCTACACAGTACGGCGATCCGATGGGATACACGGCGATCATGCAGGCGAATAACCTGAAAGATCCAAATATTTCGGGGGTTCAGACAGTAGTGATTCCACCCTTAACCAACAATACAAACGGGCTTTTGAATGTCTAACGTCAATACTTTACCTGTCTCGCCCTATGCTAGGCGACCACGCGGGGCAGTAAAGTTAAACGGTTCGATTGTAGAGGGGTGGGTAAGCTGGGAAGTCGAAAACAATGCGTACCGTTCGGCTGACACGTTTCGTATAGTGTTCGCAACATCTGATCTCCCGCCTGATTTCGATGCAAATTGGTTCTCAAATCAGACGCAGATCAACGTTGAGATTTTTGCGACGGATGATTGCCTGACTGACGATTATTCGCCAAGTGCTGACGATAGTCTGATTTTGGGTGCGACGGACGAGATCGATTACAACCCGTATCAGCGTGAAATTACGCTGACTGGACGTGATTACACAGCCAAATTCATCGACACCAAGACGACCGATCATTATCTTGGAAAGACTTCCAGTGCGATCGCTTCGCTCTTGGCGCAAAAACATGGCCTGACGACTACATTCATATCGAAAACATCCACTCAGGTCGGCTCGTACTATCACAATGAACACAGCCTTACCAACAGTGCGCAGAGTGAATGGGACATGCTGACCTACTTAGCGCATCAAGAGGGTTTCGATGTTTTCGTTGACGGTAATGATCTGCACTTTGAGCCCGAATCTCAGTTCACAGACAACTATCTGATTCAATGGGAAGAGCCTGATAGTAATTTGGCTTATTCGCGATCAAATGTTATTACGCTGGACTTCACGCGAAATCTAACGATTGCGGGCGGCGTGACAGTGCAAGTAAGAAGCTGGAATCAAGCGTCTGGCAAGACATTTGTTGCGAACTATCCTTCGCCAGCTAAGGGAATCAAGCCTGGGCAGTCTGAATCAAAAGTATTGCAGTACAAGTACAACATCCCCGGACTTAGCCGGCAAGCTGCACTGGACCGCGCGCAAAAGATTTACGCGAATATCGTTCAGCATCAAATGAAGATGACTTGCTACATGCCGGGTAACAGCGATCTTGATTGCTCAATGACTGTGACGGTCACTGGGACGGGTACCGCGTTTGACCAAGTTTACTACCCAGAGCATGTGGTGCGCACGATGAGCATTGATGAGGGCTACCGTATTAATTTACGAGCCAAGAACACAACACCAGAAAGCGAGGAAGCATATTGAACTCAATGGCACGCTTACTGAATGCGCAAAAGTCGATAGCTGAAGAGGTTGGTAAGAATAGGGCGATGACACGTCAGGCGGTTATCACTAGCTACGATCCGCAAACGTACTCGATTCAGGCGACACTCCAGCCGGATGGCGTATCTACCGGTTGGATGCCGCTCAAGTCTACATGGATTGGCAACGGTTGGGGCATGTTCTGCCCGCCATCCATTGGAGACACGATTGAGGTTTCCTACCAAGAGGACAACGGCAACGTCGGTTCTGGTGGCTGGCGATTTTATGACGTGAATAATCGACCACTTCCTTGTCCCTCCGGCGAGTTTTGGCTAGTCCATAAGTCGGGTGCAGTTTTCAAGCTTCTCAATGCTGGCGGCGGTGTATTTTCAGATGGAAGTGGCGCAACACTCTCCCTTGATGGCGCTGGTAATGCGACTTTAAAGGCAAAAACGCTGACGATAAATGCAACAAATATCAACAGCAGTGGCACTTGGGATCACGAGGGTGGCATTACAAATAACGGGGTGAACATTGGTAGCACTCACGTTCACTCAGGCGTCGTCCGCGGCGGTAGTAACACATTCGGACCTCAATAATGACAAATCAACCAGTTGACCTGTTCCACTATATCGGCTCGGATTTATCTGCGTCGAATATCGGGGATTTGCAGTCGGTAAGCGGAACGGTAAAAGGGCAGCAGCGTGTTTTGCGCCGCTTGCTCACCAACCCGCAGACCTTCGATGCAAGCGGAAAGCCGCAAACATCGGGCGATTACATTTTTCACCCTGAATACGGGGCGGGACTACCTTCGTATGTCGGTAAGACGATGGATATTCCGAAAATCACGGCGGTGATCCGAGGGCAAATGCTTCTTGAGTCATGCGTTGCTAAGAATCCGGCGCCGATTATCAATGTCAGCCCGATTAACGGCGGGTTCACTGGCGGCTTGTTCATTCAGATTCAATATGCTGACGCAATCACCGGTGATCCTGTTTCCTTTAGTTTTAATGTATCCGCGCCCAAATGACGACACTAAATACAAAAGATTTCAATACATTGGTAAGCAATGCCGCGGCAAACGTTCAAGGCTCAAGCAATCAGCTTGTTGATCTGACTGTAGGCAGCATTTTACTAGCGGTCATCGAGGCAGTATCAGCGGTCGCCATGTGGCTGCAAGGCTTGATCATTCAGCTTTTGACGGTGACAAGGGCGTCGACCTCAACCGGTGCGGATCTTGATTCTTGGTGTGCTGACTACAATTTTTTCAGGTTGGCGGCCACAAACGCAACGGGCATGGCGACTTTTGCTCGATACACAGCGACGTCGCCTGCAACCATTCCGGTTGGCACGATCGTTCAGACGGCGGACGGTACGCAGCAATATAGTGTGGTGGCAAATACAGCAAGCCCACTGTTCAACGCGACAACAAACGCTTATGTGATTCCATCTGGCACGGCCTCAGCGGCAATCAATGTTCAGGCGGTTACGGCTGGCACTGGCGCAAATGCGATTGCAGGGGCTATCAACTCCCTAGGTCAATCAATACCATTCATCGACACCGTAACGAATGCGGCGGCGTTCACGAATGGCTTTGCAGCCGAAACAGATTCAGCAATGCGTATTCGGTTCGTCGCATATATTTCTTCGCTCTCCAAAGCGACGAAAGGGGCGATTCAGTATTCTGTTTCTTCAGTGCAGGCGGGTTTAAGTGACGTACTAACTGAGAACTACAACTACGCTGGCCAGTATCAACCAGGTTATTTTTATGTGTGCGTCGATGATGGTACAGGCTATCCGAGTGCGACATTGCTATCAAATATTTCTAACGCAATCGACGCGGTGCGGGGCTTCACAGTGTCTTTTGGGGTATTTCCTCCCGTGGTCGTGACAGCAAACGTCAATCTAACGATCGCGACTGCTGCTGGATATAACCACTCAGTTCTGTGCGGTCAGGCGCAGGCGGCGATTGCCAATGCGATTAACTCACTAGGCCTTGGCAATAGTTTGTCGATCACTCGTTTGGCGTCGATTGTTTATTCTGTATCGCCGGGCATTACGAACGTGACTGGCGCCCTGATCAACGGTGCTAATTCCGACTTGGTAGCAACTCAACAGCAAAGCATTAAGGCTGGAACGGTAACGGTGAACTAATGGCACGAGGCGACCAAAAAGATATGCTTTCGCGGCTTCTTTCAGTGATGCCGCGTTGGTTTGCGGATAGCTCGCCAACACTGAATGCGCTATTTAACGGACTCGCTTATTGTCTCGCTTATGTGCATCAGTGGTACTGTTTTGCAAAGCAGCAGACGCGTATTAAGACGGCAACGGGTAGCTTTCTGGATCTGATTGCATTGGATTTCTTCGGTTTGTCGCTTCAACGGCAGCCGGGACAATCTGACGCGCAGTTCCTGAGCAACATTCAGATCAACATGTTCCAGGAGCGCGGCACCAGAAAAGGCGTGTCGCAGATATTAACTAACCTGACAGGACGAGCGCCGCTAATCTTTGAGCCATCCCGCCCAGCCGATACCGGAGCTTACGGGTCAAATAGTATCGGCTACAGTCTCAGTGGCGGCTATGGATCTTTATCATTGCCTTATCAGGCATTTGTAACGGCATATAGACCTATTACATCAGGAATTCCTTTTGTAGGTGGTTATGGGACTCCCGCTGCTGCGTATGGAGTGGCGAGTGCGACGGAGTATGCGGACGTAAAAATGCTGCAAACACCGGTCACTGATGCTCAAATTTATCAAGCATTGGACAGTGCAAAATGTGAAGGAACGGTGATATGGGCCCAGATTCTGCCCAACCCTGCTCAAAATACTGTGCCGACATTGTTGAGTGTAAATTTTTTATCAGGTAGCTCGGTACTTCAGTAATTTCGTTTTTAAAATCAATACAGGCCACTCTACAAGGTGGCTTTTTTATTTTGGAGCATTAAATTGGACCGTCAAATTGTCTACCCAGGCGCTATCCCTCTGGAAACAGATTTACTCAATACGAATAAGTTTTCAATGATTGGATTAGCAAAGCTTGCTGCAGCGTTGCTTGGAACGTCCACCACAGTTAACGGCTTCACCTGCGTGCCGATGACACCAGCAAATATGTCAGTGCAACTCACACCAGGCGAAATATATAGTCTTGCTCCTATTGATAGCACGCCCTATAGTTCATTGCCATCGGATGCGACTCACCAAATTCTAAAGCAAGGCATTCTCATGGACGCTGTTACTCTCGCATGTCCAGCTCCATCAACTTCGGGTTTTAGTATTAATTATCTTATCCAAGTTCAGTACTCCGATTCCGACACAAATCAATCAGTACTGCCGTACTACAACGCAAGCAACCCATCACAAGCATATGCCGGACCTTCAAACTCTGGTGTTGCGCAGAACACTATCAGGAAAGGAGTCGTATCCTATCAAGCTAAGGCTGGGCTTGCTGCTGCGACAGGGAGTCAGGTTACACCAACTGCAGACTCCGGATATACCGGGCTGTTTGTAGTGACAGTTACCAACGGTCAAGCGAGTATTACATCTTCAAACATTGCACTTGCAGCGAATGCTCCGTTCATCATTTCTAATGCAGTGGTTCAGTCCTTAATCGCAGGACTTGCTCCACTAAATAGCCCAAATTTTATTAATAATCCAACCGCACCAACTCCTGCGCTAAATTCAAATAACACTGCGATTGCAACAACGGCATTTGTCAAAAGCCTCATTGCTTCGCTGTTTAGTGGATCGCTTGCCACAAATGGGTACATGAGCTTGAATGGGTTTATTGTGCAATTGTGTCAAGCAGTGGGACCATCCGCATCCGGTGCCACATCCGCGGTTACTTTTCCAATATCGTTCCCAAATAATTGTTTCAATATTCAATTAACGATTATTGGTGCGCTTGGGCTTACTGGAGACAATGGTCCAGTTACCGTCTCTGCATTTACAAATTCTGGTTGCACCATCTATAGCACGAACGACCCTAGTGCAATTAGTAATGTTTTTGTTTTAGCTTTTGGCAACTAATGAGGATCTCATGAAATTTTATTCAAAATCTGCGCGCGGATTTTTCGACTCTGATGTTCACGGTAAAGTTATTCCAGAAGACGCGGTTGAAATCACGGATGAGGAACACCAATCTTTACTTGCTGGTCAGGCATCGGGTAAGACAATTGGCCACGAAGAGACGGGCAAGCCAATATTGATTGATCCCAAGCCAATGACAGATGCGCAAATCAAAGATCGTGATAACGCAAAGGTTATTGCGCAAATAAAGGCGCTTGAATTAGGAAGTCATCGAGCTTTGAGGGAGGCGCTACTTGGAATTGGCGCGGAAAAATTAAAGCAGATCGATGACCAAATTGTAGATCTTCGAAAGCAAATAAAGTAACAAAATATGACGTGATTTACCAAAGAAATCACGAATAACAATGAAGTGCCATGGATATTGTCCGTGGCGTTTTTTATTGGGAGGAAATATGTCGATCATCACATTTCAGCCTGGATCGATTTTATTTGCAGAGCAGCTAAACGCCGCATTTGAACAGGTTTATAGCAACGCGGTGAATGCGGTAAATCAGTCGCTGGCAGCAAACGCAAGTTGTCAATCAACAGCTCAGCGCCCCTTGCCAACATACATCGGTCAACCATGCCTTGATTTGCAACTAGGCTATGTAGTTTACGCAAGACAGTTAAATCCACCAATTTGGCAAAATGCCGAGGGAGTTTATCCATTATGAAAAAAATCATCGCTCTTGTGACGGCGCTATTTTTAATCGCGACAAATGTGAGTTTTGCACAGTCATTTTCAAGTTCTGCCATCCCGATGGGGAATATTAACGTGCTGGGTACCGCTACTTTAGCGACTCCATTGTCTGAGGCATCTGGCGGCAGTGTTTATGTTAATGCTGACAAATATGCGTCTCAGGGATTGCAAGCCGCCATCAACGCTACTCCGTGCGGTGGCACCCTGTTTATCGGCAAAAACGGATTTAACGCCAAGACTTCGCAAGCAAATAGTTCAAACGAATTGGTTTTAATTCAGGCTTGCGTTAAAAATATAGAGTGTTCGGGCTGGGATGCGCCGATTACCGTGACCAATGATGCGTCGTGGCCAGCAAATATTATTCGCGTAGCGGGTCCGAGTAATGGTCAGAAGATTCATAGTTGCTACATAAAAAATGCGAGCGCACCAGGAGCAACGAATACGCTAACGCTTGACGCTACATCGACATATGAAGGGTCAAACATCATTGATTATTTCAAGATCGAACACAATAAGTTTGATAATTTTGGCGGATTGGGAATTAACGTTGTTTTTCCACTGCCATATCTAAATGGCGTGTTCGACGGAAATATTCAATACAACTTTATCAATGGTGGGATCTCTCTAAACCGTGCGGGTGATAACAATGTGCTTTCTCACAACCTGATTACAGGAGCGGGACCTGGCATCTACATGAACTCTGTTATCGGCGCGAATACCAATGTCATCGCGAACAACACTATTGTATCGTGTAACGGAAGCATCAAAATCGACTACGCGATGCATCCCGTCATTATCAACAATGAATTGGAGCCTCAGAGTGGATGCGCCTTAGAAAGTAACGGCGCACTGCTAGATTTGAACGGCAGTGCTGCAAATCCGATTACAAACGCAATTATTAAAAGCAACCAAGTGACGATGCAGCCTGGTACGGCGACATCGGGTATTCGCGTGAACTATGCGCAAAATACTCAGCTTGACAATACTGTGATGACCGGCAATGCGACGATGACGCAGAACTTGATCACAGCAAATGCTTTAAACACCGTACTGTCAATGACAGACGTTGGTGATGGCAGCGGTATTCAAACGCAAGTAAAAAATTTTAGTGCGACAACAGCAATCAAGAACACGGTACGCGGATCTGAGTATTTTCTGACCCCTGAAAATTTTTATAATTTGCAGCCAGGTGGGGCGACTGTCGTGACCATGATCAATGGTAACGGTCAGAACGGATCAACATATCCACTGTCGCTTTACAAAACTCAGCTGGCGTTACCGGTATTCACTGGCACATTGAATGATTTGACTGCTGGTGGGTTGTATAACGCTGGATTTAGTGCGACATACTGCGTTGTTATTGATTCGGTGGGCGCAGTAGATACATTCAAGTGGGG
>NZ_JBMPPA010000009.1:0-128886 GCF_049340215.1 Undibacterium sp. MH2W | reverse complement strand
GCGGAGGTTTTACCTCTTCCACGATTTTAGTCTCCATTGGCTTTTGGATGATCTGTACGATCTTTGTCCCTAAGCCATTGAGCAGCGCATACAACAGCACTAAGTGAAATGCTAAAACCAGCCCCATACCGAGGAACTTCTTACCCGGCTCTTGCTGGCGATTTGAAAAATCCATTCCGACTGTCTCCTCAATCTAAGAATACGAAGGCGCTAATAATAACCGCTGTTGAATGAAAATTTTCGTCTCAACGCTGAAAAGTTTTCATATTTTTTGTAGCAAACACAGGTATTTTCCGAATAAGCGGTTATTTATCGGCTTTTCACTGTGAAAAAAGGCTCTCTGTCGATAATCTCTTTCGTTACTAATAGACCTCTTTTACTCTTTCCTTTTCGGTGTTTGAACTGCCGATTTCCCCCTGTTTTTTTTGCGCTCTTTTTCATACCTGTAATACCAGTAGTTCAGATTGCAATCATTAACTGGGCAGTTTTCTCCGACATTCATCCCAAAATAAATGGCTAATTCTCAGTGGTGCAGTGCAATGGATTCATGCAATTACTGTGCCTACTGATACGGGTCAATCACATAGCGATGCGCTGTATTTTGCTACGCATCACCCAACATGGTTACTGTCTCGGCTCATTCTCCTCTACAAAGACGACGGCACTTCTTGCAGGGATCACGAAGCCTTCAGTGTTTGAAAACGACGCTTCTTTGGTAATGCGTTTGTCACCGGCGGCTGCACTAAGGTGGACAGGATGCAGGGTGAACGCATGCTGTTCTAGTGCAGGGATCGAAAGGTGCTGAGGCGTTTGGCTGGCGTTCACGAGGTATACCAAGGACTTCCAGCGTGCCGATGGCAGCCCAACGCCGTCGATATGGCCGACAATCACCGCAGGATTTTGCGATGGACCCGTATTATAAAAATGCAGACGCTGTTGGATCTCAGCGCTCGTTGCAAGGTGGAAGAGAGACGTGCTTTGACGAATCCTGAGGAGATCTCTGAAGGTATCGCGTGTCCAAGCAATATCTTCAGGGCGTGGTTTGATCAGCGTATTGGTCAGCAAGGGGCGCATGAGTGGATACAGCGCTTCGTTATCTTGTCGAGAGGGAAGGCCCGTTCCAAAGTAATTATCTTGGTACGTCCAATCGAGACGATTAAACCAGTCGCCAGAATTGTAGCTATTGCCGTCAAGAGACTTCGAGCGCAGGATGTCTGTACCTGCATGAAAATACGCGATCCCCTGACTAAAGGCGGTCAGTGCAAGACCTACAATCTGCACCCGTGCCCGATCTTCGTGGCTAGTGGTGACGGGAAGGCGGAAGGCATTGATGTCAAATAAGGTTTGGTTGTCGTGGTTTTCGACATAGTTGACGACTTCATCTGGTTCACTTGCATAGCCTGCCGGTTGACCGTTGTAATCGATGTCTTTTAATCGCTGAGGTCGACCTTGCCACGTGTCGAGCTGCACATCCCGCAGCGTTCCCGCCAAACCGACGCGGACCATATCTGCTGCTTTCAGTAGCGCTTGTTGATGTTCAGTCGACGAGAATGCAGAGACTGTAGCGGCTGCATTTGGTGCATCAACTAAGCCATTGATGTAGCCTTGATGAGCCATCATGCTGTTGATGTCGTCGCTGCGTCCTGGACCGCGAATGGCATCTCTTGCCCGATCGCTGAAGGTGCCGATGCCGCTCCCATTGAGAGCGAGTTGCGATGCTTGAACAAAACGCGCGTTATTGGCCACTTCACCAAAATTCCACCCTTCGCCAATTAACTGTACTGGATGACCGTTTTCCAACGCAAGGACCGTTTTTAATTGCTCCATCACTGCGCGCGGCTGATGGCCCATCAAGTCAAAGCGGAAGGAATCAATTTTGTATTCGTAGGCCCATTGTCGGACAGAGTCGGTCAATAACTTCGCCATCATCCGATGTTCGGTCGCGGTATTGCCGCAGCTTTGGCATGTCGATTCTTCGACCTTCCCTTGCGCGTCGCGTCGGTGATAATAGCCAGGGACAATGCGATCTAGTACCGATTGTGGATGTTGCCCGGCGTATGCCGTATGGTTATAAACAACATCCATGCCGACGCGCAGATGGGCTTGGTGCAGTGCCATCACCATTTTTCTAAATTCAATCACTCGCGTGGCGCCATCTGCCGCATTAGTCGCATAGCTGCCCTCTGGCGCATTGTAATGGTAGGGGTCGTACCCCC
Source organism: Undibacterium sp. MH2W (assembly GCF_049340215.1). Lineage (NCBI taxonomy): Bacteria > Pseudomonadati > Pseudomonadota > Betaproteobacteria > Burkholderiales > Oxalobacteraceae > Undibacterium > Undibacterium sp. MH2W. The sequence continues at coordinate 126,670 of NZ_JBMPPA010000009.1, read as the reverse complement.
AATTGAAACAATCGGTGGCAGCACGTTGGCTAATCGTGGCTTGCTGTTGTTCACTGTCCGCGCTGCCTGAGATTGTGGGCGTATCGCAATGGGCTTCTGGAACGGAGGTGATATCAAATACGGGCAGCAAGTGGATATCGGTAATGCCCGCCTGACCTAGCGCAGACAAATGACGCATGCCGTTAGACTGCGTCTCGGTGAACGCTACATATTTACCCCGATAGGCGGGTCTTACGCTCAGATCATTGGCAGAGAAGTCGCGTACATGTAACTCATAGACGGCCATATCCGTCGGTTTTTGTACGCTTGTTGGAATCGGGTGGTGGTCCCACCCCGCTGGTTTGAGTGCAGAATCCGTGAGCGCACCGATATAACTGCGGGTTGAATCTGTGGTCAGGCTGATTGAATAGGGATCGGTAACGGCATTGCGTACCCAACCTCGACCGGTGACGAACACGTCGACGAGGTAGCGGTAATATTGACCAGAGAGATCAGCAGGGATGCTCGTTTTCCACGCACCCGTGGCCGCATCGAACTGCATCTGCTGAATGCCATTGGCCCGACTTTTCCCTGTGCGATAGGTGCAGAGCGCCACGTGTTGAGCGGTCGGCGCCCACAGCGCAAATTGGCTGAGACGCTGATGTGGGGTTATCGATGCGGGTAGTTTGGCGGTAAGTCTGACCCCGAGATCGTTCAGATTGCCTGCAGCTTCGTAAAGGTCATCAAGCACACCCGCGGTCTGGAGCGATGTGGAATCAATGACTTTACCCTGATCATCCTCTTGGACGAGAAGCAGTTGCTGGTGAAGTAAGGTCGAGAGCGCTTCACGCGTCAGATTGACTTGTAATTCAATGCCTTGAGCAGTGAAGGCAAAACGCTGCCCAATCTCTGATGCTGCACCGCGCACCCCGCGACCAGGGTGGAGTGACATTGTCGAAGTAGCGCCGGATAGACGAGCATCCGTTGTGAGGGCAAGTTGCCCATTTGTTGCTGCATATAAATAGAAATGACCTTGGGATGTCTTATTAGGCCAGCGGATCGTATCGCTACTCACCCAATAAGCGCGGGCGTCCGTGGCTTTGAGCGGTGCAGCAAGAAGCGTAGATTGTGTTTCTTGTTGGTTGCAATCACTCAATGCAGGTGGGGAAAGTACATTGTCAGTGATGACGTGCGCTGCCGACGTTGCCGGTTGTGCCATTGTCCTCGCCCAAGATGCACAGACAGGATTCACGAGGGCGAACAATAGCGATACGGCCAGCACCCGACGGATCTGTCGGTGGTGTCGCTTCAATGGCAAAGGCGGCACTTCGCCAGTGGGAGCTGTATTGCGTAACGTCACTCGTGTCCCCTCGTTTAAGTAGTTCAACTACATTAGCTTGATGTCTACTTATTTGTAAAAAATATATTATATTGCAATATTTTTGCAACTATTTTGAGATCTGGGAAGAATTTTAACTGATAAATCCCCAAAATGTGTGACTTTGGATTTAATCTATGTAGTAATATTACATAAAAATTATGGCGAATAGAGACGTTGCCACGCCATACCCAGAGAAACGACATTGATGGTGATACGCTAGTGCAAGATATAACAATCCAACATTCCTCAGCACCACGCCTGCTCGCCGATATCGGTGGGACCAATGCCCGCTTCGCGCTTGAATTTGAAGCGCATCGATTTGTTGCCGTGGACGTTCTCTCCTGTCAGGCCTATGCCGATCCTGAGGCGGCAATGATGGACTATCTCAATAGTGAGGCAGTCAAAGCGATTTGGCAGGGACCGATTCATCACGCAGCGATTGCCATTGCGAATCCAGTCGATGGCGACATCGTGAGCATGACGAATAATCACTGGACCTTTTCGATCGCTGCAGTCAAAAAGGCTCTTGGCTTGGAAACCTTACTGGTCGTTAACGATTTTACGGCGCTTGCGCTGGCATTGCCGCATCTCGACGCGCAAGACCGTGTGCAAGTCGGTGGTGGGCAGCCGCAAGAAAATCGGGCGATTGGGCTCATTGGGCCGGGAACCGGCTTAGGCGTGTCTGGCATTATTCCTTGTCAGGATAAATGGGTCGCATTGTCCAGTGAAGGTGGTCATGCCAGCTTTTCTCCTACCAACAAAACTGAACTCGCATTGCTTGAAGTTATCTGGCGAGAGTATCCGCATGTGTCTGCGGAGCGCCTGATATCCGGCATGGGATTGGAACTACTGTATCGCAGCTTGCAAACCTTGCACGGTGTTGCCCACCCAGAGGCCCCAGAAACGTTAACTGCCGCAGAGATCAGTGCTCGGGCATCCGATGAGACGTGCCCCGTCTGTATGGAGGCGGTGGCCCATTTTTGTGGCATGCTCGGTACCGTCGCGGGCAATCTGGCGCTGACCTTAGGCGCGACAGGGGGTGTGTATATTGGTGGCGGCATTGTGCCAAAGCTAGGCGACTTGTTTTTCTCATCGACCTTCCGCCAACGGTTTGAGGCAAAAGGCCGATTCGCGGACTATCTAGCGCAAATTCCAACCTATGTGATCACGGCAGAATATCCTGCGTTCTTGGGCGTGTCGGCGTTTCTGGATGAGCATTTGGGGACTTGATACGTCGGCCATCTGCCGTTGTCGAGCGTCGCCCGCATAAACGATACAATAACCATGATGTGATATATCCTCGGCACAGTGTCGTCGGAGTACTCGCATCGTCAATCAACATCTATTGCAGGATCTTATGGTACTCACAGAGAGCAATATAGAAGGAGCAGCAACAGCCCCACAATGGTGGCGTGAAGCTGTTATTTATCAGGTTTATCCACGTAGTTTTCAGGACAGTAATGGCGATGGGATTGGTGATTTGCCAGGGATCACTAAGCAATTAGACTACATTGCGTCACTGGGCGTCGATATTGTCTGGATTTCTCCGTTCTTTAAGTCGCCAATGAAAGATTTTGGCTACGATGTGTCGGATTATTGCGATGTGGATCCTTTGTTTGGCACCTTAGAGGATTTTGATCGTTTGTTGGCACGTGCGCATGCCTTGGGTTTAAAGATCATGATCGATCAGGTGCTGTCGCACTGCTCTGAGCAACATCCATGGTTTGTCGAAAGCCGTCAAAGTCGAGATAACCCGAAGGCTGATTGGTATGTGTGGTCGGATCCGCAACCAGACGGTACGCCCCCCAATAACTGGTTATCCGTATTTGGTGGCTCTGCGTGGCAGTGGGACGCGCGTCGCCGTCAATACTATATGCATAACTTCCTCGCTAGCCAACCTGATCTCAACTTCCATCATCCCGAAGTACAGCAGGCGCATCTGGACAGCATGCGTTTTTGGCTTGAACGTGGGGTGGATGGTTTCCGACTAGACGCGTGTAACTTCCATTTTCATGATCGCCAGTTACGCAGTAACCCGCCAGCAACCAATCGCGATACCAAAACGGTACAAGACACCAATCCGTACGGTATGCAGGCGCATGTGTATGACAAAACGCAGCCAGAGAATTTACGCTTTCTGGAAAAAATCCGCTCGCTGTTGAATGAATATGGTGCGATTGCGATTGGTGAAGTGGGTGCTGATGACTCATTAGGTGTCATGGCCGAATACACTGCCGACGACAATAAACTGCATATGGCGTATAGCTTTAATTTGCTCACGCCAGAAGTATCAGCGCACTACATTCGAACTCAAGTAGAAGAGTTTGAAACCCGCGTGAAAGGTGGATGGGTATCTTGGTCCGTTGGTAACCATGACGTGGTGCGTGTGATGTCGCGGTGGGGCGGAAAGAATGCGACACCTCAGTTTGCCAAGATGATGCTGGCCTTACAATTGGCGCTCAAAGGCACGCCATGTCTGTACCAAGGTGACGAGTTAGCGTTGACCGAAGCGGACATTGCCTATGAAGATATCCAAGATCCGTACGGCATCACTTTCTGGCCAGAGTTTAAAGGTCGCGATGGCTGTCGCACGCCGATGCCGTGGCTTGCGGATGCGCCATACGCCGGTTTTAGTGAGCATAAACCGTGGTTGCCAGTGCCACCAGAACATGCGGCCAATGCCGTCGCTGTGCAGGATCAACTTGCTGACTCTGCATTGAATTATGCAAGGCATATCCTGCGCTGGCGCAAACAGTTCCCGCAGCTGACTCGCGGTGAGATCGTCTTTTTCGATGCCCCAGAACCCATCCTGGCATTGCGTCGTGATCTGCCTGGGCATGCCAGCATTGTTGCAGCGTTTAATTTAGGTGATCAGCCCGTGTCATTCTCTTGGCCTCAGGCCGAGGGGGCGCGTCAACTTACAGAGGTCGGTTTGCCAGGCACACTCAATGGTACCGAGTTGGAACTGCCTGCCTTTGGTGCATGGTTTGGTGAATTAGCGTAACGAAATCATTGTTTGTGTAGTCGGGGGCGACGCGCCATGTCTTGATCAAGACATCGGCGCGTTTTTTATTTCCCGCGTAGATAACGTTGATCGTCGAACGTGAATACCCAAGCGGGTTTATAAACGACGAAAATAGTGATTAAAAATCCGGTTAAAAACGCCTCACCCCAGGCGAGTAATAGCATATAGGCGTAAGCATCGTTAGTAATAGCAAACCGCGGCAATAGAAGGCTATGCACGAACAACGCACACAAACCTGTCGCTGCATTGACGGCGAAAGCGCCAAAAAAGCCATTTCCAAACAGATAGACAAACATATGAGATGGTAAATATCGCTCGGTCTTTTTGAGAATAACATCACTGAGCACAGCGGGAATGACTGCTAATACAACGATATTCGTACCAAGATTGATCCACAAGCCATCAAATTCGGCAGTGTAGACCACGACGCTCATCGCTGCGCCGATACAGGTGAGTGCACGTCCAAACATGAGGGCAAACATGGCTACACCAAGCAAATGGAGCGATAAGTCTGGCTGAACCCGAACATGCATGCGCCACAATAAGGTCAAGACAATGATGCTCGCACACCAAGCTGAGAAGGCTGTTGGGGCTTGCCATTTTTTCCAAGGGACTTGTTTGATCTCAGTCAGAAGGAAAAATCCTGCTATCAACAACATCAACATGTTAACGACAAGTTCGATTGGAGTGTAGAAAATGCCCATGATGGATGGCGTTTGGCTTGAAGTTGTCGGTAAGGGGGATCGGCTTGATGATAAACCTGTTTGGCGCGGTGGGGATGAGAAATATCAGGAAGTTGGTGGGGTGTTGGGGGGGGGGATGGCTTTTAATATGAGGTGCAGTGGTGTGGGAGGGTTTTCAATAGGCAATTGTTGATTGTCGGCGTAAGCGCATTCGCGTACTGGATACTCCGCCTGCGCGGAGTATGACGACCCCCCGGGCAGGCGGGAGTCCAGCACCGCAGGTCGATGACGTAGAAAGAAACCATCGTCACTCCCGCGAAGGCGGGAGTTCAGTGTGCGGAGCGCTGCTGTTCCTTGGTTGTCCCTGTCTTTGTTGATCTGTATCAATATACGTTGCCGCCTAGCGCCATTGCAGAGAGAGGCTGGTTGTCATGTCAGGGAACGGCGGAGTAAGATGCTTGCTCTTAAGATGGCGGGGTGTTGACGGTATCTTTTTCAAGGATAACCTCCACGAACCCGCACTTGAGCAGTCACCGTATTTCCCTATGTCGCATAAAAATCGGCTTGAGGCGCAGCCCGTATGTGTTTTTGTCCGACACAGTTGATTTTTTGTTTATGATACGGTGTCGCCCCCATTCTATGCTTCAAGGAAACGGATTTCATCATGTCTTCAGCGTCACCCGAAGAGCAACAGGCTGTCCCATCAGAACAATCCAAGGTGGATACCTTGCTCCATGCAGCACAATTGCGCGCTGCCCGGTTTTATATTGCCCTTAATGCCAAAGGCTTGAGCCTGATTGCTGGATTAGTGGTGTTTGCGTGGATATTTTCTGGCATTTACAAGGTGCAACCAGAAGAGCAGGGCGTGGTGCTCCGGTTTGGGAAGTGGATTGAAACCACCGAGTCAGGTCTTCACTACCATTTACCTTATCCGTTCGATACGGTTCTTTTTCCGAAAGTCACACAAGTCAATGAGCTCAAGCTGGGGCGAACCCGCGCCAGTTCTGCGGACAGTTCCAATTCGCATGATGATCAAATGCTTACTGGGGATGAAAACATCGTCGAGGCAGACTGTGTCGTGTTTTGGAAAGTGAAAGACGCGGGGCACTATTTGTTTCAGATGAAAAATCCTGAACAGGCCATGAAGATCACGGCGGAAAGCGCCTTGCGGGAAGTGATCGGGCGTACACCGATTCAGGCGGCGATGTCCGATAAGCGGCAGCAAATCGCGGATGAAACAAAACAACTCTTACAGACGCTGCTCGATAAAGAAGAATCGGGTATTTATGTCACGCAAGTGCAGTTGCAGCGGGTTGATCCGCCGGTTGCCGTTATTGATGCATTCAATGATGTCCAGCGTGCCCGTGCTGACCAAGAGCGCGCAAGGAATGAGGCTGAGGCCTACCATAACGATATCTTGCCCCGTGCTCGTGGCGAAGCCTCTCATATCATTCAAGATGCCGAAGCATATAAAACACAGGCCGTTAACTTGGCCGAGGGTGAAGCGAAAAGTTTCCTGTCCGTCTATCAGAGTTATGCGCAAGCAAAAGATGTGACGGCATGGCGACTGTATTTACAGAGTGTCGATGCGGTCTTAAAAAAATCAGGCAAAGTAATTATCGATTCTTCTGGTAAAGGTGTGTCAGGTGTCGTGCCGTACATGTCGGTGACTGATAAAAATGCGTCCGGTGCAGCGAATGGCGCGAACGCGTCAACTGGAGTCAATGGCGTTTCTGGCGGCGAGAGAAAAAAATGAATAAAAATACAGTCAGATTAGGCATTGCGTTCTTTTCGTTGGTGGGCTTATCCGTTCTGTCATCGACGTTCTATACCGTCGCAGAGGACCAGCAAGCGTTGGTCGTCCGTTTGGGGGCACCCACCGGTGCTGTGAGTGAGCCTGGTCTCAAGGTCAAAATACCGATGCTTGATACGGTGATTTATTATGATCGTCGTTTGCAAATACTGACACCACGCTCAGAGCAGGTCATTCTTGGTGATCAGAAGCGGATTGAAGTGGAGACCTATACCCATTTTCGTATTGTGAATCCTTTGCGTTTTTATCAGTCTGTTCGAACGGTGGATCAGGCAGGAACGCAATTGTCTCAATTGGTTAGCTCATCACTGCGCAGAGAATTAGGTCAGGTGATGTTGCCAGCCTTACTCTCCAAAGAGCGTCCAAAGATTGTCGAGCGCATCCAAAAAGAAGTCATCGAAAAAGCCCGTCCATTGGGCATTGAAGTGACTGAAGTACGTTTTCATCGCGCAGATTTGCCACTCGAAACCAGTCAAGCGATTTATGATCGGATGAAATCTGAACGTGAACGCGAAGCCAAAGAATTGCGCGCGCAGGGCTTTGAATGGGCGCAGCAGATTCAGGCATCGGCAGATCGTGAACGTGCGATTATTTTGTCGGAAGCCCAGCGGCAGAGCGACATCACGCGCGGTGAAGCGGACGCGCAAGCCAACCAGATCTTTGCGGCAGCGTTTGGAAAAGATCCGAAGTTTTATAAACTCTATCGCTCTTTACAAACGTACCGGACCTCATTAGCGGATTCCGCACCAACGCTCGTGTTATCTCCGGATGCTGAATTCTTGCGGCAGTTTAAAACAGGTCCGAGTGATAGCGGCGCTTCAGGGAATGCAGGAAATGCAGGCAATGGCGCAGGCAAGCACTGAGTGTGTGAATTAATGCCTTGCCTTTTATACGCTACTGCCCTCCGGCACAGCGGTGTTCTGTTTTTCTCGTAGCCTCATGTCCACGTATTCACATCTCAGTCAACGTGTTGTACGCATCGCCATGACGGTCGGCCCTGGGCTGGTCGTGATGTTTGCAGATGCCGATGCCGGTAGCCTCATTACCGCTGCACAAAGCGGTGCTGAGTGGGGTTATCGGTTGTTGTTGCTGCAAATGGTATTGATTCCTTTGCTTTACATGGCGCAAGAACTCTCCATCCGACTGGCGCTGGGCACAGGAAAAGGGTATGGCGAACTGATACGACAACGGTTTGGTCGAGGGGCGGCTTTTTTGTCGTTGTTGACGCTGATGATGAGTTGTTTTGGTGCGTTGTTAACACAAATGAGTGGATTGGCGGGCGCGGGACAATTGCTGGGCGTTCCGATTTGGCAAACGATCGCACTGGTTGTTGTATTGATTTTTACGATGATGTGGACGGGATCTTACCGTTCTGTTGAGAAGATCGCGATTGCATTTGGTTTGTTTGGATTGGCCTTTTTGCTTGTTGCTTGGAAGGCGCATCCGGATCTTCAGCAGATCGGGCAACAGATGCAGGAGTTGCCATTGCATGACCATCGCTTTCTGTATTTGATTGCTGCCAACTTGGGTACTAGCATCATGCCTTGGACCTTGATTTATCAACAGTCTGCGTTGCTCGATAAAGGCTTGGGCTTATCCCATTTAAAGATCGCCAGAACAGAAACGGTGATTGGGGCGACGCTATGTCAGTTGGTGCAAGCGGCGGTGTTGGTTGCCGCTGCCGCCTCGTTTGGACAGCGCGGCGTCGTCTTAGAAACGGTGCCTCAGATTGCGGATGCATTTACAGCCGTCCTCGGTCAATCCGTCGGGCATTTGGTGTTTGTGATCGGGATGACCGGAAGTGCGATGGTGGCGACGATTGTTGTCTGTTTGACGGCGGCATGGTCTGTCGGTGAAGTAATTGGCGTGCGTCATTCGCTGGAGCAGCATCCACGTGAAGCACCGTGGTTTTATGTGGCGTTTGCTGTGATGCTTGTGGCAGGTGGGGTATTGGTTTGTTCAGGGATCAATTTGATTCACTTGTCCATTGCCACCGGTGTCATCAACGCACTGTTGTTGCCGGTCGTATTAGGATTTTTGTACAGCTTAGCCCGTACGGAGTTGCCTGCTGCACTGCGATTACAAGGCACGTATGCGATCATCGTTGCCGTACTTTTTATAGTGACAGCAGGTGTTGGTCTCTATGCTGGCATCGTGGGGATATTGACAGGCGTTAGTCAATGATGAAGATAGTCCAAAGGAGAAATAATGGGATTTGATGGCATCATGCATGCGATCGGAATGACACTTCAGGTGTTTTTTCTGGATCTCATTCTCAGTGGTGATAATGCGGTATTGATCGCCTTAGCGTGCCGCCGTTTGCCACAACGTCAAATGCGTCAGGTGATTCTGATGGGGACTGGTTTCGCCTTTTTTTTACGGGTGGTATTGACGACCATTGTGAGTTTTCTGCTGACTGTCCCTTCATTGCGATTGATTGGTGGTCTAGCACTGATGTATATCGCGCTGAAGTTATTGGTTGACGATGAACAGCATCAGCAAGACCTCGCATCAAACGACAATGCGGTAGACAATCAGGGGTCTGATCGGTTGTGGTCGACGGTCGGTATTGTGGTCGTTGCTGATTTGGTGATGAGCATGGATAACGTTGTAGCACTTGCCGCAGTCGCGCAAGATAACATGACGTTTTTGATCTTTGGATTATTGCTGAGTATTCCGTTGTTGATGTATGGCAGTTTGTTTGTCACAGGATTACTGAATCGTTACCCAATGTTGGTACCTGGTGTTGCCGCATTATTGGGTTGGATTGCTGGTGATATCGCTGTTGCTGATCCCTTAATCGCTGAGTGGGTCAATACACAATCCCCTGGTTTGATCGTGATCATGCCGTTGCTATGTGCAGTGTTTGTTCTTTTGCAAAGCAAGATTGTGAAAGAAGTGCGGCAAGTATGGGGAATCAATGACCAGATAGCTGAAAAGAAATCGGCAATGTCGGCGCGATTGCTGGCGATGGCAGAGCCTGCTCCTGATGCGACAACGTCTGAGTCACTGACTGAGCAGAACGCAGGAATGCAGACGGAAATACCGCCTGCGCAATTACAGACAAGCGTTGATGTGCCGCAGCAGGCGTTGGCTCATGCGCCACTCGATGTACCTTTGGCTGCCACGACGACTGCACAGGTGGACCGAGAGCAAGCGGAAGGCGATGAAGCTGACGATCAGCGTGAGAATAATGACAAGGAGGATGATGAGGATGACGAGGAAGAAGATGAAGTCACTTCGTCAGCCATCTCACCAGAGATATCCAGCTTACTCACCCGTCTGCGTGAAAACGGTTTGCTGATCGGTGGTCTGGCGATCACGGGACTACTGATTTTTGTGTTCACGCATTTTGGTCAGAGTTTTGTTCCAGCACCAGCGCCAATGACACAATTTGAGTGTCCAGGTTATACCGGTAAATTTTCACTCTATTACAAACATGGCGGAGAGAAAATTCAAATTCGTACTGGTGGTCGGGTCATTAACGGTGCTGTGAACTATGGCAAATTACAATGGGACACCAATGGCGACATCGCCAAGAATATTGGATTTACCTTGCCAGAGGAAATCATGTCCGATTCAGGGCGTTCAGTACAAATTAACGGGGGAAGCTTCCGTCAGATTAGCTGTACACGCGTTGACTGATTGCTGATTGTGAACGTGATGGTCAACGCGCGATAGCGAACCGATAAACACGTTTATTTATAGATGATTTTCATCACCAAAATAAACGACGCTAGGATGAGTGTAACGATGTTGGCGATGATGACAGGCCATGCTTGCAACATGATGCCGTACGTCATCCACATCAGAATGCCGAAGATAAAAATAATGTACATGCTCAATGACACCCCCTCAGCACGTTTCACGCGCCACGTCATCAAGGCTTGAGGGATAAAGGCGGAGGTTGTCAGGCTGGCAGCGCAGTAGCCAACCAAATCAGAAGTGAGCATGAGAAGAATTATTTTGACGTTGTTGCAACAAATTTCCCGCCATGATAGACCAAAGGGGCCTGCGCTGTAAATTCACAATGCTCCACTTCACCGACAAAAATCACATGATCGCCCTCGGGATAGCGGCTTCGGTTATGACATTCAAACCATGCTGACGCCCCTTTGAGAATGGGGTGACCAGTGCGGGAGAGAGTATATTCGACGCCTTCAAAACGGTCTTTTTTGCGGCTAGCAAACTGCTCTGCTAACCAAGCTTGCTCTGCGGAAAGCACGTTGACGACGTAATGTGAGTTACCAGTAAAGACAGGCATACTGCTGGCGGCGTTGCCCAAGCTCCACAATACCAATGGCGGTTCGAGTGATACAGAATTGAACGAACTGGCCGTCAAGCCCAGAAATTGCCCATCGGCAAGACGGGTAGTAATAACCGTCACCCCCGTCGCAAACTGGGACAGGGCATTGCGGAAATGGCGGGTATCAAATTCACGTTTTTCAGCGCGTGGAGAGCGGGTGTGCATCAGTATTCCATCAAAAATTTTCGTCATTATCCCAGATTTCAGTACTTTCGTCGGGTCACAGGGAGGATTGATGAAGCCAATAGCGGTCTGTGTTAAACTTATACGTTTAGTGTGTCATAGTTGCCGACTTTAAGTAATTGATTTTGTTGAATTTTTTAATACCTTATCTACGGGGAGGTGCCATGTCTCGACAGAGAAATTATTATCGACTTAGCATCTTTTTGCTGTTGTGGGTATGTGCTATGTCTGTTTTTGCCCAAGTGGTCGCTGACCGTCAGTTTCCACCGCAAGCCAAGCGTGGTGTCCTTGATATGTCAAATTACCCGGCAAAAGTGACCATGGATGGTGTATCTCGACGACTTTCAGTCTCCTCGCGCATTTATTCGGTGACGAATCTCATTGTCGTGCCATCGAGCGTGACAGCGAGCAATTTGGTCGTGAACTACACCGAAAACGCGTTTCATGACATTGATAAAATCTGGATATTGACGCAATCCGAGATCGCTAAAACGCTGCCCACATCCAGTTCGCAGTCGATCATGCCAATCGCCAATTGATCCATTGCGCAGTGGCGGCAGTGTTGATTCGGACGCTGTAGACATTTGATGCGATCCTTTTTCGCTGTGATCGCTTTTACTTTAGAAGAAATAATGCAAAAAAAAGTCTTTATTAAAACCTTTGGCTGCCAAATGAATGAGTACGACTCAGACAAAATGGCGGATGTATTGAATGTGTCCGAAGGATTGATTAAAACCGATACGCCTGAAGATGCTGATATCGTGTTGCTGAACACCTGCAGCGTGCGTGAAAAAGCATCTGAAAAAGTATTTTCCGATCTAGGACGTTTGCGCGAATTGAAACGTCAACGTCCGGATATGCTCATTGGCGTTGGTGGCTGCGTTGCTTCACAAGAAGGTGAGGCGATCATCAAGCGCGCACCCTACGTCGACGTGGTATTCGGTCCGCAGACATTGCATCGCTTGCCGCAATTGATTGATGCCCGGCGCACGTCAGGTCGATCGCAGGTGGACATCAGTTTCCCTGAAATCGAAAAGTTTGATCATATGCCGCCTGCCAAGGTGGATGGCGCCACTGCTTATGTTTCGATCATGGAAGGATGCAGCAAGTATTGTAGTTACTGCGTCGTCCCTTACACTCGCGGTGAAGAGGTATCGCGTCGATTTGAAGACGTGTTAGCAGAGATCGCCGGCTTAGCGGCGCAAGGCGTCAAAGAAATCAGCTTGTTAGGTCAAAACGTCAATGCGTATCGTGGCGTGATGGAAGATGGTGAGATTGCTGACTTTGCGTTGTTGATTGAATACGTGGCTGAGTTTCCAGAAATCGAACGGATTCGTTTCGTGACCAGCCATCCAAAAGAATTTACGCAGCGACTGATCGATTGCTACGCGAAGGTACCGAAGCTCGTCAATCACTTGTATCTGCCAGCACAACACGGCTCGGATCGTATTTTATCGGCGATGAAACGTGGTTATACCGCTATCGAATACAAGTCGGTGATTCGCCGTCTCAAAAAAGTACGTCCGGATATCGCTGTGTCGTCGGATTTTATTGTTGGCTTCCCTGGTGAAACCGATGAAGATTTTGATGCCTTGATGAAGTTGATTGAGGACGTCGGCTTTGATAACAGCTTTAGCTTTATTTTTAGCCCGCGCCCCGGCACACCCGCTGCTAATTTGGAAGATGACACCCCAGCAGAATTAAAGCTGCGTCGTCTACAAACACTGCAAGCAGTGATTGATGCCAATACTAAAAAATACAGCAATGCAATGATTGGTACCGTACAACGTATTTTGGTTGATGGTCCATCGGTGAAAGATCCGAATGAATTGCAAGGTCGTACAGAGAATAACCGTGTCGTCAATTTTGCGGGCGGTAAAGAATTGATCGGAACCTTGGTGAATACAGTGATTACGGAATCCTATAATTATTCCTTGCGCGGTGAATTAGTCGAAGAGAATGTGACTGCATAATGGCTAAAACTCCTGTGCCTGTTTCTTACTTTATCCCTGAACCTCCAGACAATACGCGCCTGGCCAATTTGTGCGGGCCGCTCGATGAAAATTTGCGGCAAATTTCGGCGGCACTTGATGTCACGATTTTCCGTCGCGGCGAAAAATTTATCATCAGTGGGCACAATGCGGAGCAGGCACTAGAGATGTTGACGCACTTCTATCCGCTCGCCAAAAAAGCGATCTCGATCGATGAAGTGCAATTGGCGCTGGTAGAACAAAAAGCCAAACAGAGTTTTAAGAACCCAACGATTGATGAAACGCAGGGTGTTGATAACACGGTTGTGGCCCCTAAGCGACGTGCGAAAAATAAGACGACTGACGATGACAACGCGGCTGCTGACGAAGAGTCTGTAGCATCGGTCGTCTCCTCATTGGAAAGCCCGGTACTCAAGACTCGTCGAAGCGATTTACGGGGGCGGACACCGCACCAGAATCACTACCTCAATGCCATCGTTGAACATGATATTTCGTTTGGTATTGGTCCTGCGGGAACGGGGAAAACCTATCTGGCGGTCGCTTGTGCCGTTGATGCCTTAGAGCGAGATGCTGTTAAGCGGATTATTTTGACGCGTCCTGCGGTGGAAGCTGGAGAACGGTTGGGTTTCTTGCCGGGGGATTTGGCGCAAAAAGTGGATCCTTACCTTCGTCCTTTGTACGACGCTCTATACGATTTGCTTGGCTTTGACCGTACGCAAAAAATGTTTGAAAAGCAGATTATTGAGATTGCGCCGCTGGCCTACATGCGGGGTAGAACACTCAATCATGCTTTCGTCATTTTGGATGAGGCGCAAAATACCACTCCGGAACAAATGAAAATGTTCCTGACTCGGATTGGATTCGGGAGTAAAGCGGTCATTACCGGCGATGTGACGCAAATTGATTTGCAGCGTGGACAGAAGAGCGGGTTGATCGATGCATGTCAGGTCTTGCGCGATGTCCGTGGTATCGCGTTTACCCAGTTCACGAGCGTGGACGTCGTTCGCCATCCGCTCGTCGGCCGTATTGTTGACGCCTATGAAACCGCCAATGCCAATGCGCATGCAAACAGTGCTGCGATTGGTATGTTAAAAAACGCCACCCCTTTAAGCTCAGTACATCATGGCCGTAAAAAATAATCCCAAGCACAAATTAACCCTGTCTGTTCAATACGCTGATACCCGGTTGCAAGAGATCCTGCCGCGTCCTTTGTTACGCAAAACAGTACAAGCGGCGCTTTACTTTCCTGCTGAATTGACCTTGCGGTTTGTCGATGCCGAAGAGGGGCAAATTCTTAATCGTGATTATCGTGGTAAAGATTATGCGACCAATGTATTGACCTTCGCCTACACAGAAGATGAAGATGCCGAAGTGACGCAGGCTGACATCATCTTGTGTACGGATGTCCTTCAGCGTGAAGCCGATGAGCAAAAAAAATCCGTGCTCGAACACGCACAGCATCTGATTGTTCATGGTGTATTGCACGCACAGGGGTATGACCATGAGACCGATGAAGAGGCGGACGAAATGGAAGCGTTAGAGATTGAGATTCTGGCTGGACTTGGCTTGAGCAATCCTTATCAATAAATGCGACTGAGAACGTTAATCGGAGCGTCAATCGGAACGTCAATCGGAACGTCAATCGGAACGTCAATAAGCAATGAAATTATTCTCTAAACATCACCAGCACGGCCGCAGGATCGCAATGGGCGATCGGCAAGTCGTTGCCTTTGGCATGCATAGCCATTTCTGGCAGGATATTTATTTCTATGCGATGACGTTTAGTTGGCCTTTATTTTTCGCGGCGCTAGCGGTGACGTTCACCATCTTCAATCTGGCGTTTGCTAGTCTGTACATGCTCGAACCCGGTTCAATCGCCAATATGCAACCCAATAATTTTTTGGGTGCATATTTCTTTAGTGTCGAGACCTTAGCGACCGTTGGTTATGGTGATATGCACCCCACGACGATTTTTTCTCACACCGTCGCCAGCATCGAAATTTTTGTCGGTATGGGGAGCGTGGCTATTACAACGGGAATGATTTTTGCGCGTTTTTCTCGTCCCCGTTCAAGTATTGTTTTTGCGGAACATCCCGTTAGCCACATTGCTGATGGACGGCGATTATTGATGATACGCATGGCCAATGAGCGCCTCAACCTCATCAGTGAGGCCTCCGCCAAATTACACCTGATGCGGCAAGAGTCGACCTCAACGATGGGGCGTTTTCGCAAAATCTACGATCTCAAGTTGGAGCGCGAACATCACCCCCTGTTTATTTTGGGATGGACGCTGATCCATGTGATTGATGAGACTAGCCCTCTATATGGCTTAAAGCCTGAAGAGTTGGAAGGAAACAGTTCGTTGATTTTAACGATTGAGGGGGTGGACGAAACCACTAATCAAAATCAGCGCGGTATCAAACACTATCCGATCGAACTGGTTCGCTGGAATCATCGCTATGTCGACATCATGACGCAGCAGGGGTCAATTCCCCATTTACATTACTCGAAGTTTCACGAATCGGAAGAGTTGATCTGAGCGATATCTTTTCTTTTTATCATCGCTTTCTTGTTGCGCCGTGCATGGTGAACGCGTGTGTGAACGCGTGTGTGAACGCGTGTGTGAATGCGTATGAGAACGGAAGATTTCCCGCAGGAAAGCAACGAAGAGAAATCGCAATAATGTGACGTCCGTATGACGTCCATGCACTTGTTGATGCCGACGCAACAGAGGGTGCGGCCCAAAATTTGGGAAAGTCCCCGTTTTGTTGTATTCTGTAGGATTGAAACAACGGCGCCACGCCTCCTATGCAAGAGCACTCTAGTAAGGTCAGACCGACTGACCTTAAACCCCACAGGTCTTTATTTGAACGACTGACCGCCTTCATTTCTCCTGAACCAGAAAACCGCGCAGAGCTGTTAGAAGTGTTAACAGACGCTCAAGAACGCAATCTCATCGACGCTGATGCACTCGCGATGATCGAAGGCGTTTTCCAGGTATCTGATCTCGCCGCCCGTGACATCATGATTCCACGTTCTCAAATGGACGTTGTCGATATTTCCACACCGATTGACGAATGGATGCCGCAAGTCTTGTCTACGGCGCATTCACGGTTTCCGGCCATTGATGGCGATCCTGACCGGGTTGTGGGTATCTTGCTCGCCAAGGATTTGTTGCGCTATTACGCCGAAGAGGCATTCGAAGTGCGGGATATGCTGCGTCCTGTGGTGTACATTCCTGAGTCAAAGCGCTTAAATGTGCTCTTGCGAGATTTCCGTGCGAACCGCAATCATATTGCCATGGTGGTGGATGAGTACGGCGGGATTGCCGGATTAATCACGATCGAAGATGTCTTAGAGCAAATCGTCGGTGATATCGATGATGAATACGACTTTGACGAAGAAGAAGACAATATTTTCGCCCTAGAGAACAAAGGCAACGGTAAGCGTTGGCGGGTGAAAGGCTTGACTGATCTGGAGCAATTTAATGATGTGCTTGGGGTAAGTTTGCCAGGCAACGATACGGAGTCAATTGGTACCTTTGTTTCTCGTCACCTCGGCGAAGTCCCACACAAGGGCGATGAATTTCAGATTGGCCCATTACATTTTGAAGTCCTTCGTGCAGACGCGCGACAGGTACATATTCTGCAAGTAGAACAGCGACCTTGGACTAGCGCGGATGAGCAGTCTTAGCGTTGGTTCACCGGGCCTGTGGTCGCGCTTGTTAGCACGTATTTCTTACCGCCAAGCATGGGTGTTGGTGCTTGTTGCGGGTGGACTGAATGTGATCTCATTCGCGCCTGTTGGCGCATGGCCATGCCAGTTGATCGGCATGGCGCTGTTATTTTCTCTGTTACTTCAACCACATATCAAAGCGACACCGCGTCGCGTGGCTTGGCTTGCCTGGGCCTATAGTTTTGCGTGGTTGTTTTCTTGTACCAGTTGGCTCTTGATCGCCATGGTACGTTATGGCGGTATGCCTTCATCGTTAGCAGTCGCGGCGCTGGCGCTGCTTTGTGGCGCGTTGGCAATCTATGCCGCGCTGTCGACGACGATCGGATTATGGGTGCAACGTCGTTGGGCGCTCTCAGATGCCGAGCTATTGCTCGTCGTATTACCTATTCTTTGGATGTTCAATGAGTGGTTGCGCGGTTGGGTGTTGACTGGATTTCCGTGGTCGATTGCTGGTTATGCCTATACCAATACCCCTCTGGCTGGATTTGCGCCTGTCGTTGGTGTGTATGGTTTGAGTCTCTTTTCTGCGGTGTTGTCGGGGATGATAGCGTGGTTGGGAATGACCGGATTACGCCGAACACCGCTCGTTGTCTCAGGTGTACTGACGGTGGTGATCGTGGGCGGAGGGGCGTTGTTGCATCAAGTGGAGTGGACACAACCGATAGGCAAGCCCCTGAATGTCCGCCTTTTACAAGGCAACGTTGCGCAGGACATGAAGTTTGATCCGGAGCATCTCAGTGAATCGTTGGCGTTGTACCGCGACATGCTCACTGCCGCACCTGCCGATCTCATTGTGACGCCAGAGACCGCGTTTCCTATTGTGACCTCCGCATTGCCGCGAGATTTTTTACCTCGCCTGAATGCTTACGCACAACAGACACGTAGTGCCATGCTGTTGGGATTAGTCATTCAGGACAGTGAAGACCGCTATACCAACAGCCTCTTGGGATTTTCACCTCAGTATGCAAATCAAGCTTATCGCTATGACAAACATCACTTGGTGCCGTTTGGCGAATTCATTCCCTTTGGCTTCCGGTGGTTTGTACGCATGATGCAGATTCCCATGGGGGATTTATCGACGGCAGGTATGCTACAGGCGCCGATGGCGGTCGGAGATCAGTTTGTGATGCCCGATATTTGCTACGAAAGCTTATTTGGTGAAGAAATTGCCGCGCAGTTAGCGCACCAACAATCGTCAGGTCAGCCGATGGCGAGTATCTTGCTCAATGCCTCTAATCTTGCGTGGTACGGTGATTCCGTCGCGATGCCGCAGCATTTGCAATTTGCACAAATGCGCGTGTTAGAGACGGGACGTCCGTGGATTGGCGCAACCAATACTGGTGCAACGGTTGTGTTGGATGCACATGCGCACGTACAGGCACAGTTGCCACATTTACAGCGTGGTGTCTTGCAAGCCGCCGTTCAGGGCTATGGCGGTATGACACCGTATATCCGATGGGGCAACCTAGGCATCCTCATTCTGGCGTTGCTAAGTGGTACGGCGGTGTGTGGATGGTCGCGATATCGGCAGAGGGCATCTCAATCGTAATGTTGTAAAGCCATAATGGCATGACATTACCCGTGCGATCCAAGTGGATTGAACGAAAAAAAACGCAGGACATATTGAATGTCCTGCGTTTTTATTTTTTCTTCAACGATTACCAGATGGTTGTTCGTTTCTCAGGCGCAACGTACATCTTATCGCCTTCTTTGACGCCAAACGCTTCATAGAAGGCAGGTAAATTCGTCAGTGGCGCATTGCCGCGAACTTCTGCTGGGGAATGTGGGTCAACGCTCAACAAGCGGATAGCCTCCGCATCACGCGCCTTACCACGCCAAACTTGCGCCCAGCCCATAAACAGACGCTGATCGCCTGTATAACCATCAATCACTGGT
Source organism: Undibacterium sp. MH2W (assembly GCF_049340215.1). Classification (NCBI taxonomy): domain Bacteria; kingdom Pseudomonadati; phylum Pseudomonadota; class Betaproteobacteria; order Burkholderiales; family Oxalobacteraceae; genus Undibacterium; species Undibacterium sp. MH2W. Next base: position 107,678 of record NZ_JBMPPA010000009.1, on the reverse strand, counting down.
GCAGGTTTGCCACCGAGTGAAATTTGATAGGCCTTATAGGCAATCGACAAACCAGAGTTATCCGCAATATTTTCACCCAGTGTCAGTGCGCCATTGACGTGATAGCCAGGCAGCGGGCTGTAGCCATTGTATTGTGCGACCAAGGCGCCAGTGAGTTTGCCAAAGTTTTCTTTGTCTTCTTTGGTCCACCAGTTACGCAGATTGCCGTCGCCATCGGATTGGCTACCCGAATCATCGAAACCATGGCTAATTTCATGACCAATCACCGCACCGATGCCGCCGTAGTTGACCGCATCATCAGCTGCAGGGTTAAAGAATGGTGGCTGCAAAATGGCGGCAGGGAACACGATCTCGTTCTGACGTGAGTTGTAATACGCGTTGACGGTTTGTGGACTCATGCCCCATTCTTTACGATCAACAGGCTTGCCGAGGCGAGCGATATCGCGTTGATGTTCGAATGTATGGCTACGGATCACATTACCCACCAAATCGTCGGCTTTGATCTGCAATGCGCTGTAATCGCGCCATTGGTCAGGGTAGGCGATTTTTGGTGTGAATTTAGAGAGCTTCACTAAGGCTTCTTTTTTCGTCTCTGGGCTCATCCACGTCAGCGTTTCGATGCTTTGTTTGTATGCTTCAATCAGGTTAGACACCAGTTTTTGCATACGGGCTTTGTCTTCCGGTGGGAAGTACTTAGCGACATAGATTTCGCCCAAGGCTTCTGACAGGCTCTCTTCAACACGACCCACCCCACGCTTCCAGCGCGGTTGGTTTTCTGGGATACCGCGCAAGGTCACGCTAGAGAACGAGAAGTCTTCATCCACAAAACGCTTGGACAAGAACGGTGCATACGCATCGAGCACTTTCCATTTGTAATAGGTTTTCCAGATATCGACTGGTGTGTCTTTGAACAGTTTCGCCATGCCAGTCATAAAGCTTGGTTGACGAACGATTACGTAATTCACTTTATGACCAACGCCTGTTCCTTCGAAATAAGCATTCCAGTCAAAGCCTGGTGTTACGTCGCCCAACTTCGCCATGTCGACTTTGTTATAGGTATTGATGGGATTACGGTTTTCGACTTTCGTCCATTGGATCGTCGCGATTTGGGTTTCGAGTGCAAGGATATCGGCGGCTGCTTTATCCGCATGTTTTTCACCACTCATCGACAACATTTTTTCTACGTGCTTCACATAGGCGTCGCGGAAACCTTTGAACTTTGCATCGTCTTTGAGATAGTAGTCACGGTCTGGTAAACTCAGGCCGCCTTGGCTGACATAGACAGCGTAGGTGCGCGAGTCACGCGCATCTTGTCCGACACCGGAATTGATCGGCAGAGAAACGCCAATTTGAGACAAATGCGCGATTAACGCTGGGAAATCCGTTGGCTTGCTGATTTTATCGATGCGAGCAAACGTTGATTTTAATGGTTGAATGTCGAGCTTTTCAGCGCGTGCTTCATCCATAAAGCTGTTGTAGAGTGCCGCAATTTTTTGTTGGTTACTGCCAGCTTTCAGATGCTTATCTGCGACCAGCGCATCGATAATGTCGCGGGAACGCTTTTCAGAGAGTTCGCGTAATTGATCGAAAGAGCCATAACGAGCGCGGTCCGCAGGAATTTCTGCGGTCGCCAGCCATTTACCAGACATAAATTTGAAAAAATCATCTTGCGGACGCACGCTCGTATCTTGCCACTGCAGATCGATCCCAGAACGCAATGCTGGCGTTGCCGCAGCAACCTGACCAGCAGCATTGGCTGTAGCAGGAGTCGGTGATTGAGCGAAAGCCATGGTTGATCCACTCAGCGAGAGAGTGGTGAGTACCGCCAAAGAAAGCAAAGTGCGTTGCATGTGATGATCCCTTGAGTATATTGATTAACACCGGCGCTGATTGTGCCGGACGAAATGACGCGGCCATGCATGACATCAAACGAGGTCGACCAAGATGGCGATCTTCATTTTTGATTTTATTTTTTACAGAACCACGACCCCATTTGACAAAAAGGCTGACAAATAGTTCGTCGTTTAACGAAATATATGCCAGCCTGAGGGCCTTGTGCAAAAAATTTCAAAGAAAAGCCCCCGCTGTTTGCGATGGCGGGGGCTAATTCCTTTTGTCGGGTCGCTATAGCGTTGATATGGCCCCGACCAATGAGTCAAGGGTGCTCAGTGCGGTGTTTGCTGTCGTCGTTGCTGCCAGTAGGCAAAGCCCAAAAGACCTAATCCCACAGCGATCATCGGGAGCGATAACATTTGTCCGGCAGAGATCGTCACGCCTGCAAAACTGACTTCATAATCTGGCGTGCGGAAGTATTCGGTGAAGAACCGCGCACAGCCATATAAGGTGACAAACATTGCGCCGACGGCCAATGGTGGGCGTTGTTTCCGTGCATAAATCCACAAGATAATGAATAGCAAGACGCCGTCGACTAAGGCTTGATAAATCGGTGAAGGATGAACTGGATAATCAACGCCAGGCCAAATCATCGCCCAAGGCAGATCAGGAGAGGCAATTCTGCCAGGTAATTCATGGTTGATAAAATTGCCGATCCGACCCGCTGCATAGCCCAGCGGCACCAACGGGGCTATAAAATCATAGACATGAACGAGCGGCATCTTGACCTTACGGGCCCATAAAAACATCGCAATCAACACGCCAATGAAACCACCGTGGAATGACATGCCACCATGCCAGACCTGCACAATCTCCAGCGGATTGGCAAAGAAAAACTGAGGGCGATAGAAAAACACTTCGCCTAATCGTCCACCCAACACGACCCCAAGCACGCCGTAAAACAACATATCGTCAATGTGCTCTTTCGTCCAGCCTTGGGCTGCAATATGGGGTAATCGAAGGCGAACTCTGCCAAGCGCCACAAACTGAGCGAAAGCAACCATATACATTAAGCCATACCAATGGACTTGTAGAGGACCAAGAGAAAAAGCGACTGGATCTGGATTGGGGTGAATCAGCATAATGTGTGGTGTAAGAGCTGTAAAAAAGAGGTTAATACGGCCGATGTATTGTCCTTGCGCCACGCAAAGCCAATCTCAACAGCGGGTGTTTTACTGGTGAACGCATGGTAAGACACCCCAGGCCGCTGTAAGTTCGACACGGATTGTGGCACAAGTGCTATTCCCATGCCAGCTGAAACCAGACCAACGATGGTTTGCATCTGAATCGCCTCTTGTCCAATCTCTGGTGTTAAACCAGATTCATGGAAAAAACCTAAAATCGCGTCGTGTAAAGCAGGGGCAATTTTTCGGGGAAATAAGATCAGCGCTTGGTCTTTACATTGCTCAATGCTGACCGCCTCTCCGTGGGGGAATAAATGCTCTGGTGCGGCTAGGATTAAGGGCTCGGTCAAAATCTTTTGGTAATCCAGCACCGCCAAGGATTTCTCAGGAATCGGAGGAATCATAAAACCCGCATCAATTTCGCCTTTTTCAAGCGCATCGAGTTGGATATCGGTCGTGGCTTCGCGTAATTCAATGCTCACATTCGCATGGCTTTGCCTAAATGTTCGCAGCGTCGGGGGCAATATGCTGTAATCGGCAATAGAAACAAACGCCAGACTGAGGTGCCCCTGCGTGCCTGCCGCAGCGCGTTGCACTAACTGCCGCAGACCTGCTGCTTGTAGCAATAGTTTCCGTGCTTCGGGAAGGAGGGCCTTTCCTGCAGCGGTGAGGGCGATTTGTCGCGTGCTGCGCACAAACAGCGGTGTTCCAAGGTCTGCTTCAAATGCTTGAATTGCCTGAGAGAGTGGGGGCTGCGTCATATGCAAGCGAGTAGCCGCTTTGCCGAAATGCAACTCTTCTGCCACCGCGATGAAGTAGCGTAACTGGCGTAATTCCAGATGCCGTTGGTCAAGGTCATTCATGGTGGGACATGGCAAGTAGGGGGATAAAAGAAATCAGCCACAAAAACTGGCAGCGACACTCAATGAAACCAGATTGAATACGTCATGAGGGCTGACACGACCGTGGAGCGTGAATACACGCCGAATGTCTGCTGACGATGATCTGAATCACGTCGACTAAGTATGCTGAAGCGATTGCCTCAGCATACGATCGATCGTTAGAGAAAAACGAGAGAACTCACTTTTTACCCAAGGTTCTTTTGATACGTTCTTGCTTCATTTTTTCAAAATGGGCATCGTCTTTGCGCTTATCTAAACCTAAAACGCGTTCAAAAATTTCAAACCACAAGAAGGCAAAAACGGCTAAACCGACAATCCACCACCAAGAAATTCCTGCAAAAACCGAGATATTCGCTAACTTTAAAACCAGTAACAGTACAAGTGGAATGATTAATAACATAGTTGCTCCCTTTTTTTTGCAGATTAAAGCGTATTTTGCCGCGGGTCAACCTACTCATTTAAGTACATCATGCGTAGGCAGAAAACGCGTTAAAATGAAAATGCATTTTTTAACCTGGAGAAAACAATGAAATATTCATTATTCGTAGGTGCAGCAGTCGCTCTTTTGGCGTCTGGTTCTGCAATGGCTAATATGGATCTGGCCAAATCTAAGAATTGCATGACTTGTCATTCGATTGATACAAAAATCGTTGGTCCTGCTTATAAAGATGTTGCAAAAAAATATGCTGGCGACAAAACAGCAGAAGCGAAGCTCGTACAGAAAGTATTGAAGGGTGGTAGCGGTACGTGGGGCCCGATTCCAATGCCTGCTAACACGCAGGTGTCAGAAGCAGAAGCACACACATTGGTAAAGTGGGTCTTGTCACAGAAGTAAAGCGGGATTCGTAGGCTGTCTCGCGTCCGTCCTGTGTTGTGGATGAGATGGGGGATAGAACAACGGTGACCGATAATAAAAAGCCCGGGAAAATCAGCGTAACGCGATTTTCCCAGGCTTCATTTTATGACTTCAAATTACTTAGTGACTGCTAACAGATCACGTTTGCCGCCTTTGTATGTGTACAAAGTCAGAGTACCGTCTTTGATGTCGCCTTTGTCGTCAAAGGAGATATCGCCAGTCACACCGTGGTATTTGATTTTCTTCAGGAATGGCAAGTATTTTGCGGAATCAGCGGAGTTCGCTTCTTTCATTGCTTGTGCCATTGTCATCACTGCATCGTAAACATACGGTGCATAGATTTCAACTTCTACGCCGAATTTCTTCTTGTAGTCAGCTTTCCATTTTTCGTTCGCTGCTTTTTGTGCGTCCAGAACACCACCAGCTTCAGCGCAAACTACTTGGCCTTCGCCGATTGCATCGCCAGCCAGTTTAACCAGATCCGCTGTACAGATACCGTCGCCGCCCATGAATTTAGCATTGATACCCAGTGCTTTCATCTGACGCAGCATTGGACCAGCAACTGCATCCATACCGCCGAAGAAAATCACGTCTGGGTTTTTCGCTTTGATTGTGGTTAAAATCGCGCTGAAATCAGTGGATTTGTCTGTTGTATGTTCTTGTACAACAACTTCCGCGCCTTTACCTTTTGCGCCTTTGATAAATTCTGCAGCAACGCCTTCGCCGTACGCTGTTTTATCATCGATCACAGCGATTTTCTTCGCTTTGTTGATTTGTACAGCGTAACGACCCAATGTACCGCCCAATTGGCCGTCATTTGCTACCACACGGAACGCGCCTTTGAAGCCTTGTTGTGTGTATTTTGGGTTTGTTGCGGATGGGGAGATTTGTACCAGGCCTGCATCGTTGTAAATTTTAGACGCTGGAATTGTTGTACCGGAGTTCAAGTGACCGATAACGCCGTTGACTTTCGCGTCAACCAGTTTTTGTGCTACGGTAGTCGCTTGTTTTGGATCTGCTGCGTCATCTTCAGCGAGCAGTTCGAATTTTGCTTTTTTACCGCCGATCATCAAGCCTTTAGTATTGAGCTCTTCGATCGCCATTTTCGCGCCGTTTTCATTGTCTTTACCCAGATGCGCAATAGCACCAGAGATAGGACCAACGTGACCAATTTTAATAACTACTTCGTCAGCTGCCGATGCTGCACCAGCGAAAGCGAAAGCAATTGCGCCAGCCAGTGGGATCATTTTTGTTTTGAACGACATGAACATTACTCCTAAGGTTTAATAAAGTAGGACAACACTATTGCATTACCAACTTATTCAGATCACTGAATAAGCAAAAGGTACAACAGAAAAAATATTTCGCAAAGCTATTTTGTGCGGTTTTTTTTTAAAACAGACGATTTTTATATGCCTCATTTCCGTGCGCTAGACAAGCTTGATCGCAAGCTTTTGAATCATCTTCAAAAAGACAATCAAATTCCAACCCGAACGCTTGCTGAAAAATTACACATTTCTCAGCCAACTTGTTTGCGCCGCATCAGAGAACTTCGCGATGCAGGCGTTATCAGTGCTGACGTTAGCGTTGTTGACCCCTTTGGACTGGCGTTTGGAATGCTCGCTTTTCTTGAGGTTTCACTGGTGAACCAGAGTGATGAATTCATGCACGATTTTGAGGCACGCATGAATAAAGAGCCGGAGGTGATGCAGTGTTATTTTGTGTCAGGTGAGTACGATTATTTCTTGGTTGTACACGTGATTGACATGGATGCGTACTACCAATTTGTGCGGCGCGTCATTTCTGGGTCGGGTAACGTGCGTCATTTTCATTCTCGATTTCCGATGAAGAAGACGAAATTCACGACGCGAATTGCATTTGATGAGAAAACAGAAGAAGTGCAGGTGAAAGTGAAAAAGTAGGCCTTACTTTCAGCGTGATTAAGGCCTTCTTTCGCAAAAATGAAACACTGACTTGCACCCTAGACGAGAGCGCGGCGCCGTGGAGGCGCCGTTAGTGCTGCTCGATAAATACCTTGGTGCCAACTTAACCGACGGTCGCAAGCCTTGGAGATGGCCGCTGGCGCTCAATACCGGTGAAAGCAAAGTCGACATCTGGCACATAGCCCGACATGATTTCTGCAAGGGCGCGACCCGACCCGACCCCCATTGTCCAGCCCAAGGTGCCATGACCTGTGTTTAAAAATAGATTCTGGTAGCGTGTTTTACCGATGTAGGGCACGTTAGAAGGGGTGAGTGGCCGTAAACCCGTCCAATACACAGGGTTGGTATAGTCACAAGCATGTGGAAACAGCTCTCTTGTACGTCGGGTGATTGCTTCGCAGCGGGCGGTATTGAGCTCTCGGGAGTAGCCATTGATCTCGCATGTCCCCGCAACCCGCAATCTGTCACCAAGTCTTGAGACGACCAGTTTATAGCCATCGTCTGTTAAAGACACAGTCGGTGCGGCGGCGGGGTCGGTAATTTGATAGGTCGCTGAATAGCCCTTGCCAGGATAGATCATTAACGAGATCCCGAGGGGCTGTAAGAGTGGTTGAGAAAAACTTCCCATGGCAACGACAAAATTGTCTGCGCGCAACACTTGGTGGCGACCATGTTCATCAATCACCTCGACACCGGTGATTGTTGCGTCGCTGCCACATCCCTCATGGAGCAAGCGTGTCACGCTCGTGTTGTAGCGGAAGACAACGCCAGCGGCCGCTGCTTTTTGTGCCAATCCCGTCGTGAATTTGTACACATCGCCGGATTCATCCGTTTCTGTAAAATCGCCGCCAACGATATGCGAACGTATTCCTGCCAATGCTGGTTCATGGCGGACCACCTCGTCAGCAGAGATTGAGACGCGCGGACATCCCAATTCGCGCATTAAACGTGCCGCGGGTAAGGAAATATCAAATTCTTTCTGGTCGGTATAAAAATGCAGAATGCCTTGACTGAGATTGTCGTACTCAATTCCCGTACTGGCGCGAACTTCGAGTAAAGTTTGGCGACTGAATTCAGCAATGGCGACAATTTGACGAATATTGCGGTCAGTTCTGCCTTGGGTGCATTCACGCAGAAACGCCATTCCCCATTTCCATTGAAGCCATTCAGCACGGGGGCGAAACAGCAAAGGCGCGTCTTCCTTACCGAGCCATTTCAGTACTTTTAAGGGGGCTGATGGGTTGGCCCAAGGTTCGGCGTGCGATACCGAGATCTGTCCACCGTTAGCAAAACTCGTTTCTTGGGCTGCCCCGGGTTGACGCTCGATGACCGTTACATCGTGACCCTGTTGACGCAAGAACCATGCGGTTGAAATGCCGATAATACCGGCGCCGAGAACGATAACTTTCATTGACCCATCTCCCTTAATCATTGACGCTGCAGCAAGGTGTGCAGCGTGTTTTTATCTCAGGAGAGATTGTAGAAAGCTTATTGTTTTTGAGGTAATCAGAAAGAGGGTGTTTATTTTTATTTTTAAAAACAAAAATAATATCGATGTTTATAAATAAAAATAATTTTGAGATTTTTGCTTATTTTGATGCTTTTACCTTGGCAATTTCTTGGGTCACTGCGCGAGTGACCACTTCTTCAAGTGAATTCTTCAGGCCTGCGCGAATTTCATCTGCGAGTTTCTCGACGGCAGTCTGAAGCACATCGGCCAAACTATCACGTACGCGGTGTTCCAGAACGAAATCGACGCGGCTCAAGACTTGCTTGAGAACATTCTCTCGGAGCGCTTGTTCCATCAATTGCCATTGCTCTTCTTGCAGCGTGCCATCAACAGCAACGTGTTCGCTGAACTCGTTAGCGGTATCGCCTACTGGTGACGGGGTTTCCCCATCGAGCATCGGTAGCGTTTCGGGAGGGATAATTTCGGTCAGGACCGGAATGTTGGCATCGAGTGACGTGTTCATATTATTTCGCTACGTTATGGCTCAAGGGAAAGGCTTGCTGGTGGTAGTAACGATAGCGCTCGCGTCCGGCATTGGTGTCTGCCACTTCGCTAGAAACGATTTCTATCATCCGCGCGAACACCTCAAAATTGTCTGGGGTTGACGCGCTTAAATTCACGAGGAGTTCAACATGGGGACTGTTTTCGAGGTTACCTTGGCTGAGGATGATGGGGGTAACGCTGGCTAAAGGGTCATCGGCCATGACATGGGGCAAGAAGCCCGTGTCTTCGAGCGTCCATAACGCAGCATCGATGCGTTGCAGCTCTTCGCGATCGGGGTGATAGACCACGACTTTACATTGGGCATGACGCGCTTTACGAATCAGCCGACATGCATAATTGAGCTTATCGGCGACGTTGCTATGAAAGTCGATACGGGTTTTTTCAGAAGCGGAAGCCATTGTCATTTTCCGGTTTTTTGACAGGTGCTGGCGTTGGTGTCACGACAGGCTTCGGTGGTGCTGGATCTGGCTTGGCGACGGGGGCGAGGCTCTCTGGTTGCGGATAACTATACGTCGCTGGTAACCGGTTTGATTCTGGGTAACCGGCGTTGCTAATGGCTGCTTTCCACTCACTTTGGTTGAAACCGTGCAGTTTATTGTTTCCTACCGTCAGGAACGGCAATTCAATATCCCCGCTGATTTGTTTCAGCTTGTCGGTGTCCGCGTTCGATTTTACGGATTTTTCTGCAAAGGGTACACCAGCGGACTTGAGAAAAGATTTGCCATCAACACAAGGCTTGCAATTCGTTGTCGTGTACAACACCACTGGGTTTTTTGACGCCGCCAATTTCAGTTCATAAGGGAAATTTGTCACATCTTGCGATGGAGAAAGACTCTTCGTTTCCACAATTTTCTGATTGACCGGTGGCGTGTCGGAATACGTCACTTTGCCATCGGGACCCACGGATTTGTACAACTGCGCCTCTGCAACGCTTGCGACGAGGCACAGCGGTAACATCCAACGCATAACTTTCATTGATGGTTGCTTCAATTCTTTCTCCTTCAAGCAGCCATGCCGCTATGGCGTAACAAGGCATCGATCGATGGTTCTCTGCCTCGGAACGCTTTGAATGATTCTAATGCAGGACGCGAGCCGCCGACCTCTAAGACTTCGCGCTGGAATTGTTCACCGACGGTACGGGAGAGGTTGCTTCCTTCGTGTTGACCTTGTTCTTCAAATGCAGCATAAGCGTCAGCAGATAATACCTCGGCCCATTTATAACTGTAATACCCTGCAGCGTAGCCGCCAGCAAAAATATGACTGAAGGAATGTTGCAGTCGGTTAAAGGCGGGCGCTTTGAATACGGATACTTGCTCGCGAACACCATTGAGAACATCTTGCACGGTCTGTTGACCTTGGGGATCAAATTCGCCATGTAAGCGCATATCGAAAAGGGCGAATTCAACCTGACGTAATGTTTGTAAGCCAGATTGGAAATTTTTTGCAGCGACCATTTTGTCATATAAGTCGCGCGGCAACGGCATTCCTGTCTCGGCATGCGCGGTCATTTTCTGTAATACATCCCATTCCCAGCAGAAATTTTCCATGAATTGAGAGGGTAATTCGACCGCATCCCATTCAACACCCGAAATACCTGAGACGGATAAATCATCCACTTTCGTCAGCATGTGGTGTAAGCCGTGGCCAAACTCATGAAACAACGTGATGACTTCATCGTGTGTGAAGTACGCTGGTTTCTTGACGCCATTAACGGTGGCAGGTTCAGTGAAATTGCAGACAAGGTAAGCCACTGGGGTCTGTACACCTTGAGCGGTCAGGCGACGACCACGCGCGTCATCCATCCACGCGCCACCACGTTTGCCATTGCGTGCATACAAATCCAAGTAGAACTGACCAATGAGCTCGCCTTGTTTTTCGATACGATAAAATTTCACATCTGGGTGCCATGTGCCTGCGTGATCCGGTGTAATTTCGACGCCAAATAGGGTCTGGATGACGCTAAATAAGCCATTGACGACCTGATGCTCAGGGAAATATTGTTTTACTTCTTGCTCGGAAAATGCGTAGCGTTGTTCGCGCAATTTTTCAGAGGCATACGCGACATCCCATGCTTCGAGCGTCTCGATACCAAGTTCGTCGGCAGCAAATTGCCGTAACTCTTGTAAGTCTTTTTCTGCAAACGGACGTGCTTTTGACGCTAAATCTTCCAAGAAGCGCGCTACTTGGGCGGGCGACTCTGCCATTTTGCTGACCAAGGAGATCTCGGCATAGTTTTGGTAACCCAATAATTGGGCTTCTTCTTGGCGCAATTGGAGGATCTCATTGATGATCGCAGTGTTGTCCCATTCTGGTTTTGCGCCCAACTCAGAGGCCTTCGTGGCATTGGCGCGATAAATCGTCGCACGCACATCACGGTCATCAGCATACTGTAAGAGCGGGAAATACGATGGGAAATGCAGGGTGAACTTGTAGCCGGTCACGCCGTCTTTTTCTGCGGCAGCTTTGGCTGCTTGCACCACATCTTCGGGTAAACCTTGAAGTTGAGCGACATCCTCAATCACCAATTGGTAATCATTCGTCGCATCGAGTACGTTTTCAGAAAAACGGGTGGTCAACATGGCCAGTTTTTCTTGAATCTCGGCATAGCGACGTTGTTTATCCTCCGTCAACTCCGCACCACTTAAACGAAAATCACGGATCGCATGTTCGATGATTGTTTTTCGCGCCACGGGCAAGGATTCAAAGTCTGGCTTTGCACGTAAGGCTTTGTATTTGTCGAAGAGGGCCAAGTTTTGTCCCAATTCTGTCCAAAATTCTGTGATCGCTGGCTGATTCTCGTTATAAGCAGCGCGTAATTCTGGAGTATCGGCGACACCGTTGAGGTGGCCGATGATGCCCCATGCGCGACCAAGTCTTTCCGTAGCGTTCTCCAATGGCTCGACAAACGTTTCCCAACTGACAGGGGAGGTATCCTCGGAAAGTTGTTGAATTACGGCACGATTTTCTTGCAGCAATTGGGTGACGGCAGGCGTCACCTGATCGGCGCGAATATCAGAAAAACGTGGCAGATCGCTAAAGTCGAGCAATGGAGAGGCAATAGTCATATTAATTTCTTTCAGCAGCTTCGATCGTGTTAACCAGCAACATGGTAATGGTCATTGGACCCACACCACCTGGTACTGGCGTAATGTATCCCGCAACTTCTTTGCTCGGTGCAAAGTCAACGTCACCACACAGTTTGCCTTCATCGTCGCGATTCATGCCAACGTCGATGACCACCGCACCAGGTTTAATCATATCGGCTGTCACGATGTTACGTTTACCAGTGGCAACGACAAGGATGTCCGCATTGCGCGTGTGGGCAGCAAGGTCACGGGTCTTGGAATTACAGATGGTGACGGTAGCGCCTGCTTGCAAGAGCAACATTGCTTGCGGCTTACCGACGATGTTCGAGGCACCAACAACAACCGCATTGGCACCACGGACTGGGTAGTCGATCGATTCCAGCATTTTCATCACACCGTAAGGAGTGCAAGGGCGGAACAATGGTTGTCCCGTCATCAGCAAGCCTGCATTGCTGATGTGGAAGCCGTCTACGTCTTTCTCCGCGGCAATCGCCTCAATGACTTTGTTTGCGTTGATATGCGCTGGAAGGGGCAGTTGAACCAGAATACCGTTAATTTTTGGATCGTGATTGAGGCGGTCGATATGGCCTAACAACGCTTCTTCACTCAATGCTGCATCGTATTTTTCTAACACCGAATAGAACCCGCAGTCTTCACAAGCTTTGACTTTATTGCGCACATAGACCTGAGAAGCGGGATTTTCTCCTACTAAGATCACAGCCAAACCCGGCTGTTTGCCTTTGGCGGTCAATGCTGCTGCACGTTGGCTGACGTCGGCGCGAAGTTGTTGGGAGAGGAGGGTTCCGTTGATGAGTTGTGCGGTCATGATAGCGATGGATAAAAACAGGAGGAACCATGATTATAAAGGATGCACCGCCATGCATTGACGGCAAGTGCGCGATCTCTGCGAAGTTTTTCCGATTATGTGCTGATTGGTTCTTTGTGGCGCTTTCCTGATGGTTGTTGCGAATAAGTCAGAGCAGATTTTGAATCTTGAATGATTTTTTTCCTGTTTTATTGCATCGCAATCGTCATCAAACATACGACCACTTTCACTCTCGTCTTTGTTTGCGGGAATTATTTTGCAGAGCAGCATAATTTCACATTATGGAATCGCATATCGCTATTTGGAAAATTAAAAAAGCCCTGTTAGAATACCTACACTAAGAAAAGTAACGCCTATATTTGTCGATGTGCCACCGCGCAATTACCTCAAAAGCGCACCAACAGGAGACCTCTTTATGTCACCCCAGATAGACCAAGTTTTGGCGCAAGCCGTCAATGATCCTGATGTTATGGAAACCAACGAGTGGCTCGATGCCCTCGAATCAGTCATTGAAAACGAAGGGCCAGAACGTGCTCATTACCTGATGGAACGTATGGTTGATTTAGCGCGTCGTCGTGGTGCGCACATCCCATTCTCTAGCAATACTGCCTACGTCAATACGATTCCCGCTGATCAAGGGCAACATTGCCCAGGTAACCTGGAAATCGAAGAAAAACTGCGCTCCATGATGCGTTGGAACGCGATGGCGATGGTGGTGAAAGCCAATCGTCTGGACGGTGATCTGGGTGGTCACTTGTCGAGTTTCGCGTCGTTGGCAAACATGCTGGGTATCGGTTTTAACCATTTCTGGCATGCACCAACAGAAGATCACGGTGGTGACTTGTTGTACATCCAAGGCCACTCTTCTCCAGGTATCTACGCTCGTGCGTTCCTGGAAGGTCGTCTGACAGAAGAACAATTGCTGCATTTCCGCCGCGAAGTGGATGGCAAAGGTTTGTCTTCCTACCCACATCCAAAATTGATGCCTGATTTTTGGCAGTTCCCAACCGTCTCCATGGGTCTTGGCCCATTGATGGCGATCTATCAAGCGCGCTTCTTGAAGTACCTGCACGCTCGCGGTATTGCTGACACTGAAAAACGTAAAGTGTGGGCATTCTGCGGCGACGGTGAGATGGATGAACCAGAATCCATGGGTGCGATTGGTATGGCAGGTCGCGAACAGCTGGATAACTTAGTCATCGTGGTTAACTGCAACTTGCAACGTCTGGATGGTCCTGTCCGTGGTAACGGTAAGATCATTCAAGAATTGGAATCGGATTTCCGTGGCGCAGGCTGGAATGTCGTTAAAGTTATCTGGGGTTCTGGCTGGGATGAGTTGCTGGCAAAAGACAAAGAAGGCATTCTGCAAAAAGTCATGATGGAAACCGTTGACGGTGAATATCAGAACTACAAAGCCAAAGATGGCGCGTATGTCCGTGCAAATTTCTTCGGCAAACATCCAAAATTGCTGGAAATGGTCAGCAAAATGTCGGATGACGACATCTGGCGTCTGACCCGCGGTGGTCACGACCCACACAAAATCTATGCTGCATTCAAAGTGGCACAAGAAAACAAAGGTCAGCCAACCGTTATTTTGGCGAAGAGTATTAAAGGTTTCGGCTTCGGTAAATCTGGCGAAGCACGTAATACAGCGCACAACACCAAGAAGCTGGATGACGAGGCAATCAAAGCCATGCGCGACCGCTTCCAGTTGCCAATCGCTGACGCTGATCTGCCATCGATTCCGTTCTACAAACCTGCTGACGACACACCAGAAATGCAATATCTGCATGCACGTCGTAAAGCCTTGGGCGGCTATTTGCCACAGCGTCGTCAGAAAGCGGATGAAGCTTTGGTCGTCCCTGCGCTGTCAGCTTTCCAAGCCATGCTGGAACCAACAGCAGAAGGCCGTGAAATTTCGACGACAGCAGCTTATGTCCGTATTTTGACGGCTTTGTTGCGCGACAACAGCTTGGGCCCACGTGTTGTGCCTATCATGGTTGATGAGTCTCGTACCTTCGGTATGGAAGGTCTGTTCCGTCAAATCGGTATTTTCAGTCAGGTCGGTCAGTTGTACGAGCCAGTCGATAAAGACCAGGTCATGTACTACCGTGAAGACAAAGCGGGTCAGATTCTGCAAGAAGGTATTAATGAAGCGGGTGGTATGAGCTCATGGATTGCTGCAGCAACCTCCTACTCGACCAATAACCGCGTCATGATTCCGTTCTACACCTACTACTCCATGTTCGGTCTGCAACGTATTGGTGATTTGGCATGGGCAGCGGGCGATATGCGTGCACGTGGCTTCTTGCTGGGTGGTACAGCGGGTCGTACGACATTGAACGGCGAAGGTTTGCAGCATGAAGATGGTCATAGCCACGTATTGGCATCGACCATTCCTAACTGCGTTCCTTACGATCCAACATTTGCACATGAAGTTGCAGTGATTATCCATGACGGTCTGCGCCGCATGGTGACAGAGCAAGAAGACGTGTTCTACTACATCACATTGATGAACGAGAACTACAGCCATCCAGGTATCAAACCAGGTCAAGAAGAAGGCATCATCAAAGGTCTGTATCAGTTGCAACAATCTGCACAAACCACGAAACATCGTGTGCAGTTGATGGGCTCCGGTACGATTCTGCGTGAAGTGATCGCTGCTGCAGCATTGTTGGAAAGTGATTGGGGTATCGCGGCTGACGTGTGGTCTGCACCATCCTTCACATTGCTGGCACGTGACGGTCAGGATGCTGAACGTTGGAACATGTTGCACCCAACGGAGACAGCACGTTTGCCATACATCACGCAATGCCTGAAAGATACACAAGGTCCTATCGTTGTATCGACCGATTACATGCGTACATTTGCAGAGCAAGTCCGTGCGTTTATTCCTAAAGATCGCAGCTATAAAGTGTTGGGTACAGATGGCTTCGGTCGCTCCGATTCACGCGAAAAACTGCGTGAATTCTTCGAAGTGAACCGTTACTTCGTCGTCATCGCCGCATTGAAATCGTTGGCTGACGAAGGTGCGTTGTCCGCTTCCGTCGTTGCGCAAGCGATTACGAAATACGGTATCGACGCAGACAAACCAAATCCGGTCACTGTGTAACCCCTGCGCGGGGGCCGCTTTACACGCCCTCGCACGATTGCATCCTTGAACGGTGCGCCGCAGTGCGCACCCTACGAAAGAAACGTAAACGGAGCTATTTTATGAGCGCAATTGAAGTCAAAGTACCGGATATCGGTGATTTCAAGGAAGTAGAAGTCATTGAACTGATGGTGAAAGTCGGCGATACCATCAAAGTTGATCAGTCATTGATCACTGTTGAATCTGATAAAGCCAGCATGGAAATTCCTTCCAGCCATGCCGGTGTCATTACAGAAATTAAAGTGAAAGTCGGCGATAAAGTAGCTGAAGGTTCTTTGTTGGTGTTGGTTGAAGCGACTGCAGGCGCTGCATCAGCAGCCCCATCAGCACCGGTAGCTCCAGCCCCAACGCCAGCCGCCCCAGCGCCAGTTGCTGCTGCACCGGCACCGGTCGCTGCACCAGCACCTGTTGCTGCGCCCGTATCCGCTCCCGTGGCCGCTCCCGTGGCGACTGCGAGCGCTGGTAAAGCACATGCTTCTCCTTCGATCCGCAAATTCGCTCGTGAATTGGGCGTTGATCTGACCCGCGTTGCTGGCTCAGGTCAAAAAGGTCGTATCACACAAGAAGACGTACAGAATTTTGTCAAAGGCATCATGGCAGGTAGTACCGCTGTGGCTGCCGTTGCTGCACCTGTGGCGAAAAACGGTAGTGGCGTCGGTCTGGATTTGTTGCCATGGCCATCATTGGATTTCAGCAAATTTGGTACGACCGAATTGTTGCCATTGTCGCGTATCAAAAAACTCAGTGGACCGAACTTACATCGCAACTGGGTCATGATTCCGCATGTGACGCAATTCGATGAAGCCGATATCACTGGTCTGGAAGAATTCCGTAAATCATCCAACGATGCATTAGTGAAGTCTGGCGTGAAATTGACGATGTTGGCATTTGTGATCAAAGCCAGCGTCGCTGCATTGAAGAAATTTAAAGCGTTCAATGCCTCTCTGGACGCTACCGGTGAAAACCTGATTCTGAAGCAGTACTACAACATCGGTTTTGCGGCAGATACACCGAATGGTTTGGTGGTTCCTGTCATCAAAAATGCAGATCAAAAAACCTTGTCTCAGATCGCTGTTGAAATGGGTGAGTTGTCCGCACAAGCGCGTGACGGCAAGCTCAAGCCAGCCGATATGCAGGGCGCGACATTCACCATTTCTTCTTTGGGTGGTATCGGTGGTACAGCATTTACACCGATTATCAATGCGCCTGAAGTGGCGATTCTGGGCTTGTCTAAATCCAGCATGAAACCAGTTTGGGATGGCAAACAATTCGTACCACGTTTGATGTTGCCATTGTCCTTGTCCTACGATCACCGTGTGATCGATGGTGCGATGGCTGCGAAATTTACGGCATATCTGGCTGATGTTCTGGCTGATCTGCGTAAAACCTTGCTGTGATTGGAGAGCATGCGATGAGTACAGTGGAAGTCAAAGTACCGGATATCGGTGATTTTAAAGAAGTCGAAGTCATTGAGTTGCTGGTAAAAGTGGGTGATACCATTAAGGTTGACCAGTCTCTGGTGACTGTCGAATCAGACAAGGCCAGTATGGAAATTCCATCCAGCCATGCCGGCGTGATCAAAGAATTGCGCGTCAAGCTGGGCGATAAGATCGCTGAAGGTAGTTTGTTATTGATCGTGGAAGCTGAGGGTGGTGCTGCAGTTACATCTACGGCTCCAGCTCCTGCAGCCGCAACAGTAGCCGTACCAGTAGCCGCTCCAGCACCAGTTGCAGCCGTATCCGCCCCACTCGTCGCTGCGACGGCGGTGGTAGGTATCGTTGAAGTGAAAGTACCAGATATCGGCGATTTCAAAGAAGTCGAAGTCATCGAATTGATGGTCAAAGTGGGCGACACCATCAAAGTCGATCAGTCATTGATCACGGTTGAATCTGACAAGGCCAGCATGGAAATTCCATCCAGCCATGCAGGTGTGGTCAAAGAAGTGAAAGTCAAAGTCGGTGACAAAGTCGCCGAAGGCTCGTTGTTATTGTTGGTCGAAGCAGTAGGTGCCGCCACCGCTGCTGGATCAGCACCAGCGGCACCAGCACCAGCACCAGCAGCACCGGTTGCTGCCAGTGCACCTGCAGTACCAGCTCCAGTAGCGTCTGGCTACAGTGGTCAGGTCGATGTGCAATGCGACATGATGGTGCTCGGCGCGGGTCCTGGTGGATATTCAGCAGCGTTCCGCGCGGCCGATCTGGGCTTAAATACCGTGTTAGTAGAAAAATACTCGACACTCGGTGGCGTTTGCCTGAACGTTGGTTGCATTCCATCGAAAGCACTGTTGCACGTTGCTGCGGTGATTGATGAGACATCGCACATGGAAGCGCTGGGCGTGAGCTTTGCGAAGCCAACGATTGATATCGACAAATTGCGCGGCTACAAAGAAAGCGTCATCAAAAAAATGACGACAGGCTTAGCTGGTATGGCAAAAGCACGGAAGGTCAATATCGTTCAAGGTGTTGGCCAGTTCCTGAGCCCTTACCACATCGAAGTTACTGCAGCCGACGGCACTAAAAAAGTCGTACAGTTCAAGCAGGCAATCATCGCTGCTGGCTCTTCCGTTGTGAATTTGCCTTTCGTTCCTGCTGATCCACGGATCGTCGATAGTACAGGCGCATTGGAATTGCGTCAGGTACCGAAGCGGATGTTGGTCATCGGTGGCGGCATTATCGGTTTGGAGATGGCGACGGTCTATTCCACACTCGGTGCGCGTATTGATGTCGTTGAGATGATGGATGGTCTGATGCAAGGCGCTGATCGCGATATGGTCAAGGTCTGGCAAAAATTCAACGAAAAACGTTTTGACAACATCATGTTGAAAACCAAAACGGTTGGCGTTGAAGCTCTACCAGAAGGCATCAAAGTGACCTTCGCATCTGCCGTTGAAGGCGAAGCAGCACCTGCACCGCAATTGTATGATCTGGTATTGGTCGCTGTCGGACGTAGCCCGAACGGTAAAAAAATCGCTGCCGATAAAGCAGGTGTGGCAGTGACTGACCGTGGCTTCATCAACGTTGATAAGCAAATGCGTACCAATGTGCCACATATTTTCGCGATTGGTGATTTGGTTGGACAACCAATGCTGGCGCATAAAGCAGTGCACGAAGCGCATGTGGCCGCAGAAGCAGCTGCCGGTGAGAAAGCCTACTTTGACGCATCGGTTATCCCATCCGTGGCTTATACCGATCCTGAAGTAGCGTGGGTCGGTGTGACCGAAGACGAAGCCAAGGCAAAAGGTCTGAAGGTTGAAAAAGGCTTGTTCCCATGGATGGCGTCTGGTCGTGCAGTTGCCAATGGTCGCGATGAAGGCTTTACGAAGCTGATTTTTGATGCGGAAACGAAACGTATTGTCGGTGGTGGTATCGTTGGTACCCATGCAGGCGATATGATCGGTGAAATCGCGTTGGCCATCGAAATGGGCGCTGACGCGGTGGATATTGGTAAAACAATTCATCCGCATCCTACATTGGGTGAATCCATTGGTATGGCGGCAGAAGTCTTTAAAGGCGTCTGTACCGATTTGCCTCCGCAGCGTAAAAAGTAAGCAATAGCTTTAGATAAAAAACCGCGATCAAGGTCGCGGTTTTTTTATGCCTTGAGCGTCTGTCATTTGGGTGATTGAATAGCGTGAAGAAGTTGGGTGCTTTCTGTTATTCTGATACAGATCTCAGTTCAACCACATGGAGCCAAGTTAAGATGGTTCAACCAATCTCGTTAGCAGAAAAAAGCCGTCGTTTCTTCATCCAATGCATCGCCATGAGTTGCCTCTGGACGACAACACTGTCGCATGCAGATAGCAAATTGACCTGGATAGGGTCATGGATGGCCGCCCCTGACCAGATCGGACCACCCCTCAAAGCACAAACCATCCGGCAGGTGATACGCACCAGCATCGGTGGGCAGCAGGTACGTCTTCGTCTTTCTAATCAATATGGTAAAGAACCACTAGAGTTCGGCGCAGTGCACTTGGCAGTCCATGCGCGTAACGCAGCGATTCAGCCTGGAACAGACCATATAGTGACTTTCGGCGGTAAACGAAAAGGAATGATTGCTGTTGGCGAGACCGTCGTCAGCGATCCCGTCACGATGCCAGTGGCTGCCTTGCAAGAGCTGGCAGTGAGTATCTATCTGCCATCAGGCATCATTGCATCGACGTTACACGGCACAGCACAACAGACGGTGTATTCAGTTCCTGAGCTTGATCAGACCGCTGCTTTGGATTTGGCTCACCCCGATAAAGACGATAGTCGCTATTTTTTAGCTGACATCGAAGTACTCGCACCCTCATGCAGTCAGGCCATCGTTGTCCTCGGTGATTCGATTACCGATGGCGTGGGTTCAACTGAGGATAAGAATACCAGGTGGACCGATTTTCTTGCAGAACGTCTACATAGTGACCGTAGACGTTCTGCCATGGCGGTGCTCAATGCCGGGATCAGCGGTAATCGACTGCTGAACGATGGCGTTGACCCTTTTGTTGGCCCCAGTATGCTTAAACGTCTAGAGCGCGATGTGTTGAGCAAACCGAATGTACGTTGGGTGATTGTCTTTGGCGGCATCAACGATATCAGTGGTGCACAGGTATTACGTGGCGCGAAGGATAAAGTGACGGTTGCCCAGTTGATCGAGGGGATGACCACGCTTGTGACGCGCGCGCATGCCAAAGGATTATCCGTATTCGGGACAACCTTATTACCGAACGGCGGCACCGTTGGTGTGATTGGTCACAGTACGAATGGTGAAAAAATGCGCCAGGAAATTAATGCGTGGATTCGTCAATCTGGGGTGTTTGACGGCGTGATCGACGCTGATCGTGCTCTGGCATCGACGACGGATCCGTCGCGCCTCGCACAACAGTTTGATAGCGGAGATCACACCCATCCCAACGACGCTGGATACCGAGCAATCGCCAATGCGGTCGATCTTCATTTTTTTCAGTGAAACATGAAGATCGACGACCTAGAGACGATGTAGTGAACTAACGCTGCAATGAAATAATTAGTTGGATTTTGGATCAATAATTTTGTTGAGCAGCTCAGTCGGTATCGGTTGACCATTGGCGCTCATTTGGCGCACGGTTTCATGCAACAGTTGCAGACGAACGATTTTTAATACCGCAGAGGCAATGATCCCTACGATGGGTATCAGCAGCGCGAAAATCGGGATCAAGACAGGTGACACGTCGGTTAATGCATTCATGATGATCTTTCTCGGTAAATAAGTGTGCTACCTGAGGGGAATTCGCCGTCTGCGAACCCAAATAAATGATGTTGGGAAATACAAAAGCGTATCAATTATGGTAATAAATATATTAATAGTCAACCGCCGTTGATTTTTTTTTGCGTGGTAAAAAGGAGCCGGACGGTGCCTAGGTGCCTGAATACAAGGGGGGAGGCGATGGATCCAAAAATCAAGATTGAGAAAGGCGGATCGGTCAAGCGGACGATCCGTCTTACTGACGACCAAATTGGCCCATATCCGGTCTCGACGGAATCCCTTTGGTTCGATATTGAGGGCGATGATCTGCTGCGTCTGAAGAGCATTCCGTTCTTTGTTTAACGGAATTTGTTGGCGAGCCTTATGGCGTTTTCCGCTTCGATCACTTTGATAAGAAAATAATTTCTATTATTACTGGAACGGGGTCTGGGTATTTGATTCACATTGTTTCAGTAGATAAGATCTCTGTAAAAGAAATATTTTCCGATGGTGAAATTTCTTATCCGAAGATTGATTTAAAAATTGATGGCTCAATCAACGTATCTTTAGTAAAGCACGACGGATAATTGATGCATAGGATTTCACGAGGAAAGGATATTCCAGAGACGATGCTGTTAAGGAAAAATTCCTCAATTTAAGTTCTGCAAACACGACACAAATAGCTGAGGCAAAGGCGGAACCAAAGTTGAGTCGCCAGTGCCAGAGCAAGGGTAGGGAAGAAAATTGGTGGAGGAGCAAGGACTTGGATAAAGCCTGGTGACTTCAATGAAGTTAATAAAGATTTTGATAAGGTGAATCCATTGAACGTGGGTGACAAGGGGAATATTGTTGGTGTCGGTACATGAGAAGATAGTAGTAATGGTAGGCCCACCATTGATATACAGCGGTGGATGAAAAACGGGTCAGCGATAAAATATGCCACAACTAATGGGTACCGGTATGAATAAACAAATTTTCCGACCGTGGAATGCCACTGACATACCTACTTCGAGTCGGATGATTTTCGAAGGGATCACTTACGGCAATGGTATGCGGATTAGCCTTAGGGAAGCCAGTGGGGATGGTCGGCGTCTCTATCTGGATTTTCCAGAACTTCCAACCGCTATACGTGTAGCAAATGAGAGTATGAGGCTAGCTTCGTTGCCTCTAGTGCCGAAGGATGTTGGCGGCTCATTTTTCTTGGTCGAGAATTCGGAATTCTTGACTTGGTTGAATAATGATTCGCTTGGCATTTATAAGGATGACCCAGTTTTTCATTTGGCGATCGTGACTGATGAATGGGTAGACGTTATTTGCAATGAAAATCCAGCGGTCATTTTTGAGAGTTGATAAATCGTTGAATCTCTCCGTTATGTATAGAATTATTTTTAGTGCTGGTTGCGTCGCGAAATGGAAATGAGAAACTTGGTGTTTTAGGCAAAAATTTTGCTCCACATGACGAAGTAATAACGCTCTATAATCGGACAACAAATGTAGCTCCAACGCCGGAGCAAAAAGCATTTGTTTAGGGGAAACCTTGTGCTGAATGGCGCGCCTTATTGAAAATCAAGTGGCCAATCATAGGGATCCTTTGGTTGTTTTGCACTATCGAGAGGGAAGCGTAAATTCGGCGCAGCAACGATCAGTGGGGGCTGTTCAAGTGCATTGCTCAACTTGCTCCGCACGATGAAGCTCTGGAAGCGTCCAACGAATTTTAAAAAGCGCTGCATCCGGCCAAGGAAATGCTTCTACACAACGCGAATAGCGATCTTTTACGTATTACCAGGCAAGCTTGGACTGCTTTCCAGAAACACGACCTTAGTGGCCTCGGAGTTGAATGATGAATATTCGGTTGTTCTGTTTTCTTTGTACATTCTTTATATGCACTAACGCGTTTGCTGTGGGCGATTCAGGAGTTGTATTGTCAATGGCGGGAGAGTGTTTTGTTTTGGTGTTTACCGCTTGCTATATCTTGATAGTGAAGCAGCAGTGGCGAAGAAAAATTGAGGCTTTTTCCATCGTCGCTATGGGTGGCTTGATGCTCAGTTTCTCATATCGCATTCCTGACTATCTGAGTCACAGTGGACTAATTAACGTTCTATGTATTGGTATCGTGATGCTGTCCGTTGCACTCTCAATAGTTGTGTTGCGAAATGGTGCTTCGTCAATTTGGAAATTTATTGGTCTTGGTAAAACCAATAAATAAAAGTTAGAAATACTGGAAAATGGAAAAGTGACGTCTTACTATCGTAGCTTTGATGTCCTGCATTTTATAAATTTCATCACTCTGAATTCTACAAGTGTTCCTGGTCAGCGCATATCACTTGGAGCGTTAGGTTTTCACGGTATGGGCAGTATGCTAGATGCGTTGGAAGGAAGGCCATGATCATGAATAAAGCAGTGTACACAGTAATACTAAACGTGCTTTTGCTCGTTACGTTGCCATCATGCGCAGAAGAGAGTTTCAAAAATATAGACTCAGCCGAAAAAAAACGAAACGAAGACGCGAGTGGAGAGCTGGTTGCATTTATGCCCTTGGATGTGATGTTTCCTGATGCCTCAGTTCGTGCCTTGGCTAAGGCCGCTGGTGAAGGGAATATCACGAAAGTCGATCAATTGGTGAAAGAAGGAGTGAGTGTTAATTCCAAGGGAACCAAAGGTGCAACGCCGCTGTTTTGGGCTATGCACAATTATAATGGCTTCAAGAGACTGCTGGAATTGGGAGCCGATCCGAATGTTGTGTTTGGTCATGGTGACGGGGGAAGTGTAGTTCATTCGGCCGTCACTACCAAAGATGAACGGTTCCTAAAAACAGTGCTTCAATATGGTGGAAACCCTAATCTCATTGATAATCAATTTGGGTACACTCCACTCTTTTCCGCGCTAGATGTAGGAGTTGAAGCCATCGATATACTTCTCAAAGACGGTGCTGATATAAACGCAAAAGATCGCTTCGGAAATACATCGGCAATGGTTGCTGCCGGCACAGGAAGATTCGAAATCGTTTATGAATTGCTTCAGCGCGGGGTGGATTATCAGGCCAAGAATAAGAATGGGAAGACTCTCGCGAACCGGGTGGAGTCTCTAATGGGTGCCATGGATCCTAAGCACGAATCGGCGCAGTGGATGGGGAAAGTTATTGAATGGCTTCGGATCAAAGGAGTGAACGTTTCGCAAAAGGAGTCGAGTCTAAGAAAATGATGATAAAAGGGACCGTGCTCGACTTAGCAGGAACACAGCGCGGTAGCCTGATGTTGTGGCAAGCCACAGCCCAGGATGCGTCTAACTGTTCTAGCCAGATTGCATTAGGCACTAGTTTAGTGCAACAGCTGAAATACAATCCTTATACTGGTCGTTTAGATACCGGCTTGTTAGTTCAATCTGGAAGTAATCTGGTGCGTTTGCAAGAAGGCAATCAGTATGATTCTCTGGGTAATGTGTTGCATCGGAAGACTAAATTTCAAAGAATCCGAACGAGTCATGATGAGCGAACGATTTGTTCACTTATGCGGACTTTGCCCGAACAAACGGTGATAAGGCCGTCTCTAGTCTTGATTACGTTAATGTAATAAGTACGACCGGAAATCTACCGCCCGATTTCATCTTGGCTTTTGGGCGTCTCATGTGTCCGGAATTCACGGTTATAAAGGACCGCGTTTTCCTGGCAGAGCTGTTTAGTCGGGAGCGTTTTGAGGAATTGAAGGTGAGCCACGGCGGTAGCGGCGCAGCGCAGTTTTGGATGAACTTGCTTGAAATCATAGGAGTGTTTGAAAAGCTGAATCTTGAGCAAGCCATTTTGATGGCAAATTTACTGGAGCAAAGCTGGAATCGAAAGCTGGAACATGAATTTGGGAATGACTGTGAAAAAGCACGTGTGATTTACGATCAAGAGGCAGACGAAGTCTTCGTTGTTATTGGGCAGCCTGCTGTCGAATGAGTGATTATGAGATTTAGCTATGACCAATAAATTCAAGTAGGACGACAGGGGCAACATGTAAGAGCCCACATCGCTGGGAGGAGTGCGCTCTTTTTAAAATCGATATTCGCTCATTCACATGAATGGGCGGGCGTATGATCCGCTGGTGGGCCGGTTCATCAGTGGGGATTCGTTGGTTCAGGATTCGGCGAATGGGCAGAACTACAATCGGTATAGTTATGTGCTCAACAATCCGACGAATTTGACTGATCCGACTGGGTTTAATTGGTTATCAGAATGTACACCTGGTCGAAAGGAAATATCTACTTTTGCACAGGGGATTCCATACCTCGGAGAGATTCAAAAGCTCAAGAAAAGATACTAAAAATAGCGGAACAACAGGTACTGCTGTGAGTCGTGGAACTGAACCGAGTGCTGACACGACAAACAGTCCAAGTGTCATGGATGGCGTCGTAAATCAGCAGGCATTGAAGGCTGGAACATGCTCATCGCCTACCATAGCTTGTTCCCAACAAAATGAAAGATATGCCACAGCAGACTCTGTAAGAGTGAAAGCCGATGCGATAGAACCATTTACATTAGGCGAAAGTACTTTTGCGGCAGTTGTTACTGCCAATGCCGCAGAGACCGCACAAACATATCGCTTCTGGAAAACCTGATGCAGATCCGATAGTTAGCGTAACAGTTACTGAAGTGCTTGGAGATAAGACAGCAAGGAAAGTCGCAGGGCACAAAAAATTTAAGAAATAACTGGCTGAGTACCAGCCCGCTTTTCGAACAAAGTTTTGAATAAGGTTGATCCAATTGGACCTAACAGGAGTTATTCGCTAAATGAAAAATACTGAGTACTTCATCGATGAGGACGAGAATGGGTTCGGTCGTTGCTTAGTCCTAACTGATTTGTGGCGTGATGAATTTGCGCAGGTAATGATTTCAAATAAAATCTCAAACCTTCGACTAAGTAGTTCTGCCGGATGGTCGGGTAAAGACATTTCTTTTATATCTACTCTCGAATTTCTAACTGGGATCGAAATATATAGCTGGAATATAAAAGATATTTCTCCTATTTTTGAAAATAAAAATTTACGGTTCATTGGACTGCAATGTGAATTTACGTCACCGGCCGATTTTTCGAAATTGGAAAAGCTTGAAGTCTGCAAAGTATTTTGGAGAAATAAGATTGATGGCTTATTTTCCTGTCGCATGCTTCGACATCTAAATATTGTTGAATACCCATTCGAGAGTTTGCGGGAATTATCGGAACTAAATGCTTTGCAAAGACTGCAATTATCTTCAAAGAAATTGTCGACCCTTTCCGGAATGGCGAGTTTGACTTCATTGAAAAATCTTGATTTGGCAAATTGTTCAAATTTGGTTGATGTTTCTGAGTTAAGCAAATGCATCGATTTACAAACACTAGAGATCAATGGCTGCAAAAAAATCTGCGCCTTTCCAGACAGTCTTTGCTTACCCGTATTGAAAGAAGTAGTTTTAGTTGATTGCGGAAAAATAGTGTCATTGCGCCCTTTTTCTAACTGTAAGAAACTCACAAAATTACGGGCTACCGGTGACACCGTAATTACCGATGGTAATTTTGATTTTATGCTTGAGTATCCAGTTATCGAGGATATCTGGTACGCAAGCAAGTCGCATTACTCAATATCGAGAGAGCTATTAAAGAAGAAACTCCAAGAAAAGCAATTGCGGACCTCCTAATATCCTTGTGGGATCAGACGTTGACATACGACGACGCTTAAAACTAATACCACAAACAGCGAATCAATTGAGACGGTAGCGAGGTGGGCAGTACGGAGTAGATATGCGTTGAAATTAAAATCAAGGGCGCTCGGCTCTTTCGCAACAGAACAATATGCGAATATCAGAAACTTTTTAGCTATGGCAATAAGCTCGGAAAGCCAGCGGAGCAATTACTTAAAGAAAAAGGTAGCTGGGTGAAAGTTCTCGAATCTGTTGGGGAAACAAGTAAGTTTTATAATAAATTGGCGAATTAGACATGAAAACTTTGGCATATTGGGCAAGTCAAGTCTGGAGTATTAGTTTGTTTGTAGAGGAGGGTAAGTTTAGACGTAAATTATTAATGTGGCGGCCTTTGATTGGAAATAGTGGCTGGGCTTGTCATTCAAATAGAAAATGGTTTGCAGTTTACAGGAATGGGGATGATTTGATTTTTCGTTGTAATACGTGGAGTTGTAGAGTTGATGAATCCTATAGCTGCCATCTCAGCAATGAATTTTCAAATGAAAATGTTTTTTCATTAAACAAATCTGGGGTGTGCGTATTTAGTCATAAATATAAAACGTCAAAATGGCTGGAAAAAATTGACCCTACATTTGATGAAATAGATAGAGAAAGTAACGACTTCTTTTATTGGTTGCATAAGTTGTGGAATGATATAGATCAAATTAAATTGATTACTATGAGGCTGAGTCCGTGACGTTGTGAGAGAGACTGTTATAAATTTTATGTGTAGGGCACAGTATGTCAGCAATTGAAAGGTCTAGCCAATCCAAGGCAACTTCACCTACGATGACAACGGCAACCTCACCACCGGCGCAGGACGCAGCATCACCTGGACCAGCTACGACATGCCCGTACAAATCCAGCGAGGCACCATCACCGCCCGCTTCCTCAGTGGCGACCCATTAATCCAAGACCCGAATAACGGACAGAACTATAATCGCTGCAGCTATGTGTTGAATAACCCGACGAACTTAACGGATCCGACCGGGTTTAGCGATGCGCCGATTGATAAAGAACTAAAGAAATCCAACACACTGATAGGATCACACCTGCCTCGCTACGTACCAGGTAACTTAAGCTGTGACGTTGATTGTCCGACTTCAAGATTTGGGGCAGGGGCGAGTGCCGGGGCCAGTGGGCGATCGTAGAATGAGGGGGGTGCGGCTGCTAAGGCGACAAACAGTGAAAGTAAGCGAGTACCCGAAGCTTTATCTGGTGGTAGGATTTTGGGTTCGACTATGCCAGTTGATTCAGGCCATTCACCGAAATCATTTGAAATTTTAGCTCTTCAGAAAGATTTTGATTCAGCATGGAGCCGTAGTTTCCCTGGAGGGAAAAGCCAAGAACAGGGATACGTTTTAGTTTGGGGCCCAGATGGTAACTTACATGCAGTGAACGGAGGTAGTGGGACAACTGGAACTTTTACCCCTAATTTTAATGTTGAAAGCGGGTATACAATTTATGGGATGTTTCATACTCATTCGTATAGTGTCGCGGAAGGTGGATATACTGGTGTTTCATTGAGTGGGGCAGACATAGCGAACTTGATTAATGATTCACGTCGGCAGATCTCGGTAGTTCAAAGCGGCAGTTTGCAGTTCTTAATGTTAAAAACCGAAGCAACACCATTATCGGTTAATCGATCTGCAATGAACAATTCTGAAAATGCGGCAATTTCGAACTTCGTAAGTGGAGGGATGAATTTTAGCGAGGCAAGTAGAGTAGCGGCTGTCAATACTGCCCGTCAAAATGGCTTGGCATATTATGAGGGGAGCAATGGTGTCTTTATTTGAACATTTCCGTAAAATCGTGCTGTTAGGAAGTTTGCTCTTTTCTTTGACTATCGGCGCTGGTTGTCAGGGAAGTTTTGCGATGGTACAGAGCAATGATTCATGTGCGATTATGAAGCGTTATTCTGAAAACAAAATACTTCTGGATGAAGGAAATTTGTTGATTGAAAAAAAGGAATATTTGCAAGCCATTGAATTGTTTGATCGAGGTATTGCATCGATTGGACAATCTTACAGCATCGAAGGAGTTGAAGACGACACAGAGATGAAATTTGGTTTGTCAAATATCGAGAAATCGAAAGGTTCATTTGAGATTTCAGCAAACTTGAAGAGTTCAGTATTTTCAGCACGTCTACAAGAATTTCTAAATGGTAGAAAGTGTAAAAGCTAATCGCTTCAGCTATCAAAGCGTCAAGGAATTGATGCAACACACACGGGATCGGGGACTGGAGCCAAGCTGATTCGTGATTGTGCAAGCGAAGCGTGCGTGGTAAACGGAGTACGTTACAAGAGCAATTTCGATATTCCAAGCAATGAGCCGGTGCAGTTAATTGGTGCCGACGGAAAGCAGGTTTTAGATAGTGCCGGACAACCGATGAACGGCCCCTCTAGGGAGCACCTTGACAAGGTTACCGAATCCAGCAATTTGGGACAATGAAATGAACCGTAAGTTACTAATTATTTTGTCGTGTGGCCTGTTTTTTGTTGGGGCATTGTTTTTTGCCATATCGTATTTTTCCACATTAATTTTTGGTGAGAATCCAAAGAAAAGTTGCGGTACGAAGATACTCAATTCTATTTCAATTGGGGATGGTAAGACCACGATATCTGTTGAAGATGAAGTGTGTGACGGTGGTCTGGTTGTATCCGGCTCATTTAAAGTCCTTT
The DNA here is from genome assembly GCF_049340215.1 of Undibacterium sp. MH2W. Lineage (NCBI taxonomy): Bacteria > Pseudomonadati > Pseudomonadota > Betaproteobacteria > Burkholderiales > Oxalobacteraceae > Undibacterium > Undibacterium sp. MH2W. The sequence goes on along the minus strand of NZ_JBMPPA010000009.1, from coordinate 78,308 downwards.
TGCGGTATCGAGAGCAAGAGCGTGCCGTCGAAAAGGTCTTGCTGGTTGCGAATAATATCGGATCTAATTCAAATGCCCCTGAGGTCAAAGTGTTAGCGCCGTTCGCAGTGATAGTTATTGCGCAAAAGGATATGGTGCTCGAGAAAGGGCCAGTCGACGTTCGTGGGATACGATTCACTTACGAACTTAAGTAACAAGCCCCAAACAGCGGAAGTAGTACTGAACGGCGTCCAGCCAGTGACCTTACTTTCAGTGATCAAGGCAAGTATCTGCTCAAAGGTGTTGAGAAATTGCGGCTTGAACCTTATGACGATCAAACAGGTAAGAAAATTGATCATTGGGTCAAGGGGGGCGACTGTTGGGTACGGGAAATTGATTTCCGAAGAAGAATGGCCACTCTACAAAGATGGTGTTACTCAAGAGCAGGCGGATAGGATGTTCAATAGCAAGCTTAACCCAGTACAGTCCGATGTTCAGACACGTGTTACGGCCAAGGTTACGCAATATGAGTTTGATGCATTGGTTATATTTGACTACAACATTGGGTCGCCTGCATTTCAGACTAGCTCTGCGCTTAAATTAGTCAACAATCCAAATGCAACAACAAATTACTCGTCTCTAGAGGATGCATGGAAGGCGTTCACTAAGTCACAAGGTAAGGAGAATAAGGGGCTGATTCATCGACGGGATTCCGAGTGGGATATTTACTCTAATAATGTTTATAAGGGATGGTGATCTAAAATGAAAAAATTAATTCTATTGGTTTTTTTTACATCATTGCCTCTTAGTAATGAGGCTTTTGCCTTCGATACATCATATTTTGGAAAGTATGGTGTATATGATATACGAGATGTGGGGGGGGGAATTGCTTCTGATGACGTAATAGAAAAGTGGAAAATATTTGGCATGTGTGTAAGTCATGCTAAGTTCTCCGTTCGGTCAGTTTTTGTTGAAAATCCAAGATATGGTATTAGCCTAATTAATTTAAAGGTTGATAGCGAGGTGGATGATAGATCGATGCCATACTCGTATGGGGTGGAAATTGATAGGAATCCAATTAGGGTTCTTGGTGTATATAGGAAAAAAGATAAAGAAGCATATGTTAGATTTGAATTTATATCTCAAAATAGGTTGGTTGAAATTTATGATGGGAGATTGTTCTTTTATAGAAAAGTTTCTGATAAGTGTTGATTTGACAGCCAGTCATAAAAATGGGGGGTACTCGGCGACGTCTCCACTCGTGGCTTTAAAGTCCAAAGGTAATGCATCACTTTTTCTGGTCAATTGTCTTGCATAAATGGCCGGGGTCAAGCCACAAACAGTGGAGGCGTTGTTGAGCAAGTCACTACAGCTATTGAAAATGGGTTAACGACTGCTAATGATTTTATTACTTCTGGTAGGTTGTTAATGGTCTCTCTGGGTTTGGGGATACTGTCTCATTTAATTTGACATCCAAACTTCGAGATGCTACTGATATCGGAAGTGTCGATAAAAATTCTGACTCATATAATGCTGGAGAAAATACTGCGACTATTTATAGTCTTTCATTTGGTGGGGTGCATTTAGGTAAAAATGTATTATTCCAGATGGGGAAAACGGGTGGTCTCGAATTGGGTTTGAGTCGTTTGTTCAATGATCCTCGAAAGTGGGGAACTGTTCGAGATACTTGGAGTAAGGCTGCAGGGAATGGAACTCGTTGGCTAAAAGAGAACGGACAGAGTTTGCATCATTGGCTTATTCCGCAACGAGTTCTCCAAGTCAATGCTGGATTTAATTATATGCCGATAAGTGCAGGCTTTAATAGTTGGATGAATGGTTCACATGAATGGGCGGGTGTATGATCCGCTGGTGGGGCGGTTCATGAGTAGTGATCCGTTGGTTCAGGATCCGACGAATGGGCACAACTACAATCGGTATAGTTATGTGCTCAACAATCCGACGAATCTGACTGATCCGACGGGGTTCACATATCAAGAATTGATGGAGTTTAAGTTTGAAAAGTTAATTACGCAATTTCAGAAGGCCTACGATGCTTTAACGAGTGAAGAGAAGCATCAAGTTGACACTGGTGCGCAAGGTACAAAAGTAGCCGCATTAAAAGCCTCTGGTGCGATTAAATCCAGTGACGGTACCAGCCAAACTAGTGCGAAGCAGTAAGCCCCAAACAGTGCGGGTCCTCAACTAGTTTCAAATCCAGTGGCGGGATGCACTGTTGGTCCTTGTCGGTCAGCCAATGAGACTTATCAGGAATCTTCGTTAATTAAGCAAGATGCTTTAGGAACACTTAAAGTTGTCGGAGGCAGGGTATCAGCATTTGGTGGTGGATCCATATGTACATTAGGCTTTGGATGCGTTGTCGGTGCGCCAATGGTTGCGATTGGTTTAAGCGAAGTCAGGCAAGGCGGTACCATGCTGGCCGATGCTATAAGTGGTAATAGTTCAAACGGTGACAACCCTCTAAGAAAATATTCTGTTCGGACCTTTGGTGCAAAATTAGGAAATGCGCTCTACGATGGTACAGCTCTCATTACTGGTGTGGTCGGGCTCGCAAGAACTGTTTCCGTTGTCATGGGAGTTGCCGATAACATGAATAGACCGCTGTCGATATTTGGTGCAACAACAACGGTATGGAATAAAGCAAAATATGTACCCTTAACCAATACCCTCATATCGATTCCTTTTATGCAGACAAGTTATGAGTTAACAAATATTTATAAGGCGAGCGTTGTTGTGCGAGATTTGAACAATGAGTCTAAATAAGATGCGTATTTTTATAGAACAATTACGACAATGGCTTGTAGTCATGGGGGTAACTCTTTGCGCTTCATCGTTTTATGCGGTGATTCCCGCAGCACTCGTTCGGTATTTTTTTGACCTAGATCCGGAAGTTTATGGATGGAAATTAGCGTTATTTATCTGGTTGCCGATTTTTAGTGTACTTGCGATATTCTTTTACCCGCGAGTCCGTAAGCACTTGGGATTCGATTGAAAATAGGGGCGCGTTGACGTTTCGCAGGAATAATAGCGACAAACAGTGCAGGCGGAACAACAAAAAATGACACGCCTACAGGATATGAGCGCGGCGGAAAATATGAACTAAATCCAATGGGTGACCCCGTTAATCCTAGCTCACCAGGTGTGGGCGCTGCTCAAATTGTTGCTTCATCTGTACTTGTAGCTGGAGTTGCGGCTGTTGCCCCAGAAGTTATTATTTGGGGTCATAGAATTGAAAAAGTCGGCGATAAACTAAATGATGGCCAATTGCCAAGCTTGAAGGAGCAAGCTAAAACCGTATCTCCGTTAGTACTGTCACTGGTCAGCCCGCACAGAATTTTGCTTACGATGCAGCAGGTAACATCCTGAGTAAGACAGAGGTCAGCAACGGTGCGAACTATGCTTATCCAGCACAGGGCCCAGGATCTCAGGCGCCACATGCGGTACAAAGCATTCCAGGAATTGGTAACTTCAGTTATGACCTCAACGGCAACATGACTGCAGGCGCTGGTAGAAACGTCACCTGGAACAACTTTGATATGCCGGTGCAGATATCGAGAACCACAGCAGCGGGCGGAACGGTCAGCAGCAGCTTTGTGTATGGGGCAGAACATCAGCGCCTAAGACAAGACAGAAGCGACGGTAGCAAAATCATTTACGCCGGTGCACAAGAAGTTGAAGTATCTGCTGCTGGTTTATCGACCGTTAAAACCTACTGGCCACATGGCATTGGGGTGGAGATTGACCGTCCGGGAGCAGCAACGACCGAACTGAACTGGGTACACCATGACCGTTTAGGAAGTCCTGTTGCAATTACGGATCAGAACGGTTCCCTAAAAGAAAAATTAGCATACGATGCTTGGGGTAAGCGCAGAAGTCTCGATGGAAGCAGTATTGCCGATAGCATTGTAGGAGTAACCGACAACAAAGGCTTTACGGGTCACGAGATGTTGGAGGCGTTGGAGCTGGTGCACATGAATGGGCGGGTGTATGATCCGCTGGTGGGGAGGTTCATGAGTGGTGATCCACACATAACTGATTTGATAAATGGCCAAAACCATAACAGGTACTCTTATGTCCTCAATAATCCGACGAATCTGACTGATCCTACTGGGTTTGACGTAGTCATAGTTACCGGTGATCGATGCTTAATTTGTAAAGCCTTGGAAGCAACTAGTGGAGTTTGGGAATACACTAAAGTAGCTGCAAAAAATGTCGAAAAAGCCGTAAGCCGCACAATACCCGTCGTAAAAAAAATTATTCCTGTTGCGATAAAGCGGGTAGTGAAGACCCAGGCTGTATTGGCAATACCTGGAGCTGGTGAAGTTCTCGATGGTTTGTTAACTGCTGATATAGTCTATGAAGCGAGCAAAGAGATCTATCAAGCTGCAACAAATGATGATACAAAGGACAACCTAAGCGCCGTCATTGACCCGACCAACAATCGTACCGACTTCAGCTACGATGCGCTTGGCCGTCTGCTTAGCAGTAGAAATCCGATGCAACTCAAAACCATCAACCAGTACGACAAAAAAGGCAACCTAACTGCAACCACCGACGCAAAACAGCAAACCACGACATTACTCTACGATGGGCTCAATCGTCTTAACAAGACCGGTTTTGCCGACGGCAACGCAACGACCTACAGTTACGATAGCGCCAATCGCATTTCTCTTATCAGCGACACCGGCAGTGGTAACATCAGCCGCAGTTACGATGCATTCGACCACCTCATCCGCGAAACTACCGCTCAGGGCAGCATCAGCTACAGCTACGATAGTGCTGGTCGGCGAACCGGCATGCAAATTACTGGACAAAGTCCAGTCAGTTACAGTTACGACGACGCTAGCCGGCTCACCCGCATCCAGCAAGACAATGCCATCGTCAGCTTCAGCTACGACGACGGCGACCGCCGTACCAGCATGACGCTACCCAACGGCATCGTCGCCAGTTATAGCTACGATCAGTCCTCCCAATTGAGTGCTATCGTCTACAACAAGTCTGACGGAAGCGTGATCGGTGACCTGCGATACAGCTACGACGCCGGCGGCCGCCGCATCGCAATCGAAGGTAGCCTGGCTAAATTCGACCTTCCTAGTAACGTCAACAGTAGCAGCTACGATACCCACAACAGACTGACTGCTTGGAACGGTAACACCCTCAGCTACGACCCCAATGGTAACTTGCTGAGCGATGGTCAACGTAACTATCTCTGGGATGCGCGCAACCGATTGAGCAACATAAGCGACAACAGTGGCAACACTAGCGCGAGCTTCGACTACGACGCATTACAAAGACGCATTGGGAAAACGATCGGGGGCCAGAAAACTGTCTACCTGTACGACGGTTACAACCCAGTGCAAGAGCTGAGCAATGCACAGGCGCAGGCTAACATCCTAGGCGGCTTAGGTATCGATGAAATTTTTCGCCGTACCGACAGCAACGGCAGCCGTGATTACCTGAGCGATGCCCTAGGGACGATCATCGGCTTAACCGATGGCAGCGGCGAACTCCGCACCCAGTACAGTTATACCCCATATGGTCAAACCAAGGTGCAGGGAGAAGAAAGTGGGAATGCGTTTCAATATACGGGGAGAGAAAACGATGGGAATGGTCTATATTATTACAGGGCTAGGTATTATTCGCCGGAGCTGAGCCGGTTTATCGCGAGCGACCCGATCGGGTTGAACGGAGGGGTAAATACATATGCGTATGTTGAAGGAAATCCGACATCGCTAATTGATCCGAGTGGTGAGCTGGGGTTGATCGGCTTTGGCATTGGTGCAGGGCTAGAAGTCGCGCAAGAGATGCTTTGGCAGCATAAGAGCTGGAGATGCGTCAACATCGGAAATGTTGTAATTTCAGGCGCAATTGGGGCAACGTCTCCAGGCCTATTCACAGTCGTAAAAAGTGGGTTAGGAAAGGAAGTTGCGGTCGCATTTGTAGGGTTTACTTTCAAAGATCTGGCTAAATGGCAAGGGATGATGATGTTTAACAAAACTTTATTAGATAAAGCGGCGGCGCGTGCCAAATGGACTATCGGGAGCGATTGTGAATGTTCGTAAAAATAAGGAAGTTGTGGTAAATACGAAAAATCGATCAATCAGAAAAATACTGGCTAACCAATACGTGATTTGCCTCTTGAGTGGCATGTTGGGGATCTCCGTTGCCGCTGCCGCGACAAATTGGGAAATGAGAGCGATGTGGCAGGAATGTCTTTCTGGTGGGGTGGCGGGACTTGCGCTAGGATTATTTTTTTTAATTGATATGAGAAATTATTCAAAAATAAAAAAAATGACTCTTAGTGGACTAGTTGGAACTATCGCCGGATTAGTATTTTCGGTGCTTCTTTCCGCATCAATGCCTCTAGTTCTAATTTCTGTACTTGCTGGTGCAATCCTTGGCTTCACGAGCGGTGTATGGATATATCATGTCAACTTGCCTTAGTGAAAGGTAACAATTCCTGGCGATACAAACAACGAAGGCGCTAAGGATGGCGAAAAGACCAGCAATCCTGACGGCCAGAAAACGGATGGGAATCAGAATTCGGTTCCAGACAAGCCTGACTTTAAAGTAACTGTACCTTCGGATAAATGGTGGAAAGATCAAGGGATTGATCCACATGAAATCAAGGATGGACAGGGCGATTCGCGGCGTAATCTTGGTGTCGATAAGAACGGTAATATTTGGAGCGTTGATCGTCGCGGATCAGGTAATCCACAGTACGAAGGCAATATTCAGAATTATCGGTAAGGGTGAGGTATGAATACGATTAGTTGGGAGAAGGACGCGAACGGCAGCTCCGCGATTGCAAAACAATCAAAGGATCGAAAGTTTATCTCGCCATCGGCATCAGCCTCGCTCGTAAAGGGACTAATGCATGAAGTCATAAACATCAGTGCTAGTTTCTCCGAAGATGATGTGATCGTCTTTTCACGGCTTGCAGGGATTTCAGCAATGGATGAGAAATCAGCTGCATTCTATGGATTGTACGTATCGAGTGGCATTGCTGATGGGCCTAACTATTGCATCAGGCGTTGTTCATGGAGTCGAGGTTTTGGCTCCATCGAAGATGTTTTGAAAGGGTTCTCTGCTCAGACAATGTTTTTCGATTTCAATGCCTTGCCATTTGAATTGCGTGAAATTGTTGAACGCGTGGATAGCCCGTCAAAAGATGAATATCAAATTTTCTCGCAGCCCGCTAGTGATGGTCGCTTTATCGGCAAGCATATCTGTTATTTTGTGGCAGATGACTTAAAAGATCTGTCCTGTAGTTACTCAGGGAAATCTTCGTCGAACCCTTCCGTCGAAAAGCTGTTTGATGGACTAGAGATAGTTTTCGATTCTCTCAGTGTGGAAGGTGCTATTTCGCCAGTGGTGGATAGTTTCAGGATCTCGTATGCTTTTCAGCACATTGCCGAGGTTTTGACACAAGGGTGTTGATGGCGGCAGCGATTTTTCGATTGGAATAGACTAGCAAAAAGCGGTTTTGCATGGCGCGGATTCTGCCGGCGTGGCCCTGGTGACAGGGCCGCGCAGCAGGTCAACGATGTGCAGCCGCAGAGGTCTACATGGGGGCTAAAGCGCCCCCATACCCTGCCACATTCCCGATGTGGCAACTGAGCCCACGTCGACGGCTGGCGCTTACTTTTTGGCTTGATCCGGCGCGATGGATTCTTCCATGAACTGGCGGATGTCGGGCGGCAGGTTTTTATCCTTGAGGCGATCAGCGATGGCGCGGGTAATTTCGTTGCCACGCACACGCATCTGCTTTTCAAATTCCTGTTCTATCTCCTCCTTGGAGATATCAATCTCTCCACGCTCGATGTAGCCCTTGCGCTCCATGAGGCGCGAGAACACGGCCCGCAGGCTCCTGCGGGTGGCTTCCAGTTCATCGACATTGCTGGCAATACCGAGGGTCTGCCACAGGCCCAGCCACCCCTGCGCGTGCGCGTTTCCGATGACCCGCCGGAATTGATCGATTGGCATCTGGTCTTCTGCGTTCATGTATCGCTGTAGGGTGCGTGAGGTGAACTTCACCTTCTTCTCAGCCAGACCGAGCTTGTTAATCAAGTCGTCATTTGTCACGCATGGATGCTTGCAGTCGTCGCAGACATAGTCAGAGGTGAGCAGATATGGACCTTTGCGCTCATCCATATCAAGCGGGTAAGACGGAATATCCGGGTCAGGTGGATATGGATCGGTCTGCGACCACTTCTCACACTTGATGGTGTCCGGCGCGGCCTTGCGGCACGCGGTGGTGCGGATGTAGCGCAGCGTGGATGTCGTAAAGCTGGCCGGCAGCGTGTTGCGAATCTGCTTGGGTTTGCGCTTTAGCCAATCGTTGATGACGCGGTCAAACGCCCATGTGAAGTTACCCATCCAAACCATTTTTACCTCTTTTAAAAATCCCCAGGAATTCGTCCGGTCAAGCGCAACGCGCATCTCCACAATCGTCATGTGCTTCGCAGTCACACAAGCATATGGCGTTTCAAGCACCTAAAGCAAGGCTGGCAGAGCCGTTTTTATTCAAGACGGAAGAGCGAGAACTACACACCGGACGCAATGCTGCGCATAGCGGCAAAGTCCCAGGCCATCAGGCTTGCGGCCCGAAACGGTAGTGCCAAGCAGGCGCATACGAAACGAAACAAGTAAACGAAATCAAGGAGTTAGGTATGATACAAACAGCGGAGATAAACCGAATCTGCTTGACGACAAGGGTGAGACGCACGTCCTTGACGGAGACGCTACTGGAGGTGGTCACCGCTCAGGAACAGGCAAACCCGGGAAGAGCGAGTTTCCATCCGATTGGTCTGATGATAAGATTAAGGGTGAGATTTCCGATGTGGCTACTGACCCTAATTCAACCAGGACGCCAGGCCGGGGGGGCGAACCATCGTTCAAGGTACGCGGGATGGCATTGACATTACGGTGGTGGTCGAACCGGGTAGTAAGGGCGGTCGGATTGTCACTGGGTTCCCAACAAACGTACCAAGAAATCCAAAGTGATAAAAATGTCTGATTTTACTATTGTTGAATCTATATTTAGCCGACTCTTGTCGGCGCTGAATGGTGTGTTTTCCGTGTCCGAAATAGCGGAAGTCTCAGGGTTCGTGGATGTAGGGGAGTACGGACTTGCCTTGGACACGGCGGTTGATATTTTCGTTGAAGAGGAAAAAGTGGCATCGGACGATGTGATTGTTCTAGTGCAGTCGCTTGCTATTGCTATGGAGCTTCCTGCTGTTGAATATTCTGATCGCTTGCGAGCTGCAGATGGGGAGTAGTCTGGCGTGTAACCCTCCCGTAAAATCAAGCAGTGTCATTTGTACTTTGGTCGCCAAACCATTCATGCCAGAGCGCATATCGGTGACACCGGCTGCCAACCAGATGCGTGTTCCCGCCGGTAGGCCCATCATGGACGTAACATTCCCAATACGGCACGAACCACGGTCAGGTCGGCCTTGCCATCGAAACGCATCACTGCACCAGCGATCTGGATTTCAATCACACTTGGCTCAGTGGTCGCAGTTCTTTGAGCGACAACAGCATCAGGGCTGACAGTTGGATGCTCAGATGGTAAATGATGTGGATTATCGTCGACGATGGTGACTGGCAACATGGGCTGCCGATGCATTACGCCATCCAATCGGCTATCCCGTAACTCGCGACGCCATTTGAATAGCATGTTGACGTTAATGTCACTCTCTTGCGCTAGAAGGGAAACCGAAACCCCTGGTTCAGATGCACGCTGTGCAAGTTGCTTTCCCCCCTATGTCAGGATAGATGTCGCGTCAATGAATTCACATCAACCGTATTGGGGCGGAGTAAAGACATGCAGTGAATCGTTATCCAGCAGAACGCAAGGAGGCCATCCTTAAGCAGATGATGCCGCCAATGAATAAATCAGTTTCAGTATTGGCCCGTGAGAACGGCATAACGGAGCAAACACTCTATACTTGGCGACGAAATTTAAAATCGCAGGGAGTGCCGGTGCCAGGAAATGGAAAAAATGCCGAGGAATGGTCCTCGAACGACAAGTTTAGCGTTGTGCTGGAAACAGCCCACCTGAACGAGGCGCAGCTGGCAGTGGACTGACACCGGGACAGCGGAATTACCTTGAAAATTCGGTTGCCGGTCCAGGCGCTCCTAGTAGCCAACCTAGCGGTTGTCCGGAAGGTATCTAGTGTGTCACTGTCTCCGGACAGCGAACTGCTGTACAACAGGCAAAACTTGATAGGGTTGACGCGACTCTGGCCTTAAGCAAAACAACTGCGTTCCTGCATACCATTGCTCGCGCTGAGGGTGGTGCATATAATATCTACTACGGTGGCAAGCGATTCAATAGTTATGCCACTCATCCAGGTGTTGGCCAAAAAGGTACAACAGCGGCTGGTATGTACCAGATAACTGTTGCGACTTGGCGAGATTTTGGAAATCAACTCGGCTTGACGGACTTCTCCCCAGAAACACAAGACCGAATTGCAACTGCGATTCTAATGTCACTCAAAGTCGATATATTCCTTAAGAATAATGATCTTGGTGGTGCCTTATCTGAGGCGTCACGCCGGTGGGCCGCCTTGCCTCAGGGGCCAGACCTGCCAAATCGCCACCCACCTCAACCTTATATGCCATTCGATACGTTTAAAAAGAACTATGAGGAAGAGTTGCAACAAGGAGATCACAAGTGATAAAAACCTCAACATGCTTTGGACGTTTGATCTGTAACGTGTTCCTATTTCTTTTAACATTTCCGATAAGTTCGTTTGCTCAGAACAGTCAAAATGAGGTGCAATCAATTGACTGTCAGGGGATCGTGCGTTCACTTACGGCGCCTAATGACGAATACACTGTAACGGTTAAGAAACAGCTTGCTTCTGGTCAAAAAGTTGATTTAGAAGTAGCGATTTGGGATGGTGCGGATTTTTCAAAAATTCATTTGGAGAAAAATGATCGGGCCGCAGCGAGCAGATACGACAAGCAACTTAAACTTTTGATTGCGATAGCAGGAGACGATTCCAAGATAGTTACTAGTTTGTTGGAGCGTGGGGCGTCAACAAACTATCTGCCACCTCTATACTCCTATCCTTCCCCGCTATCTGTGGCCGCCGTTTGTAGCAAGAATCGACTCGCACAATATTTGGTGGAAAAAGGGGCGAATGTTAATTTGGAGTTCCCGTACGAGGTTTCTGGCGCTGAATTTCACAAATCAACTGCCTTGATTTGGGCCGCAGAGAACGGCAACGCCAATTTGGTTAAATATTTCTTAGAACACGGAGCCAACCCAGATGCACAAGAAACATCAGAAGTCGATGGAAAGGAAAGATTGGGGAGGACGGTATTGCTGGCATCCAGCGACAAAGCTGTGATTGAAATTCTTGCTGGCAGAGTGAAGAACATAGATGCCACAGCTGATGATGGTCGGAGTGCCCTCATTAATGCGGTCGCTCAGGGAAAACCAGAAATTGCGTGTGTTTTAATTGATCATGGGGCAGACTTGAATTTAAAGGACAAAAATGGATATTCTGCGTTGTCCATTGCGGAAATGAAGGGCATAGCTAGTCAAGTTCAGAGCTGCCAAAATCGTCACCGACGATGATTGAATGGCGTTGACTTCTGACAAAATAGAAATTAAATGCGACAAACAGTGTTCTTGGGAAAGAAGGAGGTCAATCTTCGCAAGGTGGTATTGGAGGAGATGGAGTCCCTAAATCGCAAATCAGCAGAGATAAAAACGGAAATTTGGTTCAGTCCAATGAGATCAAAGGCCCTTACAGCGATTGCAGTTGTTTGAAAACTACCTCCGTCTATGATGCCGCACGTGGAGATGCGTTTCATGCAGGCGTGGATGTTGCCCCAAAACGAGATGGAAAAGTAGTAAGTGACGCGAATGCACTGGCTGTTACAGATGGGATTGTGGTTCGTATTGGGGCTAGTGGATTTGGACCGAATGCGGTAATTGTAAAGACACCTGAAGGAAATAGGGCTGCATACGGTCATCTTGATTCCACAACTTTAAAGGTAAATGATCCGGTAAAGGTTGGCGACGTAATTGGGACTATTGGATCACAAGGATTTGAAATACCAAAAGGTGTTCTTGGAACTCATCTACATTTTGAAGTTATGACTGATCAATTATTTGGTGATAAAGCAATGTATCTCGGTGTTCTAAGGGCAAATGGGGTATACCAGAATAAATAGGTGAAGGAAGGCATTCAGAATCCTAAAGTGCGATTTTAAATATTGTTGAGTTGGAGACGCGATGATTAGATTTTTATTGATATTTTTTTTCTTCTCAACATTATCCTATGCGGATGATCGGGAGCCGCCTAAATTTTGCGTAAAAGATAAAGTAGATAAAATTCTCGATGGAGGAGCGTACATCATTTCAGTCAAAGGTTTAGCTTATCAGTTTTTAGGTCAAGACTTTATTGATCAAACCAAATGGCGACGTGGGCAGTCCATCGAGGTATGCAATGAAGTGAATCCCGATTTGAGCGATACCACCAAATTATTCAAGATCACAAATCTAAAGCGGAAAGAGTCACTCGTGGTAATGTCGATTGATCGAGAATTAATCTCAGAGAGTTTACATAAATAAAATTCAAAGAAATTGATGCGACAAAAAGTTAAAGCCCGGATGTCAAGATATTCCACTACGACTACACAAACTGGAGCCCGGCCGACAAAATTACGTCTCAAGATGCCTATGTCAACGGGATTCTGAACAATGAGACGGATGCAGAGCGTATAGCGGAAAGAGAATTGTGATGTGCGCATTTTGCGCAATAAATCCGATGCGCCAGAATGGGCAAATTTGAAGGATTTGCTTATGTCGTTACGTACACGGCAGGCTGATTTTAATAATAAGAACAAGAATGATACATCAATGAGCAGGCAGCAATGGCTAGATCCAATCGTGGTGACATTGAATGGAACTCCATGTATTGAAGAGTACGTAAAGATCGGAGACGATCCACGTGGGCGTTTAATTTATTATTTTCTTTTTAGTAATGATCCCGCCATTGAGATCGATTTATCTCTTATCGACAACAGTACCAGACCTGGGTTACCCAGGAGCGACTGGCGACCTCGTGCCGAAGCGCTTGTAGATAAACTGAAAGAAAAAATTAGATTTGAAGTGTTGCATGGGACAACGCGGAATTGATGCCCCAAACAGTGGAAATCCGGGCAGCACTGCTGAAGCCGCTAACACATCTGATCCCAACTCGGGTTGAACAAAGGTCATCCTTGCAGATGCGCAAAAGCTTGCAAACGATGGAAAATTGGTCGTAATGGCATGGAGTAATCAAGGTGGAAACGGCACTATGTTTCCGACAGGGAGTCTTCCTGCTTGGTTGAATAGTGGAAGTTGGAATCTAAAATGGTTTGCTACAAATGGGAGCCACACGGCCGAGCATCGTTGGATGAAATCTTTGGAGCGAACATGGCAATCAATCGTAAATCCAGGGACAACAAATATTCGTGCGGGTAGAGACTAGGTTAACCAATGATTTTTTGGGAATGCAGATTTTGAGGGGAGAGTCTGATGGTTTGGTATAGTATCCTAGGCATGCTTGCGATTCTTGCGTCATATACTTTTTATTCGATGCGGGAGCATAATTGTGCGGTAAAAAAGTTACCAGTTAAATTGAGTTCAAAATTTAAAATTGATGGACTTGCGATTGAGGATAGTAAATTTCAAATTGCTGAAATGGTCGATAGTGGAAGATTGATTGTAGCTTATGGTGAAAATACTTCTTCTAGTTTTTTTTCTAAGCTGGGTCCATTAACTCAACAATTCTTTACTCAGTATCCTAGCGTTTCAACTATAAATGGCGCTTGTCTGTTAGCAATTTCAGAGATTCGCCTCTCGGAATACGCCCAAGGATTTATTTCAATTGGACATAGTGAGGATTGGGATATTGTTCAATTGATGGGAGAGGACCAAATTTTTATAATTGAAGGTTCTGAACGAGATATTGAAGATTTTGAAGTGTCCTTTCCATCCATCTATCATTTCTTGATAAGTGAAACTAAACTTGGATAACTCGAAACAGCTCGGCAAGGTGTAATCAGTAGCGTGCGATGGCGCTAAAGGCCGTAAGGGGGGGGGCGTCTCAGAATACGGAAAAATCGTACGCTAAGACACTGAGGATGGACGTGCGGTCTGAACTTGCCTGCACCTGCCTTGGCCTGCTGCGCCAGGGGTAATCGCCGATAGGTTGATGCGTTCCCAGCCCAAAGGCGACATGTACTGCAACAGCGCCTCATCGACGACATGACCGCTGCCACGCAAGGCATGCGCTGAACGCTTCAAGTGGAACGTGTTCCACAAAACGACAGCTGCCGTCACTAGGTTGAGGGGTTCCATCGCATTAACTTTTAAAAAGACGAGTTTAAGCCGTTACGGCTTTTGTAAGGGTTTTGAAAAGCGCGAATTAATATTGGGATTGAATTTCCGGAAATCGGTGAGGCCGCTGGAAAAACCAGTTATCTTAATAATGGTGGGTGGCTAAAGGCATTGCCATTTTTAACGGGTGAATGGGCCTCATTCCCGGATGGTCATTACAAACAGCCAGCGGCCACGATTGAAACATTAAAGGCGCACTACACACATCATGACCCAAATTAGATTGTTTTCGCTGGCATTTCTGTTATTGCCCATTTCACAAGCAAGCGTAATGGCAAGAAATGTTAATGATCTGGACTGCCAAATAACCGCTGATTTTGCTGCTAAAAGTGGTGGCGGCAACGATTTTTTACTAATCTCAGCTGCAGCGGAAGGAGACGTCGATAAAATTGGCACTGCATTAAGACTAGGAGGCAATGTTAATTTTAGCGATGAAGAGCTTATGACGCCTTTGGCTTGGGCTGCGCGATGCAATCATCTTTCAACTGTTTCCTATTTGATTTCCCATGGGGCAGATGTTAACCAAAGTTTTAGTTATCAAAGAGATATGCACTATAAATTCAAAAATTCTTCCGCATTGATATGGGCTGCATCCAATGATAACGTGCAAATTGTGAAATTTCTTGTTGAGCACGGTGCAGATAAATTTCGAAGGGAGGTTATTTATGAAGTGCAAGCAGGAGGTTCTGAGATATTTCTAAAACATGGTCGATCTGCTAGAGATGTGACGAATAATAAGTTGATTTTAAAGATATTGTCTTCCAGATAAGTCCTGACCTTGTCGTTCGTTTCTGCATTTGAATGATCTACTGGCAAGGAAGACTAGGGGGTGAAATTGCCCCTTAAATTAATATTGGCAGTCGCATAATTATTTAATTGTCTAGAATCATTCGCCCGCCCATTACTGACCGGGCGAATGATTTAGGGCAGTCTGGGGGTAATTCCCGTTGGGTTTAACATAAGGACAGTTATGCGCGGTAGCCTTGCGCCATTACGCATAACATATGTAAAGCCGAACGATGCTAATCACTTGATCTACGTAGGTGAACTATTTTGGAGTGCGCCAATGACTGGAATTGACTCGAAAGCCGGGACTTTAATGCCCGAAATGTCGCACTGGAAGGACGTTGGTGCCACAAAAGATGGATTTCCTGAGTACAACGGTGGGTTTAACAATTCTGATTTGAGTATTATGAATAACAATAAACGAGTTTTGCGATTAAAACTTAAGCTTATCTTTCCTGCAAGTTATGTATTCGCAGCTGACGATCCGTTGTTTGAGAAAAGCAGCCTACGGTAAATAGAATTTTGATTCGGCAAATAATATCGAAGATTCCAACGAAGTAAAAGGCAGTCACATTGGAGCACCGAGTTCTGGAGTTCCACTCGTTGAATTTAGTAATGAACAGCGAGTGGAAATAACTGGAAGTTTTGCAATAGCACAGTGTTTGGCTGATCAACGAATTGTTGATTTGGATTTAAATTCTAGAAATTTTTCAGATTTCATGAATAGATGGTTCTTCAAAAATAAAAACGAAGAACAGCGGGCCGGTGAATCGAAATTATTTTTGAGGGGTACCTGTGAGAATCGCTAAATTTGCTACATTTATTTTATGTATTCTATTCGTGGACATCGCCTGCTGTGAAGATACCATTGCCGTGTCAAAAATTGGCGATGAGAAATTTAGAATTGTCTTGGAAAAATCAAAACATAATGAAAAAAATGAGTTTGATGAGTTTTATTTGCGGCTAATGGAATCAATCGAACAACGTCACTTTGATCATATTTTCGCATTGATTTTGTATCCAATTTATGTGGAAGTGGATGGGGTGAAAATGAAAATTTCAGACGAGGCAGAATTTAGACGTAGATCAGACAAAATTTTTACGGGAGAATTTGTTTCTAAACTTGTGTCTAGAAAGGAAAAACTTTCGTATTTGTCGAGAGGAGTGGTAGTTGGACGCGGAGAGCTATGGCTTAATGTAAATAAGCAGGACGGAACATATCAATGGCGGATCATCGCAATCAATAATTGAAGCGACAAACAAAGAAGGCAAGAAAGAAAGCCGAACCTGGGGCAGTTATTTGCCTTTCATTAGGGTTAGCGACGAATCGTCAATGCACTGGGCAGAACAGGGTAATAACTTTAGTTTTATCCAGGATCCGTTGACGCGGGTAGACCTGGGATTCTCAGTGCTACGGACCCCAGATACCGCGACGGAGACCACATTTAAGTTGGCTGGTGGCGAAATAGTATCGGGGGGCAGACTTGGCCTAACTGATGCTGGCTCAAAAGTCATTGGATCTTCATAAGTGACGGGGACTTTAGGGCATGCGCTGGTTTCCGACGGTCTCGCCTATTTTTATGCATTAAATCCCAAAGTCGCAAGAGTCACACTGGATTCGGGATGCAGACGATTGATGGAGTGGGCGCAAGAAATGATGTTCAAAAAAAGTGGGTCGCGTCCGGATGTCGGTATTTTATTTAAAGAGGGCTCAATGAAGGCTATCGAGGTGGTTTCGAAACGGACAAAGCGGCAAGGCTCGTGGATAGAAACATACTAAAAATATCGCGTGAATGCATACAACGTGAAGCGAAGGTCAATAATTGGGCTATTTGGTTAAATAAGATTTTTTGGAAATAATCATGTTTTTTTTCAAAAAAAAGACCCCTCGTAAATCTGCTAAAGGCTTACTTTACGATACAGCCAGGCGAATTAGTTGACTTTGCCTGGATAGCTGGCCTCTTTGTTTTTTATGGCAGCCCGCCTGTTACGTACTCAATTAATTATGGGGGGCGAAAAAGATATCTCAAAATTCATGCACTCTCCAAACCTGAGTATGCAACGAGTAAACACAGGTTGACCTATCCTGAGATTGATGATCGGATTTATTGAACAGGCTTCCAGTTATGAGGAAGTAGTTCACCGATGCGGCTGCATGGATGCAATGGTAGCCTTTCGAATACGTTCATCATATACTCGTTGACGGTAGCACTGCCGCCAAGGACTCGCTGACGTTGAACCAGTAATCATTGATGCGAGACATCTACAGTTATTGCGCTGGAGTTATGAGAGAAAAATGAAGATTTCAGACAATATTTCCCATGGTTCATTTTTATGGCAAGTTAGGATTGTCAGAGTTTTTTCCGGATTATTTTTAATCACTGCTATTGTTACCCAGAAATATTTCGTGGATTTAATCGCATTTTCTGGTATTTCTTTTTTTGCTTCGTTTTTTATGTTAAGGCGTAAATCGAACTTTTGTTTAGAGGTTTATGATTGCAAGGATTTTTTGAGGCTTAAGCTAGATCAAGAGGAAATTACGGTTAATTTTTCAGAGATGGAGAAAGTGGAAATTCGAGATGGAAAGGACGGATTAGATTGGATAATTGTTTATTTTAAATTTAAAGGTCCATTTGGTAAAAATATTCAATTTTATCCAAATATCACTAACATTCAAATGACGCGACTCGATGTTTGGGTTGCGGAAATGAATGAAAGGATTTCAAAATCGGTTTTGTCACATTAACTTTTAAAAAGGCGAGTTTAAGCCGTTACGACTTTTTATATTATCGCTGGACGGACTAAGCCTACCAATGCATAAAACTGGTCTACAAATAACATGTTCTCACACTCTGCCGAGTTCAATAGTCCTTTGCGTATCATGTGTATGAGTTCACTGGTCCTGAACTGAGACTACACACCTATCCGCCGGTCAAATAATGACGACTAAGTACATATACATTCGAATATTGTGTTGAATTTTACTCTGCGGAGTCGCCATGTTAAGCAATGCTAACCCAGTTCATCCTCAAGGGCCTGACGATAAAATTTTTAAAAATCGTTCGATAACGTTTCATGGAGGTGACCATGAAGCTGTGTTGACACTGTCTTATCCTGAGCCGGACGAAATCGTAGACTGGACGCATGATGGTGCGGTGAATGTTAATGATCAATTTAAGCCGCCTCTAAGTATTAATTTCAATTTCACAGGGCATTTTTGGCAGGGTGTTTTTGGGCAAGTTGGTCTTGATGTCGATTTGCTTCGCAATAAGCCTGGGGCTCCAGACTGGAATAGTTTGGCCGATTTAGTCGTTACGTTAAGGGAAAAATAAGCCCGGGCAAATAATTTCTCAAGAGGAGATACTTCTGTAAGCAGAGAAGTTCGGATGGAACCTATGATAACAGTGCTGAATGGAGTGCCTTGCATTCAAGAGAGTATAGGCGTTGGTGGTAATTCTAATGAGAAGCTTCGCTATTACTTTCTTTTGAGTAAAAGCCGGGCTGTTGAGCTTGTTTTTTCATTGATTGACAACACTGACAGGCCGGGCCTTCCTGGGAGCGACTGGCGTTCTCGTGCGGAAGAGCTCAGGAGTAAGCTTTTGTCCAATGTAAGATTTCGCATTGAAGGCAATATATCTATTGAGCTAGGCTCAGGAAGTTAACCCAAAAAAAGTGAATCCACCAGTGCCAATCTGGATGTCGCCATAGTGGGTTGTGTCGCAATAAGGTAGAACGGACAAAAAATGCGGCGAGGGTCCGGAAAATTAAAAAGCTAAACTGTAAAACTGTTCAGCTTTGGATAAAGGCTGACCTTTGGAGGCAGGTACCATTTGCCGTTTGTGAATCATTAGGAAACCGAGTAGAGGAACAGAGTATTTTGGCAGTTGTTCTTGCCATATAAAATCAGATGAGTAAGGTTCTCGCTTTTGTAGTTGGTGGATCTTTGATCTACCTGGCCGCAGCTATTGCGCTGGTGGTCTGGTTTGTCATTCGTCCAGTCGAGCAAATTATGTAGCTGGGGTACATTTCACTCCCAGCTGATCTTCTATTTTTTTGGCTTGGCTCAGTAGGATGGCCTGTCTTGCTGCAAGCCTTCGCAATCGCCGTGTGTGGGGTTGTGCAGTACGGCGCTCTGGGCGCATTAATTGGATGTGTCGCAATAAGGAAGTACATTCGTGATCGATCCAGCCAAATCGCGTTCTTCCATTATTTCTTCGATGTGACGAAAACTCAGTAGATACGCTACGAACCAGCGTACACAAAACATCATGACTTCCAACGAATAATGCAGTCGTTGAAGAACTTTGCGGAGGGTACTTTGATGAGGCTTTTACCCAAGGCGTCCATGCCAAACTTTACGAAATTCGCTTATTGCGACACAGCCTGAGATTTTAATTTTGCGAGGGATTGTCACTGAGCGTGCTTGTTCTACATTACTGCGCCACACTCAATAAATACTCAAAAAATTAAACTTAGCGGACTGAGGCGGCGATTTTTATATTGTGCACCGCAAGAATACCCCCTGTAATGCCATGTCCATACGGCAAATTTAAGAATAATTCAAGATTTCTTTCACGCAATTGATGCATAAAAACAAAAAAGGCATGTACAGTAGCAATGAATCGGTTATGCTTTTCAAGTAGGGTGTTGTGCGTCAGATTGCGGTGTTTCCCCGTCCAACCTGCGTCTTGATTCCGCTCACTTTTTCTGTATCGCCGTCCTTCGTTTTTGCCTTTTCGCCACGCAATTCAACGGGAGCATCAGCATGAACACACCGAGCACCGCAGAAAAATTTAGTTGTCCTGAATTTCTGGCGATGGAACGCACCATTATTGACGACTTTGTCGATTGCACACGGGAATGCTGTGCTGAGGTTGAAGTCTGTGTGAGGGCGCTGAATTCTCAGGGTGGTCCCGAATATATTCACCGCATGTTCCGCTCCATGCATTCACTGAAGGGTAATTGCCAGATGGTAGGGCTGGCCCCGTTGAATGCCTTAATGCATCGTATTGAAGAAGTATTCTCTAAAGTCCGGGCGCACCCGGAGCAATATCTTCCAGAACTGGGCGAATTCTTGCTGTTGGCAACGGACGAAATTGAGGTACTCCTTTCAGAGTTAATCAATCAAGGGCAGGCTGACGAAATTAAAAGAAAACGTTTATCCGACGTTTGTGAAGAGCTACAGAAAAACACGCTCAATGGATTAACTTCGCAGGCACTTACGGCTGCGATTGAAAGTCTTGGTGGACGTGTTTTTGAAAAAGCACCAGCCCACAAAGGAATGAAAGTAGTCCTTGAAGTTCCGGACGATATTTCCTTTATGCGAGAGATGGCTGCGCACTTGGATAAATTGAGTATTTTCCGTAAAAATCGGAGTGAGCAAACCTTAGAATTAGTGCGCGCGTTGAATACGGCGTTAGGAAACCCTGCAGATCCTCAACAATTGGAGGCGGCATCGTGGATGCATGATGTGGGGATGTGCCTGATACCTCAGTCGATTTATAACAAAGAAAGCGCGCTGTCTCGTGAAGAGCAAAAAATTCTACAAGAGCACGTGCAGTTTGGTAGCCAACTCTTAATGCGTTTTGGCGGTTGGGAGGATGCGGCGCGGATGGTATTGGACCATCATGAATTTTTTGATGGTACTGGCTATCCAAACGGTATCGCAGGAACAGAGATTCATCCCGGTGGACGTATGCTGTCCATCGTCGATACGTTTTGCTCGATCACCACCGAACGTTCAGACCGTGGATACAAAAAGAGCTTGATGCAAGCGGTATCGGAAATCAATGCCAATATTCATGTGCAGTTTGATCCGGATATGGTCACGGTCTTTAATGATGTCGTACGTAATTTGATGATGAAGCAACAGTAAGTCTCATCGCAATTTAAAACGCCCATGTGGCAGCGCTATACACAATTCTTTTTTGTGGTAGCTGCGCAAAGATCGCATTGGCGGGACCGCCATAGATGCGTACGCCTGCCTCTAGATGCCAACGGTCGCCTTGCCATTCAAGACTAGCACTTGTTGCGCGTCCTTTGTCTTCTGGTGTGTAGAGCGTATCAATGGCGGTCGTCCAGACTCCACTTTGCCAACTCCAGCGCGCATAGAGATTCTTCCGACGAACGTTATTCGCTGCCGAAAATAATTGTGCCTGCCAAGCGAGGTTGTAGGCCACGGGTCTTTGTAGCGATGGGGTGGTCGACGCGATCGCATTCAAGGCGTGATTACGTTGGTTCCATTCGGTCCATTGCGCATCGGATGGGGCAGCACCATCCCACCACGCTTCGAGAATGATACTTTGTTGATCTTCGGTCGTGTATGTTGTGCCGATCACTGCTTGCTGAATGTGATCAGTGAGTTGCGTTTGCCAAGGCGATGTGTTGCTCAGGAATGTGTTGCTCAATAACGTAGGACGCTGTTGCAAGGAGAGTAGCCCCATTTTTTGGCTGTAACGATACGAAGCGTGGAGCTCGATGGATTCAGACACGACCCACGCTGCCGCTGTGCCGATACTCATGCGAGTCTGCTCACCGTATCGGGCGAAGCCGTACCAGTCGAGATTGCCTGCATGATGATAGGCGCGTGCGGCCAATGCCGGTTCGATACTTGGATCGGTGGTGTTGTTTTGTCTTGGGTTTACGAGCACAACACTGACAGCATTATCCGCATCAAAATAATCCGCCATCGCCAGAGGTCGTCCGATCAAGGTGCTGGTAATGAAGGTTTGTCGCTTTTCTTGTTGAATCATATCGTTAGGACGAAAGCCATAAGCCACGTCCCAGCTCACTATTTTTTTGCCGACACTGAATTGCCACGCGCCGTTTCCCCAGCCTGTATAGAGTTCATTGAGCCACGCTGTGCCGTTGGTCAGTTCATGTTTTGTGTCAGTATCAAAGGCTTGTCCCTGCAGCGTACCAATGGCGGTGATGCCATGTGAAATGACATGTAGTTCTGTCTGTACTTGTGCGTTATCGCTCATCACTGGAATGAGCCCTGGTAAGAGCGCATTCGCAGATGAAACGGGATCGTGACCAGTGCTTTGGGCGCTTGTCCATAGTGGGCGGATTTGACCACTGAATTGCCAAGTCTCTGCGTCGTCTGCAAAGCTCAGAGGGGCATAGAAAGAGCATACCAGTAAGACACTCCGCAATAACACAGCGGTCCCAGCGTGCCACGAATGTTGATGACGGATATCCATGGCTTACTCCATACTTGGATTCTTGGCTAAAAACATGGGATTGAGCCATTGGTCGGGTATCACCTTTGATTTTCTGCTGACATATTGAACACGCGTTTCTTTATGGCTACTCAACTGATCAAGCAAAATCATTTGGCTGACTTCCGTCGGCGCTTGTGCCTTGTTCAAGACAAAGCGGGCTTGCTTGGCGAGCTTTTCTGACTGCACATACAGATCTGCTTTGAGTGGCTCGTGTAGTGTTTTTCCAATCCATAGCTCGATGTGTTGATACGCGACAGACTTGCGATTGGCATTGAGACTCAGATGCAAGCAAGGATGAGCATCGCATTGCTCTTCGCCCACAATGGTGCCGTCGTAGTCATCCGCCCATGTTGTGGTGGCAATATCTCCAATCGACGCATCGCCGAGCAGTTTTTGCATCGGCGTGATGCGTAAAGGTCGTTGGCTGCCTGGCAGCAGCATCCAGAAATCATCGCCCAACATCAACACTTTCTGCCCTTTTTCTGCTGGGCTTTGCATTAGGACTAAAGACTGACGATGCGGGCGGCTATAGACAAGGTATGCGCGTTCTTTTTCTTTACTACCATCGTGATTAAACGTGCTGATCAGCGTTTCTACCTGCATGCTTTCTTCGCCCAGTCGGAAGTGATCAGCGGCTTTCAATAAGCGATTGATGTCCTCTGCTTGCGCTAGCGTATTGATACTCAGTGAGAGCAGGCAAAAGGCCAATGTACGTCGTAGATGTTGAGTGTTGAACATGATAGTTCCTTGATCAGTTATGGGCGAGTGCATTGACGATTGTTTGCTGCAACGTTTTACGTGCAATGAAACCTGAAGACAACATGGATAAGCCAATCATGCCTAATAGGGTAACGACATACATGGCAGCATCGATGGTGATCAGAAGTGGATAGCCTGTTGATCGGCCTGGTGGCGGTGGCATCTGCACCGGAAAAACCATCAACAATACGGCAACAGTGATGGCAATGACAGCACCTGTGACCGCACCTGCCGCACCTAAAAACATGCCTTCAAATGTAAAGCTACGAATCAGCTCTGAGGACATGGTTCCCATCGCGCGCAAACTGCCGATTTCTCGGGTGCGCTCGATGATTGCCATCGCCATTGCATTGGTCACGACAAAGATCACGATGACACTAATGATCAGACCCAATGCGCCAAAAATACGGTTATAAAGTGCACGAACGGATTTGTAAAAAAAGGCCTCATCTAACCACGTTTCGACTTTCATCGCGGGTAATAAGTGGCTGATGCGCTGTTGTGCAGACGTCGTTGCTTGCATATTCTCTAAAAAAACGCCGAGACTAGAAACGCGTTGCGTATTGAGAATTTTCTGTGCGGTGTGGATGTCGGTGTAGACCAAACGTTTATCGATATCTGGAATGCCGGTAGATACAATTCCTCTGACTTTGACATCCATGGCATTGAGCGCACCATCCACGGTACTGACCATCAGTGTCAGATCGCTGCCTGGTTTGGCTTTCATGCTTTTCGCTAAGGCGTCGCCAAGCATAATTTCTGCTTCAGCAGCGTTTGCCTGCAAGATGTCGCCTTCTTTGACGGTTAAGAATGGCCCTTTTACAGCAAACTCTGCCTGTGGATCAATGCCGATCGCCAGCATGATGGTGGACTTGTCGCCATTACTGATTAATCCACTAAAATCTACTCTCGGTAAGACGTAACGCACTGCGGGATCGCCGAGGAGTTGTTGTTCGAGAGCGGGGGCATTGTCGATGCCAAACTGCATCGGAACGTCTTCTTCTGTGCCGAAGTGGGATGGCGTGCCGATAATGAGATGTCCTGTTGTTCTGGCGGCAGCCTGAGACAAGCCTTCGTAAGTAGAGTAGGCAAAGCCGCCGGCTAATAAAATACCTGCCGTACCCAGCGCCGCAATTGCCACTGTCACGATCGAGCGGCGACGATTACGCAAACTGTTATGAAAGGCAAATTTCATCCAGGTGAGATTGTCTGTGAGTCGTTTCATTGTAATTTCCCATCCAGAAGAGAAACAATGCGATCAGCACGGCGAGTTAGTCGATCGTCGTGGCTGGCAATGATGAATGCGGCACCTTCTGCGTGTCCGCGCTCCCGCATGAGGTCCAATACTTGGTCTGCCGTGTGCGAGTCGAGGCTGGCAGTCGGCTCGTCAGCGATGACAATCGAAGGACGTTTAATGAGTGCCCGTGCAATGGCCACGCGTTGACGCTGACCGCCAGACAGCGCATCCGGCAAATGATGGGCATGTTCATCGAGGCCAACAGCTTTGAGTTGTGCGGCGACGCGCGCCTGACGCTCAGACCGCGAGACCCCTTTTAAGAACAGGGGATAGTCCACATTCTCTGCCACCGTCATCACGGGGACGAGATTGAAACTCTGAAAAATAAATCCAATCGTGTCACGACGCTGAAGCGTTAATTGTTGATCGTTCATGTCAGCGATGTTTTTACCATTAATCATTACCTCGCCTTGGTCGGCACGGTCAATGAGTCCGCATAAATTCAAAATGGTGCTTTTGCCACTGCCTGAGGGGCCTGTCAGAGCGAGCAGTTCACCCGGATACACTTGTAAATCGACTCCTTGCAATGCCTGCACCAAATGGGCTCCGAGGCGGTAGGATTTGTGAACGGCGCGCAGTTCGATAATGGCGTTTTGGCTCATGATGGCAATCCTTTGAGCATTTGCGCAGCGACGGGAGCTTGTGGTGCGTTCGTCTGTATCACTGACGTGAGGTAGTCTTTTGCCCGCTCTGGATGCTGTTGATCGATCGCCAGACGCGCTGCGCGTAACCAGACGGCGCCGCGGAAACTGATGGCGGTCGTGGGAAATTGTGATTGCTGCAAAATGTCATTCAGCAGCTGTTGTCCTTGGCTTGCTCGATGCATAAAGCTGGGTACCGCCAGAAAAGTTGTGGCTGCGACAAATTTGACTTCCAGCGTGACTGGCACCGTACCGTGCATTGCCACCGTGTGTGTTGCTGAATTTGCATCGGCACGGGTGGTCAGTTGCAATGCTTTATCTAACTTTGCGAGACCGTCTTCCGCATACGACATTTTCTTCCAAGGAAAGAGCGTCGTCGTCGCCAGTTTGGCTGTAGAGGCACCAGCATAGGCCATGAGTAAGGGATTCGTTGGTTCTGAAGCAAGTAATTGCGCAAATTCTTCTGCAGATTGTTCGATGGCTTGATCACCCGACATCGTGGTGAATTTCTGAAAACTCGCTTGGAAGGCGGTTTCAGAAAATGCAGAGGCCGATTCAGTGATCGATAGTAAAGTGGAAAGAATAAGAACGAGACGGATGCCTCTGCTGGATAAGCTGATTTTCATGTTGATCTCCTGTTAAGCCTATGCAAATGAGAGATAGGACAGGAGAAGGCTAAAGGCAATTAATTACAGGTGCGATGACAATGCGACTAGTGGTCGATATGCGGCGTGAAGTCGTCACATTCTGGCGTGAATGGATGTCGCTGATCGTTGAAGGAGAAGGGGAAATGCAGTAGCGAAAAGAGCAGAGGGGATTTTATTTGTTTTTCGGCAATATTGCAGATGCTTTATGGCTTGGCGAGCGGCGGCATGTCACCCATCTTACGGGCCTTTGCCATAGCGAGATTAATTCTATTGATGATAGTCTTGTCTGCATTGAGCGCCGTGACGAAATAAACGTCGTCAGCGAGAAACGGTCGGGCAATGACTTTAATGCCTGGTTTATTTTGTGTATTTGCGCGGATATTCTTGTCTTGCATATACTGCATGAGTTCGTTTTCTAGCTCTTTGGCACTGCGTGCACGCGAGTTAAAGAGCATCGCATCCATACGTCCTGAAAGTAGCTTTTTTAAGCGAGATGCGAGTTGCGCAGGATCTTCTTCCACTTTGAATAAAACGTTGCGTTGGCTATCAATTTCATCGTTGAAACGGATTCCATGCACGATACCAATCGACTTTCCCTTCAAATCCGCGAGTGTGGAGTTTTCAATGCCGGCATCGTCACGCACGATGAGCCAGACATTGTCGGTAAACACAGGATCGGAGTAAGCCAGATACGTTGAGCGCTCACTTGTTTTTGAAATCCCATATCCAATACCTTCACCTTGCTTCACTGCATCAAGCAGTCGGGGGATGGGCATACGTCGGATATCGAAGCGAATACCTGCAATACGGCTAACATTGTCTAATAATTTTTGGTTTTCTGGGCGCAGCGGTATTAGTTCACCATTTTCATCACGAGACTCTGCCGTAATGACAGTCACGACAGTCAGATTCGAACCAGGGGTTTGTGCAGCGCACCCAATTGACCATATCAATAAGATGCTTAATACAGCAGAAACGACGCCCGTTTTAATAGATGTAAATAAATACATGCTGCCTTTGTGATGCTTTGATGGGCGAGTAATGAATGGATAGGCGCTTTCTTGCTGAAGTAAGGCCGCAAAAACGAAAGGCGGTGATGCTATTTCAGCATGAAAAACGTTCATCGCTAAACAAGAGTGTACTCCTCTCAACGAAAAGTAGACAAGTAACGATCATGACGCCGTTGCTTTCATCTGGTTGTATCTCTACCTTGTTAATTATTGTCATAGATATTTTCTGGTGTCATTTATTTTCTATCATGTAGTAAAACTTTATGTTGCCTGTGACAAACAACTGACCTGACCTGATTGAGGGGAGAACAACGATGCCTTTAATTACCATTACTTTGCGCCGTCCCAAAACGGTCGATTTCAAAAATGCCGTTTTCGATTCAGTGCACGGTGCCTTGGTCGAATCAGGTGTCCCTGTCGACGACTTATTTCAACGAGCAATCGAACTCGATGCCGTGAACTTTAGGTACGATCCGCGTTATCCTGATGCGAAGCAAGATCGCGACGAGAATTTTGTTCTCATCGAAGTGTTGTGGTCAGTGGGGCGTAGTGTGAAGGTCAAAAAGAAATTACTCGAAAGCCTGATGCTCCGTCTGAGTGACCAAAATATTCATCCCGAAAATGTGATGGTGGTATTTAAAGAAACGACTTGGGAAAATTGGTCTTTTGCAGGTGGTCGTTTGATTCATACTTGATGGTGTTTCAATGACGATGGATGTCATTAGCCACGACATCCTTTGCGTATTTTTTGTATCGCATCTCTTCCTTCTCTCTTCATCTATTTCATTTCCTACCTTTAGTCACCTCGCACGATTTTTTTATGTCGGGGCAATATGGGTCTTTGTAGTGGCTATTCGCTAGCGCTATTTTCTTTTCTTGAGATTTTTTTTTAAAAAATCTGTAAGTAATTTTCTACTACCTCGACCAAACAGCAAGATGAAATTTTCTTGCTACACAAGGACTCCATTGCACATGACGTGTAACTTGGATAGGGCAAACTCACGCTAATTTTTTGTAATACATAGCGCGGTGAGGGAGTGAGTCGGTGTGCTTCAGATTGTTTTGTCTTGGCGATTTTTTTTTAATTTAAAAATTGACCGAAGCATCTTTTGTTCTATCACACATATTCTTATTCAGGAGTCACTATGTCGCGTTTTGTCATTCATACCAAGCAAATTACGATTGTTACCATTCTCACGGCTGCAGGAATTTTATCCGCATGCGGTGGATCGTCGACAACGACACCAGCGGCAACTCCAACACCGCCGGCGCCCGTCGCGATGAATCAACTCTATACACAAACGAACGAACAAGCGAACGTGATTGTTCATATGTCGCGGAATGCAGATGGTTCGTTGACGGTACAGAATCGTGTATTTACGGGTGGTATTGGCACGAACGGCGTGAAATTTGGTGACACGACAAATACGTCTGTTCCTGATTCATTGGTTAGTCAAAATAGTGTCGTGATCTCAAGCGATCATTCCACGTTATTTGCTGTCAATGCAGGTAACAATACCGTCTCCACTTTTGCGATTGATCCTACTACTGGCAATCTGACACTGAAACGCGTTAATACGACTGCTGGGGTATTCCCAACGAGTCTTGCATTCAATAATGGACATCTCTATGTCTCTTTTGAAGGTGGCTCTGAAAAACTGCAAGCGTATAACGTGAATGGTGATGGTGGATTGACACTCATCGGTGCGTATGCCGTGCCAGCCAATGCAAGTAATCCAGTGAGTCCGACCCAAGTTACCTTATCGCCAAATGGTGCGTTTGTGTATGTGAGCACTGGTACAGGTTCCAATGCGGTGGCCAGCTATGCGGTGAATGCCGATGGTACATTAGGTAGTAGCACACTCAATACGTCGGGAATCGTCTCACCATTCGCAGGTACTTTTGTGAATAATTCCTTATATCTCTCAACGGATATTGCAGACAAAGCATTGGCAGCATTCAGTGTGAACGGTGGGACATTGACACCAATTGGTACACCATTGACGAGCGCACAGGCCGGTCCTTGCTGGCTGGTTGTCACACCAAATGGTCAGTTTGCTTATGTCGGTAACGGCAGTGGTCCTATCTCTTCTTATACCATCGCAAGTAACGGTACACTCACATTGAAAAATGCAACAGAGGCGAAGGACTCTGCAAAAGTTGCGGGAGATTCTTGGATCAGCCCTGATGGAAAATTTTTGTACACCGCGTATTTAGCGGATGATGAAGTGATTGCTTATAGCATCGGCAGCGATGGTACCTTAACGAAAGTGGGGAGCCCTGTTTTGATGAATACCGTGACGAAGATCAGTATGCAAGGTTTGGCAGGTATTTAATCGACAATCTCTTCGACGATCTCATCGACGATCTGTTTGTGTTGCCCGGGTGGATGGACCAGCCCCCGGGCTTTTTTTATTGGTTTATGTTTCGGTGGTCTGTGTATTGTCTAAATTAATTTGTGATGTTTTTCCTGTATCACGCATGCTCCAGCAGACGAGCAGGGTGCAAGAAATCACAGCCGTTGCGTACCAATAAAAACCGCTTTCAAGCGCTAATGATTTGAACCACAAGGCAATATATTCGGCTGTTCCACCAAAAATCGACACAGCGAAGGCATAAGGAACACCGACGCCCGTGGTGCGGATTTCGACAGGAAACATTTCTGCTTTGACTAATGCATTAATCGACGTATAGCCAGAGACAATCATCCAAGCGCAGGCAATCAGGAAAAAGGCTTCCCAAGGCCCGTCAGCGTGCCGGATGGCGGTGAGTAAAGGAACCGTCAGTAGCGTACCGAGGGCGGCAAAACCGACCAGCAGTGGACGTCGCCCAATCTTGTCAGATAAGGCGCCGTAGAGGGGTTGTAAGCACATCGCAAAAATTAAGCTACCGGCTGATACGGCTGTGGTTTGTGCATCAGTGAGCCCTACGGATAAACGCAAAAACTTTTGCATATAGGTTGTGTACACATAAAACGCCAGTGTTCCGCCCATTGTGAGTCCGATCACCAGCATGACTTCCTTCGGATAACGTGCTAACTGACGCAAACCGCCTAGCTTTGCTTTTTTGGTGCGTGCTGCTTGGAAAGACTGCGTCTCTGGCAAGTCGTGACGCATCCTCAACGCCAGTAACGCCAAACCCGCGCCGACAACAAAGGGAATGCGCCAACCCCATTCACGCAATGCTTCCGCAGTTAAAAAATAATGTTGCAAAGCAAGGAGTAACAACAGGGCCAATAATTGGCCGCCAATCAGCGTGACATACTGAAAACTCGCATAGAAGCCGCGGTGTTTTGAATCTGCCATTTCAGACAAGTACGTGGCACTCGCACCGTATTCGCCGCCGAGACTCAATCCCTGGATCATGCGTGCTAGCAACAGTAACAATGGTGACCAGATACCGATCATTGCATAGGTGGGAGCACAGGCAATCAATAATGAGCCAAAGCACATCAGCAGCACGGATGCCATCAATGCCGTGCGGCGGCCGTAGCGGTCACCCACGTAGCCAAACAGCACACCACCAACTGGACGAATAAAAAAGCCCAAAGCGAAGATGCCGGCTGTTGACATCATTTGGGCTGTCGTGTCTTGTGCCGGAAAAAAGGAATTGGCAAAATACAAAGAAAAAGCCGCATAACAGTAGAAATCAAACCACTCCACGAGATTTCCTGCTGAACCAATCAGAATGGCTCGAAGCCGACTAAAGCTGATCGCTTCTTTCGTCTCTATGGCGGCTGAACGTTGTTGTATTTCAGCTGTACTTGAGATTGAGTCTGCATTTATTGATGTCATTGCGTGTCTCCAAGGGGGAATCATTGTTTTATGTTCTGTGATGTCATTATTCAGAAAAGTGCGCATCGGTGAATCCGCGTGAATCACCATCCCGCTCTCCGTAGTTTTACGGAGAAAGCAAATAAGCAACCACACGCTGACGAAGTCTCGCTATGATCCTTGCGCTGGGGTTGAACCCTATTTTTGGTTGGTATAAACACGCATTGAGTATGACGTTTCCTTTTTTCTCTTCTTCACATGTTCCTGTGTCATGGCGTCGCTATGTGCAGTGGGGGCTGTTTATGCTTGCCAATCTAGTATTGATTGTGTGTGCTGGACGATGGATGGAATCGCGGGAAATTACGACAAAGACGCGTGCGATCGAACAGACCGCCAAGGCGCAGGTCTTAGGCTTGCGGGGAATCGTTGAAAAATATGACTATCTACCCTTTGCGGCTGCCCAGCATCCTGATGTGATTTCCTTGCTGCGTGAACCCAGCAACGCAGCGTTACAAGCAAAGGTGAATGACTATTTTTCAAGGTTACGGACAGAGACCGGTGCTGCTGCCCTCTATGTGATCGGCGTTGATGGCGTCACGCTCGCTGCAAGCAACTGGAATAGCCCTGAGAGTTTTGTCGGTCAGTCGTACCGGCAGCGCCCGTATTTTGAGGATGCACTGGCTGGTCGTACTGGCTTGTTTTATGGACTAGGACTGACCACGGGCACCTCTGGGTTGTTTATTGCCAAGCCCGTGATGTCCCAGTCGCTGGTGATTGGCATCATGGTGGCGAAAGTGAGCTTGGAGGCATTAGAGAACGTGTGGTCTAAAAGTACGGACCCTCTTGTTTTACTGGACCGTCGCGGCATTGTGTTTCTGAGTTCTGTTCCAGCATGGCTTTACCAAAGCAAAGAAGCCTTATCTGCAGCCGATGTGACTTGGTTGAAAACACACAGCCAATATGGCGCTTCCAGACAATTTGCGCTATTACCTTGGCAATTAGAAAAAGCAAACAAGACGCCAGAATTTGTTTTGCACACGACCATCAAAGACCACACGCGCTCGTTTCTTGCCACCGAAACGTATCTACCTGAACTGGGCTGGACCTTGATTGTGACCAGTGATGTCGAAGACGTGAAGCAAGCTAAGTTGGAAGCATTGATGATCGCGAG
The DNA here is from genome assembly GCF_049340215.1 of Undibacterium sp. MH2W. Classification (NCBI taxonomy): domain Bacteria; kingdom Pseudomonadati; phylum Pseudomonadota; class Betaproteobacteria; order Burkholderiales; family Oxalobacteraceae; genus Undibacterium; species Undibacterium sp. MH2W. Next base: position 46,597 of record NZ_JBMPPA010000009.1, on the reverse strand, counting down.
TCTATTAAGCGTCGTGCTGCTACTGGGTATTCTCTATTGGCGGTTGCATCAACGTCGCCTCATTGAACAACAGCATGCTCGACGCGAATTAGAGCAGCGTGTCCTGGAGAGAACGCATGATCTGCAAGAAGCACAGGCGTTTCGCAAGGCCATGGAAGATGCCTTATTGGTCGGGATGATTGCGCGCGATGATGCAGGGAAGATCATCTACGTGAACAATGCACTATGCGACATGGTTGGGTATACGCAAGATGAACTTTTAGGTTGTTTGCCTCCTTATCCTTATTGGCATCCGGAAGAATTAGAAAAACACTGGCGCAACAATCAGCAGCTCTTAAACGGTCGTTCTACACCCCATGGTTTTGAATCTCGCATCCGTCACCGTATGGGTGATGACCTCTTCATTATGGTCTACACAGCACCGTTAATTGATTCAAATGGAACGCGACAGGGATGGATGAGCTCTATCGTTGATATCACGGTGCAAAAGCAGATTAAAGATCGTCATCATGAGCAAGAACGGAAGTTGCAGCGTAGCGCACGTCTTGCGAGTTTAGGCGAAATGGCGTCAACGCTGGCCCACGAACTTAATCAACCATTGATGGCCATTTCTAATTTTGCGCTGGCTGCGAGAGCGCTGGCAAACGATCGTGTTCCACCGATGTTAGACGCCGCCTTGGGGGATATTGTCGCGCAGTCTCAACGCGCCAGTGAAATCGTCAAACGCGTCCGAGCATTGATTAATCCACAGCGTCGTGCGTATGAATTGGTCTCCATGCAGACCGTCGTCACTGATACGCTGGCGATGCTGCAACATGAAATACAGCAAACACAAACGGTCGTGAGCGTCGAGATGGATGCCGCGCTTCCATCGATTCGAGGGGATGGCGTACTCCTGCAACAAGTGTTAATCAACTTATGTCAAAATGCCATGCAAGCTATGGAAAGTTTACCGCCATCTCATCATCGCTTAGCCGTCAGCCTCACACAAATTGAGCGTACGATTCAAGTGCGTGTGGCAGATAATGGACCGGGTATTCCTCCTCATTTAGCAGAACAAGTGTTTCACTCCTTTTTTACGACCAAACAGGATGGCTTGGGTCTTGGATTAAATATTTGTCGCACCGTGATTGAAGCCCATGGTGGTCGCATTATTGTTGATCACAGTGAAGAGGGTGGCGCTGTTTTTTTATTTACTTTACCGATAAGCCAATGAACGATGTACCGTTGATGTTATATGTTGTCGACGACGATGAAGCGCTGCGCCGATCGCTGCATATGCTGTTATTTTCACAGGGCTTGCCCGTTCAAACGTTTGAGTCGGGTGAGTCTTTTCTGGCAACCGTCGATCATCGTAAGCCAGGTTGCGTGGTGCTAGATTTGCGAATGGCGGGCATCAGCGGTTTATCGGTCTTAGAAGAATTGAAGCTTCGTCACAGCCCACTTGTGACTCTCTTTTTGTCTGGTCACGGCGATATTCCAACGGCACTCGAGGCGGTTCGGTTAGGTGCCTACGATTGGATTGTGAAACCAGACGTCGAACAATTATTAAAAAAATTGCCTGGTGCCATCGACGAGGCCTACGCTCGGATGCAGGCATTGCAACGCTGGAGCGAGCTGACCGTGCGCGAGCGCGAGGTGGCCCGCCTTGTATCGCTTGGGTATTCCAATAAAGATATTGCCCGTCAACTTATTCCGCCAACAGGACCGCGCACCGTTGAAACGCATCGGTCTCATATTTTTGATAAATTAAACCTCGGCAATGCCAATGAGCTGAGCCGGTGGCTGACTTCATACAGTTGGCTGGAGTGAGGTCGGATGGTAGGATGGAAAGGTGTCTCGTTCTGAGATACCTTAGCGCGAACGATGGACGCTGGCAGCAATGCGTTCAGCGCGCCATGTTGGTCGCTTGTTTTTCCTGATGAAAAAAAGTGTTATCTGATGCATACCAATCGATTAGAGGCATTCAGTGATGGTGTCATCGCTATTTTGATCACCATTATGGTACTAGAAATGAAAGTACCGCACGGCAGTGATTTGAGTGCCTTGCTTCCGCTTTTCCCCGTCTTTTTGAGTTATGTGCTGAGTTTTATCTACGTCGGCATTTATTGGAATAACCACCATCATATGCTGCATATGTGCCGTCGTGTTACGGGTGGGATTCTGTGGGCCAATCTGCATCTATTGTTTTGGCTCTCGCTTATTCCGTTCGCGACCGGATGGGTGGGGGAAAATCACTTCACTGCCAATCCGACGGCCTTGTATGGCCTTGTTTTGCTTATGTCGGCGATTGCCTACTTTATCTTGCAGCATTGCATCATTGCAAGTCAGGGGCCGGACTCCATACTGAAAAAAGCGGTTGGTAGCGATTTGAAAGGCAAAATATCACCGGTCATCTACCTCACTGCGATTGGGGTGTCGTATCTCCAGCCTTGTGTTGCTATGGGCTTGTATGTCGCTGCCGCGATCATGTGGTTGATTCCTGACCGCCGAATTGAGCGTGCGCTAGAAGAATAAGCCCCCAAGCATTGCACTAGACCTTTCACCTGCGGTTGATCTCGACACATCTCACCCGGACAGTGCTCTACTGTGCCGGGTTTTTCTTTTTTGCAGTGCAATGTCGATGACTGATGTATTTTGATGCAAATCAATTGTCAATACACACAGGACTGCTCTAGTATGAAGTCGCTGTACGTGGTAATTCGTAAAAATATATTCCAAGAATGATCTACGAATGGAGACAACATGTCCGATCTCACGCAGGGCAGGGAAGGTGATAGCGCACCACCTGACATTAAAACGATTATCGATACCGAATCGCCATTCCCTCCGATTCGACGTGTTGCGATGTTTCGACCATTTCGCTGGCTGAGTTTGGGATTTTCTGATTTCAAAGCCTCGGGTGGAAGCAGTATTTTTTATGGTGTCTGCTTTGCCGTCATGGGATTGGTGCTCAATCTCGTATTACACAATGCGCCTGAATATGTTTCGGCATTGAGTTGTGGATTTTTGCTAGCCGGACCATTGCTGGCGCTTGGTTTATATGACATTAGCCGACGCATCGAAAACTTGCGTTCAGGCATGCTGGGCAGTGTTTTCTCAATGCGTGGCAGATGGAGCAATATCGGCGTCCTCGCGCTCGTCCTCGCGGTGGTGCTGATGGTATGGGCACGTGCTTCGCTGATTATTTTCGCCCTGTTTTATAACAAAGGCATGCCGACAATGCATGGGTTTTTAGAACAGTTATTTTCCTTAGACCATCTCGAATTTGTACTCGTTTATGCCTGCATTGGGTTTATTTTTGCCAGTATTGTTTTTGCCATTAGCTGGGTATCAATTCCATTAATGTTAGATCGCGATACCGATGCGATTACGGCGATGATTATCAGCGTTGTCTCGTTATTTATTAATGCACCTGCAACGATGGTTTGGGCACTGTTGATTGTGATCAGTGTCGTGATTGGCTTTTTGACTTGGAATCTTGGTTTTATTGTGTTGATGCCGATCATTGGTCATGCGACGTGGCATGCGTATAAAGAGGTGGTGGGGACTGAGGCAGATAGACGATAAGTATTTGATGTCGTCGCTCCCGCAATCGCTCTTCGACGCTCCCGCAATCTCTCTTTCTCTCTCTCCCTCCCGTCGCTCCCGCGCAGGCGGGAGCCCAGTGGCGCGGCAGTGCCTATTTCGGAGGTGAACTGTGAACACACGCCGAAAGCGCTTACGCGCACTGGATACTCCGCTTTCGCGGAGTATGACGAACGAGTAGGTCGGAATTTCTCACTCAGTCATTCCCGCAATCTCCCGTCGCTCCCGCGCACTGGATACTCCGCTTTCGCGGAGTATGGCGAACGAGTAGGTCGTAAATTCTCTCTCCGTCATTCCCGCAATCTCCCGTCGCTCCCGCGTACTGGATACTCCGCTTTCGCGGAGTATGACGAATGAGTAGGTCGTAATTTCTCCCGTCGCTCCCGCGCAGGCGGGAGCCCAGTGGCGCGGCAGCGCCTATTTCGGAGTTGAATTGTGAATATACGGAGAAAGCGCTGACGCGCACTGGATACCCCGCTTTCGCGGAGTATGACGAACGAGTAGGTCGTAATTTCTCTCTTCGTCATTCCCGCAATCTCCCGTCGCTCCCGCGTACTGGATACCCCGCTTTCGCGGAGTATGACGAATGAGTAGGTCGTAATTTCTCCCGTCGCTCCCGCGTAGGCGGGAGCCCAGTGGCGCGGTAGCGCCTATTTCGGAGTTGAATTGTGAACACACGGCGAAAGCGCTTGCGCGCACTGGATACCCCGCTTTCGCGGAGTATGGCGAACGAGTAGGTCGTAAATTCTCTCTCCGTCATTCCCGCAATCTCCCGTCGCTCCCGCGCAGGCGGGAGCCCAGTGGCGCGGCAGCGCCTATTTCGGAGTTGAATTGCGAACACACGGCGAAAGCGCTTACGCGCACTGGATACTCCGCTTTCGCGGAGTATGACGAACGAGTAGGTCGTAATTTCTCTCTTCGTCATTCCCGCAATCTCCCGTCGCTCCCGCGCAGGCGGGAGCCCAGTGGCGCGTTAGCGCCTATTTCGGAGTTGAATTGTGAATACACGGCGAAAGCGCTTGCGCGCACTGGATACCCCGCTTTCGCGGAGTATGACGAACGAGTAGGTCGTAAATTCTCTCTCCGTCATTCCCGCAATCTCTCGTCGCTCCCGCGCAGGCGGGAGCACAGCGGATGCAATAGCTACGCCGCGTACGACACGTCTCGATGTAAACTCGCGATGCAGATATTGAGCGCGGATTCGTACGATCGTGCGACGTCATCGGCGTAGGTAATGGATTTTTCTTCCTCAGAATGAAAGTGGGTGTGTTCATACGGACTAGGCAACAAGACAAGAACACGGTTGATATTGCTGAAGCGTTGTTTCAGGTCAGACAGCAACAAGCTACTTTGTTCGGCTTCTTTCTCTGGCGATGTGCTGACAACGCAAATAACAGAGATACTCTCCGGCTTTGCTCCAGGCGGTGGTGGCGCCGTTAAATCTGCGGGTGAAATATGACGTGCATCGATACGATGATGGCGCAGTACCCGGACGAGAATTTCCGTCGCAAGCTCGTTGCCAACATCAGTCAATCCAACGCATAACACGATGCTGCCTGGCGGGACATCGAGCGATCCTTGGCGAGGGCCACTTAATTTTTCGCGTTGGGCGCGGAGGTGTTTTCCTAGTGACATGTCTTGTAGAAAAGTCGCATGCTCTGATTTTTTCCACGTATGCGTTTTGCCATCGAGGCTTTCAATGACCGTACCAATTGCCATCCCAAGACGTAGTTTTTCGTCTGGATGAATTTTTCCTTCTTCCAAATCGTGTCCTGCTAAATGGAGTGCTGGCATCAGTACTGTATCGCAATAACTCGCGAAAGATTTACGCTTCATGTATGCGCGAGCAGCCGTAATAATTTCGGTGGCGTCACCGGATAAAGCGCGTTGATAAAAATTCTGCGCAAGTGTTAGTGCGCGTACTTCACCAAATAAAATTTCTAGAATATGCAGCGCAGGGATATATCTTCCTGCCACAACAAGACAGAGCGTGAGTGGCGTGGAAACGACCAGTCCCACTGGTCCCCAGATCCAACTCCAGAAAATAGCAGCAATAACGACAGAGAGAGGCGAGAGTCCCGTTGAGTGCCCATACAACTGCGGTTCAACCAACTGGGCAACAATCATTTCGATAGAAAAGAAGATGACAAACGTGATGACCGCCAGACCCCATCCAGGTTCAATCGCTGCAGCCAGCAGAATCGCTGACCCAGCCGCTAGCCAAACACCCACATAAGGGACAAATCGCAGGATCGCAGTGAGCGTGCCAAACAAAATGGCGTGCGGTAGGCTAATGATGCTGAGCCCAACAAAAATCAAGAAGCCGACACCAAAGTTGACCGCAAATTGCGATGAAAAGAAGCGTGATAAACGTTCGCCCGCGTCATTGACGGCGATCGTGGTGGCGCGAATATCGTTGTTGCCGATGAGCCGAATGAGACGGTCACGGAGCGATTCATGCTCGAGCAAGACAAAAATCAGCACCATCAAGACGATGCCCGCCATCTCGATCGGAGGCCAGACGGACGCCATGATTTTTTGTAATAACTGGAGCGGTCTTAACGCAGGCTCCTGAATTTCAACGAGCACCGGCGCGTCTGGATTTTTATCGGCGACGGATTTCATTTTTTCTGCATTACTGAGTTGTTCAGGATCTTTTCGCGTGAGATCACTGAAAACTTTGTCTGCGTGCCCGCTCAGAGAGTCAAATTGCGCATCAGTGAGTTCCCGCAACGTGGCTAATTTATCGTGAATTGTCTCTTCGTATTGAGGGAGACTGCTTGCTAGTTTGACCAACTGCGTCCCGATCACAGTGCCTGCCGCAGCAATGCCTAAGGTCAGCACCAAGACGGCTATCCAAACGGAGGTGGTTTGACCAATACCGACTTTGCGCATTGCTCGCAGCATCGGAGCGACGAGAAAACTCAATAAAATGGCAAGCGTAATCGGGATCAGCACGTCCCTGCCAAAATACAAAAGTGCGAGGACCACGGCTGTACCCAGAATGCCAGCAAGATGACTGGAGGGTGCTGGTGTGGCAGCAGTGTTTTTTTCTGGCGGATTGGTATGGGACATAGCGACCTTCGCAATAGAATGAAACGACCACCTTTTTGAAGGAAGAGGAGGGACCGTTTCACCATGAATAGGGGTGATGAACTGCAACTGATTCTAAATGACGCTACCTTAACAGGTCAACGTGCTCCATGTGCAAAAAAGGTCTCTTGGCCAATGGCACAAGAGACCTTTTAATGATGAGATCCGCCTTTGGTTGATCCTTGGTGGCAAGGATTACTTCAATGGTGGATATGCATGCGGAACCATGGCTTTGATGGGTTCCGCTTGCAACTTATCTTGCAACATCTTTAATGCTGTCTCTAGTTGCTGATCTTGGCCGTTAAATGTCGCATGCGGCAGGTTTTCAACATTGACGTCGGGGATGACACCAATGCCTTCCACTAACCACTGGCCATCCATGCTAAATTGCGCATTTTCTGCGGCACGGATCATGCCATTGTCTGACAGGGCGTTGCCATCCGATAGCCATACACCCGCTCCAGCCGTGCGTCTGCCGACCAGTGGTGCCAATTTCAGTGCCTTGATTCCTGCGGCGAATGTCTCACCATCGGAATAAGTGAGCTCATCGACGAGCACCACCAAATGGCCTCTAAAGGTTTGCTGCATATTGGTTGACGGCGCAGCAACAGGGTTGGACCAGAATGCCCAAGCTTTACGCAATAGCTTTTCGATGATCCAGCTATCGATATTGCCACCACGGTTACGGCGGACGTCAATGATTAATCCATCGCGTTCAATATTGCTATAGAAGTCGCGGGCAAAGGTATTAATATCCTCCGGTCCCATGGCGCGTAGATGCAGATAGCCAATCTTACCGTTTGATGCCTGATTGACGCGTTCACGACGACTTTGCTCCCAATCCGTGTAGCGGAGATCGGCGTTTTTCTTCATCGAAACTGGTGTCACGATGACGTCATGCGGTGCTTGTTTTTCGTGTTTGATTTGCAGTAGTACTTGCTTATCCGCCTGATTGATCAGGAGATCAGCAATATCACGTGCAGCGGTAACGGCGTGACCATTGACTGCCAAAATCGTATCGCCTTCTTTGACATCGACATCAGGCTGTGCCAAAGGACCCGCTTCCGCCGGCAACTCTTGTTCACTACGGTAAATGTGCTCGATTTTGACACCCTCATTGGTACGGCTTAACACCGCACCCAGTGCCGCTGGTACGCCTTCAGGAGCTGCTTTTCGCTGGTCACCAGGACGGAACTGTGAATGCAATGCGCCGACTTCGCTGACCATTTGCGCCAACACATCATTGAGCTCGGCACGATCGGTCACGCGTTCCACAAGCGGTGCGTACTTCTGCCGGACGGCGTTCCAATCGACACCACGCATATGATCGTCATAGAAAAAGTCACGATGCATACGCCACGCATCATTGAACATTTCACGCCATTCTTGGCGCGGATCGACGATAAAACTCCAGTCCTTGATATTGACTTTTGATTGGCTCAGATCGCCAGGCGCTTTTGCTCCCGCGTCAACGATGACAAAATCATCGGCAACGGGGCCGACAGGCGATGCCGTCTGGTAGACAACATGTTTTTTATCAGTAGACACATCAAAAAAGCGCACGCCACTCGCAAAAGTCTCCACTTTCGGTGTCGTGTTACTGATAGCGAGTGTTTTCACATCCCCTTTTTCATCCTGACCATCTTGGTCGAAGACATACAGGCGCTTATCATCGCTCGCTAAATAACGATAGTTGCCGGTCGCCAAGGGCACCTGATACAGACGTGTAGTGAGACCGTTGTAATCGATGGCGGGTGGCGTCTTCGTGTTTGTCGATGCGGTTTCTCCTTTATCTGCACCTGCTGCGTCACTCTTTTTATTTTCTTTTTTGTCTTTGTCTTTGTCTTTGTCTTTGTCATTGGCAGCATGTAATTCGTCTTCCGCTTTAAATGGGAAAACTTGTTTACTCTGCAAAGCCAGTGCGAAAACACCGGTACGTTTATCAAAACCAGGGCCAAGGTTGCGGTCGCCCCATGGTGCATTATTGGTCACCTTAAACTGGCGGTCCGAGAGAAAATACAGCCAATGTCCATCACTCGAAAAAACGGGTGAGCGTGATTCATAATGATCGCTGGTCACAAAGCGCAATTGTTTATCAGCGAGTGAATACAATCCAATTTGAGGACGTTGTGCTGAGGTATCGGGTCTGACAATCGCTACGGTGCGGCTATCCGTAGACCAGACGATGGTGTCGAACTCGGGAATGCCTTTTTTACCTGCATCATCAACGATCTGATTCGTTTTTGTGGCCAAGTCGAGCAGCCACAAACGTCCACGTTTATCGGTATGTGCCAGCCATTTTCCATCCGGTGACGGGTAGAGATGGAATCGGTGTACTGACCCGTCTTTTGTCAGCTTTTCTGCTGGTCCGATGCCATTGGCAGGAAATTGCCAGATTTCGTTTTCACCCGTGGTATCCACGATCGCGAAGATATGTTTTTGATCCGCAGAAAAAACGGCATTGCGCGCCCGTGCGTCAGGGGGGATTGCAAGATCAATGCGGCGATGCTTTCCGGTGCTCGCTATTGCGACGCGACCTCGTGCTGTAAAGAGTAATTTATCGCCTTTACCTGCGACGTCGATATTGGTCAAAAACTCGAGGGGATTTTTGATCAGATGCTGACGTTCTTGATCAAAGTCTGATACCAGTTGGATAGACAGCGTTTTATCGGCACTGTTGGCAAGATCAAGGACGTGCAGATCTGCACCACTTTGATAGACAATTTTGCCATCACCCAATGCGGCGTTACGGACATCCCATGCGGTTTGGTGAGTTAATTGCTGAGGTGCAGAACCATCAGGGTTGGCGCGCCAGATATTAAAGTTGCCGTCGCGATCGCTGATGAAGTAGAGCTGGCCTTGCCACCACATGGGGCGTTTATTGTTGCTCGTGTCGGAGGCAAATAGGTGGACCGCTTCAGCATTCCCTTGCAGATCATATCGCCAAAGCTGTGCAGTGGCACCACCACGGTAGTGCTTGGCGTTATCGTTCGTCATCTGGAGACCGAAGCGCGTGAAATACAAAAAGCGACCTGTGTCATCGAGACTGGCTTCGTTGGCATCCGCGACGGGAAACACCCGACGTGCCATCGTTTTCGGGTTGATCGCGGCGATGATGCGGTGTGCACCGGGGCCTGTACTATTTTGGGTGCTGATCAACACTTCGCCTTGCGCCGTCCAACCAAGAACCGTGACGACGTCATTTTCAAAACTGATACGGGTCGGTAATCCCCCGTTGACAGGCATGACGTAAGCTTCGGTTGCACCTTCGTATGCTGCAGAGAATGCCAGCCATTGACCATCCTGAGAGAGACTTGGATACAACTCTGCAGCAGGATGGGTTGTTAAACGTTGCGCTTGTCCTCCGTTACTCCCAACCTTCCAAATATCACCTTCGGCAGTAAAAACCACTGTGTCCGCACGGATGCCGGGAAACCGGTAGTAGGCAGCGGCATTCGAAGCTTGGCCTGTCGCCTGCATAGTGGCCGCCGCAGCAGCGTGAGCGAGTGGTTGTTGGGAAAGTCCAAAACAAAGGCTCATTAAGATCGCTAGTCGGTGTTGTTTCATGGTTTGTCTCAGTGAATTAGTTGGATCGGGTTTGATGAGGCGGTCAGGAATAGTGTTAAAACGCATAGCAATTTTCGCACCAAACTCGGTTAAATGTTACTGAATTGTAAGATTTGTTGAAATACGGAAACTTTTAGCATAAAACGTCATTCGCTCACAAATATTTCCATGTGGAAATATTTAGTGTCTGTCAGAGCAAAGATACGCGGTCCGGATGCGACGTCTGGATGTGCAACCAAGCTGAGCTCATTTTCAGGAGAATGCAATGAGACCCACGACGTTCGCTAAAGTTCTTGTCATCATCAATTTTTCAGCACAATGTGCGCTGTCACAAGCACAAAGTGTGACTTTCAGTATCGACACCCAGTCACAACGCACACCTATTAGCCCTCTGATCTACGGATACAACGCGTATGCCGATGGAACGGGGCGTGCCGGCCTCGATAACCAAGGGGGACTCGCCAATCTGCAATCACTTAACTTAACCTCCCGTCGGTTAGGGGGCAATGACATGACCAGCTATAACTGGGAGAACGGTGTCAGTAATTCGGGGATGGATTGGTGTAATTCGTCGAATGCTGCTGTGAGTTACACAGCGGGTGCCGGTCAACCGAACAGCAATGCTGGCTTGGCTTATTATGCGCCGGGGGCTGCGCTTCTATCGTTTCAAACACAGTCAATTTCTTTAGGAACGTATTCATTGCTGCAATTGCCCGCGGCGGGCAAGCTTCCCAAAGATATTGTGAACCTCAATCCACCTGGTTCCTGTAACGGGTCGCAACTCTGGCAAAGTGCGCCTGGTCCTTCCAATGTTGACACCAATCGCTGGGTGACGATTGTGAACGATAAACCAGCCAGTGCTGGTCCCTTGACACTGACCCCCGCTATTGGTGATGGTAATGTGTACATCGACGAAGAAATTCATTTTTTGTTAAAAAATTTCGGCTCTGCGTCAACAACCAAAGGAGTCAAAGCTTATGAGCTCGATAATGAACCGGATCTCTGGCATTTATGGCCAACGCAATACGGTAACGGCACACACCCACTGTTATATCCAACACTGACCACGGTGGCGGATGTCTTGCAAAAAAATCTCAATTTGGCAACCACCGTGAAACGCATGGATGGAAAGGCAGAAACCTATGGGCCGGTGGTCAGTGGCTATCTGGGATTATTCAGTTTGTGGGCAGTGTGGGATGGCACGCAAACGCGGCAGCCTGCTGATTGGGGTACTTACAACGTCGAACCTTATCTCACCAATAAAACAGGGGACCGTTATCGCTATAACGGCATGACGTTTGCGAACGTCTACCTCGATAAAATGCGGAAGGCATCGGCCGCTGCGGGTCACCGTTTGCTGGATACGTTTTCATTTCACTATTACCCACAGGCATCCTCAACACCGACTGATCGAGTTCAGGCGTCGCGTAGTTTATGGGACGCCAATTACGTTGAACCAACGTGGATCACGCAGCCTGGGTATGGGTTTACCGATGGGCGTGGATTACAGTTGATTCCGAAACTCAAACAGTCTGTGGCGGATTTTTATCCCGGTACCAAGCTCGCCGTGACTGAATATGATTTTGGCGGTAAGACCGATGTGACTGGTGCCATCGCACAAGCCGATGCATTAGGGGCATTTGGACAGCAGGGCGTCTACATGGCCAGTTATTTTGGTGATGTGGAAGGGTATATTGCCGCCGGATTTAAGGTGTATCGCAATTACGATGGAAATAAGTCCGTGTTTCCTGAAGTGGCGGTGAAGGCGGTATCGACCAACAATGGCAACGGTACCGTCTACGCCGCAGTGAGCGCCAAAGATCCATCGACATTACACATTATTGCGATTAATCGACTTTCAACAGCACTCTCATCCAGCATCCAAATTAAACATCCCACTACGTTTAAAACGGTTCAAGCATGGGGTGTGGATAGCACAAGTCAGAACGTCACACCGAGAAAAGGTGTCGCCAGTGTGGCTAATAACAGCTTTAGCTATGTTTTACCCGCCTTGTCTGTGATGCATTTTGTGTTGAAATAAAGAGGCAATGTTTCGTGAGCTAAGAGCAAAAAAGCCTCGGTGGCAGTGCGTCACCGAGGCTTTCTTTATGGCAGGAAGGATGCCTTGATCGATTATTTTTTCACTTGCTTGAGTACTTCGCGCAGCATGCTTAACATCTGATCGAGTTCTTCTTTTGTGACGGTCAATGCAGGCATAAAGCGCAGCAAATCTGGACGTGGGGAGTTCAGCAACAAGCCCACTGGTTCCATGTTACGTGCGACCTCCACAATTTGTGCGCCAATGTTGTCGCCCAGTTTTAAGGCGCGCAAGAGGCCTTCGCCCCGTTCACCTTGCAACCCAAATTCAGCAGACAATTTATTCAATTCATCGCTCAGATAGCGTGCTTTTTCTTTGACCGAATCCAAAAAGCCAGGTGCTGTCAATTCTTTTAACACCGCAAGACCAACGGCTGTCATCAGCGGGCCACCGTTGTAGGTACCACCTTGGTCGCCAGGAACAAAGCAAGCAACTGCTTCGCGGCAGAGCAATGCACCCAGAGGAACACCACCGCCGATGCCTTTTGCCAGCGTCATGATGTCAGGTTCGATACCGGACAATTGATAGCCGAACAATTCGCCAGTACGTCCCATACCTGACTGGACTTCATCCACGATCAAAAGAATGCCGTGCTTTTGTGTTAATGCGCGCAACGCTTGCATGAACTCGCGTGTCGCAGGAATCACGCCGCCTTCACCTTGGACAGGCTCCAACATCACGGCAACAGTTTTGTCCGTGATCAATGCTTCAACAGACGCGATATCGTTGAGGTCGGCTTTCGGGAAACCACTGACTTGTGGAGCAAATAATTTGTCCCAGCCTGGTTTGCCGGAAGCCGACATGGTTGCCAGTGTACGACCGTGGAAACCGTGGTCAAAGGTAATGATTTCAAATGCGCCATTTTTGTTTAATTGACCCCATTTACGCGCCAGCTTGATGGCACCTTCATTGGCTTCTGCACCACTGTTAGTGAAGAACACGCGATCAAAGCAAGAGTGCTGAGTCAATTGGGTAGCTAATTCCACCATTGGACCATTGTAGAACGCAGGTGAAGGATTGAGCAGTTTTTTAGATTGTGCGATGAGCGCGTCGGTAATGACGGCGGGGCTATGGCCGAGACAATTCACAGCCCAGCCTTGCAAGAAGTCGAGATAACGTTTGCCATTATTATCCGTCAGCCACATGCCGCTGCCTTCAGTAAAGACGATTTCCGGGCGTGGCGTGATGTACATCAGAGAATTAACGTTGTACTGACTGAATTCCATTTCAAGACTCCTAGGGTCATTCCAGAGGTGGATAAAAAAATAGCAAAAAATGCGAAACTAAAACGTAACTAAACCGTAACTAAACGGTAATAAAGCCCTAAAAAAGCAAAAAGCCACAGGAGATGGCCTGTGGCTTAGGTTTGGTGCTGCCGTCTCATCTGACGCGCAGGTACACTAACACATCCGCCCAGGCTCGTTGAACGAGCGGCGACGTCGCACGATATTCGGTGAGGACATGTCAGGAAAATTTTTCATAAGGCGGATAGTAGGACTTTTTGCGCGGTGCGTCAAAATAAATTTGCAAAGTCCGCGAAAAAAATCAATGCAACACGCACTTGTCAAAACAAAAAGATCTTAACCGAAAACCACGTGTTGCACATTGACCAGACCTGCCTCTCACTCCTGACGGTTTGACGCAACCGTTGTCGTGAGAAGCGGGTCTGGTGATGGGATTAATTCGCTAAATCAGCTTCAGAAGTGAACGAATCGGCAAAGAACGCATCGGCTGGTAAGCCGCATTGGGCAACAAAGTCGCGCTGTGCAGACTCAACGACGATCGGTGCGCCACACGCATAGACCTCGTGACCCGAGAGGTCCGGAAAATCAGCCATCACCGCTTGATGAACAAAGCCCGTACGACCCGACCATTGATCTTCAGGCGTCGCATTGGAGACCACGGGTACGTAGGTAAAGCCAGATAATTGCGCTGCCCACTCCTGGCACAGGTCGTTCATGTACAGGTCTGCTGGACGACGACCGCCCCAGTACAAACTCACTGGACGGGTGGATTGCGTATGAATCAGGTGTTCAACGAGTGCTTTGATCGGCGCAAAGCCCGTACCGGACGCCAGCAACACGATCGGCTTGTCGCTGTCTTCGCGTAGGAAAAAACTCCCTTGTGGGCCTTCAAAGCGCAAGATGTCGCGCTCTTTGAGCGTCGAGAAGACTTGATCCGTGAACACACCGCCGGGCATATGACGGATATGCAAGGTAATATGTTCGTCGAGATGTGGGGCATTGGCCATACTGTAACTACGGCGTTTGCCATCGCGTAACAGGAATTCGATGTATTGACCGGCGCGGTATTGCAGACGTTCGTTGGCTGGCAATTGTAATTTGACAAGCATCACGTCGTCGGACAGCTTTTCCAGCTTGGCAATGCGGGTCGGCATTTTTTTGATCGGATAATCACCGCTGGCGACAATTTCGCGCGCCTCAATCGTTAAATCTGATTGTGGTTTGGCACAACAGAACAACGACATCCCTTGCGCTTCTTCCGTCTCTGGTAGTGCACGTTGCTGGTGATTGCCGTGTACAACCGTACCTGCGGTAATTTTGCCCTTGCAAGAGCCGCAGGCACCGTTTTTGCAGCCATACGGTAAGCCAACACCGGCGCGCAAAGCAGCGGATAATACGGTTTCGTCAGCCTCGCAGCTGAATTGACGACCACTAGGGGTCACAGTTACTTG
Source organism: Undibacterium sp. MH2W (assembly GCF_049340215.1). NCBI lineage: Bacteria > Pseudomonadati > Pseudomonadota > Betaproteobacteria > Burkholderiales > Oxalobacteraceae > Undibacterium > Undibacterium sp. MH2W. The sequence goes on along the minus strand of NZ_JBMPPA010000009.1, from coordinate 31,556 downwards.
AAAAGTCATACAATCCTGAGCATGAAAAAACAGTTTAAAAAATGGGGCAGGCCACGCTTGCTGATCGTTGGATGCGGCGATGTGGGACTGCGTTTGTTGCCGTTATTGCGTGCTTCTTTTCGGGTCTACGCGCTTACCAGTCAACCGGCACGGTGTGCCGAACTGCGAGCAGCAGGCGCAATTCCGCTCGTTGCAAACCTGGATAATGCTGCCAGTCTGGCAAGACTTTCCGGATTGGCATCGTATTGTGTTCACTTAGCGCCACCGCGTTCAGAAGGGGTGAAAGACCAGCGCACGCAAAATCTGACCGCCATTTTACCTGACAAGAGCAGGCTTGTTTATATCAGCACGACAGGGGTGTATGGCGATTGCGGCGGCGCCTCCTTCGATGAAACACGTCCGGTAAAACCGCAAAATGCCCGAGCCATTCGACGCGTTGCGGCAGAAGAGCACTTACGCAGATGGGCGCGGCAATCGCATTCCCGCCTTGCAATTTTACGTGTTCCGGGGATTTATGCCGCTGATCGTTTGCCGATCGAGCGCTTGCAAAAAGGCACACCAGCATTAGCAGACGCCGACGATGTCTACACCAATCATATTCACGCCGATGATCTTGCTCAGTTAATCAAATTGGCGCTGTTTCGTGCGTTACCCCAGCGCGTCTATAACGCTGTAGATGATAGTGATCTCACTATGGCGGCTTATTTTGATCTCGTCGCTGATACTTTTGCCTTGCCTCGCCCACCACGTTTGCCACGCAACGAACTGGCGCAACAAGTGTCGCCGATGTTGCTGTCATTTATGTCGGAATCGCGTCGCATACAAAATCGCCGGATTACATCTGAACTTGGTATGCGCTTTCAGTATCCGACGGTCGCTGAGGGCGTTGCTGCTGCCGTCGCTGCTACCGTCGCTGCTACCTTCGCGACTACACCAACGACGAAGTCACCTTGAGCACTTCATCCGCTGTCGTCACGCCCTCAATAATTTTTTCGGCACCAGCGATGCGTAGAGGTTTCATGCCATCTTTGATACTCTGTACCCGCAGCGCATGAATGTCAGCTTCTTTGGTAATGAGTTTGCTAAATGGCTGTGTGACGGTGAGCAATTCGTATAAACCAGTCCGACCCAGGAAGCCCGTTTGGCGACATTCTGGGCAACCCACTGGACGATAGATCACGTTTGGTTTCGGCAATTCCCACTCTTCAGACAAGCTTTGCCAAACAGGATCTGGCAATTCACCGTCGGGCGTTTTGCAGTACTTACACAAGGTGCGGACCAAGCGCTGCGCCAGAATGCCAATGATCGTGGCCTCTAGCAGGTAGTAAGGAACGCCCAACTCAAGCAATCGCATGATGGCGGAAGGCGCATCGTTGGTATGCAGCGTCGACAACACAAGATGGCCTGTCAGCGCTGCCTGCACAGCCATTTCTGCTGTTTCGAGGTCACGAATTTCGCCGACCATAATAATGTCAGGATCTTGTCGCATCAGCGCGCGGATACCATCCGCAAAACTCAAATCAATCGCCGACTGCACCTGCATTTGATTAAACGAAGCCTCTACCATTTCAATCGGATCTTCGACGGTACATACGTTGACGTCTGCCGTCGCCAATGATTTTAAAGTGGTGTAGAGGGTCGTGGTTTTACCGGAGCCTGTGGGGCCCGTCACCAAGATAATGCCATGGGGCTTTTTTGTGAGGGTATCCCAACGAATCGCATCATTGGGCGGAAAACCCAACTCGGGCAAGGTCTTTACAACCACCTCGGGATCAAAAATACGCATGACCATCTTCTCGCCAAAAACGGTCGGCAAGGTCGATAAACGCAATTCAATTTCCTGCCCGTCAGCGGTGCGCGTTTTGATACGACCATCTTGCGGACGACGTTTTTCAATCACGTCAATGCGACCGAGTAATTTAATCCGTGCCACCATGGCAATCATGATGCTGGCAGGGAGCTGGTAGACTTGATGTAACACGCCATCAATCCGGAAACGGATGGCGGCCATATCCCGTTTGGGCTCTAGATGAATATCCGATGCCCGCTGATCAAAGGCAAATTGCCACAGCCAATCAACAATATTCACAATGTGTTGATCGTTGGCATCGAGTTGTTTGTTGGCTTTTCCCAGTTCGACTAACTGCTCCAGATTTTGACGCAAGCCAAGATCGTTGGTGTTGATCTTGCGGGCGTCTTTGATGGACTTCGCCAGCGAGAAAAATTGGACGATGTATTGCGAGATCTCTAGCGGGTTTGCCAAGACGAGACGAATTTCTTTGCGTGAAATCCGGGCGATTTCTTCTTGCCATTCGAGATTAAACGGATCGGTCGTTGCGACGACGACGGTGTTGCCCGTTGTTTCTACAGGCAAAATATTAAACCGCGTTGCATATTTTGCCGACATCACATCGGACACCGAGGTGAAGTCGATCTTTAATGGATCAATGCGGTAGAACGGTAAATTGACCTTGCGGGCTGCCCACTCTGTTAGCCAATCGAGTGTCAGCAACTGTTGAGGTGGCTTTGCCGATACCAATTTCGTTTGTGCCGCTGCGGTGAGCGGATGCATGCTGACGGGGCCGTTTTTAAGGATGCCTTGTGCTTCGTTAAACTTCGCTTTGGCATCTTCTTTTTTGACGATGCCATCCTCCATGAGCCAGGTAAAAATCTGTTGAAGACCCAAATGACGCTTTGTACTTGTGCTTGTATTCATTTTTTCCTGGCAGGCGGATAGTGAGATTCACCGATTTATATCAAAAGCGATGGCATCTGTCGACAACGATCGTCATCGTTGTTACGCGGGATCACACGCAGCTTTTAAGCCGTTGACCCATGATTTTGTTGGGAGCTTTGTCTCTGCTTTGATTTCGCTGGCCCGTTCATATAAAGCGGGAAAATCCAGAGTTTGTTTCTGCTTAAAAGCAATGGCGACCACATTACCATCATGAACTTCCGGCAGACACATGACTTCGGCAAACGCAAAGCGTAATGCTTTGAGATTTTTTGCGTAGCTTGGGTGATCGCCAAATAAATTGACCGTCAGGATGCCATCGTCTTTGAGGCACGCTGCACAGGCTTCATAAAACTCTGGGGTGTCAAGTACAGGCCCTTTTGCTGTCGCATCGTAAAGATCGACTTGCAATGCATCAATCGTGTCACGGTTGTTTTCATCCATGACAAAATCCATCGCATCCATTTCGACTACTTGCAGACGATCATCGTTAGCAGGTAGTTTGAACATGCTCTCGCAAATGGCGATGACGGAGGGGTTGAGTTCAATGGCGGTGACGCGTGCTTCTTCGAAATGACGGTAACAAAATTTAGTCAGCGCGCCAGTGCCGAGGCCTAGTTGAACGATGTGTTCTGGGGTCTTGTTGAAGAGCATCCACAGCATCATTTGTTGTGCGTATTCTAGTTCGATACTGTCAGGCTTGCGTAGACGCATCGCGCCTTGTACCCATTCCGTACCGAAATGTAAAAACCGCACACCGTCGAGCTCGGACAGGGTGACGGGCGCAAATTTAGGCTTACGTGGTGATTTTTTGGCTGCAGCAGCCTTGGGGCCAGAGCGATGGTTCGCTTCGGCTTCGATGGATTTTCGTTTGATTAGCATAGGTGTATTTTACCTTCCGCGTCTCTATAACGCAAAAAACAAAACATGTAAAAAATACAAAAAACGTAATGGCGATGAGTTAAATCCCTCGTAAGGAGATATCTCTTCCGTTGCAGGATGACCGCTAGCGAACGGCTGCGTTATCAAACCCTATCGGATAGGGTGGTACGATCATCCTGCACTAATTGTCGCCACAATGCGCATTTTTGTTCCATGCTCAGCATGGCATTTGCTGGTGAAGAAGAGGGAAGCACCAGCGTTTGATAGCCTTGCGATTGAAAATAGTGCTGAATTTTTGCGGCTGTTTTACCATTAAAGCAAACACGCCGTAACGTGGGGAATTGCTTCTTGAGCCCCACAAAATCATTGATCTGTCCTGCGCGGATGGCTGAATCCAGACTTCCTTTCCGTTGGCAGCGTTCAAAAACATCCCACAATCCGATCCCGTGTGATAACAGGCAATGGAGTTTCTCTTCATACGATAGCGAAACCAAATCGGTGTTTAATGTCGCAGAGAGCAGACCCCAGAACTGGTTATGCCGGAATGCATAATACTGCTGTGCTTGTAGCGAGGCCTCGCCGGGAAAACTGCCTAAAATGAGGGTATGGGTCTGATCGTTAATGACCGCAGGGAAACCGGACAACACCGGGTTGTCGTGGGGTGTCGTCTGCAGTTGTTCGGTGGTGGAAGAAAGTAGTGGTGGCATGGGCAGGTGCAGGTGCAGGGGGCAGTGAGATGTCTGCGATTCAATGATCTTCGGCGATAATACGCGTAATTGTAAGTAAATACTCTAGAACGTTAAAGAACGCTACAAAAACGGGAACTTTTTGTTAAGCAAGGACTCTTAAGATGGTGTTAAATACGATCCGACGCATTATTTTGAATGCTGGAATCAAGGAGATAGCGATGAAAAAATTATTGATGGTAGCTGCAGTAGCTCCCGTTGTGTTGTTGGCAGCGTGCTCTACGCCCTCCAACTCAGGCAATGTGTATCGTGCGGGACAAACGCAAACCGAACAAACAGTCCGTTTTGGGTATGTGGATTCTGTTCGCCACGTGACGATTGATAAAGGCCAGACCGGTGTTGGTACAGTGGCTGGTGCAGCGTTGGGCGGTATTGCTGCTGGCTCTGGTATTGGTGGTGGTAACGGCTCTATCGCGGCAGGTATTGTTGGCGCAGTAGCCGGTGGCATCATTGGTCAGAAAATTGAAAACAACACCAGTCAGAAGCCTGGTCTTGAAATCACCGTGCGTCTTGACAACGGTGATATCAAAGCCATTACACAAGATGCTGATGAAGGATTTAATGTCGGTGACCGTGTACGTCTGTTGTCCAACGGTAGAACGACGCGTGTGACCCACTAAGTTCTGGTTGTTGATGTTATTTGCATCAATCAAACAGCCAGCTTGTCTGGCTGTTTGTTTTTAGGACGTCCTTTTTATTCGGGACACCCGTATCCGTTCTGGTGGTCGTTGAACGGAATGAAGGAGAATTGAGATGAAAAAATACTGTATTGCATTCGCCTTGGCCTGTGGCTGCTTTGCCTACCCCATCGCCAACGCTGGCGAGGTCAAGTTGACGTGGCAGGACCCTGATAATTACACCGATATTCGCCCGAGTAACGAGACGCGGGAAAGATTTAGAGAGGAGGTATTTCAAAGTCTGGGTGAGGTCTTTGCCGATTTAGCCAAAAAATTGCCTGATGATGTGACGTGGAACGTCACAGTGACAGATGTTGATCTGGCCGGCGACGTGCGTCCGGGCATGCGCCCAGGCGGTGGAGATATTCGGATTGTCAAAGATATCTACTGGCCAAGGATGTCATTCAATTACACGATGATCGATGCGAAGGGGGCAGTGATTGCGCAAGGAAAAGAAGATATCGCTGATATGAGTTTTATGATGACACGGCCATTTAACACCAGTAACAGTCCTTTTCCTTACGAAGCAAAAATGTTGGATGACTGGTTCAGAAAGCAAGTGAAGAATCAGCAATTCCCAGTGAAGTAATGCTGTTTAGAAACATATCGGGCGAACATCTTGATTGTTCGCCCTTTTTTTTGTCTGTTGCATTTTATTTATGGGTGGATGTGGCTTAAAATGCAATAATTGATGTTCTTTTGCATAAAAACAATTATATTTCGATGTTGGAGATCCTTTTATTTGGGATCTTGACGCGGCCTCTGAGCGGGCTCTACGTGAGCTTTAAGCAGCCACTAAAGACTTCGACCTACCTTCTTTGTTTGGCAAGGAAATGGGAGGCGAATGTCCACCGTATTCCATGCGTTGACCTAAAGTGATGAAGGCAAACACCATGAACGAGATCGTTTTTCAGTGCGGAAAGAGCGTCAAAGAAATCGAAAAAATTTTCGTTAAGAATATTTATGCAGGTTTTATTGAAGGCGTAGAAGATCAACGCGTCAATCAAGAGCTCGTTTTGCAATTCGTGAAGGATGTGCAGAGCGCTGCACCACATTATCCGCCGTATTTGTTTCTCAACGACACCAACTCCTCGACACAGTGTGTCGCATTACCTCCTTATGCCTGTGCGGTGAGTTTGCGCAGTGATGAACCTGCTAATAATCCGCATTACTTGATGTCGACAGCCACGTTTGTTTGGTTTCAGGAACGCAATCCGCTGACGGAGGGGTTTGATCTTATTCAACTGGCCAAAAGTTTGAATTGGAAAGATGTCGCGAAGGATGTGAACTGGTAGCAAACCAGCAGAGAACGCGACGCTGGTTGTACGGCAAAGATACATCATATCAATAACCCCGCGGTAGTGATTATCGCGGGGTTTTTTATTCTGTGTTCCATATCTCTACGTTTCAGTTATTAAAAAAAGTGTTCTGTTTTTCTTAACGGAATCGACTTTTTGAAATTGAAAATTACACTCTGAATTCCGATCGATAATTTTCATGGAGAATGAAATTGAATAAACACTGTATCTCTGCGGTCAAGATGGTGGCGCTGGTGCTGTCATTTTTATCGGCGAATGCCATAGCACAAGGAGTTCCTGCCACTTGGAGCTATAGCGGCAAGACGGCACCTGATAAATGGGCTGAACTAGAAACAGCTAACGCCACGTGTAAAACAAGTAAAGAACAATCGCCAATCAATATTGTGAAGTCCAAGGTCGCAAAAGCGACATTACCTGTGCTGAATTTTTCTTATCAGGCGGGTCCCGCAGAGTTAGTCAATAATAGCCATACCATTCAAGTCGATTTTCCAGAGGGAAGTGCATTGAAGGTCGGAGCCAATGAGGCAGCACTCTTACAATTTCATTTTCATACCCCGAGTGAGGAAGAAATTGATGGCGTGCGATATCCCATGGTGGCGCATTTTGTTCATAAGGATAAAGAAGGGAAACTATTTGTCGTTGCCGTGTTATTTAAGCTCGGCAAAGAAAATACAACGCTTGCACCACTATTTTCGACATTTCCAGCAATTAACTCGTCGCTGCATGTCGCTCACTTTGATCCAGCAAAGCTCTTGCCTGAGAAGCTTGCTTACTATCAATTTATGGGGTCCTTGACTACTCCGCCTTGTAGTGATGGCGTTCGTTGGTTTGTGTTGAAGCATCCCCAGAGTATCTCGCGCGGACAGCTGGCTTTATTTAAGCAACTCTACAGCATGAACGCGCGTCCAGTGCAACCTTTACATGGCCGCGTCGTTGAGGAAAGTGAATAACGCAATCATCGGTGGTAGGTGATGTGCAATGTGTTGCAATGACGCCGATTTTCGACGCATTGAAGTACTCATTGCTCTACCAAAAAGCCTCTGCATTGTATCGATAAAAAAAGCCCAGCGAGCACAAAGCTTCTGGGCTTATTTGTCTTGCGACGGAATCGATGAAGCGTTTATTTGCTCAGCAACATCTCATTCAATCGTTTAACGAAGCTGCTTGGGTCGGCCAGCGTGCCGCCTTCCGCTAACAATGCTTGGTCAAACAGGATGTGTGACCAGTCATTGAATTGTGCTTCTTCATACTTCAGCTTTTGCAGCAAAGGATGATCAGGATTGACTTCGAGAATCGGTTTGGATTCTGGTGCTGCCTGGCCCGCTGCTTTGAGCATCCGTGCGAGGTTACCGGATAAATCATGCTCGTCAGCAACCAGACACGCTGGGGAATCGGTCAGACGGAATGTGACGCGAACGTCTTTAGCCTTCTCTGCCAACGCTGTCTTCATCTTCTCGACCAAGTCTTTAAACTCGGTTTCAGTTTCTGCATGATGTTTCTTCTCGGCTTCGTCTTCCAATGTGCCGAGATCCAAGCCACCTTTTGCCACAGACGCCAATTCTTTGCCTTCGAATTCGGTCAGGAAAGACAGCATCCATTCGTCAACACGATCAGTCAGCAACAATACTTCGACACCTTTCTTACGGAAGATTTCTAAGTGAGGGCTATTTTTTGCCGTCGCATAGCTCTCTGCGGTGACGTAGTAAATTTTGTCCTGACCTTCTTTGGCGCGAGACAGGTAGTCAGCCAAAGACACGTTCTGTACATCGCTGTCGTTGTGTGTTGAGGCAAAACGCAGTAACTTCGCAATACGGTCTTTGTTGCTTGCGTCTTCACCGATACCTTCTTTCAGTACCTGGCCGAATTCTTTCCAGAAAGTCGCGTATTTTTCATGTTTTGCTGCGGCTTCATCACCTTCTGCGTTCGCCAGATCTTCCAGCATACCCAGAACACGTTTGGTCGATCCGTCACGAATCGCTTTGATATCGCGGCTTTCTTGCAGAATTTCGCGGGAAACGTTCAGTGGCAAATCGTTAGAATCGATCACACCTTTGACGAAACGCAGGTAAATCGGCATTAACTGTTCAGCATCGTCCATGATGAAGACGCGTTTAACGTAGAGCTTGATGCCACCACGCTTATTGCGGTCCCACAGATCAAACGGCGCACGGGATGGAATGTACAGCAATTGGGTGTAGTCGCTACGACCTTCAACACGATTGTGCGTATGGGTCAGTGGTGCGCTGTAATCGTGGGAAACGTGTTTGTAGAACTCTTCGTATTGTTCTGGAGTAATCTCAGATTTACTCCGTGCCCACAAGGCACTCGCTTGGTTGACAGTCTCAAATTCATCTTTGAGTACCTGTTCTTTTTTCTCTTCATCCCATTCTTCTTTCTGCATTTTAATCGGCAGAGAAATATGGTCAGAATACGTACGAATCACGGATTTTAATTTCCATGCAGACAAGAACTCATCTTCACCTTCGCGCAGGTGCAAGATGATGTCAGTACCACGGCCTGCTTTGGTGATGTCTTCAACGCTGAAGTCGCCTGCACCTTCGGATTCCCAACGGACACCTTCGTTTGCTGCTGCACCGGCACGACGTGATTCAACGGTAATTCGGTCTGCAACGATAAAGCCAGAATAGAAGCCAACGCCGAATTGACCAATCATTGCCGCATCTTTTTGCTGGTCACCAGACAATTTGCCAAAAAATTCTTTGGTACCAGATTTTGCAATGGTGCCCAGATGCTCAATCGCATCGGCTTTGCTCATACCAATGCCGTTATCAGAAATAGTGATCGTCCGTGCTGCTTTATCAAAGGTGACTTTGATGTGCAATTCTGGATCGTTCTCGAACAATGCCGCGTTATTGATGGCTTCAAAACGCAGTTTGTCAGATGCATCAGATGCATTGGAGATTAATTCACGCAAAAAGATTTCCTTGTTGGAATACAAGGAGTGAATCATTAATTGCAATAACTGTTTGACTTCGGCCTGAAAGCCCAGAGTTTGTTTTTCTGACATGTTTTTCCTCGGAAATTAGGTTAGGAAGGTCGTATTTAAAAAAGATTCAGCAGCGTTCAGCATGGTTGATGCGTGTTTCAACTGAATAAAAAACTAACCCACCCGACATGGGGGCGGGGTGAAAGATTTCAAGATGAGTGTGGTTTGATTCGTTTGAAGGGAGGAGGAGGGCGCAATTGAACTCAAGATTTGCATCTGAAGCATGGGCGGCGCAAAAAGAGAAGGGCGGGTTGTGCCCGCCCTCCGTGTCCTTCTTTTTGACGAGAAACGTCAAAAAGCAACGTCCTCCTTACAAACGCCCGCCTTTACAACCGCTTAATGTTCATACTGCCCGCTTTATCTTCGACCTCGAATCCAAGCGCATGCAATGCGGCACGCAAACGGTCAGCTTCTGCCCAATTCTTGGCCGCACGTGCAGCCTGACGTTGTTCTGCTAACGCCTGCACTTCAGCCGGAACCTCTAGGGCTTGTGGAACCCATGTTGCCAGACCTAGACCGAAAATCTTATCGAACTCGGCTACGGTCGCCTTTTTATCCGCGTCCGATACATCGGATTTCAACATTTCCCACACCAGTGCCAGCGCACGTGGCACATTGAGATCTTCATTCACAAACGTCGTGAATTTTTCTTTCCATTCGGCATTGACGGTGCCGCCTGCTGGCCATGCATAGAATGTCTCACGCAAGCGTTGCAGTGCCGTTTGTGCTGCTTGCAAGGCTTCAAAGCTGAATTGCATCTGACTGCGATAATGTGCGCTTAAGCATAAATAGCGGTAAGCCAGCGGATCAATGTGTTGATCGAGTAATGTTTGTAGGCGGAGGAAATCACCGCTGGATTTCGACATCTTGCCGGAATCGATTTGCAAGAAATACCCGTGCATCCAGAAGTTGGCCAAGCGCGTACCATGGCACGCTTGGTTTTGGGCAATTTCATTGCTATGGTGAATTGAAATATGATCTTCGCCGCCGCAATGGATATCAAACCATGGTGTCAGGTATTTCGCTGACATAGCTGAACATTCAATGTGCCATCCTGGGAAACCACGGCCCCATGGACTATCCCATTCCATCTGGCGATGTTCATTTTCTGGACTAAATTTCCATAAAGCAAAATCCGTTGCATTACGTTTTTCACCCAGCTCGACGCGACTACCTGCTTTGATCGCGTCGCGCTTGATTCGTGCCAGATAGCCGTAATCGTCTTGTTTGCTGGTGTCGAAATAAATACCATCGGTAGTGCGGTAGGTAAAACCTTTACTTTCGATGCAGGAAATAAAGTCGATTTGCTCGGCAATATGGTCCGTGGCCTTGCACCAGATGCTTGGTTCGAGAATGTGCAAACGCTGTAAATCCGCTTTAAACGCGATCGTGAACCGTTCTGCGATTTGCCAAGCAGATTCGCCCGCTTTACGACTACCTTTTTCCATCTTGTCTTCGCCATCGTCGCCATCGGACACTAAGTGACCTACGTCAGTGATATTGATGACATGACGCACTGTATGACCATTCCACTCCAACGTTCTGCGCAAGATGTCTTCAAACAGATAGGTCCGCAGATTGCCGATATGCGCGTAGTCATAGACGGTGGGGCCGCAGCAATACAAGCCAACCCAATCGTTACGCAAAGGTGTGAAAGGGCGCAGGCGGCGTTCCCAGTTATCGTAAAGAAGTATGTCCATCTTGGTTTAACAGTGAAATTAAATGAAGAAATGATGAGATTGATGCGCTTGAGCGGTAGGCGCTATGCCAACCAGCGAGGGTATATGCAAATTCAACAGCGGTAGTCGTCACAGCAACGCTGCGTGCGAGCGCCGCCTACAGGTGATAAACCTGTTGATAAATCGGCAAAGTGACCTGTGGAAGGCATGGTGTGCATAGTGAACGCTTCAAAAAGTGAATGAGAATGTAGCATAGATATGCCCTTTCTTCCTAAAAAACGACGTTTTTCTGTACGAAAAAGCAAGTTTTTAAGATCGATCACATGAGCTCGTTTGAGGTCATTGCCTGTCTCTCACGGGGCATTGATCCGCTTTGCATGAGGCGTTCATTCAGTGTGTGTGCGATGTGAAACGCTTTGCTCCTTGATAACCACACAGACGTTGCAAAGTGCTATCGTAAAAAAAACATTGCTTTTATATTAAAGCTCATTGGGATGTCTACCATTATGCAAACGACTTATTCAGAAGTATCTGTCGATAAATACCGCGATGCTTTTCAGCAACAAGATCTGTCGCAAGCTTCTCTCGTGGTACGTGTACTGATGTGGGCGATGTTGCCGCTGGGGGTGATTGATGTGTTATTTCATCAATCAACGGTGGTGACTGCTTTTCTCGTTCTGTTGCGCGTTGTTGTCGTGTTGTACTCTGGTTGGTTTTTACAGCAACTGAAGGTACTCAAAGCGGCGCCAATCGTCACAAAGTACTTGATGCGATGGGTTGTATTGGTGATGCTGGTACAACTAATAAGTAATATTTGTACGCCACGCGATTACTTCGGACATTACCTAATTGATATCTGGGGATGCTTGATGACCTTCATTGTTGTGCCAGTGCCTTTGCCCACTTTACGTGTACCTGTCGTCAGTTTTGTCATCGCTTCTTTGTTGCTGCTTGCGTTGAAACACCCACCGTACTACGCCTATCCTCTTGTCGTTGCAATGATATTGCCGGCAAGCGCGGTGACCGGCCATGCAATTGCGAGTTATGTTCATTGGTATCGTCGGAAATTATTAAGTGCCGAGAAAGAACTTGAACGACAAGCGAGTATTGATCCCGTGACGGGCGTCGCGAACTGGCGCGAATTTATGCGACTTGCCGCCCTCGAATTACAACGCCATCAACGGCTCACAAAACCCATGTCGATGTTGGTACTCGACGTCGCTGAATTTAAAAAAATCAATGAGGAATACGGGCCAGAAACGGGCGATATTATCTTGGTGGAAGTGACGCGCCGTATCAAACGCGTCATGCGATCCTATGATAGTTTGGCACGCTACGGTAGCGACGAATTTTGCGTGTTGCTGCCCGAAGCTGCGGCGAGTGATGCCCAAAAGATCGCCGAGCGAACCTACTCAACCGTTGTTTCCATTCCCGTTACCGTCGCTGGGAAAGAAATTAAAATTGCCGCTACGATTGGTGTGGCAACGATGACCGAGGGAGATGACGTTTCTTCCTTATTGCATCGCGCGGGTGATGCGCGGGGGGCGGGTAAAGTGTCGTACTTTCAAGTTGTCTGAGCAGCACTATATTAACCAAGTTCTTTTCTCAGAAATTCCCATACGCCAGGATCGGACATCGCTGCAATATTGATCCGCATTTTGGTCGATGGCGCTTGATGCGGAGAGAATAGACTACCCGGTGCGAGCAAGTAGCCTTGCTCAAGTGCTTTTTCAGTCAGTTTATTCGTATCGACACCTGTTTCCGTCCATAAAAACATGCCAGCCGGTGTGCGGTAATCGACTTTGATACCGATGTGCTCCAAACGTTTGGTGATGTCATCTCTGACGCCGTCCAGTTTGACCCGTATGCGATCGGCGTGTTTTCGGTAATGACCTTCAGATAAAATTTTATAGACCACACGCTCTCCGATTTCTGTCGTGGTGAGCGTGGATAACATTTTCCGATCAGATAAACGGATGGCCAAGTCCGGAGACGTCGCGATAAAGCCAACACGCAAATTGGCTGCCAATGTTTTTGAAAATCCTCCCAGATAAATAACACGATGAAGCTGATCCAGTGAGGCAATGCGGGTTGCTGGTTGTACGGCACTTCCTGGATGCATATCGCAGTAAATATCGTCTTCCACCACAATGAAATCGTGGAGCTCGGCGGTTTTTAATACCTGAAACGCCTTCGCTGCAGACAGTGACGTTGAAGTTGGATTGTGCATCACTGAATTAATGATGTAGAGCTTGGGCTTATGAATGGCGGCTAGCTCCGCCAATTTAGTGACGTCTGGCCCATCATGGAGTCTTGGAATACCAATGACTTTGGCCCCCAGAATTGCAAACGACCCAAACATCAGAAACCATGCCGGATCATCGACAAAGATCGTATCGCCGGGACGGGTGAACTCGCGTGCGACGAGATCGAGCGCTTGGGTGACACCGGTTGTCATCACGATTTGTTCCGGTGCTGCCGCGATTTCCAGTTCAGCTAATTTGAGTTGTAGCTGCTGACGTAAAGGAAGAAAACCTTGCGGTGTACCGTAGTGGAGTAATAAATTTTGATTCAGACGACTAATCGCGCGTAAGCCGTTGGCAACGAGTTCCCCATCGAGCCAGTCGTGTGGCAATACGCCGGAACCTGGCATTTTTTGCGGTGGAAGTTGCCGAAACATATTTCTGACTAGCCACACCACATCCATTTGTTGTGTGCCAGTTGTTGCTTGAGGAGCGACAGGTGTATTGGTCAACATCGATGCCCGCTCACGGACAAAAAAGCCAGCCCCACGACGCGACTCCAGATACCCTTTTGCCACGAGCCGGTCATACGCTTCGACAACAGTAAAGCGTGACACGTGCTGCTCGTCGGCGAATTGCCTGATTGAAGGCATACGTGCACCGGTTCTGAGTAGCTTGTCGTCGATGCGGTTCGCTACTGCGGCAACAATTTGCTCCACCAGCGAGTCACCGGAGTCCCGTGAAATATAAAAGGTCGGCGTCGGCATCATATCGATTCGCTTTTCATGTCTGTCGTGTGTGTATTGGAGAAGTGACCAGAGCAGTGTGTGGATTATCGTTTTTACTGTATTGGTACTGTATTGGTGTTTGCGTTTAGGATAGCACAAACGCTGATGAAAAAGAGTGCACGTGACGGTTCTTGCGATGTGTGAATGCAACGCCCTTTTTTCATCCCATATCAATGGTTTTATCTACGACTGAGAGAGCACATTTCTCTTGGTATGTATGTCGGAGACGCTATGCCCCTCACTGAATTTATCGCTTTCTCGTTGTTTGCTTGGATCGGCTCATTTACGCCAGGACCTAATGTGGCCATCGCGGCAACGACCGGTGTTAATCATGGGTTGCGGGCCGCATTGCCGCAAGTGATGGGGGTGCCGTTAGGTTTTGTGCTGATGATATGGGTCATTGGTTTAGGGGGCGCCTCGTTATTGTCCGGCCATCCCTACCTTGTTTTATTCATGAAAATCGCTGGTAATGGTTACTTGCTAGTATTGGCGTGGCGTCTTTGTTTTTCGGCGAGTTTATCTGACAGTAAAACTGTGCATCCGTTAAGTGTTCAGCAAGCTGCCGCATTTCAAATGGTCAATCCCAAAGCATGGATGATGGTCGTAGCAACCACATCGACTTATGCGATCGGACAAACTGCATTCTTCTCTCGCATGGGCTGGATGAGTGTGGGGTTCGCCTTGCCTTGTGGACTCAGTATCCTGGCGTGGGCATGGATGGGCGATAAGCTTCGTCACTGGCTATTGATTGGCCGTCGCTTGCGTACATTCAATATCGTCATGGGCGTATCGCTCGCGATGACGGCGGTGTGGATGTGTACTCTTTGAGTCTATTTGATGTAGTTAGAATGAGATGAATGGAACATCAATGAGAGAGACTGCAACAGAACAACAACGATTAGAACTCAAGGGTATGTGGCTCGGATTTGTGGGCGTCGCTATTTTTAGTCTAACGTTACCCTTTACCCGCTTGGCTGTGGCGGAACTTCATCCTATTTTCGTTGCAATGGGACGGGCTGTTGTTGCAGCGCTTCTAGCGGCTTATTTAATGTACATACAAAAGGCACGACTTCCTCAGCGTAAAGAGCTCGCGTCATTGTTCATTACCGCCTGTGGCGTTGTCGTTGGATTTCCTCTTTTTAGTACCTTGGCGATGCATTATGTCCCTGCGGCACATGGTGCGATTGTGCTGGGTATTCTGCCTTTAGCGACGGCGTTATTTGCTGCGATACGATTTCATGAGCGCCCATCCATCGGCTTCTGGCTGATGGCGGTGCTTGGTAGTTTACTCGTCCTCACATTTGCACTGATTCAAGGGGCGGGAAGCTTACAATGGGCTGATCTCGCCTTGTTTTTCGCTGTCATTTTGGCGGCGATGGGATATGCCGAAGGTGGTCGCCTCGCCCAAACGATGGGAGGCTTGCAGGTGATTTCTTGGGCGCTGATTCTCATTTTTCCGGTAACCTTGAGCTTAAGCGTTTGGTCGTATTGGACTTTTGGGGCACACGCATCGCTGGCGGCGTGGGGAGGATTTGCGTATGTGTCAGTCTTTTCGATGTTTATTGGATTTCTGTTTTGGTACAAAGGCTTGGCCATTGGGGGAATTGCAAGAGTTGGTCAGGTGCAGTTATTACAACCATTCTTGAGCTTACTCGGTGCGGCATGTATCGTCGGGGAATCATTAAGCGTCGTTCATGTTGGTTTTGCTTTGGCTGTCATTGTGACTGTCGCCCTCGGACGGCAAATGAAGATTCATCGCTAGCACTGGCTTAAAACCTTATGCCACCAAATAAAATCAGTAAGAGCGCGTTATTTTGGGGGTATGAATCGTGCAAAGCCAGGCATACAATAGAGAGCTACACGCCAGAGAATGGCATGCTATGGTCGGCCAAGTTGCCAGTTCATTGAAAAATGATTGTGCCTTCGTTGTTCGTAGCTGCCACCTTTGTACCTACCACGCTGGTTGGCTTTGCCACCATACAATTTGGGATTGATCATGTCTTTTTACGAAAAACTTCAAGCACTGAATATTGAATTGCCTGCTGTTGCTGCACCTGCTGCTGCGTATGTTATGTACGTGCAAACCGGTAACACCGTCTTTTTGTCCGGACATATTGCCAAAAAAGATGGCAAGGTCTGGGTTGGTCAGCTTGGGAAAAATATCAGCACTGAAGAAGGCAAACTGGCTGCACGCGCTGTTGCGATCGATTTGATGGCCACGTTGCAAGCGGCATGCGGTGGTGATTTAAACCGTGTAAAACGTATTGTGAAACTGATGAGTTTGGTCAATTCCACTCCTGACTTTACTGAGCAGCATTTGGTGACGAATGGCGCTTCGGAATTGATCGCGGAAGTGTTCGGCGATCAAGGTAAGCATGCTCGCTCGGCATTTGGTGTCGCACAGATTCCAATGGGCGCTTGTGTTGAAATTGAAATGATTGTTGAGCTTGCCTAAACGGATCAATGTGACGGGCGTCCGTCACACAGATTGCCGACAGATAAGTACTCGCGTGATATCGCGATAAAACATACAAAAAAATAATGGCCAGCGATGGCATGACTTCCAGTGAGACTAGCATGAAACTTGAACATCCTACCCCTATTAAATGGAAATTCTCTGAACGGGCTGAGCAGTTAAAAAGCTCAGTGATTCGTGAGATCTTAAAAGTAACCATGCGTCCGGAAGTAATTTCTTTTGCTGGTGGTTTGCCATCGCCAGATACATTTCCTGTTGAGCGCATGAAAGCAGCGTTCGATAAAGTATTATCTACACAAGGCAAATCAGCACTGCAATACGGTCCGACTGACGGCTATGCGCCATTGCGTGAATTTATCGCCGACTCTTTGTCGACACCGGATTGCAAAATCTTGCCTGAGCAAATTTTGATGGTGTCAGGCTCTCAGCAAGGGCTGGATTTGTTGGGTAAAGTATTGATCGACGAAGGCAGCAAAATTTTGGTCGAAACGCCGAGTTATCTGGGCGCGCTCCAGGCTTTTTCTGTCTACCAGCCGCAATTTGAATCTGTTGATACGGATGAACACGGCTTGATTCCTGCTTCTGTCGCCGCCAAAGGCGAGGGTGCTCGGTTGATGTATGCATTACCCAATTTCCAAAATCCAACCGGACGTACTTTATCGATTGAGCGTCGGATGGAGTTGGTCGATACATGCGCCCGAATGGGAATTCCTCTGATCGAGGATAACCCGTATGGTGATTTGTGCTACAGCGGAGAGCCGCTGCCAAAAATGTTGAATATGAATCCTGATGGCGTTATTTATATGGGATCCTTTTCCAAGGTACTGACACCAGGAATTCGTTTGGGCTACGTTGTTGGTCCTGCACCGTTGATTAGAAAATTAGAGCAGGCTAAACAGGCGGCAGATTTGCATACAGCACAGTTGACGCAGATGGTTGTGTACGAAGTGATCAAAGACGGTTTTCTCGCGGAGCACATTCCTACCATTCGTTCTTTATACGCGAGTCAATGCAACGTCATGTTGGAAGCGATGACAAAATTTTTCCCAGAGAGTGTCACTTGGACGCGTCCTCTAGGCGGGATGTTTATCTGGGTGACATTGCCAGCACATATCGATAGCCAATCGTTGCTTGATGAGGCGATCGCGCAAAATGTCGCCTTTGTTCCTGGCGGGCCTTTCTATGCCAATGAAGCTGCAAAAAATACATTGCGCTTATCTTTTGTTACGGTCTCACCAGAACGTATCAACGAAGGCATTGAAAAATTAGGAAAACTGATCAAAGCTAAAATTTGACGCGAATTGTTGTTGATTCGTTTTCTCAAACCCGCGCTTAGCGGGTTTTTTTATTGATGTAATTTTTGTGTCTTGAATAAGTAATAACGCGTAGATGGCATCGCGTTCAAGTTTTAATATAAATCAAATGTCCTTCACTTTTTTAAAATAATGCCATCGATCACTGACCACAGCGTCGATGCGTATCTGCGTTTCTTGCTCGAGAATTCTGCTGAATTGTTTATTTAATCTCGTTGTCTCGTTAAAAAGATAACATTCAGACATTTCTTTTTATTTCTCCAACGGAATTCAAACGATCATTTTTTTGGGAGCGGGAAATGTCGTCTTGCTTACTATTAAGCGAGGCGGTAGACTGATTCAAAAATTTTATTTATTCAAATAAAGGAAAAATCGCATGAGGCACTATTTTAATGCTGTGAAGTCGGTGCGCGTTCTCAGTGCCTTTGTATTGCTCCTTAGCTACGTTGTTTCAGATAATTGCTTCGCGCAGGAAACATGTAAGAAGTTGATTGCGACGGGTAATCCTGAGTATCCGCCGTTCTTGTGGCGTGATACGCAAGACGACAATCACCTTGTCGGTGCCAATGCCGAATTGATGCAGGCGTTATCCAAAGAAATTGGTGTGCCCATTGAAGTGAAATATGTTGGACCATGGGCACGCGTGCAGGAAGAGGCGCGCGTAGGTCGGGTCGATTTACTTGCTGGGGCTTTCTTCACGTTGCCGAGGCTCGATTATATGGATTATTTTTATCCAGCATTCCGCGTGACGCGGACGGCGATTTGGACCAATAAAAAGAGTAAATTAGCATTTCATCAATGGAGTGATTTGCGTGGTAAAAATGGAATCACCGTGATTAACAATAGCTTTGGTGAGGACTTCGACCGGTATGCCAAAGAGTCGCTGAAGATCGTGACCGTTTCCAGCCTTGAACAAGCATTAGTCATGTTAAATTTATCACGTGCAGATTATTTGATCTACGAAGAAGATCCCGGCCTCGCTTACGTGGCGAAGATGAATATGACCGATTTAAAAACAATGTCTACGCCGGTGGCCAACGAGAATTTATATTTAACGATGTCCTATAAATCGCCTTGTAACACGCCAGAAATGCGAGGGCGTATTTCTAAGGCGTTGTACGTATTGGGGAAGCAAGGGCTGATGGATAAGCTCGTCACATCGAATATTCAATTGTGGCGCAAGCAGCAATCAAAGTAATTGATTTTCGGTTTGAGGCCTATTTTGCGGAAACTTTCTCTCAGGCAGATATCTATTTTAGGTGTCGCGTTGGGCATTCTCTTGCCCGCGCTGGTGTTCGGCTATTTTGTGACATTGTCGCGGTATGAACGCGAGCTGCAATTGCGTGTGCGTGGGCCGATGGCGCAAAATGCAGACATGCTCGCCAAGGCAATGGAGATTCCTCTTTGGAACGTTGATAGAGAAGTCACAAAACAATTTGTCCAAGCCGTCATGCGCAACCGTGAGGTCGTCAGTGTGGTGGTGACGGATGAATCGGGCAACACATTTGTGCGAAGTGATAAGGTTCGCCACACCAATGCCAGCGTGCTAACAGAAAAGCGTCCGATTCACCTCGAAGAGAAAGTCATCGGTGAGGTCAAGCTCGAACTGACGACGGAATATGTTGATCGTGACTTGCTCGATGATGTGTATAAACTCGCTGTGGGGCTCGTACTGCAGGTTATTTTTTCTTTTATATTGATCTGGTTTCTCTTTGATCGTCGTATTGTTCGACCGATTCAGCAACTGCATTCCGCGACTGTTCGACTTGCAAGCGGTAAGCTTGATGAGCCTCTTGCATGGCAACGTCAAGATGAGATCGGTAACTTGGCACATGGTTTAAACCAGATGCGGCTCAATCTTGGTGAACTGATTGCCCAACGTGATGATCAAAATATTCTTTTGCAACAAGAACTCAAGGAGCGCTTGAGAGTGGAGCAAGCGCTGCGTGATACGGAAGAGAAGTTTATTGCGATCTTCCAGGCATCGCCGGTTGCGATGAGTGTCTTGCGTAAAAAGGGACATTACCAGATTGTCGATGTCAATGATGCGTGGGTAAGACAATTCGCTTGGTCGTCCGATGTCATTTTAGGCAACCTCGACATGCAGGAACATCTATGGCGAAATCCGGATGATTTTGTGCAAGCCTTACGATTGCTTGAGAGAGATGGTGAGTTACAGGCATTTGAAACATGGCTTCGTTGTGGCGCCAAAGATAAGACGTTGTTGTGCCAGATCTCAGGTCGTTTGATCAGTATCGGCGAAGAACCGCTGGTGATTCTGGTTCAGGAAGACATTACTGAAAAACGGCAAAACGAAAAAGATATTTTGAACATGAACGTCACTCTGGAGCGTCGCGTGTCGGAGCGGACACATGAACTCGAGGAAGCGAATAGCGAATTAACAGTCGTGCTTGAAAATCTTCAGCGTGCGCAACAAGAGCTTCTGCGGACAGAAAAAATGGCTGCACTCGGCTCGCTGGTGGCGGGTGTTGCGCATGAACTCAATACACCAATCGGAACGAGTGTCACAGTAGCGAGTACTTTACAGCAGCAAACAGACGAGATACTGATCCAGTTTGCTCGCGGCTTGCGGAAGTCGTCACTGGAAGAATATTTTAAAAACGCCAAATTGGGTACGGATCTTCTGTTACGCAATCTCAGTAAAGCGTCTGAGCTCGTCACGAGCTTTAAACAGGTCGCAGTAGATCGTACTAGCGCAAACCGACGCGTGTTTGCTCTTCACGACATGATCAATGAGCTGGTCACAACTTTGGGGCCAATGATCCGTAAGACGAAACACGAAGTCGTGTCAGACATTCCTGAAAAAATGATGATGGATAGTTATCCTGGCGCCATGGGGCAGGTGGCGACGAATTTAATCAATAACGCATTCATTCATGCTTTCGACAGTGAGAGCCGTGGCACCGTGCGCATCTCGGCGTGTTTCTTGGATGCGGATACCATCGAAATGACCGTCACCGACAACGGTAATGGCATTTCTCCTCATAATTTAGGGCGGATTTTTGATCCATTCTTCACGACACGTCTCGGACAAGGGGGGAGTGGTCTAGGACTCAATATCGTCTACAACCTTGTTAAAGACGTGCTGGGTGGCGATATTGCTGTCGATAGCGTTGTCGGCAAGGGCACTACATTCACCATTACTTTGCCTCGGGTCGCCAAAAATTCCGAAGAGAAAACGCATTTGTAAAAAGGCTCATTTCCTCTCAACTTAAGCGCTCCCGTTCCAATCAAGCCTTGACTCATGCTAGCTTTCTTCGACCATGTTCTGATAAAGTTGCAGTATGAGTAAATTATCCTTAGATCGTATCCTGCAATCGCAGGGCTTTGGTTCGCGCAAATACTGCCGTGAACTTGTTTCCGATGGCGAGGTCAGCATTGCTGGCGAAGTCGTTGATGATTATAAATTGACTATCGAAACGGATGGTCTGCGCTTTCACATCTTTGATGAAGAGTGGGAATATCGCGAGCATGTGTACATTGTGCTCAACAAACCGGCAAATTTTGAATGTTCCCGTAAGCCAAGTCATCATCCAGGCGTCCTTACCTTGTTACCTGAGCAATTTAGCTGGCGCGACGTGCAGCCCGTCGGTCGACTTGACCATGATACGACAGGGATGTTGCTGATGTCGGACGATGGTCCTTTCATTCATGCCCAATCGTCACCTAAACGGCACATTCCGAAAGTGTATCAGGCGACAACCGCAGAACCCGTTACACCAGAGCTCGTCAATGCCCTGCTTTCTGGTGTGCAACTGCATGATGAGCCGGCCCCCTTGGCTGCACAATGGTGTCGCCAATTGGATACGAATCTAATAGAAATTGTGTTGGAGCAAGGTAAGTACCATCAGGTCAAGCGTATGCTGGCGGCAGCTGGCAACCATTGTGCTGCGTTGCAACGCACCGCCATCGGACAGTTGACGCTTGAATCACTGGGCCTCGACGAGGGCGAGTGGTGTTATCTGACGTCGGAGCAAATGGCTTTGCTGGTGCCTTCGGAGGCCTGAGTCGACCCCATCTTCAAGATAGAAGAAGGGCTGTAACACGGTCATTCGCCTCAACAAGCAAGATTCTGAAACATCGAGATATGTTTATTTAACATGGTTGGAGGATGTTTGTATGCCAGTGATCGTTGTCGCAAATCCAAAGGGGGGTGTGGGCAAAAGCACATTCGCCACTAACTTGGCAGGTTATTTTGCCGCGCAGGGACACAAAGTGATGCTGGGCGATATTGATGCCCAGCAGTCGTCGCGTACTTGGCTGGCATTGCGGCCCGAGAGTTTCTCACCAATTTCCGCGTGGGAAATCGATGCCAATGCGATTGCGAAACCTCCCAAAGGTACGACACACGTCGTCCTTGATACGCCGGCAGGTCTCAAAGGAAATAAGCTGGATGCGGTGTTGAAATTGGCTGATAAGGTCGTTATCCCATTACAACCCTCTATTTTTGATATTCTGGCAACAGAAGAGTTTTTGAAAAAGCTCGCGAAACGTGAACAACGCTGTGAAGTCGGCATTCTCGGTATGCGTGTCAATGCCCGCAGCCGCGCCGCAGACCAATTGACACATTACATCGAGCAACTTGGATTACCCCTTGTTGGCTATCTCCGTGATACGCAAAATTACGTTCAGTTGGCGGCACATGGTGCCACAATATGGGACGTTGCCCCCTCGCGTGTCGAAAAAGACATCGCGCAATGGAACGATATCCTCACATGGATCAACAAATAGACAAACAAATTCTGGTTTTCTGATATCTCGATTGTCGACATGCGACGTTAAATCTTAACGTGACGTTGAAAAAACGACGCCGACCTGCCATCGTTGACAGAATTTATCACCCAGCGTCGCGATATCTCCCTATAATGCCGTCTCGCTCTGAAGGGGAGCGAATTTATCTTTTTATATCAAAGACTTACGGCATGCATCTAACTATTTTTGAAACACCGATTATCAACACACTGGGACGCTGGATGTCTGTCTCTCTATTGCGACTCCTTGGCTGGCGCATCGAGGGAAAGGCGCCAACGGAGGAAAAGTATGTCCTTATCGCCGCCCCTCATACAAGTAACTGGGACTTCCCGTACACCTTAATGGTCTGCTTTGCCTTGCGATTACGTGTCTACTGGATGGGAAAGGCGTCATTGTTTCCACCCGTTGTCGGGCACGTGATGCATTGGTTAGGGGGGATCGCTGTGGACCGTAGCCGGTCTGGCAATCTTGTGCAAAGTACGGTGGATGCTTTTCATGCAAATCAACGTCTCACGGTGATCGTTCCTCCGGAGGGAACGCGCGGAAAAGTCACCCATTGGAAAACCGGCTTTTATTACATCGCGCTTGGCGCAGGTGTGCCAATTGCACTTGGCTATCTGGATTTTTCTCGTAAGGTGGCTGGTATTGGAAAAATGTTCATGCCAACAGGCGATCTGGCGGCTGATATGGACGAAATTAGACAGTTCTACAGCGGTATCCGCGGCAAAAATCCACAACAATTTGATGCGTCAACGATCCAGACGAAGTAACTTTTTCAGTCTATTCGCTCCATCGATGAATGAAGCCTTGTCTCTTTCTCCAGAGACAAGGCTTTTTTTTGATCTTGAACGTGCAAGACGATGCCGTGAGCTGATTGACTTGCTGTTTATGACAGGTCGATAAACACGCTCAATGGTCTGTTGTCTGATTCAACGTTCATCTTCAACCCGTATTTTTTATGAGTAATCGTGAAAATGGATTCAAAATGAGTCGTTGCGTCCATCGCTCGCAATACGGGTGCGCGGCAATCAACACAATCAGGCCACTACACAAAAGTGAAATGGATAACCTTGCCGCCGGAGGCATGTGCAGAATCGATGGAAGCACACCTGTCGATTGAAGAATAATGAGCGCCATACCGTGCCAGAGAAAAATGTACATGGATTGTTGACCGATACGTGCTAACTTGAGATCTTGACGGCTTAGTAAATACAGCACGGCGATCCCTAACGTACTTGATACGCCATATTGCAGCAGTTGATACAGTGTTCCGGTGAGGTTAGCCATACCCAAGCGATTGAGGGAGAAACTACCGTACAGCCAACGATAATCAAACAATGGCGGCAGAGAATAGACTGTAACAACAGCAGCGGCGATCGTCAGCAGAGCAAGACCGATGAGTCGACCATCGCGTTTCTCGGATAAAAAGACGCTTTGCCCCATGATAGAGCCCAACAAAAAGTAAGGAAAAAAGATCAGCGTGCGAGAACCACTGAGCAGGTAACCTGCATGCTCTGAGTAGGTGGTCAGCAGCGATAGTCCCAACGCTGCCACGAGCGGAAAGCGCATGCTTGCAAATAATGGCAATAGCAATCTCCAACAGAGGAGACTCATTAGATACCAAAGCATCCAATAGGGAGCGATCAACCCTGCGTAGACACTCAATTTCCCCATTAATACGTACTCGGTGCATTCATAGATCAATTCAAACGCGATGAGTGGCGTAACGATCGTTTTGATCAAATTTCTTGCGGCTTGCTGGTCGAGTAATTTTTTCGAAAAAATCCCTGATACCAGTGCAAACATGGGCATGTGAAATGCGTAGATAAAAATCCAGATTGGTCTCAAAAACGCATCGGTCGCGATATGAAGTTCAATAAAATGACCAAAGACGACTAAAAATATCAGGACACCTTTGATATTATCTAAAGCAGTGTTGCGATGCGGGAGGGTAGCTTGAGGGGGCATTGAGAAATACGATGAGCAAATAAAAAAACAGCACATCATAAGCTAAACCGCAGTACCTAGCGTATTCTGTTTGTAACGTATTCGCTTGAGATGTCGATTTTATTTTTGTATCTCTTCTCGCCGGTGCGTGAATATCATGTCATGATTGCTACACAATAGTGCGGCATGCTGTGGAAGTGATTGTGGGTGTTTGCGCCGATATGAACCAAAAAATAGCGTTTGTTGTCGCATTAGAGATTTCTTTTGGGAAATACTCATGGGTTACAATGTGCCATTGAATTCATTGTTCAATTAGTATCTATGCCGAATGATCAAAATAAAAGCGAATTACTGAGCTCGAAATTAGACTTTGAAAATGTCAAGTTCACGTCGTCAAAAGCGGAACCTGTCGATTTCTTCGATCTTGATTTTGATGTTGAAGCGCAGCCTGATTTGCTTGATGCTTACTTGCCTTCGCCTCCGCTCCCTACTGAGGAAGCCGGGGCATCGGCGGTGTCTTCCATTGCGCCCTCGAAAGTAGTGGAATCTCCAGTGACACCGAGCACGACGCCTGTTACTTCAGGTGTGTCTTCTTCTGCCGAGCCACTCGTCAGTCGTTCAAGAGACAATAAGAGTAAGTCCAAAACTGGTCAGAAAAAAGATAATTTCGCCTTCTATGCAGCTTTGGTGGCGCTCGCTGGATTTTTGATGGTTTTTGGTGTGATTTTTTATGTAGGCGCAGTGCGGGACAGCACCAATACACCGAGTTATCTGATGTTGCCAGAGCAAGTGACAAATTTTGATGGACAGGTGATCCGTATCAAAGTGACGATCCAGGTTGAACGTAAAGATCGAGACTGGCTTGCTGACAATAAGGCAAAATTGATCGAATTATTCCCTATTATCTTAACCAGAATCGATCCCAATGATCTGCATTCTGAAAAGGGATTTGAGTCTGTTCGTGAAAAGCTACGCACGGAATTAAACCGAGAAATGAAGACGGATAAAATTCAGTCCGTATTAATGGATCAATTACTCACCCAGACCCGAGAGTAGTAAGCGCTTTTTTGGCTGAGGATACCTGGCAGCGCTGAGCGCCGCCAGATTGACAGGGCAGAACTTATAACGCTTTGACGTAACGTAGTAATTTGTCCAGCGCATGCACAATCGTTTGTTCGCGAACGGCATGACGATCACCGCTAAAGACGAGTCGTTCTGTGTGTGTGATACCGCCGACCGCCCAGCCAAAACAAACGGTACCGACAGGTTTGCCGGGGACTGCACCTGTTGGACCTGCGATTCCTGTGGTCGATAGCGAGACCTTTGCCTCGGAATGCGCAATCGCGCTTTCCGCCATGGCAGCAGCGATTTCTTCACTGACAGCACCATGTTGTGCGATCAGTGCTGCTGGAATATCAAGTAATTCTGTCTTCGACGAATTAGAGTAACTGACAAAGCCACAATCAAACCACTCGGATGAGCCTGCTACTTCAGTAATAGCGTAAGCAACTCCGCCGCCTGTACAAGACTCTGCAACCGCAAGCAGGAGTTTTTTTGACTTAAGTACTTCACCGATCTGGGTTGCGAGTTCAGTAGCTTTCTGCATGATGTCTCTCCTGTCGTTGTTATTGGATGGGCTGACTTACTTTACCACCATGTGTGTTGCATTTAAAGTCTTGTTCACTCCAAACGTGGTGACCAGTCTTACCCCTGTCGCCATAAGGCAAAGCAAAGCAAGGTAAAAAAAGCAGCCACAATATCGTCAAACATCACACCGAAACCACCTTTAAAACGTTGGTCAAAGTAGCGGATTGGCGGTGGTTTTACCATATCAAAAAAACGAAATACGAAGAAGGCCCAGCATTGGGTGGTGAAGTTACACGGCATGAGCAAAAGAAGCACCAGCCACATGGCGATGATTTCATCCCACACCATACTCCCGTGATCCGGTGTGCCGAGATTCTTACCTGTAATTTGACAAGCCCAGACACCAATAAAGAAACCAACAAAAATAATCCAGCCCCAATGGCCTGCAGTAAAGAACGATGGCCAACGCTGAGTAAATACGACGAACATTAACCAACCAAGCAGCGTACCACTCGTGCCGGGCACCGCCGGTGATAAACCACTACCAAATCCCTGTGCCAAGATGTGGGCCGGATGTTTCAGCATGAAGCCGATTGAAGGTTTGCGAATCATTGGACGTAGTTGCGTAGTAGACGTTGTCATGGGCTTTGAAAATGGTCAAATGATTGAAGTGACATCGACACCAGACTGCCCTGGCTATCAAGGAAGCGTAGTCCATGCTCGGCGTCAATACGTCCAACGCGCGTCACCTCGGTGTGGGACGAAACGCCGGCAGCAATCACCGCAGCTCGATGCTCAGGTGGTGCTGTAAAGCAAAGTTCATAATCATCTCCGCCAGCAAGCGTGAACTGTCGACGTAATGCAATCGGAAAATGTTGTAGTACGGGACCAGTTGGCAGCGAATCAATAAACAATGTCGCACCGACATGCGAGCGCTCCAGAATGTGTCCGAGATCGCCGACGAGACCATCGGAAATATCTAACGCTGCGTGCGCAATGCCACGTAATGCCATGCCCAACGCCACTCGGGGTGTTGGTAGATGCATCCTTTTTGCAGCGCGAACATGATCTTCTTGGCTTAACTCTAGCTCGCGCCAGTATCCAGCCAGAGCGAGTCGTGCGTCACCCAGCGTCCCTGAGATCCAGATGTCATCCCCAGGCTGAGCTGCATCCCGACGGAGTGCTGTCGTTAAAGGTTGCTCACCGAAAATCGTAATGCAAATAGTAAGTGGACCTTTGGTTGTATCTCCACCGATGAGGCGGCATTGATGCTCATCCGCTAATGCAAAGAGTCCTTGTGAGAATTGTTCGAGCCATGCTGGATCAGCTTCTGGTAGGGAGAAGGCCAGCGTAAACCCAATGGGCTTCGCTCCCATGGCGGCGATATCGGATAAATTGACCGCTAGGCACTTGTGCCCTAATGTGTATGGATCCACATCTGGGAAAAAATGTCTGCCAGACACTAGCATGTCGCTGGAAATCGCCATGTGCATACCTGGCGTCATATGGAGCAGGGCGCAATCATCACCAATCCCGAGGGCTAAATGATTGTCTGGCGCGTTGTGTTGCGCAAAATAGCGCTTGATTAAGTCGAATTCGGAGAGCATGCAGGCATTGTACTCAAGGAAGTCGCTGTGTCCAGAGACTGATTTTAGGATTCAACCGAAAAAAGTGGACTCTGTTTCGTTTCATACGTAAAACTGCTGTCACTAGTCTGTGTTTAAATAGTGCTCCTCGGTAGGTGGCGTAAGCGCTGGATTGTTGAAGGGGGACCGGCAAGGGTTCGCAGCGCGTCGGCTTTCATACGAACTCGGTGCTTATTTATGATAAATTTGATAATCATGTATGTACCCAGATGCATATTCTTATGCACTAAAAGCATAGAAACCGTACAAATACGTATAAAGTTAGAAGATTCCCTCTGATAGAATCACAAACCAACTACAGTTTTTGTCAGCAAAATAGAAAAAAGGCCTATTTCATGGATTCGTCAGCAGATCAAAAAGAACAAATACGTCAACAATTGCGTCAGGCAGCACTCGAATATCACGAGTTTCCGACACCGGGCAAGATTAGTGTTACACCGACTAAACAATTGACGAATCAACGTGATCTGGCACTAGCGTACTCTCCAGGCGTCGCTTCACCTTGTGAAGAAATCGTCGCCGATCCAGCTGCTGCATTTAAATACACAGCGCGCGGTAATCTGGTGGGCGTCATCACTAACGGTACGGCGGTATTGGGTTTGGGCAATATTGGACCACTCGCTTCTAAGCCAGTGATGGAAGGTAAGGGCGTGTTGTTCAAGAAGTTTGCTGGTATCGATGTATTCGATATCGAGATCAATGAACCCGATCCAGATAAGCTTGTTGATATCATTGCTTCGTTGGAGCCTACTTTTGGTGGGATCAATCTGGAAGATATCAAAGCGCCAGAATGTTTCTACATCGAACGTAAATTGCGCGAACGTATGCGCATCCCTGTCTTCCATGATGACCAACACGGCACAGCGATTATCGTTGGCGCGGCCATCATGAATGGTCTGAAGGTGGTTGGAAAAGACGTCAAAACAGCAAAAATGGTTGTCTCCGGCGCTGGCGCTGCTGCCTTAGCGTGTCTGGATTTGATCGTTGATCTTGGATTCCCGATCGAAAACATCTTCGTCACCGATTTGGCTGGCGTCGTGTACAAAGGTCGTACAGAACTGATGGATCCAGATAAAGAGCGCTTTGCACAAGACACGCCAGCGCGTACGTTGCGTGAAGTTATTCCGGGTGCAGATATTTTCCTCGGTTTGTCGGCTGCTGGCGTCCTCAAGCAGGATATGGTCGCACAAATGGCGGACCGTCCTCTGATCTTGGCATTGGCCAATCCGACACCAGAAATTTTGCCTGAAGAAGTCAAGGCAGTCCGTGACGATGCTGTCATGGCGACAGGGCGTTCTGATTTCCCTAATCAGGTCAATAACGTACTGTGCTTCCCGTATATTTTCCGTGGCGCTCTCGATTGTGGTGCAACTACGATTACCCGTGAAATGGAAATTGCTGTTGTTCATGCGATTGCTGAATTGGCGCAGGCGGAGCAATCGGACGTCGTTGCTTCAGCGTATGGCATCAGTAACCTGTCTTTTGGTCCTGAATACCTGATTCCGAAACCATTTGACCCACGTCTGATGATCAAAATCGCACCAGCTGTTGCAAAAGCAGCGGAAGAGTGCGGTGTTGCAGCGCGTCCGATCAAAGACATGCAAGCCTACGTAGAAAAACTGCAGCAGTTTGTCTACCACAGCGGCACATTCATGAAGCCATTGTTCCAAATCGCAAAAAAAGCACCGATGGAACGTAAGCGCATCGTGTTTGCTGAAGGTGAAGAAGAGCGTGTATTGCGTGCGGTACAGGTAATTGTTGACGAAAAACTGGCGGCA
This sequence comes from Undibacterium sp. MH2W, assembly GCF_049340215.1. NCBI lineage: Bacteria > Pseudomonadati > Pseudomonadota > Betaproteobacteria > Burkholderiales > Oxalobacteraceae > Undibacterium > Undibacterium sp. MH2W. Next base: position 1,961 of record NZ_JBMPPA010000009.1, on the reverse strand, counting down.
CCGATTTTGGTCGGGCGTCCACATATTCTGGAACAGCGCGTCGAAAAATTCGGTCTGCGTATTCGTCCTGGCGTTGATTTCCAAGTGATCAATCCTGAATTTGATCCGCGTTATCGTGAATACTGGCAAGCGTATTACGAGATGACATGCCGCAAAGGTGTTACCGAGCAGTATGCAAAACTCGAAATGCGTCGTCGTCACTCCTTAATCGGTGCGATGATGATCCATAAAGGCGATGCTGACGGCATGATCTGCGGTACATTCGGTACAACAGGCTTGCATCTGAACTATATCAATCAGGTATTAGGCAAGCGTGAAGGTGTGAATGTCTACGCTGCAATGAATGGCTTGGTCTTGCCTGATCGTCAGTTGGTATTGGTCGACACGCACGTGAATGAGAACCCAACAGCAGAACAGATCGCTGAGATTACGATTCTGGCCGCTGAGGAAATGCGTCGTTTTGGTTTGTTGCCAAAGGCAGCGTTACTGTCGCACTCTAACTTTGGTTCAAGCAACAGCGAATCCGCACAGAAAATGCGTGCTGCGTTAGCGATCATCCAACGTGATGCACCGGATTTGGAAGTGGATGGTGAAATGCATGGTGATACGGCGTTGGATGCGGCATACCGTAAAAAAATGATGCCAAATTCCAACCTCAAAGGTGATGCAAACTTACTGGTCATGCCAAATATTGATGCGGCTAATATTGCTTACAACCTGCTGAAAACGACAGCCGGTAACAACGTAGCAATCGGCCCAATTTTGCTTGGCTGTGCAAAACCTGTTCACATTCTCACTCCGTCAGCGACGGTACGTCGCATCGTTAACATGACAGCGTTGTGCGTTGTTGATGCTGTAGCGCAGCGTTAATTTCGACGAGATGCCATAAAAAGCCGGAGTCGCTTAGTGCGCTCCGGCTTTATTTTTTTGATGGAGACGGGTTGATTACTTTGCGCGTCTGAAGGTGAGATTGATGCGCTGTGCCCCCATGATTGGATGCGGTTGATCTTTGATTGACTGAATGCCATGAAATAATAAGCGAGCTGGACCGCCCCAGACCAGTACATCGCCATGGTGTAAATCGATGCGCCTTAGCTTATCGCTTCGCTGCAAACCTCCAAACACAAAGGTGGCGGACATGCCGAGGGAAACAGAAACGATTGGCTGCGAAAAATCGGCTTCATCTTTATCTTGGTGCAGGGACATCTTAATACCAGGTGCATAGCGATTAACGAGACAGCTATCCGGAATAAAATGCTTAAACCCACCCTCTTCGGCAGCGTCCGTTGCTAGCTGCTGGAATTCCTGCGGCATCGTCGGCCAGGGTTGTTCACTCAAAGGATCTATTGAGACATAGCGGTAACCCCGTGCATCGGATATCCAACCAACTTCTCCGCAACTCGTATTGTGCACGCCGAACTTCCTTCCGCCCGGCGTAAGCATTTGTCTGAAGGGGGATATCTTCGTTAATGTGTCTAACTCATCTAGAAATGTTCTTTCTAGCTTGAGTGCATAACGATGCAAGAGTACTGCTCCGGGAAATAAAACCTCCGTCCGCGAAGCATCAGGTTCTTCATCAAAAAGCGAATGCGTGATAGGTGTGGATGTCATAGCGTTACGAAGGGAATATGTCTTTTCATATGGTAGAGGAAGTTGAGGAATGCCGCTGGAGGCGCATTTATTTTTGACCAAGGCGTGTTGGTCTTGAAAATCATTGTGGTAAATGATTTTCAAATTTCACTTGCCTAAACGGGGCGGACTTTGCTATAGTTCGCCTCCCGCTAAAACGGGAAGTTAGAAGAAAGCAGCAGCCAGCAACTCCGGTTGTTCTGAGTGATGAAGTTGTCGCGAAAGCGACAAGATTGATCAGAAAGAACAGCAAAAGCAGTCAGGGAGTTGACAGGGTAAATAAAGTGCTGCATAATCTCGCTTCTCTGCTGCAAACGAACACAACGCTTCGT
>NZ_JBMPPA010000008.1:0-134475 GCF_049340215.1 Undibacterium sp. MH2W | reverse complement strand
ATTAAATAATTTTTGGGAGTAACGATGTTTGATTCATTGAAAAGCGTTTTGTTTAGCGCAATCACAGAGAACGATGGGAAGTCAGCTTGCCCGTTCCGAATTGCTGGACTTGCTTTGTCGGGAGGTGGGATACCGACTTTTCTGCTCAGTTCTGCATACACAACATTCAAAAATGGAGCGTTCGATCCAATTCAGTTTGCTACATCGTTTTCATTAATGATGGGTGGGCTCGCTGTATTGGCTGGTGGCGTGGCACTTAAAGCAAAGACAGATACGTAAACTTAAGGGGGGGGGAACATTATGAAAACCGATTTCAAGAAGTTGGCACAAGAAGGACGCTCTTTTATCACTGGTGCTGTGGTGGCAGTCGCAATTTCTGCTGCAACGTTTATCCCAGTGGATCGCCTCATCATTGCTTGGGGCGCGTTCGCGATTGGGCTCATTGCTGGCACGATCGCTTACACCCTAATCGACATTGAGGAAGACATCGGCGATGGGGATAACAATGCTTGATATCACCGGAATATATGCGCGGCTTGCGGGTCTCGGCGTTGCAATCCTTCTACTGCTGTGCGGAGCTTGGTATTGTCATCACCTTGGGTACCAGTCTGGATCCAAAGATGTGCAACAAGTATTCGATCAGTACAAAGCCGCTGAAAACCAAGTGGAACTCGCCGCGATCGCCAAGCGCAACGCTGAAAACCAAGCATTAGCTACGGCGCAAGCAGAGACTAATCAAATCATCAAAAAGGGGTATTCAAATGAAATTACGCATAACAATGCTTTGCATAGCGCTGTGCTTAACAGCTTGCGCGACACCAACGCCAGTGGTCAAGGTCGCAGATCTGCCACAACCGCCCAAGCCAGCAGTGCCACAGGTACTAATGAAACCAATGCCGGAACCTGGATACTTTCAGACGCAGGGCTGCAAGATTTATTCTCTCTCCTGCAACGAGCAGATGAAGTAAGCGCCCAGTGCAGGGCGCTCCAAAAATTTGATGCTGGCAATGGTTTGGCAGAGGTTGAGAATTAGATCAACAATCAATGCCAATTTTCGAAATTGAGAAATTTACCAAATTTTTGCCTACATCCGATTTTTGCCTCATGATTCATCCAAGCCGTTAGCTGACTGAGATTATCAATGTCTTCTGGCTCTACAACATTATTGTTTTCGATCGCACGCGTTCCTATGTCAGCGATTTCCTTCTCTTTTTTCAAAATTAGACCGATATACTCTTTTATTTCCTCGCCAAACAAAAAAGCAGCTTGTGGAGATGAGTTGCTTAGTTCTCTCGAACTTTCAGCGTCAACTTTAAAAGATGCAGCTGATGAAAGTACAGTCCAAGATAATTTAAATATTTCGTACCTTCTTTCAAAGAGGTCAAAGTTTAATTTTGATTTGGCTACCATATGTTGGCGGTAGGCTATCACTGCGGCAATCGCGGCAATGATAGCCGTAGGAATCGCTTTTAATAACTCAAAGCACGCACTTCCATTTTTGCATTGCTCACTAACAATGTTAAAAACCTCAAAAACAGCAAAAATTCCTATCACGCAGCACAGGAGCAGTGCAAGCAATCCAATTGGCTTAAATAACTTATCAAGCATGACCTTAATCCTTTAAGTTTACATGTTGAAATTATTGTACTGCATGTAATTTAGCTATTTTGATAATTGTAGTATTCAGAAATTTTGATGTTTCTTTGTTTAGTTTACGATATCCTCACAGATACTGATTGCATATACAGTATTTTAAAATGAAGCTTCATATCTTAAAAATGCGCAAGAACGGCATCGTTATTCCCAAGAGGCACTTATTCGACCGATTTAATAGTGGTGCCGTTGGAGAATTGGAGATCGGCGAGTCAAGCGACCAAGGTTTGCATAGGATCGTCAAACGGGCAAAATTCACCCGAGGTCAGCATTCGGACATTCTTTTCGACGTCACCATGCAATGGATGGAGGGCGATCGGTTTGTGCTTTCTGGATTTGAAAGGAGCGTTACGCCATTGGGCGAGGTTGAATATGCGCAATCATGGCTTTGCATCATGGGTGACGTGCCAGAAGTGCCTCACCCTGCGCGTTAAAACACTAACGGATGCATGGCCGAAATAGTGCTAAAATTTTCCAACGGCACCCCGCAAACCCGCATGGCTACGTGGGGTAAATTTTTTCACCGTTGGAAAATCCAAGCATTAAAATCGTTAATTCATGCGGGTTTCGGCGTAGTTTCGTCTTGGATTGTGATTCCTGTTGTCGTGGGTTCGAGCCCCATCGTCCACCCCATTGAATTCAAAGAAAAAGCGCACTTTTTAGTGCGCTTTTTCTTTTTCACATGATCGTTTCAAGCACAGCGTCCGGTCATGACAAACTGATTGCACAAATCAACACAAATCAACCCGATTCAACGCAATTCCTCTTTTCCATCGGTCGATGGATTTCAACCTATTTCAAGCGCAGGCACTTGCCCTGATAAATTGCGCAACGTAGCAATAATCTCTGCGGGTTCTAGACGAGTTCGATAATCGACATCGACGAATGCGAGGGCGACCGTACCATTTTGCGCGATGACAAATGTGGCAGGGAGTGGCAACACCCAATCGTTCACGCCGTTGATGTCTGGCAGGGCATGCCCTAATCGCGTATAGATGGGGCGAAGCTCGTCGGCGAGATCGAAGGCGATGCCGAATGCTTTTGCGGTCAAGGATCCGGCATCACTCAAGACTGAAAATGCGAGGGCGTTCTTTTCTGCGGTAGACAGGCTCTCGTCAGGGGATTGCGGAGAAATTGCAACGAGTGTTGCGCCTAGCTCCTTGATTGCGGGTAAGGCACGTTGCAGGGCCCGTAATTCGAGATTGCAATAAGGGCACCAGCCGCCACGATAAAAGCTCACTACGACGGGGCCGTTTTTTAATAGATCTGCGAGGTGCACTTCCTTGCCATGGACGTCCGGCAAACGAAAATCCGGAGTCTGATCCCCGATCTTGATGGCGCGTCCGACGATGCCGGAGGCATGTAATTCCTGATCAGCGCGCATCATGGCTTCTCTGATCTCTGGTGGTGCTTTACCCATAAATTCAGCTTTGCGCGCAGCGAGTTCTTCTTTCAGTGACATAGTAAATTTCCTTTCCGTTGTTTCATCGTGTGTCGCTTAGGGGGGGGAGTCAGGTCAGTGTCGCCCATTCCCTTTCATTTTAGTAGTAGGGTGGAATGCATAACATTCATTCCAGTTGGGAATGAATGGTGGTCTGAAGAGGCGCGCCCAAGAGCAACGGTCTGAATGTGACGTTGCAAGAAGCGGTTTGCCAGCATCAATGACCTCGCAATCACGGCGGAGGAGCGTCTATTTCATTGGCCACAGGGGCGGCGTCCGGACGATCATCCTGGATTGAGTGATTTGGGATTGTAAGCGCTGCCTAATCGCGCTTGATTCTCTGTAATGCCTCCTTTGGCGAGTTACTTTCATCAAATATCGATGGATCGCAATGTCGATACTGCGCATGGTTGATTTCGTTGAAGCATGTCGAGTATTTGAGGTATTGACATTCAACTTCACTTTAAGCTTAAGCTAACAAGTAAATTAACTACGGAGTGTCTGATGAATTACGCCGAACCTTTACTTTTGCCGAATGGCGCGTCGATCCCCAATCGCATTGCGAAGGCTGCGATGGAAGAAAATATGGCTGACGCTGATCATGCACCTTCTGCCTCTTTGATCCGTTTGTATGATCAATGGGCAGCAGGACAGGTTGGTTTGATTATTACTGGCAATGTCATGGTGGACGCGCGGGCGATGACGGGTCCTGGTGGGGTGGTGTTGGAAAATACACGGTACCTCGACCGTTTTACTGCGTGGTCGCAAGCTGCGCGGAAGCATGGTGCCCAAGTGTGGATGCAGATTAATCATCCTGGTCGACAGATGCAAAGCGCCCTACGTCAAACGACGATTGCACCCTCAGCGGTCGCGTTGGATCTCGGTGCAATGTCGAAACATTTTTCTGTGCCGCGTGAGATGACGGAGGACGATATTGCCGATGTGCGACGTCGCTTTGTGCAGGCGGCAACACTCGCCGAGAAGGCGGGCTTTACTGGGGTTCAGATTCATGCAGCCCATGGCTATTTGCTAAGCCAGTTCTTATCGCCGTTAAGTAATCAAAGGCAAGATCAATGGGGTGGAACATTAGAAAATCGCGCACGCTTGTTGCTTGCTATTGTGCGTGAAGTGAGGGCAAACGTATCGCCCAGTTTTGCCGTGTCAGTAAAATTGAATTCAGCGGATTTTCAGCGGGGTGGATTTGCTCCGGAGGACGCACGCCAAGTGATTCAATGGCTCAATGATTGCGAGGTCGATCTGGTGGAGCTTTCTGGAGGAAGTTACGAAGCGCCCGCCATGCAAGGTACGGCGAGAGATGGGCGAACCTTAGCACGCGAAGCTTATTTTTTAGAGTTTGCGAAAGAGATGTTGTCGACTGCACGGATGCCACTGATGGTAACAGGCGGTATTCGTAGCGCACAGGTTGCTACGCAGGTTATTGCTTCGGGTGTATCGATGGTCGGAATTGCGACCGCGCTGGCGATTGATCCACAGTTGCCAGCACGGTGGATGCGTGGTGAGCAAGTCGCGCCGGCCTTGCCACCCATTACCTGGAAAAATAAGCCGTTGGCCTCCTTGGCGATGATGGCTGTCGTGAAGTTTCAGTTGATGCGTTTAAGTCGCGGTCAGCCAACGAAACCTGCGGTATCGCCGCTACGCGCTTTCATCCTGCAGCAATTCAATGATCTCGTCAAAGCACGACGTTATCGCCACTGGATTGCGACGTTGTAAGGTGCCGTTTTACATGATCAAGCAAGCCTGTTTTGAACAATGACGTGCTTGCTTGATTGGTGATATGCCTTTCGTTTAAAGCTGCCTGACACAGAGTTTCAGATCTGGATCTTCTTCATAAATCTGAATCTTGAAATCAAGACTGCGCATGAGTTTGAGCATGCCCGCATTTTTCGCTAACACGAGACCTTCCATCGTGGCTAATCCTTTACTACGAGCGACATCAATAATGGATTGCATCATGCGTGAGCCGAGCCCCTGACCATTGAATTCATCCGCGACGAGCAAAGAGAATTCACAACTGCTTTTGTCGGGGTTCGTGACATAGCGCGACACCGCGATAATGCGTTCGGTGACGTCGATGCTGCCGTCGGGATTGGTATTTCGTTCGCGATAAATCGCCACCATCGCCATTTCTCTGTCGTAGTCAATGAGGGTAAATCGCGCCAACATACGTTCTGGTAATTCCCGCATGGTCGAAATAAAGCGGAAATAGCGGCTCTCAGGAGAAAGATTACGCACAAGGGTTTGTAACATATCGGCATCATGCGGATGGAGAGGTCTGACGGTATAACGATTGCCATCCCGCATAGGCCACTCAGATTCCTGATCGGATGGGTAGGGCAAAATCGCCAAATGTTCGTGATGGCGTGTTGGCGCATGCTGCTCAATTACAATGCGCGCATCAACGACGACAGCGCCCGTTTCATCCAAAATCAAAGGATTAATATCCATCTCACGCAATTGTGGCAGAGCGCACACCATCTCTGACACGCGGAGCAATATCCGTTCGAGTGCATCGCGATCTGTCGCTGGTGCCCCGCGCCATGCCTCTAGCATTTCTGCTGAACGTACGCGGTCGATTAAGCGGTGCGCTAAGAATTGATTGAGTGGCGGCAGTTCGAGAGCGCGATCCGCAATGACCTCAATCATCGTGCCGCCCGCACCAAAAGAGATGACGGGGCCGAATTGCTCGTCAGTTCTTACCCCAATGTACAGCTCCCTGCCGTTCGGTTTGCCAGACATGTTTTGTACGGTAATACCGTTGATCGTGGCATCGGGTTTGAGGCGCGTAACGGCGGCCATCATTTCTATCCAAGTGTCACGCACACCCGTGGCATGGTTGATATTGAGAGCGACGCCGCGCACCTCGGATTTATGAACGATATCCGAAGAATCAATTTTGAGCGCGATGGGGTAGCCGAGTTGATTAGCGACCAAAATCGCTTCATTGGCAGAGCGTGCCAAAATGGTTTTTGTCACTGGAATATGAAAGGAGGAAAGCAATGCTTTGGACTCCATTTCTGTTAATACTTTTCGGCGCTCCGTGAGAATATTCTCGATCAAAATCCGCGCGCCTTCGATATCGGGTTTAGCGAGTTCTGATAACGATGAAGGGACTTGGTGCAGTAGTTGCTGATTTTGATAAAACGAGGCGATATTGTGAAATGCATCTACCGCGGCTTCCGGTGTTCTATACGTTGGAATCGATGCGTTATTGAGGATGCTGCGACCCGATGCAACGAGGTCGTCGCCCATCCAACAGGTAATGAGTGGCTTGTTGATCTTCGGCTGCAATGTCGCCAATGTCTCGGAGACACGATCAATATCGAGATGGGGCTTGGGTGAGAGGAGAACCAAAATACCATCAATCTGTGGGCTATTCGCGCAAGCTTCGATGGCAAGCCGATAATGCGTCGCATCAGCGCTTTCATCGAGGTCCAATATATCCTGTACATTCGCTAAAGGAGATAGCTGTGATTGCAGCGCCGTAGCTGCTTCCGTGGATAATGTCCCCACATTCAGTTTGACTTCATGCACCCAATCTGCCGCCATCATTGCGGGGCCGCCACCATTGGAAATAATCGCAAGTCGACCGCCGACCGGCAAATTGCGGGCAGACAGGCATTTGACCGCAGAAAAAAGTTGAACAAAAGTTTGAACGCGGACCGCACCTGCCCGTTTTAATGCCGCATCAAACACATCATCGCTGGCAACCATCGCGCCGTTATGGGTTGACGTCGCGTGTGATCCTCCGTGATGCCGTCCCGCTTTGAGGATGATGACGGGCTTTGCAACGGCTGCGGCGCGTAGTGCACTCATAAAGCTGCGTGCATTTTTTACGCCTTCGAGATAAACAACGATGCTGTGGGTGCTGTTGTCTTCGGCTAAGAAGTCGAGTACTTGAGCGATATCGACGGCGGTATGGGCGCCAAGAGAAATGACCGCAGAAAAACCGACGCCATTTGAACTCGCCCAGTCGAGGATAGATGTTGTGACTGAACCGGATTGTGAAACAAGGGCGGTCGCTCCTTTTTGTGTCATGCGACCAAGAATACTGGCATTGAGTTGTCGGTTAGGGCGTTGAAATCCCATGCAGTTGGGGCCTAATAACAGCATCCCATAGCCTGAAGCGATGTCATGCAAACGCTTGGCGAGATCCGCACGAACACCACTGGAGATCATCATGGCCGCCTTGCAGTGGATACTCCCCGCGACTTCGAGTGCGGCGGACAATTGCTCTTCTGGAAGGGCTATGATTGCCAGATCCACTCTTGATTTCACGAGATCGCTGAGTGTACCGCTGGTGTTGATATCGAGATAGGTGAGTGGGCCAGTAAATCCGCCTTGTTTGAAATGTTCTACCAGCAACTGAGCATGAACCGTTGCTGGGGATGAGTCCGCATCGCATCCTGCAAAAATCACAATTGAGCGAGGGGAAAACAAGGGGCTGAGATAGTGCTTATCCATGACGACTCCGATGACCAATTCAGTTAATCTGCACCAATGAGTACTCTGACATGCGCCGCGACGCTTCGTGCCAGTGGTGACATAACATAACCTCCTTCGAGGCAAGACACAATGCGTCCTTGTGCATGACGCTTAGCGATACCCACAATCTGTTGTGTCACCCACGCAAAATCCGCTTCAGTGAGGCCGAGATTGCCCATGTCGTCTTCGCGGTGTCCGTCGAACCCTGCGGAGATAAAGAGCATTTCTGGTTGGAAGGCGTCTAATGCCGGAATCCAACGTTGTTCAATCGCTGCTCGAAACTCTTTTCCACCAACGCGAGCGGGAAGGCCGACGTTGATCATATTCGGTCCTTTCGGAATGTCGCCAGAGAATGGATAGATGTTTTTTTCGAAACTAGAACACATTAAAACACGAGGGTCATTGCATAAAATATCTTCACTGCCGTTGCCGTGATGGACGTCAAAATCGATCAGTGCTACACGTTGTAAGCCATAGACATCCAGCGCATGGCGGATTGCGACAGCGACATTGTTGAAAAAACAGAAGCCACCAGCGGCACGATACTCTGCATGATGGCCAGGCGGACGGATATTGCAAAAGGCGACTTTCGCGTCCTCGCCGAGTACTAAGTCGGTTGCCATAATTGCCGCACCCGCCGCTCTCAATGCGGCGCGATACGTGTGAGGATTCATTTGCGTATCAGGATCAACGTGCACATAGCCTTCGGTCGGGGATAGTGCTGCAAGGCGATGGATATAGTCAAGATCATGCGCTCTTGCCAATTGTTCCTCGGTCGCCAATGGTGCGTCGTGAGGCGCCATAAATTGCAGTAAGCCAGTGACGAGTAACTGGTCTTTAATGGCACCAATTCGTTCGGGCGATTCGGGATGCTGTTCCCCCATCTCATGCTTCGTACAGTCATTGTGTGAAATATAGACGGCTAACATCGGCATCCTTCTGGCAAAAAGAGGAGGGGCTCGGTTGAGCGGATTATTTCATTGTATAAGCGCAAAACGGGGATTCATTGAAGCAAATCAAGCTTGGCTTGATCTGTTGTCTGCTCGACAAAAAAGAAGGTGTTTGTTGGTGGAACACCACACCCCATGCGAATGGCATCGATCGCATGGGGAGGTTCTAAATCAGTGATAAACGGCTACAGCAAGGGTATTTGTATTGTCACTACCAGCCCGCCCTCAGGAAGGTTACTTGCTGTGATCGTTCCTCGGTGTGCCTCAATAATGCGACGGGTAATCGCTAGTCCTAGACCATGTCCTGTGTTTTGGCTGGTCTGGGTGCAGCGGAAAAATGGTTCGAAAATCGTTGCGAGTTCTTCCTCAGGTACGCCTGGTCCATGGTCGCTGATACTGACTTGCCATACCCGTGTTGATGTCTCAGGCAATACAGTCATCGCGGAGGCGATGTTGACGGGGAGGTCGTTTTTACTGTGTTTTAAGGCGTTTCGTGTGACGTTTTCTAGCGCGCGATGTAACAATTCGGCATCGCCCCGCACCGTACCGGAGGAATCACCAATCAACGTGATGGTTTGTCCTGTCGCATGCGCCTCAAAACGTGCGTCTTCAAGCACATCGCTCATTAACTCATCAATATTGACGATTTCTTCGCGTGGCGTTTGCGCACCCGCTTCTAGTTTGGAAAGTGTCAGCAACTCTTCGACGAGTTTGTCCATGCGCGCACATTCTTGTTCGATGCGTGTGAGAGAGGTATCGACTTTTTCGGGTTGCTGGCGCACGAGTCCAATGGCGACTTGCAGGCGTGCTAACGGAGAGCGCAATTCATGAGAAACATCGTGGAGTAGTCTTCGTTGACCATCCAGCAAGATCGACAAGCGTTTGACCATGGCATCAAAATCACGTCCGAGATCATTGAGTTCATCTCGGCGCGTGCCCATCGTTGATCCAAGGTTGGCATTGAGATTGCCGTTAGCGACTTCTTCGAAGGCGTTCTTGAGTTGTTTGATGGGCTTTGAAAAATACCATGCTAGCAGCGCAGCGGAAAGGAGGCTGCATAGAATAGCCGAGCCCATCGGAAAGTAGGGCAGGAAAAAATCATTATGCGGCGAGCCTGGTGGTGGCCCGCGATGCTGATGCGCCTCCTCTGGCGGATTGAGTGCAGGAGGAGGGGGCGCATCGTCTGGATTAAAAGCCGGTGAAAATAAGAGATAGTGGGTGCCTTCCTTTGAGATGACTTCACGCGTCGTCGACTCATGATCGTCATTGATCAACTGGCGCGCCTGATGAATCATCTCGGCACTGATTTTTCTGTGGAATAACTCTGTATTGTCATCCCCGACGGCGAAAATGGGGTGGCGTGGATCTCCATCGCTCAGTAAGGTTTGTAGCGCCTCTACGCCACCGAATTGCAATGTCGCGGCGGCAGCTTTGGTTCTGAATGCGGCGGGTGGGCTTTGATCGAGTTGTGATGAGGTACCTTGATGGCGAAAATGTTTGAGCCAGAGCGTGCCGCCGATACCGAGCGTGGCAATGATCTGTACCACAATCGTCAAGATAAAAATTTTCCAAAACAGGCGGCCCACGGTTTACTCCTTGATGTATTGATAGCCAAGCCGATAAACGGTTTGGATGCAGGAGCGACCGTCCGCCAACGTTCCGAGTTTCTGGCGCAGGCTACTGAGGTGGACATCGATATTGCGATCAAATCTGTTTAGTGGACGTCCTAAACCTTGTAAAGATAATTCTGCTTTACTGACTGGGTGTCCGGCGTGACGCACGAGCACCTCTAACAGGTTGAACTCTGTACTGGTGAGTTCGATGGGATTTCCGGCCCACGTTGCGGTTCGCTTTTCTGGCCACACACTGAGTGCGTTGACGACGATTGGAGAGGTGCTGCTCACGTCGTTTGGCGCTTGGCGGGTACGGCGAAGGATCGCTCGTACTCTGGCGGTCAACTCACGCGGTGTGCATGGTTTGGGGACATAATCGTCGGCGCCCAATTCCAGTCCAATGATGCGGTCTGTATCGTCGCCGCGTGCGGTCAGTAGCAGAATCGGAAGCTGGCTCTTCGTGCGAATACGGCGCAGTGTTTCAAGTCCATTGAGACGCGGCATCATGACATCCAGAATGGCGATGTCGTAGGCACCACTGAGCGCTTCACGCGTGCCTGATTCGCCGTCATTGACACCAGTGACGCCAAAGCCTTCTTGTTCTAAATATTCTTTGAGCATTGCCAGTAGTTCTGCATCGTCATCAATGAGCAGTATCTGATTCATTCTTTTTTCCATGGTGGTGTTATTGCCGCCATATGTTGTCCGTTTTGCGGGTGACAATGGGGGAGTGTGAACATGATCGTTACTGTACCAATCTTTTTGCTTGAAGTTCATTAATTCATTCTATCTTTACCTAAATTTACCTTGGTTTAACGGCAATTAACGCCCCATAGGACGACAATCTGGTCATACGGTTTGATCGTCGGATTTGCCTGATGCCGTATTGACACCTTACTATTGAATGAATGGAGTGAAGAATGAAAGCAATGAAAATGTTATTGACCAATGCCTTGCTTGTTGCAGGACTTGCTGCGGGGCTGCCAGTATTCGCCCAAGTCAATGCGTCGTTCGATCATGCTCAGCCACCTTGCGCGCCAGCCATGCCCGCTATGCCAGGTATGCCGGGCGGTAATGATGCCCACCGCATGCCGCCTATGATGGGAGACCATGGAGAGGGTCCAGGTCCGCAGCACATGGATGGTCCGCCACCGATGCATGCGATGCCCATGATGGATGCGGGTATTCCTCCGTTTTTGCATGCGCTCAAACTCAGTGAGGCACAAGAGGATAAAATTTTTGCGATCATGCACGCCGTTGAGCCAGTGTTCCATGAACAACATAAAGTGGCGAAGAAGAATGCTGATGCGATCCACGAGATGATTGAAGGCAATGTGCAATATGACGAGTCGAAATTGAAATCGCTGGCCGATGCAGAGGCGCGTGCGATGGCGCAAATCAAGGTCGCCCACGCTTCAACGATGCATCAAATATCCTTAGTACTGACACCTGAGCAGCGGACGCAATTGCAGTCCATGAAAAACGAACATGCGCAAGGTGCTGGACCGAAGCCATCGATGCACTAAGGATTGATTGGATTGCCGGAGAGGTAGCGGTGGTCTTAACGGATCTTTACATCAATTTACATGAAAAGATGTCTAGTTTTGCTGCAATGCACCGTTACCTTATCAGGTGTCCAGATGGTCTTGTCTGGCTTTAGTGTGGTGGATGGTGATGCTTGCCTATCATCTTCGCCACAATCATTGAATGGCGAACGATGATGGTTCGCTATCGAAAGGAGTGCAATCATGGTCTCGGCGATTGGATCGGTCAGTTCTTCGTCTTATTCTTCTTCTACAGGTCAGTCCAGTTCTGCGGCGCAACTTGCGGCCCTAGAAGCAAAGTTAGAGGCTTATCAGAAGGAATTAAAAAAACAGGAAGCGGCAGCCACAGGAAATTCGTCCTCTAGCAGCGCAACACAGACATTGAATTCTGAGATTGCTTCTGTCGAGGCGCAAATCGCGCAATTGAGCTCTTCAAGCTCTTCCTCAAGTTCCTCCTCCAGTTCGTCGTCGGCATCGTCGGATAGTTCATCGAACAATGCAAGAGGCATATCGTCTACGTCGGCGACGAGCGGAACGTCGAGTACCGATGCGCAGAATGCGTTGTCATCGACATCAACAACATCAGAGACGAGTAATACCCGCAGTTCGACGAGTACCAGCGCAAGTACAAGTACGAGTACAAGTCAGACGACCGATGCCGAGCGGATTGCGGCAAACAAGGCGCGACAGTCGATGCTGGGAAATGTCGTCGACGTGATTGTGTGACGGAGTATATGGGTATCGATTGGAATGATTTAGTTGTTAATTTGCCTATTTTGCGTTGACGTATTGTTGTCAATTTTATCCACTGTTTTTGTGGATAACTTTGTCAAAAGTGAGGCCCAGCCTCGCTCTCCTCGGAGGTGTTAAAAAATAGGCAGCCTTGCCTGAGGCGTCTTTGAGCAACAACGGACGCACATCATTTAGAGGTGCACAGCGACGCGTATGTTATGCTAGAGGACTTTGTGAAATTCTCCTTTTATATTCATGCAAACTACAAGTAAGTCTATTCCGGTCACAGCAGCGCAAGCTTTGTTAAAAACCCTAAAAGATGCATTCCCAGTGTTTTTAAATAGTGAACCTTTGTCTATTGGCATTGATAAGCAGATCATTGCAAAGATGCCCGATGTAGATCGGAAAGTATTGCGCATGACGCTCTCGTATCACACGAAGTCAACACGCTATTTGCAAAAGCTCTCGAAGGCCGAAACGCGTTTTGATCTTGATGGTAATGCGACAGACTCCCTCAACGATACACATCGCGCCTATGCGGTGACCATGTTGAGAGAACGCGCGCAAAAAAATGCCGCCCGAATCAAAGAGCAGGCGGCATTAGAGCGTCAGAAGAAAGCCGAAGCGGAAGAAGCTGAAAACGCAAAAAAACGCGCAGAGAAATTGAATCAACTGGCAATGAAATTTGCAAAGTAACGAGGATTTCATTGGGGGCGACTCGTCGTTGCCTTCAGCTCGCATCTTTTGATGCGATGAATCTAGCCTTACCCCCAAAAGCGACTCATGCGGAGTCGCTTTTTTTATAACGGTACTTCTAGGTTAAGGTCGAACAAATAATCCATCTTGCATGGGTTGCCATCACAACGTCCCGGTTTGAATTTGGTCGAAACGAGGATGCTTGCAACCGCCTTTGCTGTATCTAATGTTGGAAACTGTAAAAAACGAACACTTTCCGCTTCGCCATTGGTGTCGATTAAAACGAGCAGTCGCACATTCCCTTCATTTTCACGTCGCAAGTTCATGCGCGCTAATTTTTTTAAAACCGGTGCTAAGCCATACAGGGGGAAGGGTGGCTCATCATTTGCTTGCATATCGCCATAAGGCGCACGTAAGAGCGCCTTGTCGGCATCACTCAGATCTTCATATTTTTTGTAAATATTAATTCTGCTTTTCCCAACTTGATGCAGCATATTAGACCCAATTTCAGGTCTTTCTGACATTAAACGGTGTGATGGGTCTGTATCTTGTGCGTTGGCGGCACTGCTAAGGCCCAAAAGTGCGCAAATAATCAACGAATGTTTCATTTTTATTGTGATGAATCGAGTCGGTTAAAAATGGATGGGAGTTGTTTCTCTGATCACGTAAACCTTCACGTCATCATGTAATGATGATAATTATTTAATACTTTCTTTGCAAATAAATATCAGGAAATTCTGCTAACGCTGGTGAAATTGTCGCAATTTGGTACGTTGATGCCGAGCGGAGGTCCGCGTCTCGGAAGATTGCTTATGCCAAGTGCTTTAGGGGTGTAGGGACCGTCAACCACGTTATTCTTCATTGGCCTGCGCGCTTAGCTACCTTTTCTTAGTGCTTCATTGATTTTTTTGATGAGGCTGTCGTCGACCATTTTGCTGCAGTAAAGATGACGAGATTTGCCGTCGGGGGCATCTTTAAATTGTTTGACGATGAGATCATTTCCGTGGGAACCCAGTTGTTTGATCAGATATTCAGCCTCAAAAGGCGTGAACATCGCTCCGTCGACGATACCCAGATGCACTTGTCGTATTCTCTCCAAGCTGTTGTCATAGGGTCTGAGAATCGTTGCTTTTGCCTCTTTCAATATGGCGTCAACATCCGCGCCATACGAATAGCCATTGCGAAGTATCAGGGAAAATGAGGGGTTGGCAAGGAGATCAACGAGACGATCTGTTGTCGTCACTTTCGTATTGTTAGCGCGAATGACAATGGACTGCGGTTGGCTGTGGGTCAACGGCAAACTATATTTCCCCATTCGTGCACGTTCAGCCGTCCAATACAATCCTACTGCACAAGCGGGTTCAGTGTTGTTGCTGATGAGTGCCGTCTGTCGTGCGACCGGTGCTTCTGATAAGTTGACGGTGATGCCAGCACTTTTTAACGCTGCGCTAGCTAGTAATCCCTCTGCTCCGGCGAGTTCCCCGTTGTTGACTTCCATATAAGGGGCTCTGTTTTCGTAGTAGAGTTTTATAGGGGGAAAGGAGCTTTCCGAGGCATAAGAGACTGCGATGAAGCACAGAAGTGACGACATGAAACCAGTACTCAATACAGCATGCTTTGTCGTGAGCATTTTCTGTTTTGTTAAACGCACAAGCATTGCCAAATCCACCTTCAGAACAGAATTCCGTCATTGTCTCACCAGAAAATGTCGCCTCGACATCTGGAATCACCAGCGTAGCTTTTTCGACAGTGGATGGATGTCATCCACGTTATTCGACGCTCTCTTTTTTTACAAAGTGTAAAACGCACTGACGCCAAAATTCTGAATTTCACATTGTTTATCACTTTTGTCTTTAATTAGTCATATCAAAATGGAATGGTGATGGAGATGATCATGTCAGGATGTTCATGTGCGCTGCAAAAAAAACGCAGCGATGATTCGCTGCGTTCTCAGGGCTGACCTTCTGCTGCTTTGCGTTGAATATTTTATTGCATGTGCCAACCGTGGCTGACGGTGATCGATTGTCCTGTCAGTGCGTTTGTTCCAAATGCTGCCAAGAAAACGGCTGTCTGTGCCACATCTTGTACCGTGGTGAACTCGCCGTCGACCGTTTCTTTGAGCATAATGTTTTTAATCACTTCGGCTTCTGTAATTCCAAACTCTTTCGCTTGCTCTGGAATTTGTTTGTCGACTAATGGTGTGCGGACAAAGCCAGGGCAGATGACATTGGAGCGGATATTGTTTTTTGCACCTTCTTTAGCGACGACTTTCGCAAGGCCAAGCAAACCGTGCTTTGCAGCGACGTAGGGTGCCTTGAGTGGAGACGCTTGGTGTGAGTGCACCGAACCCATGTAAATCACACTGCCGCCTTTGCCGCTCGCGATCATTGCGCGCATACAGGCACGTGTTGTGAGGAATGCGCCATCGAGATGAATGGCGAGCATTTTTTTCCAATGATCGAGGCTCAGTTCAACGATAGGGCTGATGATCTGGATACCTGCATTACTAATGAGGATGTCGATCGTGCCATAGGCGGCAACGGCATCGGCGACGCCTTGATCGACTTGTGCTTCGTCCGTCACATTCATCGCCACTGCCATCGCCGTGCCGCCTGATTGTTCAATTTCTTTCGCAGTCGCCTGCGCCGCGTCGAGTGCTAAATCAGCGATAACAATCTTCGCGCCTTGCTTGGCATATTCAATCGCAATTTCTTTACCAATACCGCTGGCCGCGCCAGTGATGAGAGCAATTTTATCTTTGAGTAACATGAACATTCCTTTACTTGGTTGGGACGAGGTAATTGTGTACTACCTTACCATAGGGTAGGGTAAGATCGGCTAAAAAGTGGACTGCGGAAATGACTTCCAGCACGGGTAATTTTGCGACGGTAGCGGACGATCAAATTTTCGCGATCCGTCGATCGATAGGGGGACGGTGGAAATGCCAGGTGCTGGAACGGCATAGCAAAGGCGTTGCTGCGGATGTCAACTTCGGTCATGCTTATACTACTCCTGAGGCAGTTCGTGAATGATTAGACCCGCGTGCGGTGGCATTGGTTGTAGCCATGATTTGTGACGTAAGGCGCGTTTGCAATCGTGGACGCCAGATGCCCAGCGCGTCTGGATCGTGCTGGCGCTGAAATCGACGTCTTTAAAATAATGATCGTCCGGTAGTGCTTTCATGATCAAATTCACGACATTGATCGTATGCTCGCAGCCCATCGCGATGAGAGGTTTGAGGTTTTTGTCTTTGCGTTTAGCGTCGGGTAATTGCTCTGAGAGGGCGCGGATTGCCCGTTGTAGATCATGAATTTTCTGGTAGGCCAATAATTGTTCCTTTGAGCGGCTTGCGTACTGAATATTTTTGTAGCGTGCCATCGCTTCAGCAATCGATCCGGGCCGGGTTTCTGTGGGGTCCCAGAGGTCAATCATGAAGCACAATGCATCTTTGTTATTGCCTTCTTCAAGGAAAATTTCTAGCGGGGAGTTGGAATACACGCCGCCATCCCAATACGCGCGACCATCAATTTCGACGGGCGGAAAACCAGGCGGCAGCGCGCCGCTCGCCATAATATGCTCAGGAAGAATGACTTGCTTGCTGCTATCAAAGACAGCGCTTTGCCCATCATCAAGGTCAACTGCACACACACTTAAACGCACATCCCCTTTGTTTAAATAATCGAAGTCGACGTATTTTTCGAGAGTCGCTTTGAGTGGTGATGTGTCATAAAAACCAATTTGGTTTAAGGGGACTTTTGTGTTGATATTGAGTGCCGCACCTGGCCTTGGTTTGAAAAAGCCATCAACGCCATTGATCATCGTTTCGACAGTATTGATGGTGCTGTTGACGTCGAGCCATGGCGTGAAGGACGGCCAGAAGCTCGCTCGATGCGTCGCATTTGGCGCGAGGCTATCCCAGAATGCGCGCAACTGCATCAGTCTTTTTTCAGGCGGATTGCCAGCGATGAGTGCGCCGTTAATGGCACCGATCGATGTGCCAATCACCCATTCGATGGGGGTGTGATGCTCATGTAATTCCTGATAAACACCTGCTTGATAAGCGCCAAGTGCGCCGCCTCCTTGCAAGATAAGTACCGTACTTTGATGCGTCATGCTGTCCTTTCGGGGGTGTACCTGATGTTAATCATCGGAAGTGTGCAATCAAACTTGATACAGATATTAACTGAAACTTGCCATTAAAGTATGACTAAGGTGTGACGACTCGGTGGTAATCGGTGACGTGTTTTACCGTTCTCTGGCTCAACCGTGAGCATCAAAAATTTTGCCTTGCATTGTTTTATACATGTGTATAAACTGATTGAATGAAAGTTCAATCAACATCAAAAAGTACCCGCGATGTGCTGCTGCAAAGTGGTTTGGCATTGGTGTCGCAGAAGGGTTTACGCGGACTGACCGTGCGTGAATTAGCTGCACACGCCAACGTTAATCTTGGCAGTTTTGTTTATCACTTCCGAAATCGAGATGCGTTCCTGCAGGAACTGGTGGAGATCTGGTACGAGCCCATGTATGCGCAGTTACGCGAGACCAGCGAGTCGTCCGACGAGACCTCGGCCGTTGGTCGGCTGCGGGCGACCATTGAGAATTTGATTGATTTCGTCAGCGCAAACGCCGCGTTTATTAGCCATTTGTTTGCTGACGCCATTGCGGGTGAGGTCGCTGCGCAGCAATTTTTATTGCATTTACCGTACCGTCATCCGCAGATTATTTATCGCTTATTGCAAGAGGCGCAGTCGGAGCGCAGTGTCCCCGATGGGTCCGTTTTACATTTGATGATTTTTATTATGACGGCGGTCGGTATGCCCATGTTATTAGCAGGTGAAATCATGCAAGGGTGTACTTGGTTGCCAGTTGATGCACAAAAAATGCGTGATCTGATGCGCGATCCGGCTGCGGCAAAGCAACGATTGGTATGGGCGCTCGCCGGCATTCAACGTAGTGGTATTGCAAGTGAATAAGGGATCTCTATGAATAAGAAATTAATTGGTGTTGTCGCGGTAGCGGGCATTGCTGCTGTGGGCTATTTTGGTTTTTTTGCAAAACATAACACCGCAAATGACGCAACGATCTACGGCAATGTGGATATTCGTGAGGCCACACTAGCATTTCGTACCGGCGGTCGGGTTGCGGAAGTCAAAGTGGATGAGGGTACGATCGTCAAAAAGGGCGACGTGCTTGCGCGCTTAGATCCTGAGCCGCTCAACAATAATCTGCAAAGCGCCACGGCCAATGTAGCAGCGTTAGCAGCCCGCAATGCCATGATGCATCAGGGCTTCCGTCAAGAAGATATTGAACAGGCTAAAGCAAAGGTACAAGCGGCTGAGGCGGCATTGGTGAACGCTGAGAAGCAGCTCGCAAGGCAAACTTCGTTGGTTACTGAGCAAGCAACGACGCAGCATCTGCTCGATGATGTTCGCTCCGCACGGGATCAGGCAAGTGCGCAGTTAAAAGCAGCCCAACAACAAGCACTCGAAATGCAGCGCGGATACCGCAAAGAAGAGATCGCGGAATCGGATGCGTTACTCGCACAAGCACGTGCCAACTTAGCGAATGCACAGTTAGCGGTATCGGATGCGGTATTGGTCGCCGCCAGTGATGGGATCGTTCTGACCCGCGCGATCGAAGTCGGCACGATGGTGCAGAGTGGAACGGTTGCGTTCAATTTATCATTGACCAAACCAGTGTGGGTGCGCGCCTATGTACCCGAGCCGCAATTAGGTCGCTATCCTGCAGGTGCCCATGTGACATTGGAGACCGATTCGACCTCTGGAAAACAATATCACGGCACCGTTGGCTTTGTGTCGCCGACTGCAGAGTTCACACCAAAATCGGTCGAGACGACGGATTTACGGACGTCACTTGTCTACCGTATTCGTATTGTGGTCGATGATGCTGACGCACAATGGCGACAAGGGATGCCAGTCACGATCAGGTCAGCAAAATGACAATCGTCTCACCTTCATCTTCACCTTCATCGGAGATGCACTCTAACGCCGCTAATCAAGAGGCGATCTTGATTCAGGATTTGGTGAAGCGGTTTGATGGACAGCATGTGGATGCGATCGCGAAAGTGCATACGAGCATTACGCGTGGGACGATCACCGGCTTAGTCGGTCCAGATGGCGCTGGTAAGACGACCTTATTGCGCTTGCTAGCAGGGCTGTTGCAGCCCACTTCTGGGAGCGTGAGTATCAACGGTCTTGATCCATTTTCTCAAAGCGATGCCTTGCATGAACACGTCGGTTATATGCCGCAAAAATTTGGTCTCTATGAAGACTTAAGTGTGCTTGAAAATTTGACGTTGTACGCGGATTTGCGCAACGTCACGGGCACTGCACGCGAAGAGAGTTTTGCAAAGTTATTGGCATTCACTGCACTCGCGCCGTTCACGGAACGCCAGGCCGGTAAATTGTCTGGCGGGATGAAACAGAAGCTGGGGTTAGCGTGTGCGCTCCTTGGTACACCTCAAGTATTGTTGCTCGATGAGCCTGGCGTCGGTGTTGATCCGATCTCGCGGCGTGAGTTATGGAAAATGGTACGGGAGCTTGCGCAAGGGGGGATGACGGTTTTATGGAGCACCGCGTATCTCGATGAGGCAGAATTGTGTGATGACGTCCGTCTGATGAGCCATGGACAAATTCTGGCAAGTGGCGCACCGCAAATGTTAATGGATCAGATGCGTGGCCGTTGTTTGCACATTGGCGGCATCGCTGGACATCGACGGGATGTTCTACGGCGCGCCCTCCGTTTGCCGGAGGTGATGGACGGTGTCATTCAAGGTCGCAATGTCAGGATCGTATTGCGAGATAAAGATAAACGTCCTGACATGCAGGCCGTCGATGCGGGCCCTGATGCGACACTATTAGAAGTCGCGCCTCGTCTGGAGGATGCCTTTATCAGTGCGCTGGGCGGTGGCCCTGGTGGCGAGTCAGTCCTCGCCGCACTCATGCCCAATCTATATCAATTGCACCCCGATAGCGGAGAAGCAGCGATTCCTGTGATTGAGTCGAGGGAATTAACCAAGCGATTCGGTGATTTCGTGGCGACTGATCATGTCAGTTTTAAAGTGGCACGTGGTGAAATCTTTGGTCTGCTGGGCCCCAACGGCGCTGGAAAATCAACGACGTTTAAGATGGAGTGCGGTTTGTTAAAGCCGACATCGGGTCAAGCATTGGTCATGGGGAATAACCTCAAAGATAGTCCCTCCAAAGCACGTCAGTTGCTCGGCTACATGGCGCAAAAATTCTCGCTCTATGCGCAGTTGTCGGTGCAGCAAAATCTGGAATTCTTTTCTGGCATCTACGGTTTATCTGGCGCAGTTCAAAAAGAGAAAATCACGCAAATGGTGAATGCCTTTGCTCTTCAACCTTACCTTGATACGCCGACGGAGAAATTGCCGCTTGGTTTTAAGCAAAGGCTCGCACTTGCTTGCGCAGTGATGCACGAACCGCAAGTGTTGTTCTTAGATGAACCGACCTCGGGCGTGGACCCCGTAACACGGCGTGAATTCTGGACGCACATCAATGGCTTGGCAGATAAGGGCGTCACTATCATGGTGACAACACATTTTATGGATGAGGCGGAATATTGTGATCGTATTGCCTTGATTTACCGTGGCAAATTACTCGCGCTTGGTACACCAGATGATCTGAAACGAAAAGTGGTCACACCAGAGCGATTGAATCCGACCATGGAAGATGCGTTTATCGAATTAGTATTGGAGGCAGATCGATGAATTCACCTTCTCTTAGTCCTGTTTCGGTGCGTCGCTTACTGGCCCTGTGCCGTAAAGAGACGTACCAAATTGTGCGAGATCCGAGCAGTATTTTGATTGCATTTGTGATGCCACTGATTTTGTTATTTGTCTTTGGCTACGGCATTAATTTGGACGCGAATTATCTTCGTGTTGGATTATTAGTAGAAGACACCGGTACCGCGGCGATTCAATTTGAGCAAACCTTGCGTGCGGGAAATGGTTTTCAGATTCATAGTGGGAATAGCCGACCAGTCCTCATGGCCGCATTAGTGCGAGGTGAGATCCGAGGTATCGTCGTCATTGGTAGCGACTTTTCATCGAAAGCGCAACAAGGGCAGGGCGTGGCAGCGATCCAAGTATTAGCAGATGGGTCTGAGCCGAATACGGCACAGTTTGTCTCTGCCTACGTCAATGGTGCTTGGGCACGCTGGCAAGAAACCATGATGCAAAATCGAGGTGTGAATAATGCCGCAACGATCAACGTTGAAACGCGCACGTGGTTTAATCCTTCGAGTGTCAGTCGCAATTTTCTTGTGCCGGGCTCGATTGCGGTCGTGATGACGATTATTGGTGCATTGCTGACATCGCTCGTGGTAGCGAGGGAGTGGGAGCGTGGCACGATGGAAGCGTTGCTGGCGACACCCGTCACGAAAGCAGAATTACTCTTATCAAAAATTCTTCCTTACTACATCCTCGGTATGGCTGCGATGCTGTTGTGTCTGCTGGTGGCTGTCTTGATGATGGCGGTACCATTTCGGGGATCATTACTTGCCTTATTTGGTATATCGAGTTTATTTCTGGCGTGTGCCTTGGGTCAGGGCTTGTACTTATCGACCGTTATGCGTAATCAATTCAATGCAGCGCAAGCGGCACTCACGATTGCTTTTTTGCCAGCGATGATGTTGTCTGGATTCGTCTTTGAGATTTCTAGCATGCCAACTTATCTGCAATGGCTGACCAGAATCATTCCAGCGCGGTATTTCGCTAATTCGTTGCAGACTTTATTTCAGACCGATCTCGTGACCTCGGCGTTGTATTTAAATGCTTTCTACCTAGGCCTCTTGGGCTTGTTGTGGGTTGGCTTAACTGCCATTAAAACCAAACGTACGCTGGATTAAACATGCTATATCGACTAATCAGACTGATCCGTAAAGAGTTGCAGGCGCTACTGGGGAGTAAGCAAGGACGCATGATGTTGATGATGCCAGTCATATTGCAAACCGCCATCTTCCCTTTCGCCGCGACATTGGAAGTGAAAAATGCCAGCCTCGCTATTTATAACCAAGATGATGGTAAAGCGGGGCGTGAATTGGTGGAAAGACTCTCCCATACAGCAGCGTTCACGCACATCTTGATGGTCCACAGCCAGCAAGAGCTGAATGACATTATTGATACGCAGCGTGCGTTGGTGGCAGTTGTTGTGCCGATGGACTTGTCACGTCAGCTCAGTAAACGTCTTCCTAGCAAAATACAAATGGTGGTGGATGGACGTCGATCCAATAGCGGACAGATTGCCAGTGCCTATGCACTTCAGGTCGTCAACGATTTTGGAAAGGAGCTTGGTGCTAAGCCCGTTGCAAGCATTACTCTCCGTAATTTATATAACCCCAATCTTGAATATAAATGGCACGTCTTGCCAAGTCTCGTTGCCATTATTACGACGATTGGATGCTTGATTGTCACGGCATTGTCGGTGGCGCGCGAGCGTGAGGAAGGGACCTTTGATCAATTGTTGGTGTCACCATTAACCCCTGCTTACATCATGGCGGGTAAGGCGATTCCTGGCGTGATGGTGGCGTGTATCCAAGGAAGTTTTATTGCGTCGGTGGCACACTGGATCTATGGTGTGCCCTTTACCGGATCGTTGTTGTTGCTGTTTGCGGGGATGGTTGGCTATGGATTGGCACTCGCCGGCGTTGGCTTGTTCATTTCATCGGTGTCAGCGACACAACAGCAGGCATTTTTGGGGGTGTTCTGTTTTATGACCCCTGCGGTGATGCTGTCTGGATATGTTGCGCCGATTGAAAATATGCCACTCTTTTTGCAATGGGTGGCACATCTGAATCCGTTGACGTATTTCATTCTGATACTGAAAGGTGTCTTTTTGAAAGGGCTCGGCTTTGCGGGGGCGTGGCCCTACATCTGGCCTTTGTTGTGTATTGCGTTTGGTAGCCTGACGTCGGCTTTATATTTGTTCCGACGTCACATCGCTTGATCGACGATTTTTTGTATTGTTGTTTGCCCTGTTAAGATGAAATCAGCCATGAAAAATAATTTATTACTTGTTGGTGCGATGAGCGTTTGTGTGACATTTGCAGGCTGCAAATCAGTCGGGCCAGATTATGTTGCTCCTGTGAGTTCATTACCGACATCGTTCAGTACGTCACTGCCGCCTTCCTTAGCGGGTGAAGCACAGATCAAAGCGTGGTGGAAAAATCTCGGTGATGCCGAACTCAATGGATTGATCGCCGATGCGGTGGCAAAGAATCCTGATGTCATGATGGCAGATGCGAGATTGCGTCAGTCGCGTGCCCTTCAAGCGGTGCAGGATGGCGCGTCAGCACCGACGCTAGAGGCATTGGGTCGTGTCACAAAGGATACGCTTAGCCAGAATGGCGAACAGTTTGCTAACGTTCCCTTAAAGCATCCATTAGTCGAGTTCACCAATCGTCAGATTGGATTTGATGCATCATGGGAGATCGACTTGTGGGGGCATCAGCAGCGCGTGTCTGAGTCCGCCAATGCACGTGCCCAGGCGTCAGCGCAGCGTTTGCAGGATGTGCAACTGGTGCTGGTGGCCGAGGTTGCCCGAAATTACATTGAATTGCGTGCGGTACAGCAGCGCTGGCAAGTAGCGAAAGAAAACGCAGAAAATTACAACGAGGCGCTTCGGTTGACACGCCTTTCACACCAGCATGGAGAAGCAAGTCAGCTGGATGTGGAGCGAGTAGAAACGCAAAGAGATAATTACCTCGCTTCGCTCCCTAATTTTCAGCAAATGCAGCAACAAAGTCTCGTTGCGTTGAGTAATTTAACGACCTTGTCTCTGCCTGAACTTGAGCAGCGATTGGGTACGCAACGTGCGCTTTTAGCGGTTCCACAGGCACCAGCGATTGGCATTCCTGCCGATGTATTGTCGCATCGCCCCGACGTGCGCGCGGCCGAACGTGACCTCGCTGCGGCAAGTGCGGATGTTGGTGTAGCAGTGAGTGAACTCTATCCCCGATTTTCGTTAGTGGGCAATGCCGGCTGGTCTTCGGTTCAGTCTGATAACTTATTGCAAACGGCGAGCCGCAATTGGAGCATTGGTCCACAATTTACGCTCCCCATTTTCAATGGTCAACGTTTGCAAAACCAAGTCAAAGCAAACCAAGCAGCGTTTGACGTCGCTTCAGCAAATTACAAAAAGGTGGTGTTAAACGCCGTGAACGACGTTGAGCTGGCGCTGAACCGAATAGGGCGCAATGAAGAAAGTCGGCAACAACTCTTGGCATCCTTACGTTTACAGCAGCAATCCCTAAAACGCTTGCAGCGGCAACTCGCCGCAGGTGAGGTCAGTCAGTTTGCACTGATTGACAACCGAAAACTCATCGCTGCGCAGCAAGACCAAATTCTGCAAGTGCAGACCCAAAGTTTGACGGGACTCATTGCGCTCTATAAGGCGTTGGGCGGCGGCTGGTACGAGTAATCTCCCATATTGTCGGTGCGACCTATTTCTGGCCGTCTGCTCTGTGGGGTGGGAGAGGCGATGCCGGAATAGGTGTGATGGCTTGTCGCCATATGCTAAGAATGCAATATCATCCGCGACCTCTCTTTGTCGCATACTTCAATTTGTTGACTTTAGGTAAGTTTTTTTGTCTTCATGGTATCCTCTTGCCCTGAGTCACTATTCAGGCGTTTTCTTGTTCTTATTTTCACTTGTAGCAGAGATCTCCATTGACTACGATGCATAAGTAGTCATTGCAAAGAGATCCGTCGTTGACTACGAGCAGCCGTTCTTTCACTTGATGCTGCTCTCTCATGGTTTCGTCGGAAGTGCTCATCGCACAGTGGTGCAGCGCGTTCGTGTATTGATTAATTTTAATAAATTCGCAATATCTTTTGTTGCCAATTAACACGCTAACCAACATCACGAAGACCGAGTCGCTATACAATCGTTGTGTTGTTGAATGCTTGAGTGCTTCAATCGCAAGCTCAGATGTCAAGCTAACATTGGGTACCGCTATGGTGCGTCGATATGTGACCTTGATTTGTGACCTTGATTGGTGACGTTGACATCCGAAGTTAACATCCGATGTTGTCTTCGTGTTAGCACCCGTTGAAGAGTGGTCATTGAGGTGGGTGGTGATGACCATGCTGAATCGTTCGAGGCTGATACTTTCACCTCGTTTTGACGTTATGTGAAGTGAATAGAAAACGTTTCATTTTAGGAATTAACTATGAATTCTTTATCTTTACGCCAAAAACTGATTGCCATTTGTGTTTCAACGATGATTTTAGGCATGATCGCCGTGGTCATCGCCAACTTCTACACCACCAAATCACGCATGATTGAGTCGATGAATGCGCAAATGTCGCAGCTCTCGCAAAAAAGTGCTTTGTCGATTGCCGATTGGGCTAAATCACAAAAAACGGTTGTTTCTTCCCTTAAGTTAGCCGTCGAGTCACCAGATCCGCTGCCTGCTGTGAAAGCGGCGCAAATGGCAGGTGGTTTTGACTTGTCGTATATCGGCTATGCAGATAAGCACTTTGTTTTTTCCGAAGAACGCAAACGTGCTGCGGATTACGATCCAACGGCACGTCCTTGGTATAAAAAAGCCTCGTCAATCGCTGGGCCTGTTTTGACAGCACCGTACACTAGCGCCAGTACTGGCAAACTGTTGGTGACGTTTGCGGAGGCTGTCGGCGTGAGTGGTCAGACCAGCGCTGTCGTGGCCTCTGATGTGCTTCTGGATTCTGTGATCAATAGCGTGAACGCCATTAAGCCAACGCCTGATAGCTTTTCGTTTTTGGTTGATAAGAGCAAGGGAAATATCATTGCGCATCCGAATAAAGATCTGATTCTCAAGCCATTGAAGGATGTCGATGAAGCATTGTCTGTCGATAGCCTTGAAGAGATCGCCAAATCCGGTGGTGGTAAAGAGATGCGCATTAACGGTCGTGATGGCTTGCTGTATATGACGCCGATCGAGGGTACAGAGTGGTTACTCGTCATCGTCTTGGATAAGACACAGGCAACGCAAATGTTGGATGCTTTGCTGGTGTCATCGGCAATTACTGCGGTTGTGTTATCGGTTGCTGCATTCTTGGTCTTGACGTTCTTGATTACGAAATCCTTAAAACGCATGGAAACAGTGCGTGACGCGATGATTGACATTGCTTCTGGTGAAGGTGATTTGACGCAGCGGTTAAATGAAGAGGGGCATGACGAATTGGCGCAAATTTCAGCGGCGTTTAACCGGTTTGTGAATAAGATCGCCTCTGTTTTGTTTGAAATTCGCCATGCGAGTGAATCGGTCAAAGGCGCGTCGGGTGAGATCGCTGCAGGGAATGCTGATTTGTCTTCGCGGACAGAAATGCAAGCAGGTTCATTAGAAGAGACCTCAAGTACCATGGAAGAGTTAACGGCGACCGTGAAACACAATGCCGACAACGCGCGTCAAGCAAATCAAATGGCGTTGGCCGCGTCTTCTGTTGCCTTGTCAGGTGGCGAGGTCGTTGCGCGTGTTGTTGAGACCATGGGTTCCATCAAAGACAGCTCTCGTAAGATCGTCGATATCATTGGTGTGATTGATGGTATCGCCTTCCAGACAAATATCTTGGCGCTGAATGCCGCTGTGGAGGCAGCGCGTGCCGGTGAGCAGGGACGTGGTTTTGCCGTGGTTGCTTCAGAGGTTCGCAACCTTGCACAACGCTCTGCAGGTGCCGCGAAAGAAATTAAAGAGTTGATCGGTGATTCTGTATCGAAAGTCGATGTCGGAAGTTCATTGGTAGACGACGCTGGTAAAAACATGGAGCAGATCGTACAAGCGATTAAGCGCGTGGCGGATATTATTGCTGAGATCGCTTCTGCGAGTGAAGAGCAAAGTGCCGGTATTGGCGAAGTGAATGGCGCGATTGCTGACATGGATGACATGACGCAGCAAAATGCGGCACTTGTTGAGCAAGCCGCCGCAGCAGCACAGAGTTTGCAACAACAAGCGCACAACTTAGCGACGACAGTTGCTGTGTTTAAACTCGATTAACATCGAGAAGGCGTTTCAACAACCCGCGACGAACGCTTGTCGCGGGTTTTTTATTGCTGATTATTCCTTGTTCTTCATCGTATTGGCGACTGAGTGACCGCGGTGTTGTCTTGTATTTTGCGCGGTTTCAGTACGACATAGCTCAGCAGGCCGAGTGAAATTCCCCAGCACGCCGAACCCAAGCCCAGTACCGTGATATTCGATGCAGTGACAATAAAGGTAATGAGGGCAGCTTCACGTTCTTCGGCAAGCGCCATGGCTTGACTGAGGCCATTTTGTATTGCGCCCATTAATGCCAATCCCGCGACGGTGGTGACCAAGGCATGTGGAAGCAATAAAAAGAGTCCCTTGAGTGAGCCTGCAAAACAACCAATGATCACGTAAAAAATGCCACAAGCGATACCGGCGATCCACCTTTTGTTCGCTTCATGGTGGGCTTCTGGGCCAGTGCAGATGGCTGCTGTGATCGCGGCGAGGTTGATGCCATGGGAGCCAAAAGGCGCAAGGAGGCAACTTGCCGCCCCCGTGGCACTGATGAGCTGGCTCACGGGGGCCTTCTCAAAGCCTGCGGCACGTAATACGGCAACACCGGGTACTTGTTGTCCCGTTAGGCAAAGAAGTGCCAAGGGAAGGCCAATGCTAACAGTGGAGCTAAGAGTCCATGTTGGCATGGTCCATACTGGTGTGGTGAGGGACAGCGACCACCAGTTCGGAGAGTGCGCGCCGGAGATCGCAGTCGACTGACCCCATCCACATACCATACTCAATATCACGCCAGTGAATAAGGTGAGGACGATGGCATAGCGTGACGTTTGCCGTTTAAAAATCAAATACGCGATAAATAGGATGGCAGTAAGTATCGGTGCGCCTGCGACCTCGCTGCGTGCATTAGCAAATACCTCCACACCAAATCGAAAAAGAATGCCTGCAAGCATCGCTGAACAGACACTTTTGGGAATGGCTGCCATGATTTTTTGAAAGGCACCCGTCAAGCCAATAAAGCAGGTGAGGGCACCTGCAACCAGATAGGCCCCAATTGCGTCGTGATAAGAAACGGTCACGAGTGAAGAAACGAGGAGTGCGGCGCCAGGTGTATTCCAGGCACAAATGACTGGTATCTGATAGCGATAGCTGAGCAATATTCCGCATAGGCCTGAACCAATTGAAACAGCCCATAGCCATGAACTACTAAGCGCGTCGCTCAGATGCGCCGCTTGTGCTGCTTGCAGCATAAGTAGCATGGGGCCAGCATAAGAAATCAAGACCGCGATCATTCCGGCAAGTATTGCTGGGAAATAGTCTTTGGCATGTGAAAGTAACGAATCAGCTTTCGTCGTTGCTGACGTTACTGTCGGTGATGTGGGGGAGATGGATGTTTTCATGCAGAGAGTGTACTGATTGTGGGCGCTTCGTTTGCACACAGGTGTGCAGTCGTTTATGCTGTACAGATTGCTCTCAAAGGAATCTGTAATGCAGTACAGTTATCAGCAACTCGCAGCGCAGTTGGCGCAAGAAATTACCTCATCACACTACCCGATCGGCGAGCGCCTGCCCTCAGTGCGCTCCTTGGCGGCATTGCATCATGTGAGTGTTTCTACCGCCATTCGTTGTTATCGGCATCTTGAGCAGGTCGGGCTCGTAGAAGCGCGCGCAAAATCAGGAATCTTTGTCGCCGACTGGAAAATGCGGCGGCGTGATAGCGGCACTGCAAATACTGCGTTGCACGCAGATGCCTCAGCGAGACAGCGAGCGAATCGTGAGGCACTTCAGCCTGTCTCTTACGATAAATTACGTTCTTTGCAGCATAGAATGTCAGAGCTGTACTTATTGACAGAGCAGCCTTTGCAATGGGGACTGCACCTCGCTAGTGCCGCACCAGAATGGTATCCCACCGCTGATTTATCGAAGATTGCACAACGATTGTTGAGGCAGCATCCAGAGATGCTGGGCGAATACCCGACAGGTACGGGTTTGCCTGCGCTCAAAGAGCAATTGGTGCAATGGTTTTCGATATTCAATATGGAAGTGCATCCATCGGAGCTGTTGGTAACGAATGGATCGACAGAGGCGTTGAGTATCGCACTGCGAGCCGTTGCGCAAGCGGGGGATTCGGTGGTCGTTGAGTCGCCAGTGTATTTTGGTTTATTACAAGTAATCGAGAATTTAGGCATGCGCGCCATTGCGATTCCCTGTACGGAGAAAGACGGGATGAGTATGGAAGCGTTGGACTACGTGCTCGAACATCAGTCTGGCATCAAAGCCATTGTGGTCATGCCCAATTTTCAGAATCCACTGGGATGCCACATGCCCGTCAAGAATAAAAAGCGACTGCTTAAATTGGCTGAACAATGGGATCTTGCGGTGATTGAGGATGATGTGTTCGCCGATGTCGCACCATCCACTGCATTCACTGAGCGCGCTCAGCCACTGAAATCGTGGGACAGACATGGGCGTGTGATTTATTGTGGTTCTTGCAGCAAGAGTATGGCTCCTGCATTCAAGATTGGTTGGGTGGCAGGAGGTCGATTTCACGCCAAAATTGCGGCACTGAAACTGAGTCTGTCTTTGGTCACGCCGCTCGTTGAGCAAAGAGTTCTGTCGGAATTCATGCAAAGTGGTGCGATGCATGGTCACTTGCGAAAATTGCGGGAGCGTCTCGCCGCCACCATTCCACTTGCGACACGTGCTGTACAAGCCTATTTTCCCTCGGGGACGCAGCTCATCAGCACAGCGGGTGGTTGGTGGTTGTGGATCGCCTTGCCAGAAGAGGTCGATACGCTTGTCTTGCTGCGTCGATCAGTCGCACAGGGACTATCCTTCACGCCTGGGGCCATGTTTTCGAATGCCGATAAATTTGCGCATTTCTTGCGGCTCAATATTGCCCGTCCTTGGGGGCGTGATATGGAACGTGCACTTCAATTGTTGGGAGAACTGACCCGACAATTGTTGCTGGAAACGGGCGACAGGGGGCAAATTTCTCGTCCTCAGAATTAATTGTCGATTTGTTCTAGAATGGGCATCCATCTTCGCCGCTTCTTACCATGTTGATCAATGTACGCTGCAACTGCTCTACAGTTGCTCTACAGTGGCTCTGTATGTGCATTGTTGCAATAAGAATGGCGATTCCCCGAATTGAGGTTAGTTATGTCAGCATCACCACATCAGTCTCCCGCGGCCGCTTCTGTGGCATCTCCTGCAACGCAACCACCTATCCAACAAGCTAATGACGCATTTCATAGCATGCCAGTCATCAGTACATGGATGACTTTCTTGCTTGCTGTTTCCTGTGGATTGATTGTCGCTAATTTGTATTATGCGCAGCCATTGGTCGGGCCGATCAGTCAGGCCCTTGGTTTGGATCCGAAAGCATCTGGGTTGATTGTTACACTGACGCAGATTGGTTATGGCGTCGGGCTGTTATTGATTGTTCCATTGGGTGATTTGATTGAAAACCGCCGATTAATCCTAGGGACGATGGTCTTAGGGACGGTGGCGCTAGTAGGTGCCGCGACGGCGAGTACGCCCCTTTTATTTTTGATCGCCGCTTTTTGTATCGGTGTGGGATCGGTCGCTGTTCAGATTTTAGTGCCGCTCGCCGCCCATATGGCCCCCGAAGCCATTCGTGGCAGAGTAGTTGGTAATGTCATGAGTGGCTTAATGATGGGGATTATGCTGGCGCGTCCGGTCGCTGGGTTTATCACACAGATATCCTCTTGGCATGTCGTATTTTATGTGTCGACGGTCATCATGGTCCTGCTGGCGGTGGTGTTATCCCGCGCTTTGCCAACGCGTGTTCCTGTCGCCAAACTTCGCTACGTTGAATTGCTGCAATCTATGTGGCATCTGACGCTGCACACACCAGCTTTACGTCGCCGCGCCATTTATCATGCGTGCTTGTTTGCCGCATTCAGTATGTTCTGGACGACAACACCTCTATTGTTGGCGGGCCCTTCTTTTCATTTGTCGCAAGCCAGTATTGCCTTGTTTGCCTTAGCTGGTGTGGCGGGCGCTGTTGCTTCGCCGATTGCCGGGCGTCTCGCTGATAAGGGCTGGACACGCCCAGCTACCTGCGTCGCGATGCTTTGTGTTGCGGGGGCATTTTTGATGACGCACATTGCGCCTGCGGGCTCGTCATGGGCGCTCGGACTGTTGGTTGTGGCAGCAATCGTGCTGGATTTTGGCGTATCGGGTAATCTCACCTTGGGACAGCGAACGATTTTTGCGTTAGGGGCGGAACATCGCTCTCGTCTCAATGGCGTCTACATGGCCACCTTTTTCATGGGTGGCGCCGCAGGCTCAGCCCTTGGTGCGTGGGCTTACGCTTATGGTGGCTGGTGGTTGGCGTCTTGCTTTGGATTTTCTTTGCCTGTGATTGCACTGATCTATTTTGCAACCGAGTAGAATGGACGTTGTTGGCATTGAGGACTTGGTCCTATTATCACGATGAAAAGGAGTGTGTATGCGTCAATGGGTCTCTCTCGTTGCTACTTGTGTGTTAGCGGTCAGCGCACTTCAAGCGAGTTCTGCCGGTGCGGCGGGTCTGAATAACGATGCCAAAATGAAAGTCGTGGTGCAAGTCAGTGACGATGATCCGCGCAAATGGCAAATGGCGCTGAGTAATGTAAAAAATATCCAGCGCGATCTCGGTGCTGATCACGTCGAGATTGAGGTTGTTGCTTTTGGCCCAGGTATTGCGATGTTAAAGGCAAATGCGGTGACCGCGGCGCGTGTTACAGAGGCCAAGGCGGATGGTATTGTATTGAATGCGTGCCAGAATACGATGGCAGGGATGAAGCTCACACCTGAGGATATGAATCCAGTCGTCACTTACGTACCCTCTGGCGCCGGAGAGGTGGTTAAGAAACAGTACGCAGGATACGCCTATTTGCGTCCATAAAGCGACTAACTCGTCACGGCTGCTTAGCTAGACGTTTTTTCTTTTTTTGATTAGGGAAGCGTTGCAGGAATTTGTTTTTTAAATGCATGACACGCTTCCATAATGATGGTCTCTCACGCGCCGCGCGACTCTGGGCGTCGTCTTCTTTCATTTTCTCCGTTGCATCGACGATTGAAATTCCTTTGACCATCAAGGTCTCGTCTTGGTGTTTTCTACTAACGGGGTCACTCGCGTGCGCAATCATGCCGTCGCTTAAGTGATAGGCTGCAATGGCGGCCGAAATAGCAGGGTTGTTCGACATTGCGGTCGCGTATAAAGCAGGCGTCACAGTGAGTGTGGCGGGTGTCGCAATGGTCTCGTCAATTGTTGCTGGCGCTTGCTGAACCTGTGCGTTTCCGAGACTGGATACGTTGACTGAGGGCGATGTCGATGGCAAGAGTTGCGCTTGGTGAATTTCTGCGGCGACTGAGTTAACGTTCTCAGCTGCAATTGCACTGAGCAGTGCTTCGCTCGTTAAGCTAGTCTGAACCTGGCTATTCAACACAGCATCCGACGTATTTTGGAGTGCAGTCGTCGCTTGCGGTTGAGTCGTTTGGGTATTCGTTGACGTATTGTAGGCAAGTGCGGCGAGCGCGATATTGTTGAATTGTTGTAGTGCGTTGGTTTGCGCGTTGATCTCCGCTGTTGTTGCAGGTTGATTCGCGAGGTCCAATTGCGCTTGCGCATCTGTTTGGAGCAAGTTTTGAATGCGTGCGAGTGTCGATAGTTCGACGACGGTGCCTGATTCAGCGAGTGGCGCGATTGACTGCGACGAGGCATGCGGCGCTGTCGTCGTAGGAATAGCATTGACGGACGTTGCAGGCGGTAGTGGCGGGATAATCGGCGTGCTCATCGCATTCTCCGAATGGTTCTTGGTGTTGTTATCGGCAGTAACAAGCGAGAGTTAAGTGGGGGCGATGAAAGTTTTCTCTGGCATCGCAACAGCAAGTTGATGTTATTTTTTCGTTTTGCTTGCAGCACGATGCTCAACATTGACTTCTTGAATCGCTTCCGCAAATTCTGAAATGTCTTCGAAGCTTTTATAGACTGAGGCAAAACGGATGTAGGCGATTTTGTCGAGTCGTTTGAGTTCTCGCATCACCAGTTCACCGAGTTGGACTGACATGATTTCCCGCTCGCCGCTGGCAAGTAACTTTTCTTCGATACTTTGTACCGCATTGTCGACCGCTTCTGCGGATACGGGGCGTTTCCGCAATGCAAGCATCAGACTGGCGCGTAATTTTGCCGATTCATATTCCGACCGGCTACCATTTTTCTTGACGATGACCGGCATGATCAATTCGATTCGCTCGTACGTTGTAAAGCGTTTATCGCATTGCGCGCAGCGGCGTCGGCGGCGCATGACATTACCTTCTTCTGAGACGCGTGTATCAATCACTTGGGTGTCGTCGTGATGGCAGTAAGGGCATTTCATGTAGGTACGTGTATCTTTCTGATGTAATTTTTCAGGGGTTACGATCAATCGGTCTCATGTGCTGCGCTTAATAAAACGCCACTCAGCGAGTGGCGTTTTCATGCATTGCTTACGACTTACTTCGCGTAGACAGGGAAAGCAGTTGTCAGCTTTTTGACTTCTTCTTTCACACGTTCGATTGTTGCTGCATCGTTAGGATTGTCCAGCACATCCGCAATCAAATGACCTACTTTGATCGCTTCTGCTTCCTTAAAGCCACGCGTTGTAAAGGCTGGGCTGCCTAAACGAATGCCAGATGTAATCATTGGCTTTTGTGGATCGTTAGGAATACCGTTTTTGTTACAGGTCATGTGCGCAGAACCCAAGATGGCTTCCGCTTCTTTGCCTGTCAGACCTTTTGGACGCAAGTCGACGAGCATTACGTGGGATTCTGTACGACCAGACACAATACGCAGACCGCGTTCAGTCAATGTTTTTGCCAATGCTGCGGCATTTTTAACGACTTGTTCTTGGTAAGCTTTGAACTCTGGTGTGAGGGCTTCTTTGAATGCGACCGCTTTACCAGCGATCACGTGCATCAATGGACCGCCTTGCAAACCTGGGAAAATCGCAGAGTTGATTTTCTTTGCAATCGCTTCGTCGTTAGACAAAATGATACCGCCGCGTGGGCCGCGTAAGCTCTTATGGGTTGTGGATGTAACGACGTCTGCAAACGGTACTGGGTTTGGATAAACGCCAGCAGCGATCAAGCCAGCATAGTGCGCCATATCAACCATGAAATACGCGCCAACTTCTTTAGCGATTTTGCTGAAACGCTCGAAGTCGATACGCAATGCGAAGGCAGAGGCGCCAGCGATGATCAGTTTTGGTTTGGCTTCACGTGCCAGTTTTTCCATGGCGTCGTAGTCGATATCTTCATTGGCATCGAGACCATAAGAAACGACGTTAAACCATTTGCCAGACATATTGAGTGGCATACCGTGCGTGAGGTGACCACCTTCCGCCAAGCTCATACCCATAATGGTGTCGCCTGGGTTCAGTAATGCAAAGAATACGCCTTGATTGGCTTGGGAGCCGGAATTGGGTTGAACGTTAGCGAAGTTGGCACCGAATAATTGCTTCAAACGGTCGATAGCGAGTTGCTCAACGACGTCAACGTGTTCGCAGCCACCGTAGTAACGTTTACCTGGATAGCCTTCTGCGTATTTGTTCGTCAATTGAGAGCCTTGGGCTTCCATGACGGCTGGGGATGTATAGTTTTCAGAAGCGATGAGCTCGATGTGTTCTTCCTGGCGATGGTTTTCCAGTTGAATCGTTGCGTACAGTTCTGGATCGATATTGGCGAGTGTATGGTTTTTAGCAAACATGGCTTTCCTGATTTTCCTGTTAATGTAAAAAACGTGATCGGTGATTGTTTTCTATGAGGTGTCAGTCGGACGTGGTCGTAGAGTGGCAGCCTCACAAATTTACCATCAGGCTACCCAGGCGCACGGCGAGGGTCTTTCGACCCCGAAATCTCACGCTTCCCGATGGATATCCATCTTTTGTTGGTGTTCATATAAGAGTCAGCCAACGTTTTCGCCAGTCACGTGAGACGAAATGGTGCACAGATTTTACGTGATGCCTTATGAATGGGCAAGCATAGCGTGCGATCTTTTCGGTGCATGTGGAATCTACTTAGGTTGGTGCATTAGCCGCGTCGAGGTGCATGACCAATTGGGGTGATAATCTGAGTGCATTTCTGCTGCAACGCGTAAAAGCCCTTAGAATAGCTGCAGTAAATTTCATTCTGCTCGATAATTATTGTCTTAAAGGAAATTGTATGATCGTATTAGTGACTGGTGCAAGTTCAGGATTTGGCGAAGAAATAGCGAAGAAATTTGTACGACACGGTCATCGCGTGATCGCTGCAGCGCGTCGGATTGATCGTCTTTCTGCATTGCAGGCGGAATTGGGTGAGCATTTGTTGCCTGTACAACTCGACGTCACTGATAAAACGTCCATCGCGCAGGCGCTGGCGAGTTTGCCAGCAGGGTGGAAGGAGATCGACGTGTTGGTCAATAATGCAGGACTTGCATTGGGCACCGAGCCCGCTCACCTGGCGTCACAAGATGAGTGGGATACGATGATTGATACCAATTGCAAAGGGTTGGTCACAATGACCAGAGCGATCCTGCCAGACATGGTCGCTCGTAACACAGGGATGATCATTAATATTGGCTCTATTGCTGGATCAACACCTTACCCAGGTGGTAATGTCTACGGCGCAACCAAGGCGTTTGTGGATCAATTCACAAAAAATCTGCGTGCTGACATGGTCGGTACGGGAGTTCGTACGACGAATATCGCGCCAGGTCTGTGTGGCGGCACTGAGTTTTCGAATGTGCGTTTCCGTGGCAATGACGAGGCGGCCGCGAAGGTTTATGAGGGAACCGTACCACTCACAGCAGTGGATATCGCTGAAACAGCGTTCTGGATTGCAACGTTGCCCGCCCACGTCAATATCAATTACATCGAAATGATGCCAACTTGCCAAGGTTTTGGTCCCTTGAATATCAAGCGTCAGCCAGTCTAAGGTGCTTCTTTGGTGTTTTTGGGGTGTTCCCGAGGTGTTCGATAGCACTCATTGGATCAATGAGTGCTGATCATTTCTCTGTAGTCTGTCAGGGAAGAATCCTTAAGATCATTTATCCATCGCTTGTTTACAAGTAGAATGGCGGGTAATCTTTTGACCATAGCAAAACAACAGCAAAACAATTGCTACATATAACTTATGTCCATATTTAATTGGAATGTTCGGGTTTATTACGAAGATACCGATGCCGGTGGCATCGTCTTCTATGCCAACTATCTCAAATTCTTTGAACGTGCTCGAACAGAGTGGTTACGCGCATCCGGCGTCAACCAGCAACAGATGGCCCAAGAGCATGAAGTGATGTTTGTCGTGAAGTCGACAGCGGTTGATTATCATTCACCCGCCAAACTCGACGATGAACTAAAACTGACCGTGGTAGTCGAAAAGCTGGGCAAGGCTTCTGTGCAATTTGTACAAGAAGCGTGGTGTGGTGATCGCCTGCTGGCGACCGGGAAAATTAAAGTGGGGTGTGTCGGCGTTAATACCTTACGTCCCGCACCCATTCCTGATGTTGTTTTGGCAAAAATTTCGGTATAGTCCCCACGTGCCTTCGCATCGCACTTGCATCTCTGGCTGAATTTTCTATTTATTGCTTTATTTGCATGTTTAAGAAATAAAATTTGGCATCGTAGTGCTTTTTAATTCATTCATCTTTTACTGTTTTTAATCTGATTTTATGACTGCTACACAAGATCTTTCATTTTTGAGTCTGATAGGCAATGCGTCTGTTCTGGTACAGCTGGTGTTGGCGTTGTTATTGGGCGTGTCACTGACAAGTTGGACATACATTTTTAGCAAGATGTTCGCCATCAAGAAAGCACGAACGCAAACTGAGCAGTTTGAGCGTAGCTTTTGGTCGGGTGGCAATTTGATTGATTTGTACCAAGAAGCAGTCAGCAACCGCCGTAACGCCAGCGCGAAAATGGGTGCGATGGAGCGTATCTTCGAAGCGGGTATGAGCGAATACCAAAAAGTGAAAAATGCCAATAAAGTCTCCTTGGATGCAGGCGCAATGCTCGACGGTGCTCGCCGCGCCATGCGGGCTGCGTATCAGCGTGAAATGGACTTGCTGGAGTCTCATCTGTCCTTCTTAGCCTCGGTAGGTTCTGTTTCTCCGTACATCGGTTTGTTCGGTACGGTGTGGGGGATTATGAATTCGTTCCGCGGCTTAGCCAACGTACAGCAAGCCACCTTGGCGGCCGTCGCCCCTGGTATTGCCGAGGCATTGATTGCGACTGCTATTGGTTTGTTCGCAGCGATTCCAGCGGTCTTGGCGTACAACCGTTACTCGCATGAAATTGATCGTTTGGCGATTCGATTTGAAACGTTTATCGAAGAATTCTCTAATATTCTTCAGCGTCAATCACGTTAATGACTGAGCAAGCATGAGTTATCTGCGTGGCGAACGTAAACGCAAATTGAAAGCAGAAATTAACGTTGTTCCTTACATTGACGTGATGTTGGTGTTGTTGATCATTTTTATGGTGTGTGCACCAATGACCAATCCAACTGTCATTAATTTGCCGACAGCAGGGCAGTCCACCCAGCCGCCGTCTTCGTATATTGAAATCTCGATTGCCAAGAACAACACAT
This sequence comes from Undibacterium sp. MH2W, assembly GCF_049340215.1. NCBI lineage: Bacteria > Pseudomonadati > Pseudomonadota > Betaproteobacteria > Burkholderiales > Oxalobacteraceae > Undibacterium > Undibacterium sp. MH2W. The sequence continues at coordinate 96,725 of NZ_JBMPPA010000008.1, read as the reverse complement.
GGGCAATCGCGATCAAATCCAAGGCGGAAGCGGGTGGAAGCAATGCAGCTGAAGACAAAGAAGAGACCTCTGATCGAGATAAATTGATGCAAAAACTGCGTGAATACCATGAAGCCAAGCCCGATTTGGCTGTGCTAGTCTCGGCGGATAAAAAAGTCGAATATGACAATGTTGTCCAAGTCATCTCTGATGCAAAAAAAATTGGTTTTAGTCGCGTTGGTTTAGCAACGAAATAGTGCTAATGGCGATCGCTACTCCTCCCGTGCGTTTGTCCTTGGTGTTGTTGGGACTCATCAGTGCACCTGCATGGGCGGGAGGTGACGTCTTTATTCCTCAGGTCGAAAGCCATACGGCGTTGAATGTTGGCAGTGTCGAAGCGCCGCAATCGACAGCCACTGTGCAAGAGACATCGACCAGTACGCGTAAAGCGGCTGATGTTGAATCCGAGTCGACGCGTGACGATGATCTGAATGCTTCGACAGGTACTCCAGCCCGAATCAGCGGCAGTTTCCGTTTGCAAGCGCCCAAAAATGATTGGTCTGCTTTATTGCGCGAACACATTCCAGAGTTTGGGCCGTCGCCTGAATCGCAAAATATCACCCCTTCTTTGATCCGCCGGATTCGTCAGGATATCAGCGATATTCTTGCTACCGAAGGCTACTTTTCACCACAGATTCGCTTTGAAAATCTTGATGAGGTCGCTCTACGTGATGCCAAATCCGATGCAGAAAAAGTGATTCATGTGAACGTGGAGCCTGGCCCCATTACCACCGTGACCAGTGTTGACATTCAATTCGAAGGCGCGCTCAAGCAGGCGGTGGATGCGAATGATGCAGCAGCAATACAAAGTCGTCAGGCAGCCCTGAGTAGCTGGAGTCTCAAGGTGGGCGATGTGTTTAAGGAGGATGGCTGGAGCCAATCAAAAAACCAGTTGACGGAAGCTTTACGCACAAACGTCTATGCAGCAGCGAAATTGAGCCAGAGTGATGCCAATATTGATGCTGATGCGGCCAAGGCGGATCTGGCGTTGATGGTCGATAGTGGCCCCGCATTTAGTTTTGGTCCTCTGCAAGTGACTGGACTCAAACGTTACCAACGTTGGATTTTGGATCGCTATCAGCCGCCTCGCGAAGGCGAGCTGTATTCGCGTGCACGTTTGCTTGAATTTCAACGTGCACTACAAAATTCGCCGTATTTTGCCTCGGTTGCTGTCGCCATCGAGCCTGATCCTGCCAAAGCGCAGGGCGTGCCGATTGATGTGAACCTTGTTGAGCGCAAGCCCCGAGATCTGAGTTTTGGTCTTGGTTATAGTACTAACACCGGGTTTCGGAGCGAAATCGCTTATCGTGATCGTGATATTTTGAGCCAAGCGTGGGATTTGCGCAGTGCCATTCGCATTGAGCAAAAACGTCAGGTGGGCTATGCCGATATCTATTTGCCGCCGAATGACAATAAGCTAGATTCCTTTGGTGTCATTGTTGATCGCGAAAATCTTTCTGGTGTGTTGACAGTGAAAGATGCGATCGGCATCAAACGTACCACGACCAATGGCCACGTCGAACAACGACTGGGCGTGAACCTCGTGCATGAAAAAATTACGGTCGATGGTGAACAGACGCAAATCAGTAAAGCCTTGGTTGGGAACGTCGGTTGGACATGGCGCGATGTGGATAATACGTTCGCTCCGCGTAAGGGAGAAATTTATCAACTCGATTTAGCAGGTTCAGAAAAAGCCTTGTTGTCGGATCAGCGTTTTGTACGCCTCTACGCCAAGTATCAACGCTGGATTCCTGTTGGTCGTGCAGACAGTGTTATTTTAAGGGCGGAACTCGGTCAGGTATTTGCAGGCGGGGATGAAGGCGTTCCGGAAGACTATTTGTTCCGCACAGGTGGTAGTGCAACGGTTCGTGGCTATGCCTACCAAAGTCTCGGTGTAGAGCAGGGAACGGCGGTCACCGGCGGACGCGTGATGACAACGGCCAGTGCGGAGTATGTGCATTGGCTTGATACGACGTGGGGTGTTGCTACTTTTGTTGATGCCGGTGATGCAGCAGAATCATGGAAGAGTCTGCGTATGTATGAATCCATGGGTATTGGAGGACGGTATCGCACGCCAGCAGGTCCTATTGCACTTGATCTCGCTTATGGTCGTCAGACGAAAAAACTGAGACTCGATTTTTCTATTGCAATTGCATTCTGATATGAACAATCCGACACCGGAATCTGCTAATGATAATCCAACCCCTGTCGCGGTACGACGGGGTGGTCGGTTTTGGCCATTGTTTGGCGGCGTGGCCGTCGGTTTGGTATTTCTGCTGTGTGCATTGTTTTTCTGGGCAGTGAAAACCGAAGCCGGTACGAAAGCCTTGTTCTCTGTCGCCCATTATTTGACCGCAGGTCACCTCACCGTGGATGATGTGCATGGATCACTGGGTGATGACCTTGAAGTGTCGAATATGACGTTTCATAGCGCCTCGTTGAAGATAGAAGCGCGCGGTATTCATTTAACGTGGCAACCCTCGGCCTTGTGGCAACAACGGGCGGTGATTGATCGCCTGTATGTCACTTCGCTTCGTGTCGCCAGTCAATCCGATCATACCCCAGCCACGCTACCTTCACGATTGGCGTTGCCGTTCGATCTCGACGCGCGTGATCTTGCTGTCGGGGAGTTGATCATTGCCGACATCGATCAACAGCAGCGGCAGACGGAAGTTGTTCAATTAAGTGCTTTAACTGGCGCACTTCGTTTTGATCATGGACGCTACCAAGGACACGTTATTGGTATGACACCTTGGGGACGCGTGGATGTGAGTTCATTACGCTTGGATGGGGCGGCTCCTTATCCGATTCAAGCAACTGCCACCTGGTCGGGTCATGTTCTGAGCGATAAGCCTGCGGTGAAGTTGGCAGTCACTGCTGGCGGTGATTTGCAATTGATTAAACTCACGGCCTTAGCGCAGTTGGCCTCAGCCACCACCAATGCTAAGCAATTATCGGGTCAGGCGAGTGCAAGCGTAGCGCCCTTTTCGCAAGAAACGCTGTCGCAATTAGATATTGACTTGCAACACGTCGACCCGTCGATGTGGGTGGCATCGGCACCCGCAGCAGACCTCACCCTCAAACTGAATGCCCACCCGGATGCTACAAAGAAAAATAAGACAGGGTTATTGACAGGGCGCTTCACCGCGGTGAACGCGGCCGCTGCCGCTTTGAGTCAACATGGCGTTCCTGTGACGCAGTTGAGTTCACAGTTTGTTTTGGATGGTACGGCATTGCAATTGTCCGCTTTACAGGTCGCGCTTGCCGGCGACGGCACAATACGCGGCTCGGTGAATCTTGATTGGCAGACAGCACAACCGAAGGCCGACGCGCGCCTTCAACTCAATCACATTAATTTATTAAAGATCGATGAACATCTGCGCCAATCGGCGATCTCCGGTGAACTCACTGCCACAACGCCGAATCAGGACACTATTCAGGTTCGTGCGCAGTTACGGGATGTCGCGGCTTTGCTGAATGTCGATCTTCAATATGGTATTCGTCAGCGACTACTCAATCTCAACCAATTTCATCTTGCCTCGCAGGATTCTTCTATTGATGGTCAGGGTGATTTCTCATTCGATGCCCAACAGGCTTTTCATGTAAAAGGTGTCCTGAAAAATGTCGATCCAGCAAAATGGCTGGCGGTACCAGCGGGACATTTGAACGCAGCGTTTAGCTCCACAGGGCAGATCTCACCTGATGTGCGTGTGAGTGCACAAGTCTCTCACTTATCTGGTCAATATGCAGGAAAAGTGGTCGAAGCAAACGCCGACCTGCAATGGCACAATGGAGAAGCCACCGTGCGGCAATTGGATGCGCGCTGGGGAAGCAATGTGATGAGTGCACAAGGTGCTTGGGGTGGCGCCAATGATGCGTTGAACGTGCATCTCAATGCGCCACAATTGAGTGAATTGAATGTCTTACTGGCAAAGACACCACTGTCCGTTCAGGGCGATGTGAATGCGGATCTCGTCTTGCAAGGAAAAATCGCGGCACCTGCTGGTCAACTCACCATGCATGCGGGCTCTTTGCGCATCACTACCGCAGCGCAGGTGTACTCGCTGCAAGATCTCGATGGAAAACTCAATGTCTCTCCGGCGACAGAGGGGGTAGTTGACGGAGAAATCACAGCCCATCATTTACGTGCCGATGCCGCTTCTCTGACAGATGTGGAAGATAAAATTGAACAGGTTCAATTGCGGCTCAAGGGTCGTCGCAGTGCGCATGATATTGCGCTGACGTTCGCATTGCCGGGGCAGCGACGCATTGCCGCGCAATTTGGCGGTGGTCTGCACACGCAGGTGACGAATAAAATAGAAACGCAGAGTTGGGATGGCCAGTTGCAGTCCTTGGTGTTGCATGGAAAAACAGACGCCCGTTTGGTGAATCCTACAGCACTCCATATCTCACCTGAAAAAATCAGCGTGGGCAACGTGCAGATTACCAGTGACCTTGCGCACTTTACGCTCGAACAATTGGTGTGGACGCCGCAATCACTTCAAACCAGTGGTCATGTCAGTGATGCGAAGGTCACTGATTTACTCAACCTCGTCAAGCCACAATATGCAGTGACTGGAGGGTTGCAACTCAATGCCGATTGGAATATCGAGCTGGGTGACATCGTACGTGGTCAGATTCATATTCAACGCCAAAGTGGCGATCTACGTTTTAGTGATCCAGATGGTACCGGTACGCCCATCCCCCTCGGCATCAAGGAATTAAATGTGCAAATGCGGCTTGGCGGCCTCGTTGCGGGTACTAACGGCCAGCGAATAGCAATGACGCTGGACGCAGATGGTGTCCGATTGGGACAAATGCATGTCAAAGGGGATACCCTGCTCGAAAAGCAGAATGGTGCTTGGACTGTGTTGCCGACGGCGCCGCTCAATGGCAAGGTCAATGCCGTTTTACCTGATTTAGAGTGGGTTGGTTCGTGGATTAATCCCGGTGTGGTGCTCAAGGGAAGGTTAAACCTCGATGCGACTGTTGCCGGTCAGTTGGGCACGCCGCACTATCATGCCGATTTGGCCGGCAGAGAAATCGAATTCGCATTTGCCTCTGAAGGTTTATTGCTACCGAACGGTGTGTTGGATGCGCAAATCGATGACGCTCATTTGAAACTAACGCGACTGCAATTTTCAAACAAAGTCACATCGTTGCCGCAACATGAGCAGTTTAAAGGTTGGGATATCATGGGGCAGCGCGGTGAGTTTAATGCGAGTGGTGAACTTGATATTGGTCGCGAGACAGGATCGATTAGCGCGCAATGGCAACAGTTCCCGCTCCTGCAACGGAAGGATCGGTGGCTGCTGATTTCTGGGCAGGTCAGTATTTCTGAAGCGAATAATATCTGGAGTTTGAACGGAAAAGTCTTGGCCGATGGTGCTTATTTCAAACTACCAAAATTGCCACCCCCTAGCTTGTCGAGCGACGTTCACGTGAGTCGTAAAACGGATAAACTCGCAGTAAAAAATGGTGACCCAGCCAACAATAAAAAAGGTCTCAAAACGCGCGTCGATGTGAGCTTCGATGTTGGGTCTCGATTCGTTTTTGTGGGGCGTGGTTTGGATACGGGTTTGAGCGGGAGTTTGCGCTTACGTTCGATTGATGGAAGTCCGCTCCAAGCAACGGGGTCGATTAATACCGTCAAAGGTTTTTACGAGGGCTATGGTCAACAATTGACGATTGATCGGGGCATACTGAACTTTCAAGGCCCGCCTGCAAACCCAGGTTTGAATATCCGCGCACTGCGTCAAGGCTTGCCGGTCGAGGCAGGTGTAGAGGTCGTTGGTACGGTGGTCGCACCGCAAGTGCGTTTGGTGTCAGAGCCGGATGTGCCCGATGCAGAAAAATTGACATGGTTGGTACTGGGACGCGGTTCTGATCAATTGGCGGGTGGCGATGCATCACTCCTTATGTCTGCTGCTACGGCAATTTTTGGTGGCGATGGAAGCCGTAATGTACCTAAGAGTATTGTTCAAGGGCTGGGCTTTGATGAATTTTCGATTGGTAATGCCAGTGGAACACCTTCATCCCACGTGCCAGGGCAGACCGTCGCTGGTGCAACCTCGACGTCGACAACGTCATCGACAAGTACAGATCAGGTGGTGAGTGTGGGCAAACATTTGATGCCCGGGCTTGTTTTGGCTGTCGAGCGGGGACTTGGTGATGCAAGCGGCGCGGTGAAATTAAGTTGGCAGCTCACTCGAAGAATCACCATCATCGGACGGACCGGAAGCGAGTCTGCTGTCGATATTAATTACACCTTTTCTTTTAACTAACTAAAGACGGTGTGTCCTTTTCGTCGTTACTTGTCTTTTTTGACATCGCTCGAATGCCACGTCATAGCGATGTGATCTATCCCTGTACATTGTTCCCGTCGTGCGACAAGCGTCGATAAAAACGACAGTGTAAAAAGCCAAAAAATGTAAATTTCCGTTGATAAAACATTTCAGACATTAAAATTCATTTAGTTTTTGCAGTGGCCTCTCCCTCAAATCATCTCTTGTAAAACCACTTCGCATTACAGTTGCTTTTGTCACCAGCGTTGATGGAAGTTGATGAAGTATGTGTCGAGCGGCATTGAATCAAATTCAATGAAATTCAGTGACTTACTTGTGTTTTTTTACCATTCGGGGGAAACATGCGCACCAACCTTCCTGTCACCAACCGAGAATACATGTTGGCCGACGATGAAACGATCGTTTCTAAAACAGATTTACAAGGAAATATCACTTATATTAATGACGACTTCGTGCGAGTGAGTGGCTTTTCTGAGGCTGAGCTGCTTGGTGCTCCTCAGAACATCGTGCGTCATCCTGACATGCCAGTTGAAGCATTTGCTGATTTTTGGGAAACGATTAAGAGCGGTAAGGCATGGACAGGTCTGGTCAAAAACCGATGCAAAAATGGCGATCATTATTGGGTGGAGGCGACTGCAGCACCATTGATTAACAACGGTCAAATGGTTGGTTACACATCAATTCGCGTGAAGCCATCTCGCGACAAAGTCAACGCTGCGGAAGCCGCTTACCGTGCCATCAAAAACGGTGACAAGTCTCTTCAAATTCGACAGGGTGTTGCGATCAAAAATGCCTCTGTACGGAAACTCAATCCTTTCGCCAACTTACGCCTCGGATCAAAGATTACCGCGTTTGTCGGTGTACTCGCTGCCTTGATGGTGACATTTGCCATTCTTTCTATAACTGGTGCTGTGAAGGACTATCCTGTCACCACGAATGTGCTCGCAGCCTTTGGGGTAGCATATGCCATCATCGTCGGTATCAATATCTATCAAAGCATCATTACCCCTATCTTAGAGCTCAATAACGCCATTGAAAATATGAGTTCAGGGGATTTGTCTGCAGCAATTGTCAGTCGTGGCAATAACGAGTTGACCGATTTAACGGAAGCGCTACGTGTCCTTCAGACGAATATTAAATTATTAATTGGACAGATTAAACAAAGTACGGGGCACGTTAACGAGGGGGCAAATGAAATCGCCCAAGGGAGTCTGGATTTGTCTTCTCGAACAGAAACCCAAGCAAGTTCGTTAGAAGAAACAGCGTCATCGATGGAGCAGCTAACCTCGACCGTCAAACAGAACGCAGATAATTCACGCGAAGCGAGTTATTTGGTCGTGTCCGCTGCTGACACGGCCGAGCGCGGTGGCGTAGCCGTATCCAACGTTGTCGCAACGATGGGCGCGATTAAAACGAGCTCAAGTAAGATCGCGGATATTATCGGTGTTATCGATGGTATTGCATTTCAAACAAATATTTTGGCGTTGAATGCGGCGGTGGAGGCAGCACGTGCAGGTGAGCAAGGGCGTGGATTCGCCGTCGTTGCGAGTGAGGTGCGCAATTTGGCGCAACGCAGTGCGAATGCGGCAAAAGAAATTAAAGTCTTAATTAGTGATTCCGTCGCTCAGGTCGATGCTGGGGCAAAATTGGTGGACGAAGCTGGTAATACCATGGGTGAAATCGTCAGCGGCGTCAAACGAGCGGCCGAAATCATGCACGAAATTACTGCAGCAAGCCAGGAGCAGAGTGCCGGTATTGGTCAAATTAATCAGGCGGTCGCTCAAATGGATAATATGACACAACAAAACGCCGGGTTAGTCGAAGAGGCTTCCGCTGCTGCAGAAACATTGAAAAATCAGGCGCACAATCTCACTGAACTTGTGAATTCATTTAAGCTTGTTAGGACCTCCAATGGTGGCATCGGTTCGATAAGACGGGCACAAGTAGCATCGGTCGCTAAAAAACAAAGAGCGACGCAACAACTCATGTTTGATTCTTCTGCTGCTGATTAGCAACCTCGCATTGCCCTCAGAAGCGTAGAGAACACGCCGCTGTCATCAATTCGCCCTTGTTGGAGGGTGGGTTGTCGCAGCGGTATGCGCGCTTCTGCATTTTCTTTGTGTTTTCTTTGCATTTTCGTGCGGTGCTATGCGCAATACATCGTCAGAGCAACACCATCTCTGATTGTCCGCGCTGCATTGTGATATGGCGCTTTTGCGATAAAGAATGACATGATGTCGCAATACTGACGACGCTTTTTTCACTAGACTGTCTGCACTCTCTTGAATTTTATGATGAATCAACATGATGCAAACAGCGACAGAAGTGGGTCATAGCGCACCCACGCCAAAGGAAGTGACTGGTTTTCGGGTATTGGGGGCCATTAGTGTTGCCCATTTTCTCAACGATATGATTCAGTCGTTGATCTTATCGATTTATCCATTGCTGAAAGGTAATTTTCATCTCAGCTTTGCACAGATCGGATTGATTACACTCACCTACCAGATGACCGCATCCATTTTGCAGCCAGTGGTGGGTATGTACACCGATAAGCATCCCAAACCCTATTCATTGGCACTTGGTATGGGGTTCACCCTTGTTGGCCTTTTGCTGTTATCGGTGGCATCTCATTATGGAATCGTGCTATTCGCCGCAGCCTTGGTGGGAACGGGATCGTCGATTTTTCATCCAGAATCTTCTCGTGTTGCACGGATGGCTTCGGGTGGTCGTCATGGTCTTGCACAGTCTATTTTTCAGGTTGGTGGGAATGCTGGTAGCGCAATGGGGCCCTTGTTGGCTGCGTGGATCATTATTCCTCACGGACAAACAAGTATTGCGTGGTTTTCCGTGGCGGCATTGCTGGCGATTGTGATCCTCTGGCAGATCGGTAATTGGTACAAGCGTCGGCGGAGTGAGATGTCAACAAAAGCCGGAAAATCTGGCCATTCGCACGCCGTGCTACCCCGTCGGCAAGTCATGTTTTCGATTGGTATCTTGTTGCTGCTGATTTTTTCAAAATACTTTTACATGGCAAGCTTAAGCAGCTACTTCACGTTTTATCTCATCAGTAAGTTCCATCTATCCATACAAGATGCACAGTTTCAGCTCTTTATGTTCTTGTTTGCGGTTGCTGTTGGTACGGTGTTGGGTGGTCCGATTGGTGATAAGGTAGGACGTAAATGGGTGATCTGGGCGTCAATCTTGGGTGTTGCGCCTTTTACCTTGATGCTGCCTTATGCGAATCTGTTTTGGACGGGTGTCTTGTCGGTCGTGATCGGTATCATTCTTGCGTCAGCTTTTTCGGCAATTTTAGTCTTCGCCCAAGAATTGGTGCCTGGAAAAGTCGGTACGATCTCAGGACTGTTTTTCGGTTTTGCGTTTGGTATGGGCGGGATTGGTGCGGCGGCGCTGGGGAAACTTGCTGATATGACCGATATTTATTTTGTTTATCAGGTCTGCTCCTTTTTGCCGTTACTCGGACTTGCAGCAGCGTTTTTACCTCGATTAGAAAAGTACCCGCATCAAACTTCATGACGAAAATCAATCGGGTCGCTAAATGCGTCGCCGTACAGTAAAATAATTGAACGTGCTGGGGCTGATCCCAGCACGTTTTTTTGTTTTCCTGAAAGAACATCATGTCTATCGCATGGAACCTTTTTACCCCGTGGACCGCGCTCATGGGTGGCGCTTTGATTGGACTCGCTGCCGCTATATTGATTTTGTTTAACGGAAAAATTGCTGGCATCAGTGGCATTCTGGCGGGGGCGCTCAAATCAATGAGCATGGGTGGCTATTGGCGCCTCACGTTTTTGCTGGGTTTATTGATAGCCCCCCTTGTTTATCAACTCTTTTTACCTTTGCCAGCCTTGCAAATAGAGGCAGGCACGGGACGTTTGTTACTCGCTGGCTTATTGGTCGGCATCGGGACGCGTTATGGCGCAGGGTGCACAAGTGGTCACGGTGTCTGTGGGCTATCCCGATTGTCGCTGCGTTCGTTGGTTGCCACGATGAGCTTTATGGGCGCAGGTTTTCTCACTGTATTTATTATTCGTCATGTTTTTCACGGGTGAGCACAACAATGATTTATGTCACATCTCTTATTGCAGGTTTGGTGTTTGGGCTTGGTCTGATTGTCAGTGGAATGGTAAATCCGGGCAAAGTACAAGGTTTTTTGGATCTGGCTGGTGAGTGGGATCCTTCTTTGATGTTGGTGATGGGCGGGGCGATTGCAGTGGGGCTGATCGCATTTTTGATCGCCAAAAGACGCACAGTTAGTCTGATCGGCGAACGCATTGAGTTGCCTTCCAATACGATCATTGATGTCAGGTTGGTGGCGGGGAGCGCTCTATTCGGTGCAGGCTGGGGCTTAGCGGGGTTTTGCCCAGGTCCAGCCTTGGTCGGGTTGGGAATGGGATTGCCCTCAGCCGCGATCTTTGTTGTAGCGATGATTGCAGGCATGCTGCTGTTTGAGTTCATCGAAAAAAGGCGTACATCGAAATGACCAACCGAGAATGGCAAAACCTATGAATGCCATGCACGTCGACATCGTTGAATTTCCCCTCACGTTGGTTGCAGCGATCGAGCATCGCGGCTCACCTGCACTAGAGCACGAGAGTGTGCGTCGTCTGATTGCGTGGCGCATCGAATGTGGCTATCCCCCTGATCGCCATCCCACCTACGGCGTTCATTATGATGACCCGTGGACAACCGCGCCTGAACAGTATCGGGCTGATTTTTGCGTGGCGGTAGAGGAGGAAGTTGCGGCGAATTCTTTTGGTGTTGTGAATAAAAAAATACCAGGTGGGCGTTGTGCAAAAGTCAGACACCGGGGATCACGAGAGAATATTCCCGCAGCCCGATATCTTTGTGAAACCTGGTTGCCTCAGAGTGGGGAGTCCTTACGCGGCTTTCCTCTTTTCTTTCACTACGTCAATGTTGGTCCACATGTGGCCGAGGCGGATATGGTGACGGACGTGTATCTACCAATTGCTTGAAGCTCATTCGCAAGTGAATAATTCACTCTGCGAGCACCATACGGTACGAAGAATTCCGTTGGCAATAGAGAGTCGCCCGTTGATCAATGGAAGTGTCATTAATATGTATTACGACTTAATTTCTGATTATATTCATATTTGACATATCGTTATTTGCAAGGCACAGTGAGATCCTCATTGATTTATTTGTTGCACAGAACTACAACAGGAGTCGCTCATGCCCGCATATCGTTCACGTACCACTACCCACGGCCGTAATATGGCCGGTGCCCGCGCCCTGTGGCGTGCTACCGGCATGAAAGACGGCGATTTTGATAAGCCGATCATCGCCGTGGTGAATTCATTTACGCAATTTGTGCCAGGTCATGTGCATCTGAAAGATTTGGGACAAATGGTGGCGCGTGAGATTGAAGCGGCCGGTGGCGTGGCAAAAGAATTCAATACAATTGCTGTTGATGATGGTATCGCGATGGGACATGGCGGTATGTTGTACTCATTGCCATCACGGGAGTTGATTGCGGATTCCGTTGAATACATGGTCAATGCCCACTGCGCTGATGCGATGGTTTGCATTTCCAACTGCGATAAAATTACCCCAGGGATGCTGATGGCTGCCATGCGCCTCAATATTCCGGTTGTATTTGTTTCAGGTGGTCCGATGGAGGCGGGTAAGGTCTTAGAGACACTCCATCCTAAGCAAACGGGCGAACAAAAAATCATGAAAATCGATCTGGTCGATGCCATGATTAAAGCCGGTGACAGCAAAGTCAGCGACGAAGAAATCGGTCGTATCGAACGCTCCGCATGTCCAACCTGTGGATCCTGTTCGGGCATGTTTACGGCGAACTCCATGAACTGTCTGACCGAAGCGTTAGGCTTGTCCCTCCCTGGTAACGGTACGATCCTTGCCACCCACGCAGACCGTAAAGAACTGTTCCTGCGCGCGGGTCGCTTGGTTGTTGAGCTTGCAAAGCGCCATTACGAGCAAGATGACTATTCCGTTCTGCCACGCTCTATCGCTACCAAAGCGACTTTCGAAAACGCAATGGCGCTCGACGTTTCGATGGGCGGTTCCACCAACACCGTTTTGCATCTGCTCGCAGCGGCCAACGAGGCGGGCGTCGACTTTACGATGGCCGATATTGATCGCATTTCGCGCAAAGTGCCATGTTTGTGTAAGGTGGCACCGATGACGGACAAATATCATATTGAAGACGTGCATCGTGCCGGCGGCATTATTTCCATCCTTGGCGAACTGGCACGTGCTGGCTTGCTCGACACGTCCAGACCTACCGTTCACAGCCCCACCATGGCTGACGCCATCGCCCAATACGATATCGCAGTATCAAGTGATGAAGCCGTCAAAACCTTGTTTATGGCGGCACCAGGCGGTGTCCCAACGCAGACAGCCTTCTCTCAAAACAAACGCTTTGATAGCCTCGACACAGACCGTGCAGCGGGTTGCATCCGCGATAAAGCACATGCCTACTCGCAAGATGGCGGATTGGCTGTGTTGTACGGCAATCTCGCAGAAAAAGGATGTATCGTCAAAACGGCTGGCGTCGATGAAAGCATCTTGAAATTCACTGGCAAGGCGCGCGTCTTCGAAAGCCAAGATGCCGCGGTTGAGGCTATTTTAGGTGACACAGTGCACGAGGGTGATGTCGTTATCATTCGCTATGAAGGTCCCAAAGGTGGTCCTGGCATGCAAGAAATGCTGTATCCAACGTCCTACATTAAGTCAAAAGGACTTGGTAAAGCGTGCGCCTTGTTCACAGATGGTCGTTTTTCAGGCGGCTCATCCGGGCTCGTGATTGGTCACGCCTCCCCAGAGGCGGCAGAGGGCGGGGCGATTGGTTTGGTCGAAGAGGGCGATATCATTGAGATCGATATTCCTGAGCGTCGAATTCACCTGAAAATCAGTGATACGGATCTCGCAGCACGTCGTGTTGCGATGGAAGCCCGTGGCGATGCCGCGTGGCAGCCAGTCAATCGTGATCGCTATGTGTCGCAGGCCTTGCAAGCTTATGCTGCATTGGCGACCTCCGCTGATCGCGGTGCGGTGCGGGATATTTCGCAATTGAAGCGTAAATAAGGCGCAAATAAAGCTAATTAACTCATCAGTATTGCATCTCAGAAAACATGCAAAGCCCCGAGTGATCGGGGCTTTTAGAGCACATCTTCCACGTTCATTTCCTGCGAAAGTGATAGCGATTCCGGTATCTTTTTCATAGGTCGTTTATACTCTCCCTTTTGGTGATACATTTTGTTATCATCTTTGCCACTTTAAAATGAAACAGAATCCTCTTTCAGGCTCCTGCATTGCATTGTTGTCAGTGAGTTGACTGCCAAAGACCTGTTATCAAAAGAATTCGCGAGAAACGTATGTCAAGCAACAACCCGCCTGCTGAAAACAAAGAGCAGGTTTTGGAATTTGTCGATTCCTGTCAATTACCAACGACGTGGGCAAACTTCCGCATGCACGCTTTTTTTGAGCCTGCGACCGGAAAAGAACACGTCGCCCTGACACTTGGCGATGTCGCCGACGGACAACCCGTATTAGCACGTATCCATTCTGAGTGCCTCACTGGCGATGCCTTATTCAGCCAGCGTTGTGACTGTGGTCCACAATTAGAAATGGCACTGCAAAAGATCGCCCACGAAGGCCGCGGTGTATTGCTCTACCTGCGGCAAGAAGGTCGCGGTATCGGCTTGTTAAACAAAGTCCGCGCCTATCATTTGCAGGACGAAGGCGCTGACACCGTTGAAGCCAACCAGTTGCTCGGCTTTGCAGCGGATATGCGCAATTATGGTTTGTGCGATCCGATGCTCAAACACCTTGGCATCACATCATTACGCCTCATGACCAATAATCCACGCAAACTCGCTGCAATGGCAGGTTTAAACGTCACTGTCGCTGAACACGTGCCCCTGATCATTGAACGCAATCAATATAACAACCGCTACTTAAATACCAAAGCCACCAAGCTTGGTCATTTGATTGAAGCCGGGTTGTAAATCAACACCATAAGCCCCGATCATTCGGGGCTTTTTTGATTCTGGTAACCAGAGTTCGCTACCAAGTCCGTCATTTCGCTAATTTCGCTATTTCGTCAATCTCTTCATGTCGCTCATATCGTCATACCGCTAATCTCGTCATTTCATTGTTAATCCCGTCATTTCCGCGCAGGCGGGAATCCAGTGCGCACCAGCGCATGAGGTCAGAAAACATGTTTATGGAGATTCAACGCTGAAGGCGCTTACGCGCCACTGGATCACCCGCCTGCGCGGGCGATGACGGTTTGAAAGGGAACGTGATTTTAATTTTGATCTTAATTTTGATCTTGAATTTAATTTCTCATCCATAGCGGTTGCAACTTGCAACTCGTGAATAAGTTGCTATCCACCACATCGTCATTCCCGCGCAGGCGGGAATCCAGTGCGCACCAGCGCATGAGGTCGGAGAACATGGTCATCTGCAAATTCAATGAACGCACTCCATTAAGTTCTTTCAGTATTCCTTTGGAGTGCCTGCAACGTCTGAATCGCGTCATTTGCTTTGTCGACTGGCACAAAGATATGATCATGGCATGCACCAGCAACGACATTACAGCTAATTCCAGCATTTCCCAATGCAGCGGAAAATGCGGCCGTTAGCCCTATGGCGTGCAAATCTGAATTGACAGTCAGCGTAATCCAAGAGCAACGAAACAGAATATCTAGTTGATTTTTTATTGCATCGCCTTCGCTCACCACAACAGAAAGACCTTCCGCTTCCTTGATTGACGCCAAAATAATATGGGGATCGATGCATTGCGCTGGCTTGATTAAAGCAAAAGCGAAGGTGCCTGGATTGAGTACAGGCGTCATCGATCTGAGTAATGATGGCAAATCAGAAATTGGGTTCATCGTGTGCAGTCCCCTTCATCTCTATTTGTTTTTCGATAAATGTACGGTCGTTTGCCTCATCGCATGGCAGAGACTCAAAATCAAGACGTACTTCATTAAGCTGAAACGTCTGCTTTAAACGCAAACGCAAAAAATGCTGCTAATCCCAAACAGAAAAATGCGGCAACATAGTTCCACGCGAGCTTTTCTTTTAAGAAAAAAATTGCAAAAATGATGAAGACACACAGCGTTATTACTTCCTGAATAATCTTTAACTGAAAGCCGGTAAAGTATCCATATCCAAGGCGGTTAGCGGGAACTGCGAGACAATATTCAAACAATGCAATTCCCCATGAAAGTAAAATGGCTTTCCAAAGCGCCCAATCATGACCATATTTCAGATGACCATACCAAGCAACAGTCATAAATATATTTGATAAAAGCAAGAGGAGGATGGTATTCATGAGATAAGGATAAAACGTTAATGATAGGTAATGGATAAAAATCGGACTTGTACTATCTGCTTTCTTTTATATTCAAGATTATCCTTTTTCGACTAAGAACGGATAATGGGCTTTGTCATTACAAACGATAGGTGCAATTCACTGCGAGCAGAAAGGTGAATGCTACCAGCAATGGCGGCTGTGGCTGAGTTGGATAGTCGATGAGATAGCGTCGCCGTGAAGAAAAACTCAAAAAAGGAGAAACGTCCTTGAATCGTGCCACTATTTCGGTTCCCCGATAAAGTTCAAATCCAAATCCGAACCAAGACCGAGGAACTAATGTGTATTCTTGGTCCAGATACGTAATAACGTTGATTTTCCCTCGACCGCCAAACTGTGCCGTGATTGCGGGACTTGTTGATGATGATAATTCTTGCAGCCCAAGGTCGAAGCGATTAGCGAAGAAATGGTCGCTACGTAGTACCTTGAAAAAGTGATAGGCTGCTCCTTGGACGGTCACACAAGGGGCGTCCGTCAGTTTAAGATCTTTAAGCATGGGTGTAAGTGGCGCACCGCTTGCGGCAAAGATACCTCGCTGTAATTGAATCTCACTTTGTGTTTCTCCTGAGGGGGCGTAGATCTTGTATGTATTCAGACTCAGACGCTCGGCAAACTGGTTCAAAATGATTCTCCAAAAGTAAAACGCTGTGCGGCATGTCATTGATTGATGGACACAGTCAATCTATTGACTACCAATTGCAGCAGGATAAGAAGCCGAAATGGTGCCCAATGGAACAATGACATCATACTTCGTCTTACTCAAACTTGATCTTGCTCTTCGTGGATGCGGTGAGCATATTGCTTTATCTGCAGAGGGGCCGTCACATGCCCAAGCATCTCCACCTGTCGTTGAAAAATCGATATTTTGGGTGGTGAAATAGCGCGAAAGTCGCTCTGCCATTGGATGAATGTCTGTTTCTTCAAAACGTCGACTTGCCATCTCTGAATGATAATTGCCGACTAAAATCAAAGCTGTATAGGTAGGGTATTGCTGTAGTCTTGTTTCGATGTTGAGTGCCATGATTGAATCGCGCCAACCCGGCCAAAACGTCTCGTTTTCAGTCAATAAAATAGGTTCGTCTTTATCGCCAGCATCAATTGCGAAAAGCAAAATATCTTTTTGTGCAGCACGCAGCAATCTGACCCTCTCGATAAGTCGTAACATCGCTTCGCTGCTTCGTCCGTCAGGCATACTTGAATGCCAAAATTTCCCCGACGTCAGTTTCATTTTATCGTCAGGCATTCCAGAGCTCTTCAGATATTCAAGGATTGGTATTTGTTCGTCAACTGGTATCTCAAGCCCCAACATCAACGGCCGATTTTCGGTTACCAGACTGCATGCTAAACCACTAACGAATAAGGGAATTTCATTCGTTCCATGCGTTTCGCCAACGATGATGACTCTTGCTTTGAGTTGATTAACATCAATGACACCTTGTGGCTCGCAAACCGCTTCATTAGCGTAAGAACTTGAATAAAGCAAAAACGGGATGATCCAACTTAATGGTTTGAAAAAACGCATAAATTAACCGATTCTTAGATTTTGACGCCACAAAAAGCAGCGTTTGTGGGATACAGATTTATTTAAAAGTTAGGTGCACTTGCCCAATAATAGATTGAAACACCTTGAAGAGGGTGTAACCTAATTAAACAGTTTCGACGGCGACAAATTCTTTCGTTATTGACCTCAGACTTCTACGTGAATATGAATTCTTGGCAAAAGTGTTCTCTTTGTTGTGCGCTGATCTTGCTCTATTGAGAGGATTTTCTTGTAAGAAATTATACAAATCGAATGCATTTGTTCAAGGGCTAAGTGCTATAACGATCCAAGTTCAGCT
Source organism: Undibacterium sp. MH2W (assembly GCF_049340215.1). Taxonomy (NCBI): domain Bacteria; kingdom Pseudomonadati; phylum Pseudomonadota; class Betaproteobacteria; order Burkholderiales; family Oxalobacteraceae; genus Undibacterium; species Undibacterium sp. MH2W. Next base: position 79,158 of record NZ_JBMPPA010000008.1, on the reverse strand, counting down.
CGGCTAAGACGCAACTTTTTATTTAATTGGCGCGGCAAGTGATCAAGACACAATTATTGGTGATGTTAAACGCCTTGGATCAGAAAATATTTTCATGCGTGTTTAACGCTGATGGCGCTTAAGCGCCACTGGATCACCCGCCTGCGCGGGTGATGACGGTTTGGAAGAGAGTGTGGTTTTAATTTTAAATTGTTTAATTTTGATTTGTTTAATTTTGAATTTAATTTCTCATCCATGGCTATTGCAACTCGTGAATAAGTTACTACCCACGACATCGTCATTCCCGCGTAGGCGGGAATCCAGTGCGCGTCAGCGCATGAGGTTTGGTCGAAAAATATGCTCATCGGTATTTAAAGCTGGAGGCGCTTACGCGCCTCTGGATCGCCTGCCTGAACAAACGCTGATACTTGTTTTGATCGGCTGGGTAAAACACGTCTATTTCTTTAAGGTGTCCCATATGTGGCGAACATTATTCTTAGCTGCGGTCTGTGTCTCGTTGGGTGGCACAGCGCATGCCAATACCAATACAAACACGTGTCTTCGGTATCGCGAGGATGTGTCCCTTCAAGGGACGCTGACACGACAGACTTTTCCTGAGCAGCCTAATTATGAAAGCGTTGCGCATGGTGATGCCAAGGCGACCTATTTCTTGCTGAAGCTTGATCCAGCCGTTTGCGTTGCTCCTGGGGACGATGAGGATGAAGCGGGGGAGGGACACGTGAATATCGTTCAACTAGTGTTTATGGGCAAGGAAGATATGTTTGGACCGTTGCGGCCATCACTTGGGGAAAAAGTGCAGTGTTCGGGGCAGCTCATGCATGCGTTTTCTGGGCATCATCATTCTCGCATTTTGCTCACAACATCGCGTTGTCAGGACGTGGAGCGCAGATAAAAAAATGTATCGGACGTTCGTTGATGGAACGGTAAATCATCGTGCAAGGAGGCGGGTTGCTGCGCAGCTTGCACGACTTTCATTGCGTGAGGAGTCGATTAGTGTGTGCCGGTCACGCGGGTGGATGTTGCGTGGAGAGTGATTCCCTCTTGACGATCTAAATAGCCAGCGATTGTTGTTAATGCGAGTGCGCCCAGCACGACAATAGCGCCTATCCATGGCGTCGCCATCAATCCAAGGGTTGAGACAATGAAGCCGCCAACCCATGCGCCACCGGCAATGCCAATGTTGAATGCGGCAATATTCAAGCCAGAAGCGACATCAACAGCGTGCGGCGCATCAAGCTCTGCCCGCTTAACAACATATACCTGAAGACCCGGCACGTTACCGAACGCAACTGCACCCCACATCAATACGGTACCAAGTGCGAACCACGGGTTATGCGCAGTGAAGGTGAGTGCAAATAAAACGAGTGCCAGCAGCAGAAACACGATCTGCAAAGCGCGAATGGGGCCCTTTTGATCCGCCAGCTTGCCACCCCAGATATTGCCAACGGTGACCGATACGCCATACACCAACATGACCAAGCTCACGCTCGTCGCCGAGAAGCCTGACACTTCTTGCAAAATTGGAGCAAGGTAAGTGAAGGCGATAAATGATCCTCCATAACCAAGTGCTGTCATCGCATAAACGAGTAATAAACGTGGTTTTTTTAGTACGGATAATTGAGTTAGTAGGGAAGCCGGCTTATTGGTTGGTATGTTGTCCGGTACAAGGATCCAGCTACCAACAAAGGCGATGATACCGAGCAAAGAGACGGCGAGAAAGGTGGATTGCCATCCCCATGTTTGGCCGATCAATGTGCCAAGTGGTACGCCTGTTACCAGTGCAACGGTCAATCCGGTAAACATCAATGCGATAGCGCTAGCGGCCTTGTCTTTGGGGACTAAGCCAGTGGCAATGGTTGATCCGATAGAGAAAAAGACGCCATGTGCTAAACCGGTCAGCACCCGCGCGACCATTAGTGCCTCGTAGCCTGGTGCCATCCATGCCATTAAATTTCCGATCGTGAATAGTGCCATTAAGCCGAGCAATAACAGTTTGCGCTGTACGCGTCCAGTCAATGCCGTTAATACTGGTGCGCCGATGGCGACTCCTAGTGCATATAAACTCACGAGCAGTCCGGCTGATGGCACTGACACGCCAAGATGAGTGGCAATGGTGGGAATTAAGCCCACAATAACGAATTCTGTGGTTCCGATGGCGAAGGCACTGAGTGTCAGTGCCCAAAGTGCGATAGGCATGATCTTCCTTTCAGATAATGGAGTGAGAGGGTTCGCAGTGTGCGCGCAGTGCTATCAAAGAAAAACCAGGTTGGTTACAATATACTTTTGACTGGGAGTCACTAATGCTTGAGTTGGATGCACTAATTGCTTTTGAGGCAGTCATCGATACGGGCTCGTTTTCTGCCGCTGCCGAGCGTCTTGGTCAAACACCATCAGGTATCAGCCGAGCGATATCTCGTCTCGAGTCTAAGTTAGGGATGACGCTCATGACGCGCACTACGCGTCGACTCGATCTCACCGAAGAGGGGACGTGGTTGCTGCAGCGTGCACGGCAAGTGTTATCGGACCTTAAAGAAACCGAAGAACAGTTGACCGCCCGTCTTTCTCAGCCCTCCGGTGTTGTACGGATTAGTGCAGCAACGCCAGTTCTCGATCACTTACTTGCACCATTGGTTGCGGACTTCATGGATGCTTATCCGTTGATCCGACTTGAGTTAGTGAGTGGTGAGACGGTCGTTGATTTGATTGAAGCGCGAATTGATTTGGCGATTCGGATCGGCCCCTTGGCAGATTCCACCCTCAATGCACGGCGCTTGGGAACGAGCCGCCTGCGGCTGTTGGCTTCTCCGGATTACCTAGCGCGCCATGGAGCCCCCGATCACATCGACGCACTCGCTGGGCATCGCTTGTTGGGATTTACAGAGCCATCCTCCCTCAATATTTGGCCATTGCCGCAATCTGGTGGCGATGGGTTATCGATACAACCTAGTATCGCTGCCTCTAGTGGTGAGACATTGCGTCATTTGACGTTGAATGGTGTGGGTATCGCTTGCCTTGCTGAATTTTTAACGCGCAGTGATGTGGAGGCCGGACGCTTAGTTCCTGTCTTAGAGAAAATCACCTTGCCTTGGAGTCAGCCTGTTTGGACTGTCTTTTACAAACAAGCCGCATTAGCGCCGCGCATTGGCGTGTTGGTTCATTTCTTAGCGCAGAGGTTGAGCGCAGTGTTGGATGATGAGATGAAAAGATAAAGAGAGGGGGCGACAGGGTGGCCCGTCGCCTTACCTTACGTCATCCGTGTTCGACGTTCGTTCTATAACTCAATGCTTTCAGTTAACCGTTGAAATTCTTTACTGGCGTCGATTAAAAGTTGGTCGAGTGATTCGTTTGTAAGGCCCAGCGCTTGCCATGGTAATGCGGCAATTTCCGGTGTGCTATGGTCGGGGTTGTCGGTGCTCGCAAGAACATGTGCGATGCGGTCGGCGACGTTGACGATGGATGCGAGGAATCGAAGTCCCGGTGTCTCGGGGTGATGATGGCCAGCGATGGCGTGGGTCATTTGCTCTGAGAAATTCCATTGCTTTGCCAACGCTTCACCGACAGTGTCATGACCAATGCCAATGACTTCGTGTTCGGCTTCGATGCGGCTGCAGTGATGTTCCGTTTGCCAAGTCAGGACTTGTTCGTATTCAGGGCCGTGATAGGTCACCAACACCAAAATGCCGACATCGTGGAGTAAGCCAGCGGTGAAGGCAACATCCTGATTGAAATTTAATTGGGAGGCGATTGATTTTGCGACGATACCAACAATGTTGGCGTGTTTCCAAAACGCTTTATGGCTAAAGCCGCGACAGTTGTTTTCTGGGAAGCAGCCGGTCAGTGACGCGGTGACGATGATTTGACGAACAGTATTGAGTCCGAGCATCGAGATTGCCTGCTGGATCGTCGTTACTTTGAGCATCGTCGAGTAATAGGCCGAATTCGCATAACGCAACGTCTTGGCGGTCAATGCGATATCGTGCGTAACTTTTTTGGCTAACTCCAGGGTGTCGACGTTTTCTTTATCGATATTGTTCAGAATTTCCATCACCACAGCGGGCAGGGTGGGTAAATCCTTCACATCTTCAATAATCTCGTGAATGGCAATCGTCGACATACATTACTCCTTGGTGTATCAGGGTGTCGGGGCGCGAACACGTCGCATGACGAGTGCAGTGTGGCGTCCTCATTCATTTCAGTAGTGTCTACAATAACCTGAAGAGAGCCAGATTGCCTGAAAAAATCTTGCAATCCATGCGTGTGAGTCGAAACTGTTGCTTTCGTAGCATTGCTGCAACGCACAGACTGACCGTGAGGGTGTTAGACCTTAGAGTCGATCCGTTTTTCGCTGATGCTGATTTTTGCACGCTCGAGCATATCGATCGCCGCAGGGCCTCGGAGCAGGGTGACTGCCACGGCAAGGGCATCGATGTAGGTGAGATGCGCCAAGCGCGAAGTCATCGGGGTATAAATATCCGGATCTTCTTCAACGTCGACGCTGATATGCACATCGGCATAATCGGCGAGAGGGCCTCCACTGGCGCACAAGACGAGCACTTTCGCACCCGCTTGTTTGGCGAGTTGAACACTATTGATCAGGTCGCGTGTACGCCCTGTGCGTGAAAATGCGACAACGACGCAGTCACTGTTGAGTAAGGAGGCAGACTGTGCTTGCAAGTGGGCATCGCAAAACACCGTCGTTGGGATACCAAAGCGGAAAAACTTTAATTGCGCATCAATGGCAAGGGCACCCGAGTAGCCGAGGCCATAACATTCGATACGACGAGCGCGTGCCAATAAGCTCACAGCCGCCTCAAAGCTGGCCGTGTTGGCGTTATTACGTGCCTCCATCAGTGTTGCGATGGTCCGGTCAAAGACTTTTGGTAAAACGTCTTTGACGTGATCTGCTTGATTGACGTCTAAATGGAGATACGGAATCCCCGTGGCTAAACTTTTAGCGAATGCCAATTTAAACGTTTTGAATCCATCAAACCCCAAGCTTTGCGCGAAACGCGCGACGGTTGGTTCGCTGACATCACATGCTTGGGCTAGCACGCGGATCGACATTTCAAGTGCGTCGTGTGGCTTTTGTAGTAAAAATTCGGCGACTTGACGCTCGGCACGGCTCAAGGCGGTACTCGCGGTTCGGATACGTGCGAGTAATCCTTTTTCAGAGGGTGTTGAAGGCGAATTGTCAGAGGTGTCAGAGAAAGGATGGGCCATAATGTACGTTTTCAAGATCAGGACTGGTTCAAAAGTGCGCGACAGGCTGCATAAATGCACAAGCCCTGATGTTGTTTGCTGATGTTATCTCTTTATCTATTACTGGTACTGCGTATAGTAATCAGGGACACCAAAATACGTCAATCGGACAAGTTGCTTCGCGAAGTAGAGCAGCGATAGGTAAATTGCCTTCGAGCGCATTATCGAGCACCCGACGCTTTTCCGCACCGGTAATCACCAACCACAGGCGTTCTGTCTTCAACAGACGTGGTAAAGAGAGCGACATACGGCTTTGACGGGTTTGTGGATGCACCGCGGCCAAGCAAGTCAGTTGATCGTGTTGAGTTGGTGCACCCGGGAACAGCGACGCAATGTGCCCATCTGCACCCATGCCCAGTAAAACGGCGCTAAAGGCGTGGGGCAGTTGTGTTTGCAGACGATCATCGATTGCGTCCGTAGCGACTTCTGGCGAGCTGCTGGCATTTTTGAGTGAGACCAGTTTCCAGCGCTTTGCTTGCCCCGATTGGTTGAGGCAGCGGCGAAATAAACCTTCATTGCTTTGCTGATCCGCATCACTTACCCAGCGTTCATCTGTGGCGACTAAACTCACCGAGTTGTTGGTGCTTGATTGCGCCAATAGCGTATCGAGTCGTTGATAGATGGGCGCAGGCGTGGAACCTCCTGCTAACGCAAAGCTAGAACCCTGTGGGCTTGTCTCAATAATACGCAGCCATTGTTGGCTGAGTGCTTCAGTCAACGCGCTGAAGTTGTCAAAAGTGTGATAATTCATGTGTGGCATGCCGATTAATTGTCTACGTATTCTTCGCCCCAAGCGGCACCGTTTTGTGCGAGCAAGAAGCTTGATGCAGAAGGTCCCCAGCTACCGGCGATATAGGATTTCAAGCCTTCATGGTCGTTTTGCCACGCACTCATGATCGGATCGATCCAATTCCATGCGGCACTCAATTCGTCGTCACGCACAAACAACGTCAGGTCGCCATGCATCGCGTCGAGCAACAAACGCTCGTAGGACTCAACGCGACGCGAGTTCGATGCCTCAGCGAAGTCAAGATTGAGTGCGACATCGGATAAGCGAATGCCTTCACCGGGTTCTTTGGCCTTCATGAACAACTGAACGCTTTCTTCTGGCTGCAAAGAAATCACGAGACGGTTTGAACGCATTGGTCCTTGTGACTGGCCAAAAATCGAGTACGGAATCGGTTTGAAGTTGATGGTGATTTCCGCGCAACGTGTTGCCATGCGTTTGCCAGTGCGTAAGTAGAAAGGAACACCCGCCCAGCGCCAGTTGTCGATTTCGGCACGGATAGCGACAAATGTCTCTGTCCGGCTTGCTTGTGGAACGCCTGGTTCTGCTTGATAGCCAATCACTGGCTGACCATCGACCGCGCCTGCACGATACTGACCGCGGACTGTTTTTTTGCTGACTTCGTCTGGGGTGAATTTACGCAGCGCACGTAATACTTTCACTTTTTCATCTCGGATTGCGTCAGGGTTGGCATTGACTGGCGGTTCCATGGCGACGATGGAGACTAATTGCAGTAAATGGTTTTGCACCATATCGCGCAGTGCGCCGGTATGGTCGTAGAAATCGCCGCGTGATTCAACACCGACTTGTTCGGAAATCGAAATCTGTACATCTTGAATCCATTTACGGTTCCAGAGCGGCTCTAGGAACGAGTTAGCGAAGCGCAGTGCCAACAAATTCTGCACCATTTCTTTGCCGAGATAGTGGTCAATACGGTAGATCTGGTTTTCGTTCAGATACGTGCGCAATGATTGGTTGATTTCACGTGCTGACTGGGCATCACGTCCCAGTGGTTTTTCAACGACAACGCGGGCGTTACCTTCGACCAAGCCGTGTTTCGATAACTGTTCAACGACAGGAATAAAGATATCCGGGCCTGTTGCCAAGTAGAACAGGGTAGCGTTGGTGTCTGAGGTATTGAGTGAAGATTTAAGTGCTTCAAAATCGGAGGGTACGCGCGCATCGATTTTGGTGTAGTGTGTTAATTGCAAAAATGCAGCAAGACTCTCTGCTGTCGCGCCGGTCACTTTGGATGCATAGTCAGCGATGCTGCTACCAACTCGTGAACGATATTCATCGTCCGTCAATTTTTCACGGGCCGCACCGATAAATTTGAAATCAGTATCTAGCCTGCCGTTCACAAACGCGCTGTATAACGCTGGAATGATCTTGCGCTTTGCCAGATCGCCTGTGCCGCCAAATAAAACAAATGTGGTCATGCTGACTCCGTGATGTTTTTTGAGTTGTTTTGTTCTGAAACTGTTCGTGACACGAAAACGTCGCTTCGCTAGCGGGTGTGCCGGTCCTGCGGGCGATTGTGTCTTTCCGGTAAAGAGATACTTCTTGCACTATCCTGTTACTACGGACAGCTTGATTATGCCAGAAAAACTTCAAAAATGTAGTTTCATTACGATAAATTTGATCAAAATGCATAAAAAAACAGCACATAAGGAAATTTCTGAAAGTTTGTTACGGAATTTTCCTGAATTATGCTATCTTTCATGCTATCTTTGATTGTATTAAATCAGTACCTTCGACCAGCTTTATTATTTCTGCCCATTTGGGTATTAGGTGAGTTTATGACAACATCTCCTTCCGTCGCGTTGCATCCGGTAATCAACCAGGTGACTCAACGTATCATTGAGCGCAGCAAACACCTCCGCAGTGCTTATCTTTCTCAGCTCGAAAAAATGCGTGGTCGCGGCCCGCGTCGTGCTAGCTTGTCTTGTGCTAATCAGGCGCATGCCAATGCTGCTATGGATAGTAGTACAAAAATCTGGTTAAACCAGGCACAGAAACCCAATATCGGTATCGTGACGGCATACAACGATATGCTGTCGGCGCATCAGCCTTATGAGTCTTACCCGCAGCAAATCCGCCAAACAGCATTGCGTTTTGGCGCAACGGCACAGGTGGCAGGTGCCGTCCCAGCGATGTGTGATGGTGTGACACAAGGGCGGCCAGGCATGGAGTTGTCCTTGTTTTCACGCGACGTCATTGCGCAGGCGACAGCCGTTGCTTTGTCGCATGACGCTTTTGATGCCACCTTGTGCTTGGGAATTTGCGACAAAATCGTACCAGGTCTGTTAATCGGTGCATTGGCGTTTGGTCACTTACCGACCATTTTTATTCCAGCAGGCCCGATGGGCTCTGGTTTGTCGAATAAAGAAAAAGCGGCGGTGCGTGAGCGCTATGCCCAAGGCAAAGCCACCAAAGAAGAGTTGCTCGCTGCAGAAAGCGCGGCCTACCACAGTGCCGGTACATGCACATTCTACGGTACCGCAAACAGCAATCAGATGCTGCTAGAGGCCATGGGATTGCACCTGCCTGGTGCCGCTTTTGTACATCCGAATGATCCATTGCGTAGCGTATTAACAGACGCTGCGGTGGAACGTGTGTTGCAAATGACGGAGCAAAGCGGTAACTACAAGCCTATCGGTCAACTCGTTAACGAAAAAACGATCGTCAATGCAATCATCGCGTTGTTGGCAACCGGCGGCTCCACCAACCATACGATTCACTGGATTGCAGTGGCACGTGCGGCAGGCATTTTGATTGACTGGCAGGATTTTGATGAGTTGTCGTCTGTCGTTCCACTCTTAACCCGTGTTTATCCGAATGGCACCGCCGACGTCAATGCATTTGAAGATGCGGGTGGCCCAACATTTGTGATGCGTGAATTATTGTCCGCTGGCTTGATGCATGGCGACGTGATGACCGTGTATGGCGATCAAGGGTTGCATTCGCATACAGGCCGTCCGGTCCTGACTGAAGAAAATAAAGTGCAATGGAAAGAACATCCAGCACTGTCGTCGGATACGTCCGTTGTTCGTAATGTGACGGAGCCATTCGCGGCAACGGGTGGTTTGCGTTTGCTGAAAGGTAACCTTGGGCGGGCGATTGTGAAAGCATCCGCTGTCCCTGAAGAAGCATGGATCGTGAAAGCGCCTGCGATCGTATTCGAGTCACAGGATGCCCTTGTGAAAGCGTACAAAGCCGGTGAGCTGAATCGGGATTTTGTGGCAGTGGTGATTTTCCAAGGACCACAAGCGAATGGTATGCCGGAGTTGCATCAGTTCACGCCAGTATTGGGTAGCCTGATGTCGGCTGGATACAAGGTCGCACTGGTGACGGATGGTCGTATGTCGGGTGCATCGGGCCGTATTCCGGCTGCATTGCACGTTAGCCCGGAAGTGGCGCAAGGTGGGCCGCTGGGTAAAGTACGTGATGGTGATTTGGTGGAATTAAATGTCCACACTGGCGAATTGACCGCCTTGGTCGATGAGCAGGAATGGAACCAGCGTGCTGTTCGTGAATTAAGTAAAGAACCAACATTTGGTTATGGTCGCGATTTGTTCGCGGCACAGCGTCGTGTCGTTACTGCTCCTGAGCATGGTGCATCAACACTGTTTATTGACTAAATCATCGACCTCACTCGTGAATTATTCTGGAGAAATCAATATGAGTTCCACCCGCTTTACAAAGCAAAACATCATCGCCCAACTTGAGCAACTGCGCGTTCTGCCTATTCTGGTTACCGACGATGTTGATCAGGCGATTCGCTGCGTGACGACACTGGCTGAGAATGGCTTGCCAGCCGTTGAAATTACCTTGCGTACACCAAACGCAATGACGGTATTGCGAGAAGTAGTCAAAGCATGTCCAACAGTGACAGTGGGTGCAGGTACGATTCTGACGCAGGCGCAGTTAGACGCAGTGAAAGAAACGGGTGCTGCATTCGGTATTAGCCCTGGCATTACACCTGTGCTGGCAAAAGCGGCGGCCGAATCTGGTTTGCCGTATTTCCCAGGGGTGGGTGGGGCGAGCGATTTGATGCTGGCATTAGAGCATGGCTTTGATGTCGTCAAGCTGTTCCCATCGGATATCGTTGGTAGCACCAAAATGGCAAAAGCCTTGGGTGGCCCATTTCCTGATGTGCGCTTCTGCCTGACAGGTGGCGTTACTGTGGAATCGACACCCGCGTTGTTGCAACAGTCGAACGTATTGTGTGTTGGTGGCTCTTGGATGTGCCCAGCGTCATTGATTAATGCGGGAGACTGGACGGCGATCGCTAGTCTGGCTGCGGCAGCTGCGCAAGCGGCAAAGAAGTAAAGTAATACTCAGGATGTAAAGGGGGCATTGTGAGACAACATGCCATCGCAGGAGATTCATTGCGGATCATGGTCGTGCTCCCTTTTTTTGCAAATAATCAAAAATTCAACATGTAAAAGCAAGATCATGGCTACTTCTGTTTCTCGTACCCCGCTTTGGTGTTTGTTGCAGCAACGTGCAACGAATTTACCGAGTTTAAAAGAATTATTCCGCGCTGACCCACAACGTTTTACGCATTTTTCTGCGTCAGCTTGTGGAATTTTGCTCGATTATTCCAAGCAGCGTATTGATACAACAGCGAAGCTCAATTTGTTGGCGCTTGCGCGTCAGCAGAACGTAGAAGAGCGCCGTGATGCGATGTTACGTGGTGAAGCAATTAACCACACTGAAAACCGCGCGGTATTGCACACCGTTTTGCGCTTGCCACGCGGCGAAGCGTTTGAACTCGATGGCGTTAATATCGCTGCTGATGTACATCAAGTGCTGGCACAAATGCGCACATTTAGTGATGCGGTTCGTGAAGGTCGTTGGCTGGGTTATACCGGCAAAGCGATTCGTACTATCGTTAATATCGGTATCGGTGGCTCAGATCTAGGGCCGCAAATGGCATGTATCGCTTTGGCACCGTGGTCGCAAAAAAATCTGTCTTTGCATTTCGTATCAAATGTCGACGGTCGTCACGTTGCCGATGCCTTAGCCAATGCTGACCCTGAAACGACCTTATTTGTTGTTGCGTCGAAGACGTTTTCAACCATGGAGACACTGACCAACGCCCGTACTGCCCGGGAGTGGATGTTGGCGCATGGTTGCCCTGTGGATCAAATTCGTCAGCATTTTGTGGCCTTGAGTACGAACGTAAAAGCAGCCGCCGACTTTGGTATTGCCCCAGAAAATGTCTTTCCATTCTGGAATTGGGCGGGTGGTCGTTATTCAATGTGGAGCGCCATTGGGCTTTCGATTGCCTTGTATGTCGGGGCAGATCGTTTTGAAGAAATGCTTGCGGGTGCGCATGAGATGGATCTCCACTTTGCGCAGGCACCATTGGAGCAAAATTTGCCAGTGTTAATGGCATTGATTGGCGTTTGGAATATTAATTTCTTGGGCCTACAAGCGCTGTCTATTGCACCGTACCATCAACGGATGACCCGTCTGCCAGCGTATTTGCAGCAGCTGGAAATGGAAAGTAATGGCAAATCAGTGACCCGTGAAGGTCAGCGTGTGGATTACACCACGTCACCAATTTTATTTGGTGAGGCGGGAACGAATGGCCAGCATGCCTACTTCCAATTGTTGCATCAAGGGGCAACGATCATTCCGACAGATTTTATCGTCGTTGCGGACGATGATGCAGGTCTACCAGGTCATAACCAAGCCCTGTTGGCGAACTGTTTTGCACAATCCAAAGCCATGGCGCTCGGAAAAACGATGGATGAAGTCCGTGCCGAATTAGGTGACTTACCTGAAAAAATGCTTGCGCCGCGCGTATTTGAGGGGAATCGTCCCACTTCTACGGTGCTACTCAATGAACTGACGCCACGTTCTCTGGGTGCATTGATTGCCTTGTATGAGCACAAAGTGTTTGTGCAATCGGTGATTTGGGATATCAATGCATTCGATCAATGGGGTGTGGAACTCGGCAAATCGTTGGCGCAACAATTGATTAGTCTCGATCCAGCCGCCGTGAAAGAAGAATACGATAGCTCAACCAAAGGCTTGCTGCTGGCGGTCAAACGCAGTCAAAAATATAAGAATGCCGCTTAACTGACATTCGTCGTTCACTTCATTGCAGTGGTATTTTTGCCGGGATCGTGGCCTCTCGGGGCTACTTTCTGCGCGTTTGGTCAGTTGATGGCCCGTTGCAGTGAGGAAGTTTGTTGTATGTAAGCCTCATGTCATTTCGTCGAAGTAAGCTCATCACGTCGTAATGCCTGAGGATTCAACGTGGATAGCAATATCCAGGATAACGCATCAAGATTTTTCATCTTTCTTTGTTTACCCATACCGTAGAATTTCGTCAGCATGAATACTCACCTCCATCCCCAATTAAAAATGAACGATAAAGACGACGATAAAGACCAAAGTTTGCGCGAAGATATTCGCCGACTGGGACGCCTGTTAGGTGACACCGTACGTAATCAACACGGCGATGAAGTATTTGATCTGATTGAGCAGGTGCGACAGAACTCGATTCGTTTTCGTCGCGATGCAGATGAAGCTGCGCGCTCTGCGCTAGAAGCGACGCTGGACGGACTGACGAACGATCAAACGACGCAAGTGATTCGGGCATTCAGCTATTTTTCTCACTTGGTCAATCTTGCTGAAGATCAGCATCATATTCGCCGTACCCGCGCACATCAGATCGCTGGATCAGCACCGCGCGCCGGCAGCTTGGCTCATACCATTGAGTCCTTGTATAACACAGGGCATACGTCTCAACATCTGATCGATTTCTTTCAGACCGCGCAAGTGGCGCCAGTACTGACTGCCCATCCGACCGAAGTGCAGCGTAAAAGTATTTTGAATTGCCAGATGGTGATCACGCGCTTGTTAGATGAACGCGATCGGATGCAGCTGACACCGGAAGAAGCGGAAGCCAATGAAGAGGCATTGGGACGCGCTGTGTTAACCTTGTGGCAAACACGCATGCTCAGAACCTCCAAATTATCCGTCCTCGACGAGGTCGAGAATGGCCTGAGTTTTTACGATTACACTTTCTTACGTGAGTTGCCGCAGTTGTACGCTGGCTTAGAAGACTTGCTGGCAAGCAAAGATCCTTCCTTCAAGCAAGCTGAACTGCCTAGCTTTATGAAAATGGGAAGTTGGATTGGTGGCGATCGTGATGGAAATCCCTTTGTGACGGCAACGATTCTCGAAAAAACACTTGCTATGCAGAGCACGACAGCGTTTAAGTTTTATCTCGATGAATTGCATACATTAGGCTCGCAATTGTCGATGGCTACTTTGCTGGTGAGTGTCTCGGATGATCTCCAAGCGTTGGCGCAACGTTCGCCAGATCATTCCCCGCACCGATCTGATGAGCCATATCGTCTGGCTATTAGCGGCATCTACGCACGTCTGGCTGCAACCTACACTGCGTTGCTGGGCCTCTTGCCGACTATCCCGCCGAGTGGTGAAGCTGATCCTTACGCGACCGCTGAAGAATTAGCGGCGGATCTCGATATCGTGCATCAGTCATTATTGGCGCATGGTTCAGCAGCGATCACGCGGGGACGCTTGCGACATCTGCGTCGTGCGGTACGCGTATTTGGTTTCCATCTTGCGCCTGTCGATTTACGTCAGAACTCTGATGTCCATGAGCGCGTTGTTGCCGAATTGTTGCAGGCGGCGAATCCCCAAGTGCGTTATCTGGAGATGACGGAAGATCAGCGGATTGAAGCACTGATTCAAGAAATCAGTTCTGCGCGCCCCTTGGCTTCACCCTATCTGGTGTATTCCGAAGAGACGCAGTCGGAATTAGCGATTTATCGTGCTGCTGCGACGGCAAAAAAACGTTACGGTGATGGTGCGGTGCCAAACTGCATTATCTCGAAGACGGATGGTGTGTCGGACATGCTTGAATTAGCGCTGTTACTCAAAGAGTCAGGCTTGCTGCACCCCGCCGAAGGGCGTCTGGACGTCAATATTATCCCGCTATTTGAAACCATTGGCGACTTGCAAAATAGTGCGCCAGTGATGGATCGCTTATTTGCTATTCCGGCCTATGCGCGTTTGCTTGCGAGCAGAAACAATGCCCAAGAGGTGATGCTTGGCTACTCTGATAGCAATAAGGATGGCGGTTTCTTGACGTCAGGTTGGGAGTTGTACAAAGCAGAGCTAGATCTGGTGCAGGTCTTCGCCCGCCATCAGGTGCGCTTACGTTTGTTCCATGGTCGCGGCGGCTCGGTGGGGCGTGGCGGTGGTCCAAGCTATCAGGCGATTCTTGCGCAACCAGCAGGTGCGGTGCAAGGACAGATTCGTTTGACGGAGCAGGGCGAAGTCATTACTGCAAAATATGGTAATCCAGAGGTAGGCCGCCGTAATTTAGAAGTGTTGGCGTCGGCAACAATGGAGGCAACATTGCTTTCCGATGCAGAGCAACCGCCACGTCCTGAGTTCTTGTCTGCGATGGAAGAGCTTTCTGATCACGCGTTTAAAGCGTACCGCGATTTGGTGTATGAAACAGAGGGATTTGAGCAGTACTTCTGGGAATCAACGGTCATTTCAGAAATCGCTGGTTTGAATATTGGTAGCCGTCCAGCATCACGCAAAAAATCCACTGCTATCGAAGATTTGCGTGCGATCCCGTGGGTATTTAGCTGGTCACAATGCCGTTTGATGTTGCCGGGCTGGTTTGGATTTGGTGCAGCGGTGCAGCACTACCTGAAAGCGCACCCGCAAGACGGTCTGCAAACACTGCAATCCATGTTTAAAGAGTGGTCCTTTTTCTCGACCGTGCTCTCCAACATGGAAATGGTGTTAGCGAAGAGTGATATTGGTATTGCGAGTCGCTATGCCGAGTTGGTCAAGGATGAGTCATTGCGTGCGCGCATCTTCCCTCGCATTGCTGCTGAACATGCATTGACGATTGATGTACTCAAAGCGATTTCCGGACAAGAAGAGTTGTTGGCCGCTAATCCTTTACTCGCACGTTCGATCCGTAATCGCTTCCCTTATCTGTCGCCGTTAAATCACGTTCAGGTTGAGTTGTTAGAGCGTTTCCGTCATGGGGACGAAGATGAACGAGTTCGTCGTGGCATTCATTTGTCGATTAACGGTATTGCGGCTGGTTTGCGTAATAGCGGCTAAACGTCTTTACCTCCGCATCGAAAAAAACCGCATCACGTTGACGTGTGCGGTTTTTTTTTGAGTGGCAATCGTTTTGCCGTTGCATCAAAAACTCCGTTGCAGACCGATCTGGAAATTGTTGACGATCGTGCTTGCGTTGTTCATTAAGTCGAGACGACGTGAAGAGATTTCTACACGTGCAGATACGGTATCCGTCAAAGCGTAGTTCGCACCAATCGCGATCATAGGCTTTGTTGAATGGGTCGTTTGATTTGCGCTCACTGGTCCGATTGTGCCGTTTAGTTCTGCTTTGTTGTAGCCAACACCCAGTTTAATGAAACCGGTCATTTTATCGATCAGAGGACGGCGATAGACGCCAGTCACCTCGATAGCGCTGCCTTTGACTGAGCCTGCCACTAAGCCAGTAGCGGTGTAGCTGCTGGCGTGAATCGTGCCGAATGTGGTGTAGCCGACTTCAGCACCCCATTGATTATTGATGTTGTAACCGCCAACGACGCTGAAAGCAGTGTCATACGTGTCGCAAAAACTTGCTTGTGAGCAGCTGGTTTCCCAACGTGCCTGTCCCACTGTACCGCCAACGTACATCTGCGCCATGGTCTGGGTGCTCAACAGCAGGCCAGTAAGGAGCATCGCCGCGGACATGGTTTTTTTATTCAACATGGTAGACCTTGTGTTAGTGTGATTGATTGCCGATAAAATGATGGATAGCAAGAGAAAACAATATTGCAATAAAGTTAATTATTAATCCGTCGGCGGCCTGCATTGTAACTGCTCATTTCTTTTCCGGTTGGAAAGGTTCCTCTAAAACAATGCCCAGGGAGCGGTTGTCAATGAAGAGAAGTCGACGGTTCGATCATGGCGCGTGAATGGGTGAATGGCACCCTTGGTGCGTAAAAAGGAGTGATGTCTGTGCAGGTATTGGGTGTAGTAGGGTGGTCGGGAAGTGGAAAGACAACATTACTTGAGTTTTTGATTGCTGAGCTGGGACGGCGAGGCAAAACGCTCAATGTCATTAAACATAGCCACCACGATGTGGTGCTAGAGCCGCCTCATAAGGATAGTGCGCGATTTCGGGCGGCTGGTGCCGGAGAGGTGATGTTGGTATCACCGTATCGTTATGCGATTGTCCGCGAATTACATGCCCAGCCAGAGCCTGAGCTTCAAACGTTGGTGTCTCGTTTGTCGGCGGCAGATTTGGTGCTGGTGGAGGGGTATAAGTGGGCTGCGATCAGTAAGTTAGAAGTATTTAGGCCGGGTGTTGGCAAAGAGGCCAATTACCCAGCAGATAGCAACATCCTTGCGGTAGCCTCTGATGTCGCTCGTCCGGCGACTGCACGGGAAGGGCTTGTCTGGCTTGACTTGAATCAGCCCGCATCCATTGTTGATTGGATGATTGGTGCGATGCAAAACGAAAATCTTTCACGATTTTAAAAGAAAACACTAAAGAACCCCCTTCAGCCTGCCGATAAGGAGATGTCTGATAAGGGGAATTGTCATGAGTGTATCTGGTATTGCCGATGTAGCATCGACTCTGGCACAAGTCGGTACGAGCCAAGACATTAATATTGCTGTCTTGAAAAAATCGAATGAGTTACAAACGGAAGACGCTGCAGCCTTGATCTCGGCGATTCCTAACAACTCTGCGTCCAGCGGTACATCCTCTGGCAATTTGCCTCCTCATTTGGGGCAAAACGTGAATGTGGTTGCCTGATCATTCGTTAATCTTTGACAACGTTTGACGGGGTGAACGTCTTAATGCAAGCAGGTTGATGCTTGCCAAATGACACTGCTTGCACCTCCAGCACATAGTTACACACAAAAACAGCGCACAAGATGCGCTGTTTTTATTGGTGAAATGATTTTCAACAAGCAAAGTTCTCACCGATCAGCCATAATCTTGGCACTTTATTGCAAGAGGATAAGAAATATGACACACGAATCATGGGGCTGGTCAGATCGCTTGGCGCTACGCTATGAGCCGATGGACGAGACACATAAAGAATTCGTCACGCTTTGTGCTGCGTTATCGGAGGATAATCCCGCAACGTTTATCGAACGACTTGATGCATTAATTGCACACTCTGTTGAGCATTTTGAGCAGGAAAATCAGTGGATGGCTGAAACTGCTTTTCCGCCCGCTGGTTGCCATAAACAAGAACATGATTCAGTCTTGGAAATCATGCGGGAGGTGCGTTCACACGTGTTGGCGGGTGATCCTGACCTCGCTGCGCGGCTCGCAGAAGAATTGCCGCATTGGTTTGAACATCATGTTGATACCATGGACAACATGTTAGCCCGGTTCATGGCGGCCCAGGCAGATCAGGCTGTCGCTTCGGCGACGTAATCGGCAAGAGAGAACGCTTTATCGGTTTCTCTCGTGGTTTATTCTGCCGAGACAGTAATGCGAATATCGCCCAGTTGCACCGTTTGTCCTGCACGGATTTTGGCGGTTTTTCGCAATTCCTGTTGTCCATCAACAAATACATCACCGCTTGCGACAATTGCTTTACCGGCGCCACCGCTATCACAGAGCCCCACCAGCTTCAGTAATTGATTGAGTTCGACAAATTCGCCCTGCAGGCTGAAATCTAAAGTTTGCATGTGCGCTCCAACGCGATGAGTGAGAAGAGGGCGAAGAATACACTAAAACATAGCCTCTTTGGGATTAAGATGTACGGTGCCGCATACTTGAAAGCGCTGTGCTCTACCAACGACTTAAGTTGTGGGATATCGATGCTCCTTTGATGAAAAAACGTTGCAGCACTTGAAAGTTGGATGATTCCGAGTAGCATGCAATGAACGCTGTGTTTAGATGAATCTACATGATCTAGTCTTGCGTATAAGTTGATGTCGGGTTGAATAAAATTTTTTTTGCCATTGTGTAAGTTTATCGGCGTCTACCCGACTACTAGTGGTAGTTAAGAAGTTTTTTACTGAAGTACCTCACTCATTTACGGAGAATCACATGAACAATAAAGCAATGATCGCAATCGCTCTGGCAGGTTTGGTCGGATCCTCAATGGCAATGGCACAAGATGCGCCAAAAACTGAAAAATGCTACGGCATTGCCAAAGCGGGTCAAAATGACTGCGCTACAAAAACAGGCTCCCATTCCTGCGCTGGTCAAGGTAAGAAAGACAATGACCCATCTGAATGGAAAAAAGTACCTGCAGGTACATGTGAAAAAATGGGCGGCAAGCTCGAATCAGGTAAGTAATTCGGACTTTTACGTCTGATCGCAGTAGCTTTTTTGAAGAAATGACTGGTACATGCTGACGCAACCTTCTGAACGGTCTCACCCACAGTTAGTCCTTTCTGGGACGGGTGTGGGGTTGAGAACGCCGCACTATGCTGATTTTCTGGCGCAGACACCTGCGGTTGACTGGATTGAGGTCCATGCAGAAAATTATTTTGGTGATGGGGGATACGATTTATTCGTCCTTCAGCAGTTGCGGCAGCAGCTACCGGTGAGTGTCCATGGCGTGGGTCTTGGCTTGGGTTCTGCCCAAGGCTTTCGCCAAGAACATTTGTTAAAGTTAAAGCGCTTGGTTGATCGCATCGAGCCTGCGTTGGTGTCCGAACACCTTTGCTGGGGTGCTGTTGCCAGTCGCCATATGAACGATCTCCTTCCGTTACCGCTCACGCCGTCGGCGTTGGATCTGGTTTGCGATCGTGTTGACGCCTTGCAGCACATGCTGCACAGACAAATTCTGATCGAAAACGTATCGACCTATGTGCGTTTTGAGCAAGATGCTATGTCAGAGGCGGATTTTTTACATGCCTTGGTAACTCGAACCGGTTGTGGGGTCCTGCTGGATATCAATAATCTGTATGTCAATCAGGTCAATCACGGCGAAGATGCCTTGGCGGCATTGCAGCGCCTTGCTACGTTACCCGCGGGCACCGTTGGAGAGTTTCACCTTGCAGGGTATCTAGAGACTCCCGAATGTTTGGTCGATAACCACGGTAGTCGCGTGAGTGCCCCTGTCTGGCAATTGTATTCCGATGCTTGCGCATTGCTCGGTACCCAAATTCCCGTCCTTATTGAATGGGATACAGATATTCCTCCTTTATCTGTGCTACTCGGTGAAGTGGAAACTGCTCGTCGTTTGCGGATGCTCGCCGATGAGCAAATGCTTGCTATTGCCTGAGTTTCTATGGATCTTACTCAACTTCAACAGTCTTTTTCAGACGCATTATTGTCACCAGCAGCGCAGCCATCATTTGCATCGCAGTTGAAATCGCATGCTCTTCTTGATGATCGCTTTGCCTATTATCGCGGCAATCTGACGGGTGCTTGGATTGCTTCTCTGCGCGGTGCTTATCCTGTTCTTCTACAACTGGTGGGAGACGATTTTTTTGACGGTATGGCCAAGGCTTATGGCGCGGCGTACCCCTCGCAATCGGGTGACTTGACCCTCTTCGGCGCTCAACTTGCTGCGTTTTTAACGCATTGTGATTTCATTGATACGTATCCTTATTTCGTGGATATCGCTCGGTTGGAGTGGTCCTTGCATTGCGCTTACTATGCCGCAGATGCCACGCCTTTGAGTCTCAATGACGCGATTGTCACTGCGCAGACGTTGGGGCAGGATCTGGTGAATGGGCGTCTCGTTTTTCATCCTGCTGCTTCCCTATTTGAGAGTGACCAAAGTGCAGTCGAGCTGTGGTTGGCGCATCAAGGTGATGCCGAGCCTGTGTTTCCAGATGAGATGACGAGAAAGAATGCGGCACTGATCACCCGTCCGCAATGGAATGCCTCACTTGTTTCGCTGACGGGTGCTGAATGGTCGGCACTCGATGCGCTCTTTCAAGGGAAATCCTTGGGCGATGCACTGGAGATTGCCTTGTCGATGGATGCGCATTTTGATATTCCCACGGCACTGCAGCGATGGTTTGCAGCAGGCGCTTTTACGCAGATGACATTTGTTGATTAATTTCTGTTGTCGTTTGTAAGATTTTCAGTTGATCTTCGACTCATGATCATTGGGTAAAACCTCTCAACCCACGGGGTGTTAGTGACTACCTTTGGTGATTATTCTTAAAATAAATGGGGAAAATAACATGAATTTCTTTTTACGTTTGCACGCGTTTAGCCAACAATTCGATGACAAACTTCAGGCGTGGGGTGGTAGCTTGGTCAGCCTGGGTCTACGTTTATTTGTAGGTTGGCAGTTCTTTAAAGCCGGTATGATCAAAATCTCTGACTGGTCGGCGACACTCTCTCTGTTTCAAGATGAATACAAAGTCCCTGTATTGCCGCCAGAGATTGCAGCGGTGATGGGCG
This sequence comes from Undibacterium sp. MH2W, assembly GCF_049340215.1. Taxonomy (NCBI): domain Bacteria; kingdom Pseudomonadati; phylum Pseudomonadota; class Betaproteobacteria; order Burkholderiales; family Oxalobacteraceae; genus Undibacterium; species Undibacterium sp. MH2W. Next base: position 58,687 of record NZ_JBMPPA010000008.1, on the reverse strand, counting down.
CGGGTGGAGAGTTAATTTTCCCTGTTTTTCTGGCTATTGGTTTATTTTCACGACCTGCAGCGTTGGGATTATTCGTGGTGAATGCGATGGCGGTTATTTCGTATCCGCAGTTATTTCAGTTTGAATGTCCTGCTGCGATCAACGACCATTTTTACTGGGCAATTTCATTGATGGTGATTGTGATGTTCGGTCCAGGCAAATTCAGTCTTGATGGTTTTCTCTCATCGCGTCGTCGTTAAGCCGCATGGCGCTATGTTAAACCGCATGGCGTTATGGTGAGATCGTGGCGATATAGTCTTCTAAATGAGCCAGTAATGTGTTCATTGACTGAAGAAGTGTGGAAGTTCGATCTGCATCCATGCTTTTGCCAGCCAGCTCAATTTGTTCGCCAATGACACGTAATTGATCGATCCCGAGATTGGCGCTGGCTCCTTTGATTTGGTGGCCGATTGCCTTCACTTCTTGGAAGTTGGCTGCCGCGAGGGCTACCTCGATTTGCTCTCCAAGCGGACGTGTCGTGTTGACAAAGAGATGCAACATTTCAACATGCGCTTCTTTGTCATCACCTAGCATATCGGTGAGTCGGGCTTCGTTGACGAGGGCTTGTTCTTCGATCGATGTATCCGCCGATTGAATGTGCTCTGCGTTAAGAACTGCTGCTTCGTTATCGCCCAGAAACTGCATGAGCATCGATTTTAAAATCGGTTTTGTGACAGGTTTGGAGAGATAGTCGTCCATGCCAACCGCTATGCAACGTGGCCTTTCTTCAAGCATTGCATTGGCGGTGAGGGCAATAATGGGGATATGTTGACCCGATTCTTTTTCATCTGCACGGATGTGGCGAGTTGTTTCAAAGCCATCCATGACCGGCATATGGCAATCCATGAGGATCAACGCATAGTTGCCTGATCGATACATCGCCAAACCTTCTTCACCATTATCAGCAACATCAGCGGTATGCCCTAATTGCTCTAACATATGCATGGCGACCTTTTGATTAATCAGATTGTCTTCAATAATCAAAATTTTGCCATGATGCTGGGGGGCGCCGCTCGTCGCCACTTCTGGCATTTTTTCGACGGTTTCTTCTGTCGTTGCTGCGAGGAGTTGTTGTTCTGATTGTTGGCTCAAATGGAGCTTAAGTTTGTTGAAGAGCAACTCATATCTGACGGGTAAATAAAGGATATCTGTAAAAACCAAGCTTTCAGATGCCGTTAGGGTGGTGGTATCGCTGGTCATGAGAATCAGCGGCGTAGATCCGGCACTCTCTTTGAAATAAAGATCGTCGTTACTTGTATCCGAGGAGCGTAATGTATCTTCAATGAGGCACAGGTCAAAGACGTTCGTATTGGTCAGATGATGCTCAAATTCCTCTCGGGTTGTGACCGTGATTGTCATTAGGCCATAGGAGTGGAGATAGGTTTTAAGAGCGAGCGACAAGGCCAATGTCTGACAGAAAAGCAGCACGTTTCTTTTTTCTAATGCCTCGTGGCGTTGCGCGATGATTTTTTTGCCACTGGCGTCGAGCGGGATTTCAAACCAAAAGTGGCTGCCTTTACCGACGGTACTGTTGACGCCAATCCTGCCCTTCATTAAGTCCACTAAGCGCTTGCATATTGATAGACCTAAGCCAGTACCACCAAATCGTCGAGTAATCGAACTATCTGCCTGAATAAAAGGGGCAAATAAAGTGGACAAGACATCTTGGTGAATACCAATGCCGCTATCAATGACATCAAAGCGGATCATGTCACTATTGCCCGTGGTATCGCTACGTCCGACTTTTACTAAGATATTTCCCTGATCGGTAAATTTAATCGCGTTACCGATCAGATTTAGCAAAATCTGTCGCAATCTGCCGCCATCAGTGTTCACGAGTTCAGGTAGCGCTGGATCGATGATAGTAAAGAGTCTGACGCCTTTTCTATTCGCGCGCTCTGTAAAAATCTCGACACTGGACTCGACGATGTGGAGTAAGTCGCATGTCGAGTGTTCGATCTGCATTTTTCCCGCTTCAATCTTCGAGAAATCCAATACATCGTTGATGATGTTGAGTAATGCGTTGGCGGATTCATCAATGACCTTGATAAATTCTCGCTGTTTTGGTTCTAAGTTTCCATCGAGCAGTAAATTGGTCATGCCGATTACGCCATTCATTGGCGTGCGTATCTCGTGGCTCATCGTCGATAAGAAGATGCTTTTAGCATGATTCGCTTGCTCGGCACGGATTTTAGCAAGCTCAAGTTCAGCCTCGAAATGATCGCGAATGCGCATGAGCCACGTCAGCAAAAAGGCACAAACCATCACGAAACAGGCGAGAGCGACGCCGCTCCATTTTAAATTGCCGGTACTTTCTGACCATTGGGCAAGGACATAACTCTCAGAAATGGCGCTGATAGCAACCACTGGATACGCATGGGGCGCACGAAAATTGATAATGAACGTATCCTCTGGCGCAAAGCTATCTTTTCTAGTGATCCGCACACGTCCAAAATCCGATTCGTTTTGAAGCGTGTTGAAGAAGGGAAGATCAGCGTAAATTTTCCCAAGTAGGAAGTGCTCGTTGGGTGTTGTACTTAATACTTTCCCACTGTAATCGAGAATGGTCACGAAATTCATGTTCGTTCCAAGCATGCTCTTGAAGTCAGCAAGCAGGTAAGTCGGATTGACCATCGTAAGCAAGATATACATCTTATCCTTTACGCGGACTTCCTTCGCGAAAGGGATCGTATGGTTCGATCCCGATGTATCTTCATTCACGACCCCGTTCGTACCGAGCTCATGAATATCTCGAATAAACACAGGACGACCTGCTTCCAGCGTGGTACCTAATGCGTTTTTAAAGCCAAGCCAGTTGAGATTAATGTGCTTATTCAATGCCTGTTGGTTAGAACTGACGAGTACGTCACCGTCGACGCTGAGGATAGATACGGAACGCAGGTGCGTGGAATTATTCACCGTTGCTTCGATAATGCGCCGGACTTCATTGTTATTGATGTTGTCCGTCGAAGTCTGTTCGTTGTTGTTGAGGATGCCCGTGATGACGTTGAGAGAGTTATCGATCGACGACAGCGTTCTGGTCAAATGGCTTTCGAGCATTTTGGCCAGCAGTTCTCCTTGTGTGTTGGCCTCTTGGATCGACTCAGCTTTATCCCGGTCGAGTAAATAATCAGTGGCCAGCAAAATGCCAACACTAAAGATCGCACCGAGAATAATCCATAACGGAAACTGGCGTAGGAGACGAATGATCTTCGTGTTGACTTGCATTCTGATTCGCTTGGCTCGCTAATTGGTGATAACGATCGGGTCTAGCCTGTGCTTGGTGGCGATGCTTCGTAAGCGGCCATCCTTTTTCATTTTATCAATAAAAACATTGATACGGGCTAAAAACTCTGGTTCACCTGGTGCGACGGCGTATGCATAGTCGGTTAAGTTGAATGGTGTCGTTGGCGCGACCATGCGTGCCCAATCGGTGGTCTCTAACATACGACGGCTATAGGGGTAATCCGTCATGAAGGCATCCGCGCGACCGGATTCCACCTCTTGCTCTCGGGTTAATGGTGGTGACACGACGAGTAATTTGGCATTTTTGAGGCTATTTTGCATGATGGTGACCATCAAGGTACCTTCCTGTACGGCGATGATCCGACCAGCTTTATCAATATCCTGCCAAGTTTGAATCGTATTATTCGATTTCGATGTGATGGCATAGATATCACTGCGCAAGTAGGGTTGAGAAAACGCCAGTTTTGCTTTTCGGGCGGGTGTAACACCCACCGCATGCATGGCGATATCACATTTGTTTTTGAGTAGATTGTCGATCAAATCTGGAAATGAACTATCGACATAGCTGATCTTGACGCCAAGATCTTTCCCTAATTCAGAAGAGATATCGATGTCGATTCCCGTCAGCGTTTTCGTTTTGGGATTTTTAAAGGTAATGCCGTAATAATCGGGCCAAATACAGACGCGTAGTTCTTTCGATTGAAGTATTTGCTGAAGTTTACTTTTGGCGTGTTCTGGTTCAGCGGCGACTGCAAGGACAGTGCTTCCGGAAAGAAGGGCGAGCGCTACTAGGTTCGACAGCAAGTATTTCATGGGCATTCCTTTATTTTCACGTGTTCACAAGGTACAAAATGGTCGAGTGTGAATCTTTTTGACTGGCGACAGTGTGCAAATGATTGGAAGTATATGCAATTAAACGATCGTTAAATACTGGTATTAATCGATCGCCAGTGCGTGCTATTCGATCTTTGTGGCATCTTTACCGCAAACAATATTATTTTTCTTATTGTAAAGGTGAATGTGGTGATGTGGAGCAACGGTTTGTTGCTCCAGTGGGGCGTCAAGTGAATGAGCTAGAAAGTGATGTCGAATCATCAACATCACTTCGTTGAGGGGATGAGAGGAAGAGATTGGGGATTAGGGATTATTTTGGTGAATCGCTATCTGATGCGCAGCTGGTACTGGCCATCCTGCTTCAGCACATGCCGCTGCAATTGCCTTGTTCGTATCAAAATAAACCTGCCAGTAGTTGGCATTGCTGCAATACGGGCGTACGGCGATCAAGGTACCAGCGGCATTGAATTCTAAAATATCGATGGTCGGCGCTGGAGAAGTCGTAATGTTCGGGACTTTGGCGACGTGTTGAGAGAGCACCTCAATGGCTTCAAGTGGATTGACGCCGTTGGCGATCTGGCACTTGAGATCGACGCGACGATGAGGATTGGCAGAATAATTGACGAGATTGTCTGAAAAAATCTTGCTATTACCAACATAGACACGCAAGTTATCGCCGGTTGTCATGGTGGTAGAGAAAAGTCCAATCTCTGTCACTTCACCCGTCTGACCGCCTGCGCTAATGGCATCACCAACTTTGAATGGGCGCAAAATGACCAAGAAAATACCGGCTGCAAAGTTCGAGAGCAAACCCGACCATGCGACACCGATCGCCACACCGCCGGCGGCAATCAGGGCGGCAAAGGATGTTGTTTGAATTCCGCAGACGTCCAGAATCGCCATCACCAGTGCGATGCGCAAAGCGACGCGTAAAGAGGATTCACTGTAAGTAATCAACGTTGGATCGACTTTGCGCAGGGTCATTGCTCTGCGCAAGAGGTTGGTGAGCACGCTAATGGCGATACCGCCAATAATCCAAATAGCGATCGCTGCGAGTATTTTTAATCCGAAGGGAACGAGATATACGTTGATGAGTTGCGCAATGTCGACGCTTGGCATAGGAAACCTGATAAGTAGTGGGTGGGACTACTAATATCGTTTTTGGTAATTATTTTGTCAACGAGGAATATGTAAAGTATTGATAAAAAGAGATGATTAATTTTCTATTTTTAACGTTTAAAGAAAGTAGTTTAAAAATTGAAAAAACTATTGAATTTAGGATATAAATTGTTTTTGGCTATCCATTGAATAGCAAAATAATATTGGTAATTCACGTCGCGATCGCGCAAACTACATCTAATGCCAAACCTATCGTTTGGTGAAAATTATCAGGGAGCACGACATGGAAAATACAAAAAAAGCACCACAGCAACCAATGATTGATATTGGAATTAACGATGCTGATCGGACAACAATTGCACAAGGCTTGTCGGCACTACTTGCTGATAGCTACACGTTGTACATGATGACCCATAATTTTCATTGGAATGTGACGGGGCCTCATTTCAATACCCTGCACACCATGTTTATGGCGCAATACACAGAGCAGTGGAATGCCTTGGATTTAATCGCTGAACGGATTCGCTCTTTAGGGCACCATGCACCTGGCACGTACAAAGAGTTTGTCCGTTTATCCTCAATCGAAGAAGCCGAGGGAACGCCCAAAGCGATGGACATGGTGAGATACCTGGTGAAAGCACAAGAAGCAACTGCGAAAACAGCGCGGAATCTTTTTGGCTTTGTCTCTGAAGTGAATGATCAGCCGACCGCTGATTTGCTCACGCAGCGTTTGCAGGTGCATGAAAAAACGGCGTGGATGTTGCGCAGTTTGTTAGAAGAGTAATGATTCATCGCTGCTGATGGCATGATGACGCTGTTCATGAGCGCCTTAATGCATCAGCAGTCGACGGATTTTGAAGCTTAATGCATCAACCAAAGCGACCAATATCAGCATGGCAATAATCACCGTGGCAGCCGTTGGCATTTGAAACAGGGATAAGTGGTATTTGAGCATTTGTCCCAACCCCCCAGCACCAACGACCCCAAGAATCGCCGCGGCGCGGATATTGTTTTCCCATCGATATAAGGTGTAGGACATCATTTGCGGCAGACCTTGTGGCAGGGTCGCGTAGAGGAACGCACTGATGGCACTGCTGCCGTTGATTCTGAGTGTTGATTCGCAGGCGTCGGGCAGATTTTCTAATGTCTCTGCAAATAGTCGACCCAGTACCCCAGTGGTGTGTGCCGCTAAAGCGATGGTGCCTGCAAAAGGGCCTAGTCCTGCTGCAATGAGCATAATGGATGCCCAAACTAGCTCAGGAATAGCGCGAAAGACATTGAATAACGCATAGTTGCTGTACTTGGCAATGCGACCAAACCGACCGCTAGCGGGTAGCGCCAAAAAAAGCGCGATACTCGCAGCGATAGCCGTCCCCAAGGCTGACATGGCAAGCGTTTCTAGTGAGGCGGAAAACACTTTTTTTAGCATGCCGAGGCTTGTATCTGGTGGTGCAAACCCCGCGATGAACTCTTTCATGTTACTAGCCGAGTCCATGTTAAACAGCAATTGCCAGTCAATCTGCACGCTATAAAAACTACTGATCACGAGGATGAGCAATAATGCCACCACGACCATCGTCTTGCGCTCAATCATGAGAGGTGGCGCGGGCAGTATCACGTTGCTGGTGTCGGAAGAGCGGATATCGTTCATTTGAGATTTCTTCGGAAAAACTGACTCAGACTATCTGCCACGCTCACCAATAAAACAAAGACTAATAAAATCGTCGAGACTTCGCCACCAGCGAGCATTTTGAGCGATTCATCCATGCGTTGACCTAAACCGCCAGCGCCAACAAATCCCATGACGACAGATCCTCTGATCGCACACTCCCACCGATAAATTGTGTAGGAAATGAGCTCTGGTGTGGCATTGGGTAAGGTGCCATACAGAAACGCGGCTAAGCGCGAGCTACCATTTTGGAGCAACACTGTCGATGCGTGTGTGTCGGTTGATTCAATAATTTCTGCGTAGACTTTGCCCAGCATGCCACTGTAGGTGAGTGTGATGGCGAGTACACCGGCTGCTGGTCCTAGTCCCATGACGCGAACGAAAATCAGTGCCCAGACCAATTCCGGCACACTGCGGAGCAACACAAGTAGCCAGCGAATACCTTGTCTCATCACGTAAGCGGTCCAGGCCATACGCTGGGTACCGATGCGTGAGATCGATAACTGCTCGTTCACGATCAAGGTCATTGGAATCGCTAACAGGATCGAGAGGGTAATGCCAGTCGTTGCCATCGCCACCGTTTGCCACGTCGCACGTAGAACGATGCTGAGAAACTCAGGGTCATGCGCTGGAGGAAAAAAGTTCGCCAAAAACCGCCCCGTTGCCGAGAGGCTTTGCGCGTCAATTAATTCCCATGGCTTAAATTCTGTGACTTCCAATGTGGGCCACAATAAGACGAGAAAAAGAATGCTGCTGACGAGACGTCCACGCCAGGACGGATCGCGGAGGGCTGCGGGGGAGGGGGGTGCGGAATGGTCTGACATGCGGCCCGGACGATTAAAAGCAGCGAGGGTTGCTATCAATGGCCACTCGTAAGTTGACGGGCTCACTGACAGGCGCGTCGTCGCGTGCATTTTTGTATAAATTGTCGATCATCTCGTCGGTGACTTGGCGGGAATCAAAATAGATTTTGCCATCTCGTAAGCCAATGATGCGCTTGAAGTGACTACGCGCTAAGTCGACTTGATGCAGACTGCAGATCAAGCTGGCGTTACGCTGTTGAGCCTCCGTTTGAAGGGAGGTCAGCGTTTGAATTGCCAAGCGCGGATCGAGCGCTGATAACGGTTCGTCGACCAATAGCAAGCGAGCGTCAGATAATAATAATCGTGCTAAACCACATCGTTGGCGTTCTCCACCAGATAGTTCATCGACATGCGCGTAGAGTTTGTCCTCAAGATCAAAACGCGATAAGGCGACGTATGCTGCTTTCGGGTCGGTAGGTTTGATCAGGTTTTTTAGTGCAGTGGTAAACGACCAAGAGGGTAGTTTTCCAGCGAGCACAGACGTGATAACGCGTTGCCGAGGGGGGAGGGGTGGTGTTTGCGGTGCCAAAAATAGCGTCCGCCGCAGACGATGGCGGTCACTATTTGATAAGCCCCAGACATCGGCTCCATCGATCTTCAGTGCCCCATTAATTGGTTGGTGTGCACAAGCGATCGTATGGAGTAGCGTGGTCTTTCCGGCACCAGATGGACCGATGATCGCTACTTGCTCTCCCTCTTCAACAACGATATCGATTTGTTGTAAGGCATAGTTACCATCATTTCCAGCGCGTTGCGAACGTGCGTCAGACACCGACGCTTTTCCGCGTGCGGCGTGTCTGACGTCAACTTGCTGTAACTGAAGAAGCGGGGGTGTTTGATGCATTACTTCAATAGTCCGGCATTATGGGCTGCCGCCTCAATCGCTTTGTAGTTATCAGCTTTCGTTGGAATGAACCGTTTTGTTCTCTGCAGATCAAGAATTTCTTTATCGCGTGGGTCATTCGTATTCAACGAGAGGAATGCCTCGCTAATTTTCTTTTGCAGGTCGGCTGGCATGTCAGTGCGAACAGACCAGTTGTAATCAAAATAGCCTGGTGTGGTGTAGAACACGTGGACTTGCTTTGTGTCGACTTTATTTTCTGCGATCAATTTTTCCCAAACGGAAATATTTAACGCGCCAGCATCTACTTTTCCACCTGCTACGGCTGCTACGGTTGCATCATGCGCGCCAGAAAATGCGATACGCTTGAGGTCTGTATCTGGGTTGATCTTTGCTGAGAGCAAGTAAGAGCGTGGCATCAAATGACCAGAGGTCGATGACTCAGAGCCGAAAGTAAATGTTTTACCTTTTAGATCTTCTAGCTTACGGATATCCGATTTTGTGGTGATAAACACGGACTGGAACTTCTCATCTTCTTCACGTTGAACGAGTGGCACGACTTGTCCTTTGCTGCGAACATTCGCCTGCACAAAAGTAAAGCCGCCAAACCAAACCATGTCGAGTTTATGATTGATCAAACCCTCAACGGAAGAGGCGTAATCCGTCACAGGAATGAATTCCACTTTCATCCCTAATTTTTTCTCTAAATAGGCACCCAGTGGTTTGAATTTTCTTTGCAATTCTGTTGGTGCTTCGTCAGGGATCGCTGAAACGCGTAAGACCTGCTGTGATGTGGCCTGTTGAGCCATGCTTTGTGCTGATAATCCACTCAACCCCAGCGCGCTGGCGGCAAGGAGGGCATTGAAGGCGCGGCGAGATAATCTTGATGTCATCATAAATCTGCTTTTTAAAAGAGAAGAGGAATAGCAAAAGCTTATACTAAAACCGAGAAGTTGACAGAAGTAACACGAAAAAATCAGGACTTTGCTTTTCCAGCGGGGTCGGCTTGTGGTGGGCTCAAGAAAAATGCGCGGTTTCTTCCACCCCGTTTGGCACTATACAAGGCGGCATCGGCTGTATTGAGCAGTACTTTGGGGTCGATCGCGGTGTTGCTTGAGACGGTGCTAAATCCAATACTGATACTGACACGGTCACTAATCCGAGATTTTTCGTGGGGAATGTTCAAATCCCATACTGCTTTCCGGATTTTTTCAGCGAATGTCGTTGCAGATTCTTGATCCATGTGGGGAAGCATGAGCACGAATTCTTCGCCGCCGAATCGTGCCACCACATCACTGGCGCGTTGTAACTGCTTTTTCAGCACGCTAGCGACTTGAATCAACGCGTGATCACCAATCACATGGCCGTAACAGTCATTAAATTCTTTAAAGAAATCGATATCCACCATAAAGACGGCAAGGCTTGTGTTTTGCCTTAAGGTTTGCCCCAGTGCCATTTTGTAGTGTTCATCAAAAAAGCGGCGGTTGTAGATGCCGGTTAAGCCATCGGTTGTGGCTTCTTTTTTGAGTAATTCGGAGTGAGTTCGAAGAATTTTCTCGCGTTTGATCGATGTTGTTGAATCCGTGACTTGAACGAGACAGCAACGCTCAGATCCCACGTTGATGGGGGTGAGTGATATCGATTGATGAATACGCTTTCCGGTTTGTTCGATGCCTCGCTCAAATAAAGCGAGTGGAGACCGGTGCAGCGCATTCGACAGTACAACGGGAAGTCCGTAATTGATGGTGTTCGTGATGGCACTAATAAAAGCAGGACTTGGCGCTTCTGAAAAAACGTCTCCAATATTTTTCCCTAAGGCATCTGCTGCTGATGTGCCGCTGTGCTTTTCAATCCAGCTATTCCAAAGAGTGACCTGTTTTTGCCCATTCACAACGATCAATCCAAGATTGATGGCGTTGAAAATTTCTTCCATCGTCTGTGACGACGGCGGCATTGTTGCTGACATCAAATTCCCCCCATGAAGTGCTCAATTTGGGCGACCAATTCTCTTAATGAGGTGGAGCTCAAAACAAAAATCAAATGGCCTTCGGAGTGGCGTTTCTCAATGGCGAGATCGATGTGCAGCAACAACAGGTAGGGTTCTTCCTCGGAAGTGCCAACGCGCTGGAAAATTTCTTCCACTGTGGCAACGGTGTAATCGGGGAGCGAACAATTGAGAGGAATATTCAACATGTCTGCCATCGCTGACAGGCAGGCATTAAGAATGATGTTCCCCAGTTCGCACATCGCTTCTTGTTCGAATTCTGCGAGATCTTCAAGACTGATCTGTGAACCCATCATGTCACGAACAATTTCAAGTGCGTGCGCTTCGGTGAACAGTAACACTGCTTCCGCTTCAAACGCGCCCGTAAATGTTTGGTGTACCGCGCCAAACCGTTCACTGTCGAGACCCATCACTGCTCTGTCGATCTCGGAAGATTTTCGAATCTCCACCGAAGGAACGGAAAGACGAACTTCATCTCCGACGATTTCCGATAGACTTGCTGCAGCTCTGCCGGCACCAACATTGAATACTTCGCTCAATGCGTCCAGATGAAGTTCAGTTAATGAAATCATTATTCGCTCAGAAAGTATTTAGTGACAATTGCGATTGATTTTTCGGTGACTGGCTTAGCGACAAAAATAGATCCCAGCGACGTGGCGCGGGTTTGCATCGTATCCTGGACGTTGGCCGAGAAAATGACGATGCGCATATGCGGGTGGGATTGCAACATCTGCTCTGCGGCATCGGTGCCCAGCATTCCCGGCATGTTGATATCCATTGTGCAAAAGTCAATGGTTTGTTCGGACGTTATTTTGATCGCGTCCTCGCCGCAACCAGCTTCGACAATTTCCCAGTCGGGTTGAACTGCCTTGATGTGGGCACGGATCACCATGCGAGAGACTTTGCTGTCATCAACGATAAGAAGTTTTTTCATGAGTTTTTATTGGATCGTGAGTAGACAATGACGGTGGTGCTGTTGCACTTGTATATATGTATATCTTTCCAGCCGCATTTTACCTTACTGTATAACAAAAATTATACGCAGGATGTTCAATTAATGTTTCTTAAGCTTTCGCCAAAGCGTTGTTCGGCTGATTCCTAGAAATGCAGCAGCTGCTTCCCTGTTGTAATCGAACTGTTTGAGTACTTGCTCTATGGAAATATCCTCGGATTCGTTGTTTGTTTGCACAGCGGGTTGGGGTGCGACCGCTGTTTTTGTATTGAGTTCAGGGAGAATTTTCCGCGCAAATCCTGCAGTGAGCGCCTGGAGTGGTTCGGCGCTTAAGAATAAGCCAAGGCGTTCCATCATGTTGCGTAATTCACGTACATTCCCGGGCCATTGATATTGTTCAAATAAATCGCGACAAGACGATAACTCTGCGTGCAAGTTGATATGGGGACGCGCACCGATGTTTGCTAATGCATGTTTGAGTGTCCACTCTGCAAGTGGCAAAATATCTTCTGGCCGCTCTCGGAGGCTTGGCATAGGGAGTCGTAGAACCGCTAATCGGTAGAATAGATCAGCTCTGAAACGTCCTTCTTTGATTCGGGTATCCAAATCACAATGCGTCGCGCTGACGATACGAACGTCGACAGGAATGGGTCGAACACCACCGACGCGAACCACTTCACGTTCTTCAAGAACACGCAATAAGCGCGTTTGTAGACTGAGGGGCATTTCACCTATTTCATCGAGAAACAGCGTTCCCCGATGCGCTGCTTCAAACAAGCCCGCATGTCCCCCGCGTCGCGAACCAGTGAATGCGCCTTCCTCATAGCCAAAAAGTTCGGATTCGAGCAGGCTCTCTGCAATCGCGCCACAATTGACGGCAACGAATGGTTGACGCGCACGTGGACTTTCTCTGTGTATCGCTTGTGCCGCGAGTTCTTTGCCTGTGCCCGTTTCTCCTTGTAGTAACACCGTGGCAGGCGAACGTGCATAGAGCGTGATTGCCCTGCGTGTCGCTTGCATTGCCGGAGAGTCGCCTCGGAGATCGCGTAAATCGTGTCTGGCGCGTAGCGCTTCGGTTGCGGTGTGTCGGCGGCCCCGGTTGGTTTCGAGCTGCGTGAGCCGAGCAAGTTCTAGTGCATTGTCAAAGGATTGCCGTATCGATGTCGCAGAGTACATGAAGATGCCTGTTAATCCTGCTTCTTCGGCGAGATCGGTGATCAAGCCTGCGCCAACGATGGCTTGAATTCCACTGGCTTTGAGTTCGCTGATTTGTGCTCTGGCATCTTCTTCCGTGACATAAGTGCGTTGTTCGAGGTGAAAGCCAAAGGTGGTTTTAAAGTCGACCAACTCAGGCATCGTTTCTTGGTAAGTGATAATGCCGATAGATGAGGAGACTTTTCTTGCTCTCGCTAAACCCTGCATCACATCAAAGCCGCTCGCCTTGGCAATGACCACCGGCACTGGAAGGCGATTTTTCAAATAAGCGCCGTTTGACCCCGCGGCGATAACGACGTCACAGCGTTCTGTTTGCAGGCGCTCGCGGATGTGCTGGACGGCCTCTTCAAACCCCATGTGCAAAGGAACAATGTCGGCATTGGCGTCGTATTCCACCATGATGTCCCGAAACATATCAAACAATCTGGAAATGGAGACGGTCCAAATGACAGGTCTGTCTTGCGGATCGCGTGGCGGGTTATGTGGCTTCATGGGCGTCTCATTGTGACTGACGGGGGAGGCTTGGCGTGTGCATTTTATATCACGCAACATGTTTCATGAAATGTTTCAAGAATATGTAATGAAACATGTTGCGTTTCAAATGAAACGTATTATGGAGCGCAATGTGAGGTAAATGTAACTTGAAATGCGGTAGTTCTGACGCATAAGTGCTTGATTTTTATCGATGTGCGGCTAATCTACCTCACGGTTGGTGCGCATTGGCACGCTGATTGCATAATGGGTAGTGAATTCTGTTCAACATACGGGACTGGAAGCGATGTGTAATCGATCATTTCTCTTCGCGATCTAGCCTCACTCACCTGAAAGATAACCACGACATGAGTAATTATTCCGCAGGCGCAGCCTTCCGTAAGGCGATGCAAGAAGAATCACCGTTGCAAGTCGTTGGCGCGATCAATGCCAACCATGCTTTGCTGGCCAAACGCGCCGGATTTAAAGCGATTTATTTATCAGGTGGCGGTGTTGCCGCTGGTTCGTTGGGCTTGCCGGATTTGGGTATTTCAAATCTGGATGATGTATTAACCGACGTTCGTCGTATCACTGATGTATGCGATCTGCCATTGCTGGTCGACGTGGATACCGGTTTTGGCTCGTCTGCGTTCAATGTTGCTCGCACAGTGAAATCGATGATCAAATTCGGCGCTGCCGCCATGCACATCGAAGACCAAGTTGGCGCTAAACGTTGTGGACACCGTCCAGGTAAAGAGATCGTCAGCAAGCAAGAAATGGTTGACCGTATCAAGGCAGCCGTTGATGCGCGTACTGACGACAATTTCGTCATCATGGCCCGTACCGATGCATTGGCTGTAGAAGGTCTGGAAGCAGCGATTGAGCGTGCGCAGATGTGTGTGGAAGCTGGCGCTGATATGATTTTCCCAGAGGCAATTACACAGCTTGAGATGTACAAGCAATTTGCCAACGCTGTCAAAGTACCTATCCTCGCCAATATCACTGAGTTTGGTGCGACGCCTTTGTACACCGTTGAAGAATTGAAATCTGCGGATGTCGGTCTCGTTCTGTATCCATTGTCCGCATTCCGCGCAATGAATAAAGCAGCTGAAAACGTCTACACCGCGATCCGTCGCGATGGTACGCAAAAAAATGTGGTCGATACGATGCAAACGCGTATGGAGTTGTATGAGCGTATCAACTACCACGACTTTGAGCAAAAGCTCGATGCTTTGTTTGCGCAGCAAAAATTAAAATAACGTTGAACGACGCGCTCTTCCATCGGGATAGCTGCCATGGGCTCTGTGAGCGCGTAACCACTTATTAATCTGTAACTGGCTTGGGTTTGCTTGCTGTCGCGCAGAGCGCGGGAGCAGCACCGAGCAGTTTTATACAATCTGGAGAAGACGATGACAACCGAAACAACAAGCACATTTAAGCCAAAAAAATCCGTTGCTTTGTCCGGCGTAACCGCTGGCAATACCGCACTCTGTACAGTGGGTAAAACAGGTAACGATTTGCATTACCGTGGCTACGATATTTTGGATGTGGCAGACGCCTGTGAATTCGAAGAAATCGCACACTTACTCGTGCATGGAAAATTGCCGACTGCTGCAGAATTGTCTGCCTACAAAACAAAATTAAAAGCCTTGCGTGGCTTGCCAGCAAACCTCAAGGCAGCATTAGAAACATTGCCTGCATCGTCGCATCCAATGGACGTGATGCGCACTGGCGTCTCCGTATTAGGCTGCACATTGCCAGAGAAAGACGATCATAACGTGCCTGGCGCCCGTGATATCGCTGATCGCTTGATGGCATCCTTGGGTTCCATGCTGCTGTACTGGTACCACTTTAGTCACAATGGCAAACGCATCGATACTGAAACGGACGATGATTCAATCGGTGGTCATTTCCTGCACCTCTTGCATGGCACGAAACCAAGCAAATCGTGGGAAAAAGCGATGCACACATCCCTGATTCTTTACGCAGAACACGAATTTAATGCTTCCACCTTCACTGGTCGTGTCATCGCCGGCACAGGATCGGATATGCATTCTGCAATTACCGGTGCGATTGGCGCGCTGCGCGGACCAAAACATGGTGGCGCAAATGAGGTGGCCTTTGAAATTCAGAAGCGTTACGACAATCCAGATGAAGCAGAAGCGGACATCAAAAAACGCGTCGAAAACAAAGAAGTGGTGATCGGCTTTGGTCATCCTGTGTACACAATCTCTGATCCACGTAACAAAGTGATCAAAGAAGTGGCACGTCATTTGTCAGTAGAAGCGGGCTCGACAAAAATGTTCGATATCGCAGAGCGTCTCGAAACAGTGATGTGGGATATCAAAAAAATGTTCCCGAACTTGGATTGGTTCTCGGCAGTGTCTTATCACATGATGGGTGTGCCAACGGCCATGTTCACACCATTGTTTGTGATTGCACGTACCTCTGGCTGGGCTGCACACATTATTGAACAACGTATCGATAACAAAATCATCCGTCCAAGTGCAAACTATGTGGGTCCGGAAGATTTGAAATTTGTACCATTGAACGAGCGTAAATAAGAACGCGTTCATCAGCGAACTTCATTAAGTCATCGCATGTCATCTTAACCGTGGGGTGCCAGAAGCAATCTGTTTTTGGTGCTCTACGGTGTCAAGAAATTATTTTTCTTTGCTTAGGCAATTGCCTCTGTAGCCTCAATACTGAGCGAGCATATTATGAATACACAATTCCGCAAGTCTTTACCAGGTACCTCCTTGGATTATTTCGATGCCCGTGAGGCGGTCGATGCAATCGAGGCGGGTGCCTTCGATAAGCTGCCCTACACATCGCGCGTACTCGCAGAAAATTTGGTACGTCGCTGCGATCCATCGACACTGAGCGATTCGTTAAAACAACTCATTGAACGTAAGCGCGAACTGGATTTTCCATGGTTTCCAGCCCGTGTCGTTTGTCACGATATTCTTGGTCAAACCGCGTTGGTGGATTTGGCAGGTCTACGCGATGCGATTGCAGAGCAGGGCGGCGATCCAGCGCAGGTGAATCCGGTGGTGCCGGTTCAATTGATCGTCGATCACTCGTTGGCAGTTGAGTGCGGCGGCTTCGACCCCGATGCCTTTGAAAAAAACCGTGCCATTGAAGATCGTCGCAATGAAGATCGCTTCCACTTCATCAACTGGACCAAGCTTGCCTTTAAAAACGTTGACGTGATCCCGCCGGGCAATGGCATCATGCATCAGATTAATCTGGAACGGATGTCCCCAGTCGTGCATGCGCAGCAAGGCGTTGCATTTCCAGATACTCTAGTCGGAACAGATAGCCATACGCCGCACGTTGATGCGCTGGGTGTGATCGCGATTGGTGTGGGTGGCCTTGAGGCCGAAAACGTGATGTTGGGGCGCGCGTCTTGGATGCGTTTGCCAGATATCATTGGCGTTGAATTGAGTGGCAAGCCACAACCTGGCATTACGGCGACAGACGTCGTATTGGCGCTGACAGAGTTTTTGCGTAAATCAAAAGTCGTTGGAGCATATCTAGAATTTTATGGTGTTGGTGCTGCAGCATTGACACTTGGCGATCGCGCTACGATTTCCAATATGGCACCAGAATACGGCGCAACAGCGGCGATGTTCAGTATTGATCAGCAAACGATCGATTACCTGAAATTGACCGGACGCGAAGATGCGCAAGTGGCATTGGTGGAAACCTATGCCAAGACGGCTGGTTTATGGTCGGATACGCTTGTTCATGCTGAGTATGAGCGGGTCTTGAAGTTCGATTTATCGACAGTTGTTCGTAACATGGCTGGTCCTTCTAACCCACATGCACGGGTTGCAACGACCGATCTGGCGGCGAAAGGAATCGCTGGTGCGTGGACCGATGTGCCTGGTCAAATGCCTGACGGTGCAGTCATTATCGCGGCGATCACGAGCTGTACAAACACCTCTAACCCACGCAATGTGATTGCGGCAGCGTTGTTGGCGCGTAACGCCAATCGTCTGGGTTTGACGCGTAAACCATGGGTAAAATCTTCCCTCGCGCCAGGCTCGAAGGCAGTCACGATGTATCTGGAAGAAGCTGGTCTCATGACTGATCTGGAAAAACTCGGATTTGGCGTCGTTGCTTATGCGTGTACTTCTTGTAACGGCATGTCAGGTGCGCTCGATCCAGTCATTCAGCAAGAAATTATTGATCGTGATCTCTACGCGACGGCTGTTTTATCGGGTAATCGTAACTTTGATGGACGTATTCATCCGTACGCAAAACAGGCGTTCTTGGCATCGCCACCGTTAGTGGTTGCTTATGCGATCGCAGGAACAATTCGTTTTGATATTGAAAAAGACGTGCTGGCCGTGGTCGATGGCAAAGAGATTCGACTCAAAGATATTTGGCCTGCAGACGAAGAAATTGACGCCATTGTGAAGTCCAGCGTCAAGCCTGAAATGTTCCGTAAAGTGTATGAGCCTATGTTTGCGATTCAAGCTGCGCAAGCCAATTCAGTGAGCCCGTTGTACGACTGGCGTCCACAAACGACGTATATCCGTCGTCCTCCATATTGGGAAGGTGCATTGGCAGGTGAACGCACGATGAAGGGCATGCGTCCGTTAGCAGTGTTGGGCGACAATATCACGACGGACCATTTGTCACCATCGAACGCTATTATGCTCGATAGTGCAGCAGGCGAATATCTGGCGAAAATGGGATTGCCAGAGGAAGACTTCAATTCCTATGCGACCCACCGTGGCGACCATTTAACAGCGCAGCGTGCAACGTTTGCAAACCCCACATTGAAAAATGAAATGGTGCGTGATGCGGATGGTAAGGTGAAGGCAGGCTCGTTAGCGCGCATTGAACCTGAAGGCAAAGTCACACGTATGTGGGAAGCCATTGAGACCTACATGGAACGTAAACAGCCTTTGATTATCGTTGCTGGCGCTGATTACGGTCAGGGATCTTCTCGTGACTGGGCGGCTAAAGGCGTACGTCTGGCGGGCGTTGAGGTGATTGCGGCAGAAGGCTTTGAGCGTATCCATCGTACGAATTTGATTGGCATGGGTGTCTTGCCGCTCGAATTCAAACCAGGCGTCAACCGTTTAACCTTGCAACTCGACGGTACAGAAACCTATGATGTGGTTGGTGAACGCCGACCACGTCAAGACCTGACCTTGGTCATCCATCGCAAGAACGGTGAACGGGTTGAAGTGCCAATGACGTGCCGTCTCGATACCGCAGAAGAAGCATCCATCTATGAAGCTGGCGGCGTATTGCAACGTTTTGCACAAGACTTCTTAGAATCAACGAAGGCCGCATAATTATTTTTGCATGGTCGCAATCTCTTTCTGGTACAGATGCAGGCTTCATTGCCTGCTGGATAATTGATCAACAGAGATTGCGCCATATAGGTTGATAGTTTTTAGGTCTCAGTGTAATGAGATAAAACGAAAGATTACAATGGCTCATCAAGCTCAGATTAAAATTCCCGCAACGTATATTCGCGGCGGAACCAGTAAGGGCGTTTTTTTCCGTTTGCAGGATCTTCCACCAGCAGCACAAGTCCCAGGTGCTGCACGTGACGCCATTTTGTTACGCGTGATTGGTAGCCCTGATCCTTACGGTAAGCAAATTGACGGCATGGGTGGTGCAACGTCGTCAACAAGCAAGACGGTGATTCTGTCGACAAGTACACAGCCGGATCATGACGTTGATTACTTATTTGGCCAGGTGGCGATTGATAAAGCGTTTGTTGACTGGAGTGGTAACTGCGGTAATTTGTCTGCGGCAGTTGGCTCCTTTGCGATCAGTGCAGGCTTGGTTGACGCCGCGCGCATTCCACAAAACGGTATCGCGACTGTGCGTATTTGGCAAGCCAACATTGGCAAGACGATTATCGCGCATGTACCTGTGACCAACGGCGAAGTGCAAGAAACAGGTGACTTTGAACTGGATGGCGTGACGTTTCCTGCCGCCGAAGTGCAATTAGAGTTCATGGATCCAGCGGCAGACGAAGAGGGTGCTGGTGGTTCGATGTTCCCGACCGGAAACTTGGTCGATGATCTTGAGGTGCCAGGGATTGGTACCTTAAAAGCAACGATGATCAACGCTGGTATTCCGACGATTTTTGTTAATGCCGTGGCGATCGGTTACCAAGGAACAGAGCTGCAAGAGGCCATCAACGGCGATGCAAAAGCATTGGCGATGTTTGAAACGATTCGTGCTCACGGCGCAGTGCGGATGGGCTTGATCAAGCATACTGATGAGGCAGCGAAACGTCAGCACACACCGAAAGTCGCTTTTGTTGCTCCACCTGCTGATTATGTATCGTCGAGTGGCAAAGCAGTTGTCGGCAAGGATATTGACCTGTTGGTGAGAGCGATGTCCATGGGTAAATTACATCACGCAATGATGGGCACAGCGGCGGTGGCGATTGGTACTGCTGCGGCGATTCCCGGTACGCTGGTCAATATTGCTGCTGGCGGCGGTGAGCGTTCAGCGGTGCGTTTTGGTCATCCGTCCGGTACCTTACGTGTTGGTGCCGAAGCGACGCAAGTGGATGGTGAATGGGTGGTAAAAAAAGCCATCATGAGTCGTAGTGCTCGTGTCCTGATGGAAGGCTGGGTACGAATCCCTGGCGATAGCTTTTAATCTTTCAACGCCGATGTAAGCGATCTACAGATCTCGTTACGATAATCCGTAGATCGCTCTGTGCTCAACAATGCTTGATTAAGCAGTCAACGTGGAAACAGCAGCTTGAAGTTGTTGTTTCAAGTCTGGATTGCTTAATTCGCCGGTAGCAACGTCGAAATTGCTATGAAATGACGGGATCGACAAACTTGCTTTGACAGTCGCTCCAAAGTACGGAAGCGACGTCGTTGCCGCTTGCAATACCGTTTTTGCACCGCCTGGTCCTGGGGATGTCGCGAGTGCGATGACCGCTTTGCCATTAAATACTTTTTGTTGGATACGCGATGACCAATCAAAAAGGCTCTTATAAGCGGCGGTGTAAGAGCCATTATGTTCGGCAAACGAAATCAAAATCGCATCTGCACCGTTGATTTTGTCGAGAAATTGTTTGGCTTGTTCTGGATGACCATGCTCTGTCTCATGATCTTGGCTATAGATTGGCGCGGCAAAATCATTCAAATCTAAAATCTCAACCTCTGCGCCGTGGATCAGGCTGGCAGCATGGGTGACGAGTTTTTTGTTGATCGATTGACGGCTATTCGATGCTGCAAAAGCGACAATTTTCATGGTATTTCTACTTTCGTATATCGATGATGTGACGGAGTGAGAAGACAGTAATACGCTCGACGTGCGGCGTTGTCTCTCTCATATCATATCTGTCAATAATGACATCTGAAAGAATACCCTTACCAAAGTTGGGCTTTTTGTCGGAGTGGCGCTTGATCTACCTGTAGTTAGCTCATCAATGCGGCTGTCAGAGAGCGTAGTTCTTCTTCCGATTCTTCGAGGATGCTGTTGAGCGTCCCATCACCAACCACAAAATCGATTTCGGAACTAAATCGTTCAGATTCTGCGTAAGAATTAAAATCGAGCGGCGAATGGGTGCTGGCTAACTCGTTGGCCAATAAAATCGTATCGCCAAGCGTTTCTGGTGGCATCGCGCGTAGACCGAACCACATCGCTTCGAGGGCTTGGGTGACAGGTGTAGGTAAATGTAGATTTTGAATCACAGCCCGTCCGATCACTGCCTCACTTGATTCTAGATCGATAATCGTGTCGGCGAAGGCTGGCAAATTATCGTCAACATCGTGGACGCCTTCTGGGTGTAATAGCGCAGGGAATTCCTCTGCGCGAGACATCAAATAGAAGTTGCCGACCTCATGCACAATACCTGCAAACATCGCCGTATCCGCGTCGAGTTTTGTGATGCGTCGAGCAATGACCTGGGCAAGGGCCGCAACTTGTGCGGTATGTTCCCACAACTTATTGGTCATACTGCGAATATGGGGGTCTTTGCTTGTCCCAGCGAGTTGGCGCACGATCACTGAAGCAACGACTGTGCGTAAAGAGCGGAATCCCAGTCGATTGATCGCTGCTTTCACATTGGTAATGTCGCTGCCCCGGTTAAAAGCGGCCGAGTTGGCGATGGCGACCACGCGCGCGGCGAGCAGTGGCTCATTCATGATGAGCTTTGTGACAATATCTACCGCACAGTCGGGATCATCTAATACTTGTTGAATTTTTAACGAGGCAGCCACATTGGTGGGGAACACGAGATCCCCACGGTTTGCCTGTTCGACGATGTTCTTGAGCGCTTTAGTTCTGTTCATCGCAAAGGTCAATCATTGAGTGTTGATATGGTCGCGGCGCTGAGTCAAAGAGCTTGGCTGGTACTTGGTGGCAGGTCGATTACTTTCGACCTTGCCAACCTATTAACTGCAGCTTATCGCCAAATAGGAACAGCACACTTTAGGTTAATTCGGAACTTGCAGCAAATCATTTTGCGCGACTTATCTCTTCAGGTCAATCGCGCTCTGTGATAAACATGAACCCCGTGACTATTTTGCCGTTTGTTGCACCGAAATCCATTTGAGCATTTTAGCTTCAAGTAGCGATAAAGGGAGTGTTCCATCACTTAAAATAGCATCATGGAAGTGGCGTAAATCGAACTTGTCACCCAGTGCTGCTTCGGCTTTACGGCGTATCTCTTGAATTTTCAAAGAGCCAATCTTATAGCCGAGTGCTTGTCCTGGCCACGCCATATAGCGTTCAATACATTGGCGTGAGGAAGCTTCGCTGTAACCAAGCGTCTCTTGCAAATATTGAATGCCTTGCTCGCGTGTCCAGCCCTTCGCATGCATCCCTGTATCGACCACGAGGCGCGTTGCACGGAGCATTTCGTCACTCAGATGACCATAATAGGCAGACGGATCGTTTTGGAATAGTCCCATATCTGTGCCCAGCGTCTCTGCGTAGAGCGCCCACCCTTCGGTGTACGCATTGTTGCCGCCTACTTTACGGAACCGAGGTACATCCAATTCTTGTAAGGTCGCTAAGTGGAAATGGTGTCCAGGCTGACCTTCGTGTAAAAACAAGGTCTTCATGCCCGTTGTTGCATAATCGGCAGGATTATTGATCACTGCCCAGAATACGCCGGGACGCGAGCCATCAATCGCAGGCGCAGAGTAGTGATCCGATGCGGTCGCACGACTGATTTCTGGCTCTGGACGAATATCGAGCGGTGCTTTTGGAATGCGTCCAAACAGCTCAGGTAATTTTTGGCGTATTTGTGCATCGATCACGCGATAGGCATCGAGAACTTCTTTTTCTGTTTTAAAAGGGCGGTATTGGGTTTGTTGTTCCATCCAGGCTGGCAAGCCCTTTGGATCACCGGTGTAGCCAAGGCGTGGTCCCAGAGTTGCATATTCACCTTGAATGCGTGCCACTTCTTTCAGACCGATAGCGTGAATTTGCTCGGGGGTTAATTGTGTCGTTGTCTGATCCTGCACCCATGCTTTGTACCACTCTTGTCCATTGGGCAGCGCGCCCCAGCCAGTCGTGGTGCGGCTTGCTGGTAGATACTCTTTATTGAGGAATTGATTAAACTCACGCAGCGCTGGCAAAGTGGTCTGTTGAATGACATCACGATACGCTTTCGTCAGGCGACTCTTGTCTTTATCAGAAAACGTGCTCGGGAAATTCTTGATTGGCTGGTAGTACGCCTGATCTTCTGCTTTATCGGCGAGCAAATCTTTATATTGTGGCAGTGTGGAGATTACCAATGCTTTGGGTAAGACGATGCCGCGTCGCATGCCGGTACGCATGTTGATCGTTGCTTGTTTTAACCATGCGGGTAGCAGCTTGAGACGGTTCAGGTAAGCCTCATAATTCGCCACTGTGGTGAGCGATTGGGCACTTTGACCACTGGCAAATTGTGCCAATGTCACCGGAATGCTGTCCATTTGATTGATTGGCAACAGAATATCGTCAAATTTTGCCATCTTCAGCGCTGCGTCCAACTCGTATTTCAGGCAATCGTAAGTGACCTGATCGTTTTCGGACAGGTTGTCGCGATGGATGCGGATGAGTTGTTGCGCGATATGTGTTAAGACGGCCGTATGTTTCGCTTTGATTAACGGGTTGAGTGTCAAAGGAAGTCGATCGTCATAGCGATTGTCGCCAATGTAGGTCGCTGAAATTGGCTCGAATGCGGCCTGCTGATCGTAATAGTAATCAGCTAATTTGAGCAGTTGCCGGCTATCTGCCTGTGACTTGGCATTCACGTTAGATGTGGCTGGTGTGGATGCGGGTACATTGGCGGCCATGCCACTGAGGGCGACCCCTGAGTTGATGACAAGTGCTGCCAAAACCGGAGAAAAAAGGGTAAGGGTAGAGCGAAGACGGCGATGTTTGTTCATTGCTGATTCCGGTGAATAATGATGCCTCTGTAAGGCAAAAATAGATCCACTATTTTACGCGAGCTCTTTGCTGTTCTGCACCTTCATTCGTGTCGATGTTGCAGATAGGATAATGTCGAGAGGTGTATTGCTCAGGAGCTCTTCCTGCCATTGTATTTGCTGCAGGGTGTACCAACGGTGCATCGGCATCACCGTATCGTTATCACCGCATCGACACCACATAAAGGTCAACGGTGTGAATGCCTTCATGTAAAATCGCGATGATCAAGATAAACAAGGAAAACAATGAAGCTTGCAACCCTGAAAGATGGCTCGCGCGACGGTCAATTGATCGTTGTTGCCCGTGATTTGAAAACTGCCTGTATTGCCAACGGAATCGCTCCGACGTTGCAACGGGCATTGGATGATTGGAACTTTATTGCGCCGCAACTTGATGAATTGTCTATCCGCCTCAATGCTGGGCGGGCTGTGAATAGTTTCGAATTCTCTCCCAGTCAGTGTATGGCACCGTTGCCGCGTGCTTACCAATGGGCAGACGGCTCGTCTTATGTGAACCACGTTGAATTAGTACGTAAAGCTCGGCAGGCTGAGATGCCGGAGAGCTTTTGGCATGACCCATTGATGTATCAAGGTGGCAGCGACGATTTCATTGGTCCTTGCGACGACATCGTACTTGCATCTGAAGAGTGGGGGATCGACTTTGAAAGCGAGATCGCTGTGATTACCGGCGATGTCCCGATGGGTGTTCCTGTACAGTACGCTGGGGAACACATTCGCTTACTGATGCTGGTCAATGATGTGTCTTTGCGTCATTTGATCCCCGCTGAACTGGCAAAAGGATTCGGTTTTTTTCAGTCTAAACCAGCGTCTAGCTTCTCTCCTGTTGCCGTAACACCAGACGAGTTAGGTGAATTTTGGCGCGATGGGAAAGTCCATTTGCCATTGCGATCTACCTGGAACGGTAATCTGGTTGGGCAGCCCAATGCTGGCGTGGATATGGTGTTTTCGTTTCCGCAGCTCATCACCCATTTATGCAAAACCAGGAATGCCCGCGCCGGTACCATTATCGGTTCAGGGACAGTCTCCAACAAAGACGCTGCCAAGGGATTTAGCTGTATTGCCGAAAAACGTGCATTAGAAATGATTGCCACCGGAGAGCCAGTGACACCATTTATGCAATTTGGCGATAGCATTAAAATCGAGATGTTGGATAAAAATGGTAAATCGATCTTCGGTGCGATTGATCAGAGTGTTGTCGAGGCGGGTACGCAATAAGGTAGTGCGTTTTTGAACTTCACTGAATGAGCCTTGCCCCGGTTGGAGGATACATGCTTACTCGTCGTGCTGTCTGTTCGGTGGTTGCTGCGCTGTTCTGTGCGCCTGTGTTTGCACAGATCAAAGTGGGCGTGGATTTGTCGATGACAGGTCCTGCCGCAGCGATTGGCGCTGCCTCGAAAAAAGCCGTGTTGCTATGGCCGAAAAACATCGCTGGACAGCCTATTGAGTACATCATCCTCGACGATGCCAGTGACCCAGGGATTGCGGTACGGAATGCCAGAAAGCTGATCAACGAAGATAAAGTCGATATCTTAATCGGCCCTAATTTGACGTCGTCAGCGTTAGCGATGTTAGACGTCGTATCCGAAAGTGCCACCCCTATGGTAACGCTCGCCGCGGCTGCATCGATTGTTTCGCCGATGGATGATAAGCGAAAGTGGGTATTTAAAATGCCGCAGAACGATAGCCATATGGCATCGATCTTGACGCAAGATATGGCGGATCGCGGCATCCATAAGGTCGCCTTTATTGGGTTTTCGGATGCGTATGGTGAAGGTTGGTGGTCGGAGTTTTCACAGTTTGCGGCATTGAGAAAACTTAGTATCGTTGATCACGAACGGTATGCGCGCACTGACGCCAGCGTGATGGGACAAGTGCTTAAACTCATGGCAGCAAAGCCCGATGCGATTCTCATCGCGGGGTCAGGAACACCCGCCGTGCTACCTCAGCGAACCTTGGTCGAGCGTGGCTATCATGGTCAAATCTATCAAACGCACGGCATCGCCAGTCCCGAGTTTCTCAAGCTCGGTGGGAAAGACGTGGAAGGAACCTTGTTTCCAACCGGACCTGCCGTCGTTGCCACGCAGTTACCTGCGATGAATCCCGTCAAAAAAGTCGCTGCTGCTTTTGTTGAGAAGTATCAAACAGCGTATCCCGCAGAGCGGAGCGGTAACGGCATTACGCAATTTGCAGCGGACGCTTGGGGTGCCTATTTATTGATGGCACATGGCATCACTGAAGCCTTGAAAACGGCGACGCCAGGCTCGAAGGCTTTCCGCGTTGCCTTGCGCGATGGGATTGAATCCACTAAAAATTTAGCGGTGCCACAAGGCGTGATCAACATGACCCCAACAGACCATGTTGGTTTGGATCAGCGATCACGCGTGATGGCAAGAATTCAGACCGGCCAATTTGTCTACGCGTCTGGCGGTTAGGCTTATTGTCTCCCCATTTGGAAAAAGACATTTTTGGCGCCATTCTGACCGACTGCAAATCCGAGATAGATCGGACCCATAAAACTATCAAAACCGGCAAACAAGCTAAGGCTTTTGCGTAGAGAAGGAATGGTGATCTGGCTACGGTCATTCCACACATTACCTGCTTCGAGTGAAGAGCCTAGAAATAGACTTTGTCCCGCCATTTCAAAATTCACAGCGCGAAGTAAATACGTTGCGCTGCCGTAGAGCATATAGTTTCCGCTGAATTGGTCTTGCTGATAAGCAGACAGTCGTTGGAAACCGCCCAGCGTCGACCCGATTCCTTGAAGCTCGTTGCTCGTCTGAAATAATCCAGCACCGTTGAATTTCAGGTTAATGCTATGGCTATTGAAACTTTTTGCCCACTCACTGGTGAACGATAATTCTTGATAATTCTTTTCACTTCGGTTGAGTCCAAAAAAGACACTGCCAGCAACCTTGTATCCGTCCCGAGGAAAGTTAGGATCACTGAGTTGATCAATCGTGGCTGATGTTTTTATACCGACTTGCTGAATGCTGCCCGCAGGAATAGTCAGGTTTGTGATGGAGCCGTCGGCATTCACGATGAGACCACCTAATTTGGAGCCCACGCTGTAGCGGTTATAGTTGAGCCCAATGCGCGCTTCGCCAAGCTTACTTTGTTCGCCAAGACGGAATGCCCAATCGATACCTGCTTTTTCAGACCGTACATCCAGCTCGGCGATGCGCGTATCGTCATTGTAGGCGTTTAAGGTACTGTCGCTAAAGTCGAGGTAAGGAGAAATAAACATCCCTTCGCGCTCAAAAATGGGCTGTCGCAGTTCGGTGTGTGCCTTGATTTGGTTGCCAAATTCAAGATCAGTTCGCCACTCTAAGCCGCTGTCATTCAACCATGGTCGTCGATGTCCAACCTGTAGGCGAAAACCGCCTACACCATCAAAGCCGCTCGATAAATTTAAACCAAAACGTAAAAAGTGCGGTCCCCAATTGCGCCCACGGGCATCGACCCGGATACCGTATTCTTCGTTGCGTTGAATCAGCTCGTGACTGATGCTGTCGAATTCTCTACCGTTATTGAGAATCGCTAATTTACGGTTGATCTCATCGGCGTTATAGATGCTGCCGATCTCAATCCCAAGCTGACGCCGAATATCTGCCTCGGGGATTTTGCTCTCGTTGCGAATATCGACAAATCCAATTTTAATGGGAGGGAGCTGGGGATTGAGTCTCATACGCTGCGCACTCATAAACGTCGGCTCGGTCAAAGAGAGCGCCTTGAGTTGAGCGGCCATTTTTTGGGTGGCTATTTCGCCGATGCGGCTTGCTTCCTGTGATCGGGAGAAATCCATGAAGCCAATATTGCCTAAATCCGGTTCGATGAGTACGTCAGCACCTGTGAGAAGCGCCTTTTGTGCTTGTACGTTCTGCTCGGTCAGGATGTTAATCATTTGTTGGCTGACATTAAACAATGTCTGTAGGTTATCTCTGGCGAGGAGGGGCGTGCCGATGTTCACCGCAATCACGACATCCGCACCCATCTTGCGGGCGATGTCGACCGGTAAATTTCGGACGAGACCACCATCAGAGAGCAATCGACCATCAATCTCAGTGGGGGCAAAGACGCCTGGAGCCGCCATACTGGCTCGAATTGCCTTGTGCAACGATCCTCTGTCAAAAACAACCATCTGTCCTGTTTCGAGATCGGTTGCCACGGCGCGAAAGGGGATGGGTAATTGGTCAAAGCTGATATCAGGCGGCAGGTGGGCTGTCCAGTTTTGGATAAGTTCCTGAAACTGACTTGCTTGCACAACGCCCGCAGGAAGGCGCACACCGTTCTCGCTTAAACCCAACGTGGCACCCAGTGGGTAGCGATCATCCTCTTCTCGAATGGCTTGCGGTAGTTCGCGGCGATCAACCCGATCAAGTGCGATGTCATTGAGCTTGAGTGCTTGTAGTTTGTTTTCAATGTCCGTCGCAGACATCCCTGCGGCATAGAGCCCGCCAACCACAGCACCCATACTTGTCCCCGCAATGCAGTCAATGGGAATGTGCATTTCTTCGAGTTGCTTGAGGACACCTAAATGAGCAAATCCACGCGCGCCACCGCCAGAGAGCGCAAGGCATATTTTGCGTGGTCGGACTTGCGATTTTTGTGAAGTCAGCGTCTCGGCATTCGCGGGAAATGTATGCAAAAAAATCACTAAAATGCTGATCACAGCAAAAAAAAGCGATTTCAGGCGCGAGTATTTTTGATTGAGCATGGAATTCTTGTCTGGGTCTCTATATACTGCTAGAAGTATATCAACTTAGTCTTACCGAAGTTTAATGGCATAAGCCACCTTATATCTGCGACTCATGAACCTACATCAATTACGCTTTGTCCGGGAGGCCGTCAGGCAGAATTTTAATCTGACTGAGGCTGCGAAGGCGCTATTTACTTCGCAACCTGGCGTTTCAAAGGCCATTATCGAGCTAGAGGAAGAGTTAGGTGTCGATATTTTTACCCGTCATGGTAAACGTATTCGTGGCTTAACAGAGCCTGGACGCGCTGTCTTAAAGTCAGTGGAACTGATTATGCAAGAAATTGATGGGCTCAAACGCATCGGTAAGGAATACGCAGCGCAGGATAGTGGGAGCTTCACGATAGCGACGACGCACACTCAGGCACGTTACGCGCTGCCGAAAGTGGTGCAGGCGTTTATGCAGAAATTTCCTAAGGTGCGATTGTCGTTGCTGCAAGGCAATCCTAAGCAGATTGCTGAGATGGTGATGAGAGATCAAGCAGATCTTGTGATAGCTACCGAATCTATTGCCGGATTTGACGGTTTGATCTCCTTGCCTTGTTATCAATGGGAGCACGTTCTCATTGTGCCGGTTGATCATCCTTTGTTGAAACTGAAAAATGTCACCCTCGAAGAGATGGTGGATTATCCTCTGGTGACCTATGATGCCGCCTTTGCTGGCAGAAGTAAGATCGATCAAGCATTTCAGATTCGCAATCTCAAACCAGACATTTTGCTCGAAGCGATTGATGCTGATGTCATCAAAACCTATGTTGAACTTGGTATGGGGATTGGTATCATCGCGGGTATGGCATTCGATGCAGAACGAGATAAAAATTTACGTGCGATCCCGGTGGGGCATCTTTTTGGGATGAATGTGTCGCGCGTGGCAATTAAGCAAGGTGCTTACTTGCGTAGCTATGTCTACACATTTATTGAGCTCTTAAACCCGACGCTGACACGTAAAATGGTGGATAGTGTCTTGCAGGGTAATAAAGATAATTACGACTTATGACCCTCAAGGCACTGCGTGAATGGATGCCCGCGCAGCGGTCTCAGTTACGCGTTGTGTTGACCGATATTGACGATACCTTAACGACCCACGGTCAGCTCAGTGCCGCGAGCCTCGATGCGTTAGCTCGTGCAAAACAGGCAGGGTGGTTGCGGATAGCCGTGACAGGGCGCCCCACTTATTGGACTTTGCCTTTGCTTCGCTTGTGTGATTTTGATGCGGTGATTGCTGAAAATGGCGCGAGTGCATTTTGGTTGGATCGCGATGGACAACAACAAGCCTTGTTTTACGCGGATGCCGAGACGCGTAAACAGCACAGAAAAGCACTGCAAGCGTTGGCAGGCGTGCTGCAATCGCGTTTCCCAGAGGTGATGGTGGCATCGGATGCGGCTCAGCGAATCGGTGATCTGGCATTCGATATTGGTGAAACTATTTCGCCATTGCCTGTCGAACGCGTGGAGGAGATTGTTGCGTTCATGCGTGACTCTGGATTTCATACGACTGTCAGTAGTATTCACGCCCATGCATCGGTCTTGCCATTTTCTAAGCAGACAATGACGTAGCGACTGTTGGCAGAGGTGTTCGGTATCAGTGACGAGCAAGCACGTAAATGCTGTGTGTTTATTGGTGATTCGCCCAATGATGCCAGTATGTTTGCCCATTATCCTTGGTCGGTTGGGGTTGCCAATGTCAAAAAATACCTCGATAGATTCGAAGCACATCCGCGTTTTGTCACGCAACAGGCGTGCGGTGCCGGATTTGTCGAACTGATTAACTTTTTATTAGATAACGAACATGAATGATGAAACAATGCGCGAATATTACGCGCAACGCGCCCAGCACCTAGAACAGGTCTACAAGCGACCTGAGCGTCAAGCAGATCTGCAAGAGATGCAGGAACGTATTTGCGAGCTACTCAGCGGACACAAGGTGCTGGAAATTGCGTGTGGAACAGGCTATTGGACGGAAAAATTTGCGCCGCATGCCGCCTCGGTCTACGCAACGGATATCAATCAGTCGATGCTCGATGTTGCGCTGACTAAGTCATATCCCGAAGGTAAAACATCCTTTGGACTGGTTGACTTGTATGCCTTGCCAGAGGCAACAGAACAACAGTATTCCGCATGCTTTGCAGGATTTTTTTGGTCACATGTAAAACGGGAAGAGCAGGCCGCGTTACTGACTAAATTAAGCAAAAGCGCAGGAAAAGGCAGCTTGCTAGTTCTCATTGATAACAACTATATCGAGGGCATCAGTACGCCTGTTGCTCGTACTGATGCGGAAGGAAATACTTATCAGTTCCGTATTCGCCAAGATGGAGAGCGTGTCGGCATTCTCAAAAATTTCCCTACAGATAGTGCCTTGCGTAAGAAATTTGGCCCACTTGTGAGAGATATTAGAATTGTCCGAAACGAACATTACTGGTTACTTACCTGCCTACTGAAATAATGGATGTTTTTACCCATTGAGATCATGTCGCAGGTGAAGCGTCTAGTATTGTTCCTCGAAAGTAAGACGTGCTACAGTTCAGGTGATTTTAATCAACAATAGACGCAAAAACGTGTCAACGTGGAGACTTAGCTTCGATGCGTGTTTTCTTGATGATACCGTTTTTGCATGAGACTTTTCATCTAAAGGAGTAGACATGGATTTGCAAGCATGCACTGAGACAATTCGCGCGAAAGTTGGCGACAACAGCGGCTTGAATGCGACGCTGAAATTTGATTGCGGCACTGATGGTGTTGTGTTTGTTGATGCAGTTTCCACGCCAAATACCGTATCTAATGACAATACGGATGCATCATGCACGATCACTATTTCGTTGGAAAATCTGTCCGCACTGCTGACAGGTGAGCTCAATCCAATGAACGGCTTCATGATGGGTAAGCTCAAAGTGTCCGGCGATATGGGCGTGGCAATGCGCTTGCAAACAGTGGTGTAAGCCAAGTGTAGCCATTACTTCGTTTTTGGCTTTGCAATTAAACCGCAGATCGTTCTCGACTGCGGTTTTTTTATTGTCGCGACGCTTCCTTAAACGAGCGACATCGCGCCAACAATCAATGCCGAAGTGCCGTCAGGATAGAGCGCATCGAAACAGCGAGTGCACGACTTGCAAAAGAGATGTGAGCGTTTCACATGCTTGTATCTCAATACGAGCTGTAGTTTGATGTCCATACAATAAGGGCAGTGTTCACGCATGGCACCAACAGACTGAATATCTTCGGCATAATAGACACCATCGACAACGCGACCATCAATGACATCTCTTGGGTCAACTTCAAGGAGGGTAAACTCGGGTGCCCTGTGATTTCGGCGATCGCTAAAAAGAGCACTGGAGGAGGTTGATAACGTCGTATTTGCATGGTTCATGCTGGACTCCTGAATTGTCGCGCTGTCCTCAATGTCGTTGATGGATTGAAATTGATCGGAAGCGCAGTTCAATGTAGTCAAATTCACTGCAAATAACAAGGACTGCTTATAAACACATGGAAGAATCGAGTCAGATAGTTCATCTCACCATATCGCCTCAAGAATGGCAATGCATCGTGCCAACAGGAAAGACGCTATTGGAAGCGTCCCTTGCTGCGGGGATTCGCTTGCCGAGCTCGTGCAGAAATGGGACGTGCCGCGCTTGTATGTGTCAATTGATCGAGGGCAAGATTCGGTATCGAATTGAGTGGCCAGGTCTCAGCGCCGAAGAAAAACAAGCGTCGTGGATATTGCCATGCGTGGCAGAAGCAGAGGGCGCAGTCGTGATCCGCGCCCCGTTGGCTGTTAAGGTGTAGCGTGCGGCGCGAATTCAATTTTCGCGTTGCTACATGATTGTATGGTGTCGCCGGGACCATGCCAGCACGGCGTTTTTGCATCGTGAACGGGCGATGGTATGCCGTCATCATTGAGTTTTGCCAGTCGAGTGTCCCACGCTTGGACACCTGATCGGTTAATTTCAAGGCGGACAATCCATCCTCTCGTCTGGGGTTCATTGTCTAAAGAATCGATGAGAAAATTGCCGATACTGTAGATAATCGGTTTTCCATGGTATTGCTCGATATCTTGGGTGACGTGAGGGTGTCCGCCAATCACGGCATCCGCACCAGCGTCGATCATTTTGTGGGCGAGTTGATGTTGACGAGCACCAGACTGCGCTTCGTTTTCCCAGCCCCAATGCATGAATGGAATAACTACATCTGCATGATATTGCTGGCGTGCACGTTGAATGTCGGCGATGACCTGTTCATCATCCTCGCTCCAAGCTACACCCGCTTCCGTTGCTGTCGCTTCGAAACTACGTGGCATAAATTCATCGTAACCCAATAACGCGATTTTGATGCCTTTTTTGTCGATGATGAGGGGTGTATGGGCTTCTTTCAGATTTCTTCCGCCGCCAAAATAAGGAAGGTGCTCTCTCTCGAGATGTCCGAGCATCTCTGTGAATGCCTCTTTGCCAAAATCACCTGAATGGTTGTTCGCAATCGATACGGCATCGAAATGGGCGTGGATGGTTGGCAGAGTGCTTGGGTGACCTCGAAATGTGAAAATCTTTTCTGCCTTGTTGCCACTCATGGCGACGACACATTCGAGATTGGCAACGCGTATATCTGTACTGGACAAAAGTGCAGCAACTGCGCCAAGGGGGTCTTCGTGTACTGCAATTTTTTGAGCCGGCACCCCATCCAAAACAATATCACCCGCAAAAAGGAGGCTGACGGTCGGCTGCGCTGGTTCGGTCGCCCACGTTGTTGGTGTGATGGTGGTGAAAAATACGCTCATCAGTAGTACTGACAAACGACATGTTGTTAATCTCTTTGAAAAAGACTTCATTTGTTTTTATCCTGCAGAGTGCAATGGTATTGGAGCTGGCGTTCAAGCGGTCCAGCGTAGAGGCGATTCATCGGCGTGAATAACGTCTCCTCGCTCTTTAGCTGAAATGGCGGGTAATAACTTGCTTCATGGATAGGTACATCGCCATGTGCCGTCTGGAAGTAAGCATAGATTTTGATGTAGTCAATCGTGGACGCTTGGCCATGCATCTCTGCTTTGAGCTTAAAACGGCCGCCGACATCAATGGGGGTGAGTTGATAGGAGTCTGTACTGACACGAGCATCGATTATTTGTGTCTCATCAGCGTATGTCGCATAGCACCTTAATAGTGGCGCTGCGAACGCTGGGTGTGGCGAATGAAGGAGTGCCAATGAAAGACACGCGATGCCTCCATAACTGCTTCTCCTGCGTGTTGAGTGGGTGGGGGATGCGCCTGAATGCCTAGGATCTTGCATACGAATGTGCCTGACAGAAAATGGGGTCACCATCATAACGCTAACTTAGATTAGTATTGTGTAAACGATAAAAAAGAACAGTATTTGTGTGAAAGAATGTCAGGTTGGAGCGACAAAATATTGATTTCAGTTAAAGTAGTTTGCGTAGAGAAATGGTTCCACTTCAGCCTGCTTGGGTGGTTGTGGTCTTGCTGTGCAATAAGAATTCGGTGGGATTTCTTGATTTAATTCATGGGGGAAGAATGGATAACGCAATGGTGAACAATCCGGAGTTTCGGTCTTTGCTCACACAAGTAATCGAGGAAAAAATCCCTTTCTGCCAGTTGCTCGGCATGAAGGTCGCCAGTTTGGATCCTGATCAGCCACAGCTTACGTTTGCAATGCGCGATGTGCTATTAGGGAACTTCGCCAACGGCATGCTGCACGGCGGGGTGATTGCTTCGGTGCTCGATAGCGTTGCTGGACTGGCGATCCTGTTGAAGATGGCCACGCTGACACCAAAAGAAGATGTCTTTTCCCAAATTAGAGAGTTTGGGTTGATGAGCACTATTGATTTGAGAATTGACTACTTACAACCTGGAAAGGGCGTCAGTTTTACTGCGCAAGCCGAGGTGACACGGTTAGGTAAACGTGTCGCTAATGTGTTGATGGAGTTGCGCAATGATAAAGGCGAACGGATTGCAACGGGTGCTGCGGCGTTTATGCTTTATGGGCGTACATAATTTGGTGAGACATTCTTTGCGCCAACAGGAAGTAATGCTTCTTTGATAAGTTTTGAGCGTTTTTTGTCCGGTTTTCCTCTTTGGTGTCTGTTAAATGTCGACGAAAACAAGGAAAGTTGAAGATATTTGCAGATATCTTCATTTTTTATTTACTTTGTCGGATAGATTGTGCGTATAATCAGATAGTCGTTGAGATTCAAAGTGGTAGTGCAGTATCAGTCTGTCATTTCTTACTTGGTTGAAACGATCTATCGGGCACATGCCCAAATTAACTGAAATAGGAAATAGTAATGGCAACAGGTATTGTTAAGTGGTTCAATGATTCTAAAGGTTTTGGTTTCATTACTCCTGATGAAGGCGGCGAAGATTTGTTCGCTCACTTCTCCGCAATCGTATCTTCCGGCTTCAAATCTTTGAAAGAAAACCAACGCGTTTCTTTCGAAGTAACGACAGGCCCAAAAGGTAAGCAAGCTTCCAACATCTCCCCTCTGTAATTGAGTGGTGATGGGCTGATTAGTCAGCCTTGCATATAAAAGATCCCCGATTTTGTCGGGGATTTTTTTTGCCTATTCATTTTGCGATTATAGTCCGTGAGTCGCGCATGTAATGTCTATCAAGCGTTTGTGTCTTCTTTTTGCCTACTTTTGCTTGGCGTCAAAATACTGCTTTCCCATATCATGAAAACAAAACTATACTGCTTCCGTAGTGTATTCACCGATCGCGCGTTTCATTAAAAAATATCGAGACAAAAGCGGAGATGATGGTGGCCATTTATTTGATAGATAGGTGGGTTTATTCATTGATTCGTGTTGATATGCGGCAAAAGTTGTTTCTAATCAATACTCAACATCGGGTATTTTGTACGCTTCATTATTTGAATAAAAACTGATTGAGAGGACGTAAAGATGAATTTAACGATCAGATTGCGGCTCATAGGCACCATGGCATTCATGGCGGTGATGCTGACCATTGGCGGCTTGATGGGTGTTTATGGTGTGAGAAATAGCAATGCTGTGATTCAGGAGATCTTCTCCAATCAGCTACCTTCCGTTGCAACACTAGAAGAATCGCGAATTTGGTTGTTGCGTGCCCGCGTGACTGTTGATCGGGCGATTGCCCACCCAGAAGACCCTGATATCGCTAAGACCATTAAGTTGTCTGAGGATTATTTTGCTAGGTCGACGGAAAATTATCGTAAGTATATGGCGTTGCCCCAAACAGCAGATGAGAAAAAACTCGCAGATGAAGTAACGGCGCTTCGTAGTGCGTTTGAGAAGGAGGGGTATTTCCCCATATTGGCGGCGCTTAAAGCAGGGAATAAAGAAGAGGCTGACAGGCTGAATGTGAATATTGTTCCTGTTAGGTATCGAGAATACTCCAATAAGATTAACTCATTGGTAGAGCTGCAGTTCACTAGTTCAGAAGAGGCACTGAAGAAAAGTCAAAGTGACTTCACCATCTTTATGTGGGTTGACCTCTTAGGTGTTGTTGCAGGGCTGAGTGCGGTCTTTATTTCTGCTTACTTTTTGCTGAGGGCGATTTCTCATCCCTTGCACCAGGCGTTGGTGCAATTCAAGGCCATTGGTGATGGTGATCTGACGAATCAACTCAAGCCTGAGTCCAATGATGAAATGGGGCAATTGGTATCCGGCCTTGAAAATATGCGCCAAAGTCTAGTGCAAACGGTCACGATGGTGCGTCAGAGTAGTGGCTCTATCGCGATTTCATCTGAGGAAATTGCCACGGGCAATATGGACTTGTCATCCCGTACCGAGCAGCAGGCTGCCAGCCTAGAAGAAACAGCTTCTTCGATGGAAGAGTTAACATCGACCGTGCAACAAAATGCCGATAATGCACGGCAGGCCAACACACTAGCATTAACAGCTTCCGAAGTGGCGACAAAAGGTGGTCGCGTAGTCGGCGACGTTGTTCATACTATGTCGTCGATTAAAGAAAGCTCAAGGAAAATTGTCGATATTATTGCCGTCATCGACAGTATTGCGTTTCAGACTAATATCTTGGCATTAAATGCCGCAGTTGAAGCTGCACGTGCCGGCGAGCAAGGACGTGGCTTTGCAGTGGTTGCGACGGAAGTGCGAAATCTTGCGCAGCGTTCCGCTGGCGCAGCAAAAGAAATCAAGGAGCTCATTAGTAACTCCGTCGATAAAGTGGACGAGGGATCTCGTTTGGTTGATGACGCTGGTAAAACAATGGATGAAATTGTTGTGTCGATCAAGAGTGTTGCGGACATCATGGCGGAGATTACTGCAGCGAGTGCAGAGCAAAGTGATGGCATTCAGCAGGTGAATCAGGCTATTACAAAAATGGATGAGGCGACGCAACAAAATGCCGCATTAGTGGAAGAGGCAGCAGCAGCGGCAGGTAGTATGCGTGAACAGGCGCATATTCTCAGCCGGGCGGTAGGTATATTTAAAGTGTCTGACGGTATGGAGTCGCGCCCGTCTTTCTCAGGTAGTGCGATGAAAGCGCCGAAGCCAGTGCAAGCATCACCGGCTCCGAAGGCGGTAAAAAAACCGATGAGAGTACTTTCAGATACATCGGCGCAGAAGGCGCCATCCAAGCAGAGCGATGATTGGGAAGAGTTTTGATGTAAAAAAAACGGGCATATGCCCGTTTTTTTATTCGACGTTTTTCCAATAAAAAGGATCGCTGTACGCTTGTCTTAAAAAGTCAATAAACGAGCGAATACGCAGAGGCAAGTGGCGTCGTTGCGCGAAGATTGCGTAGATGTCGTTGCCTGGTGCTGTGTATTCATCAAGGACCGTGACTAATTTTCCTGATTCAATCTCCGCACCAACTTCCCACATCGAACGCCACGCGAGACCTTTGCCGGCGATTGCCCAGTCGTGCAATACCTCGCCGTCGTTGCAGACCATATTTCCTTCGACTTTCACTGTGACGTTTTTACCGTTTTGACGAAACGTCCATCCCCGTTGACTACCATCGCTGCTAAACGCGAGGCAATTGTGGCCGCTTAGTTCATCGATACTTTTTGGCGCGCCGTAACGTTTGATATAACTCGGCGCTGCGACCACGACGCGTTTGTTGTCGGCTAGTTTGACGCCGATCAGATTGGAATCTGTCAGGGAGGCGATGCGAATGGCAACGTCGACTCCTTCACCAATTAAATCAACGACGCGGTCATTGAGACTTAATGTGAGCCTGAGGTCACTATGTTCTGCCAAGAAAGAAGGGATGAGTGGTGCAACATGCTGCCGCCCAAAACCTGCTGGGGCAGAGACGGTTAATATGCCGCTGGCATTAGAGCTGCGTTCGGAAACAGAGGATTCGGCTTCTTCCAGGTCTGCCAAAATCCGCATGCAATCATCCAAAAATGCTGTCCCTTCATTGGTCAGGGCGATTTTTCGGGTCGTTCTTTGGATGAGTTTGACGCCCAATCGCTCTTCTAGTGCGTCCAATCGCCGGCTAATCATGGCAGGTGCAACGCCTTCAGCGCGGGCGGCGGCGGAGAGACTGCCTCTATTTGCCACCTCGACAAACGTCGTGATTTGTTTGAATTGGTCCATTTATTTCTTCTCTTTGGATCGCACGCAATGAATGTTGCGTGGGATTACCTTCATTTTATGCGGTTTATTCGCCACTTATTGCAAAGATCTTTAACTAAAAGTAAAAAATAAAGTGATAAAACGAGATATTTCTGTTGGTTTTTATTGAATATACTACGTTTTAACAACATTGGAGTTCACCCCAACATTTCGTGACCAAGTGGAAAAGACTGCCATGACGATTCAAGCAATTGCATTTGATGCCTACGGAACCCTCTTTGATGTGTATTCCATTAGTCAGCTGGCCGACAAGTATTTTCCAAGACGGGGTAACGAATTAGCGCAGTTGTGGCGAAGCAAGCAAATTGAGTACACACAATTGCGCACGATGTGCAGCATGTACAAGCCATTTTGGGAGGTCACGCAAGATGCCTTGGTGTTTGTGTGCAAAAAAATGGCGCTGAGTCTGAGTCTCGACGCACAAAATGCACTGATGGGACAGTACGCACGTCTCGATGCCTTCCCAGAAAATCTCGGGGCATTGCAAGCACTGCGGACCGCGGGCTACAAATTATCAATTTTGTCGAATGGCACAACACCCATGCTGCAGTCTGCAGTGGATGCTGCTGGCATGCAAGGATTGTTTAGTCATCTGATTTCGGTGGAAACGGTGAATAAATACAAGACGGCACCCGAAGCGTATCAATTGGGGCCGGATGTGTTTGGTGTGCCGGCGAAAAATATTTTGTTTGTATCGAGTAATGGCTGGGATGTTTGTTGTGCGACATGGTTTGGTTACACAACGTTTTGGGTGAATCGTGCAGATGCACCCTTAGAAGAATTAGGAGTGACGCCACACGGTATCGGGCGCTCGCTGAGTGATGTTGTTGCGTTTGTTTCGCAATATCACAGTTAATGTTTTTTTTTTGAATTGATCTTATTTTTCACTTTATCGCGGAGACTGAAATGACGCAATTGACTGTTCCTGAAGGTATGCAAATTACTGGTGAAATCAAGCCAGGCTTTGAGCAAATTTTGACCCCTGAGGCGTTGGCGCTGGTCGCTAAACTGAGCCGTGCTTTCGAACCTCGTCGCCAAGCATTACTGGCGGCACGTGTAGAGCGAGCAAAGCGTCTCGATGCCGGTGAGTTGCCAGACTTTTTGCCTGAAACGGCACATATCCGTGAAGGTGACTGGAAGATCGCCCCGATTCCTAAAGCGTTGGAATGCCGTCGTGTTGAAATTACAGGTCCAGTAGAGCGCAAGATGGTGATTAACGCGTTCAACTCCGGTGCTGATAGTTACATGACCGATTTTGAAGACTCGAATACACCCAATTGGGACAATCAAATTAGTGGCCAGATCAATATGCGTGACGCTGTACGTCGCACGATCAGTCTGGAACAAAACGGCAAATCCTACAAACTGAACGACAAAATTGCCACGCTGGTTGTTCGTCCACGTGGATGGCATCTGGATGAAAAACATGTGTTGGTTGATGGTCAGCGCGTATCCGGTGGTATTTTTGATTTCGCTTTGTTCTTATTCCATAACGCCAAAGAACAATTGGCGCGTGGTGCAGGTCCTTATTTCTACCTGCCAAAAATGGAATCGCATTTAGAAGCCCGTTTGTGGAACGATATTTTTGTAATGGCACAAAATGAAATCGGTATTCCACAAGGCACGATCAAAGCAACGGTCTTGATCGAAACGATCGTCGCTGCTTTTGAAATGGATGAAATCCTGTATGAATTGCGTG
The DNA here is from genome assembly GCF_049340215.1 of Undibacterium sp. MH2W. Taxonomy (NCBI): domain Bacteria; kingdom Pseudomonadati; phylum Pseudomonadota; class Betaproteobacteria; order Burkholderiales; family Oxalobacteraceae; genus Undibacterium; species Undibacterium sp. MH2W. The sequence goes on along the minus strand of NZ_JBMPPA010000008.1, from coordinate 18,959 downwards.
AGCATAGCTCTGGTTTGAATGCTGGCCGCTGGGATTACATTTTCTCCTGCATCAAAAAATTCAAGAACGACAAAGATTTCTGCCTCGCTGATCGCGCAAAAGTAACTATGACAGCGCCATTTATGCGTTCTTATGCGTTGCTGTTGCTGAAAACCTGCCACAAGCGCAATGCGCCTGCGATTGGTGGTATGGCAGCGTTGATTCCGATTAAAAATGATCCAGAGAAAAATGAGATCGCCATGGGCGGCGTGCGTAACGATAAAGCACGTGATGCAACGGATGGGTATGACGGTGGTTGGGTAGCACACCCAGGCTTGGTGGATTTGGCGATGACCGAATTCAAGAAAGTATTGGGCGATGCGCCAAATCAAATCTCCAAACAACGTCCTGACGTGGTTGTAACAGCAAAAGATTTGTTGAACTTCCAACCTGAGACACCAATTACTGAAGCCGGCTTACGTTACAACATTAACGTTGGTATTCATTACTTGGGTGCTTGGTTGGCTGGCAATGGCTGCGTACCGATTCACAATTTGATGGAAGATGCGGCCACTGCTGAAATTAGTCGTTCACAAGTATGGCAGTGGATTCGCTCTGACAAAGGTAATCTGGAAGACGGTCGCAAAGTGACTGCTGAAATGGTCCGTGCGATGATTCCTGAAGAGCTCGCCAAAGTGAAAGAAGTGGCTGGAAATGGCCCTACTTATGACCGAGCTGCAGTAATTTTCGAAGAAATGTCGACCTCAGAAAGTTTTGCTGAATTCTTGACGTTACCTTTGTACGAAGAAATCTGAGATGGCGCATCATGTCGGTGAGATGAAAGGGTAATTTTCATTCACATCTTCACAGACGCTACGCTATGTCAAAAAAACAGCCCGAAAATACGGGCTGTTTTTTATTGCGGTGGCATACTGTCGGTTTATTTTCTACACTACGTAACGACGCCAGATGGTGTCCTTACTTGAAAGCGTAATTATCATGCCAAAAATCACCCCTGTCGCTCCTGAAACCGTCATTGCTCACACTGAAGAGTGGTTAGAAAAAGCAGTGATCGGACTTAATTTGTGCCCATTTGCAAAAGCGGTCCACGTCAAAAAGCAGATTCGCTATGTTGTGAGTGAGGCGACTACGCCAGAAGCATTACTTGAACAGTTACACAGCGAACTTGAACTCTTGGCGGAAACCAATCCGGAAAAAATTGATACTACGCTCCTGATTCATCCGCAAGTGCTGACCGACTTCCTTGATTTTAACGACTTCATGGATGTGGCTGATGGTTTGTTAGAGGAACTTGAATTGGACGGTATTTTGCAGGTGGCAAGCTTCCATCCAGATTTTCAGTTTGAAGGTACGGACCTCGATGATATTGAAAATTATACGAACCGCTCGCCGTATCCAGTGCTGCATTTGCTGCGTGAAGAGAGCATCGACCGCGCCGTCGAAGCTTTTCCGGACGCGGGCATGATTTATGAAAAAAATATTGAGACCATGCAACATCTTGGTTTTGAAGGTTGGGATAAGTTGGCGCTGTCATATTTGAATAAATAATCGCGAAGCGCGTTCTACTTGATGTGGACGATGCGGTTAACGACGCGGCTGATGTTGCTTTATCTCTTGAATTGGCGCATCAGCCGCCATCCTTTATGCCGCAGTTGCAGCAAGATCCCTTGGTCTACTCGTCATTGGCGCAATTAATTATTTATATCAATAGATGAAATAGTTATATAGCGGCGCTTCGCAGTTTGTTGGTAAAAAATGCGTTCTTTATTTTCTTTTAGCATGAGCGTAAAGTGATTTTAAACCACATTAAAATGACATACCCCTGGGAGTATATTTATTAAGTCTTATTAATCAACGGTATAAGCTTATAAAATAGCGATACCCCCATAAGATTTAGGGGGATTCAGCTAAGGACCTGCTTCAAGGTGATGTGAGTAAGGTCCGTCATATGATGTTTTTATTTTCAATTCCCTTGTTAATTTGCCTTATTTTCTGTGGAAAATTTGTTCTTAATTGCGGCAAAACCACGGTTTCTTCAGAAATTTTGCTTTTGAGCTCCTTGTTATTTTGCAGGGCAGCATGTAGAGTAAGGGGTTGCTTTACCTCATTTCTCACCCTTTAGTCTTCTATATCTATGGCTTTAATCGTCCACAAATACGGCGGTACGTCGATGGGTTCTACGGAACGTATCAAGAACGTCGCCAAGCGCGTTGCCAAATGGCATGATGCCGGTCACCAGATAGTTGTGGTGCCATCGGCCATGTCCGGCGAAACAAATCGTATTATCGGCCTCGCCAAAGAAATCATGGCGCAACCGGACCCACGTGAGCTTGACATGATTGCCTCGACGGGCGAACAGGTTTCTGTTGGTTTGTTAGCAATGGCATTGCAAGCGATCGGTAAGCAGGCCGTCTCTTATGCGGGCTGGCAAGTTGCAATCAAAACCGATTCTTCCTACACCAAGGCACGTATTGCATCAATCGACGATGTGAAAGTGAAAGCAGACCTCGACGCAGGTAAGATCGTCATTATCACTGGTTTCCAAGGGGTGGATGAACAAGGCAATATCACCACGCTTGGACGTGGTGGCTCTGATACTTCTGCTGTAGCGGTTGCCGCGGCATTGAAGGCACAAGAGTGCTTGATTTACACAGACGTTGATGGGGTTTATACGACGGACCCACGCGTGGTCTCAGATGCACGCCGTTTGAACACTGTTACTTTTGAAGAAATGCTTGAAATGGCGTCGTTGGGTTCAAAAGTATTGCAAATTCGTTCGGTCGAGTTTGCAGGAAACTATCGTATGCCAACCCGGGTGTTGTCGTCTTTGACAGACCCGTTAATGCCGCTGGAAGAAGAAGCAAAATCCGGCACTCTGATTTCGTTTGAGGAAGATACACACATGGAACAAGCTACCATCACTGGCATCGCGTTTAACCGTGATGAAGCCAAAATTACCGTTCTGGGCGTGCCAGATCGCCCAGGCATTGCGTACCAGATTTTGGGACCGGTTGCTGACGCGAATATCGAAGTCGACATGATTATACAAAATCAGTCCGTCGAAGGAAAAACAGACTTCACTTTCACTGTGCCACGCGGCGAGTACCAAAAAGCGATGGAAGTCCTTGAAGGTAGCGTCAAAGCGCATATCGGCGCTGCGAGTATCGCTGGTGATTCCAAAGTATCGAAAGTCTCCGTTGTCGGCGTTGGTATGCGTAGCCATGTTGGTATCGCATCCCAGATGTTCCGTACATTGTCTGAAGAGGGTATCAATATTCAGATGATTTCGACTTCGGAAATTAAAATCTCTGTATTGATCGACGAAAAATACATGGAGCTCGCAGTACGTGCCTTGCACAAAGCATTTGGTTTGGAAAACGCTTAAGTAGGTTGATAAGTAGTAAGTCGATAAGTAGTAAGTGGGGTAGCAGGAAAGACATGAATGCTGCCCCAGTTCACTGTCTGGTGAACCATCGAGTTGAAAAAAACTATTTTTGTTTGCACCAGTAGTTGACCAAAGGCAGTTGAACCGCTATTATCTTGATCTCGATTACTGCCGAGCTCTCGGGCAAGGTTGGTAATAGTGTGGAGGCGTGGCCGAGTGGCCGAAGGCACTTCCCTGCTAAGGAAGCATATGGGCTTAAACCTGTATCGTGAGTTCGAATCTCACCGCCTCCGCCAGTAATTCTGATTAAGCCCCTGATTCGTCAGGGGCTTTTTCTTTTTGTCTTCGCGAAATGCCGCTGTGGCATTTAATTTCATTTCGCTCTTTCGCTCTTTCGCTTTTAGGCTGCAGCGATAGCAAGGCATCGATCACGCTCGGAAGAGGGTAGTAATAACTTCGATGCAGCGACTATCAGTGTAAAAAGTCCGTGTCAGTATTGTCCGAAATCTCGGGTGCTTTGAGCGGGAGATTCAGTTGAAAGCATGTACCACCAGTGTTGGCATCGCTGCTCACTGAGATTGTTCCGCCAAGCAAACCTGTCACGAGGTTGTGCACGATATGCAATCCCATTCCCGAACCGCCTTGACCCAGTCGTGTGGTAAAGAAAGGCTCAAAGACGCGCCGTAAATGGTCCTGAGGGATACCTTTTCCATTATCAGTAATCTGTAGCAACACCGTCTGTTCATCAACTAATTGGCCTCCAATTTGAATCAGTCCGCCTGATGATGATTCGAAACCATGCACGATGGCATTGTTGATGAGATTAATTAATACTTGCCCTAGCGGACCAGGAAAACTATCCATGTTGATTGATTCATCGATGTTTTTTTCAATACGACACTTCTCTTGCGATAATGTCGGGTTCATGGTCAGCAAAATTTCGGCTGTCAGTTGAGAAAGTGAAAAAAGCCGCCTTTTTGAGCTGGTACGATCAACGGCCACATGTTTGAAGCTGCTGACCAGATCTCCCGCTCGTGTCAGATTGCGCATGAGTATTTCGGTGGCGAGCGCCATCTCAGCGATAAAGCTCCTTAACGTTGATCGTTTCAAACCACCCTCAACCTGTGCTGCAATCTGCTGCAACATTTCCTCTTGCGTACTTGCGACCGTGAGGCTGTTTCCAATCGGGGTATTAAGCTCATGCGCAACACCGGCAACGAGAGAGCCAAGTGCCGCGAGTTTTTCAGATTGCACCAGTTGATCTTTTGCAATGTTGAGTGTTTCAAGAGCGCTCTTGAGTTCAGAATTTTTCGTTTGTAACTCTGCGGTTCTTTCGGCGACACGCTTCTCTAAGTGGGTGTTGAGCCGCATGATTTCTCTTGCAGCGGAACGGATCTCGGTCACATCATGCAACAATGAAATCATTAACTCTTCACCGCGTGAGACGTACAGTGTCGTGTTGATCATCATTTCTCTTTCACCGCTTGCGCCTAATCGAATTGTGGCGGGGAAATCCGTCACGGTAGCGTTGTCTTTGAGCAGTGCAACTAATTTGTCGCGATCATCAGGATCCTGCCAAACATTCAATTCTTGTGCTGTTTTGCCTACGATATCCTTCCGAGCCATTCCCATTTGTCGTTCAAAAGCAGAATTAACTTCTAGGTAGGTCCCATCTTTTAACCGGGAGATCGTCATGCAGTCTGGTGTTAAACGGAATGCTGCAGCGGATTGTTCAGAGGCTGCTAGTTGATCAGTAATATCGCGTGCAATCCATACGGCATGGGAGTTAATGGTGCCCTCTAGGGCAATCAAGCTACAATTGACAAGGCAATCTCGAATGGTGCCGTCACGGGTTCGCATCTTGGCAAGGTAATCGCGTGCTTGTCCTTCGCGCATCAATTCCGCTACCAGCTCATCTCGCTGTTCCGGTATCGCCCACACATTAAAGTCGCGAATAGGGCGCCCAATGACTTCTTCTCTCCGGTAACCGCTAATTTGTTCGAATCCTTTGTTGGCTTCGATGATTCTGCTATCACTGATATGTGTAATCACAATCCAGTCTGCACTAGTGTGAAAAACCCGCGTGAATTTTTCTTCGGTATCGCCGAGTTCAGCAAGAATCCATTGTTTGATTGCCTGCGGCAATATCCTTGAGAGGAGTCCCATATCGCAACTTATAAATGATTTGTGTCTGGAATCGTCGACAGACAGCGTACTTCTGTGGTCTTTTTGTTGTGAAGTATAAATGAATCATTACTCTACAGGAAAATAGCTTCATTACCCTTATTTTGCGTACTGAGCGTGGTTTTAATTGAACGGTAGCAAAATATATCAACTAAAAGTGGTATGTACACCAGAGGATTGGCTGTCTGAACGATATCGATGGGCGACTAATCCTTTCTCAGCAGCAATGGCATACATAGCCGATCCTAGGTGCGGATCGGCTATGGTATAGCGTAACGATTCATTGGGGAAAAAGAGATTGTATTGTTACTTGTTCTCGTGTTTTATTGCACTACTCTTGATCGATGCGAATGTCCAAAATATCAGCAAGGCGTCGCATGTGAGTGAGTGCCGTATCAAAATCGAAATTTCCAATGCGTTGTACTAGCTCAGTCACAGCAGCGTCATATCCCAATGCATTGAGAGTGGGGGTGAGTGAATCAAGCGTTTTAGCGGCGTTTGCATCGAGTGCGGAAAGTTCACTTACTAACTTACGCATCGCGTCACCAACTTCCACCATGTTAATGTTGACGATCGATGGTGTGGTGACAGCTTCTTTCGCTATTTCTGTCGATGCGGGAATGCTATTTGTGATGTGAGTGAGTTGATTTCGTAGTTCGATATCGACTAAAGATAGTGCCTTTTTCAAGGCCTCTGCATCTTGGGATTGAAATTCAGCTTCTGCATGAAGCGCTAATTTGCTTAATTCTATTGCGCCGATGTTGGCAGCAAGCCCTTTTAGCGTATGAACTTCACGTTTTGCTGTCTCCTGATCCTGTGACTTAAGCGCTACCTCAATACGTTCCATGACGGTTTGTTGGGTATCTCTAAATCGAATAATGAGCTTTTTCAATAGGCGCTCATTCCCACCCATTCGAGCGAGTGCATTTTGTAGATCGAGTCCCGTTATATGACGTGGTAACGCATTGATATCTAGAGGCGTTTCATTCGCCATTTTCTGAGCGACTTCAGAAAGCATAGGGACTTCACGTAAAGACGTGTTGCTGCCTTTAGGCTGGATCCATCTTGCCAGTGTTGAAAATAGTTGATTGACGTCAATAGGTTTGGCAATGTGGTCATTCATGCCGCATTCGATACATTTTTCTTTATCGCCAGCCATCGCATTGGCAGTCATTGCTAGGATGGGCAATTCGGCAAAGCGTGCATCTTCGCGAATTTTTCTTGTAGCTTGAAATCCATCCATCACTGGCATTTGGCAGTCCATGAGAACGCCATCGTAGTTTGAATGGCGAATTTTATGGACAGCCTCTTCTCCATTGTTGGCAACGTCAACACGAATATCTGCCCCTTGCAATATTTCGAGCGCCAATTCCTGATTGACTATGTTGTCCTCAACGAGGAGAAGGAATGCCCCTTTAACCTTATTTTCCGCTTCCTTATTGCTTGCTTCCTTCTCGCTTTTCCGTGTTTTCTGTGCAGCCTCTTTGCCGAGTGCATTAAGAATGCTATCAAGCAGCATGGATGGGTTGATTGGTTTAGCAATGACACCTTTCACGAATTGCATATCGCTCGGGAAATTGAGGTCTTCTCTGCTGTCAGCAGTAATGACTACCATAGCTGGAATCGTGGTTAATTTGCCGCTGGTCCGTATGTATTCAATGGTTTCATTTCCATTCATGTCTGGCATGTGCCAGTCCACAAAAACGAGATCATATGGTTTTCCTTGCGTCTCAGCCGTCTCTAGTAGCTGAAGTGCCTTGAAGCCATCTTCAACACTGAGCGTGTCAAATTTCAACGAATTGAGCATCGTCGTCATAATTTCTCGAGCAGCGGGATAATCATCAATTACTAAGATTTTGAGTCCATTTAACTCTTGCGCTGTGAGAGAGAGTTGGCGTTGTGTAGGCTGAATGCCAAAGTGAGCGTTGAAATAAAAGGTGCTTCCAACCCCAGGCTCGCTCTCTACACCAATTTCACCTTTCATCAATTCAACAAGTTTTTTACTGATCGTGAGCCCTAATCCAGTACCGCCGTATTTACGGGTAGTCGATTCATCCGCTTGGGAAAATGCATTAAATAACTTGTTTCGTTGGTGTTCACTGAGGCCAATTCCGGTATCTTTCACTTCAAAGCGCAAATTGATCTCATCAGAGGAATGAGAAATTCTCTTGATAGTAAGAGTGACATTACCTTTCTCAGTAAATTTAATGGCGTTATTGACGAGATTAATCAAGACTTGCCCTAGTCGCAAAGCGTCTCCGATCAAGGCGGTCGGTATGTCTGTTGAGATATCAAAAAGGAGCTCAATATTTTTTTCGCGTGCTTTGATAATCGACAGATCTGCAAGTTGTTCGAGGACGTCTTCTAGGATGAAATCAGAAGCTTCCATTGATAACTTGCCTGCTTCAATTTTTGAAAAGTCGAGAATATCGTTGATGATGCCAAGCAGATTTTTAGCGGCCGACGACACCTTTTGAATGTAATTTTGCTGTTTCTGATCGAGATTCGTTTTGAGTGCGAGCGCGGACATACCGATAATCGCATTCATCGGTGTTCGAATTTCGTGACTCATATTTGCGAGAAAATCGCTCTTTGCTTTCGTTGCGTCCTCTGCGACAATTTTTGCATTAAGTAATGCCTCTTGTGCGAGCTTTCGCTCAGTGATATCGCGGAATATCACGACTGAGCCTTGAATTTGATCGTCTTTGAAGACCGCTGTTGTTGTGTATTCGACAGAGATGGGGCCACCATCTTTTCGCCAGAGTGCATCGTGGTCGATATGACGGACTTTTCCATCGTTGAGGGTCAAATTAACGGGTGAAACCTCATCAGGGAGCGTGGTGCCATCTGTATGAGCATAGTGCAGCATGGTGTTAATTGACTTTCCAATCAGCTCATCTTTGTCATAACCGAGAAGCTGGTCTGCTGCAAGGTTGGAAAAAGTGATTTCTCCTTGCGTATTCAGACCGATGATGCCGTCGCCGACGGCACTGAGAAGTAGTCGCGTTCTTTCTTCCGTTTGACTTAAAATCTCTCGACTCCGCTCCAGTTCTTCGCGCTGATCGAGTAATGTGATTTTTTGTTGTTCAAGCTCATCTGATTGCTCTTCAAGGTAGCGCGCTTGCTCAGCGAGCTTTGCGTTGTTTTCTTCCAACTCCTCTCCACGAACGCGAAGCTGGAGTTCCGATGCTGCGAGTTCATCGGCTTGGGTTTTTGTTTTATTAAGTAATTCGAGAGTGGCAGCATTACCTGCTAATAGTTGAATTTTTTCTGGGATTGATTCCAGCAAGAGTTCGATTAAATGAATTTTCTCTGTTTCAAATGGATGAAGTGAGCCCATCTCAATGACGCCGAGTACTTTTGATTGGTGAATGATTGGAGCGATGTAAATATGATCCACGGCGAGTTTGCCGAGCCCAGTACTCACACAAATGTCGCATCCTTTTTTCTGTGAGAGAATGACGTGCTTTTGATCTTTTGCTACTTGTCCTACAAGTCCTTGTCCCCATTCAAACCGTTTGGTATGAAGATGATCATCGCACCCATACCCCCCGACTCTTTCTAGTTGGGTTTGTTGTTCGTCGATCATATACAAAGCACCGTATACCAACTGCAAATTGAATGCTATTTCTGCACTCAATAGATCGCCAAATTCTTTGAATTCTGTCGCCTTCTGAATGGTTTGATTAATTTTTGTTAGCTGACCTTCAATAAGGTACGTCGCATTAAATTTCTTCGCTTCTTGTTGAAGAAGGTGCACGGATTTGGCAATGGCGCCAAGCTCATTCTTATAATTAGTGTAAGGGACGTCATCGTCGAGTTGCGACAATGAAATGTCGTTGATGCAAGTAACGAGTCTATTTAGTGGGCGTCGAATCGACAGTGTAATGAGTATGGCGAGTAACGTTGCTCCGATAAGACCACCAGATAACAAGTAAACCGCTGTAGCAAGTGATTGGTCATACTTTTCTTGAACTAAGTTAATCGTTGCTACGGTGTCTAATTTTTTTTGAGTGACTAATTCGGTTAGTTTGTCATCGGCATTGTTAACTGCGATCAAATATTCAGGACTAACTAAGAATTCTGATACAGTCAATCCTTGGTTGGCATCCCTTTTTTCTTGATCAATTAATTCTAAGGCGTGATCAACTTTGGCGAGATAGATCGCATACATGTCTTCAAATTGTTTGATTTTGTCTTTGTCGGTGTCACGGAAGATGAGTTTTTTTGATTCCTCTAACTCTGTTTGTAATAGTTGTTGCGAGTGTTGAAGGTCTCTCTTCGCTGTTTCCTTTTTCTCGAGCGTTCTCGAAAGGGCGATTTGGCGAATGCTTCGCTCAATATACATTAAGTCGATATTTGATTCTTGGAGATGAGAAATGCCAAATAAGTTTGTTTCAAAACTTTTCTTAGCGACATTCTTAATTTCTGCTGTGCTGTTTAATGTAATGATGCCGGTGATCAGCGCAATCATAATCGTGAAGCCAAAACCGATGACTAGTTTTATCGTTAGTTGCGATCGTTCAAAAATTTGAATCACATTTTTCATATGCCCGCCGGGAAACCCAGAGTAGTGTGGTTAAGCGACATCGAATCATTGACAACAGTTACTTTCGCTTAATAAAGTCGTTAAGAATTATTTGGTCGTTGTGCATTTTTTATTTCATGTTTGATTTCCTAGTGTGATTTTAATTAGTGTGGATTTTTCATCGAGATCTTTCTCGTTATCTGAATAGGTTAAAGCGATAGTGTAGAAAGTTTGATCTATCGCGCAAAACGCATCGACGACGTCTGGATCAAAATGCGTTCCTCTTCCTTCTACAATAATTTGCTTTGCTTTTTCATGGGGCATCGGTTCTTTATATACGCGACGACTAATGAGTGCGTCGTAGACATCTGCTAACGCCATTAGTCTTGCTGAGACGGGAATGTCGTCTCCACTTGCACCGGTTGGATAGCCACTACCATCCCATTTTTCTTGATGATAGTAGGCAATCTCTTTGGCAAATTGCAGGAAGTCCACCTGAGTCCCAAGATGCTCTTCGGCCTTAACGATGGCGTTGTAACCAATCGTCGTATGTGTTTTCATAATCTCAAATTCATCGACCGTGAGGCGTCCTGGCTTTAAAAGTATCCGGTCTGGTATGCCGACTTTACCGATGTCGTGTAGCGGCGCAGATTTAAAAATCAATTCAATATTTTGTTGAGATAGAAAATCGTTAAAGCGCGGATGTGGCTGTAGCTCGAGTGCTAGCGCCTTGATGTATTGTTGAGTGCGCTGTATGTGATTCCCTGTTTCTAAATCTCGTGTTTCGGCAAGAGATGTCATCGTAAAGATCGTGACATCCTGAATTGCTTCCATCGCTTTCGTACGTTCTTTAATTTCAGCTTCGAGATATGTATTTTTATTTCGAATGAAATCAGCTGCCGCTTTATTTTCTAGATGTGTTTTTATTCTCGCTTCCATTACGGCTGGCGATATGGGCTTGGTAATGTAATCAACAGCGCCAGATTCTAGACCTCTTTTTTCATCTTCGACGGAGGTCATTGCCGTTAAGAAAATAACCGGAATATCTTTCGTTTCTATATTGTTTTTCAGTTCACGGATCACATCATAGCCAGACATTTCAGGCATCATAATGTCGAGCAAAATGAGATCTGGCTTGATGTTGTCGTTAATATGGCGCAGAGCGGTTCGCGCGCTATTGGCAAGCTTTAGTTTATATTTGTCTTTGAGTAGTTCAGATATCTGTATGAGTATATCTGGCGTATCATCCACCACCATGATAGTTGCTTGCAGCGGAATGGGAGGGGAGTTGCTGTTCAACATAATATTCCTCAGATGACCAAATCTACCCAAGATTTTTGAGACTACCTTTGTGAAAGGTAGCGTAATAAATCAAACCAAAAGTGAAAAGGTGTTAATAAAGCGATATCTAGAGGATAGAACCTGTTTTTTATTTTGTCGATTACTTAAATAAGTCAAATTAAACAAATACACCCCAATGAATTAACTTGAATAAATTAACTTGAATGAATTAATTTGAATGAATTAATTTGATCTTACCGATGCCTACTTGGTTTTAAGAAAATGAAAAATAAAGGTATGCGAAGAAGGATAGTGAGATATTCGCTCAAAACGTTTGTGCGTGAAGAGGCAAATAGAAGTAATGAGGAGTGAAACGTATCCATGGATAACTTCACTCCTGATCGAAAGAAATTGTTGAAGTGTTTACGCGGCGACTTTTAAGTCAATAGTCGCCTCCAACATGCTTCCTGTTTCTCTATAGCGTGTGTGCCACGCAAATGCTTTCTCAAGGACATGGGGTGTGTGTCCTCCGCGTTGTTCTGCTTCTTTAAGATACGCAAGCAACATTGCCTTATAGGGTTCAGCAACACAATGTTGAATAATTTGTTGTGCTCTTTCCCTTGGCGCAAGACCGCGTAAATCAGCAAGACCTATTTCTGTCACGATAATGTCGACGTCATGTTCGGTATGATCAACGTGCGTCACCATGGGGACGATGCTTGAAATTCTCCCGTCCTTCGCGATCGACTTTGTCGCAAAGACGGAAAGGTAAGCGTTCCGAGCAAAGTCGCCTGAGCCGCCGATACCATTCATCATGTGTGTGCCAAGGACATGTGTTGAGTTAACGTTGCCGTAGATGTCGGCCTCAAGCGCGGTGTTGATCGTAATTAAACCGAGACGACGAATGACTTCTGGATGATTGCTAATTTCTTGAGGGCGTAATACAAGGCGGTCTTTGTATTTTGTGATGTCGGCGAAGACTTCTTTACTTTTTTCGGCGGAAAGCGTGATTGAAGAGCCAGAAGCAAAATCAAGTTTCCCCGCATCAAACAGATCGAACGTGGAGTCTTGTAATACTTCGGAATACATCGTCAAATGTTCGAAGGGACTATCGATAAAACCCATCATCACTGCGTTTGCAATCGTCCCGATACCTGCTTGGAGAGGCATCAAGTTATTCCCTAATCGACCATCACGTACTTCGTCCTTAAAAAAATTAACGAGATGAGCGGCGATTTTTGCTGTGTCTTCATCAGGGGGTAAGATGGTGGAGGCACTATCTTTTTTCTGGGTGATCACGATCGCGACAATTTTTTCCGGTGGAATAACGATGGCAGTCGTACCAACGCGGTCACTGACAGAGGTGATCGGCACAGGTTCGCGACGTGGTCGGTGCTTTGGAATAAAAATATCGTGAAGGCCTTCCAGCTCTAGTGCTTGTGTCACATTAATTTCAACGATGACCTGATCAGCCAGGATAGCGAAGCTGGCGCTATTACCAACAGAGGTTGTTGGAATGATTGCGCCGGTTTCGGTGATCGCGATCGCTTCGATAATGGCAACATCAATGGCGTTAATTTGACGTGTACGCAATAGCTCGACCGTTTCAGACAAATGCTGATCAACGTACATGACCTCGCCCCGATTAATCGCAGCGCGTAAAGTGGGGTCTGCCTGAAATGGCATACGTCTGCTCATCGCTCCGGCCTCAGTCAGCGTTTTATCGACGTCATTACCAAGTGATGCACCTGTCATTAAACTGATTTTCAGTTGTTCATTCTTGGCTCTTTCAGCGATAGCCAGTGGGACGACTTTTGCATCACCTGCACGGGTGAATCCGCTCATGCCAACCGTCATGCCATCTTCGATCCAAGACGCGGCGTGTTCCGCGCTGGTAATGCGATTCCTCAATGCCGGTAAGCGAATTCTCTCTTCTTCGATTTGTTGATGGCTGATGGAATCGTGTCCTTGAAGCGGTTGATGCGTGTCGTACATGGTAAATCCTTTGTCTCTGAAAGTGGATAGCAAATGTCGGGTGATCAGTGATCTGTTATGGTTATATGGATTGGAGAGCGCTGAAGCGAACTTAGGTAATGCAGTAGTCGACTGGCTTGAGCGGCTCTGGAATTGCTGTATCTTGCAAGGATTCGCGTAATTCAATTTCAATGGTTCTGCAAATCGCATCAAGAGGGAGGTCGTTGGTTTCTGTGCCGAACGGTTCTTCGATTTCATCACCGAGCGCATCCAGACCGAAAAATGTGTAAGCGACAATCGCAACCACAAAAGGCGTCATGAAACCAATGGAATCCACAAGCCCGAACGGCAGTAAAAAGCAGTAAATATAAGCAGTTCGGTGGAGCAGGAGTGTGTAAGAAAATGGAATCGGCGTATTACGAATGCGCTCACAAGCTGCGCCTGCTGCAGTAATCGTAGAGAGGGTGGCGTCTAGATTGGCGGCAAGGCAGGATTCGATGCGACCTTCTTTGAGTGTTTGCCGCAAATCCTGTCCCATATTCAGCATCAGAAAATCAGGTTTATTTCTACTCAGCTGCATTTTCTGCAGCTCTTCTGCCGTGAGCCATTGAGCCATTTCTGGCTTTGTTTCTTGATTCCGGAGTAAATCGCGCAATGCATGGCAATAGGCGATGGTTCTCAATATCATGCGAACCCGGATATCGCTCAGACCGTTGCTTGCCCTTGCTGGGAGTGGATCATCGATGAGGCTTTGGCATTGGCGCGATAAGTTGCGTGCCCTCAGCAGAAGCTCTCCCCATAGCTTTCGCCCCTCCCAAAAACGGTCATACGCAGCATTGTTTCGAAAGCCAAGGAAAATCGAGATCGGTAAGCCAATCAGGGTAAAGGGGATCGTAGTGAGTGTGATTTTGAGCTCGAAGAGATCTCCGTGTGAAATCGTGACGAGCGTTGCAATCAGGATGTTGATCGTTAGCGCAGGGAGAATCCGTGGTAATACAGATCCCCGTAAAAGCAAAAACAGGCGAAAGCCTGATGGTCTGTCGCGAACAATCATGCGCTAGCCATAAAAAGTAGTCGATTCAAAATTACTCCAAAATTACTAACATATGAGTAAATTAAATCACTAATATGTGAGTAAGTCAAATCGTCGCGCTATCATGTCTGTAAAATAAGGGGCTGTGTCAACGCAATGCGCTTCACAAGCAGCAACATCCCCAGAGTAAGATCAGGAGTCGTTATGAGTCATAAAATTGCTTACCGCAATTTGCCGCAGTTATTTTTAAAAGCACGCGCCAACTTGATGGCGCATTTCAAGCCGATTCTTGGTCATTTTGGTTTGACCGATCAGCAATGGCGGATCTTGCGCGTGCTAGATGAGTATGGAAGTCTTGAGCCTAGAGAATTGTGCGATTTGTGCCAGATATCGAGTCCCAGTATGGCAGGGGTGTTAAAGCGCATGGAGGAACTCGATATGATTGGTCGCAGTGCCATCGAGGGAGATCAGCGGCGTGTCCTTATTGGTCTCTCGGAGGCGGGGGATGCACTCATGACGGAAATGGCACCGCTCATTGATTTGCAATATAAACATATCGAGCAGACCTTCGGTATCGACGCGATGAATGAACTCGTCGCGGTGCTTGAGCGTTTTAATGCCGTCTCGGAAGAGGCGGTTGAACACATTGTATTGAAGTAATAATGTTGTCTTAATGCAAGATCGCGCAAGGAATGTGTCGGATATGTAAATGGTTATTATAAAAGCAATTAAATAAATAGACATGGTATCTAAAACCAACTACATTAAACAAAGCTTTTTTAGTGATTACGTGATGGCGTCGAGTTAAATCCAATTCACTCGATGTTGTATCTCGTCATTGACCAAAAGAACTCGTCTTCTCTTAATGAAGCCTTGATTCTCTTGTTTTTCTGAACTTTGTTCTATCCAATGTGAAGGGCACGCTATGTCTACTGACTCAAAAAAATTTCGACTCATTACCCGCAGTGACTTTGATGGACTTGTGTGTGCAGTATTGCTCAAACATCTCGATATGATCGATGAGATTCTATTTGTTCATCCGAAAGACATGCAGGATGGGAAAATTGCAGTCACCGACAACGATATCAGTACGAATTTGCCCTATGTCGAATCAGTTCATTTAGCGTTCGATCACCACTCATCAGAGGCGATTCGTAATTTTGGTGACCGCCACAACCATGTCATCGAGCCTGATGCACCCTCCGCCGCACGCGTTGTCTATAACTTTTATGGTGGCGCTAATACTTTTCCAGCGTCATGGAATGAGATGATGGCAGCCGTGGATAAAGGGGATTCCGCGCAATTTAATCGCGACGAAGTGCTCAATCCTCAGGGGTGGGATCTATTAAACTTTTTGATGGACGCGAGGACTGGGCTTGGTCGCTTCCGGGAGTTTCGTATCTCTAATTACGCTTTAATGATGGAATTGATTGATATGTGTAAAACACAAACAATCGATCAAATCATGACCAATCCCGATGTCAAGGAGCGGGTTGATCTCTATTTGGAGCATCAGGAAAAGTGCAAAGAGCAGATTCTCCGGTGTTCTACAGTGCATTTCAACCTTGTCGTGCTGGATTTGCGCAATGAACCTGTTATCTACGCGGGGAACCGTTTTTTAATTTACGCATTGTTCCCAGAAATCAATATTTCCATTCACGTTTTGTGGGGCTTGAAAAATCAAAATACGGTATTGGCAACTGGGAAGTCCATTTTGAACCGAACGTCACGCACCAATATTGGATCACTCATGCTGGAATACGGTGGTGGGGGTCATGAAAACGCAGGAACCTGCCAAATTGAAAATGACCTCGTGCAGCGTGTCTTGTCGGTACTCATTAATAGGATTAATGCAGACGGATGATTTTTTTGTGGGTACAACATGGATTGTGCCCACAACTTTCTAGGCGTTAGTACTTTTGACTTGTCGCAATGTTTTTCCATGCGGCAATTAACTCGTTGTTTTTGCTTCACTTTATTGTTGCCTTATATCTTTTTTGCCTAGCACAAAAGGCATAATCCGTATATTGATGTGTTGTGTAAAAAATCTATAAAAGGATTTTTTGTTGTGCGCTATTGAAATAAAGGGCGGATTCGCCTACTGTGCAATGCACCAAAAACAATAAGGTACGCAATTGGAAAATCATCAAGATCACACAAAGAGTAGTTTAGCTGCTCTATCCTTGGCGGCGATCGGTATCGTTTATGGCGATATAGGCACCAGTCCCCTCTACACCATGCAAGAAGTCTTCTCTCCAGAGCATGGTCTTGAACTCAATGAATTCAATATTTTTGGTGTTGTTTCTCTCATTTGTTGGGGGTTAATCATCATCGTCGCGCTGAAATACGTTACGTTGATCCTCCGCGCAGATAACCGCGGAGAGGGCGGAATTATGGCGCTGACAGCGTTAGCACTCGAGTCAGTTGGTAAATCATCGAAACTGCACTTAACACTATTCGTGCTCGGCTTATTTGGTGCCGCTTTATTCTACGGCGATGGGGTGATTACACCCGCCGTGTCCGTGCTCTCTGCCATTGAGGGGTTGAAGGTAGCGACGCCTGCTTTCGATCCGTATGTGGTGCCAATTACTGTAGTAGTCATTATTGCTCTGTATGCAGTGCAATATAAAGGGACGGCTGGTATCGGTAACTGGTTTGGCCCCATCATGTTAATTTGGTTTATCGCATTGGCGACCATGGGTGTCTACAATATCGCGAAAAACCCTGCGATTGCGGGTGCACTTAACCCGATCCACGCTTTTCGATTTATGCAGGTGCACGGTTGGATCGCCTTCTTGGCCTTGGGTGCGGTTGTGCTCGCATTCACGGGTGCTGAAGCGCTCTACGCAGACATGGGCCACTTTGGCAGTAAGCCAATTCGTACTGCATGGTTTTTCTGTGTTTTCCCGGCGTTAGGTTTAAATTATTTGGGGCAGGGCGCGCTGTTAATCGTCAATCCAGCTGCAGTTAGTAATCCGTTTTACCAGCAGTTGGGCGCGTGGAGTGTCTATCCACTCGTGATTATCTCTGCGATTGCCACCGTGATTGCTTCGCAGGCGACAATCTCTGGCACTTTCTCGATGACGAAGCAGGCGATTTCGCTCGGCATCATGCCGCGCATGCAGATCATCCACACTTCGGCAAAAGAAATTGGGCAAATCTATATTCCAGCAGTGAACTGGGCGCAGCTCGTCGTGGTAGTCGCTGCAGTGATTGGCTTTGGGTCCTCTTCTAATCTCGCCTCGGCCTACGGTATTGCCGTGACGGGTACGATGCTGGTTACCTCATTGCTGACCTTCTTTGTGATTCGTTACGGCTGGAAGTACAACCCTTTGCTGTGCTTCCTGGCAACCGGATTTTTTGTCGCAATCGATCTTGCGCTGTTCTCTGCCAACGCAATGAAGATCTTCCATGGCGGTTGGTTCCCACTGGTGTTAGGTATCGTGATGTTCGTTGTCATGATGACGTGGAAACGTGGACGTGAGCTGGTTTTTGATAACCTGAAAAAACATGCGATTCCATTGAGTGACTTTTTGGATTCACTTTTCGTCTCACCGCCACAGCGCGTTGCTGGTACCGCGATTTTTCTTCGTGGTGAGGCTGATGGTGTACCTCACGCCTTGCTGCATAATTTGTCGCACAATAAAATTTTACATGAACGAGTCATTTTCCTGACCTTGCACAACAAGGAAATCCCATGGGTTGCATTGGCAGACCGTGTGGTGGTGACCGATCTTGGACACAACTGTTTCCAGATCGATGTGAATTACGGGTTTAAAAATGAGCCTGATATTCCAAAAGCATTGGCATTATGCGAGACGAAGGGCTTAACTTTTGAGCCTCTGGAAACTTCGTATTTCATTTCTCGTCAGACGATTGTCTCCAAACCTGAACGCGGCATGGCACTGTGGCGTGAGTGGTTGTTTGTCACGATGTCACGCAATTCACGCGATGCGGCGGATTACTATCGAATCCCAACGAACCGTGTGATTGAAGTGGGTTCGCAGGTCGAAATTTAAAACTTTGGCATGGGGGCTTATCAAATCAAAACCCCTGTGCTATAATTTTGTTTTTCGCGGCTGTAGCTCAGCTGGATAGAGTACTTGGCTACGAACCAAGGGGTCGTGGGTTCGATTCCTGCCAGCCGCACCAGATTCAAGGGACTAGATGAAAATCTAGTCCCTTTTTTCTTTTCTGACTCAGGTTTTTGAGTCACTCCCAGTCTTCAGTCTCATGATCTACATTCGTTTCAAAAGTGGCGCAATAGTTAATTAAATTGTAAAGTTGCATCCAACTTGAAAAATGAGGGGGGCTTTAATTGACATCCTTGGTAACGGCAATCGCGATTTTGATGATCGGATTTTCTTTGGGAAGTGTCTTTGTGTTGGCAGTGACGCACTTCAGCAGGGATAGATATCGAGATTTCCCATTGTCACGTTCAATGGGTTTGAGCTTCCCCTGAAATTTAGTTCCCCAAAGGTGACGTAAAATAAACGTAACTTTGGAAAGACAAATGATGAACAGGATACCAAAAAAAGCTTACACGACCGAGTTTAAAGAACTGGCCGTTAAAC
>NZ_JBMPPA010000007.1:0-186485 GCF_049340215.1 Undibacterium sp. MH2W | reverse complement strand
TATTGCTGTTGAGCGCCACGCCGTTCGTGCCTGTTAGGCTGGTGCCTGCAACGGAGACGATACTATTGTTCGTCGTCAATGTGCCGCTAGCACTGAAATTAACGCTACCGCCCGTCGTCAAATTAATCGGGGTATTGAGAGTCAGGTTGCCTGTGATGGTGGCAGAGACATTGCCATTTCCGGAAATGGCGTTGTTGATGGTCGTGTCAATAGACCGAAGAAAATTAAGACTTGCACCGTTGATGAGTGTTACTGTCCCCGTACCGAGTGTTCCCGTCAACCCACCATTTCCGATTTGAAGTGTGCCAGCGGCAATCGTCGTCGCGCCCAAATAGGAATTGTTTCCAGTCAAGACACCAACACCGCCATTACCATTCTGGATCACTCTACCGGGGCCACTGATATCACTACCAACAACGGAAACGCCTGAAGTTTCAATAAGGTTTAATGTCGACGCGGTGGATGAAAGAAGGAGTGCACTACCCGCAGCACCCAAGGATCCTCCCGTCCCTATATTGAGTGATGATCCCGAACCGATTGTCGTTATGCCGGCAAATGTATTACTTGCGCCGGTGAGTGTCATAATTCCAACGCCCGACTGCATTAAATTCCCACTACCGGTAAAAACTGAATTATTTGTAAAAGAATTGGGACGATTAAACGCCAATGTCGCTCCCGATGCAATATTGACAGTCGCAATCCCGAGCGACTCACCAGGGCTTAAAACGCCAAGCGTTCCATCACCAATCTGGACATAGCCTGCATTAATTCTTAAGTTACTTGATTGACCTGCGCTAATCGCTGACCTCATTAGCAAACTACCGCCACCATTCACATCGATCACGCTCGCATTCGTAATACTCGTTCCGTTCGTCGCTCCTGACAAAATACTGAGTGCTGAATAACTCCCGTTTAAGAGCTGTGTGCCACTGGTTGCCGGAGCTAAATTCATGACTAGACCAGCATTGTTAGCGTTCCAAAGTCCCCGAATCGTATCGGTTGCACCGCCACTGGTAGAAAAAATATTATTTCCTTGACCGACTGGGTTGCCATTAAAATTAATGGTCCCTCCGCCACCATTGCCGGTAAAATTAAAGTTAGTATTCACCCAAAATCCGTTACCTATCGAACTCAGTGAAAAAGTCGAAGCGTTGTTGACGTTGACATTCGCAGGACCAATCGCAAGGTAATTGGCGTTAGGATTGAGTTGTAACGTGGATCCCCCCTGAACAGTGTACGCATTCGACACTATCGTATTGGCAGGCGTTGTGAACACCCACGAATCAAGTATCAAAGACCCACCAGCCGTCATTGTGAGGTTACTTGCATTGATCGCCCCGTCATAGGTGCTGTTTGCGGTCTGGGAAAACGTCACATTGGATTTGTTGTAGGTGGCAGAACCAATTATGCCTGAGCCAGTTATTCCACCATTACCTGTTGCCGTCACGTTAATTGATGAACCTGCTGCCTGTGCAATGATGGGAGCGGCATTGCTCACAGACGGACCAGATCCTAACGTGCGTCCAAGAATACTGATGGTACTTGGAGTCGACCATGTATCAGTCACTGATGCAGTTGAAGTCATCGTGACACCACTGCCCGTGTTGTTGCCTAAAATCTGCGTGCTGCTACCATTAAGCGTGATATTGCCACCGCTGGATATCAGTGACGTCGACAGGTTGATTCCAGCAAAGTTGCCGGCACTGGTCGCACCGCTAATATTAATATTTCCGCTCGCTGTGACACCTGAACCAATGAGACTTACACCATGGAATGCAGAAGTACTGCGGGTTGCCGCAGTACCGTTGGTGATCATGCCTGTCGTCGCATTAATCGAGCCGTTCGTATTATCAATACTCACGTTTTTACCGCTGATACCACCGGATTGCTGATAAATACTACTGCCGTTTGTCGACTGTAGCGTAACGTTATTGGTACCCGCCGCGATGTTGGCACCAAGAAAAATCGCCCCTCCAGCCCCTGCTGAGGAACCACCCATGGAACTCCCTTGGATGGCAACGATGCTATTGGCACTGGTATCGGTAATCGCTGCGTTTATCTCAACGCCATTACCCGTATTGCTAGTGCTATTATTGGTGTTATTGCCGATGATAGAAAGCGCGCCATTGTTACTCAATGCATTCGCGATGAAAACACCTTGTGTTGAAACTCCAGCAGAATTACCCGCTACGGATAGGTAGCCGCCTGAAGTGATTCCTTCTTGTATTTTGACGCCGGATCCATTAATCGAATTCCCAAATAGATTAACACCAGAAGTCGCGGTTATCCCTGTTCCGATCAAGGTCAGACCAGCACCCTCTGTCATTGAAAGGGGAGTTATCCTATTGGGAGCCGCAATAACACCGCCGGATATGGACCCACCCGTATTATCGATGCTGACATAATTACCAGCAATGGTGCCTGCAGTTTGGGTAATCTGACCACCATTGGTCGATTGAATCACTACGTTATTAGCACTCACCGTTGAACCTACGTTTGCACCGACCGTTACTGCGTAAGCTGCACTCGAAATTAGGCTAGATATTCCAGTGATCGTCATCGTACTATTGGCTAGGCTATCGGTGACTGGCTGCGAAATAAGTACGCCATTCGTGACCGAGCTCACCAACGAAGAGCCGACGATATTGACCGCAGGACCAGTACTATTGAGCGCGCTATTCAACAATACACCGCTTACACCTGAAGATCCCGAACTCGTTATCCCAGCGAGATTCACGTTACCCGCAGCGGAAATGCTGCCGCCATTTAGCGCGATACCTGACACCACACCCAAACTTCCTGTCCCACTTCCAATCGTTATTGCACCGGTAGTTGGATTAATGGAACCATCGGTATTGTCGATACTAACATTGCCACCCTTTATCGACGTCACGGTAACTGGAGCCGTATCAGTGAGCGTAATGCCGCCTCTATTCGTCTCAATAAATACGTTACCCGTTGATGAAAGCAATAGCGAGGTTATTGTCGACTTGCCCGCAATGGCAATGGCCGTCTGATCAACCGAACTACCCGTAGGTACAGCAGAGCTATTAACAAACGTCGAGCCACCTCCACCAGCTGCACTAAATATTGTTGCATTCGTGATGTAACTTAAAATACCAAGTCCACTTGGCCCAACGACCGCAGTTCCATTGTTCGTGGCGGATGCGGCGGCTGCCCAGTAACTTGTCAGCACATTCGCATTTGTCGCCGGACTGACTTGTCCACTTAATATCCGTGCCGCAATCGGAGCTGCACTTACTGCATAGGCGCTACCAGAAGCAGTAGAGTTGTAGGCCACTTCGACCATGTAGACGGTATAGGTACCATTTGTTTCAAGACGATTTACGGCATATACGTAGTTATTGGTCGTCCAGTTAACGATATCCGTACGCGCAACGTTCGCTGTCGCCGTTGACGCATTTGTACCGTTTGCGTTCTTAATGATCGTTCCATTATTAGCGAGTGTGAAGAAAGACAAAGGATTAACACCACTGTATAAACCAGTAACGCCGGGACTGAATGCCGTACTCGCTGGCGCAGTTCCAATGATAGCGCCATTGGTTAAGACACCATTATTACCATTACCTGAACCAATATTTCCATTGATGTTAATTGACGCGCCAGATAATAGCGTGCTCGCTGATGCGGACCCAATCTGCACGGCATTGCCTGTACCACTCGTCCCAGCAGCAGTTTGTCCAAAAATATGAATATTGCCTGACGCAATGACACCGGAGCCCGTCAACGCGATGCCTGAGGTAAACGATGCTGATCCTATTGCACTGCCGGGAGTAATCGCACCCGTTAAGCTATTGATTACTCCCCCAGAATTATCAATACTAATATTGCCACCAACTAACGTGCCTGCAGTTTGACTAATTTGTCCAAAATAAGCGCCATTTGAGTGGATAAAAAGATTATTGGTGCCGACATTGATATTGGCACCAATCGAAATACTCGGCGAGGTGGGAGAATATGATGTACCAATCAGCGACGTGTTGCCCCAACCAGATATCGGCGAAACAGTCGTGATCCCTGCGTTTCCTGACGAGCTACCCGTGATAGACAATGCACCAGATGCACCAGTCAATGCACTCGCAATCACTACCCCGTTACCGCCGTTACCAGCCGACGTATTGCCAACGATATTCAACGTACTATTTGTGCCAGCGGTTAATCCTCCGCCAATGTAGACACCATAAATGTCCCCATATACAGACACATTAGACATTTGTGTTCCATTGATGGCGAGGGAACTATTGGCACTCTCATTGACTGCTCCCAACAAATTAATCGCACGATAGGTACCACTAAATCCAGATAGCGATACATCCCCTGTCGTCGTCAATGTGGATCCTGCACTGAGTGACAGGCCAGTCGTTCCAAATGTGTCATGACCTACACCAATTAAATTCGAATTGCCAATGAGTGCGAGCTTAGTGCCAATTACCGCACTCACCGTACTGTTTGCACCAATTGAAAGGCCGGCACAACTAGGTCCGCAACTCATACTCGTCGCTGGAATGACACCTGTCACGGTGCTAGTCAAGTTTCTACTATTAAGATTTGTTGTCGTCAGACCACCGTTTAAAACGACACCGTTCACTAAGGATGTACCGCTGATTGTTATTTGATCAGAAGTGATCAATGGTGTTCCGCTCACGCCGATAAGCTGTACGCCAAAAGTCCCGCTACCCGAGCCACCCAAGCCAGTCAAATTAACGATACCACCGTTGGTAGAAATGGATCCTGCTTGCGTTATAGCACTGATCGGAGTCCCCCACAAACTGGTGATAGGAGTACCGGTATTATTCAGTGTGATCCCACCATACATATCAGCATTCGCACCACTTGCGTTCATCGACACATTAATCGAGGTCGGATTATTCGCATAGGTCGTTCCATTGGCGAAAGTGCCCGACGCCGAGATCGGCGCGTAAATACTGATGCCGTTATTTGCCGTTAAAGTTAGCGTTGGTGCCGCAGAGGCTGCCCAACTTACGCCACTCGCAGCGGTGACAGAGATCGGGCTGGCAACTAAAATATTACCGGAGGATTGACTTCCGGTACCAGTCATAGTCACTTGGCCTGCGGTTGGACTCGTCGAGACACTCGCATTCGTTGTACCAACTGCACCTGTTGAAATGGTGACGCTCGTGCCATTCCCTAACGCCGAGGCAATCTGATTAGCAGCAACAACCGAGTCACCTGCGATATACGGTGTTGATGAACTCGTTGCGAGAATCTCGACATTGTTTGGATCAAGCAACCACGTTTTACCACGGACAACTGCACTATCGCTTTTAAGAAATGCTCCTGATGTTTCCACCAATCCGCCAGCAGCGGAAAGATTCGCTCCACTCACATCAGACGTTGCAGCAAGAACGCCCGTTGCGACATCGCGTCCAATGACTATTTCTCCATTATGAGCAACAGTGCCTGCATCATTCGCTTCAATACGACCGTGCACATGAATATCGCCGTTATCCGCAACAACGGTAACCTGACCACCGGCATTACCTGCTTGATCCGCGCTGGCGTTAATCGATGTTTTTTCCCCCAAGGTAATCGATGGCAATGTCGATTGCGTTGACTCAGTTAAATTTGTCGAATGAACATTGGCTTGAAAGGAGACACTTCCTCCGCTGGCTCCGGAAGCATCAAAAGTTGACGTATCGCTTGCATTGATCTGCTGGGCTTCAATGCGAATAGAACCACCCTGCCCGCTCACGTTGCTGACATCAACATTACTGTCGCCACTGAAATCAATTTTTGCGGAAGCCTGTAAAACAATACGTCCATTGACGAGATGCGCACCCGTCGCACTGAGGGTGCCTGAATTGTGAATCTCGCCCGAGATCAATTGGTTGATCGCTTGTGCACTCAAGATAATCAAACCACCTGGTGCTAATACGGCACGGCTATTATTGACTAGGCTTTGGATGGTAGACGGCGTTACGGTTAACCCGATGAAATGATGTCCCTCAAATTGAAGCGTGATTGCCTCACCTGAAGCCAGCGCGACTGTACCTTGCTTGGCGAGGATAATGCCATCATTACGTACCTCTGGTGCAAGCAGTGCTGCATAACCGGCAATAGCTGTAGTGATGTTTCCTTCATTGACCACAGCACCAGTTGCACCACTGCGCTGAAAAAAATTCTGACCTGCCAAAAAATCCGCATCACTCAACTGGTGAGTTGTCGCAACAAGTCCACCTACATTGATCTGGGACGTTCGACCAAACAAGATGCCGTTGGCATTGATAATAAATACCTGTCCTGGTGCATTGATTTTTCCGAAGATCTGGCTTACATCTGCGCTCTGAATACGATTAAGTGTGACTGCCTTGCTACTCGACTGATTGAAGTTAACCGTAGCGGCACTACCCACATTAAAACTACGCCAGTTGATGATGGCATTGTCGCTACTTTGATTGATGTTCAGTTGCGCAGAATTCGGTGTATTCGATCGTGACAACGTAATATTGCCGGCAACGATATTAGCCCCATCAGGAAGTGCTGTCGGTGCAATTGATGGGAGAGATGACATGCTGACAGCTGCTTTGACAGGAGTGCCAGCAATCCCCGCTATTGCACCAGCCATGGCATTTACTTGATATAAAGTGAGCAGGCTTACAAAGACAAAAGCTACGCTTTGAGAAACACTACCTGTTCGCTTCCCTTTCGCGGTAGTCGTCTCCGCAACAGCAACAAAAGTGCCAGTTCTCTCACTCCAAATGGTCCGATAAATACAATTCATTGCAACACCTAACCAAAGTGGTGAACGACGTTACCGTCATATGAACTCAAAAAGTCATCCAATAAAAATGAATACGTAACGTCTCATCATATAAATAAAAGAGGCATACTTTATCTCGTCGCAGCACCACAGTTTTGAACAAATAGAGTCACGCCGCGAACCATTGTTCGAGCGACTTATCGCCAAATATGCGAGCGCTACGTTGAAAAAAGCAAACAAAATTTATTTATTCACAATATCTCTTTTCGCGTGTGCAGAGCATCGCTATGATTAGCGATAGAGGCCGTCGACCCCATGGGCTGTCGAGGTGATTTACTTTAAGCGAGGAGTAATAAAATCGAAAAATCTGAGGAATGAGAAGGCGTGCTTAACCTGTACGATCCCATTCAATCAAGACAACGACATCGCTATTTTTATGAGCGTAACAACGCGTTCAATATCATCTTGGTGAAAGAAACGAATTTCTATCCAAGGCGAATTCGTTGTTCGCTTGGGGTGAAATAAAGAATGTGGAGAGTGTTGCAGACCCTGCGTCTGTATCACTTTTTTGCTTAGTTTTAAGTCCAGTTCATGATCACTATGAAAATGACCAATCGATTTATTGCGGCAAAAAAGTTCCACTCCCCCCGCAACAACTGACGGCCTTATTTCTAACTGATCAATCGTCGCGATGGCATTTAACAGAGTTTGTTTTAAATCATCCATATCGGCGACTTTCTATCAAATGCATCACTGCAACAATAAGTCCCACTTCCCGATTCAATATGTACAGCGCATGAGAGAAAAGCAGCACCATTTCTCACGTCGTCGCCTCGGCTACTTTTTAAGAAACCGGATCGACTCCGCACTAGCGATACGACGACCGCTTCTTTCTGCCGGGGCGAATGTGCATGACGAAGCGATACGTACAGCTTCCGCATCAAGTGTCTCGCTGTCGCTACTCCATTGCACTTTCGATTCGAGTACTTTACCCGTCTCTGACACAGAAACACCAACAACGATACCCAGACCGCGATCCTTCGAATCGGCAACTTTAAGCACATCCGACGCGAGACAGCTTTGGCTAATAACCTCTCCAGGAATAAAGTTGCGAGTTTCAAAATGCCATTTGTAGCGAACGAGTCTTGAGCTTGGAATCCAGTTTCCAGCCGGAAGAACCTGGCAGCCAATAATCGCTTGCATGATCGTCATATCAAGTAGCTTCCAGCCGCTACTTCTGAGTAATTCAAACGAATCGATCTTGCCGGCGTTATCGATGTTTAATTTTAATAATGTATCGCCATGTAGACCAAATCGCAAAGCAGCATCGGGATAGTTTGGTACCGAACACGTCTTTTTTATGTCGAATTTGATGTTATTGACTTTAGGAACATCATTACCGATAACATTCGTCGATTCCGTCTCAGCAACAGCGGAAGCGCCTGTAGCGGTGGATGTCGTCGATGAAGTTATGATCTCCTGCGCCCTAACGATGTTCATTAACATGAAGAAAACGACGAATGTGAAGGCTACCCCGCAAGCGAGACGTGAAAGTGATCGCTTGAAGTAGTGGAGAGGGAAGGAGCTCTGCTGCAAATGAAAGGTCATGATGCGTCTTCTTACATTAAATGTTCGTTATGAGAAACAATAAAAATCACTGCGATCAAGTCTGATATCAAGTTGAGTCAGATGGGAGAGATTATAATCATTTCAAAATAACAAATTAACATTTTTTTAATATCAACATCCCGTCAACAAACATCATTTCTCGGTTGTTCGTCACACGTTTGTCATATGCGCGTTACGCGCTCGAATGACGCTCGATATAAGGGCGCCTTTCGAGCTCAAATAAGGTGTGTGACGCCATTTACTGGCACAATAACGAACGTTTTTCACAAGAACATGTCTTCTTGCGATACCCTTAACACAAGTAGAGTCGAAATACGCTGGACCATCACTCAGAGAATCATTCGGAAATCATTCAAAAAATCACTATGTTAAAAACTAAATTATCACTCTTGAGTCTTGCACTCGCTCCCGTATTTGCGCTCGCACAGTCTGTCCAGATGGACGCTGGCACGAACAAGGCACCATTGAGTAATGTGCAGGAAACAATGCCTTCGATGATCAAATTTAGCCTCGAGTCAGTCAAAATGCCTAGCGATGAGAAGATGGGTCTCTTGGGCGGTAATTACTTGATGGAAGTCAGTCCTGACGTCTTCGTGGGTCCAGGCGTCTATGGTTCAGTCAGTGGTAAGCGTGGCGGTCTTTTCGTTGGCGGTATTGAAGCGACATGGCGCAAACCAGTAGCAGCCTCTCTCACACTGGAGCCTGGCATATTTGTTGGCGGCGGCGGTGGCGGTAGTGCTGGCGTCGGTGGAGGGTTGATGGTCCGGCCGCACGTTGATTTGATGTGGCACACCAAAGGGTCGGCATTTGGTTTATCTGTTGCTGAAGTGCGCTTCCCCAATGGACATATCAGCAGCAATCAAGTCGGCTTGGTCGCTAGTTTTGACGAAGACTTCACCTTTACCCAACCTGGGCTTGGGGGCAATTCGCTCTTGAGTACACAGCGCGGCGGCCTTGGCTTTGACCGTATCATGCTCAATGTCGGTAGCTACAAGGCACGCGCTGGTGCCATCAAGCTTGACGGCACCGTGCCCGGCAATATCGGTTATACCGGGTTCCGCGCTGATCAGTTCCTCAATGAAAACGTCTTCTGGGGATTGGAAGCTGGTGCCTTCGCGCACGGCGGATCCGATGGCTATGCTGAAGTGCTCGGCGCCATGGGCGTTGAATATCCGGTCATGTCAGACAAACTGAAGGTCGGCGCTGTTGCAGCACTCGGTACCGGTGGTGGCGGAAAAATTGATGTCGGTGGTGGAGCGCTGGTGAAGGGTGGCTTGTACGCCCATTGGCAGGTAACGAAACAGATTTTTGTTGGCTTAGAGGCTGGCATGGCTGATTCGCCGAACGGCAATTTCAAAACACGTTATGAGCTGGTCCAAGTCGGCTTGCAACTCGATAGCGCTAATCGTTCTTCCTCAGGTAGCGATATTCGCTCAATCCATGATGCGGAGTGGGCGCTGGATGGGGCAGATTATCTGAAAGCCGCACGCAAGCTAAGCGCACCACAAAGCTTGCAAACCATCGGTTTCGTCATGAACCGAGATATCTCCGATGCAGTGTACTTGTCAGGACAAGCTCACAGCGCGCTCAAAGGAAACGCAGGTGGTTTTTCGATTGGTCTGGTGGGTGTCGGACTGCGCTCTCCTCAAATCACACAGGGTGTTTCGTTTGGTATCGAGGGATTGGTGGGCGCAGCGGGTGGTGGCGGCGTTGATAGCCAAGGTGGCGCTGTCGTACAGGCTATTCCCTATGCGAACGTCGCACTGAGCAAGCACTTAGCATTGCGTGTTGGCGTCGGGCGGATTCATTCACTCAAAGGGGAATTCAACTCGACGGTAGCCAACGTTGCGTTGGCCATCCCTTTCGGATTACCTGGGCGCTGATTCTCACTATGATAAACTTGCGGGTTCAGCTTCAGACATGGTTTGTCTTGCTTTACCGAATGTGAGTTTTTTAAAAAAATGACAACAACTACCGAAATTAGCCAGCTTTTCCCACGCCCTTTGTGGCAATGGTTTGAACAAATTTGCGCCATTCCTCATCCTTCGGGCCATGAGGCCGCACTCAGTGCGTTTATTCAACAATGGGCAAAGGAACGCAACTTGCCCGTTGTTGTTGATCATGTTGGCAATCTGATTTTGCGCAAACCAGCAACACCGGGCATGGAGAATCGGAAAACCGTCGTCATCCAAGCCCATTTGGACATGGTTCCGCAAAAAAATGCGGACAAAGTCCACGACTTTGCCACCGATCCGATCCAACCGTGGATTGATGGCGACTGGGTCAAAGCAACTGGCACCACGCTGGGATCCGATAACGGAATTGGTATGGCGTCTGCACTCGCGATTCTCGGCGCAGACGATATCCAACATGGCCCATTGGAAGTCTTACTGACCGTCGATGAAGAGGCAGGAATGACGGGAGCTTTTGGCTTACAAGCCGGTATGCTCAATGCCGACATCCTCATCAATACAGATTCGGAACAAGAAGGTGAAATCTACATGGGTTGCGCCGGTGGTGTTGATGCTGAAATGGTCTTACCCCTGGCATGGCAAGCTGCCAACCAGCAACACAAGACCATCACATTAAGCATCGCTGGCCTTAAAGGTGGTCACTCTGGCGTGAATATCCATCTTGGTCGCGGCAACGCGAATAAGCTCCTCGCGCGCTTCCTCGCAGGCCACGCCGCCGAATTGCAACTTACACTGAGCGACTTCAAAGGCGGCTCTCTGCGAAACGCCATCCCGCGTGAGGCACAATGCACGTTCACGATTCCAGCAGAGCAAGTTGAGTTATTGAATCAACGGGTCAATCAATATCAAGGCATTCTGCAAGCAGAACTCGCCGCCACTGAGCCCGCACTCAGATTGAGCATCAACGAGGCGGTCAGTGCTTCACAGGTCATGACAAGCGGCGCGCAAAAACAACTCATCCATTTACTCAACGCCTGTCCCAATGGCGTCATTCGCATGAGTGATGACATCGTTGGCGTGACAGAAAGCTCATTGAATGTCGGTGTGGTGACGACCAGACCAGAGAGCGTGAGTGTGTTGTGCCTCATTCGCTCATTGATCGACAGTGGTCGCGAGCAAATTGAAAGCACGCTGCAATCATTAAGCGATCTAGCAGGCGCTCAACTGACGCTCTCTGGTTGCTACCCAGGATGGAAACCAGATACCAGCTCTCCTGTCATGGCAATCGTCAAGGCCACCTATGAGAGCATCTATCACAAAGCACCCGAAATCATGGTGATTCATGCGGGTCTGGAATGTGGTCTCTTTAAGAAACACTATCCTCACTTGGATATGGTGTCGATTGGTCCTACAATTCGATTCCCCCATGGTCCAGATGAAATGGTCAATATCACCACCGTGGGTCAATACTGGACTCTCTTACTGGCCGTGTTAGCCCGTATTCCAGAAAAAGCATAACTCTGCTTTGTACTCATCCGGCACGTCACTCATATATCTGATCAACGTGCCGGATTTTTAACTACAACAATAGCGCTGCCAATTCATGGCAGGACTCGCCCTTTCAACGCATCGACAGTGTACGATGTAGGCTGTTTATCTCTCACCAAGGCTTGTTTTGCAGCATTCACCACCACGTAATAACGATGTCGCCCCAGACGTTTCCTCCAGCGACAATGACAATCACCTCGACGCATCCTCACCGCCTGAGCATGAAGCAATTCATGAACCTCGGCTCTGGAAAGACAAAGGCTGGACCGCCCGCGTCATCAAAAATGATGACGATGAAGGATGGGCGGTCGCGATGTTCAAAGAGGGAGAGCCAGAACCAGCACTGGTCGGGCCTTGGACGATGGGACGGGACAAAAAAAATCCCAAGCCCTTGGACGTCAATGCATTTAATACGTTGATTAAAACCGCGTCTGAAGTCATACGTCGGCACGAACAACAATTACATGCACAATTAAATAAAAGTTTGATGGTCAGTACAGATGACGCCGACTACAAAATTTTACTGAAGATCATCCCTGACGAGGACGATCCCTACGCGTATCTGATTGCGGAAGATGCCGCCGGGGAACAGATCGCGCAGGTCAAAGTTAGTCCACATTACAAACTCAATCGCAACAATGCGCTCACGTGGATAGAGAACGCATTTCGACGACCTGAATAACGGGAAAATACCTGAAAGCCTAATCCACTACAACACTGCCGTGGCTGACGCGGACACGATCACCTTCATGATAGGCAGGTTGTGTTGACGAGCTGAATGTCTTGTAATGGCCATTGTCCAATTTCACTTTGACTTCATACACTGTCGTTGTGTGCGTGCGCTTCTCTACGGTATTGCCCGCGAAGCCACCACCAACTGCACCTGCCACCGTCGCCAAGGTACGACCGTTACCATTGCCAACCTGATTTCCAAGCACGCCGCCCAGCACGGCACCTGCAACAGCACCAAGGCCACTGCCATGCGCCTCTTCTTGCTCAATAGCACGAATAGACTCAACGACACCACAAGTCTGGCAAATTTTAGCGGCTTGACGTTCAGAAGTAGGAGACGATGGCGTGATCGTCGGTGCTGTATTCTGCGCCATCGTCGTCACGCCATTCGCTCCACCGTTAGCCACAGCTTGCTGCTGAGGTGACGCATTGGTGGTCATCGGCATACTGGCTGGAATCGCCATTGCGCCGGTCATACTAGCGGATGAGGCAGCGACTGCCTCTGTCTTCGCAGCACTTTGAGAACTAGGTAACAAGCCAGTCATTGCAGCAACGCCAACGAGGCTCGCAACAATAACAGAAACGGCTGCGCCCGCAACAAGGGGATGAATACGCTTACTCTCTTGGTTATCGGACATGATGTGGATCCTTTGAAATCTAAAAAACGGCATTGTGATCGATACGACGCTCGAATGATGTGTCGATGGGGGGCTGATAATGTTTCAGTCGTTACTACTTGTAACACACTTTCAACATCTCGCCCAAAAACACTTCATCTACATCGTTAACGCTTCAGCACAACATGCCGATTACAGACCAATAAAAAAAAGCCGGTATGTTTTGTCATGAACAAAAAATACCGGCAAGTCTTTCAGGGGAGGTGGTACTACGAATCGAATAACTTGAAGAACAAGTCATTCAGAAAGAATGTCAGAAATTGTATTTCAGGCCAACGGAGATATTGTTCACGGCTTCTTTTTCACCGTCATATTTCACCTTACGTGTCTCGATTTCTCCGCGCAGGGCGAGCTGGCTCGTCAGCTTATAATCGAGACCTACACCAAACACGGGTGCAGTGGAACTCTGACTATCGCTACCGCTCACATTTTGTGCAACAAAGTTATTCTCTACTTTGACACGTGTCAGACCGGCTTTCGCGAAGCCGCTCAGCTTATCGGTAAATGCCTGATTGTAGATACCAGCCAATTCAAAACCAGTACCCTTCAAACTAGCCGACGTTTGTGTACCAGCGACGTTGCCGCTCGCGTTGATTGTGCCCAAGGAATAGTAACTTCCTTCAACAGAAAATTTGTCATTGATGTTGTAGCCACTGAATAATTTATACGTGCTGGTATTGGTGTCACAGCTACTTAATCCAGAGCAGTTATCACTCCATTGCGCTTTACCGAGCGTACCACCAACATAAACTTGGGCAGAAGCAGCGGCACTCAGCATCAAACCAGCTGTTGCAAGCAAAGCGATCACTAATTTATTTTTCAACATGGTTTCTTCCTTTTCTCAATGTGTATTCAAAACAGACTACACATGACTTGTGTAGCGCAACTCCATCGGAAGGACCTCTTGGCCATAGTGCACATCATTGCGATGACACTGTGATGAGAGGCTTATTCCTGAAGTGCAGACACAGTCTCGCAGCCGGAAGCTCCCTTGCCCATTAAAATCAAAGAAGTGCCAGAAACTGGAACAAAAAGAATAGTTTTACGATACTTTTTTAGAAAAATGAACTATTTCGTACCGATTAACAGGCTGTGATGCTGTCAATCAATCATAATGGCAGGTGACAATAACACCGCTTTTCACGGTCATCTTGCAGGAAATAGATCCACCGATTATTTACGATGATGTCGATATCTCAAGGAGACTCCGCGGTACAATCCATCTCTCCGTTCGTCAACATCAGCCCCTATAGGCTTACTAGGTCACTGTGCCACTGCCCCACTCTTGGCAACGCACAGACCGTTGGTGTGTGATTTGCAGTAGCGGATCATGTTTGCAGATGCACACGCCTCACTGTCGCTTTATGAAAAATAAAAAATTTAACCCTCAATTGAATTCGTACCTCATTTACGTTGGGGTGGCGATCGCTTCTGGCGGCGTGGCACTCTATACGCCGCTGATCGTCTCTGAGACAGGAAAACACTTTTCTGGCTTCTGGGCCGCATCCATTTTGTTTGGACTCAATCTCGGACGCGTCGTGGACTCTTACCTAGGAAGCCAGTTTCCAAAAGCCGCCAATCATCCTATGGCTGTATCAGGTAATATTTTGCTCGAGGGTGTCGCCCTGTACTGTATGGCGTTTCTAGACCATGCTTGGGCGCTGGCGGCTTTTGCTTTATTGGCGGGATTAGGCAGTGGCCTCTCTTTTCCTGGGCTCAAAAACTATCTCTTAAAGCTCCGAGAACTTGATCAGTCTTCGTTATTTAGCCGCTTAGCATTTGCCATTCGGATGGGCTTAGTCGGGGGATACTTGATGGCAAGCTGGGTACCAGAAGAGAGTTTGAAGCTGGTTTTTTTGATCGTACTCATTACTTTTATCGCCTACGCATTGTTTATGTGGGTGGCGATGCGCGCCATTACAGATAATGAATCGGCGTATCTGGCGCAACAGCAACGGCAGTATCCGGCATCAGAAAACAGTCATATACCGTCAAGCAAAATCATCCAACCTGAATCCCACGCAAGGTCAAGCCAGCAGGGCTTACCAGGTTTATTCTATTTGTCGAACGCGCTCTTCTGGTGTTTCGCCGTACAGCCCATGATTAGTTTTAGTTTGCATATTCCGAAATACACGCCGAGCGTTCCCGTTTCAACACCCTTCTGGATTGCTGCGCTGGTCATTATCTTTTTCCAGATTCCCATTTCAAAACGCGCAGTACGAACAGATCATCATTTCCGTTTTCTACAAATTGGCTACCTGTGCTTGTTTCTCAGTTTTATTATCATGATTTTTTTCGGAAACGCTGGCGCTGCAGTGATTGCCTCCGCCGTGCTCCTATCATTTGGCCAAGTATTCTATGGACCCTCACTCGACGTATTGACAGCGCGGTTTGCTGAAAAAGTCAACGCCGATACCGGTCAACTCATGTCCAAGCAAATGATTTATCAAAGTATGGGAAACATGATTGGTAGCTTGGCCGGTGGCGTTTTATTCGACCTAGCCCAAAGCTTGCACAGCCCAGCACTCAACTGGATTCTCTTGGCGGCAGGAAGTTTTGCGATGGTGTTAGTCAGCAAAAACAAGATCCCGATGATGTATCGACATGCTGAAACATTGAATCCAAACCACATCAGCACATAATGGCAGCGATAGAGGTCCATCAGGAGGATGCGTTCTTCAACGACGTATCCTCCACCACGTAACATCGTTGATTTAGGATAGTGTTACGGCATCGACCGGCGTGAGCGCACATCGAAAATAATGCAAATCCCTCGATTTCATGCGGTCAATCAAAAGACCCACCGTATCTCGGTCAATTTCCTGAAAAGAAAACCCCGAACGGATATGCATACCACTCTCCGGTGCAGACCACACATGCGTTAATTGGATTAACGGTAAATCCATGTGAACCTCATCCTCGTCCAACATACGCAATTGATACCGGGAATGCGTGATTTTTTCTTCAAAGGAAGTTAATACTTGCATCCCGCTCTCACTCATATCAACGACAAGGGCTGAGACAGAATGTTCATCTTCATCTCGGTTAAATACCCAGACAGGTATAAAGCCCTGCTCTTTGGACAAACGAAAAAACTGTACGCGGTGAAAGTTGCGATTTTCTGGTTGAGTCATAGTCAGTCGAAGTAAGTAGTTATCTGAAAAACGATCAGATGTCGTCATGAGACCTCCACAAGCATTCCTACGGTACGGTGGAGGTCAATCATGAGCGAAACCAAACGATAATTTTTTTTTATGACTCCATTGTGACGAGCGACGTAACTTATTCACAATTACAACAAATCACACCTTCATTGCTCTCCAAGCAAAATGCCAAATGATTTAGATAAT
This sequence comes from Undibacterium sp. MH2W, assembly GCF_049340215.1. Lineage (NCBI taxonomy): Bacteria > Pseudomonadati > Pseudomonadota > Betaproteobacteria > Burkholderiales > Oxalobacteraceae > Undibacterium > Undibacterium sp. MH2W. The sequence continues at coordinate 169,894 of NZ_JBMPPA010000007.1, read as the reverse complement.
TGACGTTGCCATCGTGATTTGCATGTCGAGCTTAAGATCGTTTTGTTCTGCCAACCCTCTTTTTCCACCATACATCTCATGCAACAACGGATGAAAATCATCATTTTAAAGTTATAAAAGAAGCAATGTTTGACGTCAATTTTCCGATCAGTTTTCCTAATTCAAAGGGAATTAAAGTCAGACGAGAAAGCTTTCGATACTAACGGCAAATTTTGAGGATTTTCAGCTTACAATCTCATTCATTGTATTGCTTGTGGGTTTGCACCTACAACCTTGAACACAGTGGAACCATTCGGGAAACAAAAGGGGATTTGATTGAATCGCAAAGCCGCACCAACAGACTCAACAGCCGATCAGCGCCGGCTTCAGATGGCAGACATCGCACGTTTAGCGGGCGTATCCACATCGACTGTTTCTCGTGCCTTAAGCGGCAGCAAGCTCGTCAATGAAGAAACGCGAAATAGAATCGCCGATCTGGCACGTTCGCTCAATTACACGATCAATATTGGCGCTCAAAATTTACGATTAAAACAAAACCGTACTGTTGCTGTGGTTGTTCCTTATGACACAACAACTCGCCAGCATCTGTCTGATCCCTTTTTCCTCTCCATTTTGGGTAGCTTGGCAGACGCATTAACTGACCGTGGTTTTGATATGTTGTTATCACGGGTTGACTCTGAACAATTAGACTCCATCTCCCTCCCCTTTGATACGGGTCGCGCTATCGGCGTCATCTTGATTGGTCAATGGCGACATCACGATCAGCTCAATAAAATTACGGCGCGCGGTGTGCCAATCGTTGTCTGGGGGGCGCAATTAGAACGTCAAATGTACGTGACGATTGGTAGTGATAACGTGACGGGCGGTTTTCTCGCGACAGAACATTTGATCAACAACGGCAGAAAAAAAATCGCTTTCTTTGGGGACGTGAAGTTACCTGAAGTAGCAAGCCGTTTTGCAGGATACCGTCAAGCACTCTCCGCGCATCAACTTCCGTTTGATGAGCAATTAGTCGTGCCAGCGTCTTTTTTAGAAAATGGCGGTCAAATTGCAATGGCAGAATTGGCAGCCAGAAACGTGACTTATGATGGAATCTTCTGCTGTAGCGATTTACTCGCGATGAGTGCCATCAATATTTTGCGCGACCAAAACAAGCAAGTCCCAGAAGATGTCGCCGTCGTTGGCTATGATGACATTGAATTAGCGCGTTATTTCCACCCTCCATTAACCACGATCCGCCAGCCTATTCAAACGGCGGGGTCGGCGTTAGTTGACTCCCTGTTGCACATCATTGATCAGAAAACGGTCACACCACAGCTTTTACCCACCGAGCTCATCGTCCGCGCCAGTTCCAGCACCAATCAATAAAAAAAACCGCCCAACATCAACAATGTGGGCGGACTATCAATTGGAGGAGTGTTTCAACTACTTCCAGCTGATCGCTGCTGCCAGCGATCAGCTGCATTCCTTTTTTTAGAAGGAATATTTCAGAGCGATTTTCGCTGTACGTCCGTTAATCGAACGTGCACCTTGGCCGTTATCGTATTCAGTCCAGCCAACTTTATTAAACAAATTATTTGCGCTCAACGACACCATTGCACGGTCACTGATCTGGTAAGTGGCAAACGCATTGATTGTGTAATAGCTTGGCAAAATAATCGTATTAGCGTTGTCACCGAACGATTTATCCGTACCAATCAAACTACCGCCCAACGTGAAGTTACCCAGTTGATAGGAAGGAACAACTTGGTAAATGTACTTCGCCAAACGCAATGGTTGATTGCCAACAATGCTCGCATCCAGCGCGCCGACGATGGAAGCGTCGGTGTAGGTAAAGCTACCACTGATATTGAAATTACCGATACGGTAAGCACTTTCAATCTCCACACCTTTTGCGCTGTATGTATTTTGTGTCAGCTGACGTGTCGTTAAATCGTAGTTACCTTCTGCTGTATCTGCTTTAAACAGAGTCACAAAAGTACTGAAGCCAGATTGACGCCATTTCACACCAATTTCCGTTTGCTTTACTGTATTGATAGGAATTGGTTGTGTACCATTGAAAGGTCCACCCATGCGCTCAACCACATTGAACGATGCGCCATCGCTGTAACGTGCAAACACAGCCAAGTTGTCGTTCAGTTTGTAGTTGCCACCCAGAGAATAAGAATTATTGTCTCTGTTGTAGCTCACTGGGGTGTCAGGCAACGCTGGGAATGTGCCTGGTGTGTAAGTAGTGCTCTGCACGGAACTTGTTTGGGAACCAGTCACTTTTTGCATGTCGCGACGGAATCCAGCTTCCAGATTCAATGGTCCTTTTTCATAGCTGATATCCAAATACGGAGAACTCATATCGTATTGAATATCGCGCGTTTGATTACCCCACCATGTAGATTGTGGCAACAAGCCGCTTGCGTCGGTTTGCTTTCCACTGTTATTCAAACCGCTTAAGAGTACTGGCTGATTACCCGTCGCGGATATCAAATAATGTGGCAGATTTTGTGTCACACCGATACGTTGATTATCGATATCCCAGCCGACCAAAGTCGTTACTTTACCGCTTTCGGCAAGATTGAATGTTTTCGATAATTTGATCGCGTTGACGGTACTGTCAAGGCTGTCAAAGGACGCATTAAATGCAGAAACTTCCAACACACCACCGGTATATGCCTGACCTTTGTTCGGACCGCTTGCGTAAGTTGTTCCTGCCAACGCCTTGAAGACCGGACCGGTTGGATAGCCGGATTCGAAACTACCACTCTTGCGAGATTGACGGAAACTTTCGTCCAACGTCCAACCATCACCGAGTTTGAAAGATCCTTGCAAACCAATGGCATCTTCTTTTACCGTCAAACCAGTATTGAGGTTGGCCAGCGTGCCGTTGCCAGAGCTATTCAAGCCAACGATTTTGCTCCAGTAAGGAGAATAGTAAGACGCCTTCAATGGATCATAGCCAGCCGCTGCACCGATTGTTGCAGGGTTTGCTTTTGTTGGATTAGCGTTGCTCAGTGTAAATGGCACTGGCATGTTCAATGGCGACTGATCGTCAAGATGTTTGACGCTTAAACGAATAAAGCTTCCATCATTAAAATCATGGGTAATATTCGCCTTGATTTGTCCGCCTTTTTCAATCGGTACGCCACCGCTTCGTGTGCCGTCACCGTCACGCCAGTAACCGCCGATATAAGCACGTGTTTGCGGTGAGAGATGGACGCCATAGTCAAAATCAAGGCGTGTTTCATCAAAACCCAATCCACGTGTCAAACCAACGCTACCACCTTCTTCTTTTCCTGTTTTGGAAATAAAGTTGATGATACCGCCTGGAGAGTTGCTACCCAATACGGACGCCGCACCACCACGAACTGCTTCAATATGATCCAGAGAGTTATCCAGTTTCACGAACATATCTGGCGTCACGAAGGCGTAGTCGCCATTCTGCAATACTGGCAAACCGTCTTCTTGGAAACCAACATAACGTGAACCACCAGCAGAAATAGGAATACCGCGTACTGTCACGTTGGTATTACCTTCACCTGCGGAAGCTTCGGAGTGCACGCCAGGGATGGAGCGCAAAGCATCAGCCGAACTTGTTGGTGCAGATAATTGCAATTGATCTGGATCGAGCGTACTGATCGAAACACTTGAACGGATTTTGCTCACGCCAAGTGGGGTACCAGTCACAATAACTTGATCCAAGTTCAAGGAATTGGATTCTGTTGCCGCTGCCGCGACCGGCGCAGTTTGAGCTGCCTCTTGCGCGTGTGCTGCAGCCATTTGCAGCATAGCCAGAGAAACAGCGGACGCTAAGTAGGTCACTTTCATTTTACGTCTGTTCATTTTCGTCCCCATATTTTTTAATTTGGCACGCGCACAAATCATATCGATTTCTACGCTTGATCACTTCTCTCACAGCACTTGAAATTTCTTTGCAAACGTTTGCAATCGAAAAAAAGAAGCTGAATCGAATTATCTTCCTCGCTGAAATTTTATGCAACCATGCGCTGCAACATAAGAACAACTACATATATTTGATCAAAAATACGGCTTACTTTTGGTGCGGTGAAAATAAAAAAACAAATCAAAAGCATCTATAAATTATTGTTTTTAAACATTTATTTTTTTACTTAATTCAATCTAGATAAAAATAGATACAAAACATAAAAGTTTCTTAAAGTTAAATTTGTGTAGCGCAACGAACACAAAAACTTTCTTAAATTAGGGAAGTTTTTGCGGTGCAATATAAATCTCAATGAAATCGATTGCAATAAATTGCAATAAGCGGAGAGGAGAGAACATGAGAGAAGGGGATACCTTTCAATGAGGCGCACTACTGCTTCGCTACCGCTTTCATGCACGCGATCACGACACGCGATAAATGGGCTCACAGGAGACCATCTACTCTCAACAGAGAGCGCTCTCCGCGAATCTCCGATACCTGCCAATATCAAATCCACGCTCGATGAGAAAAGCAACAACCAGCGCAGTAATCATTTTCGTCTGCAAAGACAAGGCAGCACCCCTACCCTTCGCCCGTTTAATGAGAAGGAAAAGCGCATACCAATGGACTGTAATCAAAAGGGAGGCACAGCGAATGCAAAAAGGAAAAATAAAAAGAAAAAGCCAGTCAATGACTGACTGGCTTTGGGATAACGAACAGAAAATATCTTAGGCTTCGCCGAGATACGCTGCTTGCACTTTCGGATCGTCGAGCATGTCTTTGGCATTTCCACTCATGGTGATCAGACCGGAATCCATCACATAACCACGATGGGCAGCCTGTAATGCCAACTTCGCATTTTGCTCCACCAACAAAATCGTCACGCCTTGTGCAGACACATTGCGGACAACCTCGAAGATTTTTTCAACCATAATTGGCGACAAACCCATCGATGGCTCGTCGAGCAACAACAGATTAGGATGGCTCATCAGCGCACGTGCCATGGCCAGCATTTGCTGCTCACCACCAGACAAAGTACCCGCTAACTGTGCTGCACGTTCCTTCAAACGCGGGAACACAGCAAACCATTTTTCGATATCGTCATTGATGCCTGCCGTATCGTTTCTCGTATAAGCACCCATCATCAGATTTTCTTGAATCGTCATGCGGGTGAATACACCACGACCTTCTGGCACCATGGCTAAATGGCTTGTCACCAGCTCAAAGGACTTTTTACCACGGATGGATTCGCCGAGATAAAAAATATCGCCTTCGACTTTACAGCTCGGCAGCGTGCCAGTAATTGCTTTGAGGGTCGTTGTCTTACCAGCACCATTGGCGCCGATCAGCGTGATCAACTCACCTTTATTGACTTCGAGATCAATGCCCTTAACAGCTTTGATACCACCATATGCAACCTTCAGGTTGCTAACTTTCAATACGTTCTCAGCCATTAGTGAGCACCTCCCAAATACGCTTCAATTACCGCCGGATTTTTCTGGATATCCGCAGGGACGCCCTCTGCAATCGGCTTGCCATACTCAAGAACGGTAATACGATCACATAAACCCATCATCAGTTTGACGTCATGCTCAATCAACAGCACTGTCTTGCCTTCATTTTTGATCTTGACCAACAACTCGCGCAACGCCAGTTTTTCTGTCGCATTCATACCCGCTGCAGGCTCATCAAGGGCCAACAGTTTAGGTTCCGTTGCCAGTGCACGGGCAATTTCTAGACGACGTTGATCGCCATAAGAAAGAAACTTAGACGTACGGTCAGCGAACTGCCCAATGCCGACAAAATCAAGCAATTCTTGGGCGCGCTTGCGTGTTTCCGCCTCTTCCTTACGCGCTTCAGCGTGACGGAAAATCGCGCCAAATACGCCTTGACGAGTACGGATGTGACGACCAACCATCACATTTTCTAACGCCGTCATCTCGCCAAACAAACGGATATTCTGGAATGTACGAGCAATACCAGAGATCGCCACTTCGTGAGGGGCCGATGGAGAATAAGGCTTACCATCCAGCTCAAAGGTACCTGTATCTGGCTGATACAAACCAGTAATCACATTAAAGAACGTTGTTTTACCAGCACCATTGGGACCGATCAAACCGTAGATTTGTCCCTTTTTGATGTCAATACCAACATTGGAAAGTGCTTGTAAGCCGCCGAAACGCTTATTTACACCTTCGATTTTTAACATTGTCTCTTGTGTCATCTTGATCTTCCTTAAGCTGCCGCTTCGTTCGTTTTAGCGATTCTGTCTTCGTGCTTCGGCGCTGGCCACAGACCGGCAGGACGATTCAACATCACAACCACCATCGTCAGACCGTATAACAACTGACGAAGAACTTCAGCTTCGATCCAGATTTTGCCAAACAGCAGCATTTGCACTGGCTCAACAACGTGACGCAACACTTCTGGCAATGCCGCCAGCAAAATTGCACCAAGAATGACGCCTGGAATATGGCCAATACCACCCAATACCACCATCGCCAGAACAACGATCGATTCCATCAATGAGAAAGACTCTGGGGAAACGAAACCTTGGAACGAGGCAAACATCGCACCGGAAACACCACCAAAAGACGCACCCATAGAGAACGCGAGCAATTTGATGTTACGTGTGTTGAGACCCATCGCTTTTGCTGCAATTTCGTCTTCACGAATCGCCACCCAAGCACGTCCCAAGCGAGAGTCTTGCAAACGCAGAGAAACAAAGACAATCGCAATACACAATGCCAAGAACAAGAAGTAATAAGCATTCACTGACGGCATTGTAAAACTACCAAAGTTCACCACACCACCCTCACCTGCCAGCGAAACACCGAACACGTGAATAGGATCAATCATGTTGATACCTTGTGGACCGTTCGTGAAATTGATTGGCGAGTTCATGTTGTTCATGAAAATACGTACAATTTCACCAAAACCCAGCGTCACGATGGCGAGGTAGTCACCACGTAATTTCAAGGTCGGTGCGCCCAGCAATGCACCAGCAGCACCAGCAATGACGGCAGCAAACGGAACGATCACCCAAACAGACAAGTGAATACCATTTTTAGTAATTTCTGGCCCGCAGACAGCAATTAAAAAATTACCGACAGCAGGATAGTTATCAATAAACGACTCTAAAATCGTTGCAAACTGCTGAGATCCGAAAATCGCCGCCAAATAAGCGCCTGTTGCATAAAACGCGATATAACCCAAATCGAGCAAACCAGCAAAACCGACTACGATATTGAGACCCAGCGCGAGCATGATATACAGCAACGCGAAGTCGATAATACGAACCCAAGAGTTACCAAAGTTCGCCGCAATGAATGGGAACAGCAGCAAAACAACCGCTAACAAGCCAAAGCTAACGTACGCTTTTTTTGGATTTGCTTTTACATCAAATATAGTTGACATTGATCTTCCCCTTAAGCACGATCAGCAACACGTTCACCCATAATGCCGGATGGACGCAATGTCAGAACAATAATCAAAACAACGAAGGCAAAAATATCCTGATACTGGCTACCTAAAATGCCGCCAGTGAGATCACCGATATAACCTGCACCTAAACTTTCAATCAGACCGAGAAGAATCCCGCCGACCATCGCGCCGTAGATATTACCGATACCACCTAATACCGCCGCAGAGAAAGCTTTCAGACCTGGAACAAAACCCATCGCAAATTGCGCAGAAGAGTAGTTCGCTGTCCACATGACGCCAGCAATCGCTGCCAACGCAGCACCGATCGCAAATGTCGCTACAATCACTTTGTTGGAATCAACACCCATGAGACCTGCAACGCGTGGATTTTCTGCTGTAGCACGCATGGCACGGCCCATTTTGGTTTTCTCAACCAACAGCACCAGACCAATCATCGCAATCGTTGCCAAGACAAGCAACAAGATTTGAATTTGTGAAATCACTGCGCCGCCAATTTGCACTGGAACTGTTGGCATAATCGGTGGGAACGACACTGGGCTACGACCCCAGATCATCATAGCGAAGGTCTGCACCAAAATGGACACACCAATCGCTGTAATCAACGGTGCCAAACGAGGCGCGTTACGCAAACGACGGTACGCGATACGCTCAATCAATACGTTGACGGCGATACAAACTGGAATCGCGCCGATGATAGCGATCAACAGCATTGCAATACCAGGCAAGCCTGGTGCGACAACCTGAAGCAATTTGAGGATACTCAGACCGGCCATTGCACCGACCATGAGCACATCGCCGTGAGCGAAGTTAATCAGATTCAGAACACCATACACCATGGTGTAACCGAGGGCGACCAATGCATACATACTACCTAATACAAGGCCATTAATAATTTGTTGGATAAGGGTATCCATATTTGCATCTCTCTTTATGAACGAATCGAAATTTCAGCTGTCTTCGTACGAAACAGCTGGGTAAGCCTTCATACATCTGTACAGCAAAAATTGTTCCTGATAACAAAAACGGCACCTATGTTGTTAAGGTGCCGCCCGGGTTGTAGCGTTTGCTATCCGAAAAGGCGCGTCATCATATTGAGAGTGACAATATTACGTGAAATACACATGATTCAAATCTCCTCTGCAACTTTTGGTAAAAGTTTTTTCTAATATTTAGACATCTTCAGTACGCCAGTGAAGTGGGCGCGATTATACCTAGCGACAGACGTATCCTAGTGGTAAAAAAACCACCCGTATCTACGTATTTTCCACAAACCCGCTATTCCAGCATATACACTTTTGACATTCAAAAAGACCCAAATACCACTGCAGCGCCATCATAATCACGAGTTCGCAAAATAAAATATTGAAAAGCAAAAGAAAAACTGATTTTAATCAAATTTGTGCATCATGCTTGGGTTAAGTGCATCCTTATTGATCCTGCTTCGGGTTGTGTAGCCCTTTTGGCATAGGGAAAGTGACGTTTTCTTGCACACCATCGAGCGGACGTACGCTTCGTGCACCAAGTTCGCGCAAACGATCAATGACTTCTTGCACTAGCACTTCCGGCGCTGAAGCGCCTGCCGTCACACCGACGCGCTGCACACCCTCAAGCCAAGCGGCATCAATCATGGTGGCGTTATCAACCATGTAGGCTGTTGCCCCCATCTTTTCTGCCACTTCACGCAGACGGTTTGAATTCGAACTATTGGGGCTACCAACAACAATAACTAACTCTACTTGTGGTGCCATAAATTTAACCGCCTCTTGACGATTGGTCGTCGCGTAGCAGATGTCACCTTTTTTCGGCTCACTAATCTGTGGAAACCGCTGCTTCAAGGCTTCGATAATCTCAGCAGTATCATCCACGGACAAGGTTGTCTGTGACACGTATGCCAACATCTCTGGATTCTTTACTTCCAAATGTGCGACATCAGCCACCGTTTCGACGAGGTACATCCCGTCTTCACTTTGCCCCATCGTGCCTTCTACCTCAGGATGACCGTCATGTCCGATCATGATAATTTCACGACCTTCACGGCGCATCTTCACGACTTCCATGTGAACCTTCGTCACCAAAGGACAGGTCGCATCAAAGACGGTCACACCTCGTGCGTCGGCTTCTTTTCGTACTGCCTGAGACACGCCATGCGCTGAAAAAATCAAGGTATTACCCGCTGGCACGTCTTCAAGATTTTCAATGAAGATAGCGCCTTTGGATTTCAGATCACTCACCACATAAGCATTGTGAACAATTTCATGCCTAACATAGATAGGCGCACCGAATTGTTTTAAAGCGCGTTCAACAATTTCAATGGCCCGATCAACGCCAGCGCAAAAACCACGTGGCTGAGCTAATAAGATTTCCTTGTCCATGTTTTATAAAATTCCTATGATCTTCGTTTCGAATAAGACAGACTGCCCGGCAAGCGGGTGATTGAAGTCGAATAAATAACCTTGCTCATCCACTGCTCGCAGGATACCGGCGAAACGACCACCAGATGGCGCTGCAAAGTCGACCAGATCACCGACAACATACTGCTCCCCAAACGAAGAATTGGCTTTCAGCGTCTCGACAGAAACACGTTGAATCAGCTCGGGGTTACGCGGTCCAAATGCTTTTTCCGGCGGTAACTCCTGGGTCATGTGCGAGCCTTCGACGAGTCCCAACAAGGCATTTTCCAGTTCAGGGGCTAACTGACCTGTACCCATTTGTAACGTTGCAGGGCTTTCATGGAAGGTACTGATAATATCTTCGCCGTCCAGCGTTGCGAGCCGGTAATGCAGCGTTAAGTAGGCATCTTTGGTGACGACGGGTAAATCTGGTGTAGTCATAGCAGGGCAATCAAGTTAATGGCTTTTGCGGACAAGTCCGCGGACAAACCCATATTGTAAGCCAGCTTTTGCTTTGGCAAGTTTTTCTCGCGTTATATCAAGGACAATAAAGCGTCTTCCATCACAAATATAAAGGAGAAACTCCGCATGGCGATCAATGATTGGCCAGAAGATCAACGTCCTCGTGAGCGACTTATCAAATCAGGGGCAGCGTCACTCTCGGACGCTGAATTACTTGCCGTCTTTTTAAGAACGGGCGTCTCCGGAAAAACGGCGGTTGATCTTGGTCGGGATATGCTGACCCATTTTGGCTCCTTAGCGCGACTGTTTGCCGCCAACATGAAAGATTTCTCCGCCATTCACGGGTTGGGCCATGCAAAATATGCGCAGCTACAAGCAGTATTGGAACTGGCAAAACGGGCCATCAACGAAGAGCTAAAAGAAACAACTGCCCTATCCTCCCCTGAAGCCGTAAAAAAATACCTACAACTGCTGCTGGCCAATAAGATGCACGAATCCTTTGCTGTGTTATTTTTGGATATCAAAAATCGCTTGATCGCTTCAGAAGAACTGTTTCGAGGTACGTTAAACCACGCCAGTGTTTACCCGAGAGAAGTCGTCAAAGCCGCACTCTCCCACAACGCAGCGGCGTTGATTTTGGCGCACAATCATCCCTCAGGGGCTTGCGATCCTAGCCGCGCTGATATTGATCTGACGCACAATTTACAACAAGCACTCGGGCTCGTCGATATTAAAGTACTGGATCACTTTATCGTAGCCAACCCGCATGTCTATTCGTTTGCAGAGCACGGTCTCATGTGAAGAACAAGGGGAAGAAGGCCCGTCCATGTTGATTCAAAAGAGGCTTAAAACCAAATTGTTAAATTTTAAAATTCATTAAGACACAATTGTTTTTCACAAGTCGTTGATAAATCACAGTTTTTTGTTTATACTCTCATTTTTTCCAATTTCGGAAACTATTAAGGAGTTAATCATGGCACGTGTATGCCAAGTGACTGGGAAGGGGCCAATGGTTGGCAACAATGTTTCCCACGCTAATAACAAAACAAAACGTCGCTTTTTGCCAAATCTGCAAAATCGTCGCTTTTTCGTAGAATCAGAAAACCGTTGGGTTTCTCTGCGTTTGTCCAATGCTGGTCTGCGCGTCATTGACAAAGTCGGCATCGATGCCGTTTTGGCTGACCTGCGTGCTCGCGGCGAAAAAGTTTAAGCTAAACTATTGTTAGGAAAATATCATGGCTAAATCTGGTCGCGACAAAATCAAGCTGGAGTCTACAGCTGGTACTGGTCACTTCTACACAACCTCCAAAAACAAGCGCACTATGCCTGAAAAAATGGAGATCATGAAGTTTGATCCAAAAGCACGTAAGCACGTTATCTACAAAGAAACTAAAATTAAATAATTTTGGTTCTTTTTGGAAAATAAAAAACCTCGCTCATTTGGCGAGGTTTTTTATTTTCTAGACGCAAAAATCAAACACATCAACAGCGTCCACAGAATCAACAGCGACGATAGCGTCAACAGCATCGCACCATTCAACTCATCAAAGCGGTAAAGAGCGTCAAGAGATCAACACACCGTCAGTGTCGTCTCCTCTCTCCTTTGCGCCCTATCCTAAACCACCCTACCCTGTGCACACACTCGCTTCTTGGCATCACCGCGTGGGACATAAAAAAACGGCACCCTAAGGTGCCGTTCTATTGAGATCCCATTGCTTATGCGTAGGTACGCAGGCGACGAGAAAAATCGTACAACGTCTGAATGCCAGACGCTTCAGCCCGCGTGCACCAGTCTTGTAACTGATGTACCAACTGCTCGCGACTAACGGTCGAACGCTCCCAGATGAGGCCTAACTCAACCCGCATGTCGTGCATTGTTTTCAATGCAGCACTATGGGCTAACACTTCGGACAACTGTTGTTTCTGTGGCGCTTCGAGTTTTGTCGGCTCACGTTGCAATAATTTTTTTGCCGATTTCAAGCGTGCTGCTTCAAACTGCGCCTTTTCACGCAACGAGGCGACTTCATCGCGCCATGTACGACGCAATGATTGCGTGTACTTCGCCATGACATCGTAACGATGCGTAATGACAGCTTGCAAGGTATCGAGGTCAATCACGGACTTGAGCTCTGCAAATTTTGGTTCTGGCGCGACTTTTTTCACTTTCGCCCAACCCACCATTTCCATACAGCGGATATACATCCAGCCAATGTCAAATTCGTACCATTTTGAAGACAATTTGGCCGATGTACCGAACGTATGGTGGTTATTGTGGAGCTCTTCGCCACCAATCAAAATACCAATCGGGAAAATATTGGTCGATGCATCAACGCAATCGTAATTGCGATAACCCCAGTAGTGACCGATACCATTAATGATGCCAGCCGCAGTCACCGGAATCCACATCATCTGTACCGCCCATACCGTCACGCCAATCACACCAAATAAGGCGAAATCAATGATGAACATCAAGGCGATACCTTGCCAGCTGAAGCGTGTATATACATTACGCTCCATCCAGTCGTCCGGTGTACCGTGACCATACTTTTGAATCGTTTCGAGATTTTTCGATTCGATGCGGTACAGCTCAGCACCTTCCGTTAAGACTTTCTTGATGCCGCGTGTTTGTGGGCTATGCGGATCTTCTTCCGTTTCACATTTGGCATGATGTTTACGGTGCACTGCCGCCCACTCTTTGGTGACCTGGCCTGTTGTTAGCCACAACCAGAACCGGAAAAAATGACTAGGGATTGCATGCAAATCCAAGGCGCGGTGCGCTTGGCAACGATGCAAGAAGATCGTTACGCTGGCGATCGTGATATGTGTCACCACCATCGTAAAGATAAAGACTTGCCATCCTGTCGCACGGGTCAAACCGTTGGATAGAAAATCGACGACTGTATCAATAAATGTACTCAAAATAACATGTACTCCGTTGTTAACGTCTGCTTCGTAGCTTATATCGCAAAGTTACTCTAGCCAAATTTAATTTAATTGCGACCGCATTGTACGCGCTTTTAGAGGAGACACACCAAATTTATCAACATACCTTAGCGAACTGAAGGGGCAATATCCCCTACTGGTGATGCCAAGGTCACAACACGTTGTGGATAAGGCAAATTAATATCTTGCTCCTGAATGACCGTCCACAGTGCACGGTTCACATTCGACAACACGCCCGTTCTACCGTTCTCGGGATCAACAATCCAAAATCCAACACGGAGTTCGAGACCATCACTACCAAATTTCATCAGATAAGCAGCGGGGGCTGGTTCCTGCGCAACGCGATCAACTTTTGCGGTAGCTTCAACCAAAAGCGGCATGATTTTTTCGAGATCTGTTTGGTAGGACACCACCAGATCCGTCGTCATGGCAACACTGCGGTTCGTGAGAGAAAAGTTTTGAACAGGATTCGACACCAGCATTTCATTCGGAATAACTGACTCAGCGCCATCAAACCCCTGCAAGACGGTATAGCGCGTATTGATCTGCGTGACTCGGCCATTGAATTTATCGACCGTGATCATGTCACCGATCGACATACTGCGATCAAGCAAGATAATGAAGCCCGACACGTAGTTGCTGGCAATTTTTTGCAGACCAAAACCGAGACCCACCCCCAGCGCACCACCAAAAACAGACAGCACCGTTAAGTCAATACCGACAATCGTCAGACTCACTAACACAGCGATTAAAATGAGTAAGGCACGCCCCACGCGAGAAAGAACAACTTTCAACGAAGAATGCATACTCGGCAGCAACATGAGGCGCGCTTCGAGCGCCGCGCTTGCCCACAGAGCGATGACGATCGTCAGTACGACTGAGATCGTTGCCTGAAAAATATTGAGTAGGGAAATTTTATTCTTACCAACGGGCAAGACAATGTCATCGAGCGCCGCCAACACATCTGGCCACAACCCCGTGAAATGCAATACCACGCCAATCCACACCAAGATTGCAAACAGCTTTTCAAACACAGCCAGAAACGTACCAATACGTCCTTGCCGAGAAAAGGTTTTACGAACAATGTAAAAACCAAAGCGAATGATGGCGAGCGAGCCAATGATAGGAAAGAGCAAAGTCAGCAAATGCGTATGTTGCCAGCGTCCTAAAATCGCCTCGCCAACACCCAAGAAAACCATATTCAATGCCGGTGACAACACCCGTGAGAAACTTTCTACGCCGATGTGCATCACACCGTGCGTGGGTTCCCCTTGAGAAAACATGCGTCGTAAAACGCGGGAAAGTTGCCATGCAAGCAAAAAGCAAATGGCAACCGTTCCGACCTGCCATAAAAACTGCGGCTCACGAAAATCATCCGCCAGATCAGCGATAAGCGTTGTCAGAATTTGAGTGTTCATGATGAGGTCAATCAGATACCTGCCTTTGTAGCAACAAAGGCAGGTCAGAGGAAGGAGATTATTTATTACGTTCTAAGATCGCAGCAAAGAAGCCGTCGGTCTGGTGAATGTGTGGGTACAGCTTCAGATAGTCACCCATCTCAAGATCGACTTTTTGTTCTGCTAACACTTTGGATGCAGGGACCAAGGTAAAGTCTGCGTGTTCCGCGAGGAATGCTTTCACAATATCCTCGTTCTCTTCGTCGAGAATACTGCATGTGGCATACACCAAACGACCACCTGGTTTGACCATGCGAGATGCACTTGCCAAAATCGATGCCTGTTTTACGTTCAATTCAGCAACGCCCTCCGCTGTCTGACGCCATTTAACGTCGGGATTGCGGCGCAAAGTGCCAAGACCACTACATGGCGCATCAACCAGCACGCGATCAAGCTTTGCGGCCAAACGCTTCACTTTAGCGTCTTTTTCATGCGCGATCACGACAGGGTGCACATTGGATAAGCCACTGCGCGCCAGACGTGGTTTTAATTTTGCCAAACGTTTTTCAGAAATATCAAACGCATACAAACGACCTGTATTGCGCATGATCGCGCCCAATGCCAGTGTCTTACCACCCGCACCAGCACAGAAATCGGCCACCATCTCACCTCGGCGAGCACCAACCAACTGCGCCAGCAACTGACTACCTTCATCCTGCACTTCAATCGTACCGTCTTTAAACAGTGGCAAATTCTGAATCGACGGCTTTTTAATGACACGCAGACCGCTCGATGAATAAGGCGTTGGCACAGCAATAATTGGGGCTTGTGCGAGCGAAGTAACCACATCATCACGATTACCCTTCATCGCATTGACCCGCAAATCCAGCGGTGCGGGCGTATTCAACGCAGAAGTCAACGCTAACGCTTCCTCTTCGCCAAAGCGCGCGTTTAATTTTTCCCAAATCCAAGCAGGCATGTTGGACTTCATCGTCACTGGCAAGTGCGAGCGGTCGATTTGCATCACACGGTCCAGCCATGCGGTTTCTTCTTCGGACAAGCCACCTAAAGACTCAACACCAACCGCATCGGCCAAACCCAACAGGGTTAAACGACGCATTGGCGAGCCAGAGCCCGACTCAGAAAAATTGGTATAGACCGACTTATTGCGCAATAAGCCGTAGATCGCTTCCGCAATAACACCGCGCTCACGTGAACCGAGGCGAGGATGTTCGCGGAAATAACGAGACAATGTGCCATCCGCTGGGCCTGTAAAACGTAAAATATCGCGCAGAACTTCTTCTGCATGGCCAATGATGGCTGGAGGTAATCGCATGGTGTTTCCTTAAATTACTGATGGGGTCAGATCCCTGCCCCTGTTTTTGATCTGCTCAAGAATGACACAACATTGTAGTGGCCAAGCAATCGGTAATACGACATGACAACGCAACCTTACACACGTTTTTAAACGCATTTTTAAACGCATTTTAACAAGGTCAACAGACACCGTGGGTGCCTTGGTGGAGCCTTGGTGGATGCCATGTTTCGTTAATTCATGGCATTCTTGCTGCGTTACCGCGTAGTGACGTTGATTCGTTTATTCGCTAATTCTGACGATATTGCCAACGATACTGATCTTGCCTTCCACGAACTGGCGTACAGCACGAGGATAAATGATGTGCTCTTGTTCAAGCACGCGTTGAGCCAGACTGTTTTCGGTATCTTCATCATGTACAGCAACGGCAGCTTGCGCAACGATCGGACCATGGTCTAATTCTGCCGTGACAAAATGCACTGTCGCACCGTGCAATTTCACGCCAGCATCCAAGGCCTGCCGATGTGTTGCCAATCCAACAAAACTTGGCAACAAAGACGGATGAATGTTTAACATTCTTCCCGCATAATGGTTCACAAATGCAGGGGTAAGGATGCGCATAAATCCGGCCAACACTACGAGATCCGGTGCAAACTCATCGATTTTCTGCTGCAACGCTGCGTCAAACGCTTCCCGTTGGGAAAATTCTTTACTGACAACAACCGCAGTCGCAATACCTTGACGCTCTGCGTAGGCCAAGCCACTGGCATCGGCTTTGTTACTGATAACGGCGGCAATCTGAGCTGGCCATTTTTGGGCAATACAGGCGTCAACCACTGCCTGCATATTGCTACCACGACCAGAAATGAGGATAACAATCTTTTTCATGGCGGCATTGTACCGCTGTCAGGCGTCAAGCCCCAAATAAAAATGGCAGAGTTTGACAAATAAGATAATTAAAACAATCACTTGATCGCATTTTGCACTGAAAAAGTGCCGCCATCCGGATTTTCTACCCGCCAGACGGCCATCAATGACGGCCTTCTTTTTTACTCAAAAGAATAAAACACCCGGAACGGCACCTTCTTTTCAGCCCAGAACTCGGCGGCATCCCGGAAGACATCTAACAGCGTTTCACGCGCTTCTTTGTCAAATTTGTCGTTGCTTGGAAGTTGCTCAAGAACAATCACAAAACCCGTTTGCGGTCCTGCGTGATCCATTTCATCCGTCAAACAATCGGCTAATGCATCGAGATTTCTCGCTGACTTTGGGAAGCCAAACGAGCGCGAAATGGTCGAGATGACTTGTAAGCGCGTTTCGGCATCAAGGCAGTACGCATATAAAAAATGCTGCCCGCTTTTCACTGCTTCCGCTTGCAAATCCGGAATATGAAATGCCCGAATCGATTGCACAACGTTGCTTGCTGTCCCTGCAAATACGTCTATTTTTTCCTCAGTCATCGACGTCCTCACTCTTCTCTGATACGACGAAAGCTCTCGTAGTGGTCATTGGTGTAGTAATACTCACCCGAACTTGTTGGGTTACCTCCAGCAATAATGCGACGGATGCCACGATTTCGCGCGCCGGGGGTAGGAACGGTGTACTCATGGTAATAACCGCGCTTTTGCTTAGGTAAGCGAGACTCGTAATTACCAAAAACGACCCCATCCTTCGGGTATGGGAACGGTCCACCCTGTTTAATAAGTGCCAATGTCGTTTGCGCCTCTCTCGGCAAATCGGCGATCGCAACTGTATCGCCTGCGTCTCTGGCAAAGACCAGCGACACGAACAAAGACAACAATAAACTCAGAACACCGCGCTGCCAAAAACGTAACGTCAGCATGATTTCACACTCAACAATAAGATAAAAAAGATATCTTAGCGCCTTCGACAGCGAGTTTCACTAACGAACATATCTTTTTTTAATGCTCGTCGATGGCGTACCTACTGAGCACTATCAGGTGCGGCACCAAAAAAGGACAACACGTCGTGTTGACGCGCACGGGTGTCTTTGCGCCCCAAAGCGATCAGCTCTCGTGTGTAACTCGACTCAAATAAGAGATAAGAAGCCAACGCAGAACCGCGCGCCTCCGTCGCACCAATACCACCCAGCATCGTGCGCACAGGGAGAGGCAAGCTACCAATGTGACGATTGGCAATATCATCAAGCCGCTCAGACGGTGCAATCACCAATAAATCCAAGGGCCTCAACGGCGTTTTATCGAGTAACTCCGGTGGCAGCACCGATAGCGTTTTATTGATTCGCTCAAGTCGCTCAATATCGACCGCCAAACTATCAAGAAAAATACTCGATAAGGCGTGCCCTGCGATCTGCGCCAAACTAGGGTATCGAGCGGCTTCCGTCCGCACTGACGGTGGTTCGGCGAGTCGTCCAGCGCCAACAATCAAAATCTTTTTCGCCCCCAAATGAATCGCGGGTGAAATAGGCGCCAGTTGGCGCATCGATCCATCGCCGCAATATTCCATTTGCCCACCCCAATTCAGCGGTACAGCAGGAAACATAAACGGAATGGCGGAGGACGCCATCAAATGCGGAACCGAGATAAAATCACGTTGCGCCAGCCGTTGGCTCCTGACCCAGGGCTCAATATCTGCAAGCGTTTGGTAAAAAGTGAGATGCTGCCCTGCTGAATAAGACGACGCAGTAACGGCCAATGCATGCAAACTCCCGTTCTGAAAAGCGGCATCCAAGCGCGTCAGATCGAGCATGCGGGTCAACAACTCGTCTAACGGTGAATTATCCAGCAAGGAATTCGGTGGGGACTTGCGCCATTTGTTGAGCAACCAGCCAAAAGACCAGAGTGATAACCAACGTGCCCCGCTTCGAATGACTCCTAACGAGTCCGCTCGGTACACTTGAGCTGCTTCAAAATTTTCCCAAACCCGCAAAATATTGGCCATCGAATCACCGAAGTGATCGGCGCGACACGCGAGCGCCGTCGCATTGATGGCACCTGCTGAGGTACCGCAAATGATGCCAAAAGGATTTGTCGCGGGATTCCACGAAGCGCCAACAAGAATATCGGCAATTTCTGCGAGGACGCCGACTTGGTAAGCGGCACGCGCACCGCCGCCTGTTAAGATTAATCCGGTTGTGGCGTTAGGGCTCATTCGACTCCAAAGATTCAGGACAGGGATGAGGGACGCGGCAAAGACAACGGCGCTTCAAGGGCATCCAATCGCCGCCTGAGCACCAAGTTGCGTCTTTGTCGCGGTACACCTTCGTTTGTTAGTGTAGTGTCCTGCACCCCGAATGTCATGCACCGATGTTGTATAAAATTAACTTCAGCAAACACTTTGCCAGAAATGGCGTTCAATTTGCCTCTCGCCAACAACGATGCATGGGTCGATCAGGATGGCACCCTTATTTTGGCTGCATGCGGATCGCGCCATCGAGGCGGATTGTTTCGCCGTTCATCATGACGTTTTCGATGATGGTTTTTGACAAATGGGCATACTCTTCTGGCTTACCAAGGCGTGGTGGGAACGGTACCATTTTCCCTAATGCATCTTGCACTTCTTGTGGCATACCGAGCAACATCGGTGTCTCGAAAATACCAGGGGCAATGGTCATCACGCGAATGCCGCTGCGAGAGAGGTCGCGTGCCATTGGCAACGTCAGACCAACAACAGCAGCTTTGGAGGAAGCATAAGCAGCTTGACCAATTTGACCGTCATAGGCCGCAACGGACGCTGTATTGATAATCACGCCACGCTCGCCTTGTTCGTTGGCGTCCATTTTGCCCATCGCATCAGCGGCAAGGCGGCACATATTGAACGTGCCAATCAGGTTGATATTGACCACACGTTGGAAGACATCGAGTGGATGTGGACCATCTTTACCAACAGTTTTCACCGCTGGCGCAACACCAGCACAGTTCACCAAGCCACGGACTGGACCAAGCGACAAGGCGGCTGCTACAACAGCTTTGCCATCGGCTTCTGATGTCACGTCACATTTAACGAATTGACCACCCAACTCGGCAGCAAGTTTTTCGCCTGCTTCGACTTGCACGTCAGCCAATACAACCTTGCCACCATTCGCAGCAATCATTCTTGCTGTCGCAGCGCCAAGGCCGGACGCACCGCCAGTGATAATAAATACGCCATTCTGAATTTGCATGTCTTGTCTCTCTCGGTATGGTTAATAAATTCCGTGTCATTTCATCATATCGCATGCCAATCGATCCTCTTGAGGGCTCGTCGCGTTTTTCTGACGACGCTCAAGCATGCCATCGGCTGCATATTGACGGTACTGACGCTATTGACGTTAACGTAAACGTCATATCGATATTATTGCACCTTCGCTTTGCCTTGGAAATAAAAAGATGATGAACACTGGTCTTGGTAGGAGTCACTCTGGAAAGAAAACAAACAGGTGAAAAAAAAGCGGACCGAAGTCCGCTTTTTTATTCTGACAGCGCAGCAAAGGCGCTGTCACGAATTGTTTCTACTGGCCCGACGCCAGCAATTTTTCGGTATTTAGGCGCACCTGGCTGACCAGATTTTGCCCAGTCACCGTAGTAGCTTACTAACACTTCAGTTTGCTCATGGTAGACCGACAAACGTTTTTTGACTGTTTCTTCTTTATCATCGTCACGCTGAATCAGTTCCTCACCCGTCACGTCATCTTTCCCTTCCACTTTAGGTGGATTGAATTTCACGTGATATGTGCGACCAGAACCAGGATGAACACGACGGCCGGACATGCGATCAATGATCGCCTCATCAGGTACATCAATTTCCAACACGTAGTCCATATGCACACCCGCTTCTTTCATTGCATCAGCTTGGGGTGTCGTACGTGGGAATCCATCAAACAGATAACCATTTTTGCAATCATCTTGCTTCAGACGGTCTTTCACTAAACCAATGATGATGTCATCCGACACCAATCCGCCGGCGTCCATGACTTTTTTCGCTTCGAGACCAAGCGGTGTGCCCGCTTTCACCGCAGCACGCAGCATATCGCCAGTCGAGATTTGGGGAATATTAAATTTCTCTTTGATGTAATTAGCCTGAGTGCCTTTGCCGGCACCTGGTGCTCCTAATAAAATAAGACGCATTTTTTATTTCCTAAGACGAGTTTGAATTTATTTTGGGCGGGCACGAACTGCGTACACGCTGATTTTTTTGCTTCTGGTTGCTGTACTTCGCTCACTGACACCACATATTTATTTTTTCTTTTGGCGGTATCGCGCTAGTAATAACACAGATTCTTTTCACGAAACTTACCACAATTTCCGACCTTATTGATGCTTTAGCACCAAATCATGGCTAAGTTCCTTCAATTTTTAACCAATTTCCGAAAAAAATCGTCGGACTTTTTCCAAATCTTCTGGCGTATCCACGCCCGGCGCGGGGCTCGCATCGGTTACATGTACCGCAATTGAAAAGCCGTGCCACAACACGCGAAGTTGTTCGAGTGCTTCGATTTGCTCTAAGGGTGACACAGCGAGTTGTGGATATTTTTTTAGGAAATCGTTGCGATATGCATACAAGCCGATGTGTCGTAGTGGCTGGTAGTGCTGCGGAAAAGCCGGCCGTGTCGCAGCGAGGCCATCCGCAAAGGCATCGCGGTGCCATGGGATCGTTGCTCTTGAAAAATAAAGCGCACGGTCATTTTTATCCAAGACCACTTTCACAACGTTGGGATTAAATGCATCCTCCACCGCATGGATGGGATGCGCAGCCGTTGCCATAGGGACATCGGCATTGACCAAAGCCGCGGTCGCTGCAATTAATGCGGGATCGATTAACGGTTCGTCGCCCTGTACGTTCACGATCACGGCATCATCCGGCAGTTGCATTCGCTCTGCGACTTCGGCAATTCGGTCGGTACCCGAGGGATGATCCGCGCGTGTCATACAAACAGGAATACCGTGCGTTTCACAAGCCGCCACGATATCAGGATGATCCGTCGCTACCATGATCGCTGTTGCCCCTGACGCTAACGCTCGCTCGGCAGTTCTCACCACCATCGGCTTACCCGCGATATCCGCCAGCGGCTTGTTCGGTAGACGGCTCGAGGCGAGACGGGCTGGGATGATGGCAACAAAACTCATGCAAATATCCTGATTTTCTATTATTTTCTTTTAATTTTGTTCGGGTGTTCTTTGGATTTTTATCGTGACCTTAGCGGGCATTAACTTCGTCAGATGTCAATGTACGTGCCTGCTCAGTCCACATAATCGGGATATCGTCCCGAATAGGAAATGCCATTTTGTCACCATAGCAGATCAATTCTTGACCTGCTTTGTTGTAAACCAAAGGTCCCTTGCAAGAAGGGCAAACTAAAACATCAAGCAGGCGAGTGTCCATGCTTTTTCTCCGAAATCATATGTAAAAGGTCCGTTGCAAACGAGGCGTCAAGCTGTGCCACGACGGGCACGACCCAAATACGCGCGTCATTTTGCAAGGCGGGAATTTGCCGACATTTTACTGCATCCTTTTCAGTGATCAGAATGCAATCGGCATCAATGTGTACAAAAGTCTGTGCATCGAACTGAAAATGGTCCGCCAAAGGCAGGCTCGCGAACGCCAAGCCTGCTTCACGCAGCATAGCAAAAAAACGTTGAGGGTTTCCGATTCCTGCAGCAGCAAGAATCTTCGATGCAGCCAGGTCTGACAACGCTTGTTGTATCGACGGATCGCCCAACCGATAAACAAACTGGGGCTGTAAGTGCATTCTCACCACGTTGGATGGCAAGCCTGTGACCGATGACACCGGTATAGCGAGTGGTGCGTTGAGAATCGTAAAGTCGCGGCGGCGGTGCAATGGTTCGCGTAAAGGACCGGCGGGCAACATCCAGCCATTACCGCCACCTCGCTCATCGAACAACATGATTTCGATATCGCGGGCCAGAAAATAATGCTGCAATCCATCATCAGCAATCAAGATGTCGACTTCCGGTCTACTCGCCAGCAGATGCCGCGCCGCCGCGACACGATCTCTGCCAACTGCAACCGGTGCCAATGTATGCTGCTTGATCAACAGTGGTTCATCGCCCACGACGGCAGCACTTGATTGCGCGTCGAGCAACGTCACATGTTCGGCATGCGCGCCATATCCCCGTGAAATCACGCCTGGATGCCACCCCGCAGCCTGTAACTGCTTAACAAGCCAAATCACCAATGGGGTTTTTCCGGTTCCTCCGACGAAGATATTCCCGACGACAACAACTGGAACTGGCAAACGCGTTTGCGGCTTATAGCCGAGCATAAACAAGCCAAAGCGAAACGTCACAAGGAACTGAAACAGTCGAGACAAGGGCCACAACATGCACGCGAACACACCGCGTTTTTGCCAGCGTTCTAATAACCACGTCTGAAGTTTGGCTGAAAATGATGTCCGAGGACGAGCTTGCATGCGGAATCCACAAAAAAACAACCCTGGCAAATACGCCAGGGCATAGAGTTCAACGATCGTACGTGACGCTTATTTCGGGCTCGACGCCTGAGCTGCAAACGTCACTTTTGCCATGCCGGCAATCCGTGCAGCTTCCAACACATCGATCACCGATTGATGCGTGGTCGCGCGGTCCGCATTAATGATCACGATCGGATCAGGCTGGCTACCCGATTTGCCCTGATCCAGTGCTGCAGCAGCACGCTTGAGATCGTCGGCGAGCGTTGTCGTATCTAAAAACGCGACGGCTTGGTCGTTGATTTTATAACGACCCTGCGCATCGATGCCAATATTGATCTGATTAGGCTTCTCGTCCTGCGCTTTTTGCGCGTCGGCGGTAGGCAATGTAATCTGCAATTCCGTAAAACGGCTATAGGTGGTCGTGACCATCAGAAAAATCAGAATCACCAACAGCACGTCGATAAACGGGATCAGATTGATTTCAGGTTCTTCCCTGCTGTTTCCTTTACGAAAGTTCATTATTACTTCCTGGCGCTATGAACAACGTCAACAAATTTAACAGCCTGCTGTTCCATGTCGACGACAAGGCTATCGACCAATGCACGGAAATGACGATACGCCACCAGCGTTGGCATCGCAATTAACAAACCAAAACCTGTGTTGTATAAAGCGACTGAAATACCGTGTGCGAGTTGTGCAGGATTAGCGCCAGCAGCGGTCTGTGAACCGAAAATCTCAATCATGCCCACAACCGTCCCAAACAAGCCCATTAATGGTGCGAGAGAAGCAATCGTGCCAAGCGTCGTTAAGAACCGCTCCAGCTCGTGCGCAACGGCGCTGCCCGCTTCTTCAATGGACTCCTTCATGACTTCACGCGGTGCACTGACGTTCCGCAAACCTGCTGCAAGAACTTTACCGAGTGGCGAGTTACCAGCAAGCTGATCGATCACTTCAGGACGCACCTTGCCGCTTTGATACACGCGGATGACTTCGTCTAACAAGGTGGATGGCAAAATTTTGTTTTTACGCAAAGAAAGACTGCGTTCTATGATCAGTGTTAAGGCAATCACAGAGGCAATTAACAACAAGTAAATAGGCCAACCGGCGGCTTGAATGATAGCGAACAAAGGTCACTCCTTGAAGGTTCAAATTTCCAACCCCGCAATGTAGCGTGTTGTGTGCAGACGGGCAAGTGTACTTTGAGGCATTGTCATTTCACAACGAAAAACTGCGTGTTTTACACAAATTCTGTGCGCAAACTTGTGGATAAGTTGCGCAAAGCTTGCTAAGTATTTGAATTTAAAACGTATTTCTCTTGCGCACAAGAAATAGGCAGCGATTCTCAGCAAAAAAGTCACCTGAAAAACGACATTTTTTTTAGAGTTTCTGCACACATTGTGTGGATAAGCTTGTGCACAAGGCGTGTAAATAAACCTAACCCTCTGATTTTAAATCGATTTCAGGTACTGCAAATAAAATAAGCAAACAGAGTGTTTCAGGATAAATATGCCTAAAAAGCATGCAAAGTTCGCCATTGTGGAGAAGTGCATTTCTTTTTCACAAATTGTGTGGATAACATTGTGTAAAAGCTGTCACTATCCCCTTAATTAATTGATTTATATAGAAAATTCTATTTAGCTTAATTTTTAAGCAAAGAGATCAAAACCGATAAAACATGATTTTTTACTATCAATCATGGGCTTTTTTTTCGGCTCTCAAACAATAACTGTGGGCTTTTGCACAAATCTTGTGGACAAGATTGTGAAAAAGCTGAGGAGATCAAATTAAGTCATTGATTTTAAAAGTTTATTTATCAAAGCTCAAAATTTAGGCAATAAGACTAAAGTCATCCCCATTGCGGCACGTGTGTAAATAACACGCAAAAATGACGAAAATAAGGCGATTTCTGCACAAAATTTGTGGATAAGATTGTGTAGAAGGCGATTATAAGTACTTAAGTAATTGATTTTAAAAGATATATAAACGCTGCATATAATTTAATCAAATTCATTATTTGACATCACCACCCAAGATATCCACTGCTTATGCACGTTTTCTGTGGATAAGTGTGTGTACAATGCCGTTGTTACTATAGAAAGTCATTGATTTGTAAGGAAATTTTCAAATTGCTCAAGTTATTTGCAGATGAAAAAACAATGAAAATCAACGACTTAGTGTCGGAACTTGCATTTCTTTTGACATCTACCCTCTACAATGACATTCTGATGACCATTTCACGCTTCTGTGGACAGCTTTTCCGCGTTTTCGCCTCATGAATACTGACTTTCGCTCACCAACTCCACTATCGACGCCTTCTGTCATGACAGTCTCGGCGCTGAACAACGCCGTTTCACAACTTTTAGAGCGCCACATCCCGCTGACGTGGGTTGCGGGGGAGATTTCCAATTTCACCCGCGCGGCGTCTGGACATTGGTACTTTACCCTCAAAGATAATGCGGCTCAGGTGCGTGCTGTGATGTTCAGAGGCCGCGCGCAGTATGCAGATTTCCAGCCACGCGAAGGGGATAAAGTCGAAGTGAGAGCACTCGTGACCCTGTACGCTCCCCGAGGCGATTATCAATTGAGTGTGGAAGCCATTCGGCGCGCAGGTGTTGGCAATCTGTACGAGGCTTTCCTGCGTTTAAAAGCACAATTAGCCGCAGAGGGCTTATTTGATCAGAGCCGCAAGCGCCCCTTGCCCGCTTTTCCCCGTACGATCGGCATTGTGACCAGCCCCCAGGCCGCCGCGTTGCGTGATGTGCTCACGACATTGCGTCGACGTGCACCGCATGTCCACATCATTTTGTACCCCACACCAGTACAAGGCGATGGGGCGGGTGCCAAAATCGCCCAAGCGATCGCCACGGCGGCAGCGCGTGAAGAATGTGACGTGTTATTGGTATGCCGTGGTGGAGGCAGTATTGAAGATCTGTGGGCATTCAACGAAGAAATCGTCGCACGGACGATCGCCCATTGCGCAATGCCGGTCATTGCGGGGGTGGGACATGAAACCGACGTCACGATTGTCGATTTTGCGGCCGATTTACGGGCTGCCACCCCCACGGCGGCGGCAGAGCTCGCCGTGACGCCGCGAGAAGATTGGATGGGACAACTTCGCTACCTCCGTGAGCAATTACAACGCGGACTGCAAAGACAGCTAGCAACACACAATCAAACGCTCGACTGGATGTCACGGCGCCTCGTGAGCCCCAAAGCGGCCATTGCATCAAAACGACAGTTACTGGAACAACGCGCCCAAAGTCTGCGGTATGCCAGTGAACTCCCCCTCCAGCGCTCCCGACACCAACTTCAGCAACTGGAACAACGACTCACCTCACTACGCCCCGATACGCGCCATCTGCAAAGAACTCTCGGTGAGTGGCAACGCCGTCTATCCGTGGCGCAACAACAAGTCATGAGGCACCACCGTCAAGGATTAGCAGGCTTAGAGAACCAGTTGGCACTGCTGAACCCACAACGCACCTTAGAGCGTGGCTACGCCATCGTCAGTGATCAACACGGTAAAGCCTTACGGGCAAGCAAAGCACTCCAAGCCAATAGCGTTGTGCATATCCGCTTAGCGGAAGGCAGCGCTGATATTGGTATCGCTAGCGTGCAACAAAGTCTCGCGGATTAAAGTGCTAGTTGAGCAAGGTGATTGAGCAAGGTGATTGAGCAAGGCTTTCACCACATCGAAGTAGGAAATTCTCGCTGGGTAGCTGCAAGCTTTTCCGCAAACGCTTACAATGTCTGCTTTGCAGTATGTATTTACCGTTTTTTCGGCCATTCAACTTTTCTGTCATGCTGACAGGAAAGCCGGTCACCTCTGAAGACAACTAAAGGACGCAACATGGAACATACCCTACCGGCATTGCCCTATGCACTGGACGCTCTGGCGCCACACATTTCTCAAGAGACATTGGAATACCACTACGGTAAACACCATCAGACTTACGTCACTAATCTGAACAACCTGATTAAAGGTACAGAATTTGAAAACGCGACACTGGAAGAAATCGTCAAGAAATCTTCTGCTGGCATTTTCAACAACGCAGCGCAAATCTGGAACCACACTTTCTACTGGAACGGCCTCAAGCCAAACGGCGGCGGCGTGCCAACAGGTGCATTAGCAGCGGCAATTGACGCAAAATGGGGTTCTTTCGATGCGTTCAAAGAAGCATTCACAAAGTCTTGCATCGGTAACTTTGGTTCCTCCTGGACTTGGTTAGTGCAAAAAGCAGACGGCACATTGGATATCGTTAACACATCCAATGCAGCAACACCACTGACAACCACTGACAAACCATTGGTTACTTGCGATCTGTGGGAACATGCTTACTACATCGACTACCGCAATGCTCGTCCAAAATACTTAGAAGCATTCTGGGCATTGGTGAACTGGGATTTCGCTGCAGCAAATCTGGCGTAATTCTTGGCTGAACTGGCCCCAACGCCAGGATGCATGAAAAAAACCTGCGACTGCAACGTCTTCGCAGGTTTTTTTTCATCTATGGTGCGACAAAATTATGCCAATATTGTCTTGTCACCGCCCATCAAAGCGGTTTCGTCACAACGATAATCAACAAGAGGCACTCAGCCGGCATCCATGCCGTGTTTAGGCGCCCACACAGAGACAGAGTCAGCATGCCAACATCCAGTTCCTTATTTTACCGGTCATTACCGGCTGTTTTCATTTTCATCTGGGCTTCAGGATACGTCGTCGCCAAATATGGTCTACCGTATGCCGAACCACTCACTTTTCTGAGTATGCGATACGTCGGTGTTGTGGCGCTGATGCTCCTCCTTGCTTTGGTCATGCAGGCGCCATGGCCAGCACGCAAAGACTGGCTACCCATTGCGCTGGCCGGGATCATGATGCAGGCGGTTTATCTGGGTGGTATTTGGTGTGCAGTCAAGCTGGGAATGCCAGCAGGTGTCGCTGCGCTGATCGCCAATACACAACCCATTTTGACTGCCGTCATGGGACCGCTGATTGGCGAGCGTATTCGCGGCAAACAATGGCTGGGGCTGGCATTTGGTATCGCTGGGGTGGGTCTTGTGGTCGCGAATAAGGTGTCGGTCGTTCATCTCTCGCTGACCAGTGTTGCACTCGCGACCATGGCTTTACTGGGCATGACGATGGGGACCATTTATCAGAAAAAAACATGCCCTTCGTTTGATGTTAGAACCGGTCAGGTCATCCAGTTTGGCGCATCACTCTTGGTCACTGTGCCGCTTGCCTTGTTACTGGAAACACAAACTATTTTGTGGACACCGCACTTTTTCATCGCCATGGCATGGTCCATTCTGATTTTATCCGGGCTCGGTATCTCAGTACTGTATGTATTAATTCGTCATGGTGAAGCAACCAAGGTCACGAGTTATATGTATCTTGTGCCAGCCGTCACCGCGCTCATGGCATGGTTGATGTTTGGTGAACAATTCACACTCACTGCCGTTGCTGGCATGTTGATTGCGCTAGCCGGTGTGGCACTCGTCGTCAGGCCATCTAGATAGCGCGCATAAAAAAACGCACCCTTGAGAAATTGAAGGATGCGTTTTTTGTCATGACAAACGAGCCTTTACTCGCCATGCGAACGTCGGATTTTCGAAGCGGCGAGTAACATCAGTACGCCGGCAATCACGCCTAACCAGATATCTGGCGAGGAAAATAAAGACCACGCTGGCGATTGAATACTAGTACTCAAATTCACAGCACCTGATGGGAACGTATTTAACGCTTCAGAAATATGAAATTGGGTCATCCAGTTACTCGGCACAACACTAAATAGTACCCGACTAAACAACACATACGCAGCACCACTGGTGTTCATCGCTAAGCCTAATATCTCATTGACAATCGCGAAGATAAAGTAAACCGCTGTCGGTATTAAGACCACCCACATACTGACACGGCGTACAAACCACGAAGACACCAAAATAATCCAACTCACTGTCGGTAACGCCCACGCCACATAGACGGGAAGGGTCAGAAAAAGGATTCCTATTCGTCCCCACAAGTTGCCATTAAAAAACAAAGCGTTAAATAAATAGACACCATGCATCGCACAAGCAACATAGACTGCGAGCATCGAAATCAACATCGTCACCATCAATGTGATAAACGCCATCGCTGGAAAAAAAATCAAGGCGACAACGGTCTTTGAAAGGACAACTAATTCATCAGAGATCGGTAATGATTTCCAAAATAAGATACTGCGATCCTTTCTTTCTTGCGACAGTGATCCACTCAAGTAAGAGTACATCGTCAAGGCCATCAGTAATGCAAAAATAATGACGCCAGTATTAAAATAAGCGCTCATCCCAGCATTCAAACCTGCCGCTTGAAAATGCGCAGGAGCGTTGTTCGGAAACACACTGCTACTCAACCGAAACACGCCAGTCACCGTCACCAATAAAATCACTCCCGCCAAAGCCAAGTTCGACCATACGAGCAGTGCTTTGTTCTCCCAAACCTCACGCTTCAATAACCATTTCAGGGTCGTCAGTTGTTTCATTATTTTTCTCCCTTCATTACTGCAACGAATAAATCTGCCACACTGGGTCGGTGCAGCTCTCCGAGTGGTTGTAGCAAGTCAGGTTTCACACCGTCAAATAGCATCACAGTCTTACCAAACATCATGCGCTGATCGATGGGATGCAAGGCCTGTGCTTGCTCGACATGCATCGGGCTAACAGCCACTTCAATAAAGCGCTCTTCGACGTCTTCCATACTGGCTGACAAGCGTATTTTTCCGTTTTGAATAAACAGTAAATCCGTCAGAATATGCTCTACTTCTTCGACCTGATGCGTGGTGATGATGATCGTTTTGTTTTGATCAAAATAGTCTTCTAACAAATCCTGATAAAACTGCTTGCGATACAGAATATCTAAACCCAATGTCGGCTCATCAAGCACCAATAATTTTGCGTCGATCGCCATCACCAGTGCCAAATGCAACTGCACCACCATGCCTTTGGACATGGCTTTGACTTTCATGTCCGGCGTGAGTTTAGTTTTGGCGAGATAACGTTCTGCCTTTTGGCGATTAAACTTGGGATGCACCCCTTCGACAAAATCCACTGCATCCTTTACTTTCAACCAAGCGGGCAAGATAGCGACATCAGCGATAAAGCAAATATCTGCCATCAACGCATCGCGCTGTGTGTGAGGATTCAGCCCGAGGACCTCAAGGTCGCCGTCGTAGGTTGTTAAACCCAGAATGGCTTTGAGCGTTGTCGTCTTCCCTGACCCGTTCGGTCCGATCAAACCGACGATACGCCCCGCAGAAATATCAAAACTAACCCCATCGACAGCGACCTGTTTACCGTAGGTTTTACGTAACTGTTTCGCAGAAACGACCGCATTCATTGTTGTTCTCCTTGCTCGATACGTTGTTGTGTTTTGAATTGAATATCGTCCTGAAGTGGTAACTGTTCCGTTGCAGCGTTCGCGGCTTGGACTAACGCTGCTATGTCTAATCCCAAACGGCGAATACGCGTGCAAGTGGCTGGCCATTCCTCGTTCAGAAACCGTTCCCGCTCGGAGATCATGAGCCGTGAAAAAGCATCGGCTGTCACGAACATGCCAATACCTCGCTTTTTCTCGACCAATGCCTGGTCGAGTAATTCCTGATAGGCTTTTGAAACGGTAATCGGGTTAATCTGGTAATCAGAAGCCACCTGTCTCACGGACGGTAAGGCGTCTCCTGCTTTCAGCGTCTCATCGAGAATCATCGACAATATCTTTTGTGTCAATTGCCGGTAAATCGGCGACTGATCATGCCAATCGGCTGTCATGCTGCCTCCATAAGTTGTTCCATCAAGTGCGATCAATATGTTCAATGCGATCCTGACTGTTTCTGAATCACACCACATTAGTGTTATACATAACCAACACACCATATCACTATAACGCACTTGAGATGAAACACAAGTGATTGTTGCTTAAAAACCATGAACATTGCTCGGCAACAGAAAAAATGAAAAAAATTTTCCATATTTAAGGTAAATTCGAGGAACTTAAGATCATTACGCTGAGTCAACTTGAGGCCACATCACCCCGCCAAGATCAGTCGCTGACGGCAATATGAACGCTTCATTCACTGATGCAGCGTCATGTGCCTGGTCACCAACACAGCGATAGCAGCCAAAGTGGAACTATCGCTATTGCTAAAGATTGCCTTTGCATGGTGAGGAGGTAGTGATGTGATCGTGCAGCCGCACCGTTGCGCCGCAGTCCACGCTGTTACAACAATTATTCGCTAAAAAAGCATTCCCGGAGCCAACCTATGTCCCCAAAAATGATTACCCTCAGTATTGCGCTTGCTTGCTCTGGCGCACTGGTGAGTCTGACGCCACATGTTGCTGTCGCCGCTTCAGATATCGCTAATGGAAAAACCGCCACCACGGTCATCGCTAAAATCAAACCTTCAGAATTAACGCTGGAACAAGTCTTTCGCGCTAAGTCTTACACGGGACAACAAGCTAAATTTTTGCATTTCAGCCACGATGGACGTTACCTGGCTTATGCATGGAATCCGTTCGGAGAATTAGGCGCCGATTTATATGTGTACGATACACAGACTGGTGTGAGTAAACGTATCACCTCGCCACTCGTGATGAAAGCCTTTGATGCACCAGAGGTCTGGGACCGTTTCGAGAAAAAAGAAAAACAAAAAAATAAAGAAGAAGCTGAACGTCAGGCAAAAGCAGAGGCGCAGGCAGCATATTTGCGGGGTGAAAACGTCAACCTGAAACAGTGGGAAGAAGCAGACTTAGCGCAAATCAAAGTTGAATTGGCAGAGAAGAAAGCCAAGGAAGCCGCTAAAAAAGCAGCAGCCGATGCCGAGGCTGCGAAAGAAAAAGCAGCAGAAGCTGCATCAGCAACAACATCCACAACGGCTGATGCCAGCGATAAAAAAGAAGACAAAAAAGACGATAAGAAGGACGATATTAAAGAAGCGAAAGCAGACGCAGACAAAGAGATCTGGGAACTGCGCGATGAGCTGAAAAAGAAAAATGAAAAAGAAAAACTCAAGCCGAGCGATCTCTATCCTGGCATTGAAAATCTCGTCTGGGCTAATAAAAAGAACGAGTTGATTTTTGAATACCGTGGCGACCTCTTCCGCCTATTTGCCGATAGCGGCAAGATCGAACGCCTGACGCAAACAGACAAAGCCGAACGCATCGTTGCCTACAACGCAGACGACAAAGGCTACATCTACATGGATGATAAAAGTCTCTATAGCGCCAGCTTTGATCACAGCGCCATTCGTCAGCTCAATCGCGAGTTGATCCACCCAGACGACGCCGACAAGAAATACAAGATCGTCAATACCGTCCTGAGTGAAAACAAACAATGGATGGCGATCTCTGCCGAGGCACCAGACATCAATCCAGAAACAGGGAAAGTGAATCCTCCGTCTGAGCGCAAAGTAGAAATCATGGACTATAACGGGCGTTTCGCGACGGCGAAAAAAGTCGATCGTGAAGTGGCGGATGATAAACGAAAAGTCTTGCCAACAGCGCTGTACATCCGTCGCGTCAGTGACAGCAATGCGCGCCAACCGGAACCTGTCTTTACCAATGAAGGCGGCGACGTTTGGTTTGAAATGAGCGATGTGACGTGGGCAAAAGACGGCAGTCGCTACACCTTTGCGACTTGGGAGCGTGAGAAAAATTTATTGCGTGTCTATGTCGGTAAAGCCGATGAGAAAAGCAAACCGCGTATCGTCTTAGAACGCCGTAACAATGTCGGTCACGAAGTGGTCGATGTGATCGCACCGCAGTTCACACCCGATAGTCAACAACTTATCGCTATTTTGGATGAACAAGGTTTCCGCCAACCCTACGCGATCAACACAGAAACGGGTGCTGCGAAGCCCTTGTTAAAAGGGGATTTTGAAGCGCATCACATTGTCGGTTTTAGCCCTGATAGTAAATCGATGTTTGTGTTGGCAAACAAAGATGATTTCGCTGCGATGAATGCATATAAAGTCGACCTCGCCAGCGGTACCATGACCGCATTGGGCAAAGCAGGTGATTTCCATCGCGCGAGCGCGTTGGCCGATACGGGTACGGCATTAGCGAGTGTTGCTGGTCAGTGGTCGAGCCGTCCCGAGCTGAAAGTCATCGATACGAAAACAGCGAAATCAACCACCCTGACTCAGAGTAACGATCCGCTGTGGAGTGCCGTTGATATCATGCACCCGACCCGCTTTAGCTATCCAAATCGTCACGGCGATATGATTCAGGCTTATGTCTTCAAACCCGAAGGATGGAAAGAGAGTGATCAGCGTCCTGCGATTGTCTACACCTATGGCGGCCCATTGGGTACTCGCCACATTATTGAGACCGATAGTTTTCAGCCGACCGCTTACCTGTTCGGCATGTATATGGCAGCAAAACACGGCTACGTCACCGTCGCCGTTGATCCACGTGGTCATTCCGATTATGGTCGGAAGTTTAGCGATGCCAACTGGGAGCAGCCTGGAAAACCACAAACGGAAGACTTAGAGGATCTCGCGAAGTATATGCAACAGCACTTCGGCGTTGATGGTCATCGCATTGGACTGACTGGCTGGAGTTTTGGTGGATTCCAAACGCAATACACGATGTACACCAGCCCAGATACATTCGCTGCAGGGATCGCGGGTGGCGGACCAACAGAGTGGGAAAACTACAATAGCTGGTACACAGGACGCACTCTCGGAAAAACAGAACGCAATAAGTTAAGTTTGCGACGCTTCTCACTGCTGCCGCTGACGTCAGGTCTGAAAAAACCGTTGATGCTGGTCCATGGCATGCAAGATCCTAACGTGTTGTACCAGGACACTGTGAACGTCTACCGTGCTTTATTGGAGAATGGTAAAGAGCAGTTAGTGGATCTTTTCCTGGATCCAGATGGCGAGCATGGCATGGGTGGCGCTATTAAAGCGAAAGCATGGCACAAGAAATATGAAACATTCTTTGTGCAACACTTAGGCGAGGGAAATCCAGCGTCCAAGTAAGAAACCACTGGCACGATCGATATCAAAACAGCGCTCCGGCGCTGTTTTTTTTACCAAAAAAGTTTGCAAAAGTTTAATAAATATGTCACTGTGACACATTCCCCCGTTTCACTACTTCAGCAACATAGGCACGCATTCATAGACCGAGCATTTGGATAAACTCCGCCATTTTCGCTGAATTGCTTTGCAAAATGACTCCATCTCCTTCTTATATACCTGACAATCTTTTTCGATTAAATCATAAAAAAGTTGCCTTACGGAATTTTTATACTACCCTATAAAAGCGTCAACGAATAATTTACAATTTTTAACATTATGACCAGTTATCTGGTTTGACAGGAGAAGCGCCATGGATCGCTTAGCTATTTATAAACAAATTGCTGAACAAGCCAATCAAGGCGAGCTGGTGTTTCCGACACATGTCGAAGAAACATTGAAGTTAAAACGTATCCTAGATAACCCAGATTGCCATTTAGAAACAGCGGCCAAATACATCATTGCAGACCCGCTGTTGTCGGCGAGAACGGTAGCGCTGGCCAATTCAGGCGCATTTAACCGTTCGGGAATGCAGGTCAATAATGTGCCCATGGCGATCAGCCGCATCGGATTTCGTACCGTGAGGACTTTGGTGAGCGCCACCGTCGTTCGGCAACTCGGAAGTCAGTTACGTGATCCTGTCTTAGCAGCAAAAGCAAAAGAATTATGGGAACATTGCGCCCATGTCGGAGCGCTGGCACAGGTTATCGCAAGGCACATCACCAAAGTCGACCCTGACACCGCGATGTTCTCTGGCATTGTGCATGAAGTTGGCGGCTTTTATTTGATCTCACGTGCCCAAGAGTTTCCCGGATTACTCGATGAAGAAGCGGAAATTTGGGGTGAGTATGGCGAACGCTTAATTGGTCGCGGCGTCATGAAACAGCTCGGCATCCCCGCTCATGTGATGACCGCAGTAGAACAATTGTGGCATGGTACTTCCGCTACACCACCGAAATCTCTGGGCGACACACTCACGCTTGCCAACGATATCTCGCCGTATGTATCCCCTCTGCACGAAACAATGGGATTGAGCACGAAACAATTTGCAGCCAGTGTTGATTTCATTGTCGATGATTCCACACTGCAAGAGATTCTGAATGACTCGCAAGATGAAATCGAGTCGTTATCGGCGGCATTGCTCGTCTAAAGACATCAGCGAAAATAAATTTTTTCCTATTGGGGAGGGAGCATACCAGTTAGTTAAACTGCATGATTTCCACAGAAAAAACAACACACCGCCACCCCATGCGGAATACCATTTTTTCTTTCAACACGGCACTTTTCGTCCGAAAAATGTACGCCCACTCCCTTGCTCACAAAACACTGGCACTTAAGTGGCATTAAAAATATAAAACCAGTTGACCAGTCCAGATGGCACTAGTATGTTCTGCTGCTAAGGATTGTGATGTAAGCAACAAGGAAGCAACGACTTCTTATTCGCTGGCATCACAATCACGTACCCCAAGAACAACCAATCATGGGGACGACAAACAACCATGCAAACATCGAAGAGACACGGTGATGACCACAGAATTAACGACAAACACGCATCCAATGCGCTGGGTGCCAACCCTTTATCTGGCTGAAGGATTACCTTTTTATGCAGTGGCACTTGTCGCTGGCTTAATGTACAAGAGTCTCGGTGTTCCCAATGAGGAAATTGCCCGCTGGACAGGCTTAATTGGTTTTGCTTGGGTTTTTAAGTCGCTCTGGAGTCCATTTCTTGAAGCGGCCAGCAGCAAAAAACGTATTGTCGTGGCGTTTCAACTGATGGGTGGTATCGGTCTAGGGCTAGTCGCTTTATCGCTCCAACTTCCCACTTATTTCGCAGTGAGTATTGCCTTGCTAGGTATGGTCGCCATCGCCTCTGCGACACATGATATCGCTGCGGATGGTTTGTACATTGCCAGCCTGAGTCATCAACAACAAGCGGCTTATGCGGGATGGCAAGGCGCGTTTTTTAATGCAGCGAAGTTTATCTCGCTGGGTGGGCTCGTGATTCTGGCGGGGCGACTCGAAAAAGAAATGGATGCACAGCACGCTTGGATGATTATTTTCGGCATTCTGGGCGTCATGCTGACATCCCTTGGGATCTATCACAGCTGGAGTTTGCCTGGCACTAAAAATACCAACACAAAAGCCTCGATGCGCGATGTGTTCGCGACACTGGGAGATGTGATCGTTGATTTCATCAGAAAGCCTGGCATCTGGCTTGCCATCGCTTTTATTATTTTGTTCCGCGCTGGTGAAGGTCAGATTCAAACGATTGGACCGCTATTTTTGCGCGATAGCCGCGAATTGGGCGGTTTGGGTCTGAGCACCGATCAAGTGGGCGTGGTCTACGGCACCGCCGGTACGATTGCGTTTTTAGGTGGCAGCATCCTCGGTGGCTATTTTGCATCTTGGTTAGGCCTACGGCGTGCGCTACCTTGGTTAATCGTCGCGATGAATTTACCCAATCTCGTGTTCTTTTTCCTCAGCAGCACCCTTCCAGACAACATGAGTATCGTAGCGACCGCTCTCAGTATTGAAATGTTTGGCTACGGCTTCGGTTTTGTTGGCTTGATTTTATTCATCATGCAGGTTGTTGCCGTTGGTCGATATCAAACGGCCCACTACGCGCTCGGTACCGGTGTCATGCAATTAGGAATGGTCATTTTTAAAATGATTAGCGGTGATATCCAAGTCGCATTGGGTTATCAGCATTTTTTTATATGGGTACTCATTTCGGCTATTCCGGTCTTAGTCCTCACCCGTTTCGTCAGGATCGTTGATACCAGTAATGAATCTCAGGTCCTTTAATCTTCTTGTGGCGCGCTGACCGGGAGGTCGATGGTAAATACGGTTCCCTTACCATAAATACTATCGACCTTTAAATGACCGCCCAAGGTTTTAGTAGCAATATTATGGACGATATTTAAGCCTAATCCAGTTCCACCACGTCCTAATTTTGTCGTATAAAACGGATCAAAAATACGCGATAGATGATCGTTTTCAATGCCGACACCGTCGTCACTAAACAGTATCCGTACGGTATCGGCATCGATACATTGCGCCGTTAAATGCATTTCTCCCTGATCTTTTCCGTCAAAGGCATGGGCGACGGAGTTCGTAATCAAGTTCGTAATAATCTGCTCTAATGGGCCTGGATAACTATCGAGGACGATGCCAGCCGGTACCTCGTAGGTAAATCGGAACGGTGTCATTCGTAACATCGGACTCAACACGGCTGCAACGTCGACCAGAATATCCAAGAGGTCAAACGATCGGCGCTGATCGGTCACCTGATCCACAGCAACGTGTTTAAAGTTATTCACCAAATCACTGGAGCGATGCAAGGCGCGAGCAAGAATCGCCGTCCCTTCGTCGGATTCGCGCAGGTAGTCGCTCAGTGTCGATTTACGCAACTCACCATCGACAAAGAGCTGATTGACCTTTTTCGTTTTCTCGCGCAAAGTCGTCGCCACCGTCAAACTGTTGCCGATAGGCGTATTGAGTTCATGGGCCACGACAGCAACAATATTTCCGAGCGCTTTGAGTTTTTCTGATCGGACTAATTCATCCTGTGCTAGCTGCAATTTTTCCATCGCCAGTGCGAGATCATCGTTGGCTTTTTTAAGTTCAGCCGTACGCTCATTCACCCGCGTTTCCAACTCATCGTTCAATTGCCGCAACGCCGCTCGCGCTTCGATTTGGGGTGTGATATCGCGGGCGATGCCTAAAAAGCCCACGACATTTTCAAACTCATCACGCATGGTAGTGACGACCAGCGATACGTTGATGCGTTTGCCGTTTTTGTGAATGTAGGTCCAATTGCTGACCTCAGATCCGGTCTGCACTGCGACCGCGGTAAAAATTTCAATGCCCGAAATATGCCGCGAAAACTGCTTTGATAATTGGCGACTCCTCTGACGCAACTCTTCACGATCGTGGAAAGGTGCTGGCGTTAATCGTCCCACAAATTCATCCGCACTGTAGCCAAGCATTTTCTCAGCACCGCTGTTAAACATCGTGATTTTTCCATAGACATCCGTGGCGATAATAGAGACCTCTGAAGCAGCGTCCAAGACTGCCTGTAATTTTCGACGGCCCATCTCTACTTTGATTTCTGCTTCGAGTCGTTCAGTAATATCTTTACAGATGGTGACAACGTGCGTGACGCCGTCGATATCGAGTAATTTTGCGGAAAGAAGAATGGCTTTGACTGCGCCCTCTTTGGTCGATAACGACGATTGATAATCGCTAATTACTCCCTGCGCAAGAAGCGTTTTTACCCACCGTTTTCGACGCTCTTTATCCACCCAAATGCCCATTTTGATACTAGTCTGCCCCACGGCCTCTTCACGACTATACCCCGTCATGCTTTCGAATCCCGCATTGGCGTAGACGATCATGCCACTCTCTAAGTGGGTTAAGGTGAGGTAATCAGGAACAGCCTCAAAGACAGATTGCAGTCGCTCTGCTGTTTCGCGCTGTTGTTGTTCGCTGCGTTTTAACGCCAAAATATCGCGGGCCAGTTGCTCTCCCATGATATTGAGCGCACGTCCCACGGTACCAACTTCGTCATTACCTGTATGGGCAATGCGTAAATCGTATTCACCACGCGAAATGGCATTGGCAGAAATTTCTAATCGTTTCAGGTTACGAGTCAGCCACGTACCCAGCAAAGCGATAAAGACAAAAGACAAAAGAATTTCCGCCGCAGCGATCAATACTGATTCATCCAACAGCCGCGCGCGTGCATTTTTCACAAATTGGGTGTTCACACCAAACCGTAATTCACCATAACTAATACCGCCCAGGCTAACTGGGACATGTGTATCAATACGGGTGTCACTCGGGGGAAGATAAAACTGATTCAGCGCCGTAGGGGCAGCGCCCTCCCAACCATCGGCAGCAACCAAGCGTTGATGCGTGTCATAGAGTAAAAAATAAACAATGCCATCTTTGCTACGGCTTGCATGAAAAACATCGGTGATCGCGACATAATCTTCCTGCGCCAGCGCCGGTGCAATGGAGGCATTTAACAAGACTGACACTTCCTTGAGCCGGAGATCGACCAATTGCTGCATGTGCGTTTGATTGAGGCGCAAGCTATTGGACACGAGAAAGCTCAGCATCACCACTTCTACCAGCAGGCTGCCTAATACTAATTTCCATCGCAGCGACAATCTCATGGTCATCCTAGTCACCTGATCACATCAGGTCGATATTGATCTTATTTATATAAACTTCTTGGCTGGTCCGGTCTTTTTCTCAATACAGTACCATGAGCGACTGAGGCGTGACTATCGAGAAAAACACACAAAATGCAGAAAAATACCGCTGTATTTTAAATAGAATCTATGTTTATTAGAAGCAACATCGGCAGCGACTGAGCGCTATGTAGAGTGGAAAGGGAAAGATGTGTGGAGGATCCAACAAACAAACAATTTACCCACATCGTATCAAGCAGCATCTGGCGTTTTGCCGACTTGCTATGTTGATGAATATCGTACAAGGTGCTCGTAAAGACGTGGGTTCATTGTGGTACTTTGTGGCTCGTTAAATGCGGAGACTCAACGGCACATATTTTTATCTTTTTGTATTTTGCTCTTTACTGGTAAGAGGATTAGTCAGTAGCCACTCCAGCGACGGGTATCTTCCCTTCCGCGCTAACGTCACCTGCAAACCACGCCCGCGCAGCATCCACTGCTGGCGGAGCGAAACCGTAAGTGAGTAAGGCGGGTGCTTCGATATCGAGCATCTGGAACGGGTTCCAGAGGACAAGATGGAGATCTGGCCGCCACGTCTCTCGTACGTGTTGGCTATAGCGAATACGGACGGTCGATGCCAAAATCACAAAGCGATCATCCTGAGGCAAGGTCGACCAATCAAATTGATTAGCATCGGTAAAACAGACGGTCTCGACGTCATACAAACTACGCAACATCGCGCTGACTTTTTCTGCCGAAATACCAGCTTCAGACACACCATCACTCACCACATCCGCGCTGATCACAAGGCGTACTCGACTTCCCCTTGCAGGAGCAACGGGTTGCCCAATGGTCGTCAAGCCACGTTTCCATGCGGTCGACATGAGAATACGATCAGCCACTTCCGACTGATAGGCAGCGGATTGGCAGGGATACGTATCCGTCAATTGACGCACTCGTGCAAGACGCGCCAGCACAGCCTCTTTCGAGATTTGACCACGCGCGATGACTTCAGTAATGGCATGTAAAGTTTCCCTCTGTGTCTCTGGGGTTCCCAATGCCATGACCAAATCGGCACCGGCTTGTAATGCGTGAACCGCCGCATTGCCGACACCATAGCGTCCGGCAATCGCATGCATATCCATTCCATCGGTAATGACGACGCCTTGGTATCCCCATTGCTCACGCAATAGCCCTGTCAAAATCGGCTTGGACATGGTCGCAGGATTGTCTGCATCCAACGCGGGATAAACGATATGCGCTGTCATCATCGCAGGCGCATTGCGAGTCACCGCAATCTGAAATGGCGCTAACTCTAATGCCTGTAATTGGGCTAAGGATTTATTCACCGTTGGCAAATCACGGTGAGAATCGACATTGGTATCGCCATGTCCTGGAAAGTGCTTTACACAACAAGCGACACCTTCAGACAAACTACCATCCATCCATGCCAAGGCAAGTTCACTCGCACGCACAGGATCAGAACCAAAAGAGCGTTCAGAGATGACAGGATTATCGACGTTGTTATTCAAATCTAAGACAGGCGCAAAGTTCCAGTTAAAACCGAGAGATTTCACACCACGCGCCACCGCAGCACCGATTTGATAACACAACTGCGGATCATCACTGGCCCCCAGCGACATCGCCGCAGGTGGCTGTGGCACCCACGTCGCACGCACAACAGCCCCACCCTCTTGATCAAGTGCAATCAGCGATTCAGGTCCCATCACGTCGCGCAAATCCGAGGTCAGTTTTTTGAGCTGGATTTCATCCACCATGTTGCCACGGAACAGACAAATAGCGCGGATATGATGTTGCTTTAAATATTGCGCAGTCTCTGCATCCAACTGGGTTATCGGCAAGCGAATCATCACTAATTGCCCTGCCAATTGCCGCGCTTCATCGAGGCTCATCACATAGGGTGTTTCTTGCGTCATCTCACTGCTCCATCTGTACTGCGTACAAAAAAAGGGGGTATTCTCAAGGTGTGCACGATGAGTATCGGTGCAAATTGCATCAGACACCCATCGAATTACACATACTCCCCATTATCAAGAAAAAATTCGCTGCTTAAACAAGACCAGTCAATGTTGATAATGAAATACTAGTGGGAGTATCTATGAAAGAGTTAAAAAAAATAGCGATACCAGTTGCTGCTTAATTTGTCTTTGTCACTTTACTTAAATGACGCGGCTTATCGGGATCCAGTCCACGCGCCACTGACAAATGTGCTGCCATCACATAAAACGCTTGGATAGCGACAATCGGATCGAGATCCGGCGTCGCTGCGACAGGCAAGGTCAAATTACGTTCTTTGATATTGTCTGGCGCTGCTAACAAGACATGCGCACCTCGTCCACGCATTTCTTCGGCAAGCTGAATCAATCCCGCTTGAGCAGGGCCACGTGTTGCAAAAATCAACAGCGGGTAACCATCATGAATCAATGCCATTGGGCCATGTTTAATCTCCGCACCACTGAACGCTTCTGCTTGAATAACGGATGTTTCTTTAAACTTCAAAGCAGACTCAAGCGCCACCGGAAAACTAATACCGCGTCCAACAACCATAATCCGTTGCGCAGGGCTCAGCACCTCAAGTGCAGACGACCAATCAACTTGCGTCGCTGCGGTCAACGCCTCCGGCAATTGCTCGATGGCGACTAAGAACGCGGCGTCATTTTGCCAATGTCCCGCTAAACGTGCCCCAGCGACCAACGACGTAATGAAACTCTTGGTCGCGGCAACACTCAGTTCTGGACCGGCATGCAAAGGCATTGTCCATTGTGCTGCGTTCGCTAAAGGAGACGCTGCATCGTTGACTAAGGCGACGGTGGTTGCACCATGTTGCTTGAAATAAGAAATCGGCTCAACAACATCAGGGCTTTGTCCCGACTGAGAGATCGCGATCGCCAAGGCATCTTTTGCTTGTAAGGGTGCCTTATTCAAGGTGATGAGCGACATC
Source organism: Undibacterium sp. MH2W (assembly GCF_049340215.1). NCBI lineage: Bacteria > Pseudomonadati > Pseudomonadota > Betaproteobacteria > Burkholderiales > Oxalobacteraceae > Undibacterium > Undibacterium sp. MH2W. The sequence continues at coordinate 127,411 of NZ_JBMPPA010000007.1, read as the reverse complement.
GGTAACGATGCGACGATTCTACCGAGTCGTTGCATAATCAAATAAGCGGCGTAATTGGCAGCGTGGTCTGAGCTGCCGCGGGCAACGGTGACAACAGAGGTCGGCGGATGCGCGCGCAGGTAAGCACCCAGCTCAGCATAACGGTCGCGTTCTTGCGTTAATTGTTCAGCAACACGTTCGGCCGAAGAGCAGGCTTCTTTAAGCATTTGCGAGGTCAATCTTTTCTCCTTCTACATAGACAGCAATGAGGTTGAGCTGAGAATCCAGCACAACGAGGTCGGCAAACGTACCCACCGCTAAGCGGCCACGTTCAGTTAATCCGAGATAATCTGCAGCATAGGTAGAAACGCGCTTTGAAGCGTCCTCGAGATCGAGTCCAATACTGACCAAATTGCGCAATGCCTGATCCATCGTCAAGGTGCTCCCAGCTAAGGTGCCATCCTCAAGACGCACACCTCCCAAACACTTGTGCACGACTTGCCGCCCGAGCATATATTGCCCATCTGGCATACCAGACGCCGCGGTAGAATCAGTGACGCAATACAAATGCGGAATCGCACGCATCGCCGCTTTAATAGCACCAGGATGGACATGCAACAAATCCGGAATGATTTCCGAAAATTCTGCATGCGCGAGCGCAGCGCCAACCATTCCCGGTGCACGGTGGTCGAGACGGGACATCGCGTTATACAAATGTGTGAAACCTTTCGCCCCATTCTTCAGTGCAGCCACACCATCCTCATAGGTACCAAGGGTATGGCCAATCTGCACCTGCATTCCCATCGCGCAAAGCTCGCTCACGAGCTGCAAATGCCCTTCAATTTCCGGTGCGACAGTAATCAATTTAATCGGTGCAATCGCATTGAGTCGCTTGACCTGCGCCAGCGATCCGACATCCGCGAAATCAGGCTGTGCGCCGAGTTTGCCGGGATTGATATACGGCCCTTCGAGATGCACACCCAATACCCGTGCGGAGCCAGGCACGCGTTGACGTATCGATGGCTGAATAGCCAACAACGCCGCTTCAATATCAGACATGGGCGCAGTCATTGTCGTTGCCAACAAACTCGTTGTACCGAACTGCGCATGCTGACGCGCGATCACTTCGACAGCATCACCCGCTTCCATCGTATCTTTACCACCCGCGCCGTGCACATGCAGATCGATAAAGCCAGGCAAGATCACATGATCAGTTGTCGAGGATGCGGCACTCGGTTCGATGGACGTGATCCGTTCTGAAAATTGGATGTTGCCTTCGACCCAGCCTGTGGCGGTGAGTATTTTCCCTTGCAGTTGTTGATTCACACTCATCTGAACAACTCCGCCACAAAGTCATAATAGTCACTGCGGCAATAAGAGTGCGATAACTCAATCGCTGTTCCGTTGGGTAAGTAACCGACACGTGTAATAAAGAGCATCGCTGCGCCTTGTTTGATGTCCGCGAGTCTCGCCTGCTCTGGCGTCGCATTCACTGCGCGGATGTGCTGCAACGCACGGGTAGGGGCAACGTGGTGCGACTCCAGATAGCCATACAAACTATCGGTCACCAATTTAGGATTAGGCATATACATTGCTGGGATCGTCGTGCTTTCGATCGCCATCACGACATTGTCTGCGGTCCGCAAACGCTTGAGTCGTGAGACAACCGTATTCGGCGATAAGCCTAGCGATAAAATTTCTTCTGGTGAAGCAATACCTGTCTCACGCGATATCCAACGGGAACCTGGCACAAAACCACGTTGACGCAGCTCTTCACTGAAGTTTGTCAGCCGTGATAAAGGCTGTTCTAGCTTAGGGGTGATATAGGTACCGGATCCATGCTTACGGGTCAACAAACCACGCTCACACAACATATCAATGGCCTTGCGGGCAGTGACACGAGAAATTTGCAGCACATCCGACAGCATCCGCTCAGAGGGCAATGCTTCGTCTGGTTGCCATTGACCACTATGAATGGCGTTGGCGAGCTTGTTCGCTAATTGAAGATACAGTGGCGTCGAACTATCACTGTCAGGTTTAAAATCGTCCAGTTGTGTCAGCATGATTGTCTCTCTTTTTATATTTTTTTCAGATGATGTTGAATCAGGATCACCGCGCCCCCCGCCGAATCGCGCAACGGCCGTTGTGCACGTTGCTGCAATGTTGACGGAAGGTACGGATGTAACACATGCGCAAGACCACCACACAAGGCAATGGGTAGTGCACCGGTGGGATCAAGCGCCATCGCCATGATCTCCACCTCACGCCCCGCTGCCAGCAACATCTCGCGCGCTTTCTCGTTCTCTGAAGCAAACTGAATCACGATCGGCGCCAGTGCAGCGTAACGGGTCTGATTAGCAGCAGCCAGCCAATTAAACACGGCATCCTTCTCACCACCGCAATGCGCCAGAAGTGCTGCAGAAAACGCCGTTGCCGTTTGACGTCCATCGAGCGTGCGTTGCAGGTAATTCATTGCATGGAGCCCTATCCATGCACCGCTGGCTTCGTCACTCGCTGGGAAGCCCCAACCACCGACCTCCCGGCGCTGGCCAGTCGCGAGTAACACTTCCCCAACACTTCCTGTTCCAAGCGCAATGACGGCGCCTGGTTGTCCATTATGTGCGCCGAGCAAAGTTGTGTACGCATCCGTTTCGGCAATCAGTTCACGAAACCCAGGGTTGAGTCGAACAAATTCCCCAGCCCATTGCACATTGTTCACGCCGGCCAGTCCGCAACCAATCGCCAAGTAATGCAGTGGCGGCACAGGGATGCCTGCATGATCGAATGCCTGCTTCATCGCATCCAGAATGGCGTCCCATGCCTGTTGTCTGCCATGAACCAGACCAGATGGTCCACCGACACCTCGGCCTAATTCAACCCCGTTTTGATCCGCTAACACCACTCGCGTGCCAGTACCGCCCCCGTCAACACCAATCAGGTAATGGATGCGTTGGTTCTCGTCTGCATCGGCATCATCATGAGGATGGCTCAATGTTGCCTGCGCTGTCTGTATTTTATTCATTGATCTATTCATTGCGACCGAGATATCCGAACCGCATTTTACATTTGAAGTTCTGTTAAACTAAAGAACCTGACTGTAAAGTTTTTTTATAGTGGTTGTCAATAGGTATTTAAGTGGTATTACATAGAATTACAACGTCGCCCTAATACCTCTTCACGGTAACACGCGTTTTTCAGGAAAAAAAATGGCGGAGCAGAGAATGCTCCGCCATTGTATGGCTCACAAATCGAAGTCAGTATTGATTACAGCTTGGCACGAATACCAAAGTAAATCTGACGACCGTTTTTGTAGAATGCACGAGGCTGGTCTGGTGTCGATGCGTAGGATTTCAGCATCGGATCGTTCAGATCTTTGCCTTCCATTGTCAACGTGATGTTGTCAGACACAGTGTATGACAGCGACGCTGAAACAGTACCTACACCTTCTTGATAAATCGCGCTGGCACGATCCAAACCATTGAGGTAAGTCGAACGGTAGCTGTAGCCGATACGGGCATTAAACTTATTGTTTTCGTAGAATGCGCCTAAGTTGTACGAATTTTTCGACGTACCAACCATACTGCAGTCACCCGTCGTTGCACAAGTCGATCCCGCTGCATTGCCCGTTTCTTTACCATCGGCGTAGGTGTAGTTCGCATTCACGCCAAATCCATGGCCGATATCCTGAACGTAGGCCAATTCAAGACCTTTGACCTGTGCAGACGTATTCTCAGCAGCACTCATGTTGTAAGTAGTGTACTTACCTTGTGAGTTATTGTAGTAAGTTTGCTGATAAGAACCGTATGTGACATACGAGGACATATCCATCACAAATACGCCGGCCGATACCATGGACTTCGGTGCGAAATACCATTCAACACTCGCATCCACATTATTAGAACGAATCGGCTTCAGATTAGGATTACCACCAGTACCTGTTTGTTGAACGTCGTTTAATGCCAACGCTGCCAACTGACCAAATTCAGGTCTTGCCATCGTACGGCTGATCGCCAAACGACCAACAACATCCTTATTGATATCCGCACGTAAGTTGAAGCTTGGCAGAATATCTTTGTAGCTATTGTCACTAACGATTGGATGCCATACGGTATTCGCAGAAGCATTCTCTACGTGTTCTTTTGTGTTGACAAAACGGATGCCGAAATTACCGGAGTAACGATCCATGTTGTAATTTGCCATGACATACGCTGCCTGCGTATCTTCTTTCAGATTGAACTCATTCTGATAGCTGTGGCTGTTAAAGGCCACATTCTGATTTGCCCAAGCATCAACCGAACCACTGGTATAAGCCCAAGTGTTGTTGAGCACATTTGGCAAACTAGAGTTCATGGTTGTCAAACCAGTTGGACCAGATGCTGGCCCGCCAGAGCTATTGAGGTTAGTAAAGTTCCCTGCGAGATAAGTCAAATCACGTGTATGCGATGCAGCACGGAATCCAAAATTCACGCTATTCACGAAATCGCTATTGGACTTCCATGTGCCGTCGATTTGACCATAGCTTTCTTTATCATTGGTCGTGATATCGTCTGCCCAGCTACCGCCAAATGGATTGGTTGGACGGTAGGAAATTTGATTTGAATTAGGAATAGTGATTTGCGCTGGTTGGCTATCACCGTACAGATTATAGCTACCACCGTTGTAGGCGCTCCATACTTCTGCACCGATATCGCGGGTATGACCGATGCCCGTTGTTTGACCGGCTTTACCAGCAAAACTCAATGCATCACTCGCTTTATAGTTCACATCGAGGTTAAAGAACTTCGATTCAGAATAAGAACCTGAGCGTGTTGCATTATCAGTCGCTGTACTGGACATGTTAGAACAGTTCAGGGTTGCAGGACATGTGCTAGGGAACGCGATAGAGGTGATGGTATTACCAACAATCGTCCATGAGGACGGCTGCACGCCACCCGATGAAGACCAGCCGTTAGTCAACATGGAGTACGGTGTGAACATGGTGTTCGTCAATGAATTCGACGCATCCAAACGGCTATAGAAACCAGATAAATCAACCGTCAGATTCGGGCTCACCTTGAACTCGGCATCAACCATCCCACCTTTGCGTTCACGCTCTTGCTGGAACTGGGAAGTACCCGTCAACATAGAGATATTTTTGCCAACGACTTCGGGATGTGCCTTGATCCAGCCTGAGCTATCATAGCCAGCCTGCATTTTGTCCCACCACAAAAATTCTTGACCATCACGTTTGAGGCTGCGTTTTTCGTCGAATGCCTGTACCAATAAACCGAGCGTACCTTCGTCATTTTTTACGTTAACCAGGCCGCTTAATTGACCATTTGTTTTTGCTGGAAGACTAGAATAAACGCCTTCGATCGTGCCTTCCGCTGTCACTTGCTTTTTGAATGCAAGCGGCTTGCGTGTCTCGATATCAACAGTACCAGCAGCGCCACCTTCAATCAGATCAGCTTGCGCACTTTTATGCACGGTAACGCGACCGATAATTTCGGAAGGGAACAACGAGTAGCTCACACTACGGCCACCGCTTTCCACGTTAGAGATATACCAGTCACCACTAGAAATCGAGTGACCATTCAGTGTCGTTAATGTGTAAGCCGATGGAGTACCCTTCATGGCGACGCGATCGTTTTCACCGAAGCCACCTTCTGTACCACCTGCAGTTGCCACACTGACGCCTGGAATGCGCTGCAATGAGTCAGCGACGTTTTTGTCAGGCATTTTGCCCACATCTTCCGCTGTAATCACTTCAACCAAGGTATCGGCATTCCGTTTTTGGTTGATCGATTGCTGCATAGATGCACGGATACCAGTCACGACAACTTCTTGACCTTGCGACTGATCCGCTTGTTGTGCTTGTGCTGCCATCGATGCGCCCAGAACCAGCAAAGCGACGGCTGACGCGATTGGTGTCAAACCAGATGTTGAATTACGTTTCATTTACTCCCCCAAGATTTCTATCAATCAATTTTTTGTTAAAACACGCTCATTTACCCAAAGAACAAGTTCTTATTGACGCAAAAAAACACCAGCTGTTTTACATCGAGCCAATCCACTTAAATGCCACTCAAACACTGGTGTGTATGTGCCCATACCAGCATCTATCTTGACTTCAAGAGGATCAAGCGAATGGAAAATGCACTTCCACTTTGTCGCCCCATCCATTCAAAAAGCAATGAATGCACCCGTATTCATCATGAGATTTAGCTCTTTTTTTTACTCATGCGGATTCGAATTTCACTGACTTAAATTGATTAAAATCAATTAAAAATCCTTCAATTCATTCGAATGAGGCTCACTTTAAGGACGTGAAAAGTGGTTGTCAAGCGGTATCTACGTGGTATTAACATGCGCTATATTGGTATTAATTATAATCATCAATAAAGTGAGGTAACTCTTTGTTTTAAAGCATTTTTATTTAAATTATTTTCAACTCACGCTCCAAGTGGTCTGTTTAGTTTTTCCAACAATCATCTATACATATTACCTTGGCAGATAATGACCCTTGATGATCAATGACACGATCAATGAGACGCCCGTTAGCATGTCATTACAAGCGTTTAACAGCGTTATTTACAGAGAAAAAGTGAATACTTCAACGCGAACATCGGTCTTTTGATGAAGAAGAAACGCATACAACACTTGCGCCAATGTTTCATCCAAACACAGAAATTGGTCTCCTCCCATATCGCATCAATAAGACCAATTTCAGATAGAAGGATGCATTGAAGTATTAAAGTGGTATTACTCAAGATCGATGATGCGTAAGGCAAAAAGTGCGGAAAAACAGGATGTAATCCATATGGCAATCAGCCTCGCGTTTAACCACCAACCCGTGGCGACTTTTTCTTGCGCTACATCACAAATGATCCGATGGTGTATGTGTGAAAACACGCCCGATCAGGGCACTTCTCGGCTACACTGATTGTTCAACATGAACGTTGCCACCTGTACCACTATGCCAATCAATTATCTGTCCGCACTCACCTCCCCAAAACGCTCCGCGCGCGCCAATCTCCATCTTGGTGTCACACTTGCCGCTGTGGCGGGTGCGCTCAATGCTGGGGGCTTTTTGGCGGTTGGGCAATATACGTCGCACATGACGGGGATGCTCGCTGCTGCAACGGATGATCTGGTCTTAGGGCGATTTCTGCCCGCCATGGCAGCCTTCATTGCGCTCATCAGTTTTGCGACGGGCGCAGCAAGTACGGCAATCATTGTGAATTTCGCGCGACGTAATCGCTTACCCTACATCTACACACCAGTGCTGCTACTCGAAGCGATCCTGCTGCTACTCTTCGGGTTAATTGGGACAAAACTGCAGGAGCATGAGGTCGTCACTGTATCCTTCACAACTGTCGTATTGTGCTACACGATGGGCTTACAAAATGCGCTGATCACCAAAATTTCAAACGCAGAAATTCGCACAACGCACGTCACGGGCCTGGTAACGGACATCGGTATCGAAATTGGAAAAATGCTGTACTGGAATAAGCGTCAAGGCGACGCAACACCGCTCGAAGAGGTTGGCGCGAACATCAATAAATTACGATTACACCTGATGCTCGTCGGTGCATTTTTTATTGGCGGCGTGTCTGGGGCGTCCGCGTTCAAACATCTCGGATTTATATCGACAATTCCTTTGTCGATTGCACTGATCTTTTTATCGTTAGCACCCAATGTGAAGCAGCATCTGAAATCACACACGGCACAAGCAGATAAGTAAGTTGGTCGCTGTTTCTACATCAAACCGGTAAGCAGCCGCCTACCGGCCCCTTTAACCACGTTTAAAATTGCGGTAAGTCAGTCAAACGGTTCCCATAGACTTCATCCGTTTCCATCGATAGCCCGGGCAAGCCATCTTCATAGACAATACCAACCACTTTGGGTCCTAGGATAATGCTGTCATTACGCTGAAACTTGGTCACGACTTCATCCCCTTCACGCAAGGTCCTCAAGACATCAAGCACGTCCACCTCTTGCGCTTCATCGATCACCGCTGGCAACATGACCTGCCCACCTTTGCTCCTCCCCCACCGCACCTTGGCGACACGCTCGCCACTATCGTCAAACCGGACTGCTTCAATAAAGAAAAGTGCCATGACAAAACTCCTTTTTTCAACAAAATGAAGGGTGGAAGAAACATGAACCCACGCGATGAAACCAGTGCGACTGCTCAAAGAGGCACCCACGGTTGCAAGCAGATATCCGTGCATTGAATGCTAATGAATAGCAACAAGCAGATTCAATGGTAGCAAACAAACCTAAAATTAGCTGCTTTTGGCAGAGTCAATAGCACTGCGGCTTACAGAGGATTAAGCCTCGGTAAGCCGCAGATTCACGTCACGTATTTTTTATGCGTTCTTCGTTAACAGAAAAGAACAACGTCGCTTTTTCATTCCCACAAGCACATAAAGTGCGCTGAAGAACTATTTTAAGATCACGACGATAAAAGATGGCGCTTGGGTTATGTCAGTTTGACAGCATGTTCCCTTGTTGCATGGAAAGTAATTCCAGGCCAACGTTCTTGCGTCAACTTCAGATTGACACCGGATGTGGCGAGATAAGCCATATTGCCAGCGGCGTCATAGGCGATATTGGCACCCGCTGCCGAACGTTCAAAATCGGCCATCATTTTCTTATCATCGCAAGTAATCCAGCGTGCGCTACTGATACTGGTGCCTTCGAATACCGCGTCCACACCGTATTCATTTTTGAGACGACTCGCCACAACCTCAAACTGCAGCACCCCAACGGCACCCAATACGAGGTCGCTACTCACGACTGGCTTAAACACCTGAACAGCGCCTTCTTCGCCTAACTGTTGCAGACCTTTTTGTAATTGCTTGATTTTCAGCGGATTCAAAATACGTGCCGTGCGGAAAAAGTCCGGTGCAAAGTAAGGAATACCGGTAAATTGCAGCAATTCGCCCTCTGAGAAACTGTCGCCGATTTGCATATTGCCGTGGTTAGGCAAACCGATAATATCGCCTGCATACGCCTCTTCGACTTGCTCACGAGAGGAAGCCATAAAAGTCACCACTGACGAAACTTTGATCTCACGATTCAGACGCAGATGCTTGAGTTTCATACCACGTTCAAAGCGGCCAGAACAAACGCGCAAGAAGGCAATCCGGTCACGGTGGGCTGGATCCATGTTGGCTTGGATTTTAAACACGAAGCCAGAGAATGGTGCTTCACCAGATTCAACCGTACGCACCGTCGCATCGCGACCACGTGGGGGTGGTGCCCAATCAAGCAAGGCATCCAGAATCTCACGAACACCAAAGTTATTAATCGCAGATCCAAAGAATACCGGTGTCTGTACGCCTGCTAAGAAATCGTCCAAACTGAATGGATGGGACGCGCCATGCACTAACTCGACTTCCATTTTCAATTGCTCAATTTCTAATGGGAACATCTCAGCGAGACGTGGGTTGTCGATTCCTTTGATGACTTCGAACTCTTGGTCAGCGCGCTCACTGCCAGGCGTGAACAGTAAGATTTCGTCTTTCAGAATATGGTAGACACCACGGAAGGTTTTTCCCATACCGATTGGCCAAGTCACCGGTGCACACTGAATCTTTAGTACCGACTCAAGCTCATCGAGCAATTCAAGTGGGTCGCGTGTCTCGCGGTCCATCTTATTGACAAAGGTAATAATCGGCGTATTTCGCATACGACAAACATTGAGCAGCTTGATCGTTTGTTCCTCAACACCTTTTGCCGCATCAATCACCATCAGCGCGGAATCGACTGCAGTCAGAACACGGTACGTATCTTCAGAAAAGTCCTGGTGACCTGGTGTATCGAGCAAATTGACAACGTGATCGCGGTATTCAAACTGCATGACTGATGAAGCAACCGAAATACCACGTTGCTTTTCAATTTCCATCCAGTCAGAAGTAGCGTGACGTCCACTCTTACGCGCTTTGACTGTACCTGCCAACTGAATCGCACCCGAGAACATCAACAGCTTTTCGGTCAGCGTTGTTTTACCGGCATCCGGGTGAGAAATAATGCCAAACGTACGGCGACGGGCCACTTCACGGGCAATCAACTCGGTCGATGGCGACGAGGTGCTCGGAGAGTCAAGCATGTTGACTGTTGCTGATTCAGGGGTATCGCCTGAAGATTCGTTCATGGTATTCATTGCAGATGCCGCAAAAATGGAGGAAAAACGTGCAAGTTTAGCTGGTATTGCCGCTGAAGTCGAATTAGCAGTCAGGCAAGAACAGAAAGTGATGGTGATTTCACGGGATCAGTCTTGCATAAAAAGACATATTTTTAATGCTTCTCTTCGTCTGGCGAACAACAGTCAACCGAAAAACAGGGTGCTGCCGACAGATCAAATCCGGCGCGCGCGTCTTTTTTTGAATGCTTTTGATATATGCTAGTCATCTTTGCAAGATAATATATCGCTGAAAGTAAATAAGACCTGCACCAACTACCACCAAGAATCAACGTTGAGGTCGGTAGCACGATGCATTGCCATATCCAATTCACCTCCTTTTTTCGTCACTACTGAAATGAAAAAGATCTTACTGAGCATCACCCTGCTTGCTTCATGTACGTTACCTCAATCGAGCTTTGCTTGGGGTGCCGATGGACATCAGACCGTTGGAGCGATTGCTGACGCCCTCCTCGTTGGTACCAAAGCGGGGGCGCAGGTGAAAGCCTTATTGGGCGATGCGACACTAGAAAAAATGTCCGTTTGGGCAGATTGTGTCAAAGGGATCGCTCCGGATAAAGACTTTGCCTACACATCAACCGGTCGTTACGCCGAATGCATTCCATTTGAGACCGCAAGTGGCATCGCCGCCATGGCAGATTACGTAAAACGTAATAATGACGCATGCCATCCAGGTCCAGGGGAAGAGAGTTGCCATAAACAATATCATTATGCCGACGTCAGTTTGCAACATGCCCACTACCAGACTGGTTACACCGGAACTAGCGATCACGACGTTGTCCATGCGATTCAAGCAGCGGCGTTAGTCTTGCAAGATAAGCCGCAGCCAGCGCCATTCAATATCAAAGACAAAGCAGAAGCATTAGCGCTGATCACCCATTTCATTGGCGATATTCATCAACCGCTGCATGTCGCATCGGCATTTTTAGACGCGGATGGTAAGCTCATCAATCCCGACGAAGTCGCACATGATCAGCATAACAACACCGTTGGGGGCAATGCGCTGCAATGCCCCTGTGGTAATTTCCATGCTTTGTGGGATGATGTGCCTGTGCAGTTTAAGCACGGTCGGATGAACACGATGCTGACAAAAAAAGCACGCACACTCAAGTTGGTGTCTGCCCCGATCGATGCGCTCCCTGTACTATGGGCAGATGACGCCATCAGCGATGCAACACGCGTCTTTGGTGGAGCCCAGTTCAGTAAAAGCACAGTGGGTCAGTACGGCAATTCTTGGTCGATTGGCTTACCGCTAGAATATGAAAAAACAATGTTAAGCGTAAAAGAAGATGCGCTTGCCCGTGCCGGAGCTCACCTCGCGCAGCTGTTGCAAGCCATCTGGCCAGAATAATTTTAGACAATAAAGGATAGCACCATGCGTTTCCCCCTGTTTCGCTGGATTGGCCAAGGATTGAAGTTCGTTTGGAACGCACTTGATACCAGTCGCAGAATTTTTTTAAACCTCATCATGCTGTTCATTCTGATTGCGATTGTCACTGCCATTTTCGGTGGTGGTATGGCGAAATTAGAAGATAAGACCGTCTTGGTCCTTGATTTTAAAGGACCATTAGTTGAGCAACACTCCGGCAATGCGCGCGACGCATTACTGGCAGAAGCCCAAGGCAATGCAAAGAAATCGACCCAATTACGGGATATTCTGGCAGTGCTCGATAGCGCATCCAAAGACAGCAAAATTACGAGTGCTGTTTTACTGCTCGACGATATGGAAGCAAGTGGTCTGCCTATGCTGCGAGAAGTGGCTACCGCAATCGATCGCTTTAAAGCCAGCGGCAAAACGGTCGTTGCGTGGGGCTCTGGGTACGATCAGCGTAAGTATTTCTTGGCGGCGCATGCAAATGAAATTTACATGCACCCCATGGGAAGCGTCATGCTGACCGGCTTTGGTAAATACAGAAATTACTACCACGATGCCCTCGATAAGATTGGCATCACCGTCAATGTGTTGAAGGTCGGTACGTACAAGAGCTTCGCTGAGCCTTACATTGCGAACGCACCTTCCGAAGCAGCAGCAGAGGCAGAGAGCTATCTTTACAATGCGATGTGGAAAACCTACACCGACAACGTTGAGCATGCGCGTAAATTGCCAGCAGGAAGCATCATGCAAGGGATCAACGATTTACCAGCCCTGATGAAAGCCGCCGGTGACGATGCCGCGAAATTGGCCGTGAATCTCAAGCTGGTCGATGGATTGAAAACGCGCGATGAACTGCGTGAACTCATGCTCAAACGCGCAGCGCCCGATGAGCAAAATCACACGTTCCGTCAAGTCGCATTCGATGACTACCTCGCTCGCCAAAAACCAAAATTATTGGGCGATGCCGTCGGTGTGGTGATTGCAGAAGGCGAAATTGGCGATGGCACAGCGCCACCAGGCGCGATCGGTGGTTTGTCAACTTCAGCATTGATTCGTAAAGCGCGCGAAGATGACAGCATCAAAGCCGTAGTACTGCGTGTCAATTCGCCAGGCGGAAGTGCATTTAGTTCTGAATTGATCCGTCGCGAGTTGGAACTCACACGTAAAGCAGGCAAACCCGTTGTGATCTCGATGGGTAACGTCGCTGCGTCTGGTGGTTACTGGATCTCAATGTCGTCCGATGAAGTCATCGCCGATGAAGCAACTATTACTGGTTCGATTGGTGTATTCGCCATCTTACCGACCGCAGACAAGGCCATTGAAAAGTTAGGCATTCATACTGCCGGCACTACGACAACTTGGCTGGCGGATCCATTTAATCCACTGCGCCCGTTGGATCCAAAGTTTGGCGAATTAGTACAATCAAGCATCAATCATATCTACGCCGAATTCACGGGCAAAGCAGCCGCTGCTCGTAAAACGACGCCAGAAAAAATCGATGCAGTGGCACAGGGCCGCGTATGGACCGGTGCGCAAGCCAAAGAACGCGGTCTTGTCGATACCGTTGGCACTTACTCTGACGCCATCCGTTCCGCGGCAACACGTGCTAAATTGGGCAATGACTATCGCATCAGCTACATCGAACCTGAACTGACTAAGTTTGATCGCATCTTCGACCTGATCGGTGCACAAACGGCCCACGTTTTACAAGATCAATTTAAAGTTGCACTTGTTCCGACGGGCATTCCTCCGGTCGCAGCGAAACAAATGTTGGCCGACTTTAGCTGGTTGTCAGATCTCAATAAAGAAGGTAAATCGTACTCGGCAATCACCCATTGTTTGTGTACTGCGCCGTAAAATAAAAAAAGGGCATCAATAGATGCCTACTTCCTACGCTTCGATCAACAAGCATCCTTGCCTTAGACGAAGCGTCGCTTCTCGTGATTTTTTCTACCCCGCAGTTTCGCAAAAATATGACGCAAGTTCTGGGCGAGAATCCACGGTTCATTCCAGCGCATTTCGCGCCACCGCCATGGATTACACAGCCAAGAAAACAAACTCCTCGTGTCGCCATCATCGATGGCACGGAAGACATCTTGTGGGAATAACGGTACCGTGCCTGCGGCGATTTCTTTTTGTACTAATGGCGATCGATCACCGGTCGCATCCATATTGAGCAAGAGCTGGATAGCATCTTTCACATCAACGCCAACCCTATTACCTAAATCCATCGTCAGTGTGGGTCGGAAATTCTGCTCCAAGAGCACCAATCGACCTGATTGCGCATCCTCAATAAAATCGAGTCCGCATAAACCATGAAAACCTGATAGATCGCCCAGTTTGCGAAGAATCCCCTTTAGCTCAGGAAACACTTTAAACTCAATTGCAGACGAAGGACCGAACGTGCCCCAGGTGCGCGAACGGTAGTATGAAAACCAAGCGACGGGCTTCCCTTCTTTGTACACAGCGGTGCAGCTGACTAAGCGACCTTGAACAAATTTCTGCGCGATCACTTCTTCATTTGGGGAAATTTCAGTCAATGCTCTCGCATTATCAATAACGCAAACCGCTAATCCTGCAAAACCTTGCGCTTCTTTGATCACCAGCGGAAACCCAAGATGCTGACCAGCAGCCTGTAACTGTGCTTGATCAGCGCACAGCGCAAAATCAGGGACACGGATGTCATGTTCTTTGCAACGCTGAATGAAAGTAGCCTTGGACGTAATAAAATCGATGCCTTCATCGCCAGCCACAGTTGGAAAAACCTGTTGCACCCACGGCTCTCTACGCCGCTTCTCTAGTGCATAGAGTAACGGATCATCACCGATAACGACCCAATCGTAATAACCCGCTCGTTGCTGTAAATGGACGTTTAAGTCTGCGACAACAGCATCCACATCGTTTGGGGAAATATAAAGCTGCTTCGCGAATCGCGAGAGCGCTGGAAAATTACCCGGCACCCCAAGTATGTTGACCTCACAACCGGCGCGATGCAGCAAGGCTGGAAGCCGAGAGAGCCCTTCCCAATGTGCAAAAGCAACAATCAAAACCCGGAATTGACGCATAAAGAGTATGTCAAAAATGAAGTAAATAACAAAAATGGGCCACGTTGCGTTTTACGACGCGATAAAACGGACATCGAATAAAACCAATGCCCATTATCTGTCCACATAGAAAGATCGAGCGGCTAGCCAGTGTTGAGAACAACATTTGCCTTCTCAACACACATCATCATTTACAAATGTACAACGTCAAGATTAGTCTTGCAATAAAATTAAATCTATTTAAAGATATTTAAAGAATATTGCATTTTTATAAATTCCCTGAGAGAAATAAAAGAGGCGATTATTTGGTGACACCGCATGCATAAAGCGGCTGTGGTCGACGAAGTAATGCAAAACAGAAGAGAAAGACCGAGCAAAGGATGCTGGCGGGATCGAGGAGCCGCTTGTACAAGCGACTACTACTGGACAAGATTACCACCCGACATCAACAAAGAGATGACACCGGGTGCAAGGGCTAACGCAAAGTGCTTGTTGTATTACACCTTGGCAGAACGTGAACGACGGCGCATCGACGCATGCATCGCAGGAACAATATCTTCACCTTTGATTAAGCGTGAGATATTCATCGCATCAACAAAGCGGGATGAGCTCGCACTCGCATTCAATAAAACCAAGGTCGCTTTTTTCTCTGCGAGTTTGATTCGCATAATGAGGCAGTTTCCAGCCTCATTGGTGAACCCCGTTTTAGATAGCAAGATATCCCAGCCTTTTCTGCCCACCAAGCGATTGGTATTGTGAAAGAGGCGCTTGCGGCCCTTCAACTCGATCATATCGGACGTGTCTGTCGTGATGTCGGTAATTTGTGGGTAGTGGGATGCTGCCACAGCCATTTTGACCAAATCGGCGGCAGTGGATGTATTTTCAGGTGACAAACCCGTCGGCTCTTTCATGACGGTATTGGTCATACCCAGGGCTTTGATCTTCGCATTGACTGCTTTTTCAAAAGCCACATTGCCGCCCGGATAAGTACGCGCCAGCGCAGCAGCAGCCCGGTTATCCGACGACATCAATGCGAGTTGTAAGACGTCTCTTCTCGACAAGCTGGAACCAACTGGCACATGCGACGTACTGTGCTTGATGGTATCGAGATCGGCGGTCTCAATCGAGATCATCTCATCCATATTGGGCTTACTATCGAGAATGACCATGGCCGTCATGAGTTTCGTCAACGAGGCGATTGGCGCGACCGATGTCGCATTTTTTTCCAGCAACACTTTGCCCGTACCATCCTCGACAACGATGGCGTGTTGCGAATTTAACTGCACGGCGGCTACGCTACCGATATGCAGCACCAAGCAAAGACCAACTAAGCGTTTCAACATTGCTTAACACCTGACTAAATTTAAATTGAAGTTTGCATTGAGATGCGCGACCAGCATTTCACGCGCTGCGAGCCATCCCTCAGAGGGAGATCACACAACCGGATCACCGCAGACATATCACGTGAATTCGGTGCTGGATTCGACAAATGAAGGCGAAAGATCGCACCATACCAGAGATTATGACGTATTGAAGATAAATTTCCAGATGAAATGCGGTACGAGAAGGTCTTTTTTTCATGATTCAAGTGTATTGTCTCAATCGCCGGGAAAGGATGTCAGATGCATACCTACGTGCAATAAAGAAATAGTATAAAAAAAACACTAAAATATCTTCATCGACCTTCCTCACCCTGGTCATCAGGGCGTTATTCTCATCTCTGCTCGATCTCTCTCACGGTATCGAAAATTGCCTCATACGAACTGTGATATCGAGGATCTTGCAAGTCTGGACTTTTATTTCTTTGCAATGAATTTTAGTCATTATTCTGTCACAAATCCCCTGTAAGGTTCGGGGCTCCAAGTTTGGAGTTTAAGGATACTTAACAATGAAATTCTTTTTGAAAACCACACTCGTTACTGCTGCTACCCTGTTCACATTTTCTTCTGCAATGGCCGCTGAAATCACTGGCGCAGGATCGAGCTTTGTGTACCCAATCGCATCCAAATGGGCTGAAGCCTATAAAAAAGCGACTGGTAATAGCCTGAACTATCAGTCCATCGGCTCCGGCGGTGGCATCAAACAAATTAAAGCAAACACCGTTGATTTTGGCGCATCCGATATGCCATTGACTGTGGAAGAGCTGGACAAAGAAGACTTACTGCAGTTCCCAGTCGTCATGGGTGGCGTTGTTCCTGTTGTTCACATCGACGGCGTCAAACCTGGTCAATTGAAATTGACTGGCCAAGTCATCGCTGACATCTACATGGGTAAAGTCACAAAATGGACTGATGCAGAGATCGTTGCAATCAATCCAGGCGTTAAACTGCCAACAGAAGACATCACCGTTGTTCACCGTTCAGATGCTTCTGGCACGACATTCCTGTTCTCTGACTATCTGTCTAAAGTCAATGCAGAATTCAAAAAAGTAGTCGGCTCCAGCACTGCTGTGAAATGGCCAGCTGGTTTGGGCGGCAAAGGGAATGAAGGTGTTGCGGCCAACGTGCAGCGTATCAATGGTTCCATCGGTTACGTTGAATTTGCTTATGCGAAGAAAAACAATCTGTCCTACACACAGTTGAAAAACCGTGAAGGTCAATTCGTTACGCCAGACGCTGATACATTCAAATCTGCTGCTGCAGGTGCTGCATGGGATAAAACACCAGGCTTCGCTGTCGTATCGACAGATCAACCAGGTAAAGCAAGCTGGCCAATTACTGGTGCGACATTTGTTTTGGTTCATAAAACACAACCAGATGCTGCCAAAGTCAAAGAAACATTGAAGTTCATTGACTGGTCCTACAAAAATGGTACAGCCATGGCCACTGAACTCGATTACATCCCAATGCCATCCAGCGTTGTGGATCTGATCGAAAAAACATGGAAAGCACAAATCAAAGACGGTTCTGGTAAAGCTGTTTGGTAATCAACAGAGGTATTCCTGAAAAAGGTTAGCAACGACCAACAGGCTCATCCTTTTTATCAGTCTCGATAGCAAAAAAGGGATGTCACGAATCAAAGTGACATCCCTTTTTTTATAGTATCAACAGACAGGCTATCGTGTGAGATTTGACAATGTTTGTCTCCGCACCCGTTATCAGCTGATGATTACTTCCCGCGACGTTTTGCCTCCTCGTCATACAACTCTTTCTTAGACAATTTCCCCACAGGCGTTTTCGGTAACTCCGCCCGAATCTCCATCTCTTGTGGCATTTCATGCTTGCCTAATTTATCGCGCAGAAAATCTTTTAATTCATCAAAAGATAATAAGGCGGTACCCGCCTTGAGTTTAATAAAGGCCTTGGCTGCTTGACCGCGATATTCATCTGGGATGCCAATCACACTCACCTCCGCCACGGCGGGATGCTGATAAATCGCCTCTTCGATATTGCGCGGATAGACGTTATAACCGCCAGAGAGGATCATATCTTTTGTGCGGTCAACGATGTACACAAAGCCATCGCTGTCCATGTAGCCGACATCCCCTGTACGGAAATAGCCATCTGCCGTAAATGCATCACGATTGGCATCAGGCTTATTCCAATAGCCTTTCATGATGTTGGCACCGGACACGCAA
This sequence comes from Undibacterium sp. MH2W, assembly GCF_049340215.1. Taxonomy (NCBI): domain Bacteria; kingdom Pseudomonadati; phylum Pseudomonadota; class Betaproteobacteria; order Burkholderiales; family Oxalobacteraceae; genus Undibacterium; species Undibacterium sp. MH2W. The sequence continues at coordinate 109,247 of NZ_JBMPPA010000007.1, read as the reverse complement.
ATTTCTCCACGCTCACCAATGGCGACATAAGTACCACGTTCATCAAGGCTCTCAAATTGGAAGCGGATACCCGGCGTCGGCAAGCCACAGGATCCCGACTTGCGTACGCCAGTTGATGGCGTAAATGTGCCGGTTGGGGATGTTTCTGTCATGCCCCACCCTTCGAGCAAATTGCATGAGGTAAGCGTCTGGAATTTTTGTAAAATCTGCGCTGGCAATGGTGCGCCGCCTGAGTTGCAGAATTTCAATGAACTCAAATCAAACTCACTGATATGGGGGTGTTGAATAATCGCGGCATACATCGTCGGTACACCGGGAAACACCGTGATTTTTTTCGTCGCTAAATCCTTGACGACAGCGTCCGCATCAAAACGGGTATGTAGCACAATCTCCGCGCCCATACGAATACCAAAGAGCATATCAACCGTTAAGGCATAGATATGGAATAACGGTAATACCGCCAATAAACGCTCTTTTCCTTCTTCTAATATCGGTGGATCCACATGCGTTGTTTCGATAATCTGGCTACATGCCGTTGTCAGATTAGCGTGGGTTAACATGGCACCCTTGGGTAAGCCAGTCGTACCACCAGTGTATTGCAAAACGGCGATCGTCTCCGCTGGATCTGTCTCGGCAACGGGCGAATAATGACCATCGTTATCGATCAGCTGCGCAAATAAGAGGTGGTGTGCATCGTCAGGAATCGCGCACAGTTGGCCCGCCTGTTGCAGATTCGCTTTCACCGCATCGGGGTAGGGCGACATGTCTGCGATATTGCCGACAATGATTTTCTTTAAGCGTGTGTGTGACAGCATCTTCGCCATTTGCGGATACAACATCACCATATCTAAAGTGACGAGGATGTCCGTATGGCTATCTTCGATTTTGTGCGCTAATACCTTTTCGGCATCAAGCGGCGAATAATTGACGACCGTTCCGCCCGCTTGCAAAATCGCAAAGAAGCAAATGACATAGTGGGGAGTGTTAGGTAAAAATAACCCGACGTGAACGCCAGGTTTCACGCCTAAAGCCTGAAAGCCTTTTGTGGCTTGATCGACCTGTGTTTGTAACTCGCGGTAGCTCGTCCGCTTGCCCATAAATTCTAACGCAGGCTGATCTACCCAGCGTTTCACCGCATCATGTAATAACTGCGGAACGGCGCTTGTGGGTAAGTCAGCATCCCAACGTACGCCTGGCGGATAAGATTTGATCCAAGGTGTTTCGCTCATTATTGTCTCCTGAACTTGTCGTTTTTTTTTGGAAATTAAGCACAACCCAAACTATTTCAAATCAATGTCAAATTTTTCTATCTCATCACGACCGATGCACCCTCGACGATGCATCATCCATGAACCCCACTTCCCTCCTCATGTTTTGTGTTCTTTAAAACATCAAAGGGAAGCCACCAGTCAACCTGGGGTTCCCATGATGTGATGTGATCGATGGCACGCGTCAGTTACCGACCAGACTCACTTAAACATACAGCGAAATCATCCTTTCCGGCAATCTACGGTACCACTATTTTTATTCGTGCTTATATTTTTTCAATTCCATTTTACCAATCTGGTTACGATGTACTTCATCCGGACCATCCGCAAGGCGTAAGGTACGCGCCTGCGCATAGGCGTACGCCAAACCAAAGTCATCCGACACGCCACCACCACCGTGCGCTTGGATAGCCCAATCAATCACCTGACACGCCATATTCGGCGCTGCCACCTTGATCATGGCGATTTCTTTTGCGGCCGCTTTATTGCCAACGGTATCCATCATTTGCGCAGCATTGAGTACCAGGAATCGCGCTTGATCAATGAGAATGCGCGCATTAGCAATCCGCTCAAGCGTGACACCCTGTTCAGCGACACGCTTTCCAAATGCAACGCGCTTCAATGACCGTTTGCACATGTCCTCCAGTGCCCGCTCCGCCAAGCCAATTAAGCGCATGCAGTGATGAATCCGCCCTGGTCCCAGACGGCCCTGAGCAATCTCAAAACCACGTCCCTCACCCAAGAGCATGTTAGTCGCTGGTACTCGCACATTGTCAAAAACCACTTCGCCATGACCGTGAGGCGCATCGTCATATCCAAAGACGGGCAAGGCACGCAGAATGGTGACGCCTGGTGTGTCTCTCGGAACAATGATCATCGATTGCTGCCGGTGGCGATCTGCATTATCGGGATCGCTTTTCCCCATAAAAATAAATACTTTACAGCGAGGATCATTCGCCCCCGACGACCACCATTTACGGCCATTAATCACGTACTCATCACCATCCCGCACAATCGATGCTTCAATATTGGTCGCATCCGAAGACGCCACCGCAGGTTCAGTCATCGCGAAGCAAGAACGAATTTCGCCGCGCAGCAAGGGCTTGAGCCATTGTTCCTGCTGCTCAGGCGTCCCGTACCGTGCAAAGACTTCCATATTGCCGGTATCGGGTGCCGAGCAATTGAATACCTCAGCAGACCACAGGGCTCGCCCCATGATTTCACACAACGGCGCGTATTCGAGATTGGTTAATCCTGCGCCATGACTCGATTCGGGTAAGAATAAATTCCACAGCCCAGCATCGCGTGCTTTGGCTTTGAGTTGCTCCACAATCTTTGTCGGAATCCACGCATCACCGGCTTTACGGTTAGCGGCGATTTCGCCATAAAACGTGGCCTCATTCGGATAGATATGTTCATCCATAAACGCTTGTAAGCGCGTTTGTAATTCGATGACTTTAGGGCTGTATTGAAAATCCATGGTAATCCTTTGAACATCAAATAAATTCGGTGGGAAGACAGTATTGATCTAGCTGACGAGATACCCGCCATCCACGTTAATGCAGGCACCCGTGGTATAGCTCGCCGCATCCGATGCCAGATACAACACGGTTCCAGCCATCTCATCAGGTTCGGCAATGCGCTTCATAGGAATTCGCGTTAAGGCTTTCTCTAAAATTGCAGGATTACCAAATAAAGCAGAGGCAAATTTGGTGTCCGTAGCGCCAGGCAATAAGGCATTGACACGAATACCCATCTGCGCGCACTCGTGGGCAAATGACTTCGTCATGGCGATCACGGCTGCTTTGGTAATCGAATAAATCCCTTGCAACGGTCCCGGAATCACGCCATTCACCGACGCCACATTGATGATGCTGCCACCGCCATGCGTTGCCATGAGCTTCGCAGCGCCAGATGACATAAAAAAGTAACCACGGATATTCACATCCACCGTTTTCTGAAACGCGCCTTCATCGGTATCTACAATATGACCGAAGTGTGGATTCGTCGCTGCATTGTTGACCAGAATATCTAAACGTCCATGGGCCGTTGCGATATCAGCGAACAACGCTTGGATCTGTGCCATATCACCAATGTGACATGCCCGCGCCTCGGCCTTACCACCAGCGGCGACAATCTCTTCAACCACCGCGGCACAGGCGTCCGCCTTGCGACTAGAGACAATCACCAATGCACCATGTGCCGCCAACAGCTTGGCAATGGAGGCGCCAATACCACGACTCGCCCCAGTAACGAGGGCGACCTTACCGTGTAAATCAAAAAGATCTTTCATCGTCGATTCCTAAACGTAAGTAATACACTTCGGGTTGTTTAATACTTCAAGATGTGAAAAATTATTCAAGTAAGAAAGTGCGTAACGATTCTCATGTCCTTCTCTCCCGGGCTGGACATGGATACGCGTTACACCGGTATTGACCAAGGACCAATTCAATGCAGAAAATTGCGCATCAGGAATGCCAAGCACGTGCTGGCAAATCGCGGCGATCGTGCCGCCGGATGTGAAAATGGCGATATTTTTTGCACCATCGTCACGGGTCACTTGCTCCAGAAAAGCACTTACACAACGTTGCTGAAAGGTATGCCAAGTTTCGGTGTATTCATGGTCAAACTGACCGAAAATCCAGCGCGCAACGGCGGCTGAAAAAATGTCTTGAAATGCGCGACCCGCATCAGGCTTGCTGGTCAAGAAACGCTTTACCTCGGCGGGATCATCAAATTCAGGAACATGCCTCGCCAATACTTCGTGATGATGGTACTCATTAAAGCGAGCGTCAGTGATCCACGCTGTTTTATCGACTGCTGTAGGCGCTTGCCGGCGCAGCGTCGCTATGCACGCCTCGGCCGTCTGTTGGTGCCGATGCAATGCTCCGGTCACGATACGATGCATCGCCATATCCCGCTCGGCCCACCATTGACCTAAATGCGCCGACTGCTGCCCACCTAATTCCGATAATTGATCATAGTTCTGACTGCCAAACGAGGCTTGTCCATGTCTGATCAAATAGAGTTGTGCCATGAGTTACTCCACCTTTTGTTCTGTTAACGTGTTGATGAACGCCTTGATGTGACTGCGGCTCTCAGTATTGCCCTTTTCATCGTATCAGCCATCGAATGGTTCCGCCACACGGTCTTTATTGGCGCACTATTTCAGTCACCGAGTGTAAGTCTGGGTCTATAATTGATCAAATGAATAGTTGTTATCTCAGAATATTAATTCTATGCATATATCACGCCTTGATCTGAACCTGTTTATTGTCTTTGAAGCGATTTACACAGAAGGCACCGTGACCCGTGCCAGTCAGAAACTTCATTTGACACAGCCTGCGATCAGCCATGCGCTCAATCGCCTAAGAAGTATGTTTGATGACCCGCTCTTCGTCCGACAGGGCAACATCATGGTGTCAACGCCGCTTGCACGCAGCATCATTGAGCCCGTCAGACAGGCTCTTCGCGGGCTAGAAATGACCCTGACCGAAAACAGAAAATTTGAGCCCTCGCAAGCAAGTAAGCAATTCAACCTCGCCCTGCGCGACGTCCTGGAGTCGACCGTTCTTCCCCCTCTGTTAGAAAGCATTACCAACCAAGCACCTCAAATCAATGTCGCTGCCATTCAGGTCGATCGGAGGGAACTCGTCAGCGAGCTTGCTGCCGGTACGATCGATGTCGCTATTGATATGCTGTTACCACTGCCATCAGAGATCCGCCGTCAACAAATTTCACGCGATACCACCGTCGTATTGGCACGGAAAGACCATCCCGTTGTTCAGGGTAGATTGAGTCTGGACCAGTACCTAGCAGCAGAACATATTCTTGCCAGTTCACGACGAAAAGGAATGGGACTAGAAGATTTTGAATTAAGCCGACTGGGCTTACAGCGAAGGATACGGCTACGATGCCAGCATTATTTTGCAGCATGCCGCGTAGCAAGTCAGACAGATTTATTGCTGACGATGCCCGAAGCTTATGCCCGCATCGTGAATCAGCAATTTGATAATCAAATCCTGCCACTACCCTTAACGATGCCTTCGTGGGATGTATATCTGTATTGGCATCAAAATCTGGAGCTCGATCCCGCTAACCAATGGCTACGGGAGCAAGTCATGAACGCGTTTCGACATGACCATGTACGCCACTCCGCATCGCCCGCGGACTACTAATGTCGTTGTTCAAGGGCGATGTTCAAGGGCGATGTTGTCAGTATGGGCAACGCGCATCACGACCGCTTCTCGTCATTTTCCGCGGTGGCGGAAAACCCAATAGAAGCGTTTAGCCAAGTTAGGACCAACTCAGATCGGTCCGACTCAATGGCAACTGACGTACACGCTTACCTGTCGCAGCAAAAATGGCGTTGCACACGGCAGGAGCCAACGGCGGGAGTGCAGGTTCACCGAGACCAGTCACTGGATAATCCGTTTTCAAAAAATGTACATCAATGCGCGGCGGCGATTGTGGCATGCGGAGTAAAGGGTATTGATGAAAATTACTTTGAACAATCGCACCGCCTTCGATCGTGAGTTCTGGGTACATCAATGTACTGAGTCCATCAATGACCGAGCCCTGCACCTGATTTTCAGCACCACTCAGATTGACAATCTGCGAGCCGATATCAGACACCACGACCACACGATCGACCGTGAGCTCACCTTTTTTTGATACGGTGACTTCGGCAACTTCAGCGATGTAGCCGCGATGACTAAAATAGCACGCCATCCCCTGACCTTGTCCACGCGGGAACTGGCGTTGCCCCCATGACGATTTTTCAGCGACCTGTTGCAATACATGCTTCATCCGTGCAACGTTGTAAGGAATGCCGCGATCACCGCTACCTTGGACCATGTCTTGATCGCCCAGCAGTTCCAAGCGAAACGCTAGTGGGTCTCGGGAAGCCGCATGGGCTAACTCATCAATAAAGCTTTGAAAGACCCAAGCAAATACGTTGCTACCCGGCGCACGCCACGGCCCCATAGGAATACTGCACTCCAACGCGGTTTGTTCTAATAGACAGTTTTTAATCCAACGACCCGGGAATTCATCTGCGCTCAAGGCAGCGCCGCTACCCGGTTGCAAGATGCTTTGTCCGTCTTTTTGTATGCGGTTCGCAAACGTCACAAAGTGATTGTGCCATGCGGACACGCGTCCCTTCTCATCAAGCGCGCCTCGCAGAAAATGAAATCCACCGGCACGGAAATGATCATGCTGCATGTCATCTTCACGCGACCACGTTAGCTTGACGGGGGCGTTGACACGATGGGCAATAGCTGCCGCCTCGATAACATAATCAGCGCTCAGCCTACGCCCAAACCCACCGCCACTCCGTGTCATGTGCAGCGTAATTTTTTCTTTAGGAATATGCATTGTAGATGTAATGAGGTCTTGTCCAGCGGCTGGATTTTGCGTGGGCACCCACAACTCCATCGTCCCTACGTCGGCATGAAACCACGCTGTACAATTCTGCGGCTCCATACTCGCATGTGAAATAAATGGATACGAATACGCTGCTTCGAGGGTGCTTGCTGCGTTATGAAAGGCAGCATGAACATCGCCATCATTGCGTAAAATTTTCTCGCCAGGCTGGTGCGATGTAGACTGCGCTTGTGCAACAAAATTTTCCCAACGATCTGCTGCCCCGCGCCCTTTATCCCAGACGACTTTCAATTTTTTACGTGCACTAAATGCGATCCAGGTCGAACGAGCAACAATCGCGACGCCTGACATTAATCCACGCGGATTATCTGACACGCCGTCAATGATAAAAGCATCGTGCACACCAGGTAATGCTTTGATCTCATCGATATTGGCGCTCACCACTTTACCGCCTAATGTGGGGCATTTTGCGAAGGTGGCATAGAGCATGCCAGGAAGGCTTATATCGATACCAAATAGCGGTTTGCCGGATACGATCGCTGCATTGTCTACGCCGCCGATGCGGGTACCTAATAGCTTGTAGGTCGAAGGCTCCTTCAACCGTACAACGCTCGGATCAGGTACAGGCAATGTCGATGCCGTCACGACCAAGTCCGCATAGCGGATACGACGGCTCGTTTTATCATGAATCACCGCGCTCTCCGCTGCCCGACATTCGGTCACGGGTACGCTCCATTGTTGGGCCGCAGCAGTGATTAACATGGTCCGCACTGTCGCGCCAAGCCGATGAAAATCGTTGTAGTTCGTCGGTGTTGAAGTAGAACCGCCAGCACTTTGACTGCCATAGATCGGATTCAAATCACCTTGAATGATCTGCACATCTTTCCAATTAACCTCGAGTTCTTCCGCAATCACCATCGGTAGCGATGTTTTAATCCCTTGACCAATTTCAGGCTGCTTGGAAACAATCGTCACACGCCCATCCGTTGCAATACGGATAAACGCATTGGGTCTAAAATCAGGAGACGGCTCGGATATTTTGCTAATCTGCGCCAGCGCACCCGTGCCAACCATCCCTAACACTAAACCACCAGCCAGAGATTGACGTAAAAAATCGCGACGAGATTGTGATAGAGATTGCGATTGGGGTAACGGGAAGGTCATTTTTTACTCCCAGCAGATGATGGAGTCGTCAAACGCAATTCTGCAGCACGATGAATGCCAGCCCGAATACGTAAGTAGGTCGCGCAACGACATAAGTTTCCGGCCATTGCCGCATCGATATCCGCATCGTTGGGACGCGGGTTGGACTTGAGTAAGGCGGCAGCCGTCATGATCTGCCCCGCTTGGCAGTACCCACACTGCGGAACATCCAGTTCCTGCCACGCTTGTTGCAGCGGATGTTGCGCGTGATGATCCAAACCTTCAATGGTGGTGATCTTGCGCGCACCGACTGTCGAAACAGGGGTTAAGCAAGAACGACTCGGCACACCATCAACATGCACTGTACAGGCACCACATTGCCCTACACCGCAACCGTATTTCGTTCCCACTAAACCGATCGTATCGCGCAAGACCCACAGCAAAGGGGTATCAGGATCCACGTCAACCTTGTGCTTTTCACCATTGATATGCAGTACATAGTTTTTCATGACGGTGCGCCTCAAAAAAATAGTCACCACATTATAGTGCGATTCACATTTTGGCTCAGTACATCAATCGAAACGTCCTGTTGTGATGCCGCGCATTGCGCCAAGAATCGCGATTCAATTAAAAATGTTACACTAAGCCACAGCGTAATTCCTGCGCAATTTTGTTTAACAACGATATCCAAAGCGACGATGGCCTCAGTCAATCTCAACCCAGAACAAATCTCCCGCATCATTGAAATGGCATGGGAAGATAAAACCACCTTCGAGGCAATTCAGCTCAATTTTGGATTAACCGAAACAGACGTCATCAAACTCATGCGCAGCCAGCTTAAGCCTCGCTCTTTCGCCCTATGGCGCAAGCGTGTGACCGGAAGAACCTCTAAACATGCGGGTCTACGCGACTATAAAGTAACCAAAGCATTCAGCCCCTCGCAGTACAAAGTAACGCGCTAGTGTTGTCATCAACGGCTAACGTGGTCGACACCCACTCACCTCGTCATCATCCGCTAACGACGTCAACATCCACTAATGACGCTAAAACCCGCTAACGCTGTCATCAACGGCTAACGTCGTCATCACCCACTCAACTCGTCATCACCCGCGCAGGCGGGTGATCCAGTGGTGCGAGAGCACCTTCAGCGTTGAACCACAACTCCTACGTCTCCTATTCAAATTTTCTGACGCGCTCTGGATTCCCGCCTGCGCGGGAATGACGAGGTGTGGAAAGACGATTTGTTGATTTCAATGTTGAAACACTATTGTTTTTTTGCTACCAAAATACAATGACGTACAATTAAATGTCGCCTATTCAAGATCAAATACATTTGGTTCACTTGCTCCATGCCATGCCACCCACTCGCCTCGTCATCCATCGCGCACATCGCCATTACCCACTCAGCTCGTCATCACCCGCGCAGGCGGGTGATCCAGTGGTGCGCGAGCACCTTCAGCGTTGGACCACGACTCCTACGTCTCCTATTCGAATTTGCTGAAGCGTTCTGGATTCCCGCCTACGCGGGAATGACGAGGTATGGAAAGACGTTTTGTTCATTTCAATATTGAACCACCACTACCTTTTCTTGACGGAATAGGCTAACACACACTGAATTTTCGCCGACATGAAAATAACGAAGTAGCGGGTAGTAAGTATGTTTAACGAATGTCATTCTGAAATCCGATCGGCGTTGACGCAGACAAAAAACAAAAAGCCCTGATTCCTCAGGGCTTCATCGCTATTGTGGTTCGCGCTTTTATTTCTTTTTTTCTGGTTCGTCAGGAATCAGGCAAGCGTCAATAATTTGCAAATCGTTATCTTTTGCAAAACTGAGCACAAAGTGGTACGCCAGTGGCTCGATGTCGCGAATTGCCTCATTTACCACAACTGAACGAACACCGTTAAGCAAAATGGGGCGCACGTACGGGGAATATTGCAAATGAGAATTGCGTCCACCGTCCGGACTAAAGCAAGACATGGCGCCGCAAAGACGCTCCGCCCAGTCGCTTGGGCGAAATTGCCTTCCATCGCTGGTAATACCCTGGATGAAAAATTCTTTAATCGGCTTTGATTGTGTGTTTTTGGAATCGGCCATGTGCTCGGCTCGCTGTGAAGCAAAATTGAACAAAGCAACAATATCATTCTGTGATACTGAGCTTTCAAAATACATAGGTATTATATCTTATAGAAGACTTGAATCGAAACCTCCGATACATTTAAATTCAGCCATGCAAAAATAATGCCTGCTCGTTCGGTTATCGAAAAAATCATCCCAACAGCAGCGATATGGTCCACGCAATGACTCCAATATAGCGTATTTCCTCCTTTAGTAAAGCACACGCCACGGAGATCAAGAAAAGACAGCAGCATTCTTGGATATCAAATAATTAACCTATTACTTTCAATTAACTACTTGATACTTTATTTTTTTTAGGCAATAACAGGGCGGCCAACCATGGGAATAAACTCATGTAGCGCCACAATAAGGCGGGTAAGACAACACCCAGGAACAAGGCAATCAAAGCGGCAACATCGTCGCCGATGCCGTGGTGTTGCAATAGACCAAACACTTTCCATTCGATCCACGAGTGAAATATCAAAATGAATAAACTGGCCTGCCCCAACGCCATCATGCCTTTTGATAACGACTCGAATCGTTGTATAAAAGCGGCAAGGCTGATACTGAGATAAATACCCGCCACGGCCTGAAGGCTAGAGATTACGGGATTGCCATACTCGCGCATATGCAAATCCATCGTCTGCCCATACAGAAGATGACACGCAGCAAATACGGCCCCGACCAAGATTGTGTTGCGCCAATGAAAACGAAACGCAAGTACCGCCTCCCGTGCAAGGAAACCCGCCAGCACAAAAGCCGCGCTGATACCAACCAGGTCAAGACTCCACGGCAATCCTGGAAACTCTGTTGTGAGATGATTAAGCTTGGCATACCATGGTTGCATATCTTGCCATTGTTGCGCTTGTAACCATGTCATCGCATACCACCCCGATAGCAGACAAATCAACATGGACCATGCCAAAAATCGTCTCGGAGAAGAAAAATGGGTAGCCCATTTCATTAACGCCAATACCAGTAAAAGACTGACGAATAAGTGCGGTAAGAACCACAGAGGCACCCACTCAATGGTGAAACCCGTGCCATATAACACTCCCATGAAATAGGGCAACACCGGAATGTTTGCCACGATCAGTCGAAGCACACCCCATGCACCTAAGACCACAAAGTAGGGTTTGAGCAAGCTATCTGCTCTCGATGAAACGAATGTGTTAATGCCTTCTGTCGGTCGGAGAAATAGGCCAGCAAGGAAGAAAAACAGCGGCATGTGGAACGAGAACACAACCCGAAATAAAGCACCATGATCATGCGCAATGATCCAATTGTGGCCAAAAACAACCAAGACGATACCAATACCTCTGGCTGTATCAATGACGCTGCTACGTTTTGACATATTTTTATAAGAAACAAGAAAAACACGAAGGATTGCCTAAGGTAGTGGCAATCCACAACACATCATGTGCCATCAAGAATCAATCATCCATGCGATAGCTGATTGAAAAACAAAAAAGCCGCAAACAGCGGCTTCTTTACTTCACGATCTGGATTAAATCCAGACAGCAAATGACAACAACAATAACAACAACATCCACAACAACAACGCACGCCAGACTAAACCGACAGCACTCTGCAAGGCGCGCGGGGAGGCTTCTGCACCCGGCTGACTTTCAAGTTCGAGGCTATCCACATCGACAGCACTCGCATCCGCTTGCAAGACCATGGCTTTTTCTTCTGGTTCGCCCAAACGCACGCCAAGCGCTCCACCGCCCGCTGAGAGAATGATCCCCACCACTTCGTCCGTCCAGCGGTCGGCATAATTACGCCAAGAGTACACAGCATCTTCAAAATTACCGACAACAGCAAATGCCGCCGCCGTTAATCGCGCAGGAATCCAATCGATCCAGTAAAACACCTTGGTGGCGTAGATGCCGAATTCTTCATTTTTCATGTGCTCTGGCTCTGTCCAAGCGCGAGCTAAATACTCGGCGACGCGATACATCACCGCACACGCTGGACCAACCGGCATCAAGAACCAGAAAAACACACCAAAGACGTTGCGGTGTGTCGCAATCAGGGCGCGCTCAATGGTAATTCTGGAAATTTCTGAGACATCCATGTCACTGGTGTCGCGATGCGTCCATTCAGCGAGAAAACGGCGCGCGCTTTCGTCATCACCAGAACTGAGAGCGAGTTGAATGGAGGTGAAATAATGGCTGTATCGACGAAAACCTAAGGTGAGATACACAATAATGACGTTCCAAGCGAATGCCGCGAAGGGACTGAAACGTAAGCAAAACCAATGGATTAAGGCTGTAGGTAAGGTCAATAACCCCACCATTAACCACCACCCTAAGCGACCATGTTTGACCTTACCCGCATTAAATGACGCTTCAATCTTTGTGGCGAGCGTTTGTATTTGCATGTAGATAGGATTATCGGCACGCAAAGGTTTCAGTTGTTCGATCAGTAAGGCAAACAGGATAGAGAGAAATGTCATGGTAGGCTAGGCTAACGTCGCGGCGACGACGATCGTCAAATAGTTTGCTAATGCGGCAAGTGTAAACGCAATTGCAGAGATTATGAAGCTTTGTTCTATGCGCAATGACAAACTATTTATGCGCGTAAGAAATGAAACAAATTCCTGAGCATCCCAGCAGTCGCTCCCCAGATAAAATGCTGCTGGTAAGGCATCGCATAAAATATACGTTGCCCACTACCATCTGGCATTTGAAAGGCGCGACGTTGATGGTGCCGACCATCCATAAGGAAGTGCAGTGGCACCTCAAAAACGGCGGCCACTTCGCCTGGATCAGTGCGAACCTCAAAAGGCGGCGTCACCAAAGAGACAACCGGTGTGACCTGGTACCCTGTACCAGTTTTGTACTCTGGCAGCATGCCGATCACTTCAATACGTTGACGATCAAGACCAATTTCTTCTTCAGTTTCTCGGATCGCCGTCTCGACGGGTGTCACATCTGCAGGCTCGTAGCGACCACCCGGAAAACTGATTTGCCCAGCGTGGTGATGGAGACCCGTAGCACGTTGCGTTAATAGAACGTGCAAGCCCTCCTCGCGCGATACCAAAGGGATTAACACGGAAGCAGGGCGAAAAGTCAGTTCACCGAATAAGGGTCCCTCCGTTTGCACCTCTGGCGTCCACACTGGCGGCTGAAAGAAACGATCTCGCAACCAGTCCGTTGAAAGTCTGGATGAAGGGACAGCCTCTTCATTGGCAATAGAAATGACTGGCAACTGCTCGGGATCAAAAATCAGTTTACTCACAAGGGATCAATTCGGTAGAAAAACAACGTTAAAAAAGCAACGGCAAGAGACAGGTGACCTACACCGCCCCAACGACAACGACCGCTGACAGTCACTCAAGGATTCCAAGAGCACGATCACCCACTATTGTCGCATTAAAGTATTTCTTTGTGGCTACAATAACCGAGACTACAAAGCGCGCACGCTATGCTGATTATGCGCGACCTAGGAGGTCTGCATCAATCACCATCAATTGTGGTTAAAAGTGACGAGAGGCGGTCAGCGGTGGTGAGAGCGAAAAAAGAGGGAGAAAAAATAAAAAAATAGCGGTAAAAACAAAAAAAGGATGCACGAAGCATCCTTTTTTAAACAACATCGCCAGATATTATTCTGCTTTTGCTGTTGCCACTTTACGTGCTGGCAATTTTTCTTTGATACGTGCAGATTTACCTGAACGTTCACGCAAGTAGTACAACTTAGCGCGACGTACGTCACCGCGACGTTTCACTTCGATAGAAGCGATCAAAGGAGAATACAATTGGAATGTACGCTCTACGCCTTCGCCGGAAGAAATCTTACGAACGATGAAGTTAGAGTTCAAACCACGGTTACGACGGGAAATAACAACGCCTTCGTAAGCCTGTGCACGTTTACGTGTACCTTCAACAACGTTAACGTTAACAACAACTGTATCACCTGGCGCGAAGTCAGGGATGTTTTTGCCGAGGCGAGCAATTTCTTCTTGCTCTAATTTTTGGATCAGATCCATTTTTATACTCCGATAACCATCTTGCCGACACCGCAGACATTGTCTGACTTAAGTCCGGTAGAGGATGGGGTTTAACATGCATACCTAGGTATGCGCTTCAATATCTCATCTGCAATGCAGATCAGAAAACTTACAAACTGTTTAAAAACTTTTCGTCTGCACGACTAAGCAAACCAGCCTCACGCGCTGCATCAATCAAATCAGGTCGCTTCAGCGCACTTGCTTCAAGTGCGCGTTGGCGCCGCCATTTTTCAATTTCAGCATGGTTACCTCCCATTAACACGGGTGGAACAACGCGACCCTCAAATTCTTCTGGTCGGGTGTAATGCGGACAATCCAGCAATACATTCACGAAGCTGTCTTGTACTGCGGACAAATCATCGTGGAGTACACCGGGTATCTGGCGAATCACTGAATCCATCAGTGCCATAGCGGGCAATTCTCCGCCAGACAAGACAAAATCCCCCAGACTGATTTCTTCATCCACACATGAATCGAGCAATCGCTGGTCGACCGCTTCATAACGTCCACACAATAAAACCATGCCAGATAAATCTGCCATTTGCATGACGCGTTGATGCGTGAGGCGCTTGCCTTGCGGCGATAAATAGATCACCTTTGGTTCAGCCTTGCCAAGTGCACTTTGGCGCGCTTTCGCTGCCTGAATTGCCGCTTGTAAGGGCTTCGCCAACATCACCATACCTGGACCGCCGCCGTAAGGCCTGTCGTCCACAGTTCGGTGTCGGTCTGTGGTGAAATCACGAGGATTCCACAGCTTTAATTCGCACTTTTTTTCTTCAAATGCACGCCGCGTCACACCCGATTGGGTGATTGCTGCGAACATTTCGGGGAACAGCGTGATGACATCAAACTGCATAGCAATGCTTTCTGATTCCATCGGCTTAGTAATCACTACCCCAGTCAACCTGAATTTTTCGCGCTTCTTGATTCACTTCTTTGACGAAGTGTTCGACAAAAGGAATCAATCGTTCGTGCTTTTGCAAATCAGCCTCTGGAATGTCCGCTGCCGCCACCCGTAAAATTGGATGCGCACCGTTGTCCATGAGATCTCTGACCACGCCCAAGCTCTCGCCTTGCAGGTTTTCAACTTGCAAGCCGACCAGATCTACCCAATAAAACTCGCCATCGGATAACACTGGGAACTGTTGACGCGAAATTTTGACTGTTGCGCCTTTAAGCGCCTCAGCCCCATTTCTATCTGTTACACCTGACAACCTTGCGACGACGTCTTCGCCATGGATTTTTGCTTCCATGCGCTGAACGCTTCGCAATTCAGGCTTATCTATCCACCAAGTTTTGGAGGACAGCATTGCATCGGCATCCGCTGAATAAGGACGAATCTTTACCCAACCATGAATACCAAATGCTCCCGAGACGTAGCCAACTAAGACTAAATCGTCAGGAACATCGACTCCTACTGACATCGCGAGCAAACTATTAAGCTGCTGCTTTACCAGCTTGAGCAACCAGACGTGCAACTGCCGGAGACAATTGTGCGCCTACGCCTTGCCAGTAAGCCAGACGGTCAGCTGCAACACGTACTGTTTCTGCATTGCCAGTTGCTACTGGATTGTAAAAACCGATACGCTCGATAAAGCGACCATCACGACGATTACGGGAATCAGTTGCAACGATATTGTAAAAAGGACGCTTTTTTGCGCCACCACGAGCTAAACGAATAACGACCATAATATTTCCAAAAAATGTTCTAAACGCGGAAAAAGCTGTAGATTATAGCCCGCTTAAAACAAAACACGCAAGGATTATCAACGAATTCGACGAGAAGCGTCTGCTTTTCGCCCATAGCAAAGACATCGCGCTACAATCAGTGTTCTTCTTTTACGATGAAAACCACTTCAATGACGTCGACACATAAGAATAAAACAATTACCACATTGCTCGCTGCACTCATCGGCGGCATCGGAGCACACCGATTTTATATGTATGGCAAAAGCGACAAATGGGGCTGGCTGCATTTTATCGCATTACCCCTCTCTTTCATCATTAGTCACTTTTTTTTCGGACAACCCGGCTTAATCACTTACAGTGCATTGGTACTGTCCTTCTTGGTAGCACTGTTGGAAGCGCTCATCATTGGCCTTACCCCCGATGAAAAATGGGACGCCATTCATAACCAGCATTCCGATCACCCAAGTGAGTCATCATGGCCACTAGCGCTCATTCTCGTACTCACCGTCGGGATCGGCGCTATCGCCCTGATTGGCACTATTGCTAGAGCTTTTGATTTGTTTTACACCGGTGGGGCATACGGTTAAGTTGCTGCAATGATGGGTTTGCTTTACCGCACAATTCACACGTGAGAGCACCCAAGCAACGATGAGTAGTATCGCCTGACACTACCCCACCCTTTATCCTCACCTACCGAGCATCTTTGCAAGCTCACGGCGGAATGGACAAACAAAAAGACCTGTTAAATCATATTTAACAGGTCTTTTTGTTTCCAAGATACCAGGCTAACAAGAACCGTCTCAGCAAGGCATGGCAACGCAGACAGGCCTTTAGTGCAGCAAGGAGCCATAACGCCGCCGGGACATTTTTTCGGAAGCCAAGGACTTTCGCAAAGCCGTCCCAGCAAGGCATGGCGACGCAGACAGCACTTTAGTGCGGCAAGGAGCCATAACGCCGCTGGGGCGGTTTTTCGGAAGTCCGTCTTAGAATTGGTCGACTGGGAGACCTAATACCCCTGCACTCCCCCCCACAATCGCCGATTTCAATCCTTGCGCTGCTGACAAGATGTGGTCTGCGAAGAAACGCGCTGTCACGATTTTTGCCTGATAGAACGCGGCATCACCTTCACCCGCCTGGAGCTTGTTGTGCGCGATCAATGCTGCGCGCGCCATTTGCCAGCCGCCGAGGACGATACCTGCGAGCTTGAGGTAGAGAACACTTCCTGCGAATACGGCTTTGATATCTTGTTTCACATTAGCAACGATGAAGTTGACGACTTCTTCGAGTGCTGCTGATCCGAGAGCGAGTTGTGCTTGGATTGCGAGTAAATCTGGCGTACCTACTGCGGCCAATTCTGCTTCGACGGCACGGACTTGTGCGATGAGGCCTTTGGCTGTTGCGCCGCCGTCACGAACAGTTTTACGACCGACCAGGTCGTTGGCCTGAATAGCGGTTGTACCTTCGTAAATCGTCAAAATTTTTGCGTCACGGTAATGTTGTGCAGCGCCTGTTTCTTCGATAAAGCCCATACCACCGTGCACTTGTACACCGGTGGATGTGACATCGAGGGACATTTCTGTGGACCAGCCTTTGACGATGGGCACGAGATACTCGTAGACTGCTTGGTTCGCTTTACGCGTGTCTGCATCGAGGTGATGATGTGCGACATCGCTCAAGGCTGCGGCAACGTAGGCGAGCGAACGTGCACCTTCTGTTTGTGCACGCATGGACATGAGCATGCGACGTACGTCTGGATGATGAATGATGGCGACAGGACCTGCGGAGCCTGCCAGATCACGCGACTGGACGCGATCACGTGCGTATTGAACGGCTTTTTGATAAGCACGTTCTGCGACGCCGATACCTTGCATGCCTACACCAAAACGTGCCGCATTCATCATGATGAACATGTATTCCAGACCGCGGTTTTCTTCACCAACCAATGTACCGATTGCGCCGCCGTTATCGCCGAATTGCAATACAGCGGTTGGGCTGGCTTTAATACCCAGTTTGTGTTCGATCGAAACGCAATGTGCATCGTTGCGCGCACCAAGTGAACCATCTGCATTTACCAAGAATTTTGGCACGATAAACAGAGAAATTCCTTTGACGCCTTCGGGTGCATCTGGCGTACGTGCCAGCACCAAATGGACGATATTTTCTGCCATATCGTGCTCACCGTAGGTGATGTAAATTTTTGTACCAAAAATTTTGTAAGTTCCATCCCCTTGAGGAACAGCGCGAGTACGCACCATCGCGAGATCAGAACCTGCTTGTGGCTCTGTGAGGTTCATGGTACCAGTCCATTTACCGGAAATTAAATTTTCGAGATAAATGGCTTTTTGTTCGTCACTACCGGCTGTCAACAGGGCTTCAATCGCACCGTCTGTCAACAATGGGCAGAGCGCGAAGGAAATACTGGCTGAGTTAAGCATTTCGATGCAAGGGGTCGCTACGAGTTTTGGCAGACCTTGACCACCAAACTCTTGTGGATGCTGCACGCCTTGCCAACCGGCTTCACCGAACAATTTGAATGCTTCTTTAAAACCTTTTGTCGTAAATACCTGACCGTCTTTCCAGTAGCTTGGCGCTTTATCACCTTCCCAGTTCAATGGAGCTACCACTTCGCCGGCAAATTTTGCATTTTCTTCGAGCACTGCTTCAACGGTTTCTGCGGTTGCATCTTCACAGCCTGGCAACGCATTGACGTCAGACAAGCCTGCGAGTTCATTAATCGCGAATAACATGTCTTTTACTGGTGCAACATAACTCATAGCATTTCCCCAAAAGTAGATATGACAGAAACAAAATTGCTCTGCGATGCTCTGGCACTGTCTGACCTCTACCGACCCTGTCAGCACCAGAATAAAATTAAAACGATTTTGTGTCGGCCATGATGGCATCACACACATACAACAAGCTTACGTGCGTAAAAAAAGACAGAATCAGCCATGTGTCACTACTACAACGCATTGCTGCTTATGAAGCGACAAACCACCGATTCTGTCTCATTCAACCTAGGCGGCTCGTAACGAACCACCGGCTGATCATGCGCAAACTATCAGCCCAACTCTGTAACAAGTTGTGGAACGATTTCAAACAGATCGCCAACAATGCCGTAATCAGCAACGGAGAAGATCGGTGCTTCTGGATCTTTGTTGATCGCGACGATTGTTTTGGAATCTTTCATACCAGCCAAATGCTGAATCGCGCCGGAAATACCCACCGCAATGTACAGCTGTGGCGCAACGATCTTACCTGTCTGACCCACTTGCCAGTCATTTGGTACATAACCTGCATCAACTGCTGCACGGGATGCGCCCATTGCTGCACCGAGTTTGTCAGCCAATGGTTCCAAGACTTTAAATGCTTCTGCTGAACCCATACCACGACCGCCGGAAACGATGATTTTTGCCGCAGTCAATTCTGGACGATCAGATTTAGCGACTTCACGGGAAACAAAAGCGGATTTGCCAGAATCAGCAACCGCTGTGATTGTTTCAACAGCAGCAGAGCCACCTGTCGCAGCGGCATCAAAGCCCGTTGTACGTACAGTGATAACTTTGATGGCATCTGTGGATTGCACCGTAGCGATGGCATTACCAGCGTAGATTGGACGCTCAAATGTGTCTGGAGAATCGACTTTGGTGATTTCAGAAATTTGAGATACGTCGAGTTTTGCAGCGACGCGTGGCAGGATATTTTTGCCGTATGCGGTTGCTGGTGCCAGGATGTGTGTGTAGCCACTAGCGATAGCCAATGCTTGTTCCGCGACGTTTTCTGCCAGGCCATCAGCAAAATGAGCTGCGTCAGCGTGCAATACTTTGCTCACACCAGCAATTTGCGCAGCAGCTTGTGCCGCAGCACCTGCGTTAAAACCTGCAACCAAAACGTGAACGTCGCCGCCGCATTGTGCTGCTGCAGTGATCGTGTTTAATGTGCTGCCTTTAAGGCTAGCGTTGTCGTGTTCAGCGATGACGAGTGTAGTCATGATGTTTTCCACTTGGTAAATCACCAGCAAAAGTAGTCTGGTGAACAATGATTCGTAAAATAATTTCAGCTAATCTGAGAAATCACAAAAATGGCCGGCAACGATTAGCCAACAACTTTTGCTTCATTTTTCAGCTTAGAAACCAGGGTAGCAACGTCAGGAACGATCACGCCTGCGCTACGTTTCGCTGGTTCTGCAACCTTCAGTGTTTTAACGCGGGATGCTACGTCAACGCCCAAATCGGCTGGCTTCACGTTGTCCAATTGTTTTTTCTTGGCTTTCATGATGTTTGGCAAAGTCACATAGCGTGGCTCATTCAAACGCAAGTCTGTTGTAATGATCGCTGGCAATGTCAGGGACAATGTTTCCAAACCACCATCCACTTCGCGTGTTACTGTTGCTTTACCGTCTGCTACAGTGACCTTGGAAGCAAATGTTGCTTGTGGCCAACCCAACAGAGCAGCCAACATTTGGCCGGTTTGGTTGCAGTCGTCATCGATGGCTTGCTTACCGAGGATGATCAATTGTGGTTGCTCTTTGTCAGCCAGTGCTTTGAGCAACTTGGCAACGGCCAATGGTTGCAATTCTGCATCGCTTTCAACGAGGATACCGCGATCAGCACCAATGGCCATCGCTGTACGCAGTGTTTCCTGGCATTGCGCCACGCCGCAAGATACAGCGACGATTTCAGTAACTGCACCGGCTTCTTTCAAGCGCGTTGCTTCTTCGACGGCGATTTCATCAAAAGGATTCATGGACATTTTGACATTGGCGATATCCATGCCTGTGCCATCAGATTTGACGCGCACTTTGACGTTGTAATCGACTACTCGTTTGACTGGTACCAGGACTTTCATAGTTCTGCCTTTATGAGCTAATTTTCGGGATACTGAGGGTGTTGCTATTTGGGTGTAATGCTAAAAACGAAACCGGATGACGCTTGATTTGACCAACACGACATACTAATCCTTTCTACAGGACAGCGCGCACTGACATGCTAGCGCGAACATGCGATCAGTCAAATTGACGTATACGTAAATCATCTCGATTATAAATCGAAATGAAGAACATTTCGCATAATTTAGCACGATCGTTCCTTTTTTAATCTAAATCGTGCTAGAGCGAGTTGTCTAAACGCTCTTCAGGCGATGAAAAAGCGGATTTTTATTGAAAAAGAAAACGATCGAAGGTAAAAAATAATATCTTTATGCAAACAAATTGATAAAAATCAACAGCAACCACCGCTGAAACCGCGGGAATAACTATTCGTTGCGATGCGAACGAAGCTCAGACGAGCAAGCATCATTCAATCAAGAAACTGCGCTTTTAAAAATACTGAAGAACATTGCCTATCGCGTAGCACGGCGTCCCCATTCCGCCGCTGCAATAATCATCGCAGCGGAAACAATGATGTTGATTGAAAACGACTGCCCCGTAGAAATCACCACCACGATGGTGGATAACAAGGGCGTCAAAAAAGCAAACACGCCAATCCGCCTTGGATCGCCCTGTTTAATGGCGGCATCCCACAAAAAGAACGCACCGCCCAGTGGACCTAATCCCAGCACTGCAATACGCCAAAAATCTGACAACGTCACATCGACCGCCGGTTCAAATAAAAAATGACATCCCAGCGACAGCACACCAGACAACGCAGCAAAACTACCCACTGCAGCTGTGTCAAAGTGCGGTACCCGTCGAGATCCCAACGAGTATGTCGCCCAAATCAGCGCAGAACCAAAAGCAAACACATAGCCAGAATGAAATTCCGCGCTCAATCCGTCAGCATGATGCCGCCCAAGAATCGCCACTGCTGCGCCGGCAAAGCCCAACAAAGCCGCACCGAGATGGGAGCGAGTCAGCTTTGTCTCAGGAAGAAACAACGGCGCCAGCACGACCATCCCCAGCGGCCACAAATAATTAATCAGGTTGGCTTCCACTGCCGGCGCATTACGAAGGGCAACAAAAAATAATAAATGAAAACCAAACAAACCATACACGCCCAATAAAAGGGTCGGCAACGGCACTTTCCATGCCGCCATTCGAAAGCCCGATAATGGCACCGCAATCAAACTACCAATAAGGAGAGCACTTCCGGTGAGTAAAAATGGCGGCACGTGCGACAGCGTCACACCAAGTGCAGCAAGACTAGCCCAAAGAGCAATGGCGGAGAGAGCAAGGAGGTCAGATTTCATGGGGCTCTAGTGTACCCGAGACAAGAGAGATTGAGTACTTCACCAAGAAGGTGTTTCGCGCATTATTCGACAGATGGCATCAGACCATTCCCTATATCCTAGTACCATCAATTGGGCCAATGATCAGGCAACAATAGTAACAACTCTACGCGAATAAACTACCGCATGTAATAACTGCATCACAACGTAAAACTACTTCACCCCGCATTCCTCTCTGGCTACGATTCTCCCGCAATCGAACGCGCCTTTCATTGCCATTCAAAAATTAGCAATTTCTTATGCATTTCGATGATGCACACCATATCACCGAAAAGAGAGTCCATTCAGATTACGCAGGAAATAGCTGCGCCATCGCACAAGACATACATCAACTTCGCCATAGGAATAAATTCTTGAACGAACCATTCACCCACCCTCGCGCCTTAAGCATCAGCGGCCCAGCATTGGCTGATCTCCGTAAGCCGCTAACACCATTACGCTTAGTCGGAACCGATGGCATTAACCAGTTATTCGATTATCGTTTAACGCTCCAGACCTCGGATGATCTTGGCATTGGCGCTGCTATTGGGGCCAATCTCGACCTCGATAGTGTCATCGGCAAAGAGATCACCTGCATCATCGAACTTGAAGGCATGGGTGCATTTATCCCAGGTCTCCCCGGTGGCGGTAGCGCTCACATCGGTGCTGGACAGCGCGAAATCTCCGCCCTCATCACTGCGGCACGCTTTATCGGCGTCGATAGCCGTCATGCGCTCTATGAATTCACCTTGCGTCCTTGGTTGCATCTCGCGACCCTCACGACTGATTGCAAAGTCTTTCAGAATCAAACGCCTGTTGAAACGATTGTAGCAGTGCTGAATGACTATGCATTTGTCGTCGATAAGCGCCTGATCGATACCTATCCCGTACGAGATTATTGCGTTCAGTACAACGAATCTGATTTTGCATTTGTAACGCGTCTCATGCAAGAGTGGGGTATTAACTATCACTTTGAGCATAGTCACGGTGTTCATCGTCTGATTCTTTCTGATATCAATGGTGCGTTTCGCACCGCCAGTGAGGCCTACGCAACGATTCCGTATTACCCACTGGGTCATAAAATCGACCGCGAATATATTCATGCTTTTAGCCCAGAGAACAGCCTCACATCAGGCAGCGTCGCCAGCCGTGATTACGACTACACCCGATGCCGTTCCAGCCTCGATGCCAACGCCAGTGATCCCCGCAATACCGGACAAAACAAACAAGAACTCTATAGCTGGCATGATGCCCACAGTGGCAATCGGTATAGCCAACCGAATGCAGG
Organism: Undibacterium sp. MH2W; assembly: GCF_049340215.1. NCBI lineage: Bacteria > Pseudomonadati > Pseudomonadota > Betaproteobacteria > Burkholderiales > Oxalobacteraceae > Undibacterium > Undibacterium sp. MH2W. The sequence goes on along the minus strand of NZ_JBMPPA010000007.1, from coordinate 86,139 downwards.
GGCGAACCCACAGGCCAATAAAACCGATGAACAAGGCCGCTTCTTAACCCGACTGCGCATCGAAGAGCGACGCCAGCATGGGCAGCGTGCCAAGGCTAGCGCCTATCTCCGCGGCTTAGCGCCTGGCGTTTCCTTCACCCTGACGGACCATCCTCAAGGTATCGCCAACAGAGAATACGTCGTCATTCGTACGCATTTTTTAATCGAGAACGTCAGCGAAGACACCCAGCGTCATCCTTCTCAACAAATCGATCTCGCTGTACTGCCTAACCTCACGACGGCGCGGTCCGTCGGTCAACTTGAGCACGGCTTATGGCGTGTACAGACCGATTTCACCGTACAACCAAGTAACGCCGTGGTGCGCCCAGAACACACACAACAAAAGCCGCGTTGCTACGGCCCCGAAGTGGCCATCGTGACCGGCCCGCATGGCGATACCGCCGCCAGTAATATCTATACCGATCAATATGGCCGTATCAAAGTCCAGTTTCCATGGGATCGCTACGGGGAAGTCAATCAAAACAGCAGTTGCTGGGTTCGCGTCGTCTTGCCGTGGGCAGGCAATCAGCTAGGGCAACAAGCAATTCCCCGCATTGGACAAGAAGTCATCGTCGACTTCATTGGCGGCGACCCAGATAGACCGATCTGCAGCGGCAGCGTGCACAACCAATTCAATATGCCACCGTGGCAACTACCCAATCAGCAAGCCTTGATGGGGATTCGTAGTAGAGAACTGACCGACCAAGGCGGCGGCAACAGCGCCACTGGGCGTAGTAACCACCTTGTTCTTGACGATACCCATGACCAAATTCAGGCGCAACTCAAGAGCGATCATGATCACAGTCAACTGAGTCTAGGCTTCATCACACGGATTGAAAACAAGCAAGGCCGTCAAGAACCACGCGGTCAAGGGTTTGAGCTCAGAACGGATGGGCGTGGTGCGATTCGGACTAAAGAAGGATTGTTAGTATCCACGTATGGAAGACCAAGAGCGGCAAACCACCTAACGGACATGGGGGAAACCGTTGCGCGACTCATTCAAGGTCAAAGCTTACAAAATATTCTTGCTGCTTTAGCGATCAAAAGCAAAGCGAATGACAATGAATTGGATCAATCTGAGGTAGCACTTTCGTTACAACTCCAAAACGCGCAAATTGCGGGTTTCAAAAATACTGCCACCTTTGCCGCTGCCAGCATTGGCTTAAGCGATATTAGTAGCGAAGTGCAGAGTGAGATGAATTTGCTTTTGCGACAGGGGCTCGACGCATCCCAATCAGATAGTAAATCAAGTGAAAGAGGTAACACCATCGATGGTGCTATTAGCTCGGTAGCGAATCAGCTTCCCCCTAGCTCGCGGCAGATAGGTGGCGTTATTTATTCTCCCAGCGGGGCGGTACAGCATATCGTTGGTGCCGCCGCAACTGCCACCCAATTCGCGGATAGGTTATCTCACACAGTACCTAGATTCCAGGATTTAGCTGATGGAGTATCAAGTACTGCTAATGGTATTGCTCTCGCCATGGGTGCTAAAGGGCTGCAAGATATTCAAAGTAAAGTATTAATGGCGATGAGCGAAGTCCCGAGTAAAGCTGCTGCTGGGGATTTTCCGGAACTTGCTAACGCTGACATGGTGATGTCGACTCCAGAAAGTTACGCTGTTACTGCAGGTGGTAACGCACACATTAATAGCGGTCAACATATTGCTCTCACAAGCACTCAACATACATCCATTGCTACTGGCCGTCGCATGATCGTGAGCGCCATACAGGGAACTCGCATGTTCACCCAACTGGGTGGCATGAAATATATCGCAGCTGCCGGAAAAATAGATCTCCAAGCACAAAGCGATGCAATGACATTGCTAGCACTCAAAGAGATCCAAATTACTAGTGAAAATGGTGAGATTGTGATTCGCTCCAAAAAGCGTATCTGTATCGAAAGCGAACAAGACGTCGTCGTCAACGGCGCAACAAGCTTTACCCATTGGGATGCATCGGGAGTAACAACTGGCACTCGTGGCGCATGGACGACGTATGCAGCAACACACGATTTTACAACGCCAAATGATCGAATGATTGAGCCACTAGTTAAACCAGAGAAAAAGGACTTCAGTAATCGCATCGATGCACATTACGTGTTTCACCAACATGCCTTCAGCGACGTGGAATATCAGGCTACATATACCGACGGCACTTCATTAGCTGGGTCATTAGATATGCACGGGCGGACTCTACCTTTGTATTCCTCTCAGCAGCAAAAGATCGCAGTTCTGTTCGGAAACTCAACGGTTAGCGAGTGGGACGCTCTTTACCATTCCATGGATAGTGCTCGTTAGTGTCCGCAAAATGATGATACCAAGAATAATTTCCTTAATATAAAAATATGTCGTTGGAGAGCAAATACATGAATAAAGAAAATGATCAAAGTAAAGTACATATTATTTTATTGGATGCACTCAACGCTGGCATTTCTGGCCTAAAGGTTGCCGTCAAAATTGGCAATGAATTGATACATGAAGGCGTGACAGATGCTGACGGAAAAATTGGGCACGTTCATGCCAAACTAGGTGCCGATATCGGCATCTATGTGAAACGGTTTTTGAATGATGAGATGAAGCTTGTCAAGATCATCAAAGCCTTTTCTGAAGAGCAGATCGTTAAGCTATACAGCCCCAAAGTGAAGAGAGAAATACTTTTACAGAAAGATATAGGTACGCCTGGTAACTATCAGCGTAAAACTTATCAAGTAAAAGGAGGCAACACATTAGCATCCATCGCCAAAGAAAATAAAACCACTGTCGAGGCGCTGGTTCGCCTCAACAACATTAGAAATGAAAACTACATTGCTGCAGGACAGATTCTGAAGCTTCCTCTGCAAAATGAACGCACATCAGGACACAGTACTGATCACGCACCCGCACCTGTGTCGGTTGCGCCATCCAAAAAAGCTAGCCACGAACACGCTACGCCCGCTCAGAAGACATTTGGACATTCAGAAACAGATACTAATGTTGATGGATCTATATCGCCAAGTACCCCATCGGATACCGTCCCGGTACCGCTCATCATGAGCGATAAGAGAGGTAAAAATGGCACACCCAAATCGGAGTGGAGCGGACAGTGCGATGAAAGTCAGTGCATCAAATTAGGGGATAAAGGTCCATTGATTGAAGAGCTGAGCATTCGGCTGGCCGGGTTTGGTGGATCTAAACCTACAACCACCTTTACTAATGCATTGGAGCTGGCAGTCAAACAATTTCAGCGTGATTACATGGGTGTTGCCGAGACAGGAAAAGTTTGTGGAAGTGTTTTATTTGCATTAGATGAGTTCAAGGCAAAGTACCCTATCAACCTAGATAGCATGAAATGTCATTGCAAGGGCACGCATTGCGACGGCTTTGGTAATTCAAGCTTTGAAAAAGATAAGCAAGGTTGTGAGGTTAGTCCTGGGGAGCATCCTGGAATCCATCGTAGTGTGTATTGGATATTAAGAGCGATGCTCTTTTATTTGCACACCAAAGAAAAGGGCCTTGGCTATACGTTGAAATTCATATCGTCAGGATATCGATGTACATGGTGGAACAAGAACAACGCGAAATCCAAAACGACCAATCACATGGGGAGCGCATTAGATTTGCACTTCAATGATAAGAATGGAAACGAAGTGAGGGATGACGCAGGACTAAATAAAATTCGGAAACAAATCTTTATGAAATACATGGGTGCTCTTGAGCCTGGAACGAGAGATGGATCGGGTAAAAGGTTATATTTAGAGAGTACCTTTGAGGGTGCTAAATCATGGGTACATTTTGATATATGGGGATGGCAAAAGGAGCCGAATCATCGCTTTAGCGTAACGCGAGAAACAGCGGAAAACGGCAGCATACTTGAAATGGCGAGACGTGAAGGAAAAGGTGCTGCCGTGGTCTGTGGTGGGCGAATTCCTCCACCAATCGCTCCTACTATTCCTGCGATAAAAACAAACTCATCGATTACGACGAACGAGCGCAAAAATGTACACACAATGTCGTTGTCTGATAAGGGCATCCAATTCATTAAGAGCTGGGAAAAACTCAGGACGGAGCCCTACGAGGATAGTTCTGGCTACTGCACCATCGGCTGGGGACATCTAATTGACGGAAAAAATAGCTGTCGTGCTTTAGAAAAAAAAGGCTCTGATAACTACTATAAAGTGATCGCCAGTTATTCTGAAAAGTCGGCAGACGAGGATTTGAAAAATGACTTAATAGGTGTCATAGAAAAAGTTAAAAAATTAATTGCTGTTCCGTTATATCAACACGAATTTGATGCCTTAGTTTGCTTGGCATTTAATACAAATAAATTATATCCAGTCCAATTAGCAAAACTGAACTCGCGCGATTACCAAGGCTGTTGCAACGAATTTTCTGACATTACTAATGGTGGCCTGCCCGGACTAATCACGAGACGCAAACACGAAATGGAAATGTTTTTGCACAATAAATATATCTATACACATTAATGGAGAATGAATAATGAAACCACTATTGATATTGATTGCCTTCATTTTTAATGCAAATGTAGCGCATGCACAAAGCTTTACGAGTGCAGACCAGAGTCAAGATATTTCTGGTGACTGGGTATTTCAGAAAGTCGTTGATTATGATGATCCAAATATGAAGATTAATAACCTTCAAGAACCACGATTCGTCATAAGTGGCAATAAGATTATCGATAGTCATGGATGCCAAATGCCAATTCAAAAGGAAATCTATCCGCACTTTGATCCATTTCAATTAATGATGAAAGGGGACGCTACAAAGGAGAGTATCACTTCGTTTTTTGCGGAGAATTTCAATGAGAAAATGGATCTAAGAAAATCCCCATGGGGATATCGGGTAAATACAAATTTAAAGAATTCGTGTAACGAATTTTTGTCCGCAAGAATACTGGTTTTCCCAACACAGATCATCATTGATTATGGCGACGCCTTTTTTAGCTATAAAAAACCAGCAATGAATAATGCCGCCATCAATACCTATGGTCGAAAACTCACCCTATTACCGTTTGAGTTTAAAAAATATAATGATTGGTGCTTTGGCTCAAATAAGAGAAATCGTTATGGGGAGTATATACAAACGCCATCCAGTAACTGTACTGTGTTTTATCATCCATTTAACTTAGGAAAATCAGATACCGACCCATTAGGCTCTTTGCTTGGTTCCTATAACTACATTTTTAATCTCGGCATGGAATACGCCCATCCTCTAGACTATGACAACCCTGTAAAGCATGGCTTACATCCAATTGTGCTTTTTTTTACGCCGTTTAAAAATGTATTAGTTGCATTGATTCATGATAAGGAAATGCACAATGAACAGCACCGAGGAGCAAACTATAGAGAAGATCTCTTAACACCAACGTTCGTGACCATTTTAAATAACAAAGTCATCCAAACGTTGGCGGTGGATGACGAATTTTCTATCGATCAAAATCATCAAATTACCGTTATTGATAGTAGTTGGTTCAATGATCGTACGAAAGACAAAATTTACAAAATCCAAGAAAACGGCACAATCAAACGAGTTCAATAAAAGCTATTCATAGTACTCGATATTTTGGCGTGATGACCGGTTTCGTCGAAGGCGAATTAGTCATGAATATTCCCAACACACTCATGCGTGGCATTGCCTTGCAATAGAGGTCATGTCACGCCTTCTTTGGAATTTTAAAAGTAAATAATGAAACTACTATTGATATTGATTGCTTTGATTTTTAAGACAACTTTAGTGTTCGCGCAGAGCTTTACGAGTGCAGACCAGAGTCAAGATATTTCAGGTGACTGGGTATTTCAGAAAGTCGTTGATTATGATGATCCAAATATGAAGATTAATAACCTTCAAGAACCACGATTCGTCATAAGTGGCAATAAGATTATCGATAGTCATGGATGTCAAATGCCAATTCAAAAGGAAATTTATCCGCACTTTGATCCATTTCAATTAATGATGAAAGGAGACGCTACAAAGGAGAGTATCACTTCGTTTTTTGCGGAGAATTTCAATGAGAAAATGGATCTAAGAAAATCCCCATGGGGATATCGGGTAAATACAAATTTAAAGAATTCGTGTAACGAATTTTTGTCCGCAAGAATACTGGTTTTCCCAACACAGATCATCATTGATTATGGCGACGCCTTTTTTAGCTATAAAAAACCAGCAATGAACAATGCCGCCATCAATACCTATGGTCGAAAAATCACCCTATTACCGTTTGAGTTTAAAAAATATAATGATTGGTGCTTTGGCTCAAATAAGAGAAATCGTTATGGGGAGTATATACAAACGCCATCCAGTAACTGTACTGTGTTTTATCATCCATTTAACTTAGGAAAATCAGATACCGACCCATTAGGCTCTTTGCTTGGTTCCTATAACTACATTTTTAATCTCAGCATGGAATATCCCCATCCGCTAGACTACGATAACCCCGTAAAGCATGGATTACGTCCTGTCGTACTTTTTTTTACTCCGCTTAAAAATGTATTGATTGCATTGGTCGATGATAGAGAAGCGCACAATGAACAGCACCGGGGAGCAAACTATAGAGAAGATCTCTTAGCCCCAACGTTCGTAACCATTTTGAATAACAAAATCATCCAAACATTGGCGATGGATGGTCAATTTTCCATCGATCAAAATCATCAAATTACCGTTATTGATAGTGGCTGGTTCAATGATCGTACGAAAGACAAAATTTACAAAATCCAAGAAAATGGCACAATCAAACGGGTTCAATAAAAGCTATTCGTAGTACCCGATATTTTGGCGTGATGACCGGTTTCGTCGAAGGCGAATTAGTCATGAATATTCCCAACACACTCATGCGTGGCATTGCCTTGCAATAGAGGTCATGTCACGCCTTCTTTGGAATTTTAAAAGTAAATAATGAAACTACTATTGATATTGATTGCTTTGATTTTTAAGACAACTTTAGTGTTCGCGCAGAGCTTTACGAGTGCAGACCAGAGTCAAGATATTTCAGGTGACTGGGTATTTCAGAAAGTCGTTGATTATGACGAACCAAATATGAAAATCAATGAGGTTCAAGAACCACGATTTGTCATAAGTGGTAATAAGATCATCGATGGTCATGGATGCCAAATGCCAATTCAAAAAGAAATCTATCCAGCCTTTGATCCATTTCAGTTAATGATGAAAGGCGGAGCGACCGACGAGAATATCGCTGCATTTTTTGCGAAAAATTTCAATGAGAAAATGGATCTAAGAAAATTACCTTGGGGATATAGCGTCAGCATAAAATTTAAAAACCAATGTAACGAGTTTTTATCTTCTCCAATACTAGTTTTTCCAACACAAATCATCATTGATTATGGCAACGCCTTTTTTAGCTACAAAAAACCAGCAATGAACAATGCCGCCATCAATACCTATGGTCGAAAACTCACCCTATTACCGTTTGAGTTTAAAAAATATAATGATTGGTGCTTTGGCTCAAATAAGAGAAATCGTTATGGGGAGTATATACAAACGCCATCCAGTAACTGCACTGTGTTTTATCATCCATTTAACTTAGGAAAATCAGATACCGACCCATTAGGCTCATTGCTTGGTTCCTATAACTACATTTTCAATCTCGGCATGGAATACGCCCATCCTCTAGACTATGACAACCCTGTAAAGCATGGCTTACATCCAATTGTGCTTTTTTTTACGCCGTTTAAAAATGTATTAGTTGCATTGATTCATGATAAGGAAATGCACAATGAACAGCACCGGGGAGCAAACTATAGAGAAGATCTCTTAGCACCAACGTTCGTAACCATTTTGAATAACAAAATCATCCAAACGTTGGCGGTGAAGGGCCAATTTTCTATCGATCAAAATCATCAAATTACCGTTATTGATAGTAGTTGGTTCAATGATCGTACGAAAGACAAAATTTACAAAATCCAAGAAAACGGCACAATCAAACGGGATCAATAAAAGCTATTCATAGTACCCGATATTTTGGCGTGATGAAAAATGGAAAACCTAAGCGCATGATTTGGGAGCTGGATGCTCAATTAGGCACGGAGACCGCAAAGGCCTTTCGTCACGCCTATCTTCGTCTCTCTGCGTCTCTCTGCGTCTCTCTGCCAGCGATAAGTTCGGCATAGAACCTCGTTATCAAAACCCAACAACATGGAAACGCCATCATGAAGCCGGTTAAATCTATCAACCAACATCGCCGTGCGTAGCTCACCAGCGCAGCCATATCCGGCTTCGGATTGCCCCCTCCCCCCCGACCTCCGCCTCGAATTTTTTAACAGGATTATTTATGCCCCGTCATATCACGCCAGAAACTGCCTTCATGAATGGGATATCTCGTTTTGTAAATACAGCATTGATATTGATCCTCGTGCGAACTCCAGCCTCGAAACCCTTTGGGCAGACAAATGGAAGACAATGAATACTTCCCCGGCGACGAGGAAATGTCCACCGTCGAGGTCACCGTCGGTGATGGCCCTGACCAGATCACTGCCGCCTTGGTGAAGGGTAATCAACGCATTCCGCTTCCCGTAGGAAAAGTACAACGCTTTGCACTCCAACCAGGTGCCCACTGGAACGGACAACCTTCACCACAACCCGAGATCATCAAACTGTTTCAAACGGGCCCCATGGATTGATTGTGATCACTCGGTTGTAATGAATAGTTCCTGCGTTTTACAGCACGCCTCAGTGACTTTTTGCTCGTTTTCTCTGCCGCAAAATGCGACATAGACATGGAAGCGCCATCATGAACAACTTAAACGCCTCTTCGCAACGCTCCCCTTCGCCGTTGAGGCATAAAAAAACCCGCAAACACGTTTGCGGGTTTTCATCGTCCTATTAAATCAGAACACGTCTAGGCAATGCAAAACGAAAAGTGACGGCTGATTATTTTCGTTTTATATAATATTCAAATTCATTGGTGTTCTCTTGGTGCGCCAGCAGTTCGTTGCCGGTTTGTTTTGAGAACGCTTTGAAATCGCGGACTGAACCTGGGTCCGTCGCTAGCACATGCAGTACCTCACCGGTAATCATCTCTGCGAGTGCTTTTTTTGTTTTTAAAATGGGCAATGGGCAATTAAGTCCGCGTGCATCCAGTTCTTTATTGAATTGCATGATTTTTCCTGTAGCAGCAAATGAAATAAGTTCATTTGCAAAACATATGATGCACCAATTCTACCGGATTTTTCTTCAGGATGGTGCAACGCAACACACTAACAACATTTTATTAAAAGAATGTAAATTTCATGCACCAAAAGGTCGCAAAAACTTATCTTAAATATATCAAAAAGGTCTTTATCCTGTTGGCCATTCAATATAAACAGGTTCATAGCCCTGCGAGCGCATCCAGTCCGCCACCGCATGACCTGTTCCGGCATTCCATGGTCTGAGCTTTTCGGGGGCAACTAAACGGTACTCAACCAGTTCCTCTGAAAGACGAATTTCGCCGGTAGCCTTGACGTGATAAGCAATGATGACTTCATTCTTTTTTGTGAATTCATAGACACCAATGAGCGTGATGGTAGTGGCATCGAGATTGGTCTCTTCTTTAATTTCTCTCGCGATACCCTGTTCTGGAGTCTCACCTCGCTCCATGAAGCCCGTGATTAATGCAAAGGTTTTTTCAACCCACGCAGCATTCCGAGCAAGCAGAATCCGTCCCTCGACCTCAACGAGCGCAGCGAGAACAGGAATGGGATTATCCCAATGCGTCCAATGACCTTCTGGGCAACTAAGACGCGTTTTATTGGGATCTTGATCATCAAAACGCGACACCAAATCGCTCGCACACACCGGGCAGAAGCGAATTTCCATTAGGTTTCACGCGTAGGGATGAGGGGCTGCTGCGGATGCAGCCGTGCCATTGAATAAGAGTCCGAAAAACGTCCGTTGCGCAATGCATGCGCTCGGTGGGTTCCTTCGATTTCAAAGCCAAATTTTTTATAGAGATGAAGCGCTGCCGCGTTATCGCAAAACACGGTCAACTCGATTCGCAGCACGTGTAGCCAGTTATCTGACAAGTTCAATAACTCGGTTAATAAGGCGGTACCGACACCACGGCCGGTGAATGAATCCGCAACCCCCATACGGAGGGTTGCGACATGAGAACGTCGCTGCTTCGTTTCTAAACGCAAGCCACCTGTACCAACGATTGCGCCATCGCTGACAGCAACCAGCAAAGTATCGTTCGTGCTGCTTTGCCGCAATCGATCTTGCCACATCTCGACTGACGGATGGGGTAGCTGCAAGCTACCGCCATACGCACCAACACTTGCATAGACCCGTTGGATCTGGGCCGCATCAGAAACTTCTGCGCGACGTACGTGGATCATAATTTTCCGTTAATCCAATCATTGACACTCGCCAATGCCTGAGACAAGCCAGCAGGTTCAGTACCACCTGCCTGTGCCATATCCGGGCGCCCACCACCTTTACCACCGACTTGCTGCGCTACAAAATTAACCAGCTCACCAGCTTTGATTTTTGAGGTACTGTCTGCGGTAACACCTGCGATCAAACTCACCTTCCCATCCACCACCGACGCCAACACAATTGCCGCTGTTTTCAGTTTGTCTTTGAGCTTATCCATGGTTTCACGCAGTGCGGTCACATCTGCACCGTCGAGTACCGCCGCCAACACTTTGATACCTTTGATCTCAACTGCTTGCGAGACTAAGTCATCGCCCTGGCTAGATGCCATTTTGGACTTCAGGCTTGCTAATTCTTTTTCAAGCGCTTTCACGTGGTCTTGCACCTGAGAGATACGGGCTGTCAGTTCCTCTGGCTGTGCTTTGAGCGCAGCCGCGGCTTCGTTGACGCGATTATTGAGCGTTTGCACCAATGTCAGCGCCACCTCGCCAGTCACCGCTTCAACGCGACGAATGCCAGCAGCAACACCGCTTTCAGCAACAATTTTGAACAAACCGATGTCACCAGTGCGGGAAACATGAGTACCGCCACACAGCTCGCGCGAAGAACCAATATCCAGCACGCGGACTTCGTCGCCGTATTTCTCACCAAAGAGTGCCATCGCACCATGTTTTACAGCATCATCAAATGCCATTAACTGCGCACGTGTCGCCACGTTTGCGAGAATCTCACGGTTAACGATCGTCTCCACCTGACGGATTTCATCCGCTGTCATTGGTGCGTTGTGGCTAAAGTCAAAACGTGTTTTTTCAACGTCGACCAAAGAGCCTTTTTGCGCCACATGGCTTCCCAACACTTCGCGCAGTGCTTTGTGCATAAGGTGCGTTGCAGAGTGGTTACGCATTGTCTGCGCACGAATCTCTGTTGCGACTTCTGCCTTCACACTTTGCACGATCGTCAGCGTGCCAGATTTCAGAACACCATGATGGCCGAATACGTCGGCTTGCACTTTGAGTGTGTCATTGACTTCAAAGACAGTACCGTCACTACCAACCAAGACCCCTGAATCACCGCACTGACCACCGGACTCTGCATAAAACGGTGTCGTATCCAGAACAACGATTGCATGCTGACCTGCTTTCACTTCGTTGACTGGGCTGCCGTCGACATACAATGCAACGATTTTTGCTTCATGTTGCAATTGATCGTAGCCAACGAATGTTGTCTTGTCGCCGCTGTATTCAATTGCTACGGCCATTTTAAATTTACCGCCTTTACGTGCTTTTTCACGCTGCACTTCCATGGCAGCATTGAAGCCCGCTTCGTCCAACACAACATGACGTTCGCGACAGATATCAGCGGTCAAATCCAATGGGAAACCATAGGTGTCATACAAAGTGAATGCGGTATCGCCATCGAGCTGATTCGTTCCTTTCGCAAGCGCTGCTTCAAGGATTTTCATACCGTGCTCGAGCGTTTCACCGAAACGTTCTTCTTCTTGACGAATGACTTCCGCAACGCGATCTGCTGCTTCGGCTAATTCTGGGTAAGCACTACCCATTTCTTTGACCAGATCAGCCACCAATTTGAAGAAGAATGGTTGACTTTGACCCAATTTGTGGCCATGACGCAGCGCGCGACGAGTGATACGACGCAAGACATAACCACGACCTTCATTACCCGGAATGACACCATCGACGATCAAAAAGCCCGCGCAACGAATGTGGTCGGCGATGACGCGTAAAGAATTGTTTTCTAAATCAGCACAGCCCGTTTCACGCGCTGCTGCCTTGATCAGATTCTGGAATGTATCGATCTCATAGTTAGAATGAACGTGTTGCAATACCGCAGACAAGCGTTCCAGACCCATGCCGGTATCGACACATGGTTTCGGCAGCGGATGCAGTACACCGGCTTCATCTTTATTAAATTGCATAAAGACGAGATTCCAGATTTCAATAAAACGATCGCCGTCTTCTTCTGCCGATCCTGGAGGACCGCCCCAGATCTCTGGACCGTGATCATAGAAAATTTCAGTACATGGACCGCAAGGACCGGTATCGGCCATCTGCCAGAAATTGTCAGACGCGTAGCGGCTACCTTTGTTATCACCGATGCGAATGATACGTTCTACAGGAACGCCGATCTCATTCTTCCAGATGTCGTATGCCTCATCATCTTCGTGATATACCGTCACTGTCAGCTTCTCTTTTGGCAAGCCATAGACAACAGTGAGGAGTTCCCACGCATTATGAATCGCGTCTTTCTTGAAATAGTCACCAAAAGAGAAGTTACCTAACATCTCGAAAAAGGTGTGGTGACGCGCTGTGTAACCAACGTTTTCAAGGTCATTATGCTTACCACCGGCACGTACGCAACGTTGCGCAGTCGTTGCACGCGTATAAGCGCGCTTGTCCTGACCCAAAAATACGTCCTTAAATTGCACCATACCTGAGTTGGTGAACAATAAGGTAGGGTCATTACCTGGAATCAGACTGGAAGAGCGGACACGGCTGTGGCCTTTTGATTCAAAAAAACTAAGGAATTTATCGCGGATTTCTGACGAGTTCATAAATTGAGATGGCTAAGCTTAAAAATGATCTAATTTTTGATTATACGGTATAAATTAAGTACAACATCAGCAATGAAGGGGCAAAAGCACCACGCAAACACGCGCCGGTGCAAAGCACATCGCTCGCTAGGGCCAAGTCTCGCTGTCCAGTGTTAAAAAATACAACTATTTCTAGAGAAATACTATCTATTAGACAAAAAACAGACAAAAAAAGACCGGTTACGCTTTTTCATCCGACCTTGAAACAACAGTCGCTATGCACTTTGTACGCTTGCGCCCCTCTCTTTTTTAAAAATCAGCAGGAATGAGATCGAGACGATCTGTACAAAACGCATCCACGCCCCAGCTGAGGATTTCAGCGGCTCGCTCGGGCGTATTCACGGTATAACAAAACAAACCAAGCCCTGCATCCTTAATCTCTTTGGCAAGCGATGGCGTTAAATGACGATGGTTGGTATGCAGCGCAGAAGCACCAAGCGCTTGTAGCTGCGCCCGCCAATCGGGAGTGATTTCGTCGATCAAAAAACCACGTGGGATGTGCGGGGCCGCCTGTTTTGCGGCCATCAAGGCTGGAAATTCAAAAGAAGAAAATAAAGGCAGGTGTGACAAATCCGTCACACTCACATCTGCAAACATCGCAGCAGTCATTTCTGCCACAACACGACCGGTCTCTTCTTCAAACCCAGGTGCAGGTTTGATTTCTACATTCATCCAGATCCCATGTGCGCGACAAAATCGCACTACTTCTTCATAAGTAGGGACTTTCTCACCAATGAATTGATCAGAGAACCAAGCGCCTGCATCCATCTTCACCAGTTCGTCCACCGTGCTATTTGCAACACTTCCGGTACCACGGATGGTTCGACCAAATTCTGGATCGTGCATCAGCACAGGGATGCCGTCTTTTGATAACATGACATCAAACTCTACGGCGGCGAACCCATAATCAAGGCCACACTGCATCGCTGCCAGTGTATTCTCCGGTGATAAGGTGCCGCCGCCTCGGTGGGCGATAACCTTAGAATAGGGCCACATACTGCTCTCCTGAAAAAATAATTAAAAATAACAACACTCACACCCTTAGGATAAACGAAGATGACGACAAGCTCATTACCGCGTACCGCGTTAGGACATATCAGAGTACTGGATTTAACCCGCGTTCTGGCGGGTCCATGGTGCGCGCAAAATCTAGCCGATCTCGGGGCAGAAATCATCAAAGTAGAACGCCCCGGTGCCGGCGATGATACGCGTAGCTGGGGGCCACCATACCTCAAAGATAGTGACGGCAACAATACAACCGAGGCCGCTTATTATCTCGCGGCCAATCGCGGTAAACAAGCCATCACCGTTGACATTGCAACCCCTGAGGGACAAGAAATTATCCGACAGCTCGCGGCAATATCAGATGTCGTCCTTGAAAACTATAAAGTAGGTCAACTAAAAAAATACGGACTCGACTATGAATCACTACGAGAAATAAAACCAGATCTCATATATTGCTCGATTACGGGTTTTGGCCAGGATGGTCCTTATGCCCATCGTGCGGGCTATGATTTTATTGTGCAGGGCATGGGAGGATTCATGTCACTGACCGGAGAACGCGATGATTTACCCGGTGGAGGGCCTCAAAAAGCAGGCGTCGCGATTACAGATCTGATGACGGGCATGTATGCCACGATTGCTGTGATGGCAGCCCTCACCCACCGAGACCGGACAGGTGAAGGGCAATATATTGATATGGCTTTGCTCGACGTACAAGTAGCGATGTTGGCAAACATGAACATGAACTACCTCACCTCAGGGACACCGCCCAAGCGCTGGGGAAATGCTCACCCGAATATTGTTCCTTATCAAACATTCGCGACCGCCGACGGACATATCATTGTTGCCGCCGGTAACGATGGACAGTACAAAAAATTCATACAAGCCGGTGGACGTCCCGACTTAGCCAATGATGAACGCTTTAGTACAAACCCAGCACGAGTGCAGCACCGCGATACGCTGGTTCCACTTTTAGCGGAGATGGTCAAGCTAAAAACAAAAGCAGAATGGCTACAACTTCTCGAAGATGCAGGTGTGCCATGCGGCCCGATCAATAAACTCAATGAAGTGTTCGAGGACCCACAAGTACAGGCAAGACAAATGCAAATTAACCTGCCACATCCAACCGCAGGTACCGTCCGACTTGTCGCTAGCCCGATGAAATTGTCAGCAACACCGGTGAGTTATGCAGGTGCACCGCCGTTACTCGGACAGCACACATCCACGGTATTACAACGGCATTTACATTACGACGCAGATCAATTGGCATCGCTGAGAGCAAAAAAGGTAATCTGAACTTATGCAGAGCTCCAGCACGAAAAAGCATTTTGCCTACCTGCTATCTGGCCTTTGCTGGACGTGAATGGCTGATCCATGTCTCCCATTCGCGTCCGAATCGATACATTTGGCGACAAAATACGGTGCTCTGTCGCGAAGTGCTTGCGCAAAAAACGACATATTCCGTATTCTTCTGATATCTTGAAAACAACAGGCGTGTAATGGGTATGAGCACCAAGCAACAAATAATTGCGAAATGGCAGCAATGGCTGAACACAATCCCCGACTGTTTTCTGAAAAAAGTCATCACTGAGCTCCCTCGCTTACTGATCATCAATGTGTTGTGTACATTGCTCGTCACATTTGTTATCCGCAATGGGAGTTCTTTGTTTGAAAATTGGATCTTTTCAAATGCAATCGGCGCTTCTTGCTATCTGCTCATTCGTGGCGTGGGCTATTACTTGTGGAAAGAAACACCGCCGACCGTGCTCGCGTTTTATTTACTCAGTGTCACCATGGCACCGATCGGCTTTGTCCTTGGCTCCGTCATTGGTGCCGTACTATTTTCCTACCCGATCACCAGCGTTCTCCACTTCCAAAGTAAGTTTATTTATGCATTCATTACGCTGACGTGCATCATCAGTGTGGTTGCAGCGTGGTCATTCTGGAACAAAATTCAAATGACAGAATTGATCGCCATCGCAGAAAAAGAAAAAGCACGCAACGCCTCCATCGAAAGGCAAGCGATGCAAGCGCAACTTCAATTACTGCAGGCGCAAATAGAACCCCACATGTTATTTAATACGCTGGCAAATCTACAGGGCTTGATTTCAATTGATCCCGACCGAGCGCAACATATGCTGGCACAGTTGATCGTTTATTTACGTGCCACACTGAGTGCGTCTCGCGCAGAAAACACCAGCCTGCAGAGTGAATTCACACTCATTCAAGCATATCTCGATTTAATTGCGATTCGTATGGGCAAGCGACTACGGTATACGATCGACCTGCCGATCGAACTAGAACAAGAAAAGATCCCCCCAATGCTCTTGCAACCCATCGTCGAGAATGCGATCAAACACGGTTTGGAGCCCAGTATTCATGGTGGCACAATCACCATCAGCGCCAGCAAGAACAATGACGTTCTCACGCTTGAGGTGCGCGACACCGGACTCGGCTTACCTTTCAATTATGAGGATAAACAAGTCCTTGCCGATAAATCAAAACTCGGCAATACCAATATCCGAGAACGTTTATTTGCACTTTTTCACGATCGCGCCGCATTCACTTTGCGCCCCAATACGCCAGAAGGAACGATCGCGACAATCACGATCCCAATGGCACGCTAAAAATTCATTGATTGATTATTTTTGATGGAATTGACGACGAGTATGTCTACGCAACACCGCCCTATCAACGCTCTCATTGCAGAAGATGAACCTATTTTGTCCGCAACATTGCAAAGGATGCTCAACAAGTTATGGCCTGAACTCGATCTTTCGTGTGTGGTTGAAAACGGGTTTGAGGCCGTACAAAACGCACTGACCTCCATGCCAGATGTGCTATTTTTGGATATCAACATGCCTGGCAAAACAGGCCTCGAAGTTGCCCAAGAGTTGGCAGAAGAATGGCCTATCGATAAAGCCTTTCCTCTGATTGTGTATGTCACAGCGTACGATGAATTTGCAGTGAAGGCGTTCGAAACTTGCGCTGCAGACTATATCCTCAAACCAGTCAGTGAAGCACGTTTGCAAAAAACCGTACAACGTCTGCAATCCCATTTTCAAACGCGTACACCGAACGTCCAACAACCCGACACGGGTAACGATCTTGAGCGAGTCATTACGCAGTTAAGAGAACTACAACAGCTCGCTCGTCCAACATTAACAGGACATCCGGTGATGCCGACAGAAAAGCTTGCTGTTATTCGCGCTGCCGTCGGCAATAATATTCGGATGATTCCAATTGAAGATGTGATTTACTTCGAGGCGACGGATAAATACATCAACGTTGTCACCGCTGAGCATTCATCACTCATTCGGAGCAGTCTACGAGAATTGCTACCTCAACTCGATCCACATTTGTTCTGGCAGATCCACCGGAGCACCGTCGTCCATATCAAACAAGTGAAGATGGCGCACAGAGATGAAGCTGGTAAAATCACATTGACATTGAAACACTCTGACGACAAATTATCCGTTAGCCGTGTTTACGCGCATTTGTTTAAACAGATGTAGCGGCGATACAGTGGTTGTACATCGTTCTTATCGGTTTAATCCAAAACGGTGTCAGCCCTGTAATCTATCACTCCAATCACTCAAATTACTCCGATCACTCCTTTCGCGCATTTCAAGATGACAAACACTTCTCAATTGCAATGGCAATGCGTCCCATTTTCTGCGTTGACGACTACGCAGTTACATCAGATCTACGCCGCACGTTGTGCTGTGTTTATTCTGGAGCAACAATGCCCTTATCTGGATGTGGATGGCAAAGATCCGCATTGCCATCACCTGATCGCGTGGGACGACAATGGCGACGTGGCTGCCTACACGCGCATCGTCCCAGCAGGCTTGAGTTTTGCAGAGCCTTCTATCGGGCGCGTCCTGAGTGCACAAAAGTGGCGTGGAAGCGGTATCGGTAAATTGTTAATGACCAATAGTATTGCGGCCTTACGTTCACTGTACCCTGACGCCGCCATCCGCATTGGTGCTCAGGCCTACCTCGAAAAATTTTATGGTAGCTTTGGTTTTGTGACGGTCAGCGAGATGTATCTAGAAGATGACATTCCCCACGTTGATATGGTGCTGGCAGCACCAACGATTGAAAAGGTTTGAGCATTTTGAGGGCATTTTCTACTATAA
Organism: Undibacterium sp. MH2W; assembly: GCF_049340215.1. Taxonomy (NCBI): domain Bacteria; kingdom Pseudomonadati; phylum Pseudomonadota; class Betaproteobacteria; order Burkholderiales; family Oxalobacteraceae; genus Undibacterium; species Undibacterium sp. MH2W. The sequence continues at coordinate 67,985 of NZ_JBMPPA010000007.1, read as the reverse complement.
TGCTGCCAAATCAATGACTTACTGAATCGATTATTATGCCGGTAGCAACACTTTCTCCTGAAACGCCCTACGTTAATATCTCAGCTTATAAATTTATCACGTTTAATGACACTGCCGAAAAACGTCAGGTGTTCATTGATAAATGCAAAGAACTCAACTTAAAAGGTACTGTATTGTTGACCCCTGAGGGCATCAATATGTTCTTGGCCGGTCTGCGTCATGAAATCGATGCCTACATGGATTGGCTGCATGAAGATCCTCGTTTTGCCGATATCGTCGCTAAAGAGAGTTTCTCTGATCGTCAGCCCTTTACCAAATTACTGGTGAAACTGAAATCAGAAATCATCACCATGCGTATGCCACTAATCAAACCTGAAGAGGGTCGTGCGCCATTTGTTGAGCCAAAAACATTAAAACGCTGGCTCGACCAAGGACATGATGACAATGGCAAACCGGTTGTCATGGTTGATACGCGGAACGATTTTGAGGTAGACGTCGGTACATTTGATAACACAATCGATTACCGCATCACCAAATTCACAGAATTCCCAGCAGTGATTGAAGCCAATCGCGATGCATTGAACGACAAAACCGTCGTCACATTTTGTACCGGCGGTATCCGCTGCGAAAAAGCGGCGATCCATATGCAAAATGTGGGCTTCGAGAGCGTGTATCAGCTTGAAGGCGGTATCTTGAAGTATTTTGAAGAAGTCGGTGGCGATCATTACCACGGCGACTGCTTTGTGTTTGACTATCGTACGGCTTTAAATCCGCAACTCGAAGCAACCGATACCAAACAATGCTTTGCATGTCGCGCTGTCGTTACCCCGCGTGAACAATTATCACCGTGGTATGTGCCAGGAAAATCCTGCCCACACTGCAAAAAAGAATCCGCAGAAAAGACGTCAGATCACGCTGCATAAATCAAAAAAGCGCTTCTCAGCGCAGTCAACATCGCCTTGATCCAACACCGGACCAAGGCGATTTTTTATTTACTAGGACACACTCTGTTTCGTCCGCTCGATTTGGCGACATACAAGCAACTATCAGCGCGATTCACGAGGCTATCGATATTGTCGATCTCTGTTTTTTGAGCAACGCCAAAACTGGCGGTGATTGTCATCCCTTCGCCACTGGTAATCACCGACTCCAGTGTACTTTCAACACGCCGCCGCATGCGCTCAGCTACCTCGATTGCAGAGGATAAGCGGGTCTCTGGCAGCACTACAACAAATTCCTCGCCGCCGTATCGAACAACCCAATCGACGGCAACGCGAATCTCTTGCATCAGACATTGAACAAAAGCGATCAACACCTTATCCCCTACCGAGTGACCATACTGATCATTGACCTTCTTGAAAAAATCGATGTCGCAAAAAATAATCGATAATGGCCGCTCATAGCGCTTCGCTCGCCGCATCTCACTCGGCATCCGCTCGTTAAACAACAAGCGGTTATAACATCCAGTCAGACCATCAGTAATCGACAGTTGTTTCAACGACTCCATCGCTTTTTCTAATTGCATCGTCCTTTCCATGACCAATGCATCCTGATGCACGATATGCTGTTTGATGCGGTTGTGCATCACTTGAAAGCCCTCGTAGACCAAATCAATTTCGCTATACGCTTGAACATCGGGCAATGCGATTGGTACCGCGCTCGATAGTTGATCCGCTTGAATGTTTCGAACGTAGTCAGCTAATTGACGCATGGGACGCTCGAGATCTCGACGCAAGATGGCAACGACTGCCGTCAGTATCAGTACGGCAAGTAGGACGACTTCAATCGTAATGAGCAGAAAACTCTGAATCAGCTCGCGATGTAAGATACGCGTATCAACCACCAGATCCAGCGTACCCACCTTGCTCGCATTTCCAGCTGGTGCAGGAATATCAAACACCATGTGCTTGCCCATTCCAACCATCCCTCGCTCGCCGCCCACGAACGTCTGCCCTGTGCTCGCCGTGATTGCGACGTAGACAACGGAGGTGTTTTTCAATATCAGTGTGATTTGTTTCTGTATTGTTTGTGGCTCGATATCCCAGATTGCGACAGAGAGTAATGGGAGGTGCGTCTCCGCAACATCCCTTGCTGTTGCATCAAAATTTCTTTCGATTGATTGATAACTCAACCAAGCATGAATACTGCTGAACGCAACAACACAAAGCAGCACCCATTTAAAGACACGGCGTATTAACAACGTCGCGATGGGTTGTACGGTAGTTGGATTCATGTTTGTTTTACTTTTGCGTCAATAATTGCTTGAAGCTAAATTCGTACTTTGTTAAATGAGGACGATACGTTTTACTAAATTGTTTGAAATCGACACGGTCAAAATTTAATTGTCCAAATAAACGATCAAAACGTTGAGCACTATCCTTGTCGAAGGAGATAAACATCGTGCGATCGAGTTCTAGTCCCTCATCGACAAAATCCCGACCATGGTGATAGTCATAGAGCATCACTAACGCGAATGCACCCGCAACAAAATGACCACCTGCAAGTGCTGTCAGCTCACCAGATTGAATGGCGGCCATCGCTTCAGCTGAGGTATTCACGCCACTAAAAAGCGCGTCTTTTCCCGGCGTGCCACCGATTGCCCGCCAGCTTTCCATCGCACCAAAGGCCATCAGATCGTTCCCAGCCCACACAAGATGCTTTCCTGGATAACGCTTAAAGAGCCACTCGCCTTGGACTTTTGCCTTGCTTCTACTCCATTCGCCATAAACTTCTTGATCGATGGCAACATTGTGCGCCTCAGCGACAGCGCGGTGCATACCTGCATTGCGCTTGAGCGAAGAGGTTGTTGACCGATCTCCGGCAATCACCAGCAGGTGTAATTTACCGTCAGGCCCTTCGAGATGTAATGCTTCCCCGCGTTGAATTAACTCTCGTGCAGTCAGATAACCCGCATCTTCTGATTTTGGTTCCAGCGAACCTAACCACCCTTTGTAGACTTGTCGCGGTCCGCCGATTTTTTCACGCTCATGGGAATCAGTAATGGCGCTGTAGGCAAGAAACGTCTTGATATGGGCCGCATCAAGAATACGTATCGCCTCCACGCCAGTGGCATAGTCGTTTGAAAGAATGACGTAATCTGGGCGTGTTGAGGGGGGGCGTGCTGCAATCTCCCTGGCAATCGACAGTGTTTTCAGGTGATCACGCTCAGAGTAGAGAACTTCGAGCCGAACGCCCAAGCTTTGCGCCGCAGCGGACATACAATGAGCCGATGTGACCCAAAACACTTCATCCGATTTACCGGGATTGAGAAATGTCACGGACATACCAAACGACAAGCATGGCATCAACATAAACCACGCGCCGATTATCCGATAACAACAATGCCACCATTTCATATTCACTCCCACCCTCCGGTGTGGACCATGAGCATTCTCAGACCCACGACGGAGTTCGAATCAGGCACAGTTTCCTGCACTACCAATACGCGACCGGATCAATCTTCTCGTCTGATACACCACACATCCGCTACCAACACCACAATATTGCTTTAACACACATATTTTGGACCTTTTTTAATGGAAATTTGATCACTTCACAAAAAATCACATTTACACGGAGACAATAATTATTATTAAAACAAGATACCACTCCACGTTCTGTTGATTTGAAAACGATCATCGCATGAAAAAGACAAAGCTAAGTCATTGTTTTTAAAAGAAAATAAAAATCTCCATTTTTTCTTCCTTGAAATAGCAGTACCTCGCCCATATAATTAGCACTCGTTGAGAGAGAGTGCTAACAAAGTCCTAACTCAGCTTAAAATGAATTCACTCGTAATTACTCGCAAATTTAAAGGAGCTTGTATGAACCTTCGTCCCCTGCACGATCGCCTGATCGTAAAACGTCTGGATCAAGAAACAAAAACTGCATCCGGTATCGTTCTGCCTGACGCGGCAGCAGAAAAACCAGATCAAGGTGAAGTATTAGCCGTTGGTACAGGTAAACAATTGGATAACGGCACTGTGCGCGCCCTGGAAGTAAAAGTTGGCGACCGCGTGTTGTTCGGCAAATACTCTGGCCAATCTGTCAAAGTTGACGGCAACGAAGTGCTGGTCATGCGTGAAGAAGACATCTTCGCGATCGTACAGAAGTAATTCCTGCATTCCTAAGTAATCAGTAATCCACAAGATTCCGGAGAAAATAACATGGCAGCTAAACAAGTAATTTTTGGCGATGACGCACGTGCGAAAATCGTTAATGGCGTGAACATTCTGGCTAACGCAGTCAAAGTAACACTGGGCCCTAAAGGCCGTAACGTTGTTCTGGAGCGCTCTTTCGGCGCGCCAACAGTAACAAAAGACGGCGTTTCCGTTGCTAAAGAAATCGAACTGAAAGACAAGCTGGAAAACATGGGCGCGCAGCTCGTGAAAGAAGTGGCTTCCCGTACTTCTGACAACGCTGGTGACGGTACAACAACAGCAACTGTATTGGCACAAGCAATCGTTCGCGAAGGCTTTAAATACGTTGCAGCGGGTTTCAACCCAACAGACTTGAAACGCGGTATCGACAAAGCAGTTGTGGCCATCGTTTCTGAAATCAAAACTTTGTCCAAGCCAACAACGACCAACAAAGAAATCGCTCAAGTTGGTTCTATCTCTGCAAACTCTGATGCCAACATCGGCGACATCATCGCTCGTGCAATGGACAAAGTCGGCAAAGAAGGCGTGATCACTGTTGAAGATGGTAAATCACTCGACAACGAACTCGACATCGTTGAAGGTATGCAGTTTGACCGTGGCTACCTGTCACCTTACTTCATCAACAATCCAGAAAAACAATCCGTTATCCTGGAAAACCCATTCATCCTGTTGTTCGACAAAAAAATCTCGAACATCCGTGATTTGCTCCCAGTATTGGAACAAGTGGCAAAATCTGGCCGCCCACTGTTGATCATCGCTGAAGACGTTGATGGCGAAGCATTGGCAACACTGGTTGTGAACAACATCCGCGGTATCCTGAAAACAGCTGCTGTCAAAGCGCCTGGCTTCGGTGATCGTCGTAAAGCGATGTTGGAAGATATCGCTATCCTGACTGGCGGCCAAGTGATCGCAGAAGAAGTGGGTCTGACACTGGAAAAAGCAACATTGGCAGATTTGGGCCAAGCTAAACGTGTTGAAATCGGTAAAGAAAACACAACAGTGATCGACGGCGCAGGTCAAGCAATCGGCATCGAAGCACGTGTTAAACAAATCCGCGCTCAGATCGAAGAAGCAACATCTGACTACGACCGCGAAAAACTGCAAGAACGCGTTGCCAAATTGGCAGGCGGTGTTGCTGTGATCAAAGTTGGTGCTGCAACTGAAGTAGAAATGAAAGAGAAAAAAGCGCGCGTTGAAGATGCATTGCATGCAACTCGTGCAGCAGTTGAAGAAGGTGTTGTTCCTGGCGGCGGCGTTGCTCTGTTGCGTGCACGTGCAGCAGCTGGCGTCATCAAAGGCGACAACGCTGACCAAGAAGCAGGTATCAAACTGGTTCTGAAAGCAATCGAAGCACCATTGCGCGAAATCGTTGCTAACGCTGGTGGCGAGCCAAGCGTTGTTGTTAACGCCATCCTGAACGGCACTGGCAACTACGGCTTCAATGCTGCAAACGACACCTACGGCGACATGATCGAAATGGGTATTCTGGATCCAGCGAAAGTAACGCGCTCTGCATTGCAAAACGCAGCGTCTGTTGCTGGCCTGATCTTGACTACCGATGCACTGGTTGCTGAATTGTCTGAAGACAAGCCAGCAGGCGGCATGGGTGACATGGGCGGCATGGGTGGTATGGGCGGCATGGGCGGTATGATGTAATATCGCTTGCTACTCGCTACAGAGTCGCATTCACCAAAACCCCGCAACGACCGTTGTGGGGTTTTTTCTTTTGGTATTCTCATTAAAAGAAGCGATATCAAGCAACAGCAAGCAACACCAAGCAATACTAAAGGAAAGCGCTTCCAACCCTGAGACAGTGGTGCTTCACTTCGATGTCGTCAAGTCTCGGCACTGATGCATGTGGCCCCTACTCTCTGCTAGCAATCGATATAAAATAATTAATAGACATTGTTATCGAACTTCTTTTATCGCGCCGCATCATAAGCAATTTGTGGTTTTCTCCTGATGATGCTTGACAGTACGAGTACAGACTCAGATACTTCGGCACCTGAAAGAAAACTTTCATTTTTTATGGAGCATTGCCGCTTTTTTGACATAGAAGACAAAAAAGCACACTGCCCTCGTTTCTGTCCTACTACATGACGCTGGAGACATAATGGCGCTGCAACACTTATCCGATGAGCAGATAAAGACCTGGACCCGATCCCAAAAAGATACATGGTGGTTCAATAACATTTACCGTGGCGACATGGCCCAGCTGACCTTACGATCAGCCCTGACTGGTTTTATACTTGGCGGCGTTCTCGCTGCCACTGCGCTGTATATTGGCGCAAAAACCGGCGTGGGAATTGGTGTTGGCCTCACATCCGTCATTCTGGCGTTTGCCATGTTCAAGCTGCTTTCCCAAGCTGGATTAGCGGCCGATTTTACGGTACTCGAAAATAACTGCACCCAATCCATTGCCACAGCAGCTGGCTATATGGTCTCACCCCTGATGGCTAGCTTGAGCGCCTTTATGCTCATCAGCGGCAAAATTATCCCCTGGTGGCAGATGATGATCTGGATGGTGATCGTTGCGGTCCTCGGTGTCCTCATTGCATTCCCGATGAAGCGTCGCTTTATTAACGAAGATCAGTTACCGTTTCCAGAAGGTCGTGCATGCGGTGTCGTGCTCGATTCACTTTACACGGGTAACGCCAGTGTCGGTATGTATAAAGCTCGTCTGCTCGGAATGACCGCCATCTTTACCGGCCTGTATCAAATGATCATCAGTGATGGATGGATGAAGTTGATTCAGTTCAAAATCTTAAAAATGGATCAGTGGGCGGGGTTGAAAGAGCCTTGGAATCTGCATGAGCGTTTGGACGATTATTACTACGCTGCGATGGTGAAATATGATTTATGGTCACCAAAAATCGCCGGTGTCGATTTCCGTACACTTGGATTGCGCTTTACCGTTGATGCGGCGATGTTCGGCGTAGGTGGCCTAATGGGTATTCGCGTCTCCAGTAGCGTATTATTGGGTGCGTTTATCAACTTCGTCATCCTAGCCCCCATCATGATCAATCTGGGGGACATCGCTCCGCGCATTGGCATTGATGGGAATATCGTTGCCTTAACCCGTGCTGAGATTGTCAATCAATGGTCCCTGTGGTGGGGTGTCTCCATGATGGTTGTTGGCTCCATCGTCGGCTTGCTGGGAAAACCAGAAATATTCACGAACGCCTTTAAGAATCTCAAGAAAAAATCTGCGCCAGAAGACAACAATGACGTATTAAAAGAGATTGAACTCCCGCTGTGGATTTCTTACATTGGTGTCCCTATTTTCAGTATCTTGGGCGCTGCGGTGACCCATGAGTTCTTTGGCGTTTCCTGGCTGCTGTCGTTCATTTCATTGCCATTGATTTTTGTATTGAGCATCATCGGTATCAACTCCATGGCTTTAACATCTTGGGTACCGACTGGCGCACTGTCAAAAATTACGCAGTTCTCGATTGGTGCTATTGATCACGTTAATCCCGCCAACAACTTATTGCCAGCAGGCATGACTGCTGAAGTGGCGATGAATGCATCAAACTTGCTGTCGGATATCAAGCCTGGCTACATGCTTGGTGCGAAACCGCGCCAACAAGCAGTGGGACATGTGATCGGTATCATCGCCGGTGCATTGGCATGTGTACCGCTTTATTTCTTGTTATTTTTACCGGCAGATGCCAATGGCGTACGGAGCACTGCAACGATCGTGTCCGAGCAGTTTGCTTTCCCCGCTGCCGTACAATGGAAGGGCGTTGCGGATCTGATTGCCAAGGGTGTTCATAGCTTACATACCTCTGCTGTTATTTCGATGATTGTGGCTGCGATCAGTGCGGTGGTAATTGAAGGTGCGCGGATTATCACCAAAGGTCGTTTCCCGCTCTCCGCTGTTTCTATTGGTTTGGGTGTCGTCTTGCCACCAGAATCTTGCCTCGCCATGTGGATCGGCGCGATGATTTTCTGGATCATGGGTCGCCGTCATGTTACTCCGGGCACAAAAGGGTATGACTTCTGGGTGGACGGTTGCGAACCAATCTGCGCTGGACTGGTATCAGGTGCTGCGCTGGTGGGTATCGGCAACGCCATTATCAATGTATTAGCCTGATTCTTCTCGATCACTCAAAAAGCTCCGCAAAAAAATGCGGAGCTTTTTTTATGGGCGCGAAGGAATGTATTGCATCTGCTGTTCAACAAAACCATCAAAGGCGTCGATCAAGGGTAAGTATTTCGCTTCATTGTGCTCCAAACGCATCAAGGCGTAAGTACTCGCTTCAAGACTCGATAACTGATCAGGCTTGTGTGCTTTGCGAATGCGGTAATGTGAAGCAGGCATTTCACTCAAGCTCAGCCTAGGAAGGTGCTGCAACATGGGGTTCAGGTAGAGCATTTTGCGACTTTTTCGCCAAGTGGCATCCAGAACAACCAGCCGCACCCCTTGTGGTGTTATCCCATCCGGCAATTTCTCTCCTTGGCGTGCAATCAGGTCAGGTGCTTCATTGTCCTGCAAATCAGGATAAAGCAAAATCGGTTGAATACGGTTCAATGCGGGATCGGACGCGGAAGAGGCATACAAAGCGGACGACAAATATTCAGGCGCAAATTGCTCTCCAACCTTCACAGAGGATGACTGCAAACACAAATCAAGTAAGCGCACACTACCTTTTGCGTTATTCGTCTCAAGTGGATGTTGCAGTATCAACACATCCACCACATTCTGAATGGGCGTGATCCATCGACAGATGCACTGTGTCAGTGGGCGCTGACACCGTTGGCAAACACGACGGGAATTGCCTACTGGCGCTGCATTATCGGGGTGTAGGGTCATGTCAAGACTTCATCAACATCGGGGGGCGCATTGTACGACGGAATAAGCACTGAACAATCACATTGCCTAAAAGACATTAACTTAACGCAGTTTTACATCGATCTGGAACAACAAATTGCTGCTTCGACTATGATATCAATATCGCTTACGTGTTGATGTTTTAAAAAATGAAATCTACTCGCCCACTCTCTCTGATACTCGCCATCCTCATGACAGCCTGTGGAGGCGGTGGTGGTAGCGCGGGATCGGCAGTGACGCCGACGCCCACGCCAACACCGACCCCAACGCCACCTACTTTACAACAAAAACCCGGTGTGCTCGCGACAGCCCTTGGCTTGCCAAAGCGTCTATTGATCGGCTTAGGAACCACGGATGTTCCAGACATTCAGGCGCAAAATATTCATGTCGATATTTATGATCAATACCTCACTGGCGTTGGTAGCACCTCTTGGCCCTCTTGGAACAGTCCATCGGGTGCCTACGTACAAATCGTTGCACAAAACGCGGCGTCAATCAGTGCAGTGCCGATGTTCACGCTCTATCAAATGGCAGCGAACGGCGACGGCAATCTCTCTGTATTGACTGACCCTACCTTTATGGGGCAATACTGGAGTAACGTTCGGCTTCTGTTTCAAAAAATTAAGGCCTACGGCAAACCAGTACTGGTCAATTTTGAACCCGATTTTTGGGAGTATGCGCAACGTGCAAGTACGAATGCCGATCCCAGTACAGTAACCGCTGTCGTCAATTCCAATACAGACTGCCCCAATCTTGCCAATACAGTGGGTGGCGTAGCGCAGTGTCTCTTGCTCACTGCCCGTACTTATGCCCCCAATGCCTATGTTGGTTTTCCACCATCGCTCGCCTCCGATCTTTATCCAGCATCTATTGGGTTTATGCAAAAGCTAGGGGCAGGAAATGCGGATTTTGTGGTGATGCAAACGCTTGATCGCGACGCAGGATGTTTCGAAACAACGCCACAACACTCTTACTGTACACGGAGTGGTACGGGTTGGTATTGGGATGAAAATAATGTGGCAACACCGAACTTCCAACAAAATTTGCAACAAGGCGCCAGCTTTAACAGCGGGTTGCAATTACCTCTTTTGTGGTGGCAAACACCTCTCGGTGCGCCTTCTCTGGTCCCTGGCGGGATTTCCGGAAAGTGGCGTGACAACCGCGCGCACTATTTCCTCAACAACCCTGCTCAGTTGGTGACTGCAGGGGCTGTCGGGATCGTTTTTAGCGCTGGAGAAACACACCAGACCACCATCAAAACAGATGGTGGACAGTTTAAGTCATTGACGACGAGCTACTACGCGTCGCCAGCGGCCCTCCCCTAATGACTTAACTTGACGGATGGAGTAAATCCGTTAACGCAGGGAGGAGCGACGGAAAACGAAACGCATATCCGAGCGACTGAATTTTGGCGGGCACAACATGCTGTCCGCCGATTAATAGCGTGGACATTTCCCCCATTGCTATCTTCAGCATCGGCGCAGGCGCGACGAAGAGTGCCGGACGATGTAATGCTTTACCCAACGACTGCGTGAACTCGCGATTGGTCACCGCTTCTGGTGCCACCATATTGAAACATCCTGCTGCGCTCTCGTGCTCAAGTAAAAAGAGCGTCATCGCCACATAATCTTCAATATGAACCCAACTCATCCACTGACGGCCATTGCCAATGCGAGCGCCCAGCCCAAGGCTGAACGGCAACCGCATTTTATGCAACATCCCCCCGGTGCCGTCTAAGACGAGCCCCGTACGCAAAATGCAGGTACGTGCGCCGAGCGACGCAGCACGCATAGCAGCCGCCTCCCAGTCAACGCACAATTGTGCGCCGAAGTCGCCACCCGCCGGTGATTGCTCGTTCAGGAGGGCATCGCCACCGTCACCGTACACCCCAATCGCTGAGCCGCTTAAAAAAATCTGCGGACGAACCTTTGCCTGATGCACTTTTTGTAGCAGCACCTCGGTCAACTCAATCCGGCTCTGGCGAAGTTGTTGTTTGCGACGCGCCGTCCAACGTGCATCAACGATAGGCTCACCAGCCAAGTTAATCACGGCATCAAAACGACTATCCGGATAGTATTCATCGAGACTCGCCATAGGACGAACGTTTTCCCCGCATAGTTGCTTCACTTGCTGCGGCCGTCGGCTCAAGACGGTGATCGTGTGGCCCTTTGCTGTCAGTGCGACACACAAACGCCGGCCAATCAATCCCGTTCCGCCTGTCATTAGAATATGCATGATTTTCTCTATCTTACGGTTGGGTATCAAGGTGATGAAAGCCGCACTATCATTCAACGGCGTTCATTCATCGTAATTCTTCAATAAGCTTTAGATTATCATCAAAACTCCAGATACGTCGGATCTCGAGTACATCGTATTGCGCGGCGATCTCTGGGGGAAACGCCGCATACCTTGCATTAATACGCACGATATTGCGGACGGCCTGATCGATTTCTTCGCGACCACTTGAACGCAAAATGGTAATTTGCTCCACGCTACCGTCACTGCGAATGGCGACACTGACGAGCGGATCAGCGCGCACACGACTGCTTGTCCGCTGCGAATAATTGAGATTACCGTTGCGCTCGATCTTCTGTTTCCAATTATCAGCGTACATGCGCAATTGCACGTTGCGCTCAAGGCTATTGAGAATCGTATGTCGACGCGCTTTCTCATCGAGCATCGGAGCGGGCGGATTTCCTGGCAATAGCCCCAAGCCTCGCGAGCTATCCAGTGCGCGGGTCGCTAAATCACTGCGTAACAAGTTCTTGGGCAACGTCAATGCAGATTTGTTATTGCCGGAATCAGCCTCGCCACGTTTCATCCCCGATCCAAAGATATCGTCGCCAGAAGACGATGAACGCGATGCAGCCTGCGGGTTTGCATTGGCCTGCGTCGATACTGCGGAAGCGACCGCTTCACGCTGTGTCGCCATGGCAGCAGCGACGGCAGCTTGGGCTCGCTGAGCGGCCTGTGCTGCCTGTGCAACCTGCGCTAATTGTGCTGCTTGGGCTGCTTGGGCCGCTTGGGCCGCTTGCTGTTGAGCAAGCATTTTTGCTTGCTGCTGTCGCTGTATTTCAGCCTCCTGCAAAGCGAGGCGCTCACGCTCCTCGCGCTCTTCCCGCTCTTCATTCTCTTGACGCTTGGCATCGAGCGCCCGCAAGCGTTCTTTTCGCTCTAACTCGCGTTGACGCTGCGCAAGTTGTAACTGTCGCTGAATATCTTCATCAACCTGTCGCATATTTTCAGACCGCTGCATATCGGCTTGCGCCAACATGGCAGCATTCGTCGCCTCTTGCTGCGCTCTTCGTGCCGCTTCTTCTTTTTCGAGTTGTTCCTTTAATGCGGCAGCAAGCTGTTCGCGTCGGAGCTGCTCTGACTGTTCTCGATTTTGTTCATTCAGTTGTTGAAGGATACGATCGCGCTCGGAAGTGTCGACGTTAGTTGCCAACGTCGGTATGTGCATTCGTTGTAAGCGTGATGCGTCTGATTTCTGGCGTGCACTGTCATCGGCTTCGTAACGAGCAACACTCGCTGGTACTGAATCGGATACGGCAGGAGGTAGCGGTATTTTTTCTTCTTTCAATGTTTCAGTCTGAGAATCGGATTGCGCCAACATCGGCAAGGTCGCTGTTCTCGGCGCGATATCTTGTGGGGCGTCCTCTTTTTTCACTTCGTCGGGATCCCGCACTGCGACGACGAAATGATCATCCTTGAGTACATCTTGTGCAATCACATCCGGTATCTCGGTCACCACTAATTTGTGGGCACGTGCCTGTCGAGCGGCACTCGCGAACCGTCGCTGATAGGTCAAATCAGAGGCTGACTTTGATTTACCTTTCTTTTTCCGCACCAACGAAGGCGATTGCGTCGTCACAGGAAGCGGCACCAACTGCACACCATGGGGCGCTTTGACGGTACTTTCAGCGGGCAACGGTACCTGTGGTGATGAAGGTAATGGTGACTGGGCTGCCATTGAGGGTGCTGATGGCGCTGGTGAGGTGGGCGTATTTTGTGATAACGCCGGAGTGACGGTGGATGGTGATGGCGACGGTAACGGTGTCGGCGTGACCTGCTCAATCGTTAAGGTAATTGAGGGCGCACCATTCGTTGGTGAGCGGGAGGAAGTCTCGGGACCGGATACGCCACCAGGAATCGCGAATTGCAAAGAGAGAATCAGCGCATGAACAAGCAGTGAAACGATCGTAGCAATCGTTAATCGGCGTTTTACCTCGCTCGGGATATTGTGATTATTGTGGCGAGGAAACAGATTCATGCAAGTGTGATGTATCCAAAAAAAGAGATCGTAACTGAGGTCCCAAAATCATTAATGTACCATCCGTCTGCACCCATGACAGACATTTAGCAATAAAACATCACGTAAAAGCAGTGAAAAAGGTCACGGCGCCATGACACCTCCTCAGCATGATCTATGCCGATTTCGTCATCTCTCGGCCTTATTCAGAGCAAGACATCATGAATTCAAACATCGTATCCTAGCGGTATTGCCATCTCATCGCGTTCATCATGAAAAAAATACATATCATTGACTCACATACGGGCGGAGAACCAACACGCGTCATTATCGATGGTGGTCCTGCGCTTGGTGGAGGATCTGTTGCACAACAGCTCGGTGTGTTTAAAGCGCAATTTGATCATTACCGTACTGCAACCGTCTGCGAACCACGTGGCTCAGACGTGTTGGTGGGCGCACTCGCCTGCACGCCGACTGCCCCGGATTGCGTTGCGGGTGTCCTGTTTTTCAATAACGTTGGCTATCTTGGGATGTGCGGTCATGGCATGATTGGTTTTATCTCGACGCTAGCCTACCAGAAAAAAATAAGCATCGGCAAACATCGCATCGAAACGCCTGTGGGCATCGTCGAGACAGAATTACATGAAGATCATTCCGTGACGGTACATAACGTCCCTGCCTATCGCTTCCGTAAGAATGTCAGCGTCCACGTCGATGGGATTGGTTCTGTTGAGGGTGATATTGCTTGGGGCGGTAACTGGTTTTTTCTCATCAGCGATCATGGGCTGCGTCTTGACCTCGCTGGCATTGACGCACTGACCGACTACTGCTGGCGCGTACGATGTGCACTCGAAGCGCAGGGCATCACTGGCGCGGAGGGGGCGTTGATTGATCACATCGAATTATTTAGTGCTTCTACCAACGCAGACAATGACAGTAAGAATTTTGTACTGTGTCCGGGAAAAGCCTATGACCGTTCACCTTGCGGCACCGGTACGAGCGCAAAGCTGGCTTGCTTAGCGGCAGATAAAAAACTTGCCGCAGGCGAGCCATGGCGTCAAGAGAGCATCATCGGTAGCGTCTTTGCCGCGTCGTATCAACCAGCAAAAATTGATATCGCCCTCTCACCAACCGAGACAGCCATCACGATCCTTCCGAGCCTGCGAGGTAGTGCATTCGTCAATGCAGAAGCGACATTGCTCGTGGATGAGCGTGATCCGTTTGCATGGGGAATTCGCTAGACGGGAAAAGCACTATGCACTGAAGAGGACGTCACGATAAGCGCGCGGCGTCATCCCCACAGTAGCTTTAAAAACACGGGAAAAGGCACTATGGTCCTGATAACCACAGGCAAGCGCAATTTCTGTGATGCTCAGTTCGGGTTGACTCAACATCGTTGACGCCGCATCGAGGCGAATTTTGACCATCATTTGACGGGGGGTCAGTGAGAATATCTTATGAAAATTGCGTTCGATTTGTGCCAACGATAATCCAGTCAACGTAACAAGCTCTGACATCTTGATTTGCTGCGCATGGTGTCGATGCAAATGTTCAACAGCCGCAGCAATTTTTTCGTAGACCGGATGATGTTTATCTGGGCTGGCAAGATCGCGCGAGATGCCGGTCATGCCGACAATTTGCTGATGGCGATCACGTAAAGGAATTTTTTGTGTTAAACACCAACCGGGAGAACGGTTAGGATAGAGATGTAATTCGAGTTGATCACGGATCTCTTTGCTGCCACTTAAAACAAGCGCGTCTTGCGCGGCATAATTGGCAGCAAATCGGCTGGGAAAAACTTCGCTGGCAGTCCGCCCTAGCAACGCGGATTTTTCACGGAGTCCACACCGTCTTACCAAGGTCTGATTAACGACAACATATTTTCCGCCTTTATCTTTCACGAAAAAGACAATGTCGCTCATGGCGTCAAACAATATTTCAGAAAAAAATGCGTCACCGATCTGGGCCGCTAAGGCAATGCGTTGTGCCTCTCCAGCGTGATCACTTTTTTCCATTGATTTGTCTCCCTATTAACATCCAAAATCATACCTCAATCGTAGCGGTCCGATTTTACATTGCGATTCATAAAATCACACTTCGCACCATATTTCACACTTAATGAAAAGCAATGATACAAGTGAAAATTTGATAAATCTGTTTTAAACAGAGTAAAATTTGGAAGTAACTTGATATGATCTTTTAAAGATATATTAACCATCGACAAGGTTCATTCCATGCCTACCCCTCCAGAAAATGCTGACCCCGTAGCAAAAAAACGCGCCGCCGATGTCGCTTATGATGCGCTTGAGAGCATGATTGTCACGATGGAATTAAAACCGGGTGCCCCGATCATCGAAGCAACGTTGATCGAAAAAACGGGTCTCGGCAGAACACCTCTGCGCGAGGCAATGATGCGGATGTCCTCCAATGGACTCATTTTGCAAATGCCGCGCCGTGGATTGGTGGTCAGCGATATTGACGCCTCAGCGCACTTATCACTCATTGAAACACGACGCGTGCTGGAACGTCTCATCACACAAAATGCCGCTGAAAAAGCGACACCCCAAGAGCGAAAAGACCTTGTTGTCTGTGCAGAGCAGATGTTAGTTGCCGCGAAACGCCATACCCTCGCAGAGTACATGGCCGCTGACCAGGCCTTCGACCATATTGTCCAGAGCGCCTGCGCTAATCCGTCAGCCGTTGCGGCTGTTACACCATTGATTATCAAAAGTCGCCGCTTCTGGTACGCCTATCAGCATGAAGGCGATTTAGAAGAATGTGCGCGCTGCCATTTACTGGTCGCCAAAGCTGTTTCTAAAGGAAAAATCGATCTTGCGACTAAGGCAATCGATGGTCTGATGGATTATTTGGAGTCATTCGCGCGTAACGTACCAGTGGCGAACTAGCCATACCGACCACCGATCACCTCAATAAGGCTAAAGGGGATCGACTAAACGCGATCCTCATCGTCGTCTTCTGGCTCCATGCCAGTCTGAACGCTCTTACCCTGCCCCAATAACACGGGGGGCACATAAGTGGCCAACAAATGCTCGCGACTCGCAGGTGTTTCGAGGCTAATCCGTCCTAACGCGCCGCTGCGGTAATCAATCAACAAGGTGTGGGATGCTTTTTCAAAATCCCAATCGCCCCCTTTGAGTTTGTAGCCCCGCTTCATGGCAACGCCCTCAATGACGGCGACCGCGTCCATCCCCTCAAGGTTAAATCCATAGCGCGTCACTAGGGATTTGGGGTAATGGATCAATAATTGTTCCGCCAAGAACGTTGCAATTTCTTCTTCGATCAAAGCGTTGACACCAATCGCATGACTCGCCGCCAACATGAGGCCATCAGTGGGATGCTCGATTTTGGGCCACAGCATCCCAGGCGTATCGGTCAAAATCATATTTTTGCCAAGATATAAGCGTTGCTGCGTCTTAGTGACAGCAGGTTCGTCACCTACGTTGGCCACCCGTTTTTTCAACAAGGCATTCATCAGCGTTGATTTCCCAACGTTGGGAATACCCATGATCATCATGCGCAGCGGTTTGGTGGGAACGCCACGGTGCGGTGCCAGTTTTTGGGCGAAACCAGGTACTTTGGCAACGTCGGCAGGCTTCTTGCAGCTCATCGCAACAGCGAACACATCCTTCTGTGCGTTATAAAAGTCGAGCCATTGCTTGGTCGCATGTGGATCTGCTAAATCGGCTTTATTTAAAATCTTTAAGCAGGGACGTTGGCGAAAAACGCGCAATTGCTCCACCATGGGATTGCAACTAGCTTGCGGAATGCGGGCATCCAGCACTTCGATCACCAAATCGGTGTTTTCCATGGTTTCCGCCGCTTTTTTGCGGGCGGCGTTCATGTGGCCGGGGAACCATTGTATGGACATACTTATTCTTCTTTTTTGCTAAATCAAAGCGATATTGTACGGAAGTCTGTCGGGATTGACCCAAAAGTTTGTTGATAACGCCGAAAAATTATCTTTATGGGCGCTCATCAAAGGCGGGATTGTGATCACAACAATGATCGTTAGCACATTTTTCAAATCAGCAATGAAGTCATTCTCCGTAGCATGCTGTGTCGTGTTTGCCTTGGACCTACTTAATAAAAAAGCGACACTGAGTCAATCAGTGTCGCTTTTTGTATTGAGAGCGAGGGGTGCTTAGTGGGCAGTAATCGTTACAGGAATGGACGTTGTTGCTGTCCGACCAAGATTATCCGTTACTGAGACCTTCAGCGTGTATGTTCCAGTCACAGGACTCGCCCAGCTTGCCACCAACGCGATACCTGTTGTCGATCCGGCAGGCACAATACTCATACCCAAAGGAACGCCAGAAATCGAGACCGAGAAGCCGCTAGCGCCAGCGTCGGTGATACTAATGGTACCCGAGAGGGCTTTGCCCGCTACACCCGTCATTGTCGGTGCAGTAATGACCGGACCAACGGCCGCAGGTGCGCTGATAACGATCGAGTACACGCCCTGACCACTCAATCCTGTCTTGGTGTCTTTGACAACCACAGTCACGCTGTAGGTACCAGCAACTGGTTTGGCCCATGTTACGACGCCTGTTGTGCTAATCGCCAATCCAGATGGAGCACCTGTCACAGAGTAAGTCAACGGATTCGTATCTGCGACACTCACTGTGAAGGATAACGCTGTACCAGTTGTTCCCGTGATGGAACCACCACTGACTTTCGGTGCTGGTTGCGGTGAGATCGTCACGGAGTAGACACCTTTGCCTGTCAGACCCGTTTTGCTATCTGTCGCAGTGACCGTCACAGTGTACGTACCCAACACTGGCGTCGCCCAGCTGACCACACCAGCGCTGCTGATGGTCATTCCTGATGGTGCACCGCTGAGGCTCAGAGTGTAAGGATTGCTGTCTGTCACACTCGCAGTGAAGGACAATGCTGTACCAACGTTACCGCTAATGCTTGCACCAGTCACTACTGGTGGAACAGGGGCAGCAATCGTCACCACATACACGCCTTTGCCAGACAAATTCGCCTTAGCGTCAGTCGCCGTTACGGTGACATTGTAAGTGCCTGCAACAGGTGTCGCCCAAGTCACTACACCACTGCTGTTGATCGACATGCCAGCAGGCGCACCAGTCAAGCTAAAGCTTAATGGATTAGGGGAAGAAGCCGATACTGTGAAGGACAATGCTGTACCGACCTGACCACTGACATTGGCACCAGTAACCACTGGGGCGCTGACTGCACCAGATCCGGCAAGCGCCGTCAACAAGTTAGTGACGTTTGGCGTACCTAAGCCCGTTGGGAAGTCATAGCCAGTTTTTGCGGAACATGCGGCACAGCTTCCATCAGATCCTTGTTTGATATCTGCAAAACTGCTTGCATAAGTACCAGGAACTGTCGAGATCTGTTGATACAAGACAGAGTGTGGCGCACCCAGTACTGCTTTAGATGCTTGGACACGTAAAGCGTTAGCGACGGCCATAATACCTGCCCATTGCGGTGTCGCCAAACTAGTACCACCTGCACTCAACCAACCAACAGAACTGCTGCCTTGATTAATGACGGCCACATATTGACCCGAGGATGGATCAGCGTTGAACGATACGTCAGCGACTGTGCGGTTCGCAGGGGTTCCCATGCCTGGTACGACATTGGTCTGGTAAGAAGGTGTTGGCGTATAAGCGCTTACACCACCGCCAGTACCCGACCACACTGTTTCGGAGCGAGTGCCACCGGTATAGTTAAGTGTAGTGCCGCCAACTGCCAGAACCCGTGAAGAAACGGAAGGCCAGCTCACGGAGGCACCATTGTCGCCTGTTGCGGCGAGGTAGGTCATTTGTGTGTTGGAGAAAGCGGAATCAACCGACGATGTCCAACTCCCTTCCGCGCCACCAAAGCTCATCGACACGACGCCAGGACCCATCTTGTTCGCGAGACCAATCGCACCAATCAGTCCTGTATTAGACGCATCAGCAGATTCGATCAGCACAATACGTGCCAAAGGTGCTGTGGCATGTGCCCACTGAACGTCGAGAGTAATTTCAGTCGCCCAACCAGAATCATAAGCTGGCGCAGTCGCAGTCATCCCCGATGATGGCGTGCTGTAGACGATCGATAAATCACAAGCATTGGTCGATGGTGCTGGCAATGGCAACGAGGCGTTGGTCGCAATCGTCTTTACCGTGCAACCTGGCAAACCAAATTTCGAATTGAAAGCAGCCAACTCTGCAACAACGTTAGGATCGTTTTGTGCGTCGACAATGTAAATTGTCTGGCCGGCACCCAACTGTGCTGCTTGCGCTGCGGTCAATCCTGTGAAGCTCGCAGGTAAGGTTGGCAGACCATAGGCGGCACGGATTTGCGCCGGTGTATAGGTGGTCGCAACAGACGTGCTTGCTTTGGGTGTCACACCGTCTGCACTCACACTTTGTGTTGTTGATAATCTTGCCGCCTTCACAGACTGCAATGTCGACAACGTGAGACCGCGTGAACTCAATCCTTGGAATTCAGCTGGGATCGCTTGTTGGCTCGGTGCCAGTCTTGCGGATGCACTCGCATTACTTGCGTCGATGTCAGATGGTGCATTCAAAATGACAGGCGCAACGTGGAATGTTGGTGCCAACGTTGTCAAAGGGATATCGACGCTAGTAGGCGCGCTGACACCAAAGGTCATTGTCGCCGTCGATACTTGCCCTGGAGCGTCTGTACTTGCAGCGGGTGTTGACGTGCCAGAACCACTGCCGCATGCGCTCAGCAAACTGAGAACACCAACGGACACCACGGTAGCTGCCAACGGGGAAGAAATCGAAGAAAAAACGGATGTCGATAATCGTTTTTGTTTAAAACTCATGGTGTCAGCTCTCCAGTATGGAAAAAGGCTGCGCACGCACAGTGTTAGTAAAGCATGCCAACACTGGCAACCCCGCTACCTTAGTGCGCTCATCGGCGTACCGTAGGTCGGAAGCTTTGCGTCCCCGGCTTTCGACGGGTTTGCCCAAATTAAAAAATCAAGTTACTTCGCAGCAATTATACAAAGAAAAGTAGATAAACAAAAGCGAAAAAACGCTGCATGTTGCAAATAAAAACGTCACCACAGCAATATTTCTTCTTTTAAAATCAACTACTTATCATTTTATAACGCCTCTCTTCAACGATTTGCAAAATAAGGTGTCGTGCAATGCATCGTCCGCAAAAATGAGAACAGAACAACGGCTCTTCTTTTACTCCAGATCCGCCAGTGTTTTTACATGCGCAATAACACTACGCCCCAACGCTGACAGGTTATATCCGCCTTCGAGGCAACTGACGATGCGCCCTTTTGCATATTCAGAAGCAATTTCCATCACCTTCCGGGTGATCCACGCATAATCCGCTTCCACCAAGCCAAGTTGACCCATGTCATCTTCTCTGTGCGCATCAAAGCCTGCTGAGATAAAAATCATTTCAGGTTGGAATGCTCTGAGCGCGGGGAGCCATTTTTCTGTGACCAAGTCGCGAATGGCCTGACCGTAAGTATGCGCCGGTACGGGGACGTTGATCATATTGGCAGAAGGATGCTCTGCCCCACTGTAGGGATAATAAGGATGTTGAAAAAAACTCACCATCAACACCCGCGGGTCCTGACTAAAAATTTCTTCTGTACCGTTACCATGGTGGACATCGAAATCAACAATCGCAACACGCTGTAAGCCCCTCACGTCCAGCGCATGTTTGACGGCGACAGCGACATTATTAAACATACAAAAACCCATTGCCTCTTTGCTGGTGGCATGATGACCAGGAGGACGAATTGCACAAAATGCATTATCGACTTCAGCATCAATCACCGCATCTGTCGCGGCAATTGCGGCACCCGCAGCGCGCAGAGAGGCACGCCAGGTATAAGCGTTGAGCGACGTATCCGCATCGAGCGGAAAGTGAGCATATTCTGAACGCTCAGTAGGACAATTTTCGCGAATCCTGTAAATCGCGTCAGGCGTATGGACGCGGGCTAGATCCGATTCCTGTGCCAGCGGCGCATCGCGGTAATCTAATAGCGTGTTAATCCGGCTGGCAATCAATTGATCTTCAATCGCTTGCAAGCGATCGGGGGACTCTGGATGCCAGGAGCCCATTTCATGCCGCTTACAATCAGCATGGGTGTAATACGCGGTCGTCATGTCTCGTCTATTTATTGGTTTAAGAAACGCCTATCTTTTCCTCGGTAGCAGAATGCAGCGGCAGCCGTGCCTGTTCCGCATTCTTGTCGACCGAGATAACCTAGTTTCCGCCTATTTGCTTGCTTTTGCAAATGCCGCACAGGGATCTACCTGTGATTACAACAGAACACCTAGATTCGGTTTACACTGCGTGTCTGGATTTTATGTAAAGGAGCCGTATGTTTTCAAAAGTGCATCAGGTTGCCCAACAGGTCAATCAAGTCATTATTGGCAAAGAACGACAGATCCGCCAAGCGCTTGTGTGTCTGCTTGCAGGCGGCCACTTGTTGATCGAAGATCTACCGGGCGTTGGCAAAACGACGTTAGCGCATGCACTCGCGATTTCGTTGGGATTACGATTTAATCGTTTACAGTTTACAAGCGACTTACTACCAGCCGATATTCTCGGTATTTCTGTGTTTGATCGTGAAAAAGGTCAATTTCTATTTCATCCCGGCCCTGTATTTACTCAGGTATTACTCGCCGATGAAATTAATCGCGCCACACCCAAAACCCAATCGTCTTTGCTCGAAGCGATGGAAGAGCGCCAAGTGTCAGTCGAAGGCCAAACACGCCCATTACCATCACCATTTTTTGTCATTGCAACCCAAAATCCAGCGCACCAAGTGGGAACGTTTGCGCTCCCAGAGTCTCAATTAGATCGTTTCCTCATGTGTTTATCGCTTGGCTACCCAGATGCAGCCGCAGAACGGGCTTTGTTATTAGGAGAAGACAGACGAAGTTTGCTGGCAAACCTCCCTGCCGTGATGCAAGCCGAAGAATTGATTCAAGCACAACGAGAATTAAAAAAGATCCATACCTCCGGACCACTGATTGACTACGTCCAGTCACTTGCCAACGCCACACGTCAGGGTGATTTGTTCGCCGAGGGAATGAGTCCTCGGGCGTCGATCGCTTTATTACAAGCCGCACGGGCTTGGGCAGCACTGGAAGGTCGAGACCACGTTTTACCCGAAGATGTGCAAGCGGTGATTATCCCAGTGATTGCGCATCGTCTCAGACCACTTCGGTCCGTGAGCGGAAAAATCACTGCCAGCAGCGAAATGCTGGCGGAATTAATCAAGCGCGTCCCGATTTAACACAGACTAACACGCTGAATGACACTCTCACTCGGACGACATTGACCATGTTGAAATCCTTGCGGCAACGCCTGCGTCAGACCCTGTTTCTCGAACGACAACCAGAACGCGGCGAAGTCTTACTTGGGCAACGCCGGGTCTTTACCCTCCCAAGTAAGCCGGGCTGGATGTTTATACTAGTGCTGCTCTTGATGTTCATCACGTCCACCAATTACAACCTGAGCTTAGGCTTTGCGCTCACGTTTGTGTTGGCAAGTGTTGCCATGGTCAACGCCTTTTGGGGGTTCAGAAACATGGCTTATCTCCATTTACTTGCTGGACCTGCGCGGGCTGTCTTTGCGGGCGAAGAGACGCAATATACGGTGCATCTCATAAATCGTCGGAACCACCAACGCTTTGCGATCTGGGTGGGTTTTGCAGAAAAAGGGCATCCCGACACCGCCGTCGACATTGCGCCTCACAGTCAGACCACACTGCAACTGAGCTACCCAACCCAACAACGGGGCTGGCAACCCATTCCGAGGATACGATTACAAACATGGTTCCCACTGGGATTGTTAAGAGTGTGGAGTACATGGCTGCCGGATACACAGGCCTTGGTGTATCCCAGACCGGAGCAAAATCCACCACCGTTGCCAACCGCTGGACAAAATAACGTGACAGCGCTTGATGGACAATCAGGCCACGAGGATTTTGCAGGAGTGCGCGCCTATCAAGCCGGCGATGCGATGAAACATCTCGCCTGGAAACAGATTGCACGGGTTGATACAGCCTTAGGTGGACAGTTGGTGACAAAACAATTTTCCGGGGGCACGGGAAGCAATGTCATGATTGACTATGCCAGCCTGCCGAGGGTCATGGATACCGAACTCAAACTCGCGCGCTTAACCAGTTGGGTACTTGAAGCAGATCGCACTGGTCTGCCCTACGGGTTCCGTATTGGCAGCAGTGATTTCGCCCCAGCGCAAGGTCCCGCCCACCGCGATGCCTGCCTTCGCGCTTTGGCCCTTTTTGAAATGTAACGCGATGCGACTCGGCCTATCCTCCACCATCATCAGCCGCGACAAGGCTGATACTTTATTACTGTTGACGGCATGCCTTGCTGTTCTCCTACCCCATTCAACGCATGTCGCTTGGTGGGTCAGCCCCGCCTGTGGCGCGATGCTTGCGTGGCGCGCATGGCTGACACTCACTGGCAGACGCTTACCAAAATCCTGGATACTACTTCCCATTGCAGCCTTGTTAATGGTGGGGGTCTATGCGAGCTTTCATACCTTTTTGGGAAGAGAAGCCGGTGTCACCATGTTGGTATTGCTGCTAACTTGTAAATTGCTGGAGATGCACGCTAAACGCGACTTATTTGTGGTGCTGTTTCTGAGCTTCTTTTTATTACTTACGAGTTTCTTTTACCAACAAACGATCATTTCCGCTTTGGTGGCGCTCTTAGCGACATCCCTCCTTCTCACTGCACAAGTCTCGTTTCAATATACAGGACTGGTACCATCACTCAAACAAAAAGGCCGACTCATTGCGACGCTACTTGGCTGTGCAATCCCGCTCACCTTATGTGCCTTTCTGCTATTTCCTCGCATTCAAGGTCCCCTCTGGGGATTGCCCGGCGATGCGCATCAAGGTCGCTCCGGATTATCTGAATCGATGGCACCAGGCGGTATCAGCGATCTCGTTCTGTCTGAGGACATCGTTTTTAGAGCGAAATTTGATCAGCCGATTACAAACAAATCTGTGCTGTACTGGCGCGGCGTGGTGATGAACGATTTTGACGGTAAGACTTGGCGCGCTGCTCCAGCAATCAATCAAAAACGCTTCAGTGACATGGCATCGACAGGTAAGCAGATAAAGCAAGAAATTATCCTCGAACCACAAGGGCAGCGTTGGTTGTTCGGGTTGGAGACACCGACAATAGCCCCAACAAATAACGAGCGAAATATCGGCGAATTAACGTCTTACCTCGAGCTACGCAGCAATGAGCCTATCGTTCAGCGGTTACGTTACGAGATCACCTCTGCCCCTGACTTTCGTTCGCCCGATCAGCTATTGCCGCTCGAGCGAGAGCAGTCATTGGAACTCCCGAGTGGATACAATCCACGCATGCTCCAATTGGCGACGGATTTGCGCCAACGCTATCAAAGCGACACGGACCTGATCAATGCAGTACTCCATTTTTTCACAACCCAAGAATTCAGCTACACCCTCGAACCTCCTTTGCTCGGGGTGAATAGCGTTGATGACTTTTTATTCAAAAGCAAAGCCGGATTTTGTGAACATTACGCCAGCGCTTTCGTGAACATCATGCGCGCCGCAGACATTCCTGCTCGCATTGTGACCGGCTATCAAGGTGGCTTTAGAAATGACGTCGATGGTTATTTTGAAATCCGCCAATCCGACGCGCATGCCTGGGCAGAGGTCTGGTTACCTAATCAAGGGTGGGTGAGGGTCGATCCGACTGCCGCTGTTGCACCCGAACGTGTGATGCAGAATCTCGCTGGGGCACTACCTCAGCGGGGACTTGCTGGGCTGGTTGGAAAAGCATTTTCAGGATTTTCTTGGGTAAAAGGCGTCCAGATGCGGTGGAATGCGATGAACAATTCTTGGAACCAGTGGGTGTTAAATTACAACCAAAACACGCAACGTAACCTCCTTGATCGTTTGGGATTCAAAAATATCGACTGGGCGCAACTCAGCTTACTCTTTTTTGTGACCGGGACCCTATTCATTGCCGTTGTTGCGCTCCCTCTCACACGCAACAAAACCACTGTCGCGCCATTGGATAGAGTATACTTTTCGTTCTGTATCAAAATGGCAAAATACGCAGCACCACGCACACTCCACGAGGGACCGCAGGCCTATCTGCAACGTCTCAGACTGGCATTGCCGGCTGAACAATTGCCACCCGTCGAACGTTTTTTACATTTTTATATTGCAGCGAAGTACGGTAAGCACGTGCTTTCCGACCACAGCGCTGCGCAGAGGCTCAAAGCTTTACTGGCTGCCTGTCACTAACTTGCAGAAGCGTATTTTGAAATTTTTCCCTACCCCCCCTCGGTCACTACTTCTCTCCACTGTTTGCGTCGCCCTGTTGGGTGCGCTAGTCGCTACCAACCCTGCATGTGCGAGTACGGTCAAAAACACATCAAAAGCGAAAGCGAAAAAAGCAGCGGCGGTGGATGATCAAGCAGAGTATGTACATTTTTCCCAATGGAAAGATGTCAATAGTTTTATCCAAGACATGGCCAGTAAACACGGCATCCCTGAATCGACCTTGACGACATGGTTTGATCAGGCTCGCTATATAGAAACGGCAAGACAGTTAATGCGGCCAGCGCCTCCGAGTAAGCCCAAAAACTGGAAAGCCTATCGATCTCGCTTTGTTGAGCCACACCGTATCGATGCCGGTGTTGCATTTTGGAACCAATACGCTGACGTGCTCGATCGCGCCGAAAAGCAATATGGTGTTCCCGCGGAAATTATTGTTGGGCTGATCGGGGTGGAAACCATTTACGGAAAAAACACCGGTAATTTCCGAGTCATGGATACACTCACGACCCTTGCTTTCGATTATCCAGATACACCAACTCGCGAAGCACGGATGCAGTTTTTCAAATCAGAACTTGAAAATTTCTTGCTGATCGTCAAAGACGCTGGTGCTGATCCGTTTGCATTCAAAGGCTCTTATGCGGGTGCAATTGGACTATCGCAATTCATGCCAAGTAGCATCAGGCAATACGCCGTCGATTTTGATGGAGATGGTCAGATCGATCTGAGCCATTCGGCGGCAGATGCCATTGGCAGTGTTGCCCATTACCTCGCGGCACATGGATGGAAACGACATTTACCGACGGTATTTCCAGCCACGTTGTCGGCAGATGACACCCAAGAAAGTGTAAAAACCGCACTTTCCCGCGGCTTACAAGCCACATACTCACTGGGTGAATTGAAACAATTCGTGACAACATCCAGCAGCGATGCACCGACTGGCATCCAGTACGGGCTGATCAATTTACAAAATGGAGATGACGCTACTGAGTACTGGTTGGGTACGGATAACTTCTACGCTATTACGCAATACAACCGTAGTTACTTCTATGCGATGTCAGTCATCGACCTCGGACAGGTGATCAAAGCCGCCAGATTAAATTGAGCATACTTATCGACTTACAAACAATTTTTAACAATATATTTCAGTTATACCAATTGATCTAAAGAACATTTTGCCCAATACTTCACTTGCAAGGTACTTTTCTCCCTGCAACAAGAAGATGATGATTCATTCCACCGTTTTAAAAAACATTGCTTGTTTTTCATTATGAATTAAACTACAGTGGTTAAATCGCATTAACACAATGGCATGAACTAGATACAATGTGTCAATAGATTTAACAATTTTTTGCTATTTTTATGATAAGGTTTTACTATTTTAAAGATACAATATTACCGTATGATTAATTCTCATTGAAGCAATTAAATCCAGCATCAATAGACTAGACAGCGAGGTAATTATGGCAAATCTGACCCAGCTTGAATCAGATGAAATCGACTACGATCCAAATAATCTTTTGGACACTCTGATCAAGCAATTGCATTTAAAGAATGACGCAGCGCTCTCACGGGCTCTGGAAGTTGCTCCACCAGTAATTAGTAAAATTAGACATCGTCGTCTGCCAGTTGGCGCGTCTTTGTTGATCCGTATGCACGAAATCAGTGATGTCAGCATCAAAGAATTACGTGAACTCATGGGTGATCGCCGTGCGAAGTTCCGTATCAGTGATAAGCAATTCAAACCAAAAGACGCTGCTTAATTTTCGCTGAACATATTACCTTGGATACTATCCGTGTCTAAAAGGCAAAATACCGAAGTTACTGATAAGTAATTTCGGTATTTTTTTTGCTTATTGTTTATTGCTTATTGTTTATTGCTTATTGCTTGTTGATGATTTTTTACTACCCCGTCTCAACTCACCGATGGGGCAAGCATGAGCCCTCGCATGCTTCATAGCAGCAGCCGCTGATACACACTCGACCAGCGGCATGACTCCATCACGCGGGAAATACCCCCGTCGACAAGTAACGATCACCGCGGTCACACACGATGAACACAATCGTGGCATTTTCTACTGTTTGGGCAATGCGCAAAGCAATCTGACATGCGCCCGCTGCGGAAATACCACAGAAAATACCCTCTTCCACCGCCAACCGACGCGCCATATGTTCTGCCTCGGATTGCGTAACGGACTCAACCTGATCAACGCGCGCTTTATCGTAAATCTTCGGCAAATATGCTTCCGGCCATTTACGAATGCCTGGAATCTGTGACCCCTCTTCTGGTTGTGCGCCAATGATCCGGACATCGGGATTCTGCTGCTTTAAATAGGCGGAGACACCCATGATCGTACCAGTCGTTCCCATTGCACTCACAAAATGGGTCACACGACCTTCGGTATCGCGCCAGATCTCAGGGCCGGTACCCTCGAAATGCGCCAAAGGGTTATCCGGATTAGCAAACTGATCTAGGATCACGCCCTTACCTTCAGACTGCATTTGCTCAGCAAGATCTCGTGCATACTCCATGCCGCCGGTCTTTGGCGTCAGCAAAATCTGCGCGCCATACGCCGCCATACTTTGACGCCGCTCGATACTCAGATTTTCAGGCATCAACAGAATCATTTTATAGCCACGCATGGCTGCCGCCATCGCCAACGCAATGCCCGTGTTGCCACTCGTTGCCTCAATTAAGGTATCACCTGGCTTGATCTGGCCACGTTCTTCGGCACGCAAAATCATCGACAGCGCGGGACGATCTTTGACTGAACCTGCGGGATTGTTGCCTTCAAGCTTTCCAAGAATAATATTATTACGGCGAGCATTCTCATCGCCGGGAATTCTTTTTAATTGCACCAGCGGGGTATTGCCAATGGTGTCTTCTATCGTCAGATAAGCCATTTCATTATCTCTCAATGGTCAAACGTCTATTCTAAACGGAGCGGCGCATACGCGTATTGCTCTTTATTTTTCTTTAACCAAGAAAATTTTACGAAATCGTGTCATCGTCGCTTATTTTCTGCAAAAACCGAGGCAATCAACCACTTACTGCGCAATTCCAGGGATCAACGTACTTTATACATTCTACAAATAAGTAAATAAAAAAAACCTCTGATGGAAAATCAGAGGTTTTTTGAGAAGCAGCAACGATGACAGCGTTGTCTTCGTACGTTTAGTGGCTTTTGCTTACTGAAGTCACTGAGCTTGCTGGCGTTAATGTTGCGTCCGCTTTCACAGCCTTCACCGCTTTAGAAGATGATGTTACGGACGTCGCCGCTTTGTCCGCCAGCACTGGCTTTGCTTGTCCATTAATGGTCAAACCCGCCTGAGAGAGTGCTGTAGAACTCTTGTCACCAATCCCTTTGACGCGGCTTTGAAAATCGGCCCAGTCCTTAAAGCGACCATTCTTCGTGCGCTCTGCCAGAATTAATTTTGATTTAGCTGGCCCAAGACCTTTGATACCATCGAGTGCCGCTTGGTCTGCTTGATTGACATCCACATCAGCAAAAGCAGCGCCCATGGTCACGATCATGGCAATCAGCGCTAGTCCTAATTTCTTCAACATTAATACCCCCTATTGGTCAACATCGTATCAACATTACGTCAACATCGATTCACTGGTCAGAAAACGATCACAACAATGGATCGTCGTTTTGAATCAATTAACGTTATGCGACAGTTAAGGTTGACCGCCAGTCGGCGTATTTAATTGGATACTGCTTCCCCCGGAAATAACTCCTCACGAGACACCGTTGCCGTGCCTAATTTTCCAACCACAATACCACCTGCACGGTTTGCGATCACAACGGCATCTTTCATTGGCATGCCATTCGCCATCATAACCGCCAACGTCGCGATCACCGTATCACCGGCACCCGAGACATCAAACACCTCACGCGCCATAGCAGGCACGTTGACAATATCGTTTTCCGTGTAAAGCGTCATGCCCTCTTCAGAACGAGTGAGCAGCAACGCTTCCAGACGTAATTCTTGCCGTAATTTTTGGGCTTTTGCAGTCAATTCTTCTTCACTGTACCACTCGCCAATCACTTGCTTGAGTTCGGATTTATTTGGGGTCAGCAGGGTCGCACCGGCGTAGCGAGTGAAATCACTACCCTTTGGATCGACCAACACCAACTTACCCGCATTTCTTGCGGCTTCAATCATGGTGGTGACGTTGACTAAGCTACCTTTCGCGTAATCAGAAAAAATGACAACGTCGCACGTCGACAATAAGGTATTAAATCGGTTGAGCTTGTCTTTGAGGACGAGCTCCGTTGGACGCTCTTCAAAGTCGATACGGACGAGTTGCTGTTGCCGTCCAATCACACGCAACTTAATGATCGTCGAAATTTGTGTATCACAGCTCAGATAGCTGGTAATCCCAGCGTTCTCTAAGAGGCGCTTAATGGAATGCGCAGGCTCATCATCCCCAACAACGCCCATCAAACCGACATCGACGTCCAATGCAACTGCGTTAAGCGCGACGTTTGCTGCTCCGCCGAGCCGCTCTTCGCGCCGCTCGACACGTACCACGGGCACTGGTGCTTCGGGAGAAATACGATTGACCTCACCAAACCAATAGCGGTCCAGCATGACGTCACCTGCGATTAAAATGCGCTTTTTGATATGTTCTGAAGACATGATGTGTGTTGATTATTCGACTTGTAGCGATGGAACGAGTTGGCAAAGAACGAGCGCCACATATGGCGCTCGTTATCCTTTTTATTTACGTGTAAGAACAGAGCGGCCGATACCGTGGTATTCAATACCGATCTCTGTCATCACACCTGGCTCAAACAAATTTCGACCATCAAAAATCACTGGTTGTTTTAAGCGCGCTTTGACTTGATCAAAATCAGGGCTACGGAAGGCCTTCCACTCGGTCACAATTGCTAAAGCGTCTGCACCATTGAGCGCATCCATTGGATTTTCAGCAAAACGAATCGAGGACAATAATTCAGGAGCATCCGCAAAATCTAACGCAAATACGCGCTTCGCCTCTTCCATCGACACTGGATCATAGACCGCGACTGTGGCGCCGTTGCGTAGTAACTCTTCCAACAAAACGCGCGAAGAGGCCGCACGCATATCGTCGGTATTCGGTTTAAACGCCAATCCCCAAATAGCAAAATGACGCCCCTTCAGGTTCTGCTCAAAACGCTTCAGAATTTTATTACCGAGCACTTGCTTTTGACGTGCATTGACCGCTTCAACGGCTTGGAGAATAAGCAAGTTCAACCCGTAATCTTGTGCTGTACGCTCTAAAGCTTGCACGTCTTTCGGGAAACACGATCCACCATAACCACAACCGGCATACAAAAAGCTGTGACCGATACGTGGATCGGAACCAATACCATGGCGAACCGCTTCGATATCGGCGCCAACGTGATCGGCCAAGTTAGCTAATTCATTCATGAACGAAATACGGGTTGCTAACATCGCGTTGGCAGCATATTTCGTGAACTCAGCAGAGCGAACATCCATCCAATATGTACGCTCATGGTTACGATTAAACGGCGCGTAGAGTTTTTTCATCATCGCACGCGCCTGATCACCTTCTGGCGTGCTGTCGCAGCCAATCACGATACGATCAGGGCGCATGAAATCTTCGACGGCAGCCCCTTCCTTGAGGAACTCTGGATTGGAAACAACAGAAAACTTTGCGCTTGCGTTACGTGCC
This sequence comes from Undibacterium sp. MH2W, assembly GCF_049340215.1. NCBI lineage: Bacteria > Pseudomonadati > Pseudomonadota > Betaproteobacteria > Burkholderiales > Oxalobacteraceae > Undibacterium > Undibacterium sp. MH2W. The sequence continues at coordinate 36,722 of NZ_JBMPPA010000007.1, read as the reverse complement.
GTGATCTCGGCTTGCAATGCTGCAGCAACACGGTCGGCGGTACCAACGGGCACAGTGGACTTATCGACGATGACTTTGAAGCCCTTCATGTATTTACCGATATTACGGGCAGCAGCGAGTACGTATTGCAGATCTGCAGAGCCGTCTTCATCTGGCGGTGTACCAACCGCAATGAATTGCACATCACCGTGCTCAACGCTGGCTTCGACATCTGTTGAGAAGCGGATACGACCTGCAGCGCGGTTACGCGCAACGACTTCTTCCAAACCCGGCTCGTGAATAGGAATACCGCCATTATTCAAAATCTCGATTTTTCTAGCATCGACGTCAAGGCAAAACACGTCGTTTCCCAATTCCGCGAGACATGCCCCTGTCACCAAACCAACATAGCCAGTACCGATAATAGTAATTTTCATTTTGTAATCACAATCTATAAAATGTAGATAGGCGTTTCGATGTGTATGAATTTACTTTGTGTTGCGTCTCATGATTGATCACGCCACACAACCATCTTCAACGAAGCAAGAGCTATACCCAAGAGCAAACAACAACGTACTCCTGAGCTCATCGCCTCATTGAAGCTTAATTCATGACGTTTAATTCTTCCGTGCGCCGAGGTGGATAGGTCTCCCAACGACTGCAGCCTGGACAGTGCCAATAAAACTGTCGTGCTTTAAATCCGCAATGCGAGCATTGATAACGCGCGAGTTTTTGTGCATAGCCGTGCACCAGATTTTTTACAATCGCCAACTCAGGCCGCACTTCAGGCGGTGCATCGATCATCCGTGCATCGAGCAACTTATCAAGGCCAAGCAATGTAGGTGTCCGACGCAGTTCATCTCGCACTAATTGATTGGCCGCTGCGACCGAGTCCAGCTCCAGCGTCGCCTTAAAGACCACTTCCAATAAATCGATGGAAGGTGCCTCGGCGAGATAATTCTTTAAAAGGTTCAACCCTTCTTGCGGTCGTTCTAATTTCCGATATCCATCCATCAAACGTTGCGCCACCAAAGCGACGTGTGGAACGCTCTGCTGTTCAACGCGACGCCAAGTCAGTACTGCTTTTTCTGTATCGCCGTTTGCCTGATGCACATCACCAGACAAGATAGTCGCCCGTACATTATGTCTGTCCGTCGCCAAGGCTTTATCGAGCATCGCTAACGCTGCCTCTGCGTTGGTGTGGACTAACTCATCCTGCGCGATTTCACAGTAAAACTGAGCGATCTCTTTTTGACGGCCACCAGCACCAGCCTCTTGCAGTGCATGCGCCGCATCGATTGCACGCGCCCACTCTTTTTCACGCTGATAAATTTCGAGTAAAGCACGTCGCGCCTGCGCCTCATAGGGACCAGAAAGCAATACCGTAAAGGTCTCTTCAGCCCGGTCTAACAAGCCTGCTTTCAGATAATCCTGACCCAGCTCAAAACGCGCCTTGGTTTTTTGTTCCAACGGGAGATCTGGACGTGCCAACAAATTTTGGTGCACACGAATAGCACGCTCCGTCTCGCCACGGCGGCGAAACAGATTACCCAGCGCAAAGTGCAGCTCAACAGATTCAGGATCCAATCGAACGATTTCGATAAACGCATCAATCGCTTTATCAGGTTGCTCGTTGAGCAAAAAATTGAGCCCCTTAAAGTACCCGTTTGGTAAGCTGCGCGATTCCGACAACAGTTGTCGAATATCGACCCGCGCAGCCATCCAACCTAAAGTAAAAAATAAGGGGACGCCGAGCAACCACCAGATTTCAAATTCCATTTTTTATGATGTTCTTTCAAATAACCGAGACAAAGCCGAAGAGGCACACGCTCACCAAAGTAAAGCGAGGAAGGAGTGACCGCACAGACATTCTGGTTCGCGCCCTGCCCGCATCACACGCTTGTCGCTAATGTTAGGTGTTACGAATGCTATCAGGTTGTGGTGCCTGTGTGCTAGCACGCTCAGCCTCTTCGCGTTCTTTTTCAATCTCAGCCAATGTTTTTTTATGTCGATGCAAATCACGACGATGACGATAAATCATCGGCACCATTGCCAGAATACCAAGCACTGCTCCGCAAACAAAAAACACCAGCAGCATGATGACTAAGGGTGCTTTCTGCTCATATCCAAAAAAATAATGCAAAGTGACTTCGCTGTCATTTTTTAATGCGAATCCAAAAAACATCACAAAAATGACAAAAGTAAGCAGTCGGGAAACATATTTCATGGACGCATCCTAAAAGAGTAGACAGAGAAGACAGAACAAGGCAGTAGCCATTGTGAAAAACCACCTCGCAAGGCAGAAGCTCCACCGTCAACGACAACGTCGGCCCTATCGTGGCGCATGTCTTTATTGTGACCTAAGTTAATTTAATATCAAAGTAGGCATTGTACTAAAAAAAAACGGCATACCGGAAAAACCGGTATACCGTTCTTTATCTTGCGTCAATCGCAAAGTCCGACGACCCGTCTAATCATCACGTATCGGCTGCCCAACCATGGCATCGACACGTTCGCGCAATTCTTTGCCTGGCTTGAAATGTGGCACCCGTTTTTCTGGCACCATCACTTTATCACCTGACTTAGGATTACGACCTATCCTTGGTGGACGGCTGTTCAGAGCAAAGCTACCAAAACCACGGATCTCAATACGTTGTCCTGTTGCCAAGGCATCAGACATCGCATCAAGAATAGTTTTGACAGCGACATCCACATCTTTAGCAACCAGTTGTGGATATCGCTCTGCCAGACGAGCTATCAGCTCCGACTTCGTCATATGTATGAGACCTAATGACTAGATTGAGCTTAGTTTTTGTTGTCGAGCTTAGCTTTCAACAACGCGCCCAGGCTTGTTGTGCCGGAAGCTGCGTTTGCATCAACTGCTGTAGACATTTTTTGCATTGCTTCTTGTGTTTCAGCGCTATCTTTTGCTTTGATAGACAACTGGATACCACGTGCTTTGCGGTCAATGTTCAGAACCAATGCTTCAACGCTGTCGCCAACTTTCAAGTGTGTACCAGCATCTTCCACGCGATCGCGGGAGATTTCGGATGCACGCAGGTAGCCTTCAACGTCGTCTGCCAATTGGATCACTGCGCCTTTAGCTTCAACAGATTTCACTGTACCAACAACGATCGCACCTTTGTCGTTCATTGCGCAGTAGTTGTTGAATGGGTCACCTTCCAATTGCTTAACGCCCAGGGAAACGCGCTCACGCTCAACGTCGATTGCCAGAACGATGGCTTCCAGCTCGTCACCTTTCTTGAACTTGCGAACTGCTTCTTCGCCAGCTTCGTTCCAGGACAAGTCAGACAAATGAACCAGACCGTCGATGTTACCGGACAAGCCGATGAACACGCCGAAGTCAGTGATCGATTTGATCGCGCCACGAACTTTGTCGCCTTTCTTGTGGTTGATCGCGAAATCATCCCAAGGATTAGCTTTACATTGTTTCATGCCGAGGCTGATACGACGACGTTCTTCGTCGATTTCCAGAACCATCACTTCAACTTCGTCGCCCAATTGAACTACTTTGTTTGGTGCAACGTTTTTGTTTGTCCAGTCCATTTCGGAAACGTGTACCAGACCTTCGATACCTTGTTCTACTTCAACGAACGCGCCGTAGTCGGTCAAGTTAGTTACTTTACCGAACAGACGTGTGTTCGCTGGGTAACGACGGGACAAGCCTGTCCATGGATCGTCGCCCAATTGTTTTACGCCCAGAGAAACACGGTTTTTCTCTTGGTCGAATTTCAATACTTTTGCAGTGATTTCTTGACCAACTGTCAACACCTCGGAAGGGTGACGTACACGACGCCATGCCAAGTCAGTGATGTGCAACAAGCCATCGATGCCGCCCAGATCAACGAACGCGCCGTAGTCAGTGATGTTTTTAACAACACCAGTAACCACTGTACCTTCTTTCAGGGTTTCCATCAGTTTTTGACGCTCTTCGCCCATAGACGCTTCAACAACTGCGCGGCGGGACAGAACAACGTTGTTACGTTTGCGATCAAGCTTGATCACTTTGAATTCCATGGTTTTGCCTTCGTAAGGAGTTGTATCCTTTACTGGGCGTGTATCAACCAAAGAACCTGGCAAGAAAGCGCGGATACCGTTCGTCAGAACAGTCAAACCACCTTTAACTTTACCATTAACTGTACCAGTAACGATCTCGCCAGACTCCAGCGCTTTTTCCAGCGCGAGCCAGGAAGCCAGACGTTTAGCTTTGTCACGGGACAAAATTGTGTCGCCGAAACCGTTTTCCAGCGAGTCAATCGCTACGGAAACGAAATCGCCGATGTTCACTTCCAGGTCGCCCTGGTCGTTTTTGAATTCTTCAACAGGGATGAAGGCTTCAGACTTCAAGCCTGCGTTCACGATCACGAAGTTGTGGTCGATACGAACGACTTCAGCAGAAATCACTTCACCGGAACGCATATCCTGACGTGACAGGGACTCTTCGAACAAAGCTGCGAAGCTGTCTGCACCGGTTGCGAAATCTTGGGACATGAATACAGTAGACATAATATTTACGAGTTAGCCGGAATAGCACAATGGCACTATTTACCGGGTTAGGTTAAACAACCCTTCAACAAGCTTGCCTCATCAAAGGGGACGTACAACACAAGTATCTTTAAAGTGACGCAGATTCTTGTGTTTTTGCAAACCATTCCAGTACATTTTGCACCGCTTGTTCAGCGGTCATTTCTGACGTATCCAGAATAATTGCATCTGGGGAAGGTTTGAGAGGCGCTGCGGTTCGGGCACTATCCCTTGCGTCGCGTTCTATCAAATCTTTTACCAAGTTTTCCATATTAGCAGAAATTCCCTTTTCAATCAATTGCTTATATCGACGACTTGCGCGCGCCTCAGCACTTGCTGTTAAGAAAACTTTTAACTGCGCATCCGGAAAAATCACCGTACCCATATCGCGTCCATCAGCCACTAAGCCAGGTGCAATTCTGAACGACACTTGCAAATCGACTAATGCTTTACGCACTTCGGGCAGTACCGCGATCTTAGAGGCCGCGACGCCGATTGCTTCTGCTCGCACCGCTTCCGTGACATCGACATCATTGAGCAGTACGTGACCATGCTCAAAGCGACACGGTAGCGTCCGAGCAAAGGACGCAATCGCAGGCTCATCATCCAGAGCAACACCGGTTTGCTGCGCCATCAATGCTGTAAGACGATACAAGGCCCCAGAATCGAGGTAGTGATAGCCCAAATGCTTGGCAACACGGTGCGCAACCGTCCCCTTTCCGGAAGCGGTTGGTCCATCGATCGTAATAACAGGGCTCAGGTCTGACATGGTGATTATTTTTTAAATAAAGTGAATGGATACGGATTAGACGCTGCGCTCAAGGTTGAGGAAATATCCACAACTTAAAACAGCTCACGATGATTGATTTTAGCAAACACCTCGAAATAATCAGGGAAAGTTTTCGCCACGCACTGTGGGTCGTTAATGCGGATCACTGCGCCACGACGTGCTGCCCCATCCAAGCTTGCCAAAGAGAAACACATTGCCATGCGATGATCGTCATACGTGTCAATCGTTGCAGGCTGAATCTCTTTCGGTGGCGTTACAGTCATGTAATCAGCGCCTTCCTCCACTGTCGCCCCGAGTTTACGTAGCTCGGTGGCCATCGCAGATAAACGGTCTGTTTCCTTCACACGCCAGCTGGCAATATTACGCAGAGTGGTAGTACCTTCCGCATACAGAGCAGCAATTGCAATGGTCATCGCGGCATCAGGAATATGGTTGAAATCCATATCAATGGCACGCAATACGCCATTTGACTTCACTTCAATCCAATGATCGCCACGTGTCACAATCGCCCCCATTTGCTCTAACGCTTCAGCAAAACGGACATCACCTTGAATACTATCAAGCCCCACACCTTCGACACGAACTGGTCCGCCAGCAATCGCTCCTGCGGCCAAGAAGTAAGACGCTGAAGAGGCATCTCCTTCTACATGCACAACACCGGGTGCCTTGTAATGTTGTCCGCGACGTATTGTGAACGCTTGCCAGCCGTCGCGCTCAACTTCAACGCCAAAGCGCTGCATCAGGTTTAAAGTAATTTCGATGTACGGTTTCGAGATCAGTTCACCGACCACCTCAATCACGACGTCATGCAGCTTCGCCATCAGCGGCGCAGCCATCAACAGCGCTGTCAGAAATTGACTCGATACGTTACCCTTGACTTGCAATCGCTGGGCGTGAATATGTCCACGATGAATATGCAGCGGTGGGTAGCCAGGATTGCCTGTGAAGTCAATCTGTGCGCCTGCATGGTTAAGCGCATCGACTAAATCGCCAATCGGACGTTCATGCATACGAGCGACACCATGCACGGTGTAATCGCCACCAATCACGGCAAGCGCCGCCACCAAGGGACGAATCGCCGTGCCTGCATTACCCATAAACAAATCAGCTTGATGATGCGGAAAATTGCCGTTCACGCCATGGACGATGTAATTTTGTGTTTCGCCTTCGCGCTCCCAACGAACACCAAGTTTTTGCAAGGCATTCAGCATCACCATCGTGTCATCAGACGATAACAACTCCTTAATTTCGGTGACACCTTCAGACAACGCCGCCAACAGTAGTGTGCGATTGGAAATACTCTTTGAGCCCGGCAGACGCACAGTTCCCTGCACCTGCATGACGGGCTGCAAATCGACGTAGTGAGGATAGTGTTTAGTGTGTTGTGTCATTCTCGTTCTAACTTTTATCTACAGTGAGAGGTTAAACCTCAGCCATACTGGCGCTATCAATTAGTCGCCACCTTCGCGATGCTGTTTTTCGGCAGCCTCAATCGCACTGATCCAATTGTGTCGTGCATGTTGAGCGCGCCGATACACGCCCTCAATGGCATCACTATCAGCGCTTACCAAATAGGTTCGCAGTTCTGCCAAACGCGCAGTGTAAGAGTCAAGCTCTTCAAGCATGGCAACGCGGTTTGCCAACGTAATATCTCGCCACATTTCGGGTGAAGAACCGGCAATACGCGTAAAGTCTCGAAAGCCGCTCGCAGCATACTGAAATAAGGTATCGGCATGGGGCTTACGTGCAATATCATCGACCAGTGCATATGCCAGCAGATGGGGCAAATGACTGACCGCGGCAAATACTGCATCATGTTGCTCTGGTTCCAAGTGATGAATGATGGCACCACATTGCTGCCAAGCCCACGCAACACGCGCAACGCTCTCGTCGGTATTTTCTGGCAGTCGCGTAATGACTGCTTTTTTTCCGACATACAAATCAACAAGCGCAGCCTCAGGTCCATTGAGTTCACGACCGGCAATGGGATGTGCTGGAACAAATTGACCAATCTTGTCACCCAGCGCCAGTCGTGCCGCCGCGACCACGTCCGTCTTGGTACTACCAGCATCAGTCACAATGGTGGACGATGCCAGAAACGGTTCGATTGAGCGCAAAATCAACTCCGTTTGCGCCACTGGTGCGGCGATGATAATTAAATCTGCGCCAAGAACGGCCTCTTCGACTGACGTCGCAATATGATCGATGATGCCAAGCTGCTTTGCCGTTTCTAATGACGCATGGCTACGACCAACGCCGACTATTTGTCTGACTGCTGCCGATTTTTTTAACGCTAGCGCGAACGATCCGCCAATTAAACCCACACCAAAAATAACGATACGATTAAATTTTTTTTGCATCGATCGCTCACAAAGTACAAGGATAAGATCCAAGAATTTTGAAGAAGGCTGCCTTGTCATTCAGGTCTGCCATCGCGGCCGCCACCTTCGCGTCCTGCACATGCCCTTCGACGTCGACGTAAAAATAATATTCCCAATTCCCGGTACGCGCTGGCCGAGATTCAAAGCGGGTCATCGACACGCCGTGTTTAGAGAGCGGCGCCAGCAAGTTATAGACTGCCCCTGCCTTATTGGGTGTGGCGAGAACGATCGAGGTTTGATCTTTGCCGCTCGGCGTTGTATTTAAACGGCCCACTACGGCAAACCGCGTGCGGTTATGCGGATCATCCTGAATATGGGCACTCACCACGCCCAAGTTGTATTGTTGGCCAGCGATTTCACTCGCGATGGCTGCCACCGTGAAATCACCACTCGCCATACGTGCGGCTTCCGCATTGGATGCGACAGCATGGCGCTCAATATGCGGATAATGCTGATTGAGCCACGCCTGACATTGCGCCAACGCCTGCGAATGTGCACAGATACGGCTAATGCCTTCCATATTGCCGGATTTGCTCATCAGACTATGTTGCACTGGGATCGCCAATTCGCCACTAATAGACAGGCTCGTTTGCAAGAGCAGATCAAGTGTGCGGTTAATCGCTCCTTCAGAAGAATTCTCAATCGGTACGACGCCAAAATCCGCTGTACCTGCTTCTGTTGCACGGAACACCTCATCAATCGATACGCATGGCAAGGCCTGAATCGCGTGGCCAAATTGCTTGTACACTGCCTGCTCACTGAAGGTACCAACCGGCCCCAGGAATGCGACCACAACGCGACGCTCTAGCGCACGACAGGCCGACATAATTTCTCGGAAGATCAATTGAATGTCGTCACTCAGGAGTGGGCCCGGATTGCGCTCTGCAACGCTACGCAATACCTGCGCTTCGCGCTCTGGACGAAAGACAGGTGCATTCGTTTCTGCTTTGACGTGACCAACTTCTTCCGCCACACGCGCACGTTGATTCAAGAGGTCTAAAATCTGCGCATCGATCGCATCAATTTTTTGACGTAAAGGGAGTAATTTATTATCGCTCATGCTGCACCTAAAAACCGTGTTTGATCATTGTATTGACAGCTCACACAAGGGAGAGCTGCGTGATATGTTGCGCATTGATGCCGGACTTGTGATCCGGATCGGCAGCACTACGGTTTCCAGGTGATGGGGGATGCCATGCGCAGAAAAGGCTGCCGTTAACGATGCAAAACTGAAACCAGCAATCATTCAGGACCGATTCGATCTCAGTCAAGAAAGTGAATATCGATCTTCACTGATCGCGTTGCCACATCACTGAATGATGCTGGTAATTATTAAGTTACTTATTGACGGGATGCCCGTTCAAAATCTCGCATAAACTGAACCAGAGCTTGTACACCCTCGATCGGCATTGCGTTGTAAATAGAAGCCCGCATACCACCAACAGACTTGTGTCCCTTCAATTGCAAGAGACCGCGCGCTTTGGCTGCCGCAAGGAAACTGACATTCAGGGACTCGTCTTTTAAGTAAAAAGGAACGTTCATCCGAGAACGGTATTCTTTCGCCACGCGGTTTTCATAGAAATCCGTCGAATCCAGATAGTCGTATAGCAATGTGGCTTTGGCGATATTGCGCTCTTCCATCGCTGCGACACCGCCTTGGCGCTTGAGCCATTGGAAAACCAGGCCAGCAATATAAATTGCGTAGGTCGGTGGTGTGTTGTACATCGACCCGTTATCGGCGACGATTTTCCAATCGAAAGCAGACGGACAGCAAGGCAATGCGTGCCCTAATAAGTCTTCACGGACAATCGCAATGGTCAAACCGGCTGGGCCGATATTTTTTTGCGCGCCACCAAAAATGACGCCATAACGGCTGACATCGATTTGGCGCGACAAGATGTGCGAAGACATATCAGCAACAATCGGTGCACCATTAGTATCAGCAGCTACGTCAGGTACAAAATGGTATTCAACACCGTCAATCGTCTCATTGGTGCACAGATGAACGTATGCTGCATCTGGTGTCAACTTCCACGTATCACGCGGCGGAACAGCAGTGAATCCAAGATCTGCAGCAGAAGCAGCAACATTCACCTTGCCATACTTCTGTGCCTCTTTGATCGATTTACCACTCCACGACCCTGTATGCACAAAATCAATCGTTGCATCAGGGCGTGCACCCATGAGATTCATCGGGACGATGGCATTTTCACCCAGACCGCCCCCTTGTAAAAACAAGATTTTGTAATTATCTGGGACGGCCATTAAATCGCGCAAATCCTGCTGCGCGGCGTCCATGATGGACATGAACTCCGCACCGCGATGACTCATCTCCATGACAGACATACCGCTACCATGCCAATCTAACATCTCGGCAGCGGCTTGCTGCAATACTTCTTGGGGCAAGACCGCCGGACCGGCTGAAAAATTGTAGATGACCGTCATACGTTACTCCGCTACGCCTGGATCAGTCTCCGCAGCGCCGCCATCATGATCAGCGCCATCAGAAGCGCCTGGCATTTCAGGATCAGCATCAGTTTCAACGATACGTTGCAGACCAGATAATTTCGTACCATCTTCCACAGCAATCAGCGTAACGCCCTGCGTAGCACGACCCATTTCGCGAATTTCTGACACGCGAGTACGGATCAGTACGCCGCCTGTTGTGATCAGCATAATCTCATCACTGGCCTCAACCAAGGTTGCGGCAACGACTTTACCGTTACGCTCAGAGGTCTGAATCGCAATCATGCCCTTCGTACCGCGACCGTGACGTGTGTACTCAGTAATCGGGGTCCGTTTTCCGAAACCATTTTCTGTCGCGGTGAGGACGGATTGCTGTTCGTTTTCGGCCACCAACAACGCGATCACTTGCTGCGATTCATCGAGGTTCATACCACGAACACCACGCGCTGTACGACCCATTGGGCGAACATCATTCTCATCGAAGCGAACCGCTTTACCAGAATCCGAGAACAGCATCACATCATGCTTACCATCCGTTAATGCAGCACCGATCAAGAAGTCACCTTCATCCAGATCGACAGCAATAATGCCGGCTTTACGTGGATTACTGAAATCGGTTAATGGTGTTTTCTTCACAGTACCAAGGCTGGTGGCCATGAAGACGTAATGGTCTTCAGGGAAACTGCGGTTATCGCCGGACAGCGGCAGAATCACTGTGATTTTTTCACCATCCTGCAGCGGGAACATGTTGACGATTGGTTTGCCGCGTGAAGTACGTGAGCCTTGCGGCACTTCCCATACTTTTAACCAGTACAGACGACCGCGATTGCTGAAGCACAGGATGTAATCATGCGTATTCGCAACGAACAATTGTTCGATCCAGTCGTCATCTTTCGTTGCCGTGGCCTGCTTGCCGCGTCCACCGCGTTTTTGCGCACGGTATTCGGACAACGGCTGCGACTTCATGTAACCCGTATGAGACAAGGTCACCACCATATCTTGCGGTGTAATCAAATCTTCGGTTTCAAGATCTGTAGCGTTATGCGTGATTTCAGAGCGACGAACATCTTTGTTGCCTTCGCCGTATTCATTTTTCGCCAAGGTCAACTCGTCGGTAATGATGGACGTCACACGCTCAGGCTTAGACAAAATATCGAGTAAATCGGCGATTTCTGCCATAACATCTTTGTACTCATTAACGATCTTGTCTTGCTCCAGACCAGTCAAACGTTGCAAACGCATTTGCAGAATTTCTTGCGCTTGATCATCAGAGAGCTTGTACATGCCATCGTTCTGAATACCGTAATGGGCAGGTAAATTTTCTGGACGGAACGATGCAATACCACCTGGATTATCAGCCGCAGTGCGTGTCAGCATTTCGCGCACCATGGAGCTGTCCCATGCACGTGTCATCAACTCTTGTTTCGCAATCGGTGGCGTTGGTGCTGCCTTGATAATCGCGATGAAATCATCAATGTTAGCCAGAGCAACGGCCAAACCTTCCAGAACATGACCGCGTTCGCGTGCTTTACGCAATTCAAATACCGTACGGCGCGTAACGACTTCACGGCGGTGCGACAGGAAGCATTCCAGCATTTGCTTCAGGTTCAGCAATTTCGGCTGACCATTCACGAGCGCCACCATGTTCATACCAAATGTATCTTGCAGCTGTGTTTGCTTGTACAAGTTATTGAGAACAACGTCAGGCACTTCGCCGCGTTTTAACTCGATCACAACACGCATACCGGATTTATCCGATTCGTCGCGAATATCGGAAATACCTTCGAGCTTTTTGTCGCGCACCAGTTCGGCGATCCGTTCGAGCAAGGATTTCTTGTTTACTTGATACGGCAGCTCATCAACGATCAGCGCAGTACGGTTATCTTTACCAAATTCTTCGAAGTGCGTTTTCGCGCGCATGACCACACGGCCACGACCAGTACGATAGCCATCACGCACACCCGACACACCATAAATAATGCCCGCAGTCGGAAAATCCGGCGCTGGGATAATTTCGATCAGTTCATCGATCGTACAGTCGGCATTACGCAGCACGTGCAATGCACCGTTGATGACTTCCGTAATGTTATGTGGAGGGATATTTGTTGCCATACCCACCGCGATACCAGAAGCACCGTTGATGAGCAAGTTAGGAATACGGGTCGGCAGAACCGATGGTTCTTTTTCTTTGCCATCGTAGTTAGGAACGAAATCAACCGTTTCTTTTTCGATGTCTGCGAGAATTTCGTTCGCAATTTTATCCAGACGACACTCGGTGTAACGCATCGCCGCCGCATTATCACCGTCAACGGAACCGAAGTTACCCTGACCATCCACTAGGGTGTAACGCAGAGAAAAGTCCTGCGCCATACGTACTAGTGTGTCATAAATCGATGCATCACCATGCGGGTGATACTTACCCATGACTTCACCGACAACACGCGCGCACTTCACAAAAGGGCGGTTGTAGACGTTGTTCATTTCATGCATCGCGAACAACACGCGGCGGTGTACAGGCTTTAAGCCATCACGCACGTCCGGCAAGGCTCGACCTACGATCACGCTCATCGCGTAATCGAGGTAGCTCTTGCGCATTTCTTCTTCAAGGGAAATCGGGAGTGTTTCTTTTGCGAATTGATCCATTGGCAGGCCGGCAAATTAGAGCTTGGTTAAATGATGACGCCATCTTATTTAATGCGATTCCTTGCGATGCCCATTACAGCCAGCGTGCGGCTTTTTGAGCAACTCAGCGTCATTAATTGATGTAGCGTTTAACTCTTGATTCTACCATGCAGAAGCCCCCAAAGCGGCAGAAAATAGCATTTCAACCTTGGATTGACGCATTCCTACCGAAAATGAGGATGAAAGAACCAGCAATGATGCGTCGCAACAAAATCACACTTTCCATCCCCTCACAAAATCCGAAAAGTCGACCGTTGACGTGGCGACAGTTACAATCTGACACAAAAAAAGAAGCTTATTTTCACCATAATCAATCGCATTCAGACCCAAAACGGTGCAATAGTCGACCTCGATAACAACAAATTAGGCAAAAAACAATGATTTACAATCAAGGAAACTTATTCAAATATCGACTAAAATTAGCCTAAAATTAATAAACTTCTGATATTTCGTTGCCAATACACGACACAGTAGGCGATTCGCGACTTTAATGAATTAACAAGAAGCACTCCTAATCTTTTATCTATGGCAAAATATCAATCAATGATAAAAGCCTGTTTGACGAAATGGTATTGTTATCAAGCACGTGGTATCATCCGGTTTTATGCAGCATTTTGCGCAGTTTATCTGCGGTAATTCAATCTCACCCGAGAGGAGAAATATGAAAATTTTAGTTAAGCTCGTTATCGCAGCGTCCGCAGTTGCTTCCTTTTCTGCATCCGCGCAACAAGACATCAAAGCAAGCACACCAAACAGCGGCTACGTTCAAGACGGTCGTGGTGTAGTTGCACGAGATCCGTTCGGCCTGTGCTGGCGCACTGGCTACTGGACACCTGCTGATGCAGTGCCAGGTTGCGATGCACCATTGGTTAAAGAAGCGGCTCCAGCACCTGCTCCGGCTCCAGCTCCAGTTGTAACACCAGCACCTGCACCAAAACCAGTTGCTCCAGTTGTTACTTCCGAAAAAGTAACTTTCGCTGCTAGCGCATTGTTCGACTTCGACAAAGCTGTATTGAAACCAGAAGGCAAAAAACAACTGGACGACATGGCTGCTAAGTTGAAAGAAATCAACTTGGAAGTGGTTGTTGCTGTTGGTCATACTGACTCTGTTGGTACAGATGCATACAACCAAAAATTGTCTATCCGTCGCGCTGAAGCAGTTAAAGCATACCTGGTAACTAAAGGTATCGAAGCTAACCGCGTCTACACAGAAGGCAAAGGCAAAAAACAACCAGTTGCTGACAACAAAACAGCAGAAGGTCGCGCTAAAAACCGTCGTGTAGAGATCGAAGTTGTTGGTACACACAACGTCACTAAATAATCAAACGTCAGTTTGATGACAAAAACCCCGCAAACGCGGGGTTTTTTTTTGCCTCCCCCTCTTTATTGCGACAATTTTCGCGTTCATCATCGTCGCACATTCATTCGTATTTCCCACTGAGAACTCTGGATTGATGTGGGCTAATGCGGCATCTGCCACAATCGCCTACAATATGCTTTTTTGCCATTCGCACTTTGTGCCAAAGCGATCACATCATGTCTACCATTAACGCAGATCCAGCAGAAATTCAAAAATTTAGTGAGCTTGCCCATCGCTGGTGGGATCCAACGTCAGAATTTCGACCACTCCATGAAATTAATCCTTTGCGGCTAGAGTGGATCAATCAACGGATTCCACTCGCTGGTAAAAAAGTTATTGACGTTGGCTGTGGCGGCGGCATTCTCGCCGAATCCATGGCAAAGAAAGGGGCAACCGTGACCGGTATCGACCTTTCGGACAAGGCACTCAAAGTAGCGGACCTTCACGGTCTGGAGTCTGGTGTCTCCGTACGCTATAAAAAAATTCCTGCAGAAGAAATGGCAGAATTGGAACCAGGACAATTTGATGTTGTGACCTGTATGGAAATGTTGGAACACGTACCAGACCCTGCGTCAATCATCCGAGCATGCACAAAAATGGTGAAACCAGGTGGACATGTTTTCTTCTCGACACTCAACCGCAATATTAAATCGTATTTGTTTGCGATCATCGGCGCAGAATACGTTCTGCAATTACTCCCAAAAGGAACGCATGATTACGCAAAATTCATTACGCCAGCAGAATTAACGCAAGATGTTCGCAATGCAGGCCTTGATGTGCATACGATGAAAGGTCTTGGCTACAATCCGATTACAAAAATGTACTCGCTCAATAACGATACGAGCGTCAACTACATGATCGCTTGCACTAAACCAGCCTAATAGTGCCCCTCCTCCCCGTTCAGGCGCCGACCACCATACCTGCTGTGCGCCTGAATCTTAATGTCTCACGCCATGCAAACACCCAAAGCTATTTTATTTGACCTTGACGGCACGCTCGCAGATACCGCTCCCGACCTGGCAGCGGCTGTGAATGTCATGCGTACGAAAAGGCAATTACCGCCAACGCCTTATGAACTCCTCCGCCCCTTCGCCTCTGCGGGCGCACGTGGACTCATCGGTGCTGGATTCAATATCACACCAGAGGCGCCAGAATATGAGTCGATGCGCATCGAATTTTTAGATCAGTACGAATCAGCCATCGCTCTACACAGCAAACTCTTTGAAGAAGTACCGACCTTGTTACAAGGATTGGACGCGCTCCAGTTGCCATGGGGCATTGTGACAAATAAAGCCATGCGCTTTACAAACGCGTTGGTGCCGCAACTCGATCTCAAGCAAGCCCGTTGCGTGATTTCTGGCGACACAACACCCCATGCCAAACCACATCCAGCACCGTTACTTGAAGCCGCCAGGCAAATCGGGATTACCCCAGAGCATTGCTGGTACGTCGGCGACGATTTACGTGACATCCAAGCCGCAAAAGCTGCAGGGATGCTGAGTGTCGCTGCTGCATGGGGATACTGCGGCGCGACCGAACCAACCCAATGGGATGCCAACCTCGTGCTGCATCGCCCTCAAGATCTCTTAGAACACATCAAAGAATGGCTTTAAACCGTCTTTGGCTATTGAATCCCCTGCCTTCAACCCCATTATTGAGGTATACTAGCAGGGCTTTGGGGTCGACCAGGTTTCGACAGGGGTTGCAAAGCAGTGCAGGGCATACCGAGGCCAGACTACCTCGTAAATACAATCTGAAATTTATAACTGCAAACGATAACTCGTACGCATTAGCCGCTTAATACCGGCTAACCTTACACCACCTCGTCCATAGGGTGGGCTGGCAACAGCAGTAAGGACATTCATATGGAATCGTCCTGAGCCGGGTTACTTGACCCAGGATTAAATCATAGGTAACTCGTCTTGCCGCAGCGTGTGCGTCCGCGTCGTCAAGATTAAATCAAATGGCAGCACTAAGTATGTAGAACTGTCTGTAGAGTGCTTCTGGACGCGGGTTCGATTCCCGCCGACTCCACCAAATTACTGCAAAAGCATGACAATGTATGACCAAAACCCAGCTACTCTCATAGGTAACTGGGTTTTTTTTCGCCTAGCGTTGCCAATTGATTGCTGTAGTAACCTACGCTAATATGTAGTAACTATCGTAGTAACTGACATTTAATGAGTTACTACACTTTCTAGTTACTACATTTTACAGTTACTACATGGTGCATCATGGCAATAGAAAAACTCAGTGATACAACCCTGAGAGCGATTAAGGCAGGTGCGACCGAATACAAGGGCAAGCAGCGCCTTGATGATGGCGGCGGCTTAGTATTATTGCTGGCAGTAAAAGGCGGCGGCAGAGCTTGGCGCTTTAACTACACTTTCGCGGGCAAAAGAAAATCCATTAGTCTTGGCAAATATCCCGATACTACTTTAGCAACAGCCAGAGAAAAGGCAAAAGCAGCGCGGGAGGAGATATCTGCCAAGAGAGACCCCAGCGCGTTACGCAAAGAAGATATAGCGAAGCAGAAAGAGCAAATTGCCATTGAGAAACGCGAAGATTCCGGCTTACCCACTGTTGATTCATTTGCTCATATTGCTATGGAGTGGTTCGAGGGCATGAAGCCTGCATGGTCAGAAAGTCATTCCAGCCGAACTCTAGCTTATCTTGAAAAAGATTTAATACCGTGGATAGGCCGCAAACCCATTGCCGACATAGAAGCCCCTGATCTATTGGAATGTTTGCGCAGAGTTCACCAACGCGGCGCGACAGAGGCAGCTAACCGATTGCGCGCTGTCAATGGACAAATATGGCGGTATGCTATTGCTAACGGCAAAGCAAAGCGTGATATTGCCGCCGACCTAATTGGCGCACTGCCTAAGCATGTGGGCAAAAACTTCTCTCACATCACAGACCCTAAGCAGTTGGGGCAACTTTTACGCGACATAGATAATTATGCTGGCACTCCCATGGTGAAGGTCGCCCTTTCTCTATTACCCTTGGTATTTACCCGCCCCGCTGAGTTTAGGTGCGCCAAATGGCGAGATATTGACCTTGAGACTAGAGAGTGGCGCTATATTGCGACAAAAACCAAAACAGACCATATCGTACCCTTGTCTAATCAGGTAGCTACGAAACTACAGGGACTACAAGCACTTACGGGGCATGGTGAATATGTCTTTGGTGTTCGCGCGGGCGAACGTCCACTATCTGAAAATACGATCAATGCCGCGCTGAAAACTCTTGGATATAGCAGTGACATTATCCAGCCGCATGGTTTCAGGCATACAGCAGCAACAATGCTGGCAGAAATGGGCTGGAATACAGACGCTATTGATCGTCAGTTAGCCCATAAAGAACAAGGCGTTAAAGGTGTATATCAGAAAGCGCAGTATCTCGATGAGCGTAGAAAGATGATGCAAGCGTGGGCAGACTATGCGGACGGCCTAAAGTCTGGCGCTCAGGTCATACCATTTAGAGCGGCCTAACCATTCCATTTGATTATAAAATTAATATCAACACCGCCAACACCGCCACGCTTTTTATGTGCCGTACTTGCTGGCTTATTGGCGGTCTTGCTTGTTTCCGTAGCCTGACGGTTTCAGGTAGAGCGGCGGACGAGGTGCGGGAACACTTAGGCCGCCTGACCACAAACCAAACTAACAAGGAGTTTGAACTATGGCTGAGGCAGATTTTACACACACCGCAGACTTTTCCGACCGCCGTGTAATTCTTACCACCTATGACGACAACAGACTAGCGCAAGTTTCTGACAATTCAATTCGCTATGAACAGTCGTGCGATGGGCCGACATACCTTGTCATACGAAAGAATGCTGCGGACGAATCTTTAACTAAGGCAGCGGCAAGGTTTGGCGTAGCAATACGCGACCTGATCGAGTTTAGAGAGCACCAAGCAAGATAACCAGTTTAACCATGCCTACCGCGACGGCGGGAAAACAAGCATTGCCCCTTTGCTGTTTTTGGGCATTGTTTTGCATTCTATTGCATGATACCATCGCGGAACTTCGTTAGATTTTGATTCCATTTTGTCGCAGCGAAGGATGCCAGTGGGCATATGAAATGATTCTAGTTCCTTGTTCCACCTCCTCTAAGCACTAGTGTTCTTGTTAAAAAAGAACAGAAGCCTGCCCCGTATGTCCATGCGGAACATGCAGAGTATCACCATCACCAGACCCGTAAGAAGGGTACAGCGGACGTAACAGCGTCCGCACGCCTATTTCCCTCCTAATTTACCGATGGTTGCGGACGCTCTCTCTGGAGCGTTTCAGATGTTAGACCAAACCAGCAATATTACAAACCCAGCAGTAAACCCTAGTAAGACCCTCCCAGCCGACGGCATGAGCCGCTGGAGCCAGATAGCCCCATTTTCACCATTTAGCCGTGAAAAATTCCGGCAGCTAGTGAAAAAAGGCATGGCTCCGCAACCAGTCAAATTTTCCGAGCGTTGCACCGCTTATTCAAATCGAGAACTTCATAAATTCTTTGCAGATCCTTTGAACTATCGGGCGGAGGTAAGCAAATGAGCGCACTATTGACGGACAGCGCCAGCCGCTTTATTGATGCTATGGCGGCCTATCTATTAGAGCCATCAGAGATTATTAGTGACGGCAAAGTCCACCGCTTCGCTACTTCCGAAGATAAAGGACAATCCAAAACTGGATGGTATGTTTTCTATGATGATGGAAGTATTGCCGCTGGCGCTTATGGCGATTGGCGCACAGGCTTATCTGAAAAATGGAGCAGTAAGCGCAAAGAGCAAGTAAGCCCAAGCGAATGGCAGAAGCACATAGAACTGATGCAGCAAGCCAAAGCACAGGCAGAGGCCGAGCGCATCAGGGCACAGGATAAGGCCGCGAGCTTATGCGCTGATCTATGGGATAACGCCTCACCAGCGCCAGCAGATAACCCCTATTGCCAACGTAAAGGCATTAATCCGTATGGAGTTAGGGAGCTTTCAGATAAGCGCACGTTATTAGTCCCAATGCGTGACGAATCAGGAAACCTGACCAGCTTGCAATTCATTGAGCCGGACGGAACAAAGAGATTTAAAGCAGATGGCAAAATTAAAGGCAGCTACCACAGCATTGGCGGGAAGCCCGTTCACACCTTGCTTATATGTGAGGGGTACGCTACTGGGGCGAGCTTACACCAGGCGACAGGCTACCCCGTGGCTGTGGCTTTCCATGCTGGAAACATGGAGGCCGTAGCGATTGCCTTACGTGCCAAGCTGGGGGCAGCAATTAAGATCATTATTTGTGCAGACAATGACAGGAAGACCGAGAGTAAGACTGGCGTTAATACTGGCTTAGTTGCAGCAACCAAAGCAGCGGGCGCGGTATCTGGCTTAATCGCTATCCCGCATTTTCAAAATGATGACATTCAATTGACGGACTTTAACGACCTGCACCATTCAGAGGGATTACAGGCCGTTAAAGCCATCATGGATAAAGCCAATATAGCAGCGCCAACACCACAGAAGACTAACAGCCAAGACAGAGCCGTTAACATTCGCAGTGGAGCCGATATTACCCCAGTACCGATTACTTGGCTATGGAGTGGATGGCTACCCGCTGGAAAGCTCACGATTCTGGCCGGAACAGCAGGAACAGGCAAAACCACGCTTGCATTAGGACTAGCCGCCACGCTTTCAACCGCTGGGAAATGGCCGGACGGTAGTCACTGCCTTAAACGCGGAAACGTCCTTATCTGGTCTAGTGAGGACGTGGCAGAGGATACCTTGCTACCCCGTTTAATTGCTTCTGGGGCAGATATAAAGCGATGCCATTTTATCGAGGGCATTACACACCATGGCGAAAATGTACCGTTTGACCCTTCGCAGGATATGCCAGACCTACACCGCGCAGTAGAGAAAATTGGCGGTATTTCACTGCTTATCATTGACCCGATAGTTTCAGCGGTATCAGGCGATATGCACAAGGCCAATGATGTACGGCGGAGCTTGCAAGCTATCGTGGACTTTGCAGAGGCGCATCTGTGTGCGGTCATAGGGATTACGCACTTTGCCAAAGGCGGCGTAGGAAAAGCCCCACAAGATCGCGTTATAGGTTCTCAAGCGTTTGGAGCACTGGCGCGTATGGTCTTAGTTGCAGCCAAAGACGAAGAAGGAGAACGCCGCGTATTAGCCAGAGCAAAATCTAACATTGCCCCCGATGATGGCGGCGTGGCCTATAACCTGAATGTCACCACCATAGAGGGCAACATAGAAACGACTTATGCCACATGGGACGGAGCTATTGAAGGAACAGCACGAGAGATTTTAGGCGATGTAGAACAGGACGGTAACGAAGACGGCAGCGAAAGAAAAGATGCGGAGCAGTTTTTAAAGGACTTGCTTGCGGATGGCGATAAGCCCACCAAAGTTATTAAGGCAGAATCAAGTGATGCCGGACATGCTTGGCGAACTATTGAGCGTGCAAAGCGTTCTTTAAGCGTAGAGGCTTACCGTGAGGGAGGACAAGGCAAGGGTAAGGGTAACTGGTTCTGGAGTATGCCAAAAGTGATTAACACCGCCAAAAATCATTTAGACCGCCAAGACCGCCAAGGAAAAAACGTGGCGGTCTTAACAGATTTTGGCGGTCTTAATGAGTTTAACCCTGATTCTGATGCTAACCAGCAAGATCACATGGAGATTGAATTATGAGCGTTTGCGACCTTTTAAGAGAATGTGAACAAAGCGGCGTATCAGTCTATTTGGTGAATGGAAGCATCAAGGCCAGCGGGACAAGGGAGGCGGTGAGCAAATATGCCCCATTACTTAAAACCCATAAGGCGGAGATCGAGCGCCACCTATCAAGCCCGATAGAACTCAATGCACTGTTTAGGTTTGACCTAGTACAGCAAGAAATCGCAGCAGGACACCCAGAAGCCGAGATGCGGCGTATTCATAACATGGCTTATGTCTTTATGCGTGACGATCAATTGCCGCTTGGTGAAGCTTTACAGAAGGCCGCCGAAATAGTTGTACATTGCCCGATGGCTGAATGTGAGAAGACCTACCCCGATGTGATAAATTTATGGAGTAAAGGCAATGAGTAAGAAAACAAAAGAAGAAATTGCTGGCGCTGGCAACATTCACCAATTGAAAGCGAAACGGAAAAATACCGATTCGACCCCGCTAACCATGCAAGAAATAGCACTTCCTCTGATTGCCATTCGTCACAAAATCAGGAAGACGGTTAAAACGCTCAATACAGCTCGTGACGAAGCCTATCAGTACGGCAGAAAGGCAAGGCAGCTAAAAGGCTATAACAGCCCGTTTTACGCTGGAAGAATAGCAGAGCTAGAACAGACTGCCAGCGCAATCCACAAAGGAATGGAAAGCACAAACGCGGCATTGAAGGCATGGGGCTATTTGCTGATGGACATTAGTCATATGCTTGATACTTGCACGACCTTGGCGCAAAGGTGCGAGTTAGTAAATGTTAATGTATCCGACCGTGGAGACCTGACCGAATCTGATAGCCTTGCGCACATCATCTTTGTACATGGCTTGGAAGATTCAGCAGAACACAGAGGAAAGGACTTTAAAGAAGGCGCGATGTTTGAAGCCTTGCAATTGGTATTTATGGACTTCCTGACCAACACCGAAGAAGGGCAAGCCGTGGGAGATTCGTTATTTGAGGAAGGCGGCCTGTTTGAGTCAATACCTACCTATAAGCAGGACAAAGAAGGCAACATGCAGCGCCAGCCGCCAGCACTGAAGCTAATCAAGCCGACATATCACTAAGACCAGCGCCAGCCTCAGAGCTGGCTTGTTTATTTGCTGGCGCTTCTCAATGCGCGAGACCGTAGCCCTTTAGCCTGACTGTTAGAGGTGTTTGGAATGGGCGGGGGGGGGTAAAATCCTCAAGACCGTATGGCGTTCTGACCGTCGGTTTAATCTTTTTTTTATTTCCACAATTCAGACTTTTTCAATTCGGCATAGGTTCGCACCATTAGCCGAATAAACCCGAACCGGAAACCATCAGCGCCAGAGTGATGAAGACGCCATATGGAAAAATATAAATCCGCCAGAGCATCAAATAAGTACGCAATCAGGTACATATTGAAAAATTTTTTATATTTGTGTTTCTCAGTGTGTATTTTAAGAATTAGATTTCATTAAACCGAGAATGATGGTTTGGCATGATCAATTATTAAATTGATTATCATCGAAGAAATTATTGAGGTATTCTCTGTACTACTGAATAACAATTAACATTAACTTTGCGTGTGTGTGAAAATGGATTTTCGATCTCTAATTGCGTTTGCATTGTTTGCATTTCATGCTTTTTCTTATGCGGATTCAGAAAATACAGATCAACCTATGGTGGCGGCAGAGATACCATTAGTAAATTGCACTGCTGATAAAGCTTGGATGTCGATAAACTTTGCGAGCATAAACAGAGAAGTGTCTTTGGGGCAAAAATTGATGCAGCCTCATAACGAAATTGTTGGCATAGTTGACCGATACAAGGGAAAACAATTTCAAAATAAACCGATCAAGGATTTTCTTTCAATTGAAGAGACCCAACGTTTTGATGAATTATCATCCCGAATTATTAAGATTAACCTCAAAACGCTAGCGGAAAGTCAATTTCAACGCGACACTGAAATAATTTACGCTTTCTTAACATTTGCTAGGACGGAACACATCGATAAGCTTGATCCGGCAATAATGAAATCAATAAAATTAGCCGTTGATTCCAATAATCCTAATTTAAATAGCGATGATGCTAAAAAATATACCTACTTGTTTTCGATAAAGAAGAAACTAGGAGATTTTAATCACCCTGATGAGGAGAATCGATCAGTATGCTCTCTAGGTTTGGCGTTAGAGCATGAGTACACTGCAACAACTCTTGAACTCAACAAGTTATTAGACGAATTGCCTGAAATGAAAATCATAAACGGGTTAGCAATAAAGCATAACGTTAGCCCCCAAGATTTGGACAAAATCAATCTCTCCCCTGATGAAGTCAAAACACTTCGTGCTGCTCAATCTGATGTAACTCCGATATTTAAAAGAGAGATGGAATATTTGAGAGCAATAACGGCTATTCGGTACTTTTCGAATATTGTCACAATTAAATATCTACTCTCAACTGGTTATATTGACTCTCATAAAACGATTGATATTAATGAAATGAACAAAGATGAAGCGGTTAAGTTGAAAGACACTAGCAAAGAAATAAAAGAAGTGTTAGAGATTTGGTCGCAAATTGACCGTGATTTTCCCAGCTTGCAAACTAAGTCGGATAAACGGACAGTGGATATGAGAAAGATCTTCAATTAATTGTCCATAACTTTTAGTTTTTGCAATTTGACAGATGGGGTACTAAAGCCAGCAAAGTGCTGAGAAATACTGAGAAGGCAGTTACTGAAGCCGACGATGATCGGCAAAGTGCCGAAAAAGTGCCGTAACTAACTCGACTCATATTAAAAAAATATAATTTTATCCATACCATACAGGTACATGCTGGCACTACTTCTGCGAAGTACGCGCGCGATGAGATTGAGCATAGCGGCCTATCGGTCGTATCCCGATAGCGCGCGATTAATTAAAATCGGAGCAATACGCGCACGCGCGCGAGGACGACCAAAGGGCAGCATTTGAAATCCGACCCTTTACCCAGCCACCAGCGGCGAACAGAGAAAAACCGCCTACTCAGTTTTGAGGATACGGTGGCAGATTTTCAAAATAACCCCATGAAAGAATCTGTCAAGAAGCCGAAAACTCGGCTTCTTGAATATTGCCCGCCCTTCGTTTCCAAACGAACCTCATGAAAGACTATTAAAAATATAAAATTGATAGAAATTTATTTACAAAATGAGTTCAGGTAAATTACGGACTTAATGCACTTACCTGCACCGTCAACCGTATGTAGTAACTATCGTAGTAACTTTGGCTTAAAACTCTTGAAAGCATTTACTGGCGTAGTTTTCGATTCCCGCCGACCCACCAATATACATGCCCAACTGCCTATGCAGTTGGGCATTTTTCTTGAACTCCCGCGTGTCTTCGAGGGTGCACGCGGATTCCTGCAGACCTCGTGGTTTGGCTGGGCGGTCAGAAAAAGCCGATTTTGACTCTCTCAAGGCCATTTTTCTCTCCAACTGCGCCCCTCCCCTTAAGTCACCCAAAGTCCGCAAAAGCCACACTTTGCCTTGTTATAAATCAACAGGTTATGATCGGACGAATCAGGGGGTTGTTTTTGCCATCGGCAGGCGACGGAAGCCGCCCTAATTCAGAGAGTGGAGAATGCAGGTTTCGCTGCAAACGGAACAGCAAAGTTCAGCCAATTCCCCGTCAAGGAAATTTTCCGAAGTAGGTCATTTATGTGCCGCTTCATCATCGTATGTTAGCTACGAAACTGCCTCCGCCACTCGCTTGGGGAAATACTCATATGCCTTTTGAAGTGCAGGCGCAGAGACTCCACCGAACCGAATCCGGCTTTGTCGGCAATGACCTCAATTGGAACATCCGTGGTTTCAAGCAATCGTTGCGCAAAGGCTAAACGCGCATTCTGCAGCCATGTCAAGAAGCTGGTGCCAGTCAATTGTTTGAACTGACGGGTGAAGGTTCGCCGGCTCATCAAGGCGCGACTGGCCATAGACTCTACCGAGTGGGATTCGTGAAGATTTTGCAGAACCAAATCGAACAGGCCGGCTAGACGGGAGTTTGCATTGGTTTCAGGTATGGGCTGCTCGATAAATTGAGCCTGCCCACCTTGACGAAACGGCGGCACTACCAACCTGCGCGCAACCCGGTTGGCCACATCGGAACCGCACTGCTGGCGCAACAAGTGCAAACAACAATCAATTGCGGCTGCGGTGCCAGCTGAGGTGACGATGCCGCGGTCCTCAACGTAAAGAACGTCTGCGTTGAGCTCTACCTTCGGGTAGCGACTCTTAAAGTCTTTGGCATAGGCCCAATGAGTCGTTGCCGACCGCCGATCGAGAAGGCCAGCCTCTGCCAACACATAGGCTCCGAGGCAAAGACCAACGACCTTTGCGCCGCGCACATGGGCAGCATTCAGTGCATCGAGCAATTGGACCGGCGGCTTCTCGTCTGGATCACGCCAGCTTGGAACGATAACGATATCTGCACAGCGCAGAGCCGAAAGTCCGTGGAGTACAGAGAGATCGAATCCCGCCGACGTCCGCAGCATGCCGGCTTCCAGACTACAGACCTTGAAATCGAAGGGCGGACAACTCGGGTGCGTCTCACCAAAAACGACACAAGGGACGGAAAGATGGAATGGACTGATCAGGTCGAAGGCAACAACAGCGACAGAAGGCCGAGGTGAAATCTGAGTTTTCATAATGGCCTATTATTACCGACAATCGTCATTTAAGCCACTTTTCGTGTTGGCGACTGACGTGGAAAATAGAGACATCTACATCTAAAGCGAGCTTCAACATGACCTCTGCCCTGACCGTTCACCCATCGTTGCCACTTGTTGAGCAAATCCTGTCTCCCTGGCGTGAACAAATTGGCGTCGATTACGAGGGCTACAGGAATCACGTCTACCGCATGCTGCATTGCTGCTTTGCACTGGTACCCAGTAGCGACGAAGACCGCCATAAGCTGATTATCGCCGCGTGCCATCACGACATCGGAATCTGGTCTGACCATACAGTTGATTATTTGCCTCCGTCGATTCGCGAGGCCGTGAAATATCTCAATGATCATCAATTGCAACACTGGCAGGAGGAAATCACCCTGCTGATCGATCTACACCACAAGATCAGATCGATTAAAGGTCCGCTGGCTCAGCAGTATCCATTACTGGAGATTTTCCGGCGTTCTGACTTGGCTGACTTTTCACTCGGAATGATCCTTGGTGGCGTACCTGCCAGTTACATGAAGCAGTTAAAGAGACAATTTCCGAATGCGGGGCTCCACAAGATGTTGCTTAGGGCTGCCGGCGGATGGTTTGCTCGACACCCATTGTCACCGCCGCCATTCGTGAAGTGGTAGAAAAGTGTCGAAATATTCATTTCCCCTCAAGCGGGTCGGATTAATTGATTTTGTTCGATTGTTTGCTAGGCGTAATAGTCGTTCCAACGCACAAGGTTCCTCAACTTTCCGCAGGAGCACGAACCAGTAAGCAGGAACCCGCAACTACCCTCATCTATTCGCACTGTCTGACGGCAGGTCATTGTTTTTGAACGGCAAGCACGATTGACCAGCGGATCCTGACTACGGAGGATCGCTACGTCCGCAAGTAACACCCAAAATGAGACGCCATCGTACGTTGGCTTGTAGAAATCTCTAGGCAGCGCTACAGGTAGCCTCACTGACGTCCCAGCGTACGGCCAGTTGTCTTTGATTGAAGTGCACAACTTCCATCTTAGTCTCCTTGCGAATGGGTTGGCAGGAGCGCATGAACGCTTCGTTCGGCGCAGATCGTGCGGAGAACCGCGCCATATTGGATGTAAATGGGCGCACTATTGGGCTCAGCCTTGCACCAGAGACCTCGACTTTCACCCCGATGTGGCGCAGATGGCCATAAACTGCGCCACTTTTTTGGGTCAATTATGGCGCAGTTCGATAAACTGCGCCATAATTGCGCCACATAAACCTCGAACGGCGCCACAACACGATGTCATCTACAACAGACTTACTGAACAGCATCCGGGCATCCGGGGATGGATTGACGTTGGCAGAACTGCTGACCGCGCACCCTCACATTGCCCGGCGAACAGCACAGCGTTTGATCGCAAAGCTGATCGATAGCGGCCACGTCGCAGCAAAGGGTGAAGGTCGGGCCCGTCGCTATTTGCGTGCAGATGCTCAGCCAGGCAGCGCTGCACTGGCCACCAGTGTAGATCGCTTCCCGCCTTTTATTCCCCTATCTGCTGACAGCCAGGACATCCTTGCCTATGTCGATCAACCTCTGGAAGCGCGCAAGCCGGTAGGCTACCAGCGAGATTTTTTGGATGCTTACCATCCAAATGAAACTTGGTATTTGTCTGAGTCGCTGCGTCGCCAACTACACAAAATGGGCAAAACTACTGACGTTGACGAACCAGCGGGCACCTACAGCCGCGCCATTCTCAATCGACTCCTGATCGATTTGTCATGGGCATCAAGCCATCTGGAGGGCAACACCTACTCCCGGCTCGATACACGCGAACTCATTGAGCATGGCAAGGCCGCTCGGGGCAAGGCGGCCATCGAAACACAGATGATCCTGAACCATAAAACGGCGATCGAACTGCTGGTCGAAAACATCAACAGCGCCGAGTTCAACCGCTACACGCTGATGAACTTGCACAGCGCTTTAGCGGAAAACTTGTTACCTAATCCAGCAGATGAGGGACGAATTCGCCAGCACGCCGTTGATATCGGTAAAAGCGTTTATCGCCCGCTCTCGACACCACAGCAGATCGAAGACGTGCTGGGAGTGCTTCTGGGTAAAGCCAACCAGATTCAGGATCCGTTTGAGCAGTCCTTCTTCATGATGGTGCATTTGCCCTACCTGCAGCCTTTTGCCGACATCAATAAGCGGACATCGCGTTTGGCCGCGAATCTCCCGCTGTTCCTCGCGAATCTTTGTCCTCTGACTTTTCTGGACGTGCCAGAGCAGGCCTACAGCCGGGCCACGCTCGGCGTGTACGAAATGACCCGCGTGGAACTGCTGCGTGATCTTTACATCTGGGCTTATGAGCGTTCTACGCAGGAATATCTGGCGATCAAACAAGACTTGTCGGAACCCGATCCCCTTCGCTTGGCATGGCGTGACTTCATCAAGCAGACCATCCGAAAAATCATCACGCATCCGGATCTTGAACCGCTTTCCTGCATTCAGCGAGCGGTGGCAGAGCGAATTCCTGAGGGTGAACAAGCCGGCGTACACGCACTGACTGTCGAAGAACTCCGCAGGCTACACGAGGGGGTGCTGGCGCGCTACGGTTTACGACCGTCCGAGTACACAGCCTGGAAGGCGGTTCATGGGCATTGACGGACGCGGATTTGATTCCGCAAACGGGAATTGAATCAGGACCGGTTGTATAGCGCTATTCCCAACCAATCGGACATCACAACGGCTCCGAGTATCCGCAGCTTTTGGTCTGTCAATGCTGGGTTTGGCTCGCGACATCAAGCTTCCGTCACTTGTCAAAACCTCGATATTGCGTATTTTCAATGGTCGTTGCGTACCGGGTTCCGCCCTACCATTAAAAATTCAAATGGAAATTCCGAAATAATTTCTTAAAAAACCAACAAAAAACAGCACTATTTTGCCGAGCGTCACGTGATGAATGATGTGGTTTTTATTTCTTACGATCAAAATCCTTGAATGATTCTTTAGCTGCTTCTTGCACCTCTGCCATCATCGAAGGAATATTTTTCTGCATCATTGTCATCGTTGCTTGCATGATCAGAGGCATTTTTTTGATGACCGCCTGGCCAGCAGGCGTTTTATAAAAAACGACGATGCCATCCACTTCATCCTGACTTAGCGTATCGCGGTACACCTGTATCACTTGCGGCTCTAATTTATCCCAGCTCAATTGCCGATGCAGAATATCTTTCATTTTCCCGTGAAAATCGTCCAATGCCTTTTGTTGCTGCGCTGTGACGGTCTGCCCTTTCGTCATTTGTTGAACCATGTTTCCATACATGACATCCATCTGCTGGTCCATGCCTTTGAGCAAATCTGAGGCATTCACCAACTGCATCAACTCTTTCAAGGAGGCATCACTTGGCTTCACTTCCTGAGCAGAAACATGGGTGCTAAATAAGCATGCTGCAACGACGAGGAAGGAAAGGAGTTTCATAGAAATTCGAAGTGACTGTAGAAAGGGACGTTATACTTTGTCTATCGCTGCGATCCCTCCAGCCACAGAAAATGTATCATTATCCAAACAAGTACCCGCGCACCAACACGTTACAAACAACCATGCATTGAACATCATCAATGCATGGTTCGTTTAACTTTTAACGTTGAACGGTGTAATGGAAGTTATTGAGGTCAAATCCCTGCTGACGCGCGACACTGAGCGCTGCATCGAGTTGCTCTTTGGGGAGTGTTTTTGTACGTGAAAGCAACCACAGATATTTCCGATTAGGATTGCCAACCAATGCCCACTGATAGTTAGGATCGAGCCCAATCACCCAATAATCCGCCCAGAATGGTCCGAAAAATGACACTTTCAGTTTGGCATTCTTACTGCCATCAACAACGACCGCCACGCCATTCGCTTTATCAATACCGTCATTGGTTTGGCATTGGTTATGAACGCCAATACGTCCGTCTGCTTCCATCGTATAGTTAGCCTGACTATTGGCAACACATTGTCGTTGAAAAAACATTGGAAACGAGCCAATCTCAAACCAGGTGCCAAGGTATTTTTGCAGATCGACGTGATCAACACTCGTTACTGTCGTACCGGTTTTCTCTGAAGATGCGCAGGCAACCATCAATACACAGGCAAGAATACTGATCGAGAATTTTTTTATCATGACGTTTTTCGCCTTTGGCGTAAGTTATTACAGTACTTTCACAACGTAGCTCACCATTCGTAAGTGTGCATCGCTTCTTTTAGTTCCTTGATCTCATCATCAAGTTCGTTGACCAGATCATCAAGCGGAATTTTGCCAGCTTGCGCCTCTATTTTATCGGCAACCAACATGGCCCGCTCAGCCGCAAAAATACCCAACATTCCACGGAGGGTATGTGCGCTCCGCCGGACTTGGTCTACTGCATTTTGAATAGTGCTTTCTCTAATTTTTTGAATATGGAGCGGCGCTTCGGCTAGGAATAATTCTACAATTTTTTCAAAAATCTCGCGGTCATCGTCAATATTCTCGCGGGTCTTATTAAAATCGACCACAGGCAACGACTTGGCCACTACTTCCGCCGGTGATGTTTCATGACGAATCGCATGCTGAACACTATTGAGCTCCCTCCAAAGTGCTTCCGTGTTAATGGGCTTACTGAGATAGCCATCCATACCTGATGCTAAACATTTTTCACGCGTTCCCTCAAGAACGTGCGCTGTGAGTCCAATGATTGGAATACGCGCATTACCTTGTTGTTTCTCGAGAGCACGCAGCTGCTCAGTCGCGCCGTAGCCATTAAGCACTGGCATATCAACGTCCATGAGAATTAAATCGTAGCGACCATCGATCCACTTCTCGATAGCCTCAGATCCATTTTGTGCGATATCAACGCTATGTCCAAATTTGGACAATAAACCTTTGACGAGGGCTTGGTTCACACTATTGTCCTCTGCCAACAGAACATGCAAATGTTGCTTCGTCTCTCGCAAAAAGTGACGGGTGACCAGAGCGGGTTCCTCTTTCTCACTGAGACCAAGCGTATTCATGATCGCTTCGAAAAGATCCGACTGAGTGTAGGGTTTAAGCAGATACGCTGAGACGCCGAGCTCTCGACATTTCACGGCATCACCGTGCTGCCCCTCAGAGGTCAGCATCATGACTGGCGCAATATCATCAGCATGCATTGCACGAAGATCTTCAATCACTGAAAATCCGTCCTGATCTGGCATACGTACATCTAACAAAAGCAACTTGAATGGATCATCTGCGAGCATTGCTTGCGTAACTGCTTCGACGGCTTGCTTGCCTCCCTCAACCGCCGTGGGCAACATGCCCCAGCGTTTGGTCAGAGCGACCGCGATCTCGCGATTGGTTGAATTATCGTCGACGATTAATACACGCATATCCTTCAAATAGACAGCGTCATTAAGTTCCGATTTACTCTCCTTAGCTCGCTCCATGGAAAGATCAATATAAAATTTCGTCCCCTTCCCTACCTCGCTCTCAAGAGAAATTTTACCTCCCATTAATTCGATCAAGCGCGCAGAAATGGAAAGTCCAAGACCCGTTCCACCATAGAGACGGGTTGTGGAACTGTCAGCTTGAGAGAATGAATCGAAAATGACGTCGAATTTCTCCTTAGGAATACCGATTCCCGTATCGCTCACGCTAATACGAAGGGGGATACGGTCACCATCACCATCTGCGTCACCATCTGCATTTCCATCAGCGTCATTGATCTCCACTTTGACAACGATTTCACCGCGTTCGGTAAATTTGATGGCGTTACCGATGAGATTAATAATGATTTGGCGAAGACGACCTGGATCGCCTATGAGCATTCTCGGAATCGCAGGATCGATGTCCAGTAGCAGCTCAAGGTTTTTTTGATCAGCACGAATGGCTAGCGTTCTTGTCGTTTGTCCGAGCATATTGTGCAGATCAAATTCAATATGATCGATCTCCATCTTTCCGGCTTCAATTTTCGAGAAATCCAGAATGTCATTGATGATCATTAATAATGCATCGGCAGAGGATTTCACCAGTTCGATATAGCCGCGTTGTTCTTGATTCAGTTCCGTATCTAACGCGAGCTCCGTCATCCCGATAATGCCATTCATGGGAGTACGAATTTCATGACTCATGTTCGCTAAAAAATCACTTTTCGCGTTACTTGCCTCCTCAGCGATTTCTTTTGCAAGTTTCAACTGCTCCATGGATTGATTGCGTTCTGTGATGTCACGCGAAGAATTAATGAGCACTTCCTCACCGTCTGAGTTGTGCGGCATACCGTTGATTTCTACATCAATCAACGTACTATCTTTGCATCGATGACGCGTGACAAAGCGTGACAAGGTCGGATTATTAAATTGCTGTGCAATGACCTGATCTAACTTTTCGGACGAGAACTGCTGATCCCACTTACTCACATGGCACCCGATTAATTCATGTCGCTCATAGCCCAACATCGTACAAAACGAATCACTGGCTTCGATAAGAATGCCCTGTCTGTTCAAAATATGTAAGCCATCACTGGCGTTTTGGAGTAGCGCGACTTTTTTGCGATTTTCTCGTTCAAGCTCTTTTTTAGCCTCCAACAATTCTTTCGTACGCTGTGTCACGTCTTGTTTGATACGCGAGGCATATCCCGATCCGAGCAACAATAAGGAGCCCAACAAACTTGTTCCCAGCATACCAATTCCTAACAACGCCCAACTTTGCCAGTTGCGGTGCATACCAAGGTAGTAAGGCGTTGGAGCGGTCTCTAGTCGGTAATGTCGAGATCCAAAATCAAGCGCGTATTGCAAAAGATGTAGTGGTTGAACACCACTGAAATTATCGTAGACAACAACGTTATCGTCTAAGTCAATCAATCTACTGTACACAAATGGTCGTGTAGGTTGAAGCAAATGCTCCATAAAACCACCCAAACGCAATACCGAGAGAACGACGTCGGAATGAGGATCAGTAGGATCAACCGCTAGTAACAACAGCGCACCAAATTGCTGTTGCGTCTCCTGTACCAACTTTAGCGGCGCAGAAATAACCGTTTTACCGGACATCACGGCTTTTTTGATTGCTTGCTGGCGTGCAGGGTTAGAACTCAAATCAAAGCCCAACGCTGGCTCGTTACCAGCAAGGGGGTCGATATAGGTAACAGGGTAATAAAATTCGTGTGGTTGAGACGTATGCATCTTACCCTGAGCATCACGTTCCTTCATTTCAAAACCGGCGATGTTTTCCCTTTGCCTCGCTTCGAATTCTTGACGTTTGTCAGTAGTAATATAAGGCGCCCATTCTAGGGCTTGTATCATTGGAAATCGGACCAGCGAACGAGCAACAAAACGGCTAAAACCGTCTCTACTCACTTGATGATTCTTATCCTGAATCATCAGCCCGGCCATTTGCTCCAGAAGTGATTCTTGCTCACCTAATTTTGCTTGCACTTCATTTTTGATTGTTTGCGATGTCTGATGGAAATCGTTCAATGCGTCATCGGACTCCCACTGACTGGCACGGAAGAAAAAAACAACAAAAATCGTAAATGCAAAGAGAATAGGCACACCGACAGAGTGAACACGCTTCGCCCATAACTCACGGGGTTGTCCTGCAACGATCATAGTCAGCGGGAAAAGCAACATGACACCGAAGGTATCACCGATCCACCAAATCACCCAGTTAGTCAATAGTGCGTCAAGTGTCAGCAGACCAAGAAGATATAAGCTCAGCACTGATAGCGTCGCGGAAATCACGCAGCAGAGCGGCGTTAATAGCATAAAGCGGGTAATGTCACTGATACGGTCTAAACGGGCAGGATATCCAATCGCTCGGCGTAAAAGAGCACTTCCAACTCCCGCCTGGCACATGGAATACATCGCTATACAGAACGAAGCCACCAGTCCTGTTAGGCTCAACGTTCGTTCAGCAGTGTACGCAATCGACAGGTTGAGGATCAATGATCCCCCCATGATCGAAGGTAGGTATCGTTTTCCACCAATAAATATGACTGCAAGTGCAATACCTGCAGGAGGAAAAATAGGGGACGTGTAACCTGGGGAAAGTGCAAGTAAAATCGATAATTTCCCGAACATCACATAGGCGAGAACGACTAGTGATGACCGTAAGAGGACTTTCATTTTTTTCGATATTCTCTCAATGATTTCCACAAAGACCGCAACGACATCCACGAACATGACTCAAGCCCATACATCGCATCCATAGAGAATATCCGTGTGAATCATTTTGCTTCAAATCGGTGTCTGATTCGCATCACCTCATCCCAATGCCCTAAAAAGGCATCAACACAAGCGGGATCAAAGTGGCTTCCACGACCTTGTTGAAGATAAGCAATTGCCTCACTGTCTGTCCACGCTTTTTTGTATGCTCGATCAGAAATCAGTGCATCAAAAACATCAGCAACGGCACAAATTCGAGCGAAGACGGGAATTTCATCACCTGCCAGCCCGTACGGATAGCCTGTACCATCGAATTTTTCATGATGAGATAAGGCAATCTGAGCAGCGGCCTGAAGGATCTCCGATTGGCTCCCGTTAAGAATCCCAAAACCTAATTGCGAATGCTTCCTCATGACTTCAATTTCATTGGTATCCAAAGGATGTGGGTTCAACAAAATTTGATCTGGAATACCCACTTTTCCTACATCGTGCATCGGTGCAGCATCCATGAGAATCCGCTGTCTTTCCTCGGGCATGCCAAGATGCTCTGCAATGAGTCGGCAAAACTCAGACATGCGTTGCACGTGTGTACCCGTATCTGGATCACGAGAGTCAGCCGCTTTTGATAAACGAATGATCGTCTCACGTTCTCGGGCCAAGATTTTCTCCGTAGCAATTCTCACTTCATCTGTGAGCCAAGATGCGGTGTCTAATAATTTTCGCTGGCTACGTCGAAGCGATAACATATTGCGAGTACGCGCCATAAATTCTATTTTATCGATTGGTCTCGTCAAAAAATCATTGGCACCCGCTTCTAACGCCCGGTAACGGATTTCAGTTTCATCATTGACTGTCACCATTAGTACAGGAATATCTTCTCGCCCTGGCGAAGCGCGAAATCGCTCAATAAATTCGATACCATCCAATTCCGGCATCATGTAATCAACGATCACAAGGTCAGGCACATGGTCAATACAATACTCGAGTCCCTGCTTAGGATCCATAAATTCACTCACATTGCAGTCTTCGACTTGACGAATAAGATACGAAATAAGACGGAGATTGACCGAAGAATCATCGATTGCGACTATGTGTAATTTCATGTGCCTCGACTCCTTTGTGGAGAAATCAATCAAATGGAATGGAAATTTGAGCAAATAAACCGTAACATATTCAGAGTGATTGAGGACGCCAATGTCGACAAGGTACTTAAACCAACTGCTCCGCTTCTTGCTCGTTAAGCGCTGAACAAACTTTCACTACATTTCATTTGCACTGAATTTACATTTATAGGAAATAATTTTAACAAATGGCCTTATTCATTTCCATGTGGAAATCTTTTTGTGCATCGGAATTGATTAAAAGTAACAATTGAGCGTACATGTGTCGTTTATCGTGCACAAAGCATGACCTCATACCGCCGCACATTGAGGTACCCTCATGTAGAAACAAAGATTTTTGTTTCTACACAAATCATTTTTCCTCAATAACAATTCAAATACGAGCGTCGTAATTAACTTGGTTTTCGACAGATTGAATTCCTAAAATACGACTGGCTTTATAGAAACTGGGACTAACGACACCACTCACCTGCGTTTGCCAATCGACCTGTAAAGCACAAGTCGTGACCGGTGATTTATTTGACACCCCTTGCGCATTCGCGGTTTGACCGGCATAGTTAACTTGCGAATCAATATCCGCAGTCGCCATCGCAAAATTATTATTCGTATTTGGAACCGGTGTCACACTTACCGGAATTGGGTCGCTGATTACAAAATTAGAACCATCAGCCCGATTACAAGAACCATTAATTGTTCCCTGCACATTTGTCGTCGTCGGGATGCTCAGCTGTACGACTAAGTTTCCAGTACTTTTACCCACGTTGACTACCCGAGTGGGAGACAGCATCGAAAATGAAGGGGGCAAGGTTACTGTACTTGTGTAGCTCGTTACACCACGGACAAAATTGATTGACGCTACAGGCTGCAAACTTGCATCTGCAACACGAGCTGTGTAGGGAGACCCAAAAGTGGGTGTCGCCTGAAACGTTACTGGCTGATTGTCGACGGCAGCAGAAAGGGCATCTCCTCCGGTTATCGCTACCGTTGTTAGAACATTCGCTGTCTGACCAAAGAAAGCGCCGATACTGACCTGCCCATTTTTTTGGGTCACAAAATAAGAAGCAGTGATGTCACTCACTATCATGGTGTCCGAATTAGTACAGTTAACGAGTGCACATGCTATCGCGCTGCCGATTTCACGTCCCTGCTCCTCCGCCTCTGCCCCAAGTCCACATCCACCTAAAAATACCGTCGATGTAACCAACGAGAGTGCACCAATGATCCTCTTTTTTTGATTACTGCTTCCCATATGAATTCCTTATAGCCCAGCAACAGAATCGGATATACGAATACCATCAGCATTTATCACAAGGGTTGTAAGGCTAGTGACGATATTACTGTTCGTATCAGTGTTTAACTATAGACAATATAACAAAAATTTACATTATTTAATATTTTAATCTTTTCATTAATTTTTTAACTGTTGTTGTTTAAGTAAGAACGTACTGGTTGCAAACACGCAGCATGCGATCCATAAAACCTAAAGGCATCGTTGAATTTGATGATTTGATGATTTGAGGGTTTGAGGGTTTAGTGGTTTGATTGTCTGAGAATTTGAGAGTCTAAAGATTTGAGGATTTGGTAGTTTGATTGTCAGAGAATCTGAGAATCTGAGGATTGGAGGCTGTGGGATTTGGATTTTGAACGCCAAGTGTCATAACGATGCGGGACTGACAAGCGACTGATGGTGAGCGTCTAAGCCTGAGCGCTTCAGTCTGATACCTGATCTGTAGACCCAAATCTTAACACCCCAGTCTGAACACCTCGATTTGAATGCCTTTATTTGAACACCCCAATCGGAGCGCACAAAAGCAAAACCCCTCACTGCGATAGCAGAGAGGGGTAGCAATAGGGAGCCTGACGATAACCTACTTTCACACTGGTTGCAGCACTATCATTGGC
>NZ_JBMPPA010000006.1:0-241949 GCF_049340215.1 Undibacterium sp. MH2W | reverse complement strand
AAGTGGCAAGCAATCCAAATCAGCCAGAGGTTCACCTGCGTCCTAACGCAGTGGTACCGTACAAATCCGTTGCTGCCGTGATGGCTTCTGCCCAGCGTTTGGGTGTGACCAAAATCGGTATGGTAGGGAATGAGCAGTTCTTGAAATAATCAAGCAATGCATCACTACCTTCGGTAGAGAATAAAAAATGGCAGGGTTTCCCTGCCATTTTTTTATCTACTTTATTTCCGCTTTGTTTCTACGATCTCTGGTGCGCTATCACTTCGCACTTCAGGTATTTTTCTTGATGACCGCGTTAAATTGCTTTAATCGAGGATGCACCATCGGTACGCTCAACATCGTACTTGCCACCGCCATCAGCAACAGTGCCGTAAAGCTCGCGCTAGTAATAATGTGCTTATCGAGCAGGATATTGACGAAAATAATCATAATCAATGCCTTGGTCTGCAATAACCATCCAATGATCGATGCTTCGCCTTTTTCCCATCCTAGTATTTTCCCTGCCAGATGAATGCCCGTCAGCTTGCCAGCCACGGATGCCACCAATAAAACAGCAGCAGCAATAAACACGGCGATACCACCAACTTCCCACGTCGTTTTTAATCCGGTACTCAAAAAGAAAACGGGCATCATCACCAACAACACATGGTGACGCAACAGATCCATTTTTTCTTGCTCAAACCACGCCGCATCCATCACTGCCCCGGCAAGGAAAGCACCCACCATAAAATGTAAGCCAGACCAATCTGCTGCGAAGCCACAAGCAGCAAGCCAAATAACACTCACATACCAACGATCACGCTCCGCAAGCTTCGCCATCCATTTCCGGAACAAATAAGTCGCAATCGCAAAACTCAGCAGAAAAGCACATTGCCGACCGACGCGCGTCCAATCCATCAAGATCGTCGCTAAGACACCCCAGATCGCAATATCGTCCAGACTGGCATAGCGCAAAATTCGCTGACCAAGCGGCTGCCGAAGTATTTCAAGCTTTTCCATGAACAGAATCAAAATTGGCAGGGCCGTAACAGCACACGCCATACCGATTCCCACCACAAATTGCCATGTTCTGGCCTCAGTGCCAATCCATCCCGGAAATGCCAACATACCAAGCGCTACAATGCTGCCAAACACCAAAGGGACACCTAAGGCCAAGCCGGCCGTCAACGCGCCCTCGCCTCGGTGCTGCCACGCTTTTTTCAGATCAAGCTCAATGCCAGCAATCATCACGAATAACATCACGGCCCACTGCGCAATCCCATTGAGCATGGGCATCACCTTAGGATCAGCCTTGAAAATCAGCGTGTAATAATCAGGCAATACCGCCCCAAGAACACCAGGGCCTAACAAGATACCCGCGATAATCTGCACAACAACCAATGGCGCGTAATAATCCGTCTTTCCAAGACGCCAGATAGCGTAAGGAATCGTAAAAATAATCAACATCGCGATTAAAAAAATTTCGCTCGTTGCCATCATGGTTGTGTGCATGAAACCTTCATCCCTCATCACTTCGATTGATCTGGAAATCGTTTGTCATCACTGACCGTTGGCATCTCCATGTGCGTGGCGCTTTCCAAGCGGCGACTCACACTACGAATCACAATAAACTGCTTACGGAATTCCAAACCGCGCTGTGGCCATTGTTCTGCATAATGAACGAGCGACTCTACCGCCGCCGGAAAATCTTGGCCATTCACCCGACAATCGGCTGCTGCCACCTGCTGATGATCACGAGATGCGAACAAGCGCACGCCATAAAACTGATCGCTCTGCAACACATCATGAAACGTTTGTATGCTTTCAGTGAATAAACAGCAAGGACAAAACGGATGCGCTTCATTTTTCTTGGGCGCGGGCAAGGTGGCGAGGTGGGCGACAGGTCCGAGAATCACCTGACGGTATCTCGCTATCGCATTGGCTTCATCCGCAGCGGTATTCATTTCGATGACGGTACAATCCCGCGGCACATCACGGGTTGCATCCAGTAAGACGACGAGGTCCATGTTCGCCCATTGCGTTAAACCATCGGCGATCGCTGCCTCTTCTGTCGCAGCCAATGCATGCTGGTATTCCGCAATTCCTTGTGGAAAATAAACGGCATGCCAAGCGATAATCTTGGTACAGGTGCGGACACGCCCATCACTCAACGCCACCGTCTCG
Source organism: Undibacterium sp. MH2W (assembly GCF_049340215.1). Taxonomy (NCBI): domain Bacteria; kingdom Pseudomonadati; phylum Pseudomonadota; class Betaproteobacteria; order Burkholderiales; family Oxalobacteraceae; genus Undibacterium; species Undibacterium sp. MH2W. The sequence goes on along the minus strand of NZ_JBMPPA010000006.1, from coordinate 239,786 downwards.
ACAGGTTGAACAGCCAGCACCAATCCTTCTGGCAACAGCAACTGCGTCTTGGTGCTTTCAAAAGGAATCGACAGCGTAGTGAAAACCTCTGCGAGTTGCCCGAGCAATACCGGATCGCTCGCGACGTCATTCACCAGATCGTGCGCCGTGGCGGCAAGATCTTGTCCGCCCGTAGAACGCTGGGTCAACTGCTTTGCGAATGACTTAAATGCCTGAATCAAAGACATAAATGAGAAAAAAGTAGAAATGAAGTAAAAATAAGCGAGAAATAAAAAGAATCACCAATCTGTCTGTACGCTTTAAAACGCGTCGGTTTGTCGGTAAATTTCCCCACCTGCGCCATCATTGAACATCGCTAGCGAAATATCACTGGCGAAATACTACCTGAACGACTGCAGGAATAAACGAAAAGCAACGTGACAGGTGCCACGTTGCTGACGATGTCGGAACCTTCAGCCATCCTGGTGCCTCAAGATATGCGTCAACATTGGTGCCAACATGCGATCATTGCCAATGCAACTTTTCAGCTTGTCAGCTATCCAGATGCGAAATCAACAAATTGGTAAACCGCGATAAATCCTTGCGCTTGAGCACATCATCCTGTGGCGCATCGACCGACAACCCAACCGTTAAAATATCGATCAACAGCAACTGTAAAATGCGCGAAATCATCGATAAGAAGGTCGCATTATCTTCGGTGTGATTCACTGCGAGACACACGGTCGCTCGTTTCGCTAACTGAGACTGGTGTGGCGCAATCGCAATAACATCCGCACCTGCCGCCAACGCAGTATCGACGGCTTTGAGTAATTCAGGCAGTTTGCCGGAGTTACTCACCACAATGACCACATCACCTGGGTTCAGTAATTCTGCTGCCATCGAGAAAAGGTGCGCATCGCCGTAAATCGCTGTCGGAATACGGAAACGGAAAAATTTATGCTGCCCATCCAACGCTACCGCACGCGAGTTACCCATCGCATAAAATTCGACTTTGTTCGCTTTACGGAGCAATGCAATTGCCTGATCAATGGCGTGCACTTCTAATTGATCACGGAAACTCAGAATCGCCGACACCGTGTTATCGATCACTTTGGCACTCAGATCATGCGTGCTATCACTCTTTCTAACCTGGCTGTGACGTACGGGAATCGTACCGGTCAAACTACTTGCAAACTTAAGTTTAAAATCCGCCAGCCCGGCAAAACCCAGCGAGCGGCAAAAGCGAATCACCGTTGGCTGGCTGACATCCGCCAAACGGGCGATCTCAACAATCGCTTCATTGAGTACGGTCCGTGGATTTTCCAGCACCAGTTTCGCCACACGACGTTCAGCTGGGGTGAGTTCCGATTGAATCGTCTGAATTCGATCCATCAATGAGCTATCACCACTACGACCACGCAAGTGCTCGGAGAGAATCGCTGAAACACCATAAAAGGCCGGATTCGGCGTCGTGATGACAAAGGTCGGAATCTGCGCCAGATAACTACTAAAACGCCCCTTGGCCTCAAAGCGTGAACGGAAAGCCGATTCGTGAAAACGTACGCCCATCAAGGGCACAATACCGCCACCGATATAAATACCGCCAAATGCACCTAAGGTAACGGCCAGATTGGCACTAAAACTACCAAGCATACCGCAGAAGCATTCAATACTTTCAAGGCACAATGGATCGCTGTCATTGAGCGCACCGTGCATGACTTCTTGCGCAGCTAAAGGCTTGACGTCTTGTTTATTCCGGTGCGCTAACGCGCGGTAAATCAATTCAAGACCTGGCCCAGAGATCAGACGTTCTGTTGAAACGTGGGGCCATTCCTTCCAAGCAAACTGCAAAATCGCGTACTCACGTTCATCGCAAGGCGCAAAGTTAACGTGACCACCTTCCGAACCTAACGTAACAAAACCATCCGAGGTCGGAATCAAACCAGACACCCCCAACCCGGTACCAGGCCCTAAGACACCAATAACCGATTTCGGCACTGGCGTACCGCCACCGACTTGCATCACATCGCCGGGCTGCAATCCTGGCAATGCCATGGCCAGCGCCGTAAAGTCGTTCACGATCAACAAGGTGTAAAGACCAAATTCGCGACGGACATCTTCAATAGAAAATTCCCATGCACGATTTGTCATGCGGACATAGTCGCCATCGATCGGATTGGCCAGCGCAAACGCAGCATGGTGGACACGCTGAGTCGGATGCTGATCGAGGTAAGCGCGCAGAAGATCAATGATCCCTGAGTATTCATCACACTTTAATACCTGCACCGACTCAAAAACACCTGGTGAGGTTTCGAGGGTAAATCGGGCGTGGGTCGCCCCGATGTCCGCTAACAATCGCGGGCCACCAGAAAAACCTAAGCCGTTGCTGTGCTCCGTTAATGTACGTTCTGTCAATCCGTTTTCAGTCATGGTTCTTTGTTTTAATGGTTTAAGACACACGCCAAACTGTTCAACGAAATCAGGCAAGCTCGCAAGCACCTTCGTCAAAACGAACTGTCAACTGCCATCGCAACTCCGGCGCTACTTCCGCGCCGTCGTGCGTTATTGCCGATCAACACGAAAGCATCACCGGCGATGAGCGGAAACTGGTTTTACTTCATTCAGCGTGATAAAAACATACGCAATTTACCACAGCACCAGCTTCTTGAAGTCGCTTTCGGTCGCCTTACATCAATATTTTCACCACCAATTGCTTCTGGTTTTGCTTGCGCCATTGCACTGGCACCTGTAACGCTCTGGTTTTTGCATCCCATCGCGCTGCAACAACTTGTCCATCAATCAGCACCCGTTGAGGCTGCCGCGCTATGTTGTGAACCAGTAAAGCAATGTTTCTATCCGTTGCTTGATAATGGGCACCAGCTGCGGTGGTCAAGGTCACCTCTAATTCAGCGCGATGCGATACTGCATGAAAGTGGAGTAATGCGGACCTTCCTTGCTCTGCGGCGTGCGCGGTGACGCCATCATCGTCATACAGCATGCCATGTGATTGTGGTACGGACTGATCATAGTAATAATGCAATTCCAGATCTTTGCCTGTGTACTGGCTCGTATTTTGTATCCCCAGCGATGCAGGCACTAAGGGGATAAAAGCGCCAGCCCTGACAAAAACAGGGATATGGTCTGCAGCAACATCCACCACTTGGTGAGTACCGGCGGCAAATGCTTGGCCAGTGTAAAAATCAAACCATTGACTGTCGGCAGGAAAATAAATCTCAGCCTTTGTTTGACCAGACTGCAGAATAGGATAGACCAAGAAGTCATTACCCCAGAGATAACTGTCCGCATTGCCATACAGCCGGGCATTGCCGGGTTCAGAGTAAAACAGCGGACGCATGAGTGGCAAGCCACGTTGGCTATTTTCGTAGGCAATCGTATAGTTGTACGGCAGCATCCGATAACGCAGTTCGATCGCCGCTTTTGCTAAGGCTTTGGTCGCAGGTGCACGCAAGACGGGTTCAGAAGCGACTTCTTCTTGTGCGTGAGGACGGAATATCGGTTGGAATACACCATATTGCAGCCACCGCGTATAGAGCTCATCATCGAGATTCGCGCCCGCAAATCCACCAAGATCGGAGTGCATATAAGCCATCCCTTGCATCCCCATCTGCAATGCAATTTCGGGCTGAGAACGTAATCCACCCCATGTCCGGTTGACGTCACCAGACCAAGGAATCATTCCGTAGCGTTGCGATCCCGAATAGCCCGAGCGCATTAAAATGAACGGACGCTCTTGTGGAAATTCTTTCGCGTATCCATCAGCAATGAGCTTTGCCCAAGCATGACCATAAATATTGTGTACCTGGTCGGCCGATCCGGTTTTATGTTGCAGTGCGGATGGATGTACTTCCGGCTCGCCCAAATCGCCCCACCATCCTGCGACACCTTGTGCCTTCAGATTTTTATAGATATTCCAGAACCAGCTTTGAGCATGCGGATCAAAAATATCGATTAATCCTGTGTTACCAAAATAAAAATCATACGTGAACGGCTTACCGTCTTTGCCGGTGGCTAATAACCGCTGATCAACCGCTTCTTGCCATTTATCCGATGTCGTCAAGACAAAAGGCTCGGTGATCAAAATCGTTTTCACACCTTGCTGTGCAAAATCAGCAATCATTTTTTGGGGTTGCGGAAACTGTGTTTTATCAAAGGCCAGGTTCCCCATGGTTCCCTTGATATCTTTGCCAAACCAGTACAAGTCAAAAATGATCGCATCAACAGGAATCTGGTCACGATGAAATTGATCCAAAATCGTCCGTGCTTCGGCTTCAGTATGATAACCAAATCGGCTCGCAAAATTACCGAAAGCCCAGCGCGGAGGTAAAGGCTGGTGCCCTGTTAATTGGGTATAACTGGCGACCACATCCGCCCAACTATCACCTGCAATGACTTGGTACGTTTTTCTGCCACTGATCGTTTCATAGGCAAGAACGTTCGTCTTTTTACTATCAAGATCCAGATAGCCGATGGCTGGATTATCGAAATGAATGCCGTACATTCTGGAAGACAAAACGAGCGGGATACCGAAGTTCATTTGTTCTGAATGTTCTTCGTATCCATAATGTGCTTTGTTATATAACGGCAGTCGATATCCACGACGGTTCATGCCGAGAGCACGCGCGCCAGCACCATACAACGCTTCGTTGTCATCCAAATTAAAATCTAACGTCTCCCCGTTTGCTTGGTGGCTATAACCATTTTTTTCGGATGTTAAGACTCTATTTTTGTAGGAATAACTGATTTGAAACGGCGCTTTCTGAATATGCACCGCCATCTCTTTCGCCGCATAGTCGATCGCGTTTGCCGATATTTTTAATGATGTCTGCATTTTTTGCGGTTGAAGAACGACCGCATGAGAAGGAATTGTCTGTGTTTCCCCATTTGGAATAAACGTTGTCTCTACCATCGTTGGCGAATATGGCTTAAAAATATACCGTCCATCGTTGGTCGTTACTTCCAAGCTATCCGCTTTTTTCTCGATGTGCGTGATGGTGCGCTGTACATTTTGTGCATACGCGGCGTTGATGCCGATCGCACCGAACAACAAGAAAGAGGCACCGACGGCTCTCACGATGACACACTGCATGGGTTTGATTTTCATTGAGGTTCCTCTGCAATCAAGGCAATAGGGTATTGGCTTTGCAGTGTCACTGTGCCATCAACGACAACCGCTGTTTGTCCTGAATAATGATCGCGTACGATCTGCCCGTTCACAAATACACCCGCCACGGAAATGGCATTTGGTGTTGTGGTCGATAAATCCAAAGCAACAACCACTTTGTCACTGATGTGGGCATCGCTGTAAGTGCGCTGAAAGGTATAGGGGTGATCACTCAGTTTTTGATGGACGCCTGCACCAATGGCCACATGATCATGGCGAAATTGACCTAATTTCTGCCAATGTGTGAGCACGTCACGGATCGCTACACCATGGCGTGTTGCGTTCGTTTGCAACTCATCCCAATTCATCATCGAGCGTAGACTTGCATCGCCTTCCGTGCCTCGGACATGAATATCTCTGGCGGTTTCATCACCGTAATAGATTTGTGCAGCCCCTGGACTTAAGAGTAATTTTGTTCCGGCATCCATAGCATGTTGACGGTCAACATCAAATGGCTGCATATCATCATGCGAACTGATGTAATTGAGCACAGACTGGTTCTTTAACGCACCAGCAAGTTGTGTGGAATAGTGACTAAAAAGGGTTTCGGCGTCATGGTGGGTATCGGATTTAAACCCGAAGTTAATCAAACTATCAAAACCATGTGCATAAAAATTGATGGTACTGCCACCATCCATCACAAACTGTTGTCCCTGATCGATGTGATAGCCGTAAACTTCGGCGGTCATATAAAACGGATCATCACCCAGCTTTTGGGTGGGATGGTCATGCTTCCAAGTGTCGAAGGTCGCACTCGCAAGCTGCTGAAATTCTTTCCATACCTCAGGCTCTACATGCTTGACCGTGTCCGCTCGGAACCCATCGATGCCATATTTTCTGATCCAGTCTGTATGCCACTTCATCAAATAATAGCGCGGGGCACGTGGATAGCCAGTACGCTGAAAGAAGGCATCGAGTTCCTGCATTTCTTGTTCGTAACGCCCTTCTGCTTTCCATTTCGCCACCAAGGCGGGCGGCAACGCGACATTCGCGTCACTCTCAGTCCGAATATCCGGCAACCCTTTCACTAAGGCACAACTGACAGTGGTTGGAATATCTTTATAAGTACAAACGGGCTCCGTACGCACCCAATCCGATGGCCAAGGGGCATCCATCGAGGTTGCAGGACCAACGTGGTTCATGACGATATCAAGGAGAATCCGAATGCCGTGTGCATGGGCAGTATTGACCAATTCTCGCATATCGTCCGACGTGCCAAGGTTGGCATCAACAGCCGTAAAATCCGCTGCCCAATAGCCGTGGAAACCATAGGTTTTCCCAGCACCCTCGTCAGTTGCACCATGAATTTGCTCAACAGGTGGCGTCAGCCAAATCGCATTCACACCAAGACGGTCAAAATAGCCATCCTTGATTTTGGCCGTAATCCCTGCCAGATTCCCGCCCATAAATCCTCGCAACGGCGCAGCGTCATTTTTACGCCCATAGGGTAATGGCGTATCGGCTGCGGCTGTACTGCGTTGCTGGTTAAAACGATCCGTCAATAAAAAGTAAACGGTCGCGTTTTTCCATAAAAAGGGAGAAGATGCACCGTGCTCCGCGGACATCGCAAGCGGTGACGATAAGAGTGAAACGAGTAAGGCAATTGAACATCGAAACGAAGTCAACTTCATGCTATGTGCCCCATCAAAATAGAGAAAGTGCAGACGGCAACGTCGACATGAACACATGCACTAACGGTGCCAAGGCAGCCTAGCGTGACCACAACTAGGTCACGCCAGAACGAAGGTCGAAGAGTAAGGCGTTAGTACTCAGCTTTTTTCGACCGCGTCATCGTTGACGATCAATGTCAGCAAACCACCGATAACCATGCACAATCCACCCAGCATCAATACTTTGACGGACTGGTTATTGAAGAAGTTTTTCAATACCGCACCGAGGACGACACCAGCGATAATCTGGGGAATCACCACAAAGAAATTAAACATCCCCATGTAGTAACCCATGCGATTAGCAGGTAATGCACCCGCCAAAATGGCGTAAGGCATCGTCAATACACTGGCCCATGCGATACCCACACCCACCATCGGCACCAACAACATTCCTTTAGAAGGCACAGCGAAAATACTGATCAAACTCACGCCACCAATCACGAGACAGACCATGTGCACGAATTTGCGACTGGTTTTTTCTGCGAGGATAGGCAGGATAAAAGCAGCAATAGCAGAGACACCCCCGTAGACACCAAACATCACACCCACCCAGTTGCCGCCCTCCTGATACGCAGCGGATTGCGGATCAGTGGTATGAAATACGGTGTCGGCAATCGACGGTGTGGTGTAGACCCACATCGCAAATAACGCAACCCACGAGAAAAACTGCACGACGGCCAATTGCACCATTGTTTTTGGCATCTTCAAAAAGCCACCAAAAATTTCTTTGAGGGCTGTAATAACACCACTATTTTGTTTCTTTTCTTCTAAAAATTGTTCGATATCCTGTGGTGGGATTTCTTTCGATGTCAGCACGGTCCACAAAACTGACAACGCAAATACAGTACCGCCAAAATAAAATGAGTAACGCACGGTATCGGGAATCGCACCATCTACGGGGATATTGCTGACACCACAATAGTCGGTAAAGAACTTTGGCAACAGCGAAGCAATCACACCGCCACAACCAATTAAAAATGTCTGCATCGCAAAACCAGCGGTTTGCTGTGATGGATTTAATTTGTCACCCACGAATGCACGAAACGGCTCCATGGAAATATTGATCGCAGAGTCCATCATCCACAATACCAAAATGGCCATCCACAACATTGTTGAGTTCGGCATCAAAAACATCGCAATCGATGCGAGCATGGCGCCGATAAAGAAGAATGGACGGCGGCGTCCCCACACTGGATGCCACGTGTTGTCACTCAGATAGCCAATGACAGGCTGTACCAACATACCAGTAATTGGTGCAGCTAACCAGAAAAGCGCGAGGTCATCAGGATTTGCACCGAGGGTCGCAAAAATCCGGCTCGTGTTGGTGTTTTGTAAGGCGAAACCAAACTGAATACCAAAAAAACCAAAGCTCATGTTCCACAGTTGCCAAAACGAAAGCTGTGGTTTGTTGATGTGTGTGTGCATCGTGATGCGTCCCCGTGTAGTTTTTCATTGATGACGACGTCGCTGGCGATTCAGGAATGCGACGCGGCACAGCGCTACCCTCAGCAGCACCAACACCATTTGCACACCCGCCAACGTCTTGTCACGCATTTTTGCGATTTATTAGATGAAGTCTCTGCTTCAATGCTCATTCTGTACTAAAACTAGATTCCATGTCAAACAGAGACTACGGCAAAGCAAAGAAATAAACAGTTCTCAAAGTGCCGCAATAAGGGGAGCATCGTGAGCAGCGTTGTGTTCATTCCACAAAACGAGATACGAGAAAATGTAGCAATACTACTTTTTAAGACCAAGACGGGCCACTGTTAGAGATGAAGCCCCCTCAAAAGCATCAATATCACCAACACTTGACGTGCAAAGAGACCGTTTTTACGCGCCAAAACGCGGAAAGCAGGGTCGTCTATGATATATTCGGGTCAAAAATTATTTTCAACAAGTAGGCACATTGCGCGTGACAACAAAGTCATCGACTGATTTCCGTCAGATGTCAAAAATGACATCGCAACTGACAGCACGACTGACATCGCGACTGACACCAAACCGCTGCGAGCACGCCACTTGTTGAATCGTGATTGCCGACCACCCAAAACGGCACAGCAACAACCCAGATTCCATTACTGTACGGCATATCAACGCCGCAAAGCCCATCAATGAAAGTAACAATGAACCACAAACTCAGTATCGACGAATACGATGCACTCGAACAAATCAGCAAGTTGCCCAAAAATGCAAAACCCAACGCATGCATTGGACGCAATACCAAACGCTTGTCTGGCATTAAACTGATCACTTACCGGAAAGATGGCAGCCTCGAACTGACCGAAATGGGTCGTCAAGTTTTGTTCATCAAACAATGTATCGACGGCCTGCGCGCTATCGCAAGTAACCCAGAAGCACCATTAAGCGGGCCAGTGGCAACATTCTTGGGCAAAAAAGGCCACATTGAAATCGATCCCGAAACAGGCAAAACCGCCATTAGTGCACGCGGCTTAGAATGCCTCGCGGATATCGACGCCAATACAAAGAAAAACTAACACGCCTCATCATCATGATGGGATAACGAGATTATCCCATCATCGTCTTGCATTGCATCCCGCCACCATCTCCACCTGACCCGCTGATCTCGATGGCGGACGGACCACCGCGCATCGCATCAACTCACATGCTTATAGCGGCTATAACCACCAAAGTTATGTTCCGTCGGCTTGAGCACCAATGTTGTCCGCGCAGGGACAGTCACTGTCAAAAATCCAGATTCAATCGTCATGCGTTCTTTTCCCGTTGGATCAAATGCATCCACGAGCGGCGTCTGGTCCATCAGAAAAGGATTAGCAATCATGACGCGTTCGGTGACCTCGTGATCAGCAGGATTGACCACGACGATGACTGTCTCAAGCACTTTGTCGGTGTATCGCTCGTAAGCAAAAAGCTTCTCTGATTCTACCAATCTGAAATCGCCAACACGTAATGCCCTATTTGTTTTTCGCAAGTTGATTAATTGCTTCATCCAGATCAACTCTGGATTTTGGGCATTCATCAAGTCCCATCGCATGGGGCTTCTATTTTCAGGGTCAGGTCCACCGTTCATTCCCAACTCGGCACCATAGTAAATATTCGGCGCCCCAGGAAGCGTGAATTGCATTGCTTGCACCATGCGTCGTTGGGACTTCTCAGGAAACTGATTGGCAATACGTGGCAAATCATGATTATCGATAATCATCCAAGACTTGAGCATCGGTTCGATACCTGCGTCCTGAATCAGACGCTCTGTCATTCGCGCACTCTTCGTCACGCTCAGTTGTTCACTCGCCAATCCCAACACAATTTGCCGCAAACCAAAATTCATTACCGCATCAATGGACTGCAACCATTTTCCGGGATAATTCACTATCTCACCGACAACAAGCGAACCTGGTTTTTGCCTATGGGCTGCATCGGTTAAATCACGGAGATAGCGAGGTCCGAGCTCAAATGCCGTGTCCAAACGCCATCCGTCAGCACCGTCTCTGAGGTAGCTTTGAACAACAGAGTTTGGTGATGCGTAGATGTAATCGCGGACGGCAGCATTATCGAGGTTAAGCTCCGGTAAATTTTGAAAACCCGTCCAAACACGCGCCCCACCCTCATATTGCGGCCCAATCGCAAACCAATTTCTCCATGGGCTAGTAGGATTGCGGAAAGCATCTTGAAATTTCTCAGAATTACGCCCCATGTGGTTAAAAACGCCATCCAGCACCAACTTCATGCCACGTTGATGAACATCGACAGCAAGAGTCTTGAACTCGGCCCGCGTTCCGTATTCTGGCGAGATCGCCATAAAATCGAGGGCATCATATTTGTGGTTGGTATATGCCAAATGGATCGGGTTAAGGTAAAGCACATCCGCACCCAGTTGCTTGATGTAATCCAACTGCGTCGACAAACTCTGTAAATCACCACCCCAAAAATCCAACTCCGCGCTATTGAGCTTTCCTTCTGGCAGATAGACGCCCGGCTTTGCAGGCTCAGACCAGTCATGCAATACCTTCGGTGCAGGATAAAGCTGACGTTTCGCGTCCAAATGGTTCGAGGGCACAAAGCGATCGACCAGCACTTGGTAGACAATGGCTCCGTTCCGCCAATCCAGCTCGCGCTTGTCGTAGGTCGACTCAGATTTTGTCGCTGGCGTACCAGCAATGGATGCGGTAGCGCTCGCCCCAAGTAGACAAGCGAGGAGTATTTTTTTACGTAAAAATGGCATAACAGATGTCCCGTGTGTGGATGTTTATTTTTATGGTTAACTTCTTCTTACTGACTTCATTGACTTCATTTAAATTTTTGATTTATGCGTTCTCCTCTGCAGACAAAGTCGAGGGATCTCTCGCTCCCGTCATCACCGCAACCGCATCCGACATACTGATCTTTTTGGGATCGACGACGGCAATTCTTTTTCCGAGTCGTTGAATGTGAAAGCGGTCAGCGATCTCAAAAACGTGCGGCATATTATGACTAATCAAAATCACAGCAAGGCCTCGGTCGCGAACACGGCGTATCAGTTCCAACACCATATTTCCTTCCTTCACACCCAGCGCCGCTGTTGGCTCATCGAGAATCACAACATGCCGCGCAAACGCAGTCGCACGCGCCACCGCAACCGCCTGACGCTGTCCGCCCGATAATGTCTCGACCGCTTGACTCATCGAGCGAATACCAATTTTTAGATCCTGCATGTAACGGATAGCCTCATTCAGCATGGTTTCCTTGTCGATGAGGCGTAGCCACTTTCCAAGAATGCCGGGACGAAGAATTTCTCTTCCTAAGAATAAGTTTTCAGCGATCGTCATTGCTGGCGCCACCGCCAAATCCTGATAGACAGTCTCGATGCCATGCGATCTAGCATCGGCCGGCGAATGAAACTGCACTTGGTTGCCGTCGAGAAGTAATTCACCCTGATCTGGAATCAGTGCACCAGAGAGTGCCTTGATTAGGCTCGATTTACCCGCTCCGTTATCACCAATCACGGCAAGAATTTCACCAGCACGAAGTTCAAAATCTGCCCCATCAAGAGCCGTCACATTGCCATAGCGTTTGGTCAAGCCCGATGCTTGCAATACAAGGGAATGATTTTCCATGTCTTATGCTTTCTTGTGCGTGAGCTGATCAGTTGCCACGGCCAAAATAACGAGGATACCGGTAGCAAGAACTTGATACACAGACGGAACCCCCATCAACGTCAGACCATTCCTGAATACCCCAACGATGAGCACGCCAATCAAGGTACCAAGGACGGACCCACGCCCACCAAAAAGACTGGTACCACCCAGAACAACGGCAGTAATACTGTCGAGATTATCCGTCGAGCCCGCTTGCGGATCACCGACCCCCATCCGTGCAACAGACAGCATCGCTGCGACACCATAAAGCACACCTGCGACGATATACACAGTACACAACACGGTTTGCGTCCGAATACCGGTCAAACGAGCGGCTTCAGGATGATTACCTACCGCGTATAAATGTCGACCAGGCGCTGTTTCTCGCAAAAACAACCAGGTCAACACGTAGAGTAGAAGCATTAACACGGTGCCATAAGTGATGGTTGTTTCACCCAGTTGAAAAGTTGCGCCTAAGGTTTGCATCGACTCGGGCAAATCAGTTACTGTTTGCGCTTGTGAATAAATCTGCGTTATCGCAAACGTGATATTCATCGTCCCGAGTGTGACGATAAATGCCGGTAAGCGAATCCGCGTAACTAACGCGCCATTGATGACACCAATCAATGCACAACACAACACCCCAACAGCAATCGCTGCGCTGGCTGGCAATCCATGTTCAACAGCAAGTTTTGACATCACGACTGAGCCCAGCGCCATCGACATGCCGCAAGACAAGTCGATGCCTGCGGTAAGGATGATCAAGGTTTGTCCGATCGCAAGCACCCCCACGACCATGACCTGCTGCAGAATCAACGAAAAATTTTGCCCACTCAAAAAACGATCAGATTGACTCGCAAAAAAAATGGACGCGACGAGTAGCGCGAGAATAGGCCCCAATACCGATACGGCTGGCAATTTCAACCGATGAAAAAAATGCGACACCCCTGCCTCATCTTTGCCAATGCTATTACTCATTTCACTTCTTCCCCCAGCACGCATCAAGACCAAATTGACTATCCTTACTCTCGACACCTGCGACAGGATGATCGGTAATCAAATGGACCCCCGTATCGATGTAGCCCATCGCTTTCTTGCCAGTTTTCGCATAGGCAATCCCTGCCTCGACACCCAGCGATGCCATTTTTAATGGATATTGCTGGGACGTCGCAGCGATCGCGCCCGCCTTGATATCTCTCACGCCCGTACAACCACCATCCACTGTCACGATCATCACGCTCTTTTCTTTGCCGATGGCTTTCAAAGCTTTATATGCCCCTGCTGCAACAGGCTCGTTGATCGCGTAGACCAAGTTAATTTGGGGATTTTTTTGAAGACAATTTTCCATCGCTGTCTGCCCCTTCGCCTGATCGCCAAACGCATCTTGCATACACACCACGGAGGGATCATTCGCCTTCACACCAAAGCCATCCAAAAAGCCTGTATGCCGAGCAATGCCAACGGGATGCCCCGGGAACAGATCTAGCGTCGCGATTTTGGCTGATTTGCCGCCCATGACCGCCTTGGCGTATTGTCCGATGAGTTTTCCGGCTTGGTAGTTATCGGTGGCAAACAAGGCATCCACGGCGTCTTTTGGCTCAGTGGAACTATCCAAGGCAATCAGTTGCACACCCTTGTCTCGCGCCTTTTTTAACGAAGGGACAATCGCTTTGGCATCACTTGGAACAATCAAAATTGTTTTCGCGCCGGCGGCAATCATGTTCTCAATCGCCGACACTTGGCCAGCATTATCGCCATCGAATTTCCCGGCAGCTGTCAGTAATATGACACCACCTGCCTGTGCCGCTTGTTGCGCTCCTTCTTTCATTTTGACGAAAAAAGGATTGGTATCGGTCTTCGTAATCAATCCAATCACTGGTTGCTCTGCAGCTACTGCTATCGTCGACATCCATACAAAGGCCGTACCTACTACCACATTGCTCAACTTCATGTTCATCTCCTGAATAATTTGATGAGTCACCGCGTTACCTACGATGGGTCGCGAACGGGTTAAGCGAAATATAGGGGGATGAAATTGTTAAAGCAAGGCATCTCGTTGACGTTAACCACCTACAAAAGGACGCAAAGTAGGACGTCCTTTTCCCTTTTTCTATAGCTGAGCGACATACAAAAAATCGTCCTTTCCTTATAAGGTTAAAGAAAGTAAAATATCTGAAAATGTAGTTTTAATACACGAGAAAAATGTCTTCCGGCATGATCTATGGCACAATAATGTCACATTTTTCCCAAAAAAAGCCGTCATTTTTACATTTGCATAATTATTCTGAACTAATACTACAAAAAGCGACGAAAACGATTTTCCTCTTTTAATATAGGGATTCTGATGAAAAAAATAATGTTAGCGCTGTCATGCGCGTTGGCGACCAGTTTTGCAATGGCGCAGAGTGTCAGTACAGTCGTTCATCCAGCTTGGAGTAAGAATGCGGCCATTTATGAAGCCAATATCCGCCAATTTTCTGCAGAGGGAAGTTTTAAAAAGTTTGAAGGGTATTTGCCAGAATTAAAAAAAATGGGAGTTGGCATCATCTGGATCATGCCGATTAATCCGATTGGTAAAGTCAATCGCAAAGGGACGCTTGGCAGCTACTACTCTGTCGCTGATTACACCGCCGTCAATCCTGAATTCGGTACACCGGAAGACTTTCATCATTTAGTCGACGCCATCCATGCGCAAGGCATGAAAGTCATTATTGACTGGGTTGCCAACCATACTGCATGGGATCATCCTTGGGTGAAAGAGCATCCGGATTACTATGTTCATGATGCCAAAGGTCAATTCGTTGCACCGGTGCCAGATTGGTTTGACGTGATCAAACTCGATTACAGCAATCCGCAATTACGCAAAGAAATGATCAGCGCGCTCTCTTACTGGGTGACTAACTATGATCTAGACGGGTTCCGCTGCGACGTCGCTGCCATGGTGCCAACCGATTTCTGGAACGAAGCGCGTCAGCAATTAGATAAAATAAAGCCAGTATTCATGCTGGCCGAGGCAGTCGAACCCGACCTGCAAGAGCATGCGTTTGATATGACGTATGGCTGGCAATTCAAAGATATTTTTGGTGAGATTGCTAAGGGCAAGAAAAATGCCGCAGACATGGCTGCCTACCTCCATACCGACGACACAACGTATAACCCTAACTCTTACCGGATGCTTCACACCTCTAACCATGATCTCAATTCATGGGAAGGCACGGAGTTTGTTCGTCTTGGTGACGCCGTAGAAACATTCTTAGTCTTATCGAATACACTCAAAGGGATGCCTTTGTTATACGAGGGACAGGAAGCAGGCAATACCAAAGCCTTAGATTTCTTTGAGCGTGATCCGATTGTATGGAAAGATCATCCTTACAAAGCGCTCTACACAAAACTGTTCCATTTAAAACAAACCAATCATGCGCTATGGAACGGCCTTGATGGTGGACAGCCACAAATGATCAAGACGAGTGACGATGAACATATTTTTGCTTTCGTCCGCAGCAAAGATCAAGATCAAATCGTTGGGATTTTTAATCTTTCAGACAAACCACGTACATTCAGCTCGACGGATCCTGCACTCAAAGGAACGTTCATCAATCCTCTCGATGGCCAACCGACAGTAGTGCCGCAAGAATTGAAAGCGTGGGAATATAAGTTGTTAGTGAAGTAAGCTGTATCATCATAACCATAACCATAATCATAACCATCATCACGATCGACGTATTATCGTTGATCCAATTGGAGGAACACACATGAAAAAACATAGCGCGATATTGTCAGGGCTCATTCTCTCATTTACCCTGGCCGGTTGTGCCACCGACGTGCGCAACACTGCCATGCTGACCTTTGAAACCAAACCCGAAGGCGCGACCCTGTACGAGGGAAAAACGGTATTAGGCGTTGCTCCTGTCACACGGACTTACACCTTCCCTGAAAACACGACCACACTGGAAACACCCGAAGTAACAGCGGTATGGCCAAGTGGCGCCAAAGCGACTTATTGGACCTACCTGCCAATTCATGCCGATTTGAATGCGAAGATTAATCGCCCAGAAAAGGCACCGGGTTTAGAGCAAGATTTGGCGAATGCACAAGCCATTATTGATGCAGCGGCGAAAGATGCCCAGCGTAAAAAAGAGAGTGATGCACACGATCTGGCACGTGGCTCAGCACGCTGTGCGAATGAGACGCGAACTGGCGCAACCAGCACCGTTGATTGCTTTTAATTTGTTGTCTCTTTGAGGTATCCACAGAAGGTGATCGTCTTGAACGATCATCCGGCTTATTTACTATTTTAAAATCAAGCCGTTTCGTTTTCTCCCTTGTATCCCCCTTGCCTCCTACTCCCGAAGGCAATGGGGGATAGCGTTTT
This sequence comes from Undibacterium sp. MH2W, assembly GCF_049340215.1. Lineage (NCBI taxonomy): Bacteria > Pseudomonadati > Pseudomonadota > Betaproteobacteria > Burkholderiales > Oxalobacteraceae > Undibacterium > Undibacterium sp. MH2W. The sequence goes on along the minus strand of NZ_JBMPPA010000006.1, from coordinate 223,487 downwards.
ACATTGGAGGCTGTGCTGCGCAATAGTCTGCAATGAATGCTGCGTGCGTCGGCATGGCATCAACGCACTTACCAATCAATCCACTGACATCACTTAGATACTGCTGCGTTTCATCTTCACGAATCAGGTCCACTAAAGGATTGTAGGAGCGTGGGCGCAAACCTTGTCCATGCATGACCTGCAACCAGCTTGGCTTAGTAAACAACTCATTTCCTTCACGATAGATTCTGCCGTGACTGCGGAATAACGCCATTTTCTGTTGCAATGACGCGGGAATGTCCATTTCGCGGCAGTAGTCCCAGAAAGGTGAATCAGAACGCTCCGTTGCCTTGTAGTGAAGGATGATGAAATCACGTGCCCATGCGTATTCGTTACTCATCACTTCATTGTAGTGAGAACGATCCGCCGCATCGAATCCAGCCGACGGGAAATGACTGATTAAGTGGATAATCGATTGTTGAATCAGATGAATACTTGTGGATTCTAGTGGCTCGATAAACCCGCATGACAATCCAACAGCAACGCAGTTTTTATTCCATGCTTGTTGACGCATACCGGTTTTAAACCGGACAGGACGTGGCTCTGCCAGCGCAACACCATCAAGATTCGCTAATAGAATGGACGTCGCCTCGTCTTCACTCATGTACTTACTGCAGAATACATGACCATTGCCAATCCGATGCTGCAATGGAATCCGCCATTGCCATCCAGCGCTATGCGCGGTGGATCGTGTGTAAGGTGTCAGCTCTGGTGCGGATGCACAAGGTACTGCGACGGCAGTATCGCAAGGCAGCCAATGCGACCAGTCTTCGTAACCGGTGTGCAAAGTCTCTTCGATCAGTAATGCTCTAAAGCCCGAACAATCAATAAACAAATCACCAACGATTTCTTCATCGTTTTCCAGCACAACACTACGAATATGGCCGTCAGCTGGATGCGTGGTCACACGTGCGATCTTCCCTTCACGCCTAACGACACCGAGCGCTTCGCTATACTGACGTAAAAACTTCGCATACATCCCGGCATCAAAATGATAGGCATGCGAAATTTGTCCTAATGGCGAGTTGGGCATATCCGTTTGCGCAGTGATAAACTTGTTTTGCAAACAGGCTGCTGTATTAATCGAAAAATGATCGAGTGCTGGCACTTTGCCCGCCATGAAATGCTTGAGCCAATACTGATAAAAATCGACCGTAAAGGTTTCTTGCCCAATGGTGCCAAAACCGTGAATGTAACGGTCACCAATCTGCCCCCAATTGACAAATTCAATTCCTAATTTAAATGTCCCTTGGGTTGCACGTAAAAAATCAACCTCATTCACTCCCAGAATATGGTTGAAGTGACGAATCATCGGGATCGTCGCCTCACCAACACCAATGGTGCCAATCTGATCTGATTCAACCAGCGTAATGCTGTATTGGCCTTTCAGTGTTTTCGCTAACGCGGATGCACTCATCCATCCCGCAGTTCCACCACCAACGATGACGATGCGCTGGCACTTATTTGAGACCGGAGCGTTATCTTGTTTCATAAAACCCATCACGAAATAAAATGATTATTGAATACTCTATAAAAAAACCCCTGCCACGGATAGTGGACAGGGGCATATTTGAGACACAATTCCCAATAACTACATTACAGCTTGTAGCTCAGGCTCAGGAAGTAAGTCGCGCCAGTCTGTGTTTTAGTATTGACAGAACCATCGCCATTATTCAACTGGTAGAAAGGATGATTCAGGTTGTTACCTTCAAAACGTACAGACAAACCTTTTACTGGACCCGATTGGATTTCGTAACCGATCTGAGCAGAAACCCAACGTTGCGGCTGGATGTACATCAGTGATGGGTAACCACCGACTGTCGTATTACCAACGCTACCAACATATTTCGAACGCATGTTAGTTGCAACAAAGGCGCTAAAGCCATTTTTCTCGAAGTACACCATCAACTTCTCATTGACTTTAGACAAGCCTGGCAATGGAATGCTACCAGCGTTTGGCGCTTGATCTGGATTTTGTCCGATGCTGTTAGGCAAAGAGACATCACTGTCAGTGTAGGAGTAACTTGCTGTTACACCGAAACCATCCAGATATTTCGATGCCATGTTCAGAGGCACGGAAGCGGTCAACTCAGTACCATATAACGCACCGCCAGAGCCATTGACTGTCGTTGTGTAGATACCCTTATTACCACCTGGCAATGATTGCAAACCAAACGTGCTCAGATACGGTGTGTAGTCAAAGCTGGAGTTTGTCATTGGCACGATGTATGTATCGAGCTTCTTGTAGAACGCTGCAGCACTGATATAACCTTTTTTAGCGAAGTATTTCTCCAGAGATACGTCAAACGCATCTGCCAAGAAAGGCTTCAAGAATGGATTACCTGCTGAACCTTCAAAACGCGCTGGCTGTGCAACACCATTGACTGCCGCTGGATTGCTATTGACTGCAAATGAGAAGGAGCCACGCATATCTGTCATGTTTGGACGTGCGATTTGACGAGCCAATCCCAAACGGAGAGCCAGATCATTACCCAAGTCACCATTCAGATTTAATGACGGCAATACGTTCGTATAAGAAGTTTGCTCTGTCGTCATCGAACCACCAACAGCTGGGTTATTCAGCACTGGTGTTGAGCCAACACTTGCTTGGTAACCAGAGCCAGACTGGGTTGTATTAACGATTTGCAGACCAACGTTACCTCTGACTGGAATATTTGCGACCTTCGATTCAAGATCCAGTTTTCCGTAGACCGTGGTGACTTTTTCTTCAACGCCCCAGGTTTTTGACAGAATATCGTTGTTATATTTGCGTTGCAATACAGTACCAGGAACAAGGTCCACTGTTGGGTCAAAGCCCAGCATGTTGATACCTGTGCCACCCACGTTCGAAATCACAGAAGCACCGGATGGCATTGGCACACGCGCATAACCATTTTGCGCAGCAGAGATAATCAAACCTTCGTCTGTAATCGCTGTTTTTGTACGGTCTGTGTAGTTCAAGCCGAATTTCAGATTGGTGAACATACCCTCGCTAAATTCTTTTTTCAGATCGACGCGAACAGCTTTCACTTTATCTGTGATTGTCGGGCCTTTAGCGTAACCAGCTTGTGATACAGAACTGCAAGATGGATCTTGTGGTACCAGTGGGCTGCTGATGCCACTCCAGCCGCATTGGTTGCGGATCGCCATGGTGCTTGGGTCAGTCAAGCTAGCGCCGTAGGCCATCTGTGGTACACCGCCATTAAGACCATTCATTGTCAATGTCTGTGGTGTAGCCAGACCAGCATAGTACTCATCATCACGCTGCACGCTTTGTGCGGAGTTGTAGCTCAGATCAACGACTGCCGTCCAGTCATTGTTGACCTTCAATGTATTTTTCCAACCGACAGATTTGATCGTATCGTTCTCTAACAAGCCCTCGTTACGGTCGATCAAGTTAACGCCTGTCATTGTTGTACCTGTCGCAACACCGCCAACAATGGTCGTTTTCGTGAAAGCGCCGGTACCAGGAATCTGCAATTCACTGATTTTTGTATAATCTTCAATTTTGGAGTAGAACACATCCAATTGGCTATTGAAGTTTTTGTTTGGTTTGAATGCAAGAATACCTGCAACACCTGTACGCTTATCGCTCACAGTTTGCGTATCGATATTGAAGCCACCGCCGCCCGGTACGGTCACGCCAGAAACGGTATTACCGTTCGTATCTACCACGTTGCCTTTGTAGTCACCCCAAGTACCGAAATCATTGTGGCCTGAATCACTCGTTTGATGCACAACGCCCAATGCCACACCGATAGTACGGTCTGCGAATTGGTCGATATAAGTGAACGTTTCACGCTTGCCTGTACCTTGTACTTGCAAACTAACGCCATTTTTTGTTTGTTGAACACCAACACTCACTGTCCGCTTTGGAAATGCCAACGGATCAATCAGCTTCTGATCGATCGTACCAGACAAGCCCTGACCGACCACTTCAGCATCATTCGTTTTATAGACAACAGCACCGCTGATCAATTCTGCTGGATAAACACTCAGATCGACAGCACGGCTGTCAGCTGTACTTGTTTGCTCACGACCATTCAATAAATAACCAGCGAAGTCTGGGCTCAAACCACGAATACTAATCGTCGTTGCATTACCGTTCTTGTCGCGCTGTGTTGTCAAACCTGGCAGACGTGCCAGAGACTCGGCGATTGTTGTATCTGGCAACTTACCGATATCTTCAGCAGAAATCGCTTCAACGATGGAAGTATTTTCTTTTTTGACCGAAATCGCATCTTCAATACCTTTGCGAATACCGACCACTTCAACGGTGCTCGTCACCGTGGAATTACCCGCCGCTGGCGTTGCTTGCTGTGCAGAAGCATTGTTTGCAGAAATTGACAGCATGATGACGCATGCCGCTGCGATTGGCGTTACTTTGAATTGAAAATTCAATGCCGCATCGTCTCGTATTTTTTCTTTTTTACTCATTACCCGTCTCCTTGGTTTTTTTTTGCGCAGAAATATAGCGTGGCAACACAACTTGAAATTTGACGTATCAAACCTCCCCAAAAGCAAATGCTGCAGGTGTAGTTTGAACCAGATATATTTCCTCAGTCAATGTATTTCAATTACATTTTGGTGCAAAACTACACGTTCCCTAGGAAATACATTCAGGGCGTTGTTGCTTTTTTCAGACATACCACTCATTTTTTTGTAGTCAGACTACAGAAAAACTACATGATTACTACATAGCCGAGTCGATGTTTCACACTCAATCCTCTTGTAGTCTGCCTGCACTCAAAAAAATGCGCCCAAAAAACCGACACATTGAGACGGAAAAGCATGGCAATATGAACAAATTATTGCTCAAAAAGCATGCAACACTTTTACCCTCGTTCTCGCCATTTCAGCTATAAAACAGCGATCAAATAGCGTCATATACGTGTTCTATTTGTAATTTATTGAAAAAATACAAACAAAAACTCAGCGTAGTGTTATTTCACAAAAATAGTTGTTAATTAACTGTAGTTTCGCTACATTTAGCCTTGTCATTGCTCAATAATCTGTTCAATTTCAACGCTTAATTCAGTGATTTCGTGCTGTTTTAATGAAATACATGGCAGAAAAGAAGGGGTCAGCAATGCTGCATTGCACCAATGTTGCGCAATAAAAATACGCCGCACGTCAATGGTGCAGACGCAAAACACATCTCATGACCACAGGTCTACAATGAAAAAGAATGCATCTTTCGCCGCGACAAACAGACATCGACGATCTGTCAGCGACACACATCAAGGATAGAAATTATGTTGAAACACATCATAGGGATGCTGACATTGTCGTTCACGTCCATCGCAGTCAACGCAGCAGCGCCCGTCATCGAAAGAATCGAACCTGGTCATTGGTGGACGGGTATGCAATCGGAACATCTCCAGTTAATGATTCATGGAAAAGATATCGCGGATAGCACGCCAGAACTGACCTACCCGAATGTCTCGATTGAATCGGTCACAAGAGTCAGTAATCACAACTATCTGTTTGTCGATGTCAGAATTAGGCCGGACGCCAGACCGGGCACATTGCCGCTCCGGTTCCGCCAAGGAAACACCGTCATCACTTACCCCTATCAGCTACAACAACGCGAGCCAGGCTCAGCAATGCGGCGTAGCTTCGGCAATGAGGATGTCATTCTCAATCTTATGCCAGACCGATTTGCCAATGGCAATCCCAACAATGACAACATGCCGGGATTCCTTGATCAAGCAAACCGTAGCAGCAACAGCAAAGGTCGTCACGGCGGTGACATCAAAGGGATTGTCGATCATCTGGACTATATTGCGGGTCTTGGCTACACCATGATCTGGCCAACCCCTCTCGTTGAAAACAACCAAAAAGCCTATTCTTACCACGGCTATGCAGCGACTGATTTTTATAAGGTCGATGCGCGCTTTGGTAGCAATGAGGATTACAAAAACATGGTCCGTCTCGCCAAACAAAAAGGCATCGGCGTGATTCAAGATATCGTTTTAAATCATATCGGGAACGATCATTGGTGGATGAAAGATATGCCCGCCAAAGATTGGATTAGCTTTGACGGCCAATTCGTTCCAACCCGCCATGCGCATAGCGTCGTGGGCGATCCCTATGCCTCAGCAGCGGATAAGCAAAATTTTACCCAAGGCTGGTTCAGCGACACCATGCCTGATGTCAATCAGAAGAACCCGCTGGTGGCGACCTATGAAATCCAGAATTCAATCTGGTGGGTGGAATATGCAGGTCTGGCTGGACTACGCATCGATACCTACGGTTACTCTGATACTGATTTTTTATCGCAATGGTCGCGTCGCCTCACCGAGGAATATCCTAACTTGAACATGGTCGGTGAAGAATGGAGTCTCAATCCAGCGACGGTCGCGTACTGGCAACGCGGCAAAGTCCATCGCAACGGGTATACCTCCTACTTACCAAGCCTGATGGATTTCCCTTTGCAAGATGGATTGCGCACGGCCCTCAGCGAACCAGAGACCGATTTTTCGGGACTGGTCAAACTGTATCAGGCCCTCGGTAACGATGAAGAATATCCGAATCCAACCAATCTCGTCCTCTTTGAAGGTAACCATGATTTAAGCCGTCTCTACACGATCTTTAACGACGATCCGGGCTTGGTACGTCTCGCAATCGCCTACGTCGCGACGGCGCCGCGTATTCCGCAATTCTATTACGGTACCGAAGTACTCATGACAAGTGCAAAAGGAAAAGATGACGGTGAAGCACGCAAAGATTTTCCGGGTGGATGGCCAGGCGATACCGTGAACGCGTTTACTGGAAAAGGGTTAAATGACGAACAAATAAAAACCCAAAGCTTCATGAAAAAATTGCTGCAATGGAGAAAAACACAAACGGCCATTCATCATGGAAAAATGTTGCATTACCTGCCAGAACATGGCGTGTACACCTACTTCAGATACAACGATCAACAGATCGTCATGGTGTTACTCAACAAAAATAAAACAGCAACGACCATCGATACACAACGGTTTGAGGAAATATTAAAAGGCCATGTAAGTGCGATCGATGTGATCAATGAGAAGGACATCGATATCGCACATACCATCAGCATTCCCCCTGAATCTGCACTTATCTTAAACGTCAAATAAAGGTCGGCAGCGATCCCGACCTACGCTGCTTGTGGAACCTTACGGTCTCCACAAGCAGCATTTTTTTTGGGGATTAACAAATCAAAATAAACACTTGACGACCAACATGGTCTCGATTTACATTAGATCCCATGACATCCCAAAAACACATCACTGCCGCGAAACACACTGCTGCGCACAGACCAGTTCTGTTGCTCACAGGTTCCGCTTTGATGCTGCTATCCCTACTAGCACTACTATCTCTACAACTAGCTAAGTAATTAGCGTTCGTTGCAGGCATTACCTCACAAGACCCTTGAAGTAATCGCCACCAGTTTTACCACCCACAGTGTATTACTAGGCCCGAGATAGGCCGCGAAGGATGATCAACATGTACCCACGCAAGACCACCATTATCACCGTAGCGACCGTCACAATGGCGGCGTACGGGGACGTCTTGCGACTTGCTTACACCGATCAACACACTTACGTCTCCATCCACGTTTCACTACGCCGACTACCGATCGGTTAACTGGCCGCGCGTATGCCGGTGGAAGCCAGTTAGCCTCTCACCACCTCCCCTGATACTTTTTCTGACATCGCCATCTCGATGGTGAAGGACCTCTCTTTTTTTAAAGGTTTATCATGCTCACGCAACCGTCCACGAAATACCGTGCATTCAATCCATTTGCCACGTCTCCGCTCACGGATCGCCAATGGCCTTCCCGTCACATCGAGAAAGCGCCCATCTGGATGAGTACGGATTTACGCGACGGCAATCAGGCATTGATTGAGCCAATGAACGCCAGCAAAAAAATGCGTTTTTTTCAGATGTTGGTCAACATCGGTATCAAAGAAATTGAAGTCGCGTTTCCGTCTGCATCCGATACGGATTTCGATTTTGTCCGACAATTAATTACTGAGCACCACATTCCTGAGGACGTCACGATTGAGGTATTAACCCCAGCGCGTGAGGATCTTATCCGACGCACAATCGATGCAGTGCAAGGCGCGAAGCGTGCGATTATCCATTTGTATAACCCTGTTTCTCCTGCTTTCCGTCGCATTGTCTTTGCCAAATCTATCGACGAAGTCAAACAGCTCGCCGTCGACAGTACGCGTTTGATCAAAACGCTCACCGATGCACGTCCCGAAACCGCATGGACATTTCAATACTCACCAGAGACCTTCAGCATGACCGAGCTCGAGGTTGCAAAAGAGATTTGCGATGCGGTAACCGAAGTTTGGCAAGCGACGCCTGAACGCAAAATCATTATTAATCTTCCTTCCACTGTCGAATGCACGACACCAAACATTTACGCTGATCAAATTGAGTGGATGCATCGCCATCTTGCACACCGTGAGGCAACGATACTGAGCGTGCATCCGCACAACGACCGTGGCACTGCCATTGCCGCAGCAGAGTTGGCTGTCATGGCGGGAGCTGATCGCATTGAGGGCTGCTTGTTCGGTAATGGGGAGCGCACCGGCAACGTCGATTTAGTCACACTGGCATTGAATCTCTACACACAAGGTATTTCTCCAGAGCTTGATTTTTCTGATATCGATGCAGTACGTCAGTGCGTTGAGGAATGTAATCAGATCCCTGTCCACCCGCGTCATCCTTATGTGGGCGACTTGGTCCATACGGCTTTCTCGGGATCGCATCAAGATGCAATCAAAAAAGGCTTTGCGCAGCAAGCGCCGGATGCAATGTGGGAAGTGCCATACCTGCCGATCGACCCGCACGATATCGGCCGTAATTATGACGCGGTTATTCGCGTAAATAGTCAATCCGGCAAAGGTGGTATGACGTATTTATTAGAACAAGAATATGGCATTAGCATGCCACGGCGCATGCAGATTGAGTTTAGTCATGCGGTACAACAGTACGCTGATCGTAGTGGGCTGGAGGTACAAGCAAGTGATTTATATACGATTTTTAAACAGGCATTTTTGGATGCCGAACACGGTTTCGCTTATCACGCACACCACGTTCTCAAACAGGGAACATCACCATCAACGCCAGCGCATATATCGTTGCATCTGGAGTTGCTGTTCAACGGACAATCACGAGTCGTCCAGGCAACAGGGCATGGTATTCATTCAACAGGGATTGCCGCATTTGCGCAACAAGGAATACAGATAGAGATGATCGACATGACAGAACAAACGATCATTGATCATCAGGGCCGCACACAGTATCAATGCATCATCGAAGCACGCGTCCATGGGGAACGTCATTTTGGTGCTGGCATCGCCACTGAAGCGGAAAGCGCCTATTTACAGACACTTTGTAGTGTAGTGAACCGATATCGCCGACAGCAGCACCCATCAACCAACAATACAATCGCGGTTGCTGCTTAACAAGGCAATCCATCGCGTCAAAGAGAAAAAGGGTTCGGTGGGGATCACCACCGACCTTTTTCTCTTTCTTGTTTATTTTTGCAGACAAAACCGTATTGCATCCTCGCCAGTTTGTCGTACACTCATTGCTCATTTTGCGCGCTAAAAAGGACATTCGATGAGTCAATATGAAGCACACGTCGCTTGGCATCGTGGTAACCAAGTATTCATCGACAATCGCTATAGCCGAGGTCACGTCTGGAGTTTTGATGGAGGACTGAGCGTGCCTGCTTCGTCGGCACCGAGTTCAGTGCCTTTGCCGATGTCCGTGGCAGCCAATGTCGACCCGGAAGAGGCGCTAGTCGCCGCGCTCGCGAGCTGTCACATGCTTTTTTTCTTAAGCTTTGCGCAAAAGCAGGGATATGTCGTCGACGACTATCAAGACCACGCTATTGGCTTTATGGCGAAAAATGAGGAAGGACGTCTCTTTATCGCCCACATTGAATTACATCCACGCGTGATTTTCTCTGGCGAGCAGGTACCCACCAAAGAACAAATCGATGCCTTGCACCACCTATCTCACGACAGCTGTTATATCGCCAATTCATTACGTGCTTCAGTCACCATCATTCAGGAGTAAATGACGACATGTACATCCCATCGCATTTTTCGGAAGAACGTCTCGATGTATTACATCAGTTGATCCATGATCACCCACTTGCCAGCCTCATTACCATGGAGGCAGAGGGCATGACGGCGAACCACATTCCCTTCATCATGACGCCACCAACGCACGATGCGCCGTTCGGCACATTACGCGGACACGTCGCTCGTGCGAATCCAGTCTGGCAGAACAAAGATCCTGTTTTGCTGATTTTTCAAGGTCCCTCTTCTTACATCACGCCAAGTTGGTATGAAGAAAAAAAACAAACGGGTGCGGTCGTGCCGACGTATAACTATGCGGTTGTCCACGCACATGGCACCATCGCCACAGTCGATGACACGACACAGTTTCTCGATCTACTGACGCAACTAACCGATCGTTTTGAATCAACACGTGGATCGCCTTGGGCGGTTGCTGATGCGCCCCCTGAGTACATTCACAACCTCATGGAACACATTGTCGGTATTGAGATTACGATCTCGCGCCTCGTTGGAAAATGGAAAACAAGCCAAAATAAATCTGCCACTAATCGCAGTCACATTGCGGTGCAATTGCGCGATGATCAGCAGCACCGCAACGAAGCAATGGCAGATATCATGGAACGTCAGTTATTTGAGGAATAAGGTGAGATCAGTTTCAAGCATTCGCGACTGACTGCCAACCATCCATAAATCCTTGGATAGCGTCACTCAAACCATGTGAGCCAACAAACCACAACGCCAAGGCGGCGAGTAGCATCACATTCCGATTTTTACGGGTATAACCAAAAACCAGTCCGATGAATGACGCGATTTCAAGCGCAATAACGATATTTTCTGACATCTTTTTTCCTTATAAAAGGTAGACAGCATATCAAGTCGTTATATAAAAATAAATAAAAATTAAATAAAAGATAGATGTTTTTTTAAACGCCGCAACCATGTGTGAATGGTCTCGCCTTGATGCAGGCGAGACCAACCACGATTAATCGGCTGCTTTGAGGATCTCCGTCAGTTTCCCAAACAAGTGATCGATATGGTGTTTCTCCAAAATCAGTGGTGGAGACAACGCAATAATGTCTCCGGTGGTCCGAACCAACACGCCTTCAGCAAACGCTTTTTTATAGACAGCCATTGCCCGTGCGCCCACTTTACCCGGAATCGATTCAAGCTCGATGGCACCGATGAGCCCTACGTTACGAAGATCAATAATATGCGGTAAGCCTTTCAGTGAATGCAAAGCATCCTCCCAGTAGGCCGTCATGCTTTGCGCGTGCTCAAGAATTTTTTCCTCTTTAAACACTTTCAATGACGCGAGACCTGCTGCACACGCTAATGGATGACCAGAGTAGGTATAGCCGTGAAAAAATTCGATTCCCGCTGGACTCTCCATGAGCGTCTCGTAGATTTTGGCATGACTAAATACCGCCCCCATCGGGACAACGCCATTCGTCAATCCCTTCGCTGTTGTCATCAGATCGGGTCTGACATCAAAGAAATCAGCGGCAAAAGGCGTCGCCATCCTGCCAAAACCAGTAATGACTTCATCAAAAATGAGCAGGATACCGTGTTTATCACAAAGCTCACGCAAGCGCTTCAGATATCCCTTAGATGGAAGGATAACGCCGGCTGATCCAGAAAGCGGCTCAACGATCACCGCTGCAATCGTGGACGCATCATGTAACGCAACCAATCGTTCCAGTTCATCGGCAAGGTGTGTGCCGTACTCTGGCAATCCACGAGTGAATGCATTTTTTTCGAGTTGATGGGTATGCGGTAAATAATCAACGCCAGCCAATAAGGTACCAAACTGCTTACGGTTAGCCGGCAAGCCGCCAATCGACATGCCACCGAAACCAACACCATGATATCCACGCTCGCGGCTGATAAAGCGCGTGCGTTGCGATTGACCATTTGCGCGGTGATAAGCGAGCACCATCTTCAGTGCCGTATCTACCGCTTCTGATCCTGAATTGGTATAAAACACTTGACCAAATTGATGTCCGCTATAGTCAATCAATTGTTCTGCTAGCTCAAAGGCAGCCGGATGTCCCATCTGAAAAGCAGGGGCATAATCTAATGTCGCCACCGCATCTTGAACCGCTCGGACAATGGTTGGATGCGAGTGGCCCAATGGTACACACCATAGCCCAGCTGTACCATCTAATATCTCGCGCCCTTGTTGATCGCGATAATACATTCCAGAGGCAGAAGCGACGACACGAGGTGCATCTTTATAATCGCGATTAGCGGTAAATGGCATCCAATATGAATCCAGCTGTTTTTTGCTAAGCATGTATTTTCTCCTAAAGCGAATTACCAAGCGGTAAAACTATCTTAAAATCAACGACAAGCATATGCAAGGATGGCGTAGACAGCTAGCAAAATATTCTCTAGGAGGATAATTTTTCTTTCAGCACTGTTTCGATACAACAAAACATCGCTCAATGCATCTTTTCAAACACATTTCGCTGCCACAACAAAGCAATCGCTGTCGTACTTTTGACAGCGACAGTTTCGTTAGCTAATCCAATAATTAATTATATTTTTTGGCTGTATTTTTTTCTTACCTGTACTTCGTGCATATCAATGTCGAAATACGACACGCAACAATTTCAAAAAAAAATCTGATGGATGTACGTCATTTTTTTCTCTTTTTTTGCGATATACCATTGCATTTTTCCTTCTCCCAAAAAATAAAAATCAAAAAAAATTCCAATCCTCAAATATCTTTTCCCCTAGTAAAAAGTATAAAAAAAAAGAAGCACGACACGACACTGATATGCATTAATCAGTAAAAAACCAATGTATGATGTTATACAAAAGTAGGTCATTCGGCACCAGCTGATCATCGTTGAATTCATTATTTTTGAAATCAACAATGAGTGATGAAAAAAAATTCTGACTGTTTATTTACGTCAAACAATACGAGAAAAAGAGCACGATGTATTCACTCCGCTTTCGACTAATTTCGTTATTTATTTTCATCGTGACAGCAACACTCGCGAGTTTCGGATTTTATCGATACATACGTCTCTCTGCTGAATTAGAAAAAAATTTTGATGCGCATCAAAACGAAGTCATTACACGTCTGACGACTTCATTACCACCAACCTTATGGAACTTAGATGAGGCAACCGCGAACAAAATTATTAAAGCGGAGATGCTGAGCGCTGATATTAGTCAAATCGTGGTCTATTTTGCAGAAACACCAACCGCCGTCTTTGCACAAGCGAAGAAACAAGAAAATCAATCACATACTTTTATCACCCACCACGCCTCCCCTCCATTCGAAGTCAGAGCGAGTTTATTGGCCGATGCAGTGACCAAAAAGAATGCAGAAAATTCGCTTCGAAGTGTGCTCGTTGGTACTGTTGTGATCTCCTTCTCCCGTGACTACATTGAAAAGTTACTTGGCGAGAGTCTCCTTGTTTCGTTTCTACAAATATTAACGCTTGATCTGGTTCTCACCATCGCATTAATTCTGAGTTTAAAGGTGGTCTTCGATCCCATCGAACGTCTAAAACAAGCGCTTGCTGAACTTGCTTCGAATGAAGGTGAATTAGCGGCAGAACTCATTGAACCCAAAAGCCTCGAGTTTGGAAAAGTCATTCGTAGCTTTAATTTGGTGTTACGTAATTTAAAACTAGTGATTCAATCACAGCGTGAAGCAGAAGCACTGGCACGTATATCAGCACAGCAAGCAGAAGAGGCGTACAACAATCTTAAGATCGCACAAAAATCATTAGTGCAATCGGAAAAGTGGGCAAGCCTCGGCAGTCTTGTCGCGGGGATAGCACACGAGATCAATACGCCTGTGGGAGTGATCGTCACAAGTGCATCTGTTCTTGATGATGCAACTCTGACGATAAACAAACAGGTAGCAAGTGGTGCAATAAAAAAATCAGACATCACCACTTTTCTGTCGGTGGCCAAAGAAAGTGCGCGCTTAATTTTAAGTAATGCCGATCGTGCCGCGAATTTAATTCAGAGCTTTAAGCAAGTCGCCGTCGATCAAACCAGTGAGCAGCGGCGTGAATTTGATTTTGAACAATTTCTTAACGATGTCATTGCGAGCCTCAATCCAACCTTGCGTAAATCATCTGTCAGCATTGAGATTGAATCACAAGAAAAACTTATCCTGGATAGTTACCCTGGTCTGATCGCACAAGTGATCACCAATTTGACGATGAATGCGGTCGCACATGCATTTCCAATTGGGAGCAGTGGAAAAATATTGATTCAATTTTCTTTATCAAACAACGACGTCCATCTCCACTTTCGTGATAACGGCCAAGGCATTCCAGAAGAGTTTCTGGATAAAATTTTTGAGCCCTTCTTCACCACAAAACGTGGTCAGGGCGGTACAGGTCTTGGCCTCAATATTGTTTTCAATATTATCACTAAGCAATTGAGTGGATCGATCAAAGCGCAAAACCATCCGGATGGTGGTGCCATTTTTCACATACAGATCCCTCGTATAACAAAACAATCTGACACGTAAAGTGAGGAGCGTACTAGGCAGCTCGACGACACTGGTCGACCTTTCCTATATGTCCGTAAAAATAGAGCATTGATAGAGGTTAACATGGAAAAAATGATGGACGATGACGAAAACTGGCTCAGTGATGACGAGCATATCGGCAATCAATACTCGGCTGTTTATTGGCGCATTCTCATCGTTGATGATGAGCCTGATATCCATGCTGTCACACGACTTGCACTCAATAAGGTGAAATACAAAGGGCGCGAATTAGAGATCGTCTCAGCGTATTCTGGAAAAGAAGCATTCGAAGTGTTATGCAAACAACCGGATGTTGCGATGATTTTACTCGACGTCGTGATGGAAACAGAAGACGCTGGACTAATTCTTGCGAGAAGAATTCGTGAAGAGTTAAAAAATGATTTAGTGCGGATTATTTTACGCACGGGTCAACCTGGTCAGGCCCCAGAGCAGAGCGTGATCGTCGATTACGACATCAATGATTACAAACTAAAAACCGAGCTCACATCGCAAAAGATGTTCACGACGGTCATCTCCTCGTTACGTTCTTATGAGGGACTTAAGATCATCGAAACCAGTCGACGCGGACTCGATAAAATTCTTGAGGCAACAAGTAACTTATATCAACTTGACTCATTAAAGGAATTGGCATCGGGCGTGTTGACTCAAATCGATGCGATTCTGAACGTCGGAAAAGACGGCGTTTTATGTCTTCTCGATTCTATTTCAGATTCCACTTCTCAACGTATGCCATTGATTGTCGCTACGTCAGGAGAATCAACCGACTTACTGGCACAAAAGTTTCTGGATGAGAGTCATCCGTGGGCCAAACCCATTTTGGCGGCATTCAGAGAAGAGAAAAGCATTTATTTGAACGATGTTGACGTACTGATTATTCATACAACCCATGGACGTCAGTTTGCTGTGGCGTTCCGGTCAATTAGGCCTTTAAACGATATAGAGCGCAGTCTTCTCACGATCTTTTGCGACAGAATTGCAGCGGCATTTGATAATCTTCACATGTTTGAATTGCTTAAAAAAACACAAGAAGCAACAGTCGTTGCGCTCGCTGATCTCGCTGAATCAAGAGATGCAACGACGGGTGGTCACGTTCGGCGGGTGTGCAGACTCACCGAGGCGATCGCACAAGAGCTCAAAACGGCGAATAAGTTACCCCCTGAAGCAGACGCGCATTTTTTAGCCTTTGTCGGGATTGCCAGTATTTTGCATGATGTCGGCAAAGTGGGGATTCCTGATGTGGTTTTGCTCAAACCGGGGAAACATACGCCAGAAGAACGTGTGATTATGGAGGGGCATACGCATATTGGGGAAACCGTCCTCGAAAGAGCGGCAAAAATGGTCGAGGGGATCAGTAGCCTCAGTATTGGCGCACAAATCGCTGGCTGTCACCACGAGCACTACGATGGCAACGGTTACCCTCGGCGATTAAAAGGCAACGAGATTCCTTTTGCAGCACGTATCGTTGCTGTCGTCGACGTCTTCGACGCTTTGCTGCACGCGCGCCCCTACAAAGAGCCATGGCCGCTAGACGAAGTATTGACCTATCTTCAAGAACGTAGCGGCAAGCAATTTGATCCAGATATTGTGTGGGCTATCACGCATTTCGTCAGCACAAAAAATCCAGACTGGATTCAGACTGACGGGCATTAATTGACCAATACTGCATCCAAGCACAGCATAGGCAGCCAGCCCAAGAATAATTTGCTTTTAAGATATGTTATTGGGGCTGTCATGGCGTATCTCTGCATCGGAAATGAGATCAATTTAAAATAGCGTTGATAAAGTTTTATTTTGAGAAAAATAGTAATATAGAACTTTTCGCTTTGCGGCATTTAATTCATTAGCGCAAAATGATAAAAATAGCGGGATTGACCGAACAAGTGTCTGACCGAAATGGACATCTTCCTTGAGCGGTGAGCAGTACCCCAATCGACACCGATGCTGTTTGTTCTCTTTTACGAAGAAATACTCTCTATGCAATCGCCACGGCGCCCGGATGAAGAAGATTTTCGGCTATCAACCCTCCAGGAATGCGGGCTTCTCGACACGCCATTTGAACAGCGATTTGACCGGTTAACACTACTTGCTCAAAAAATCTTTCAAACGGAAATTGTATTAATTTCCTTGATCGATAGTGATCGCCAATGGTTTAAGTCCCGCCAGGGTCTCGATGTCGCTGAAACAGGCAGAGATATTTCCTTTTGCGGACACGCTATTCTCTCCGATGACATTTTGCATGTCTCGGATGCCAGCCAAGATTTACGCTTTTTTGACAATCCGCTGGTGGTCGGTGCACCGCATATCCGTTTTTACGCAGGGGCACCACTCCATGCACAGAATGGACAGCGAATCGGCACGCTCTGTATCATTGACCCCACCCCTAGAACACTGAACGCCGAAGAGCAAGACCTCCTGCGGCATTTGGCAGATTGTATCGAACACGAAATCAGTAACACGCAATCACAACGACAACGCAATGCGCTACTGACCTTAACCAGAATCACCTCCCTCACTTTTCAAGATCCGCAGATTTTGCTCCGTGAAGCCCTGGCACTTGGTTGCCAATATCTGCAGGTCTCGACTGGCGTGATATCGCAGATCCAAGAAAACGAAACGGTCATTCAGGTATGCCATTCAAACACAGGATTGATTAAAGAAGGACAGCGCTTTCGTAAAGAAACGACGTTTTCCGATTTACTCAATAAAGAACACGACGTCTTCTGTGAAACACATTTAAGCCAAAGTAGCTTTGCCAACCACCCAAGTTATCAACAGTTTTCACAGGAAACCTATATCGGCCTGCCTTTATTCGTAGAAGGAAAACGATTTGGTACCCTCGGTTTTTCAGACCCACATGCACGATCTAACCGATTCACAGATATTGAGATCGAGTTTATCAATGTGCTGGGTGACTGGGTCAATGGCACGATCAAACGACAATATTTGAATCTGAGCTTACAGCGACAACAACAGCTCAACGATGCTGTTGCCAAAGCGCAATCGCAATTTATTAAAGGAAAAGACCGTGGCAAGGGTTTCGATACCTTGCTCTCAAACAGCTTGCGATTGACGCAGAGTGAATATGGCTTCATCTGCGAAGTGCTCCAAAATCGAGATAACGTGCCTTATCTCAAAGTGTGCTCTATCCTCGATCTCGGCTGGGATGAGAAAACGGTTGAACTCAATAAAAAGAACGTTCAAAACGGTATCGACTTCTTTGATCTGAATTCGTTATTTGATCTGCGATCAGAGAAGCGGTTACCGATTATTTCGAATAATCTCGCTTTTGAGCGCCATGTAGGCGATTTACCACCAGACCATCCGCCCTTACGACACTTTCTGGCACTACCTGTCGAATATGATGGGGAGATTGTCGCGATGATGGGAATAGCAAATAGTCCCTCCTCTTTTGACAAAATGACGGTCGACTTTTTGCAACCCGTGACAATTGCGGTAGGTCAATTGGTGAACGCCGCGAGAATCCAGCGCCAGCATGCACAAAGCGAACAACGTCTCGCCAACATCATCGAGGGAACGAATATTGGCACATGGGAGTGCCACGTCCCCTCCGGCATGACGATTTTCAACGAAAGATGGGCGGAAATGTTGGGGTATACCCTCGACGAACTTAGCCCCACCAATGTCCAGACGTGGATTGATTTATGCCATCCAGATGACGCAAAAATCACCGCTGATTTGATCGACAAACACTTTAAGGGTGAAATACCCTACGTTGATCTTGTCAGTCGTATGCGCCATAAAGACGGAAGCTGGATCTGGATCAGAGATCGCGGTTGCGTCGTCAGCTGGGATGATAACGGTCAGCCGCTTGTCATGTCTGGTAGCCATCAGGATGTCACGCAAGAACGAATCGCCGAGGAAAAACTGGCGCATGCTTACGAATTACTTGAGCAGTCCAATGCCGCCGCACGTATCGGCACGTGGGAATACGACCTCACCAGCAGAGAAATCAACTGGAGTTCTGTTACCAGACAAATTCATGAGGTCGATGCAGACTTTGAGTGCAACGCGGAACTTGCCCTCTCGTTTTTTAAAGGAAGAGATAGCAGAGAACACATCCACCACCTGTTGACCGAGGCCGGAACAAAAGGAACACGTTTTGATGCGGAATTTAAAATCATTACCGCAAAAAAACATGAACGTTGGGTGCGCATCATTGGCTTACCGCAGATGAAAGAAGGGCAAATACGCGGTATCTACGGCACACTTCAGGATATCAGCGACAGCAAGGCAAGTGCCCAGGCCTTAAGAGATCAGGCCGCCCACACACAAGCAATCATTGATAACGTGTTAGACGGGATCATTACCGTTGATCATTTGGGTTTTATTGATGCGTTTAACTTCGCCGCGGCCAAGATCTTTGGCTATTACAAAGAAGAACTCATCGGGAAACACTACACCATACTGCTGCCAGAGGGCGAAGATGGCCCCAACACATCGTTTCCACTCAGAGCAGACAATGTCTCATCCATGATCGGCATTGCGCAAGAGATTGAAGCACGAAGAAAAAATGGAACCGTGTTCCCACTGGACCTGTCGGTATCTGCCGTGAAACGCCAAGGTCGCGCGCTGTACATTGGACTGGTGCGTGACATTACCGAAAGAAAACGTGTCGAGCGGATCAAAAATGAGTTTATTTCCACCGTCAGTCACGAACTAAGAACGCCGCTCACCTCGATCTCTGGTGCATTGGGCTTGATTCTTGGCGGTGCAACAGGTGCGCTACCAGACAACCTGAAACCGCTTCTGAATATTGCCAGCAAAAATAGCCAACGCCTGACTTTCCTGATCAATGATCTGCTGGATATGGAAAAACTCAGCGCGGGCAAAATGCATTTTGACATGCAGGACTATGCCCTCGCCCCTCTGCTTCAACAAGCAATCGACACCAATGTGACATTTGGTGCGGAGCGTGGCGTGACTCTCCGTTTGCATCAGCCGGTGCCGGAGGTGACGATTTCGATTGATATCCAACGTTTCATGCAAGTCATTTCGAACTTGCTCTCCAATGCCATTAAGTATTCTCCTGCCAATGAGACTGTTGATATTCATGCCATGGTATTGGAGATGCGCGTCCGGATTACGGTCACTGATCAAGGCAAAGGAATACCGGCTCAGTTCAGAGACCGTATTTTTCAGAAATTTGCGCAGGCCGATTCATCGGATACCCGTGAAAAAGGCGGAACGGGCCTCGGTCTGGCGATTTCCAGAGAATTAATAGAAAGTATGCGGGGTAGCATCGGTTTTGAGTCGGTTGATGGCGCCGGTGCGAGTTTCTATATTGAATTGCCTTTGGTATCAGACATCGCCGTATCGCCCTGAATCGCCCTGAATCGCCAAGGAAAGTTATAATCACGCCTTGTCCTTGTGCCCAATCGGTACCTCTCCCTTTTTTTAAAGTAGCTTCATGATAGTTCTTGGCGTTGAATCTTCCTGTGACGAAACAGGACTAGCCTTATATGACACCGACCGTGGTTTGCTGTCGCATGCCTTGCATTCACAAATTGCAATGCATCAAGAGTACGGTGGTGTTGTCCCTGAACTGGCGTCACGGGACCATATTCGTCGCGCCTTGCCATTGCTGAATCAAGTCATTCAACAGGCGGGCGTTCAAAAGGAAGCGATCGACGCCATTGCATTTACGCAAGGTCCAGGCTTGGCAGGTGCCTTGCTGGTGGGTGCCTCATTTGCTTGTGGTCTCGGTCTGGCGCTTGATCGCCCCGTCCTCGGCGTACACCACCTCGAAGGACATTTATTGTCGCCCTTACTCGCCAGTCAGCCGCCAGAGTTTCCATTTATTGCATTATTGGTATCTGGTGGTCATACGCAATTGATGCGCGTCGATGGGATCGGGCAGTACCAACTCTTGGGAGAGACGCTAGACGATGCCGCTGGAGAAGCCTTTGACAAATCGGCAAAACTCTTGGGGTTATCGTACCCTGGCGGTCCGGCCATCTCCCTGCTAGCAGAGCGCGGTGACCCGACGGTGCATCAGTTCCCGCGCCCGATGCTGCATTCGAAAGATTTTAATTTTAGTTTTTCTGGATTAAAAACGGCGGTACTCACTGCCGTCAAAAAATATCCCAATGAAATGAGCGAAATCGACAAAGCCAATGTGGCCCGCGGGTTTGTCGATGCGATTGTGGATGTGCTCGTCGCGAAATGCGCCACTGCTATCAAACAAAGCGGATTAAAACGTCTGGTGATCGCAGGTGGCGTCGGCGCTAACCGACAGCTACGGCAAGCATTAAACGCGACAGCAGCAAAAAAACGCTTTCAGGTCTACTACCCAGAGCTGGAATTCTGCACCGATAATGGAGCAATGATTGCCTTTGCTGGTGCGATGCGGCTCAAAAAAAATCCCGCGCTAGCGACACGGGATTATGCTTTTAATGTGCGACCACGTTGGCCATTGCATGAGCTTGACGCAGCCTAAGCGATGAGGTCTTGACCAGTGAGCGGACTTTTCTGGTCGCTCACTGATCGAAACACATCGCCTAGCGATGGCAAGCTTACGTCTTCTTACTTCCCAAACGGCTTTCTTTTCCTGCCATCAGATTAGCAATATTCTGACGGTGACGATACACTAACAAGCCACTCATCACGAACACAGCCAGCAGCTTGATGTCTGGGCCAAACAATAAACCGTAATACAGTGGCGCAAAGACCGCAGCCACCAGCGCTGCCAGCGAGGAATAGCGGAACGCGTACGCAATCACGATCCATGTCACCAAGGTTGCGAGCCCCAGCCATGGATTGATACCGATAAGCACACCCGCTGCCGTCGCTACACCTTTACCGCCCACAAACTTAAAGAATACAGGCCATAAGTGCCCCAGAAAAACAGCAATCGCAACGACAGCGATACTGCCATCGTCGAGGTTAAATTGCGCCTCAAATTTCATCGCTAACCAAACGGCAAACCAACCTTTGACCGCATCCCCAAGGAGGGTCAGCACAGCAGCTGCTTTATTACCGCTGCGCAATACATTCGTCGCGCCAGGATTTTTAGAGCCATAAGTACGCGGATCAGATAACCCGAATAACTTGCTCACTACCACTGCGAAAGACACTGATCCAATCAAATAAGCAATTACCGCTGCCAGAATCGTATTCATTTTTATCCTATAAGCTGCGAAGGGATGTTCGTTTCCCTTCAGTCATGTTAACTATCTCATTGATCGAATGAGCATAGGCAGATTTAATCACACACAAGCTCGATCGTGCGATGAACTGAAGAAAACAACTAATTCAGTTGCTGCTTGCGGTTCTTATTCTTCTATCGCGCAATCAACGGCTCGTGCTTGCAGCACTTCCACCAAGACGGTGGGTGCGATGCCAACAAGGTAACCCCTGCGACCACCATTAATATAGATGGTGGGAATCTCCAAAATACTTCGCTCGACATACACAGGCATGGTTTTTTTGGTACCAAACGGCGATGTCCCCCCGACCAAGTATCCCGAATGTTTTTGTGCAACATCGGGTTTGCAAGGTTCGACTGACTTGCAGGGAATCTGACGAGCTAAATTCTTGGTCGACACTTTACGGTCACCATGCATCAGCACAATCAATGGTTTGGCGAGTTCATCTTGCATCACGAGCGTTTTGACGACGCTGTGCTCATCCACCCCAAGTTCACGCGCCGAGACCGACGTTCCACCATGCTCTTCGTACGCGTAAGGATGCTCAGAAAACGCCACCTTGTTTTTTTTCAGCCATTGCGTTGCAGGTGTTTCTGAAACATGTTCTTTTTTTGCCAAAATGTTTCCCCGTCAAAACTCAAAAAACGAAGACGAATTATAGCTTCACTCCTGCGGCAGCAGCGACATTTGCGCAGCATATCGCTGACCTTCTTGCACAAATATGTTGCAGCAATAATCAAAATTGAAAATAAATTTACTTTTCATGTCACACGAATGCAACAATAAAATCACTGTAAGTAACTTATTGTTTCTTTGAAGTTCATTTGTGGGCATAATGTAACGCAACTCGCTTTTATATTTCAATTTGTATCTATTCATTTCGGCGAGTAATGCACACAAAAGATAACGAACAGCACATTGCCACCGCTTTTCTGTTCAGTTACATGCAAAAAATAAATGAAAAATAAATAAATTCTTTGGAGAAGTAGTAATGGTCCTGAAGCAAAAAACCGTCGTAACCTCAGTCAAATTGGCATTAAGCCTCCTTGCAGGCAGCATGTGTGCCGTGAGTTTCGCTCAAGAAGCAACCGAAACCGTTCAAAAAATTGAAATTACTGGCTCCAGTATCAAGCGCATCTACAAAGAAGGCGCGCTGCCTGTGCAACAACTCAATAAAGAAGCCATTGCCCGTACTGGTGCGACGACTGTTGCGGACTTGATCCAGAAGTTACCAGCGATGCAAGGCTTTACAACGCAATCGACTGCCGTCGGTACCAACTCTGGTGGTCGCGTGAGCGCCTCCATCCACAACATTGGCGAAGATTACACACTGGTTTTGCTCAATGGTCGCCGTGTTGCTCCACAAGGCTCCGGAAGCTCGGTCAATCTGAACGCCATTCCAATGAGCGCCGTTGAACGCGTTGAAATTCTGACAGATGGCGCGTCCGCTCTCTATGGCTCGGACGCCATTGCTGGGGTTGTTAACTTTATTCTGAAGAAAAATGAACAAGGTGGCACGGTCGAGGCCGGCTACAATGCGCCATTAGAAGGTGGCGGCCAGTCTTATAACGCAAGCTTGACCTATGGTTTTGGTGATCTAGTCGAAAAAGGCTACAACGTATTGGTCAGCTACCGTCATGACGATCAACAACAACTCAAAGCAACTGATCGCGACTTCGCCAAAACGGCTTACCTGCCTTTCTCTGCCAACGGCAACAAGTATGTATTTGATCGTACAAGTGGCTCAACGGTTCCTGCGAACGTCACTGCGAGCTTTAAAGACAAAAACTTGCCAGGCATTACGTTTAATCCATACCTGCTCGCCAATGGCACTTGCCCAGCAAACCACGTCGTCAATCTGAACAACCCAAAAGGCTGTACGTTTGACTATGCGTCCACTTTGGAGATTGTGCCTGTATCTCAACGTGATAGCTTGTTCACGACAGCGCGCTATAAGCTCAACAACGACTGGACATTGTTCACCGACATCGCCCTGTCGCGCGTGAACTTAACAGCACGTATTGCACCAAATCCAGTCCCAGTGACGATCACACCAGGCTCCGCGTATTACAACTCCTATGTGTTGCCTTACTTGACAGCGGCCCAAGCAGCATCAATCAAAACCGTGTCTGCGAGCTATCGTATGTCCGACTGGGGAACACGTGATGACAATACCATCACAGACACCAAGCACTTTGTTGTCGGTGTCGAGGGTGAATATCTGGGATGGTCTGTCAACAGTGGCGCAACGTATTCCAAAAATGCGATTGACGAGCGATACACTGGTGGCTACGTTTTAGATAGCACCTTCCGTGGCATGCTCAAAGCGGGCAGTTTCAACCCCTTCTTGCCAGCTGGGCAGCAATCCGATGCCGTAAAGCAAGCAATTCAAAGCTCCCTCTTCAATGGATCGATCCGCACCGCATCGACCACACTGAAAGGCATCGACGTACGCGGCTCACGTGAATTGTTTGCATTACCAGGCGGTAATGCTAGCTTGGGTGTTGGCGGTGACTATCGTGAATACAATTTTCAGCAAACACCGTCTGATAGCGTTGCAGCAGGCGCGGTTTATAACTTAGCCGTTCCACCAACGTATGATTTATCGCGCAAAACATCTGGCGTATTCGCCGAGTTCTTGGCACCTGTTTTGGACAAAGTCGAATTCACTGCTGCGACCCGTTTTGATCAGTATTCATCGATCACTGATAGCGTGAACAATAAATCAGTTGGTGAAGGTAAAAATGCAACGACCTATAAATTGTCTTTGCGTTACCAGCCAACCAATACTTGGCTGATTCGTGGTTCATACGGCACAGGCTTTAAAGCACCTTCCATGCTCGCGATTGCGCAACCGCTCGTATCCGCAGGTGTTACCAATAACTGGGCATGTCCATTCCCAGGAACGGATTATTGCAAACCAGGTATTGCGCAATATGACCGCTTAACCGGTGGCAATGCGGAATTGAAACCAGAAAAATCCAAACAATTCAGTATCGGTACACGCTATGAGCCAACCGCTGATTTCTCTGTTGGCTTCGATCTTTGGGACGTAGAGATGCGTGATCAGGTATCGTCCGTCAGTCAGCAATTAGCTTTTGGTGATCCAGCCAAGTATGCGCAACTGTTCACCCTCTCGAAAGAAGTGGCGACAGGAAACAGCTACTGGGCATTCAAGGATCTGGCGATCAACATCGGTAAAGCACATAACCGTGGTATCGACTGGGACCTGACTGGCCGTCAAAAGCTGGGTTTCGGCACATTAACAGGCAATATCAGCGGAACGTATATGCTGGTGTCTAACTTTACGAAACCAGGTACGGACAACCAATGGGATACCGATTTGGGTAAATTCAGTATCTACAACAGTGTCGGCTTCCGTAACATCATGAGTGCAACGACGACGCTCGAAACCGGTAAATTCACGAACTCTCTGAGTTTCAATTACCGTTCTGGCTATCAAGATGCACCGGCGACCGTCCGCAATCTTGGCACAGGTAAGGACGAAAGCATTACCTTACACGTTCCTTCCTACACCACGGTGGATTGGCAAGGTCGTTACGAGTACAGCAAAAAAGTGGAACTGCGTGCCGGCATCAAAAACTTGTTTAACCGCGTACCACCGATGTCATTGCAATCCGCAGGTGGTGGTCAGCAGGCGGGTTACGATGCGCGCTACACTGATTCGTTCTTGCGTACGCTCTACGTGACTGGTAAATATAAGTTCTAATTTAATTTAATTTACTTTAATTTAAATTGATTTGAACAACGTTCTACTGACCAAAAAAATGGCCATCGACGGATGGCCATTTTTTCTTTACAACCCTCGCGGATGATGGTCTGCATGGAGTTTCTTCAAACGTTCTTTTGCCACATACGTATAAATCTGGGTCGTTGAAATATCTGCATGCCCCAACAACAACTGAACCACCCGCAAATCCGCACCATGATTCAGTAGATGGGTCGCAAACGCATGACGCAAGGTGTGAGGCGATAAATGTAGTGTAATCCCCGCTTGTGCCGCGTATTTCTTAATCAAGACCCAAAACATTTGCCGCGTCATCGCACCACCGCGCGCGGTCACAAACAATGCATCGTCCACTTGTCCCTGCAAAATAACAGGACGCGCTTGCTTCAGATACTTTTCAAGCCAGACACGCGCCACCTCACCAAAGGGCACCAAACGCGTTTTGTCGCCTTTACCTGTGACACGCAATACACCCTCATTTAAACCCACCTCGACAGACTGCAGATTCACCAACTCCGACACCCGCAAGCCACATGCATAGAGTAATTCCAGCATCGTGCGATCACGTATACCAAGCGGGCTATCATCGGGTGCCGCCAACAATGCCTCCACTTGGCTTTCGCTCAGTGACTTAGGAAGACGGGTTGCCTGCTTTGCTGATTTCAGTTTGCTGCAGGGATTCACCGCGATCAGACGTTGCCTTAGTGCCTGCAAATAAAACCGCTTGAGAACACTTAAACGTCGATTGGCTGATGTTGCCTTCGACGTGGCATGTTTTGAGGTCATATAGTCGGCGATATCAGTGGCAAGAACTTGGTACAGATCTTTCTCTGCGTTAATGTGCAGCCACTCAGCAAATAAGCGCATATCACGCCGATAAGCATCGACCGTATTTTTCGCTAAACCATCCTCCAGCCATAATAGATCACAAAACTGGTCAATCTGCGCAGTGACCTTGTCGGGCAAAAGAATGGGTAAGGGTTGTTGAACTTGAGTCATCGAGGTAGGCGTTATGGTGAAAGCATTGTTCAAAGATACGCCGTGACACCCTCATGTGCCAATAGCCAGCGCTTCACGCCCAGATGAAAACCAGTTTCATCGTCATGGTGCGCAAATCCCCCCAAGCCTCCAGCCGCCGTCACGCGATGGCAAGGGATGACCAGAGGATACCAGTTAGCACCACACGCCTGACCAACAGCCCGCGGCGCAGATCGGATATGTTTCGCAATTTGTCCATAAGTAGCAACCTGCCCCCTTGGAACCGCAGAGATCGCCTGCCACACCCGCGCTTGAAAAGCAGTGCCTGCCGGCTTTAAGGGTAATGTGAATCGGAAATCAGGATCTGCAAAATAAGCCAAAATTTGACGAGCCGCCTCCTCCGCAACGGGATCTCTCGGTGCCTTTTCATTAAACCGAGGTGGCAAATAGACCAACTCAGTGATGAACTGCTCTTCTGTCCGAATTCCCATCGCGCCGAACGGGGCATGGATCACTGCAGAAAAAATGGCGGCTTCCTGGTCTGACATAGTGTATTTCAGCGTATCAAAGCTCACAGCATAGCGGATCATTGTGAAAAAAGGGAATCGCGCAACGACCTGTGAAGGGATTTCTATTATCCCGTCATTCTCAGCCTCTATCTTTTCGTCATCTTCTACCTCTATTTTCTCGTCATCCTCCACCTGTATTTTCTCGTCATCCTCCGCCTCTATTTCTTTCGTCATCCCCTGCCTGCATCTTTTCGTCATCCTCCACCTCTATTTTTCTCGTCATCCTCCGCGAAAGCGGAGGATCCAGTGCGCGAACGCGCTTTGTCACTTTTGCAGGTGCTAATCACGAAAAGGCGCTACCGCGCCACTGGGCTCCCGCCTACGCGGGAGCGACGAAAATATGTGCGGGAGCGAGGAAAATAACTGCGAGAGTAACGAAATTGATGGGGGAATCAACGAAAGTGCCAGAGGGAGCGAAAAAGTCATCCTCCATCTCTATCTTTTCATCATCTTCTGCCTCTATCGATTCGTTATCCTCCACCTCTATTTCTTTCGTCATCCTCTACATCTATTTTCTCGTCACCCTCCACCTCTATTTCTTTCGTCATCCTCCGCGAAAGCGGAGGATCCAGTGCGCGAACGCGCTTTGCCACTTTTGCAGGCGCTAATCACGAAAAGGCGCTACCGCGCCACTGGGCTCCCGCCTACGCGGGAGCGACGAAAATAACTGCGAAAGTGACGAAAGTGATGGAGAAATCAACGAAAATGACGGAGTGAGCGAAGAGGTCGAGAGCGGAAGTGAGGAGAAGGACGGCGTAAGCGACGTGATAGCGGCGCTGTAGTTGGGAAAGTCGAGGCGGAAGCGGTAGGAATAATGAAAAAACAGCCCAAAAAGAAAAAAAGGCGCATCATCGATGCGCCCTTAAAATTTATCTCGCGTTTTCGGCTGTTTAGTTTGATGTGGTACCACATCAACTCAGCTTGTAATAAAAACGCGCGTCTCCTCAGTGTACGGTATGAGTACCGTTTTTTCGCACTACCGCCTTTTAATCCTGTCTTTTGATCAACTGCAAATTTCAAATCTGCGCAGAATATAGCACGACCTAATACCAGTGACACAAAAAAACTAAGTAAAAACACGCATGTGTTGCATATATGTAAAACGCATTAAAAAACCCAGAAAATGTGGTAAACATTTTTCGATTTTCATTTTATTGCGTTAAATCAACTTTAGGTGATCTATCGATCCTTATCAAGTGAAATCAATGCTTCACACGACTCTCAACCATCTGAAATACGGGCGCACTTTCATCGATTGCCATATAGAAACACCTTGGTAAACATCGCTCCGTTAAAAAAGGGTTCCTTTAACAATGTTATTGGTATCCAAATTTAGCAGCTTCTTTGTTGATACTACTCACGAGTTCTTTGCCAATCCGTTGCTCAAATTCTTTCTGCACAGGCAATAGTTCCTTTCGCCACGCATTCTTCTCCTGCGGCGTCAGCGCATAGACCTTTGTTTTCCCTGTCTTCTTAATGGCCTCTAAGGCGCGGTCATTTTCCTGCTGCGCGATCGTGTTAGCGTAGGTCGTTGCCTCTGCCATCGCCGTGTTGAGTTCATCACGAATGTCTGTTGGTAACCCATCCCAGAATTTTTTGTTCACAATGACGGCGTAGCCAAGATACCCATGGCCCGTTAAGGTCATGTGTTTTTGGACTTCATACATTTTTTGGGTATAAAAATTGGAGGGTGGGTTTTCGGTGGCATTGACGAACCCACTTTGCAGCGCTTGATACGCCTCGGAAAACGCCAACACTTGCGGCACGGCACCGAGGGTCCGCATTTGTACGTCAATCACTTTGGAAGATTGAATACGAACCTTCAAGCCCTTCATATCGGTTGGCGAGTGCACTGGGCGGTTTGCAGAAATATCTTTAAAACCATTATCCCAAAACGCGAGTCCCGTGATCCCTTTGGGCTCTAATTTGCTTAACAGACTGCGCCCAATCGGCCCCTGTGTCACGCTGTACAACACTTCCTTGGAAGGAAAAATGTAAGGCACATCAAATACTTCAAACTCTTTAATCCCCAGCGGGCCGAATTTCGCCAGCGACGGCGCCAGCATCTGAACCGCCCCTAACTGCAGCGCTTCTAATTCTTCTTTATCTTTGTATAAGCTACTATTGGGAAAGATATCTACTCTGACGCGACCGTGGGTGGCTTTTTCGGCGAGTTCTTTAAACCGCTGCGCTGCTTCACCCTTAGGCGTATTGCTGGCGACAACGTGACTGAATTTAATGACAAGTGGTGACTGCGCAGACGGTATCGATTGCGCATAGGCGGAGATGTGAGTGGTGAACGCAGTGATGAAACATAAGAAAGCGTATTTGATTTTCACAACTGTCTCCAATGTAATTGCCAAGTACATTGGCTGATTCATTATTCAGAAATAAAGTTTAACCAACAAGTGTGGAAAACCACAAGCGCATGCCGGAGACAGCGGTCGTTTGTCGCTAGTGCTCACCGCACTTGTCCATTACACTGTAACGCATGAAGATTTTCGACATTACGCGTACCTGGTCAAGAGAAAAATGGCGTTGGATCATTCCGATCCTGCTCATTTCACTTTTTCTTGCCACCCTGATCTGGTTACCATTACAAGCACAAAGGATGGAAGCCAATGAGCGCCAAGAGCAACTCATTGCGGACACCTTGTGGGTCGAGCATGCAATTCAGTTTCAAATAGACCGCAACGACGAAATGTTACGCCAAATTGGTGCTGACATTATGGGTATTGGTTTAAAACCGGCAGAAGTCCTTGAACGTTTTGAGCGTTTGCGTAACAGCAATCACGAAATTTCTAGTCTTGCGTGGTTTAACCATCATAACGCGCTTGTGACCGCTAGTACCGAGGATGGCCCCTCGGGAAAGCACGTGCCTGATCTGCCATACCAAGAATCTGGGACCTTAGAATTTGATATCCGTACTCGTTGCTTTACACCAACATTAGATGATCAATTTGCTAAAGCGGAGAAAAATTCCTACATCATCAACTGCCAAATTCCCCTCATTAAAGGCAGCAAGCACTTTGGTCGCATTATCATTACGTATCGCGCCAATGGCATTTTAGAAGAGCTGGTTCCTTGGTGGTTTGCGCAAGACAACCAAATCTCGTTGGTGGATATCGATGATAAAGTCTATGCAACACGCGCCTCTGCTGGCTTGGGGAAAAACGTCTATACCCATAACCGCACGTTAGATCTACCCGATCTGCCGCTTGTTTTGCATACCAACAGCAACAAAAGCGAACCGAAGCTCCTAGCAAATCTGCTGGTCTCGGTGGTGATTGTTTTGTCGCTGGGCCTCATCTGGAGCCTCGCTGCGCTTTGGCGCGATATTAATCGTCGCTTAGCCACTGAGGGGGCACTCCGACAACAGGTGATTTTCCGTACCGCCATGGAAAACTCGCTTGTCACAGGCTTGCGCGCGCGTGACATGCAAGGTCGTCTGACGTACGTCAATCCCGCGTTTTGCACAATGGTCGGCTTCCCTGCGGAAGAAATTATCGGTCGTCTCCCCCCCATGCCCTACTGGGCACCTGAAGCCTTTGCGGAGTACAAACAGCGCTTTACTGAGCTCCTTGCTGGCACCGTTCCATCCAATGGCTTTGAAACCATTTACCAGCACGCCAACGGTACCAAAATTTCCGTTTTGATTTACGAATCAGCGCTGATTGATGAAACTGGCAATCAGACGGGATGGATGAGCTCCATTCTCGACATTTCTGAACTCAAACGCGCACAAGAACTGACCCGCCAACAAGAAGAAAAATTGCATGCGAGCGCACGTCTTGCCACCATGGGAGAAATTGCCTCGATGCTCGCCCACGAGCTGAACCAGCCTTTGGCCGCCATTTCTAGCTACACCACTGGGGCGATGAATATCCTCGAGACCGAGAATGCAGACAATAATCTGCTCATCGGTGCACTGAGCAAAGTCAACAACCAAGCCCAGCGCGCCGGGCAGATTATTCGTAGCGTGCACGAATTCGTTAAAAAACGGGAACCTACCCGCGAGCAAGTCGATATCTGCGAGCTGATACAAAACACGATGCCATTAATAGAATTACAAGGGCAGGCATCGCATATCTCTCTGCAATGGCTACCGACAAAAAATTTACCCAAAGTACTCGCCGACAAAGTGCTCATTGAGCAAGTTCTCTTAAATCTCACCCGCAATGCCATCGAAGCAATGCACGAAACACCTGCCGGACAGCGCAATCTGCGGATTCAGGCAAGTCTGGATAAAGAGGTCGATCAAGTCGTGGTCGAGGTTGTTGACCGCGGTTCTGGTATTTCAGAAGCCATTGCAGAACGCTTATTTTCGCCTTTCTTTTCGACAAAAGCGTCGGGAATGGGCATGGGACTCAATATCTGTCGTACTGCGATAGAATTTCATGGTGGTAAACTCACGCACAGCGATAACCCTGCTGGTGGTACTATCTTCCGCTTTGCCTTACCGGCATATCGCGATTAACGATGCGGTAATGCCGCGGCTAGCCAAGGTCCAGACGCGCCACGGCAACAGGGTGAGCGGGCGCGGGCCTTCGCGGCATACAATAGCAAGCTTTCACACCACAAAGTATTGAAATTCAAAGAAGTTGGGGAGACACCATGCTACACATTATTGACGATGAAGATGTCATCCGTGACTCGCTGTCATGGCTGGCACGTTCACGCCAGATCGCTGCCGTTGGCTACAGCAGCGGCGAGCAATTTCTGACAGCCCTTGCCCAGCCTTTACGCTTTGATCAGGCTGGCGACTGCCTATTGCTCGATGTGCGCATGCCTCAACTCAGCGGTATTGGACTATTTGACATTCTCTCTGAAAAAAAACTCACCAAACGATTACCGGTCATTTTTCTGACAGGGCATGGTGATGTGCCGATGGCGGTTGATAGCTTAAAACGCGGTGCATTCGATTTTTTTGAAAAGCCGTTCAATGACAACAAACTCATGGATCGCGTACAAGAAGCACTCGCTTTGTCACGTGAGGCTGGTTTAGCGGCGGCTGTACACGACAGACTAGCCAGCCTGTCAGCCCGTGAAAAAGAAGTGCTCGACCTGATTTTGCAAGGAAAAATGAACAAAGTGATCGCCGATCACCTTGGCATTAGTATGCGAACCGTTGAAGTACATCGGGCACATATTTTTGACAAAATGCAAGTCAAGACAGCCGTAGAACTCGCAGGCATCCTCAAATAAGCCATTCGCTTTCATTGAAAATGTCTGGTCAGGCGATGGCTAACCCATAGCACACATAGCACACATGGGACCCATCGGGAGCGTTGTGCATCCTTAGGCTACGGCACAATCGTTGTGAACAGATAGACCGCAAAAATCACAAGGTGAATCGTTCCTTGCATAATCGTTGTACGCCCGGTGCCGAGCGACAGCGTCGTGATCATCAGTGAGAGCAACAATAACACGGTCGATTTCGCATCGATCCCGAGACTTAACTGCCAGCCAGTGATCAAGGAAATAATCGCTACAGCAGGAATGGTTAAGCCAATGCTGGCCAACGCCGATCCCAACGCCAAATTAATACTGGTTTGCAGCCGGTTAGCGCGTGCTGCACTCAGGGCCGCAATTCCCTCAGGCAACAAGACGATCATCGCAATAATAATACCGACCAATTCTTTTGGCGCGCCCACTGCGGCCACAGCGAACTCTAAATCGGGGGCGAGCGATTTGGCCAACAGCACCACCGCGACCAAACACACAATCAACAGGCCTGCGCTGCACCACGCAACCTTGTTCGATGGTTTGGGTGCATGCACTTCTTCATCACTGACAGCCACTTCTGGTAAAAAGTAATCGCGATGTCTTACTGTCTGGATCAACACAAAGGTACCGTACAGGACGACAGAAACGATGGCGATAAACGCTAACTGGCTAGGACTATAAAAAGGCCCCGTCACCGTAGACGTGAAATTGGGCAACACCAAGGTCAGCACAGCGAGTGCAGCAAGTGTTGCCAGAGACGTACTCGCGCCCTGCAAGCCAAAACTTTGCTCGCGGTGACGAAGGCCACCAAATAACAGGCACAGGCCGATGATTCCAGTGAGAATAATCATAATGGCCGCAAATACCGTATCGCGCGCGAGACCCGCCGTCGTGGCACCGCCCGATAACATCAGCGAAACAATCAACGCCACCTCAATCAGGGTCACTGCGAGCGCCAGCAATAATGTGCCAAATGGCTCGCCAATTTTATGAGCGACAACCTCAGCATGATAAACCGCAGTCAATACGCCACCAAAGAGGGCAATCGTAAGCACCACGGCGTACACTGAGCCCAGATGCAGCATATTGCCAGCCAATGCAAGCCAGGAGAACACCGGAATCAATACTGACCAGCGCGGCAAAACGGGGGTAATTGTCATCGTTACTTCCTTTTGTCATGAGATGGAATGCACAGAAACACTGCGCAAAACTACGGCAAATTCAACCGTGATATTGGCACTATTTGCCAAACAATGCCGCCAATTCTAGCTGGCTTCCCTTGTTATCAGACCTTTTTAGTTGCGTTTTGTTCAATGAATCGTCGATCAATACACCCAGTCACCGGCACCGCAACGCATGCCATGATCGCTCATCGATCCAGAGCGCGCCACCGTCAGCACAACGAAAATGAAGATAATACCGAGGAATTTGCCAATTTAAAGCGATACACGTTGCAAAGATGAACACGAGTACCGACGCGGACTTTATAATCACACGCTAAGCGTTTTCTGGAGTCATTCATGAGTGTTGCGATCAACGCATTCTTAAAAGCATTAGTCGTCGTGCCGATCACGGTCTTGCCTATTTTAAATCCTATTGCCGTAGCGCCTATCTTTCTATCGATGACAGGGCCAATCGATCCTGCCTTGTCTAATCGCCTCGCAAAACGGATTGCGCTTAATTGCTTTTTCTTGTTGATGGGTGCGGTCTTTATTGGTTCTTATGTGCTCGATTTTTTTGGCATCTCGATTCCTATCGTGCGTGTCGCTGGCGGTATTGTTGTCGGGATGGCAGGCTGGAAACTGCTCAACGACCAAAGTGAGGATAAATTGCTCAACTCGGTTGCAGCCAGTCATGGTGGCACCTGGAGCCAGAATGAATTACGTCGCCGTAGTTTCTATCCTTTTAGCTTTCCGCTCACCGTTGGTCCGGGGACCATCGCGGCCTCCATCACGCTGGGCGCACAAATGCCGCATAAACCCGTCGATTTTTTGCTGACCAGCCTCGCGTCCGCGATTGGTGTGTTGTTGACGACGCTGGTGATTTATCTGTGCTATCGCTTTGCCCGTAATATGGAAAAATTCTTG
Source organism: Undibacterium sp. MH2W (assembly GCF_049340215.1). Lineage (NCBI taxonomy): Bacteria > Pseudomonadati > Pseudomonadota > Betaproteobacteria > Burkholderiales > Oxalobacteraceae > Undibacterium > Undibacterium sp. MH2W. Next base: position 189,076 of record NZ_JBMPPA010000006.1, on the reverse strand, counting down.
GGCGACGTGGGTGCAACGGTCTTAATGCGCTTATCGGCGTTTATTTTGTTGTGTATCGGCATCGCTATCGGCTGGGCGGGTATTTCCGATTTGTTCGCTGAACTCGCTGCACAGTAAGGTTTATTTGCTCTCCGCATGGCAGGCGCACGCCTCGCCATGCGCGGCCGACACTAATTCGTGCAATATCCCACATTCTTTCCCGTGGTGACGGTCATCACACCGCGCCCGCAGTTGGCTCAACTGCTTCTCTAGTGCCTTCATACTTTTAAGACGTGCTTTCACACGGGCGATCTGTTGATCAATCAAATGATTAATATCGCCGCAATCTTCTGCCGGGCTTTGGATAAACGACACCAGCCGCCGGATATCCGCTAACGGAATATCGAGTGCCCGACAGTGCCGGATAAACGATAAACGCTCTAAATGCTCCGCGGTGTAACTGCGATAACCATTTTCTTCCCTGGCAGGAGCCGGCAGGAGCGCTTGCTTTTCATAGTAGCGGATCGTTTCAAGATCAACGCCTGTCGCACTGGCTAATTCACTGATACGCATGGTGTTTTCTCTGTAGTTCTATCATTAAGCACATGACAACATCCTCCTAACAACGCGACAAACAATTTCCTTGACCCTGTAGTGACTCCAGAGTCTACACTAGTTTTAACTTCTCTGAATTGGAACTACCATGACGCAAGACTCCTCCTGCTGCGGCCACGATCACGGGCTTGTCGACCATCCTCTCGCTCCTACACATGATCATCATCACGATGGTCATGCGCATCATCATGGTCACAGTCACGAGAAGAAACATGAACATCATGAACATCACGATCACCATGGGCATGATCACAAGCACGGTCACGCATGTAGTCATGACCATTCACACGCCGCGCCGTCTGCGTCAGAGAAAGCCGTCGTGCCAGCCGATGCCAAACGGCTTCGACTGCACATCGCTGATATGGATTGCCCGACCGAGGAAGCCTTAATTCGTCGCACAATGACGGGAATGCCTCATGTGCTAGGGTTAGATTTCGATTTACTCAACCGCATTCTGACGGTGCATCACTACCAGCAGGAACCCGCTGAAATCCACGCTAAGCTCAAAGCGTTAGGCATGTCTGGTACCGAATTAGCTGAAGGTGAGAAAGCCGCTGCTCCCGCAACGCCATCCAAAGCGCAGTATTGGAAAGTGGCAGTTGGCGTCATTACTGCCGCGGCCGCAGAAATCACTGCTTGGATGACAGGCAACGATACCTCGCTGCCGGTTGCCCTGTTAGCAGTCACAGCGATCTTGGCTTGCGGTATGCCGACGCTCAAAAAAGGGTGGATTGCATTGCGCCATTTCACGCTCAACATTCACTTACTCATGACAGCCGCCGTGATGGGTGCGCTGGCGATCGGACAATGGCCAGAAGCAGCGATGGTCATTTGCTTATTTGCGGTGGCAGAAATGATCGAAGCGGCCAGTCTCTTACGTGCCCGTGACGCCATCAGTGGTTTGCTAGCCCATGCACCTGAGACCGCCCTTGTGCAGCAAGTCGATGCTAGCTGGCAAGCGATTCCCACTAACGAGGTTGCAGTAGGTGCCTTGGTGCAGTGTCGTCCCGGTGATCGTATCGCATTAGATGGCACCATTGAAGCGGGTCAATCGCATGTCAATCAAGCAGCCATCACTGGTGAAAGTATTCCCGTTGAGAAACGTATCGGTGATATCGTTTATGCGGGAAGCCTGAATCAATCGGGTGCGATCCAGATTCGCGTTTCCGCTGCTGCCAATGCAACGATGCTCGCCCGTATCGCCCAGTCCGTGCAAGATGCACAAAGCCAACGTGCCCCGATGCAAGGGTTTGTCGACAAATTTGCAGCCGTCTACACACCCAGTGTTTTTCTCTTTGCTGTCCTGATGGCCCTCGTACCACCCCTTGCTTTACACCATAGCTGGCATGAGAGTCTCTATCGCGCTCTGGTATTACTGGTGATCGCTTGTCCTTGCGCCCTGGTAATCTCGACTCCCGTCACGGTGGTCAGTGGTCTTGCGCTTGCAGCGCGGCGCGGTATTGTGGTGAAAGGGGGGTTATTTTTAGAACATGGGCGGCAACTGAAAACGCTGGCTTTTGATAAAACAGGCACGCTGACCGAAGGCAAACCGCGGCTCACAAAAACCATCAGCTTGGGCAATGAAAGTGAAGCCACTCTCCTGCAACTGGCGGCAAGTCTGGATGCGAATTCAAGTCATCCTTTGGCGCATGCGCTGGTTGAAGCCTGCACAACGGGGCTCTTACCCGCATCAGAAATCACCCTCGTGGAACAAGGTCGTGGTCGCGGTATCAGCGGCACCATCGATGGCATTCATTATCAATTAGGCAATCGTGCTTTGGTGGAAGCCTTAGCGATCAATATAAGCACGGATCAGCAGCAATTATTGGACCGGGAAGTCGCTGCCTTAGAGAAATTAGGTAACACCATTATTTTCCTATGCAGCAATCAATCCTTACTGGGGTTGCTCGCCATTGCAGATCAAGTCAGAGCTACCAGCAAGCAAGCCATTGAAGAATTGCATGCTCTTGGTATTTCAACGCTGATGTTGACTGGCGATAACGATCACACCGCGCAAGCCATTGCTGCGCAGACGGGCATTACGGATGTACGCAGTCAGTTGTTGCCACAGGATAAGCTCGATGCCGTGAAACAACTTGCGGATCAGGGTGTGACTGGCATGACAGGAGACGGGATTAACGATGCGCCCGCCTTGGCTCGTGCGCATATTGGTTTTGCGATGGCAGCAGGAAGCGACACTGCATTAGAAACCGCCGACGTGGCGCTGATGCAAAATGATTTGCGAAAGCTGCCAGAGTTTATTCGGATTTCTCAAAAAACCAGCGCCATCCTGTGGCAAAACATTGGCTTTGCCTTGGTAGTGAAATTTATTTTCTTTGCGCTGGCGTTAAGTGGTCACGCGAGCCTGTGGATGGCGGTCTTCGCCGACACCGGCACCAGCTTGTTGGTGGTGCTCAATGGTGTGCGGCTTCTGACTTACTCGGATTCGCTCGCATCTCCAGCACGCTGAGCGGATTCACTGATCATCAAGGCATGTTCGACCTGGGTCGATTCGTCACCGATGCGGCTCTGCCAAGCGCGCAAAAAGTAGCCGATTTCTTGGGAAGTCGGTGCTACATGCCAGATCACCATCAGCGTCCCTTTGTGATCATGAAGCTTTGCGAGCTTTTCGATACATGTGGTATTGCCGTCCAGATCGGCTAAGCCGGCCGCATAACCATACACGCGGCTGAGACGCTCAATACGATCTGGCTCGGTTTCGCTGTTCGTTGCAGAAATCTTCGGGTAATCCAAAAACATAATGCTTTCTCCATCGTGTTGGTATCCGCTTCATTCTATCTGAAGCAGTCCTTAACGGCTACGTTTTTCCCATTTGCATTCCTGGCGTGCCAACACTTTATTTTGCGTATCGACAGTTTCTAAAAACACATCAAACCCCCACAAGCGTGCGACATGCTTGAGCATTTCACCCGTTTGGGCATTGAGTGGACGACGCAGGTATTGCATGTGTCGCAGCGTCAATGAACGATCCCCTTGCATATCCACCGACCAGACCTGGATATTCGGTTCACGGTTTCCCAGATTGTATTGCCCAGCGAGCTGTTGACGAATATAGCGATAACCGCTCTCGTCATGAATGGCAGAAATCTGCAACTTGTCCTTGCTGTCGTCATCGAGAATCGCAAAGAAATGAAAATCGCGAATCAGCTTCGGCGATAAGTACTGAGCGATGAAACTCTCGTCTTTAAAGTTTCGCATCGCAAACTGCAAGGTCTGCCGCCAATCACTCCCTGCCAGATCAGGAAACCATTCGCGATCTTCAGCCGTCGGTTCTTCACAGATGCGACGGATATCCCGCATCATGGCAAACCCTAAGGCGTAAGGATTGATCCCGTTAAAATAACGACTGCTCACTGGCGGCTGGTAGACAACATTGGTATGGCTCTGTAAAAATTCCATCATAAAGCCATCACCGACAATGCCTTCATCATAGAGCTGATTGAGAATGGTGTAATGCCAAAAAGTCGCCCATCCTTCATTCATCACTTGCGTTTGTCGTTGCGGATAAAAATACTGCGAAATTTTCCGGATGATGCGCACGATTTCACGCTGCCACGGTTCTAAGAGCGGCGAATATTTTTCAATAAAATACAGTAAATTTTCTTGCGGCTCTTGCGGAAAGCGCCGCTCCTGGACGCTTTCTACAACTTCCGGCCGCCGAGGCAAGGTCCGCCACAGGTCATTGACTTGGGATTGCAAATAATTTTCGCGCTCGGCCTGACGCTCACGTTCTTCCGTCAATGAAATCCGCGCAGGACGTTTGTAGCGATCGACGCCATAATTTTGTAATGCATGGCAGGAATCGATGATCAGTTCTACTGCTTCAGCGCCATGTCGCTGCTCGCAATCAGCGATGTAGTTTTTTGCAAATACCATATAGTCGATAATGGCATCCGCATCGGTCCATGTACGAAAAAGATAATTGCCTTTAAAAAACGAATTGTGCCCATAAGCGGCATGGGCGATCACCAAGGCCTGCATCGTAAGACTATTCTCTTCCATCAGATACGAAATGCAAGGATTGGAATTAATCACAATCTCATAGGCCAAGCCCATTTGACCACGTCGATAACTTTTTTCGGTGGATAAAAAATGCTTACCAAACGACCAGTGGTTGTAGGAGACGGGCATGCCTACCGAGGCATACGCGTCCATCATCTGTTCGGCGGTAATGATTTCGAGTTGATTGGGGTAGGTATCAAGGCCGAATTGCTCTGCGACCCGACGAATTTCTTCATGCGCCTGCTCGATCAGTTCAAACGTCCATTCCGATTGCTCTGGTAATGCACGCGGATGTCTAAGCTTAGGCGTGTCATGTACGGTTTCCATGATGAACCTCAATTCGGCTGTTTTTTGAAGAGTTCTCTAAATACAGGATAAATATCGGCGGGGGACTCTATTTTTTGCATCGCAAAGTGCGCATGTCGCGCCGCCACTTGCTCGTATTCAAGCCATAAGTTTTGCGGTTCGCCTTCGGTGATTTCAACATAGGCGTAATACTGCACAAGTGGCATTACTTTGCTCACCAATAATTCGCGGCATTGAATTGAGTCGTTGTCCCAATTATCACCATCCGATGCCTGTGCAACATACACGTTCCAATCGCTGGCAGCGTAACGATCTTGAATGGTTTGCGTCAGCAAATTCAACGCAGACGACACGATCGTGCCACCGGATTCGCGCGAATGAAAAAACGCATCTTCATCGACTTCTTGTGCCGTCGTATGATGTCGGATAAAAACGACCTCAATTTTTTCATAGGCGCGAGTAAGGAACAAATACAGCAAAATAAAGAAGCGTTTTGCGATATCTTTTTTTTGTTCATCCATCGAGCCGGACACGTCAAGCAAGCAAAACATGACACACTGGCTTGCAGGTTTGGGCACCTTGATCCGGTTACTGTAGCGGAGATCTAACGGATCTAGAAATGGAATCGCCAACAGCCGCGTACGAAGATGATGTATTTCATGTTTCAATTCAACGACACGAGGATCAGTGAACGTTGCGCCTGTATCCAGCAATGCAGTGAGCTCGGATTCTGCCTCTTTCAAGCGCCGTGACGACTTACCACCGACCGCAATCCGACGCCCCATGGCACCACGTAAGGAACGCAATACATGCAAACTAGAGGCCGTTCCCGATGTCTTATAGCCAGCACGTTGGCTTTTAAAATCGGTGGTTGATGTCAGTTGTGTTTTCACCATATTCGGTAATTCGAGGTCTTCGAAGAAATAGTTCATAAATTCTTCGCGACTCAGCTGAAAGACAAAATCGTCTTCCGCTGGATCCTCGCTATTACCACCCTGCCCTTTACCACTTCCCCCTCCGCCCCCTTTAGGACGCGCAATCTGGTCGCCTTTTTGATATTCCTCATTCCCCGGCTGCACTCCCTCCCACACACCACCATGGGCATGACCAAAATTGGGCTCATTGACATCCTTGACCGGAATAGAAATACGTTCTCCGCTTTCGATATCCGTAATCGAACGCCCTTTTACTGCCCGCGCAACCGCCTCTTTAATCTGCCCTTTATAGCGTCGTAAAAATCGCTCGCGATTGGGGGCAGATTTATTTTTACCTTGAATACGTCGGTCAATCAGATGAACCAAAATGCTCTCCCGTTTGCCCTGAATGTCACTACCAATATCACTGCAACTTACACTGCAACGGTGTCCATAGGACTCCAGCATATCGCTGTCTTCGTAGCAATCACCGTTGCATCATGCTCTTCTGCGCTACGACGATTTCCGTACACGTAAATACCATTCGCACAGCAATCGCACTTGTTTCGCTGTATAGCCTTTGCTGACCATGCGATCGACAAATGCCTGATGTTTATTAGCATCATCGGCGCTGGCTTTTGCGTTAAACGAAATGACTGGCAACAGTTCTTCCGTATTCGAGAACATTTTCTTCTCAATCACGGTCCGTAATTTTTCGTAACTCGTCCAAGCAGGATTTTTACCGGCATTCTGTGCTCTGGCACGTAACACAAAATTGACGATCTCATTCCGAAAATCTTTCGGATTAGAAATGCCTGCTGGCTTCTCAATTTTCTCCAGTTCATTATTAAGCGCATCACGGTCAAAGCTCTCACCGGTATCTGGATCTCGGAACTCTTGATCCTGAATCCAAAAATCAGCGAAGGTCACATAGCGATCAAAAATATTTTGTCCATATTCGGAATAGCTCTCTAGGTACGCTGTTTGAATCTCTTTACCAATAAACTCGGCGTACCGCTGAGCGAGATATTCTTTGAGATAGGACACATATTTTTGTTCAATCTCAGGAGCAAATTGCTCGCGCTCGATTTGCTGTTCCAGCACGTACAGCAAGTGCACAGGGTTGGCTGCTACCTCGGTATTATCGAAGTTAAATACTTTCGATAAAATTTTGAACGCAAACCGCGTCGACAAGCCATTCATCCCTTCGTCAACACCCGCATAATCGGCATATTCTTGATGCGATTTTGCTTTGGGATCGGTATCTTTGAGATTTTCTCCATCGTAGACGAGCATTTTGCTAAAAATGCTGGAGTTTTCAGGCTCTTTTAGGCGCGATAAGACAGCAAACTGCGCCATCATTTTCAATGTCCCCGGTGCGCACGGCGCAGCAGACAGAGAGGATGTCCTTACTAACTTTTCATAGATTTTGATTTCATCGCTGATACGTAAGCAATACGGTACCTTCACGATATAAATCCGATCTAAAAAAGCCTCATTATTTTTGTTGTTTTTAAAGGTTTTCCATTCAGACTCATTGGAGTGCGCCAAGATCACACCTTCAAATGGAATCGCACCAAAGCCTTCCGTTCCTTTGAAGTTTCCTTCCTGTGTGGCGGTCAGCAAGGGATGTAGCACTTTAATCGGTGCTTTAAACATCTCGACAAATTCCATCAGACCCTGATTAGCAAGACAGAGTCCGCCCGAATAGCTGTACGCATCAGGGTCATCCTGTGCATATTCTTCTAGCTTGCGAATATCTACTTTCCCAACGAGCGAAGAAATATCCTGATTGTTTTCATCACCAGGTTCGGTTTTGGAAATGGCGACCTGTTTGAGTACGGAAGGATACCGCCGCACCACGCGGAACTGATTAATGTCACCGTTAAATTCATGCAAGCGCTTCACTGCCCATGGGCTAGGAATGCCTTTCAGATACCGACGTGGAATGCCGAAATCTTCTTCAAGCAATACACCATCTTCTTCCTCGTTAAATAATCCAAGGGGAGATTCGTTCACGGGCGAACCTTTAATCGCATAAAACGGAATTTTTTCCGTTAATGCTTTAAGCTTTTCAGCGATGGAGGATTTACCGCCACCCACAGGGCCCAGTAGATAGAGGATTTGCTTGCGCTCTTCGAGTCCCTGCGCCGCATGCCGAAAATAGGATACGACTTGCTCGATCACTTCTTCCATGCCGTAAAACTCACGGAAGGCAGGATAAATTTTGATGATTTTATTGGAAAAAATGCGGGATAGCCGAGGATCGTGCCGTGTATCCACCAATTCCGGTTCACCGATCGCTGCCAGCAAACGTTCAGATGCACTTGCGTAGGCAAGCTTGTCTTTTTTACAGAGCTCAAGATATTCCTGCATAGAATATTCTTCTTCACGAGTCCGTTCGTACCTTGCGGCGTAGTTGTCAAAGATGTTCATCTCGACCTCCTTGGTTAAGCAATCACATGCGAATACCGATCGTACTGGCGACACAGATCTACTTAATTTGGCATGCCTGCCAGCACACTACAGTTTTAGTGTAGATGAAAATTGAAATTTATGTTGATTAAATATTTTCTTTTTTTAATGCAACGTAAAAGACAACGACAAGGAGGATAAAAAATGCATAATAATGTGATGCGCTTTTATCAAAAATGCGTCAAAAGATGTGTCACATCATGTGCTGCTCAACAGAACAAAACACGTATTTTCTTGGTTGGAATTCATCTATATTGTGTCGTTGAAGAACGACATAGGAAGCGGTGATTAGGCGACCTGTCCGAGCTGGTTCGCTTTGAAGTGGGATGCACGCAACAGCGTGTTCATATGCTGAATGTCGAGCGGACGATGGTAGTAGTAACCTTGGAATAAATCGCAACCCACTTCCTTCAGGAACAGTTCCTGACTCTCGTTTTCTACACCTTCTGCAACCGTTGTGCATGCAAGAATTTTTGCCAGTGATACAATCGCTTTAATGATCATTTCACTCTTACGGTTATAGCCGATTTGTGCAACGAAAGAACGATCGATTTTGACGGTGTGCGCAGGGAAATGGCTGAGTTTAGATAAGGATGAATAGCCTGTTCCAAAGTCGTCAATAGCAATACGGTATCCGTGGTTTTTTAATGCATGTAGATGCTGAATCGACAAAGCCTCGTTTGCACTTAACCCGGTTTCGGTAATTTCAAATTCAAGGTATTGCGGTTGGACATCGTAGTCCTGGCACGTCTTCGCAATTAACGCCAACAAGCCCGGTTGCGCGATATCACTTGCTGCGAGATTCAGCGCAATCACTGGACTCTCGCCAAATTCATCCAGCCAACTACGCACCTGGGCACACGCTTGTTGTAAAACAAATTCACTGATTTGTTGTATCAAGCCCGAACGCTCGGCAATCGGAACAAATTCTGCCGGCGACACCTTGCCCAATGTTGGTGATTTCCAACGCAACAGTGCTTCAACACCCACCACCGTGCCATCATGGGTGACCTTGGGTTGATACATCATGTAAAAATCGTTCTGCCGCAGACCATTGACGATTCCTACCTCAATTTCTACTCCACGTAAAATTTGAAGCGCATCATCTTCATCAAACAGCGTGACGCTTTGGTCATTTGAACGACGTGCCGTGTCCAACGCCACTTCGCTGCGGCGTAACACATCATCCGGATCATCATCTTCCGGCCGCACAATAGCGATACCGGCAGAAAACTGCACTAATAAAATTTCACCATTAAGTTCAACTTCTGTCGGTAAGCGCTGACGTACCTGATCGACAAACTGGATCACGTCTTGTGGTGTACGTAAATGATCAACAACAAACGAAAAAACAATACTGCGTAAGCGTGCACAGAAACAGTTTTTGGGGAGGACTTGTGTCAGTTCATCGGCGAAGCGTCGCAACAAAACGTCGCCCGTCTGTGCGCCATATTGTTGATTGGCATGACGAATACTATTCAGCCTGAACGACACAACAGCGGTGACATTGAGTTGCGCGGGATCTGGATTAATCAGTAACGCCTGCAAATACTGTTTCAACATGCCGCGGTTAGGGAGATCGGTCAGTGCATCGTGGTTACTAAGGTAATCCTGCCGCTCTTGACTGAGTTTCAACTCGTGCTGCATGCTGTGCAAATTGGATACGTCACGCAAGGCGACGATGTAATGGTCCGCCGATGTCTGTGAAATATTGTCCAACGCAACCATTTTGCCGTCGCGCGTGCGGTAAGCGGACAAGCGCAATTGCCCTTCGTCATCGACCTCACCGGGGTGGATGCGGACACTGTCTTCTAGCGAGAGCCAATTAAACAGCGCGAGCTCATCATCGTTGTGGGGATCGCGGCCAAGTAGGGAATTTGCCTGCCGGTTCGCCTGTAAAATTTGACCAAAAGCATCTGTCAGCAACAGCGCTGTCCCGGCGTTTTCAAAAATTTCTTGATATTGGGTATAACTCACCGAGAGGGCATCGCTCGCATCGCGATAACGCGCTAACGAGAGATCGAACGCGTTTAAGACACGGAACACTGCTAGCGGCATACACACATTGATGAACAAGAACAGCACAGCGTGTATGTATTGCGGAGCATACAGTGTGGACGTTTTCAATTCAATCAAATGGGGAATCGACACATCAGACAGCGCGATCAGACATCCTGCGCTATTGAGTAGCATGAGAACCAGTGCCAAACGTGTTCCAAAAAATACCCTCGCAAGAATCGGAGTGATATAGGCCAGAATGAATCCTAATCGCGCAACCGAAGGATCTTGAACCGCCAATACCACCACTGCCGCCGTTGCATACACATTGGCAATCAACAGGCTGGCACCTAATTTGACGGAACGGCGGGAAGCAAGGAGTGCGGAAGATTTCAGGCCATATAACAGCGCGACAACCCCAATGACCCGATAGAACCCCTGAGCAGCCGCATCCATTGCACTGTGAATTGCAATCGACGCCTCCAGAAGAAAACTGGAGACGAGAATAATCCGCAAGGCACTGATTTTCCAGGCAGCATGTTCGGCGGGCGTGAGAGCAGTCTCATTGAGGAAAAGCCAGCGAAACATAGGTTCTGTTTATCAATATAAAAACGAGGAAACAACAATATACCAATGAACGGTATCGTCTTTCATAATAAAAACGGCCATCCATGACACCTACAATATTTCTTTTTGGAAATTTGTCTTTATCAGTACTATCAAGTCGGTCTTTCGACACTCAAGTTATCGCTGACAGGAGGATCATCTCGAGTCTAGACCATCTTACATAGGTTTACGCGCCCTAGATTCTTACATTTTTTTCTACAAAATGCAGCAGATAACTGCGGTATGTTACATCCGTAACACAGAATTATGCTTGACACTAGACGACTGGTCTACTAAAATTTGTCTCCATGAATCAAATATCCCCTCGCCCTCAACATCAAGACACACGTGAACGCATTCTGGCAACAGGTGAAGACCTGATTTCCGGTCGTGGTTTCACAGCGTTAGGGCTGAGTGAAATCCTTGGCGCGGCAGAAGTACCGAAAGGTTCCTTCTACCACTATTTCCAATCCAAGGAAGGATTTGGCGTTGCGATGCTGGAACGTTATTTCACCGAATACCAAGAACGGCTGACCACGTTATTTGAAGATAACCGTACGCCCGCACTCCAGCGTTTATTGACGTATTTCAATCATTGGCGAGTGACAACAGAAACCAGTGAATGTCATAAACTCTGTTTGGCCGTGAAGTTAGCAGCCGAAGTCGCTGACCTCTCAGAACCGATGCGGGCAGCGTTAGCGGTGGGAATGCAGGGCATCGTCGGTCAGATTGCAGCAGCGATTCGTGCTGCACAAGCCGAAGGCAGTGTGTCCGGGCAACTCAATCCAGAAGACACCGCTGAGTCGTTGTACAGCATGTGGGTTGGGGCATCGTTGCTGACCAAAGTAAATCGTCAGATGCGCCCTTTGCAACTCGCTTACGCACAAACAGAAGCATTACTCCAATCCTAGTCGCTAGTGATAGCGCAGCACACAGGATTGAATGAAGGACATGGGCAATTGCCCATTTTTTTGAAGCATTAACTAGACGACCGGTCTAATTTAAAGGAAACTCTATGTATAGCAAGTTACTCTCCCCCGTTCAGGCAGGTAGCGTACACCTGAATAACCGCGTTGTAATGGCTCCGTTGACACGCTCTCGTGCAGGCCAACCTGGCGACGTACCCCGCGCTTTGAACGTTGAATACTATGTGCAACGTGCGAGTGCAGGTCTGATCGTGACGGAAGCGAGCCAAATTTCTCGCCAAGGCCAAGGTTACGCGTGGACACCAGGTATTTACACCGATGCGCAGCAAGCTGGCTGGAAAACAGTTGTTGACGCGGTGCATGCGAAGGGCGGCAAAATTGCATTGCAATTGTGGCATGTGGGTCGTATCTCCCATAACCTGCTGCAAGAAAACGAAGCAGCACCGGTCTCCGCTTCAGCGATTACTGCAGCAAACAGCCAATGTTTCGTCATTCAAAAAGATGGCACGCCAGCCAACGTACAGACAGCAGAACCACGTGCTCTGTTGTTAGAAGAAATTCCTGGTATCGTTGACCAATATCGTCAAGCAACTATCCGTGCAAAAAATGCCGGCTTTGATTTGGTCGAAGTGCATGCAGCGAATGGCTATTTGTTGCAACAATTCATGTCCACCAATAGCAATGTGCGAACAGATGCCTACGGTGGCAGCCTCGAAAACCGTGCACGATTGACGCTCGAAGCTGTTGACGCAGCGATTGCTGAAATCGGCGCAGACCGTGTGGGCGTGCGGATGTCACCGAACTTTGTTGCCCATGGCATTCATGACACCGAAGCTGAAGCGATTGCGCTTTACCTGGCAAAAGAGTTCACAAAACGCGGCATTGCTTACCTGCACATCGCAGAACCAGATTGGGCTGGCGGTGCAGAATTGACCACGGCATTCCGTGAGCAATTGCGTCAAGCGTTCCCAGGTACCTTGATTTGCTGCGGTGGCTACACAGCGGAAGAAGCAGAGGCCCTGATCCAAAGCGGCCTCGCCGATGCAGTGGCATTTGGTCGTCCATACATCGCCAATCCAGACCTCGTCGAGCGTTTTGCAGCAGGTGCCGCATTGAATACACCTGATCGCACAACCTTCTACGGTGGCGAAGAAAAAGGCTACACCGACTACCCAACGCTGGCACAAGCAGCAGCGTAATGCAGTAACTCGGTAGCACCCCAGATCGCTGCTCCCCCAGCGATAAAAAAGCATCTTTCCAGCAGACATGGCAAGATGCTTTTTTTTCGTCATCGACGATTGATCACTATCAGATACTCATAGCCCATTGCGGTTAAACTGCAGCCTTCTGCAGTCAGGTACCCGAGCGATGCTCAGTCAACATCAGAAAGCGCACATCATGAACGAATCTCATCAAAAGTCCTCCCACACTGGCGATTGCTGTCAACCAACAGCAGGCGCTGACACGGTGAAAGGAAAAACATACACTGATCCGGTCTGCGGTATGCAAGTCAGTAAAAATGATGAGAAAGCCAGCCGTTTTCAAGGTGTTGCCTATTACTTTTGCAGCACTTCCTGCGTCAACAAATTCAATGCGTCGCCCACGACCTATGTCAAGGCAAAACGTGTAATTGGTCTCAGCGCGGCACCGGCGATGGCTAGTAAGACAGCGGCGGGCGAAGCCATGCAAGAGGATAAGAAAGGAAGCTACACCGATCAGGTGTGTGGCATGCGTGTTAACGAGAACAGCCCTCATCACACCGACCATGCGGGGACGTCTTATTACTTTTGTTGTGCATCGTGCCTGAACAAATTTAAAGCAGATCCCGTCGCGTGGCTCGATCCCACACAACGTCCTGCACCAAAGCCAGTAGCGAAAGACGCGATCTTCATGTGTCCCATGGATCCGCAAATCGAACAGGTCGGTCCGGGCATCTGCCCTATCTGTGGCATGGCACTTGAACCCAAAGAAGCCAGCACCGAAGAAGATACGAGCGAACTCGATGACATGCGTCGACGCTTTCAACGCAGTCTCCCATTTTGCATCCCATTACTCATTCTCAGTATGGGCGACATGATGCCGGGAGTATCCTTCCATAAATGGCTGGGGATGGGAGTACTGAACTGGTTGCAATGGGGCCTAGCAACGCCGGTCGTGCTATGGCTAGGACAACCGTTTTTTGAACGGGCTATTGCTTCGTTCAAGAGTCGCAATTTCAATATGTTTAGCCTCATTGGCGTTGGCACAGGAACGGCCTACCTGTTCAGCACATTTTCACTACTCTTCCCTGGGTTATTGCCCGAAGCATTCAAGGTCGATGGCATGGCACCTTTGTATTTTGAAGCTGCTGCGGTGATTATTAGCCTTGTCCTCGTGGGACAAGTCATGGAATTAACAGCACGCTCCAAAACAAATTCGGCCATCAAGTCACTCTTAGGATTAACACCCACCACGACGATCCGTGTCAGCGCAGATGGAACAGAAAAAGAAATACCCGTCGCCGATGTGATGAAGGGCGACGTATTACGCATTCAACCGGGCACCCATGTTCCCGTCGATGGTTCGGTGTTGGATGGGCATTCATCGATCGATGAATCGATGCTCACCGGCGAACCCATCGCCATTGAAAAATCAATAGGTGAACGCGTACATGCAGGAACCATCAATCAACATGGCAGCCTGACCATGCGCGCAGACAAAGTGGGTAAAGAAACGCTGCTCGCAAAAATCATTGATTTGGTGAATCAAGCAAGCCGTTCCCGCGCCCCAGTGCAGCAACTTGCCGATCGTGTTGCTGCTTGGTTTGTCCCTGGTGTTTTCGTCACAGCATTGGTGGCATTTGGCGTGTGGGCGTGGTTCGGCCCAGCACCTGCGTTAGGAAATGGTCTGATGGCAGCAGTTTCAGTATTAATCATTGCATGCCCGTGCGCCTTGGGGTTAGCAACACCGATGTCAGTGACAGGCGGAATCGGTCGCGGTGCGATCGAAGGTGTATTGATTAAAAATGCCGAAGCCCTTGAAGCATTAGCCCGCATCGATACCCTCGTCGTCGACAAAACGGGAACCCTCACCGAAGGCAAGCCAACGGTGCGGGCATTTCATTTAGCCCATGATGAGGACATCACCAAGATCTTAGCCATTGCACAGGCGATTGAGCGACAAAGTGAGCATCCACTGGCGCAGGCGATACTGACGTTTGTGCGAGAAACATCCACAGAAAGTTCGTCCGTCGCAGTCAACGTGAACAACTTCCACGCCATCACGGGTAAAGGTGTCGAAGCCATCGTCAATGGCGCCAAAGTCCTGCTTGGCACACCCACTTTGATGCGTGAAGCAGGAGTCGCCATCACCGAGTTCCAACCAGCACTCACCACGCTAGAAGAGCAAGGCCACAGTATCATCATGATGGCAATCGACCAGCGCAGTGTGGCCTTGTTTGGTATCGCCGATCAACTCAAAGAAACCAGTGCAAGTGCGATCCGTCAGCTGCAAGCACTTGGGATTCGCGTCGTGTTACTGACCGGAGATCACCGCCATGCGGCAGAAACAGTAGCGCGAGAACTCCATATCGATGACGTCCATGCAGGGATGTTACCGGAGGATAAATTCCGCTTGATCACCACGCTACAGCAACAAGGACATCGCGTAGCGATGGCGGGCGATGGTATCAATGACGCCCCTGCCTTGGCGCAAGCGAGCGTTGGCATTGCCATGGGAACAGGCACCGACATTGCGATGAACAGCGCCCAAGTGATTCTCGTCAAGGGAGACTTGCGGGGGATTGCCAAAGCACGACAACTCAGTATCGCCACGATGAACAATATTCGGCAAAACTTATTTTTTGCCTTTGCCTATAACCTCATTGGTGTCCCCGTTGCCGCTGGCATTCTCTATCCATGGTTTGGGGTGGTATTGAGCCCCATGATCGCCAGTGCAGCGATGAGCTTGAGTTCCGTGTCGGTGATCACTAACGCTCTCCGACTTCGTTCGGTCAAACTGGGGGGGAGATACACCACATAAGGCAGAATAAGGCGGAGACAGACGTGGCGAGACGCCGAATAGACGACGCACATGCCGCAACGCACAATGTCTGCTAAGGCGGTAAAATGACGACCTCATCCTCAAAGCAACCTCGACGTCAACAGACACTTTTTGTTGGTTTTTCCTTTTATAAAGACCTCTATGCGTAAGCCCATTTCTTTTATTTTCGCCGCGGCGACTGTACTACTCACCCCACTGGGTCAGGCAACAGATGCGACAACGGCGTCAAAGAATAGTCTCAATAAGTCTCACAGCAACCCTACCTACACCCTTTACGCCGCAGGTGACATCGCTGAGTGCAAAAAAATACCCGCAGAAAAAAGTATGGCGGCACGCACATCCGACATCATTGTGCACGGTTTAGACGCCGATAAAAATGCGATGGCCGTGACGCTCGGTGACAACACCTATCCCGTTGGTCAACCAGAAGAATTCAGTCATTGCTACGATCCTACTTGGGGCCGATTTAAAGAGCGCACCTTACCCTCTCCGGGCAACCATGATTACGGCATGCCAAAAGCCTTAGGGTATTTCAACTATTTTGGTGACATCGCTGGACCAGATCGTCGCGGCTACTATGCGACCACGTTGGGGTCATGGCGCATTCTTTCGCTCAATAGCAATCTCAATAAACAAGATATGCAGAAACAAATTGCGTGGCTGCAAACCGAATTGAGCAGCAACAAACAAGCATGTACGCTCGCTTTTTGGCACCACCCTGCTTACAGCTCCGGTGGACACGGCAACAATGACAATATGAAGCCGATCTGGAAAATCCTGGTACAAGCCAAAGCAGACGTTGTCCTCAGCGGGCATGATCACGATTACGAACGGTTTGTGCCGATGAATGAAAACGGAGACCGCGATGACAAAAACGGTATCCGAAGTTTTGTTGTCGGTACCGGCGGTGCACAATTAACGCCGATGTTTTTACCCAAATTAACGACCGAAATCCGAAGCAATTCTGCCAACGGCGTACTGAAACTAAGTCTGCATGACAAATCGTATGAATGGGAGTTTGTACCAGTTCAGGGTGTGACTTTTACCGACAAAGGTGCCGGTAGCTGCCATTGAGTTATCGGAAGGGCAAGGTCCCTTCATATGGATTCAATGATGTTGCACATTCCGAATTCAATGGAAGCACCGTGTTTTTTTAAGACTATAATCAACTACGGCTCAACAGCTTAGTGCGTCTTTTCGCCTAAGTTGTTCCTTTCCGCGTCCGCCAGACGCATTACGGAGTCGTTATGCATATCGAAGAAACCCTGAGGCTTGATTTTAAAGACGTGTTAATCCGTCCCAAGCGTTCTACCCTTACCTCCCGTTCCCAAGTCGATTTAGAGCGTGAATTTGTTTTTCACCATTCACGCAAAACGTATCGCGGCATCCCGATCATCGCAGCCAACATGGACTCAACCGGTACCATGGAAATGGCGAGCGCCCTGGAAGCCCATCAATTATCTGTCGCATTGCACAAGCATTACGATGAAGAGACGCTCGTCAATTACTTTACTGGTTTGCAACGAAAATCGACGGCGTTCTATTCAATGGGCATTACCCAATCGGACTTCGAAAAATTTTCTGCGGTCATGGCTCGCGCGCACAATGCGATCGAATACGTCTGTATCGACGTTGCTAATGGCTACACCGAAGGCTTTATTAACTTTGTAAAAAAAGTCCGCACTGCGTATCCCCATTTGACCATCATGGCAGGTAACGTTGTCACAGGTGATATTACTGAAGAATTAATACTCGCTGGTGCCGATATCGTGAAAGTAGGGATTGGTCCTGGCTCTGTTTGTACCACACGCAAAATGACGGGCGTTGGCTATCCGCAATTGTCAGCGATCATTGAGTGTGCGGATGCAGCGCACGGGCTTGGCGGTCAGATCTGTGCAGACGGCGGGTGCGTTGTTCCGGGTGACCTCGCCAAAGCATTTGGTGGCGGTGCTGATTTCATTATGCTCGGCGGTATGCTGGCAGGGCATGACGAATGCGCTGGTGATCTGGTTGAGCGTAACGGCGAAAAATTCAAACGGTTCTATGGCATGAGCAGCCGTGCCGCCATGGATAAATACGCAGGCGGCGTCGCGAAATACCGCGCATCAGAAGGAAAAGAAGTGCTGATCCCCTATCGCGGTCCTGTTGATCATAGTATGCAGGATATCTTAGGTGGCGTACGTTCTGCATGTACTTATGTCGGCGCACACAAACTCAAAGAACTGACCAAGCGCACCACGTTCATCCGCGTGACACAGCAACTGAACGAAGTATTTGGTAAGTCTTAATTGACACTCAAGGCCTCCGCGTTGAGGCCTTTGCTGTTCTACCATCAGGGCTAATCCAGTGTTACAACGCGATTAGCCCTACTCATGTCGTCGACTAGATGACGTAGGGTCTTCCCTCCGCCCCTCTCCATTGCGATCCAAGCTACGGATCAACACAGCGATCAATACGGCAACTAACACAGCAACTCATACGCTAACTTATACGCCAATAGCAATTGCCCTACGTGGCATGTTTTTTGCAGTGCATACAACAAAACAGGCGTCTACTGTCCATTTTAGTGCTTAATATATTGCGACCCATCACTATCCATGGCAGCATGAATATTCTGTTTCAGAAAAAGTGCTAACAAATCGCTATCAAAGCACAAAACACAAAAGGTACAAAAGACACAAAAAACAGACATGACACGACAACGACTTGTCATGCACTGTTCAAAAACCGTTAAAAATTTGCGTAGCAACCGATTTATATGTGGAGAGATATGAATAAGGTAGTTAAGAATCATTGGTTTCAGGTTTTTTCAGTCACGATCAGCCTGTTGTGCGTTGGATCATTGATGAGCGGATGCTCTAAAAATGCCCCCGTCGAAGAATCCAAAGAAGCATCCGCCGCAAGCAGCGCATCCGTGCCTACAGCACAGCCAACGGGTCTGGTCAAAAACCCAGTGAAAAATAGCAAGGTCGTTGATGTGACGCAGTGGATGGACCAAGCGTCAACAAAAACGGCGGCTCAGATAGCGCAAGAGGAAAAACTTGCAAAAGAAAAAAAAGATGCGAAAGAAAAACAGTTACTTGATGCAAAACGTTTAGCGGAAAGTAAGCCGCAAAACCTCAAAAACGAGGCGAGCTCCGCCGTTGCGACGGCACCGCCCCCCGCGCCCAAAACAATAGAAACAAAACCTGCCGAACCCACACCCGTTGCAGTTAGCACGCCGCCTCCTGTTGCCAGCGCCGCACCAGCACCAAAGGCGAACGCAACACCTGAACGAGTCGTTCTGAAATTAGTCAACAATGTTCAGCCAAAGTTTCCAATCAGTGCGGCAAAAGCAGGTGTGACGGAGGGAATGGTCAGTGCCCGCGTACATATCGAAACCGACGGCAAAGTATCAAAGGTGGAAATCTTGAAAGCGAATCCAACACGAACCTTTGAAAAAGAGGTCATCAGTGCGGTATCGCAATGGAAGTATGCACCGGTTCCAACACCACAGACCGCCGTGCTGGAGTTCAGCTTTAAGAGTGAACAATAAGCAGCGATCTCTCTTCAGCACGATGATGCCCCAACATAGCTCTTTAAGAGCAGTGAGCACATCGCGCTGAATATAGCATGCCAATGCTAATGGCTACTCGCTACTTCAACCCACAGCGAGAGTTAAGCGGCGATCAGTCCCAGTTCTGGTCCCGACATTAATTTTTCGATGTCGAGCAAAATAATCATGCGACCATCAATATCGCCCAAGCCGATCAAATAATCTGTCGAAAACGTGGATCCCAATTCAGGTGCTGGCTTGATGGTCGATGGCGACAATGTCACCACATCCGATACGCTATCAACAATCATCCCAATGACGCGCCCTTTGATGTTGAGGACGATCACAACGGTGGATTCGTCAAAGTGGTCCGTCCCGGTATTAAAGCGCAGACGCATATCGATGACTGGAACAATAACACCCCGCAGGTTCATGACGCCTTTCAGGTAATCCGGTGCGTTGGCAATCCGCGTTAATGCTTCGTAATTGCGAATTTCTTGTGTTTGCAGAATATGGATCCCATATTCCTCTGTGCCGAGACGAAATGCGAGAAACTCCTGATCAATCTCACTTTGAAGTGGATGTGACGTATCTGCAACGGGGGTGGCGAGATCAAACTCACTCATGGCGACTGCTCCTCAATGATGAAATCAGGTGATAGCGAATAATGTCAGATGCCCCATTGTCACGCACATGCTGCTGCAGGCGCCAACAATGAACGGGTTTCTGTTGCGATCAATTTAGCATAAAGACGACACAATACATGCCGTCAGGAAACATTCGCTCACAGTTAGCGAGCGATAAACCGATTTATTTTCAATTTGCAACATTTCCGTATCACAATGACCACGCTCTTTTCCCATGAAGACCGTGCTACTTTAGTCCTGCCAAACGGCGTAAGACATAAGCAGCAGCCATCATGCCAAACGAAGCTGTCACGACAATCGATGACCCGAAACCCGCGCAGTTGAGGCCCGTAACGCCTTGCGTTGGCGTCGTCGCTACATCGCCGCTGCCTGTGTTATCTGTGCTGTCTGTGCTGTCTGTGTTAGGGGGGACTTCACACACCTCCGCCGTTTCAGGCATCGTCAGCACTTCCATCGAAAACACCGCATCAATCCCAAATTTGCTTTTGGCACCGCGTGGAAAGCCATGATTTTGTCGTAACCGTTTGCGCACCAGCGCCAGCAGTGGCTCTTGTTCCGTACGCGAGAGATCGCGGATTTCAATTTTTCCGGGATCTGTCTGTCCACCGGCTGCGCCAATGGTAATTAAAGGCACCGCATGTTGGCGGCAGTACGCAATCAGTGCCGTTTTCGCTTTGACATTGTCAATCGCATCAATGACATAATCAAAACGGTCCGTCCCGATCATCTCCTCTAAGTTATCAGGAGTGACAAAATCCTCAACTTCGGTCACCTGACAATACGGGTTAATCAATGCGATACGCTCCGATAACGCGGTCACCTTTGCTTTACCAAGGGTGTCGCTATTGGCCTGAATCTGACGGTTAATATTCGACTCCGCCACGTTATCAAGATCGATCATGGTAATGTGGCCAATAGCACTACGCGCTAATGCTTCCACCACCCATGACCCGACACCACCAACACCAATCACGCCAACATGGGCGCCTTTGAAGCGTTCTAGCGCTGCAGCGCCATACAAACGGGCGACGCCACCAAAACGTCGTTCAAAATCGATATCTGAATTTTGTTGCATAATGAGCTTATTTGAAAATTATGCGTCATTTTACAAGACGCCGATTGATGTGTCGCAAGTAGCGTTAAAATGCGTATAGCATAATGTGATCAACCTCTCCAAAGGGAGTCAGCATGAATAGCTTATTCGACAGTGCACCAGGCTTTGACCAGCCGTTGGCAGTATTAAAACATTGTCATGAACGTATTCGTAAGCAATTGGCGACGATGGAGAAGCTGGTGAACCATCTCAATGACATTGGCATTGATGAGGACGCCCAACACGCAGCGAAAGCGGTGTTGCGCTATTTCCGCAAAGCGGCGCCTCAGCATCATGACGATGAGGAGATTGATTTGCTGCCAGAGTTGGCGTCAACAGCCGTTGGTGAAGATGCTGTGCTTTTGAAATCCTTGACTGCCCAGATCCTTGAACATCATCAACAAATGGGGCAGCAGTGGAAGGTATTGGAAGCACAATTACAAGACATTGAAGATGGTGAAGCTGCTGATTTATCCGCTGCGGATGTCGACGAATTTACGGCGCTCTACGAAGCTCATTTGCATATCGAAGAAACCCATATTGCGCCGATGGCATCGCGGATCTTAAATGAAGCGCAAATGAAAAAATTAGGTGCGGCGATGCAAGCACGTCGTGGTATTACCGCGTAGATCGCCGCAGATTGACGAGAATGTAAGTAAAAAAGTAAAGGAAATCTATGTCTATCGCTGATATACGTAAAGATTATCAACAAGCGAGTCTCTCCGAAACGGATGTGGCTGCAGATCCTATGCAGCAGTTTGGCACGTGGTTCGACCAAGCACTCAAAGCCGATGTTGCTGAAGCCAACGCCATGAGCTTATCAACCGTCAATGCTGCGGGCCGTCCTTCTTCACGTATCGTGTTGATTAAAGAGTTCGATCAACGCGGCTTTTGCTGGTTCACTAACTACGATAGTGCAAAAGGAAATGATCTCGCGACAAACCCTTACGCTTCGTTGCTCTTTTTCTGGACGGCGCTTGAACGTCAGGTCCGCATTGAAGGTAAAGTGGAAAAAATTACCGCAGAAGAAAATGATGCTTACTTCCACAGCCGCCCTCTCGGCAGCCGTCAGGGTGCCCTCGCGTCGAAGCAAAGTCAGCCGATTCCCCACCGTGGTGTCTTAGAAGAACAATTGGCCGCTGTCCTTGAAAAATATGGCGATCAACCACCACGTCCTGAACATTGGGGTGGCTACCGTTTAGTCCCCGAAAAGATCGAATTCTGGCAAGGACGTAGTTCACGCCTGCATGACCGTATCGTCTATACCAAGAATACCGACGGCACTTGGTCGATTGGTCGCTTACAACCATAACACCCTACTCCTCAGTAATGTTTCTGGATACCGCCCGAGTCGATGGACACCGGGCGGTATTTTTTTGCGGCAGAAAAAGTATCTGTCGCCTTCGTGTGTCATACAGCCGTCATTTTTCAGAAACTCCCTGTTACGAAAGCCAACGTAACGTCACATAGACATCATGTTATTCTCTGCGCTTTACGTACTGACCAACATGTCATGGATAAACGCAGAATCTTGTTATTGAGTGTTTCAGCAGGGTCAGGCCACAAGCGGGCTGCTGAAGCGCTACATCTCAGCGCCTTGCAACACAGTGAAGAACTCGAGGTATGCCATCTCGATGTGATGGATTTTGTGACAGCAGGATTTCGTAAAATCTATACCGATTTTTATATCAAGCTCGTCAATAAAGCGCCTACCTTGTGGGGCTACTTATATCATGCGACCAACGAGGCGCAACCAGACGGTACGATGGAGCGTTTGCGACGCAGTATCGAGCGGCTCAATGCGAGACCATTGCTGCGCGCCATTGCAGCATTCGCTCCCGATGCCATTATTTGCACCCATTTTTTGCCCGCAGAAATGCTGTCTCGCCTCATCTACAAAAACCGACTGCATTGCCCTGTCTGGGTTCAGGTGACAGATTTCGACTTACACCGCATGTGGATTCACGATCATATGTCCGGCTATTTTGCTGCCAACGAAGAGATCGCCCATCGTATGCGCTTAAGTGGTATTCCACATGATTGCATTCATATCACAGGTATCCCCGTCATGCCGGCATTTACGCGCCATCCATCCAGAGCCGATTGCGCATCAGAGATCGGTCTTGATCCGGATAAACCAACCGTTTTGTTAATGGGGGGTGGTGCTGGGTTGGGTGGGCTTGATGAGGTGGCACGACGCCTTTTATCGTTGAACGTCGATTTTCAATTGATTGTATTAGCGGGTAAAAATCTATCCGCGCTCCACGCATTACAAGAGATGATGCAACAACTGCCGGGTCGCCTCGTGGCACTCGGTTTTACCAATCAAGTAGAGCGCTTAATGGCATGCTCTGATTTGGTCATCACCAAACCTGGTGGCCTGACTACCTCGGAATGTCTCGCAATGGGATTGCCGATGATCGTTAATTCGCCGATCCCCGGCCAAGAAGAACGCAATGCCGATTATCTGCTAGAGCAAGGTGCAGCACTCAAGGCCTACGACGACATGAGTCTCGCTTATCGGCTTGAATTGCTTTTGTCTCGTCCCGAAAAACTACGCTCGCTACGATCAGCCGCCATCGCGCTCGGCAAGCCCAATGCTGCAGCCGATGTGATCTCGATTGTGCTCCATACCCCTATCACACCTAAAGATCATCCTCATGTCTAAACCACATCCCATCCGCGCTTTTTTACTCACGTTTATTTGGGTCGCTCTTCTTGCATTTTTCTTTTCCGAAGTAGAAATTCAGATTGAAGGTGCAGCAGGCTGGGGAGCCAATCTCCCGACATGGCGTATCGAAAAACATTGGCTACTTGATTTATTTTGGGGCGGAAGAGCCATGACGGGCTACCACGCGTGGGTGTTCCCATTCATTGCCATGTTCTTTCATTTTCCATTTTTCTTTGGTGAGCCATGGACAGGAAAACTGCAAGCGCGAGTCGTGGCTTGCGTGATTCAATTTTGGATTTTAGAAGACTTTCTGTGGTTTGTTCTTAACCCTGCTTATGGTTTAGAACGGTTTAATCCCGACATCGTCACATGGCATCATCACTGGATGTGGGGCACGCCGATCGATTACTGGATCGGCGGCGTTGTGGCAGCCTTTTTGTTCCGCTATTCATTCCGTCCGCAACGATAATGCTGTTGCGGCGATCAACCATGGACGCATCAGGACTGACCTGATGCTGCCGCATCCGTACCGGGCGTGCTCTGGCTTTGTTTTTCTGGGATCTTAAATCCTGCATAAGTGCCAGCACTGATGCCGAGCAACGCCAAGATATTGGTGTCAAACTCGGGCATGGTGACATGTTGCACCACATAGACTAAGAATAAGAAACCAAACAACACATTAAAGACGAGTAACTGAAAGCGATACAAGGTCAAGCCATGGGCATCACTCAGAATGTCGCGCCATAATCCCTGACTTTGACAAACATCCACTTGCTTACTCGCATCCACCCCAGCTGCCATCAAGTACGTTGCGCTACCAATCCCCATCAGGCCCAGTGCATTGACCGACATCGCCGGAATTCCCTGAACAACAATCCACAACCACACATACGAAATCAAGACGATAAAGAACCACCACGCCATTTGTACGCGCGCCATGCTAAATGAACGTGAGCCGACTGGTATCGCCGAATTTCCAGATGGAGCATCGCGAAGCAATGCAGAAAAGCGCCCTAGACGCAGCAGCAGTGCAGTAACGATAGCAACAAAAATAAAGCCAAGAATGACATTAGACGTCTCGAACATTTGGTATCGCATCGTACCTACGGCAAGCGTCTGTTCGCTATGTCCATCATTGAACGACACGGCATACATCACCTCACGCTGGAAATGTTGCCGCGCATCTCGCCATGGAAAGCCCGATAACGATTCACGAACATGCGCCATGTCCGGCGTATCGAGCGAAGGTAAAAAATAGATCAATCCAGTTCGCTGTTCGTTGTTGACGATTCCATTGCAATCATTCGCTTTCAGGGGAGTCAATATCCCATTGATGCGCAAACTCAGTTGCATCAATTGATCACTAGAAAACTGGCGACAGATCTCGGCATTGCCGATGGTAAACGGCGCATTGATTCGGAGTGAAACGACATCATTATTTGCCGTCAATACCGGCGTCGCAGCATGGGCACCGTGAAGGGACAGCAACAACGACCACATCGCGACAAAAAAAGAAACATAGACGCACCCCGTTTTGCATTGCAGTTTCATACATTCTTTCTATTTTGTAGTTGGTCCATTCACCCTAGACTAGACAAAGAAACCCACTCCTCTACCACGATACGCCGCGCCGCCAATAACCATCTCTCTCAGACCAATGATACGATGGCTTTTTCGTCGCACATAGTACCAAAAATGGTCTAATGAGGTTAGTATTATTGCAAAATATGTAGGCATTTGACGACGAGGAAAGAGCAAACCAAGTGCCGTCTTGAACCAAGCTCAGCCCTATTTTTTCCTCAACCATATTGACAAGGATTAACTAAGCAACTAGGATATCTACCAATTAGTTGGTACAATTACACAATCATGAATTTACATGCAGATTACTCACTTCGCGCTGTCGTGCAAACCAACGACTTACCCTGGACGGCCTCTCCTGTGGCTGGGGTTGAGCGCAAACTTATTGAACGCGATGGCGATGAGGTTGCCCGTGCGACATCCATCGTCCGCTATGCGGCTGGCATGCAATTTTTTGCCCACCAACATGCTCTCGGCGAAGAGTTTCTGGTGCTGGAGGGCGATTTTAACGATGAGTTCGGGACTTATGGCCCGGGTACGTATGTCAAAAATCCATCCGGCTCATCGCATACACCGTTCACGGTGCACGGTTGCACCATCCTCGTCAAACTGCGCCATCTCTCAATCGACGACACTGAGCGGGTTGTCATCGATACCAACACGGCCGAATGGTACCCTGGTACCGCGCCTGGTCTCTCGGTATTACCGTTATCGGAATTTGGCACCAGCCACACAGCGTTGGTACGGTGGCAGCCTGGTACACAATTTAAAATGCACCGACATTTCGGCGGCGAAGAAATTTTTGTACTCGAAGGCATGTTCCAAGATGACTTGGGCAACTATCCAGCAGGTACCTGGATCCGGAGTCCCCACATGAGCGCCCATGTTCCCTACAGTGAACAAGGCTGTCTGATTCTCGTCAAGGTGGGACATCTCCCCTCGACTGATCTTTAACTGATATGCATTAACCTATGAAACATTTTTCAGAAATTTCTCCAACGGCAGAACGTGTTGTCGATGCCGCAGAAGGCCTGATTCAGGAACGCGGCTACAACGGATTCTCTTATGACGATGTCGCCAAACTGGTCGGTATCAAAAAGCCGAGTATCCACCATCATTTCGCCACAAAAAGCGAACTGGCCGCTGTCATTGCACAACGGTATACACACCGTTTTAAAGAATCCCTGCTACAGATTGAAGGACGATTTGTCAAAGCAGATGACCGCTTATCGGCCTATGCAGGTCTCTTTGAAAAAACCTACAGTGTCGATAAACACCTCTGCGTGTGTGGCATGCTTGGCGCTGAAATGAGCTCTCTGCCTGATATCGTGAATCACGAGGTCGACCGCTTCTTTGAGGTTAATCTGCAATGGCTCACCGAAGTGATCGAAGAAGGACAGCGTGCAGGGCACTTAACAACGATCATTCCTGCGCAAAGTATGGCAGAGACTTTTCTCGCGATGTTGGAAGGTGCGATGGTTGTAGGACGCGGCATGCAAAAAGGAAGCGGTCCATCGCAGATCGCCAGTCATTTTCTGAAAACGCTGGTCAAACCATAAACAAAGGCGAGGATACTGCGGTATCCCTGCACGACCGCCAACAGCGATAATGTGAAACGGCTATTCAGGTATCGATGAACGTCCATGTTTCCGCACCATCGAAATGGCGTATTTTGACGCGCGCTTGTAATGCTGGATCAAAGTTATTGAGATTGACGCCATGCCGGGCTCCTAGCACACCATCCAGCGGCTCCCAATGTGTTGCACAACCACAATGGCGGCACCGAATTGTTCTGAGTGTTTTATCTCCCCAGATATAGTCAGTCGTATGTTCCGGATGCCCTTCGAATTGCACCGTGCCCAATTCAAAATAGGCCCAGATTCCACCTAATCGTCGGCATATCGAACAATTACATTTTGTCGCCACCGTTGGCATCACTGGCAGCGTTATACGTAACGCGCCACAATGGCACGAGCCCGTCAACAGATTGCGTTCAGCTTGTTCTTCAGTCATTCATGTCTCCCATCCTCACAAATGCATTGAAGACTGGTGATCGCACGATCACCAGTGAAGCAACGCAAAAAAATGAACATCTCACCTTCAGCGCGCATCCTCCATCTTCACAAGATGTCGCACCATAAAACGGCGCGCTGAACGTGCTATTTATGTTCATTTGATTCTGAGCTGGGTGCCACAGAACGTCAAGCTCATTTCTTACACCCGATCAGAAACCGCCTTAGTAACCGACGGTAATTCAAGTCAGAATGAGAATTTTTTCAAAGTGCACGTGGTGCATGAATTCGCGCAAAATCAGTAAGCGCATCGCAAACACATTGTCCTCTGGAATCCCTTGCGTGTGGGCTGGCTGACCTTGAATCACCGCCGCAAGACGGCTAAAAACACCCTCCATCGCATCAATCGATAGCACCATCTCTCGTGATTCCGGCACCCCAGCAAGTAGTGCAATCGCTTTGATCTCTCGGCTCTCCGTCACCAGTAATGATGGCTGCCTCACCGCCCGATGGTGTCGCGTGATCTCGTCCTCAATGGGCTCGATCGCCAATTCAAACTCACGAGGCCGAGGAGGCGTATGCCGCAGCAACTCACGCGCCGATTTGACTGCACCGATAGACATCGTCATGAGCACAGGCGGCTCATCACTGTCACGTTGAAGCGCCCCACTGACAATCACACTCTCTTCGTCACCAATATGAAGCATCGTCAACGCTGGCGCACGGTGCATTGTTTGTTGAATCGCAGCAAAACGCTGCAGCGCATGATGGCTATGTTCATTCATGATCTTCATTCTCCTGAAATGATGACGGTGTGGGTGTGCTTTTATATTAAATGTTATCGACCGACTAGTTGGTAGATATACTAGTCGTCTGGTGGGGGCTTGTCAAGTTATGTTGATGTATCTATTGCTCAGAATGACATTAAAGCTGTGTACAAAATAGCCAATTGAAAGCGAACGTGACCGTACCAACAAAAATCTCCCCCAACTTACAGCATGTGGGGGAGGTGTCGTCGAGGTGGACGCGTGCTTTATTGATTCACGTCCTTACGGGGGGCTTCCCCTTTTTATTTCAGTCGCAACTTCAACTCTTCAGCTGCTTGATGTAAGGCAGCCCGTGTTGTTGGGAGGTCTGCGAGAACATTAAGTAGGCCAAAGTCATGAATCATGCCGTTATACCGTGTAGAAACAACGCTCACACCCGCAGCATCAAGTTTGCGTGCATAAGCTTCGCCTTCATCACGCAATACGTCTTTTTCGGCGGTTTGAATAAGCGTTGGAGGAAGTCCTTTCAGCTGCGCGGTCGTCGCTAAGAGTGGAGACGCAGTGATTTCTTGGCGCTGGACTGGATCGGTCGTGTATGCATCCCAAAACCACTTCATCATGTCTTTAGTAAGGAAGTGTCCATTTGCATAGTCGTTGTAGGAAGAGTCTTCAAAGTTAGCATTAGTGACAGGCCAAAATAGTACTTGCGCCTTCAGAGCTGGAGCCCCTTTGGCTTTCGCCATCAGCGCTACAACCGTCGCCATGTTGCCACCGACACTGTTACCAACAATTGCCAATCGTTTTCCATCGACATCAATTTGGCTACCATTTTCGGCAACCCACTTCGTCGTCGCATAAATCTCATTGATCGCCACTGGGTAGCGCGCTTCTGGGGAAGGTGTGTAGTTCACAAAAATGGCGACGGCACCAGATTGCGCAACTAAATCGCGTACGAAACGCTCATGCGTCTGGAAATCTCCCAAAATCCAACCTCCACCATGAACGAAAACGAAACCTGGTAATGTTCCCTTCACACCAGCGGGACGTACGATATGAAGTACGATATTTTTACCATCAACATGAATGGTCTTCTCGCTCACATCAGCATCTGGCAATTTTGCACCTTTTTGTGCGCCAATAAGAACCTGGCGTGCGTCTGCGATACTAAGCGTTTCGATCGGCTTTCCGCCACCTTTCGCCAAAGCGTCAAGAAAAGCTTGGGTTTGATGCTCAACGCCAGGGCTTGATTGGGCAGCGGCGAAGGAGGAAGCGAGGGCCATAACTGATGTGGCAATGAGTTTTTGTGCAAATTTCATGATGTTGATCCTTTTAGGCGATTTAGAAGTTGATGTTTAATGCGGCAGCACTCTTACAACCCGCAAGTAGAATTCTAACCGCAGAAAAAATACTAAATATCACGTAAAATATCATTAACTTGATTAGGAGTATCAAATGAGCGAAGTTTGTACTGATCGTCTAGAAGCGTTGCTTGTTCACTTTCCCGTCAGAGCGCGCACATTTCACGCTGGATCGCTGTGTGGGAGCATTGATGACCATTCGTCAAATAAAAACGGCCAATTACATTTGATCAAAGAAGGAAAGATTAACGTTACTCACTCCTCCGGCGAAACAATAGAAGTAAGAGAACCGAGTTTGCTGCTCTACCCCCGGCCTATTGCTCGTCAATTTGTTACCGATGGCATTGAGGTCGCAACATCCGTCTGTGCCGAGATTGAGTTCGATGGCGGTAATGCAAACCCGATAGTGAGCGCCTTGCCCAAGATAGTTTGCCTACCACTGTCACGGATTGACGGTGCAAGTGAAACGTTGGCACTGCTCTTTGGTGAGGCATTTAGTGACAAGTGCGGCAGACATGCGCTCGTAGACCGATTGTTCGAGGTAGTGCTAATTTTAGTTCTCCGTCAATTAATGGAATCTGAAAAAATTGAAACTGGGATGTTGGCAGGACTTTCACATCCCAAATTAAGAAAATCCCTTATTGCGATGCACGAACAACCCAGCCAAAATTGGTCATTGGATGCACTTGCTGACATCTCTGGAATGTCACGCAGCGTTTTTGCAGGCACTTTCCATCATGTTGTAGGATGCACGCCGGGTGTCTATCTACAGGGATGGCGCGTGCGCTTAGCGCAACAACACTTAAAACAAGGGAAGCAACTAAAAACTATCGCGTTTGAAGTTGGCTATGGCAGCGAAGCAGCGCTATCAAGAGCGTTTAAGGCACAATGCGGAACGACTCCTCGTGAATGGAGAAACGAACACTTGGGAGCTTGAGAATATTGGACAAGCATACGACACGCATAGATCAGTAGTTGCCGATGTCGATCGCTTAATGCGTATGCTGCAAATCTGCAGCATACAGCGCCCTCTTCTCCATCAAATTGCAGGTCAATGTCATTTACGTATAACCTCGACCGATCGTCTAAGGAAAATGCTGCAATATGGGTTATTATAATAATGACAAATTATGGTGCACACCGGACAGTCCTAGTTAACGCCTTCTTAATGCAAATCCGTAATTTTTCCTGACCATTTGATGGAGATAAAAATCTATGCAACGACTCGTTTCTTCGAATCAGGCAATGCGTTGGCTATTTCTTTCAGTGTTGGTCCTTGCACCGATGATTTCAACAGTGCATGCTGCACCGGACACGAGCTGCTCATCAGTAGAAACGGAATATACGCATGCCCAAAAAATGCGCTCTGAGGCGCGCGAGTTGGCTGGCGATGGTTCAGACAAGACCAAGTTGCACCAGGCTGCTGACAAGCTGGAATCTGCGCTGGCCTATTTGGCGCAGCCCGATGTTTATGCGAAATCTACTGGCAATATTTCACTTTATTCGCGAGGGCATGACGTACGATTTGATCTTGCAAGCATCTACATGCAATTGGGGATGAAGGATAAAGCGATGACCGAGCTTGAAGCAATGCAGAAATTCGTTTGGGTGCCACCGCTTGGTGAATTGATACTCAAAGATCCAATATTGGCACAACTCAAGGACGAACCCCGTTTTCAAGCAGTAATCGCAAACGCGAGACTACCAGACCACCTCTGGAATGTACCCTCGATCGCGACACCATTCAAGCCAACCCTGAGCATAGAAGAAAGAGTAGCTGGCCTCTCGTTGTTTTGGGCCGAAGCAAGGCAAAATTTCGTCTACTTTGACCACGTACCAACACTGGAATGGGACAAGCTCTATATGGAGTATCTGACAAAGGTGATGGCGACGGAGAAAACCAGTGACTATTACAACGTTATGATCCAGATTGCTGCGCAGTTACATGATGGCCACACCAACATCTACCCGCCGCAAGAGTTGATTGATTCATTTTATTCAAAGCCACCAATGACGACCGCCATGATCGAAGACAAGGTCTTGGTACTATCGGTAGAGAGTGACTCGCTTGCCAAGCTCGTGAAAACTGGTGACGAAATCATCTCGATTGATGGCATAGATGTACAGCGTTATGCCGAAGAGAAAATTGCTCCCTATGTCAGTAGCTCGACGTCGCAGGACCGCCGCTTGCGCATGTTTGGATATCAATTGCTCGACGGTGATGCCAACCAGCCGCTCACGCTACGTATGCGTGACAGTATGGGCAAGGAATATTCGGCGACAGTGAAAAGGTCTGGATATACTGACATTCAAACTCCTGAAGTATTCACTTTCAAGATGCTGCCAAACGACGTTGCTTATTTCGCGTTAGATCATTTCGAATCAGATGAGAGTGTTAAAGCTTTCGAGCGGGCATTACCCCAGATCATGAAGGCCAAGTCATTAATCATCGACATGCGCCAAAATGGCGGCGGATCAAGCAATTACGGCTACGACATACTGAGCTATTTGAGTGATAAGCCGATTTATACGGAGACTAGCTATCAGCGTTCTGAGGACGCGGTGATGCGCGCGCGGCTTGGAGCATTCGTGAAATGGGCACCGTTAACTGGCAACAGTCAACCGTTTCAATCTCCAAAGCACGAACACATCTTTACAGGCAAGGTTGAGGTGCTGACCAGCGCGCAGACGTATTCTGCGGGAGAAGATTTTGTCGTCGCATTTCAGACCATGAAGCGCGGGAAGACGATAGGGGAACCTACCGGAGGCAGCACGGGCCAACCACTACTCTTTGCACTGCCAGGAGGCGGTAAAGCCCGCATCTGTGTGAAACGGGATCTGTTTCCAGACGGCCGAGAATTCGTTGGTAAGGGAATTCAACCGGATATTAGCGTGGCCCCAACGGTAAGCGGAATTAGGTCGGCGCGTGATACGGTGCTTGAGCATGCGCTCGAATTATTACGTGACTAAACACCATCTGCCCTCACTTTTTATATTACCTTGGCACTACGTATTTCAGTAAAAATCGGCAGTCCCTCCGCAAAAAAAAGGGACCAGGCCTGCCGATCAATCTCTTGCGATCCCGTCAGTGATGAGTACTCCACTCAAATTGAAATGCTCTGGTTGAGCTGTAAATACCATTTTATTTGGTTCGGATGCAATCACACATTCGAGGTCAACTGTTGGCAGGCGAACCGCCCTTCATGATCTAACCGCGCCATCTCACTGCACGCCGGCGAATGCGTCAGACCCAGATGTCCTGCATACGAGCAAAGCCGGTTGAACGTACGACCTCCACAAAGCCAGTAATACCATCGCATCACTTCTCTCGCTACGAGATAGTAGCAACCGAATGTATTGGCGAAATTTTAGCTTCAATAGCGGGAATAAATCTCTACATGAGACGGTCTTTTTTTAACTTACCATGCCGATGTCATTGAAAGCGGGAAAGTACGGCGAGAAACATTGGGCCGTTTTTGGCCCTATTCAGCTACTGACCCTTGGCAAAATCGCGCTGTTGACCGCCCACTAAACCTTTAAAAAGACAATCATGACCAAAAACGCCAATCAACTCAAGCCCGTCCTTTTCGTTGTCACAAGCAACGCTGTAAAGGGGGCAACAGGTATTCCAACCGGCTTCAATCTTGCTGAAGTCACGCACCCACTAGAGAAATTGCAAGAAGCAGGCATTCAGGTAGAGTTTGCCTCGCCTAAGGGCGGCGACGCTCCATTGGACGGGTTAGAAGACATGAAAGATCCAGTTATTGCCCGCTACTGGGCCGATACAGACTTCCGCCATGCCATCTCCCATACATTGTGCTTGGATGATGTGGATCCCTCACGTTACTCCGCCATCATGTTTGCCGGAGGTCACGGTACGATGTGGGACTTTCCGGATAACCAGTCCGCGCAAAAGGCCATTCGAGAAATTGATGCGGCGGGTGGAATCGTCTCTGCGGTGTGCCACGGACCAGCGGCATTGATCAATGCGCGCCGCATCGACGGCAGCTTGTTGGTAGCAGGAAAGCGGGTCGCAGCCTTTAGCGACGGAGAAGAGGAAGAAGTACAGTCCACGCACATTGTCCCCTTCCTGTTGGCATCCACGCTCAACGAACGCGGTGCACATCATCAGAACACACCAAACTGGTCAAACAACGTCGTCGTCGATGGCCGACTCATTACGGGACAGAACCCTCAGTCCGCCGCGCACTTGGGCGAAGTCTTGCGCGACGCCCTATTGGCTTGATCGGTCTCCGATGGATGGAGGGTAAGGTGCTAAGCAAATCTGAGTTCGTTTTTTCAGTGAATGCGACGGCACCCGCGCCCTTCATGGGCCGAATAAATCGATAAGTTGGGCTACTTTTTAAAGATGTAGAAAGCAGTCAACACCAAGACCAAACACGCTCCCGCGATTGACAATACCACTGTGGGATCCCCAACAGCAAACGCGTCTTACTGAAATTCATCCAGCGTCACAGAGACCGTTATAGGGCAGTCCATTACTCCATTTTTGTGGTTTGTCGCTTCTGTTGCGACCTACACCATACGTAAAGGATAGGCTTCACAGACCAGCCCACATGATTAACAGAATTCACGAAAGAAATGCACTGCTCTCCAATTTGTGATCAGGGATGCATTCAATAATAGACAAATCGGCCCTAGTATGCGAATGTTAATAGATATTCACATATTGACTGAGGACTACACCATGAACCCGTGGCAAATCCTGTTGGCATTGTTGGTGGTAGTCATTTTTCCGATTCTGGATCTGAAAGAAACGCGCTTGATGCGAACGTTCACTTCCTGCATGAGGCGCATCAACTGGTACCGAAAAATCATCGCCTCTTTGTGGCTCGCGGTGGCCGCAGCGTTCTTCACTTCTCCTTTATCAAGTTTGGTACGAGTACAACTCGATACCACGGAATCAGACTGGATGCTTGCTCATCCAGTTTCATCGGGCATTGCATTCACTGCGGCAAGCGCGCTGCTCTTGCTGTCTTCCTTATCGGGCCTCCAATGCCTCTGGAACGATACTATCAGACAACGCATCGCGCCGGCTTTGGCCTCAATGCAATTTGTACTGCCGGTTTCAATCATTGAGCGACGCTGGTGGATCGTCGTTAGCGTTTCAGCAGGTGTGTGCGAAGAAATCCTGTTTCGCGGTTTTCTGTTCAATTTCCTCCACAGCGCACCACCAATAGGCATGCAATTAGGCGCGATTGCGGCATTGATTCTCACGTCCCTGTCCTTCGGATCCAGCCATCTATATCAAGGCTGGCAAGGCATGTTGTCATCGCTATTGATTGGCATGGCCTTGGGCGTGTTAGCGATCATGACGGGAAGCCTCCTGATACCGATTCTGCTCCATATACTCATGGATGTGAAAATGCTCTGGATGTACAAACCGCTGCAGGACAATCCAATTCTTGCATCAAAACTGATCAGCGGGCATGGGCCTGACGAACGCATTTCTGTTAACTTTCGATAGATAAGTTTGCGTCAAGAATTATAGCTATGTACGGCTTGATTTTACGGGATGCTTACACATCTCATTGACGCTTGACTGGTAACACAAAGCGAGAGACTGCAGTTAAATACCGATTGTTTGGAGACATGAATTCGGCACCAAGTTGTCCACGCCGTCTTGGCGTATTGATTCCGTCTTCCATTATGGAGAAGTGTCCACTTAACATGTAGACACGATTATTTATGCTTACATAATTCGCGATAGAGACAAGGACATCTATGTAATTAAAATTAGAATCACGACACTTCTATCTCATTTTGAATAGCAAAATTAAATATTAACTTCCTTTTTTAATTTCATAATTGCTACTCCGACAGAGCTAGAGGCAATGGTATACGTTGTGCCGGCACTAATCATTGCTTCTGCCTCAACGAATTTTTTTGCATTAATCGCCTTGGCAACTTTCCCAGCTTCAGTGTGAAATACTGCATGTTTCGCTAAACAGTCCTTGTAACTACTCATGGCTCCATATTTGGATTTTGCCTCTCCATGTAGCCATTTCCCAAGGTCACAACAGTTATCTCTACTTATTGTGGATACATCCATTTGCTCTTGCTTTGAAATTGCTCCTCTGAATTTTGTCTTCCATTCTGCATGCTTGGCTACTGCATTTTCCAAATTCATCATCATCTCTCGCTTTCAAGTAGTTAAAAATTTAACGTCAAAATAATCGTAATTTCTATCTATAAAAATTGTTTATTCAATAAAATCGAATTACAAAAAATATAAATATTTTCAAGTTTCAGAAAAGACAAATAGATTGCTCACATGTTCATAACATCTATCAAATGGGAGATAAATTTTTATAAAAATGCGCCTAAATTTGATATCTGCAACCGACACTAACCATGTAACTATTAATGAATCTAGGTCAGTAAAGATAGCAATCTTCTTGCATTACTGATAATTTATGGAAACCTTACCATAATGATTAAGATATATATCTATATTTTTTCTCTGCTTGATATATATCTAAGCCAAATAAAAAATATCAGCGTGAAAACAAAAAACTATGTACCTTTTGTAATGCTCTTCTAATCAGTACTTGGTCTCACTAGAGTTTGAGGTTGATGAAACAATTGGCGTTCGGCAAGTGCAATCCCATTGAGTTTTCGTCATAACGACGAAACGATGCACGAATGTGGCGTTATCGTTGATCACGCCACAGTACGTCGATAGGCCGAGAAGATATCGCCTGCGCAAGCTAGATGTTTCGTTCACGTAAGCGGTCCGTAAGTCAGCGTAAACGAAGGGATGAGACATTGATCAAGTTGAGGGTGCAATAGAAATATTTGTATCGCGCCGCTGACCGAGAGGGACAAATCTTCGATTTTTCGCTTACAGCTAAATGAAATTTAGCCACTGCGCGTCGCGTATTTGGACATGCCAGTAGACAACGCGATTTACCTAATTCAAACGCGATTGGCAAAGGCGGCGATAAGAGCGTAACCATCCTCAATATCATCGCGTACACCGGCGCTACCAATCAAATGCGCCAGAAGAAAATCTGCATCACATGCTCGAGCAAGACCATAGAGCCATCAAGCGAGTAACTTGTCCCAAGACAGGTTTGAAGAATTTCTATTTTTTAAACAAACGATCAATCTTAATATCAACAAAAACCGCACGATCTAGCAGATCAATAAACAGACCGTAACTCTTGTCACCATCTACCGCATATTCATCTAAAAATCCTCTAGCTCCTACATACTCATCCTCGACATCGTTCATTTTTTTATCTGCCTAAAAAAACTTAATATGAGACTACTTAAGCGTAGTAAGTAATACCCCTCTATTTCTTGAAGCATTATTGAATACAGGGTTATCAGACAACACCCCATGTATTGAAAGTCAATAGGATGCGTTTCCTGAGATGCCAATTAATGCCGTGTTTCACATATGAATGAGCAGCTTTTTCAAATGCCAATCGGTGGTTTATTTGATGTCAATCTGTAATAAATATTCAATCGCTTGCGATGGGAGTTTAGTGTGGTGTTGGCACAGGCGATTTTCATTTCTGAATATCGATGGTAAAAATGCTGAATATCAAGGTAACGATGACCTTGCACATGAACGTCGCCGTTTCAATTTTAATCAAAAAATAAATATTGTTAAAATAACACTACGTTTTGCCCACGATTTTGATGCAGGTATAATGTGCTTGTAGATTTATATAATTATTAAAATAGCAAGTGTAAGGTATTCGATAAAAGTGCATGCAAAATTTTAGTGACGACTCCCACGTGCAGAATGAGGAAGACCTTGCTCTGCAGACGTACTTTAAAACCGGTATTAGCCCTGATGACGTTTCTGCCATCTTCCCGTTGAGGCGCGGCCAGCCTGTATTGCAGGCGTTTACGGCGTTGTTTCATGGGGGATTGAACGGGGTATTGTTGCGCTTGTTGGTTTTACGCGAACTGACAGCGGATGTGGATTCCCCCTCGCTAACCCGCGCTGATATCAATACCAAACTCGGCTATCTGGAGCCAGAAGCACTCGAAACGGTACTGGCACGCTTGCGCTCTACAGGATTATTAATCTGGGATGCCAGTCAATCGGTCTATCGGATTGCACCAACGGCAAGGAATGTGCTGTCTGCGGTCGAATCTTTGTTGCAAGTCGAAGAAAACAACGACCAAGCCGAAATGAGCTACATGCTGACCCAGGTTGCGGGGGCACAGGCGGTGGGCGGCGTGTCGGTTGAGCAATTGCATCATCTTTTGGGGCGTTTGATTGAGCTGACCGAAGAATTTTCTGATGCGATTGCCTCGGGTTCTGAGTTTCAATTGCGCACCGCACAACAAAAGTGGCATACGGCATGTGACTGGGTGGAAAAAGGATCGCAGATTATTCATGCCATTACACATGATGAGCGTGCAGATGCTGCCACACACCGTGCGGCACAAGCCATTGGTCGGGCGCAGAGTGCCCTGCTGAACATGCAAGGGATGTTTTCTCGTGCATTGAACCAAATTGAGCGCCAACGCGTTCACCTTGGCCAATCTGGGTTATCCACGACGGATATTAAGACCTGGTTGCTGCAAAAAGAAGATCTCGCTGCCTTGGCCGACGATGCTTTAGCTCAACCGGTTACCCCGTTATTTATTACGCCATCTGAAATGATTGACGTGGCGGAAAGTGAATTACTAAGCCATCGTGTATCGGCGATTGCTGGCGCTCTGCCTGTCGGTGAAAACGCGATTTCGGTTGCCAATGACGATAGTGACGCGTTACATGAGCTTGACCACTGGCTGGGATTATTGCATCAAACCGATGTGAAAGAAAAACCGGTTGCGCTGCAAGACATTTTGCTCCCTGCAAGCTTTGCCATTGCCTCTTATCGCGCTTCTATGTTGCCGCTTCTTGGTGATGCCAATGAATCGGCATTGCAAGGCGCGACAGGCACGCTGGCACGACTGCCGCTCGTCTTTCAGTCTAAAGACAAAATGCAAAAAATCAATGACCCGCATATTGCCGCGATGTCCATTGCCAGCCTGAGTATCAGCAATCGCCATGACAATGACCCGGCGCTCGCCGCGTCCTCCATACCAAATAGTGAAACACCATGACTGAAGATGCACAAATTCTGATCGCCCGCCTGTTGGCGCACCAAACGCTGCGCCGCGAGGATAAGCTCGTTAAGCGTGCCTTGTCAGATGAAAACTTCCGCACTGATCTCGATACGCGACTCAAAGCCTGTGGCATGAAGTTTGTTGATAACGTCTACGCTGACTACGTCACATTGGCCTTAACTCGCGATAGTGAATCCAAAGTATTCGGCACCAAAGAAACCTGGCAGAACAATAATTTTGGGCTGGCACGGGATGGCGTCGCGCTCTTGGTGGTGTTGTGGTCATTAATTATTTTACCGAAGCGTGAGCGACAAGAAGCCCATCAACTGGCGGAAGAAGATCAGAACGACATGTTTGGCAAAGAGAAACCGTTGCCACGTGCCGAGGATACGTCGATTGGTATTTCCTATCGCGCGTTGTTGGCGGATTTTGGTGACAAGCTTGGGAAAAAAACCCGGATGGACATGAACCTCGGTCAACTAGCACGGGTCGGTTTTATTGAGCGTAAAGGCGACATGATTTTAGAGGGGCCGTTACTCGATCTTTTGATGGATACCGATACGCTGAAAGATCGGATCATCAACGGTGCGCTGTCCGATATCTTCCATATCCCTGCACCGCGTACGCCAGCCATCATCGCTTCCGAAACGACTGCCACCGAGACGGCGATCACAGAGGCGACGGCAACGGAAAGCGATGAAGAAGAAGCGTCCGATCACGACTGACGCGCCATTGCTTCTCTGTGCCTAGCAACGTTCACCAGACAAAAGAATACACACCATGTTTCATATTAAATCGTTAGAGTTGGTTCATTGGGATTACTGGCAGCGGATTAAAAATATTCCGCTCGATGCCAAGATCATCACCATTGCAGGTCAAAATGGTTCTGGTAAAACGACCCTGCTCGATGCCTTGCGCACCTTGTTTGGTCTCGAATGTTCGATGGGGCGTTCGTACAAACACTATGCGCGCCATTCTGGTCAACAGACAGCATGGATTCGCTCTGTGGTGGATAACAGCGCCGTTGGACCGCAAATCTCGAATCGCCCTTTCCGCATGTCCGGCTTGTACGACGATGAAGTCACGCTTTTTTGTAAAATCGAAAAAAATGGCGGCGATTGGAAGCGCCAATATTTGATGCGTGGTGGCAAAGTAGAGATCGAAGAAGTGACCGATGCCAATGATTGGCTGGGTGTGGAAAGCTATCGCAAACGTCTATCGCATGCCGGTCTCTCTAACGCCATGGGCAAAGTGCTCGCGCTTGAACAAGGTGAAACCGATAAGCTCTGCGAATACGCACCACGCCAGTTGCTTGATCTGGTGTTTCAGGTATTTGGCGATAAAGAAGTCCTCGATGCCTATGACGATGCAAAGCGTCATCAACGCGATACCGAGACAGAGTTACAACGGTTTGAAACCGAACTCGAAGCAGCAAAAGCCAATCTGGAAGGATTGCGCCTCAAAGTCGCGAACTACCATCAGTATGAAAGTCTGAGCAAAGAAAAACGCGATCTGCAGGAAGAGATTTTACCTACCCTGCAGTACCACGAAGATTTGGAAAAAGCGAACGCGACGAGCCATGCGTTACGCGCTTCTAAACGTTTTCTGAAAACGCAAGATGAAGCCTTGTCTGAACGACGTCAGCATCTTGCCCATCAGGCACAACTGGTAACGGAAGCCAAACAAGCGGAAGCGGCGCTGGAGTCAGAAGAGTCGGCATTGCGCGAAAAACTCTCGCACATCAATGCCAAACTCAAACCGCAAGAAAGTTTGTTAGAACAAAAAGCACGTCTGCAGAAGCTGGCCGCAGAGGCCGACGCCGATGTCGCAACCATCGCTGATGATTTGGAGAAAAAAGAAGCGGAGCTCTCACGTCAAAAAGCAGAACGCGATAGCTTAAGTCAGCGTATCGCGGCTGAAATGGACACCATCGCCGCGCTGCAAGGCAAATCGAGCCTACCTGATCCTGAAAACGTTCGCCAAATGCGCCGTGCACTGACCGAGGCACACATCGATCATTGCATGTTACCTGACATCGTCGAAGTCACTGATCCGACATGGCAAGGTGCCGTCGAAGGGGTGTTGCGCGGTTATACCTCGGTGATTTTGCTCGATAAAGCCAGCGATGCCGCCGCCGCGTATCGGATTGGTGAAAAGCAGAAATACAGCCACTTTATCGTACCAGACCGTATCAGCGCCCCGGTCGTCAAAGACCAAAGTTTGCTCTCAGTGGTCAATTTCACCGCCCAAGCGCCGGGCTGGTTGATCGAGCAGTTACAACGGATTCATACGGTATCGTCCATTGAAGCGGGAATGAAACTGCCGCGTTCGCAAGAATGGATTACGCCGGATGCGTACCATTTTGAGCGCCGTGGTGGACGTTCCCTGTTTGTCGAGGCCTCGCGCTATCGTTTTGGTAATGCGGGCCGCACGCAACGTCTCGAAGCGTTGTTGAAGTCGTTGCCACGCTTGCAGTCCCAAGAAGATGTGCTGACCATGAATATCAGCAAATTGGCCGGTGAAATCAGTGCATACAAAGCGCGCTTAGCGGGTGTCGATGCTGCAAAAGAACTCAGCGCCCGTCATGCTGAATTTGAAGAAGCCACCCGCAATACCCAGCCGCTGAAACAACAGCGGATTGAAGTTGGTAGCCGTCTTGGCGAGTTATCACCGTTGCTCAAAGCGGCGACTGAGCAACGTTCTATCGCTCATCTGAAATGGGAACAAGCCAAAGCAGCCATTGCGGACGCAGAGAACCAATTGCGTACAGCAGAAAAACGGCATGCCGAAGAGCGGCAAGCGCAGTTTGAAACATTGCGTGCGATGCGAACCACGTGGCAAACATTGCCGTCCAACTGGAAGCGGAGCTCGCACCGTAAGGAGTTGGTCGCTGAACACGAAAACGTGCACCAGATCGAACTGCGTATCCGTAGCCTGAGCAACAACTTGGCACGTGATGATTGGGAAACCGATGCCACGGTAGTGGATCAGTACACCCGCTTAAATACCCTATTACAAGGGCGTCAGGCAGAAACCGACGAACGTCGCTATCAGAATAACCGTGCGATCGAAGCCACCGTCAATGCCCGCGCCGCTTACATGGATCGACTGCGCTTTACCATTAAGTCGTATAGCAAAAATATCAAGCAGCTGGGCGAATTAGCGGGAATCGAAGTGCATACCGATCCTGTGAAATTAGAGAATGATGATATCCAACTGGCACAAGCTGGTTTGCATGTCCGCTTCAAATTCGACGGAAAAGGTCCTATTGGCATGAACGACGGTGAAGCGTCGGGCGGTCAACAGGTGATGAAATCGCTGATTCTACTCATTGGCTTGTTGAAATCTGAAGATGGCTCTGGTGGCTTTGTGTTTATTGACGAACCCTTCGCCCATCTGGATATCCGCAATATTCAACTCGTGGGTGAGTTCCTCAAGAATACCGATGCACAGTACCTGATGACGACGCCATTAACGCATAACACCGACGTCTATGATCCGTCTGAATTGACCTTAATCACCAGTAAGAAGAAAAAAGAGATGGAATGGGCACAGCCAATCTTTGTGCTACAACGAAAAACTGAAAAAGCAAAAGAACGCGCTTAGTCGCTTCGTTGCTTGCTTTTCGGTCTGCTCTCTCCCCGTTCCTGCTCATCCCTGCTCGTTCCCCCTCCGCCTCGGCGGAGGACTTTGCCCCACGCCATTTTTTTCTGGTCGCCAACTTGTTACCGTAGCAGTGTTATCATGCAGGCTCTTCATCGATTCTGCATTGCCTCGTTACCTTATTGTGCCTATGCCAAGTCCAGCTATCGTCGAGCAAACTGCCTCCGTTAAAAAGTACCTGCCCTGGGTCGTCGCGATTGCCCTCTTTATGGAGCAACTCGACTCCACGATTATCAATACGGCCGTTCCAGCGATGGCGCAGAGCCTGCAGGTGACCCCTCTTAGTTTGAAAGCCGTCGTCACGAGTTATATTTTGAGTCTGGCGGTGGGCATACCGGTCAGCGGCTGGATTGCAGACAGATTTGGAACGCGCAAGGTATTTAGTTTGGCAGTGGCGATCTTTACCTTGTCATCGGTGCTATGCGGCTTGTCACTCAATTTACCGATGCTTGTTGCCGCTCGCGTACTGCAAGGGATGGGCGCGGCAATGATGATGCCTGTCGGGCGATTGACGATTGTGCGTACGTTTCCGAAATCGGAACTCCTCAATGCCATGAATTTTGTGATTATTCCGGCATTAATTGGTCCCTTGCTAGGCCCCACCGTCGGCGGTCTTATTGTCCACTGGCTTTCTTGGCGGGTCATCTTCTTTGTCAACGTGCCCGTTGGTCTGGCAGCGCAATACCTGATTCATCGACATATGCCAGATTATGTCGGTGAGGTGGCGCGCCCGCTAGATGTCAAAGGTTTGATCTTATTCGGCACAGGCGCAGCGCTGTTGTCGTGGTTGTTGGAAATCTTTGGTGAACATTCTATTTCAGCAACATTAACCATCGCCTTATTCGCTCTCGCCCTGAGCTTGCTTGGCTGGTATGGCTGGCATTCACAGCACACGCCGACACCTTTATTAAAACTCCAACTATTCGCAGTGCGAACCTTCCGGGTATCGGTGGTTGGTGGTTTTATCACTCGTTTAGGGCTCGGCGGTTTGCCATTCTTGCTACCGCTACTTTACCAATTAGGGCTTAATCTTCCGGCCTGGCAGTCTGGGTTATTGATGATGCCTGCCGCTGCGGCGGCGATGTTCATGAAGTTGATTGCCAGCCGCGTCTTGCGCCGGTTTGGTTATCGACAAGTATTGATCGTCAATACCTTGATGATCGGTGTCACGATTTGTAGCTTCTCGCTGGTCACGCCATCAACGCATTGGACCATGATTGTGTGTTTGAGTCTGACCCAAGGCTTTTTTAATTCTTTGCAATTTACCAGCATGAATTCGATGGCCTACGCGGATATCAAGCCCGTCGACTCCAGTATGGCAAGCACCATTGCAAGCACCTTACAGCAAATGTCGATGAGTTTTGGTCTGGCGTGTGGCTCACTCGTCACTGCATGGTATCTGAGCGGTTTGCCCCAATCT
The DNA here is from genome assembly GCF_049340215.1 of Undibacterium sp. MH2W. NCBI lineage: Bacteria > Pseudomonadati > Pseudomonadota > Betaproteobacteria > Burkholderiales > Oxalobacteraceae > Undibacterium > Undibacterium sp. MH2W. The sequence continues at coordinate 145,347 of NZ_JBMPPA010000006.1, read as the reverse complement.
GACAAAATTGCGGTGACCAGTGCACTTCACAATGCTTTTCTGACGCTCGGCGTCATGACATTAATTTCATCCATTACCTTCTGGACTCTCCGTCCAGAGGACGGTGAAAGTGTCAGTAAAGGGACCGCTTAGCAACAAAAATGGATGACAGTCGGGCAATTTCTTGAGATGTAGTTCGGGATCAGGCACAATCCAGACTATATTTTTACAGGAAGAAACGATGAACGTCGATGCAGGAATGGGAACAGATGCGCTGGCCGAAGCAGTCATTGTGTCTGAAAAAAGTGGCGATCAGCGCGACCCGCACTACGCACCAGAAGACCACGGAATCTGTGCCAACTGTGAGACACCACTGACAGGGGCATATTGTCATGTCTGTGGGCAATCGGCCCATATCCATCGTTCGTTGCTGCACATGGTGGAAGAACTCCTGCATGGCATATTCCACTTTGAAACAAAAGCATGGAAAACAATCCCTGCGCTCATTCTGACGCCAGGCAAGCTCACCCGTAATTACATCGCAGGACAGCGAACACGGTATGTCTCGCCGCTGGCGTTGTTTTTGTTTTTAATCTTTCTGATGTTTTTTGTTTTTTCACTGACCAGTGACCATAGCAGCACTACAGCAAGTAAAGACTTGGTCGCCGAAAAAGCGGATCTCAATAAGGATCTCAAGCTTGCTAAAGAAAAACTTCAAGTTCTCACGCAAAAGCGCGCGAGCTTGCCGGAGGGAGATCAAGCGCTGGAAGATATCAATGACGAAATCAATTCAACAGTGATAGAAATCACCGCCATCGAAATGGCGGGTAAAGCCAATGGTGACAAAACCTCTCTGGCGAAAAATAAGTCCAACGATCAGACCGTCTCTGCCGAGAATAAAGAGACGGATCAAGAGGGACAATCGACATTCGACCTCAATATCGATGATAAAAACATGAGTTCCTCAGTTCCATGGATAGAAAAGAGACTCCGCCATGCCGCTGAAAACCCTGAATTGACGCTCTACAAAATGAAGAGCGCGGCGTCAAAGTTTGCATTTTTACTCATGCCTATCTCTCTGCCATTTTTGTGGCTCATGTTTGCATTGAAACGCAAATATGTGATGTTTGATCACGCCGTGTTCTCACTGTATTCGCTGTGTTTTATGGCGATCTTAATGATGTTAATTACCGTGCTAGGAAAATTCAATTTGACTGCGATTGCTGGATTGATCACCGTGCTTGTGCCGCCAGTGCACATGTTTATTCAACTCCGAGGCACGTATGATCTGACCAATATGGAAGCATTGTGGCGCACAGTCGCGCTGCTGTTTATTGCAATGATCTCGCTGATTTTATATGCGTTGATCGTCGCTGGACTTAGCACTTAAGAAACGGTCGCTTGCAATCGTAATTGATGCAAACTGATAATCGCTTCGCGGGTTGGCGTTGCCACGGCATCCCGCAGCGTGTATGAATCGAGCACGGCATAAAAACTCTTTTGCGCTTGATCTAAAATGTGTTTGAGCTGACATTGACCTTTGAGCCCACAGGCTGGTTTGGCGCAATCAATCAGCTCGGTGTGCCCCTCTAAGGTTGAAATCAAGTGCCCGAGGCGATACGTCTCTATCGGCTGTGATAGGGCCATACCGCCGCCTTTTCCCCGTGCGGTCACAATCCATCCCTGCTGCGCCAAAAAGTGAACGACCTTCACTAAGTGATTCCGCGAAATAGCGAATTGCGTGGCAATCTCAGTAATTGTCACTGGCTCGGTACGATCTGGGTAGGTCAAATAAATCAGAACGCGCAGACCTAAATCGGTAAAGTGTGTCAGTTGCATAGATGAGGATTCTTCAGGTTCAAGGCACTAGTGCGACATTGTCTCATTAAAATCGCTCACCGCAGCAAGCCGATACGCTTTCCGCTAATCATCAACAGATCGTTGCTGACAGGCATTAGGCGACAACGCCACCGCTCCCAAAAGCTTCAGAGTAAATTTTTAGTGGATCAATGCCTAGGCGTTTGAGATTCCCGATTTGCTCTTGCATAAAAGCGACTGGACCGCAGAGATAATAATCCGCATCAGGAGGCAGGTGTGATGACGCAATCTCATCGAGCTGGAGACGACCCGAACGATCATAGTCACTTGCTAATCGGTCGCTATCTCTTGGGTTTTCATAATAGACGATGGTATTGAGCGCACACGAGGCGATAGGCGCTTGCCGCCATTGTTGAAGTTGCTGCTTAAAGCCATGCACACCACCATGGCGGCACGCATGAATCAACAAAATCTGACGTGGGGAACGGGTCTCGATGAGTCGCTCTAACATCGCCCAATGTGGTGTAATCCCGACGCCAGCGCTGATCAATACCACAGGGGTGTCGCGGTCTTCATGCAGATAATAATCGCCCATCGGTGGCGCAACATCGATCAGATTCCCTTCCTCGACCGAGTCGTGCAATAAAGATGACACCACGCCGCGAGGACGCGATGTTGTCCCACGTTCATTCTTAACCGAAATACGTAATGTCGCTTTCCCTGGCGCAGCAGACAGACTGTATTGACGTGTCTGCGTCATTTCCATCGAGGGAACAGGTAACTTGACCGAAATATACTGGCCGGCTGCATACAGTGGCACTTTGCCACCATCTCGGGGTTTCAAGTAAAACGAGGTTATTTCATCGCTCTCCTTGACCTTTTTTTCCACAATAAATGAGCGCCATCCACTCCAACCACCTTCTTGATTGACGGCATGCTGATACAACTGTTGCTCCTGCGCGATCAAGATATCTGCTAATTGCGTATAGGCAGCAGCCCAAGCATCAATTAAGGCATCGCTGGCGGCGTCACCGAGCACCTCTTTGATCGAAGCGAGTAGGTGCTTCCCAACAATTGCGTAGTGTTCCGCGCGAATGCCCAGACTGACATGCTTATTGGCGATCAGTTTCAATACCGGAAGTAGTACCTCGGGGTGATCAATGTGTTCGGCATAAGCCAGAACGGCCATCGCCAAGGCTTGCTGCTGGCTGCCTGTTTTTTGGCTTGTTTGATTAAACACTGGCATCAGTTCTGGATGATGCGCAAACATACGGGCATAAAAATGGCGTGTCAGTGTCACGCCGTGTTGCTGTAATACGGGGACAGTGGCTTTCACTAACTCACGGGCTGCATTGTCTAACATCAGATCACCTATTAAGATATATTTTAAATACATTTTTAAATGCAGCACATCACGTGTGCATTCTTTACTTTGTCTTGTGCCATTAATGGCGCGAAAACATCATACTGCTTTAAACATGTATTTGCAATGCATTTTTAAAGTGAGAGCGAAACAGATCTCTCTGACGCCCTCTCGATTTAAAAAGTCCTACATGCTGGAATGCGGATGCAGGTGTAAACGTTGATCATCGGATTCGATGGCGGCCTGACATTGAATGCATCGCTCCGCAGTCGGTTCCACTTCCAAGCGGGCAAAGGGAATAGGCGCACCGCATTCACGACAGATATCAGCGATATTTTCGCTTAGCCTGGCTTGAGCGCGCTGCAAGGCTTGCCATTCTGCATGGTGGTGTAGGTATTGCGACATCGCATCATGATGTAAAACATCCGTTACAACGCCATCACCCGCGCCGCCATCCTGGGCAAATTGCTGGGGGTTATGCTGACGTAATTCGGCTTGGATATCCTGCTTCATCGCGTCAAGTTTTGATTTTAAAAGGGCTTGTTGGGCAAGGGTGAGATGCATGATTTCTCCGTCTATTCTGTCGAAAAGGGCTCAACAGAAACATCAATCCAGTCATTGGAGTCGACGGATAGCAGGTGACGCTGAGCCCCAGAAGTGACCACATGACGATCATAAGTTGCCAGTACAGCGACTCAGACGATCATTGGCGATGAAGATCAGACTACGCCAACCATGATGAAAGGCTTTGATTCAACGCAATACTTAGACGAAGCAGCAACGATCAGGGTAACGATACGACGCAATTGCGACCGCTCGTTTTCGCTTTATAGAGTGCCTTATCTGCGCGCTCTATAACATTTTCGAGCGTTAAGTCGTGATCTTCGATCACAGCCACGCCAATACTTACCGTGACATTCAATGGTTCAGCATTGGCCTCGAAAAGGGTCATATTTTGTACGCGCTGACGTATTCGATCTGCAACAGAGATCGCATCACGTCGATTTGTCTGCTGCAATAAAAGACAGAATTCTTCCCCGCCTAAGCGTCCAAACAAATCGATTTGCCGCATGTCGCATTTCACTGCCGCTGCAAAATCAACCAAAACACGGTCGCCTGTGGCATGCCCGTACTTATCATTAATGGATTTAAAAAAATCCAGATCGAGCATGAGAAGGCTCATTGGATATTGGTAGCGTTGTGACGTTTTAAAAATATGCAGACCGTGCTCAAGAAACGCCCGACGATTATCTATCCCCGTGAGCGAATCCGTACTTGCCAGCCGCTTCAACTCACGCTCCATGACTTTATGGTGCGTCACATCACGAAAAATGCCCTCAACACCAAAAAACTCGCCTTTGTCATCGTAGAGCGCCTGACTATTGATCGAAATATCGATAAAACTTCCGTCTTTACACCGCAACACACCAGGAAAATTACTCACGCTACCGTTCACCAAGCTGGTCGCAACGAAGAGCTTGCTATCGTTTTCTTCAGGGAAAAATGACTTCTCCATCAGCTTTTCGACTTCAACGATCTCATACCCAAGCATACGCTTTACCGCAGGACTGATCTTTGTCAACGCACCTTGGTTGTTGATTCGAAAATACACATCCTGCATATTTTCAAATAATCGACGGAAATCCATTTCACTTCGACGCAAGCTGTCTTCGATGGTACTGAGCTCCGTCATATCGAGTGCAAGAAGAAGCATCGCGTTTCGCCCGTCAACACGCTTCAAGGCTGCCGAGACCAGCAGCACACGAAACGTATCTTTCAGTGTCCGGACGCGAATTTTTGCTGGTGCGTGGCACCATTGTTCGAGTGCGAAGTCAGGACTATCTGGTGATAAAGAATAATCGAGCTGAAAAACTAGATCATTCAACATCACGCCGATGAGCTGCGCTTTTGAGTCAGCCTCAAACATTTTGATGGCCACCGAATTCACATCCAATATACAACCTTCTCCTATGATCAATACGGCAGACGGGAGGATATCGATATTTAAAGAGGGGTCTGAAATACTATTCACCGAAATACCTTCAGGGGGCTTTAACATTAAACAACAGCTGACCTCGCCCAGGTTACTAAGAACATCGAACAAGGACGGCCACTGAACGTAAAAAACGTCGGTACGAGCAGATTCGCCTTGCTTGACAAATTCAACAACTATTTTTTCGCTTCTTTATTTTTCTCGATATCACATCAGCGCCAAGGATGTGTCCACATCAAAATTCATCCCAATCATTGCCATGTGCACTTGGCTCTTCATGATCAATCGATTTACTTTTTGGGAGGGTGGCTACATCGAGATTTTTCGACACGTTTTGCTTCGCCACCGGTACTGACTGTATGCTCTCAGCGCTAGATATTGGTCGTGGGGATTTCATCCCACGAGATACTTTGTTCACGGGTGGTTGAGGATGCACCTTGGCGACGTTGTCACGCACCACAGACTTTAATTTAAAGATAGAAACGACACTTGTTAAACGATTCGCCTGTTGTTCAAGTGACGTCGATGCCGCAGCGGCCTCTTCGACTAACGCTGCATTTTTCTGCGTACTTTCATCGATCTGAAAGATAGCGCGATTCAACTCTTCAATACCAGAACTTTGTTCCTGACTTGCACTGCTAATTTCGCCAACAACATCGTTTACTTTTTGAATACTCGTTACGATATTGTTCATTGCGATACCCGCTTGATCGACCAAACGAGCCCCTGAGTCTACCTTATCAACAGAATTATCGATGAGCGTTTTAATTTCTTTCGCAGCAGACGCTGAACGTTGGGCAAGGTTTCGGACCTCTGCCGCAACGACTGCAAAACCACGCCCTTGCTCACCTGCACGTGCCGCTTCAACAGCAGCATTCAACGCAAGGATATTGGTCTGAAAAGCGATACTATCAATCACGCTAATGATATCAACCACTTTTCGAGAGGAATCATTGATCGCAGCCATCGTCTCTACCACTTGAGACACAACCGCACCACCCTCGACAGCGACAAGGGATGCGGTATTTGCTAAGGTATTTGCCTGTCTTGCATTATCAGAATTTTGCTTAATGATGCTGGTCAGTTTATCCATCGACCCCGTCGTGTCTTGCAATGCACTGGCTTGCTGTTCCGTACGGACGGACAGATCCATATTACCAACAGCAATTTCTCCCGACGCCACCAAAATTGCATCTGTACCATGGCGTATTTGCGTGCAGACACTTTCAAGACTGGTAGCCATGTCTTTGATCGCGCGCGTGAGTTGTGCAAATTCATCGGTCCCATCAATGTTAATCTGAAGCGTGAGATCACCCGCTGAGACAGACTGTGCAGCGGTAATCGCCAATCTCATCGACCTGATCATTTTATGTCGCAAGGCCAACAACACCGAGACGACAACGATAATGGAGACCACGTTGAGAATACTCGTGATGATTGCACTTTCAAACTCAATTTTTCTAGCTTCAACGGACGATTTTTCGCCCATTTGAATATTGTATTCTCGGTGGGCCCAAATCGCGTTCATCATATTGACAATGATATCCTGATGCGAAAAAATGTCCTGAACGGCTAATTCGTTCTTCCCAGTTGAATCGGTTGCTAATAAGTGATCAATGAACTGATCATAGGTAACGATCGATTTTTTTGCGTCACGAAATAAAGCTAAATCTTTAGCATCCGCAATAAATTTTTTTTCGTAGACATCAAGATCGACGTTCACACGTTGGCGCTCTTGATTAATTTCAAGGCGTAAGTTATGTTTTTGCGCCTCGTCTTTGACGAGCAAACTTTGCCAGACTTTCACACGGATTGTAGCAATCGAGTCCGCAATTTTGTCTAATTGGTTAAGACTTGTGACGGTATTCGTACTAATAAAATTTAGTACACCGTAGACACGATTGATCTGGAAAATATTGATCGCTGCGCCGACGACCATCGCGAAAGTCACGAATAAGGCAAGCATATAAAGACGTTTTGCTATACTCATTTTCCACTCCATTGATTTTTGTACTGGCAGTGAAATACGACATCAAGGTCGTCGCAATCCCATTGCAAATGATTGAACCTACGCCGATGAGCAGCGAGTGTTGTTTGAAAAAGAACTACAAGATTAACTTTAAGGACATTTATCACATCGGCATATCGCTAAGATAAGCGATGTGATCACCCATGATCGCCACATCGTTGAATGGAATCTCCCTGCCATGTCGACTGGGAGAACCGGATAAAAAGGTCTATTTGGTTAGTAGAACCAAGTAACGAAAGGAGAGCGTATCAAGCGCCACTCTTCCCCTTACTCCTGCACATCATTGGCTTTAAATATTTGCAATGGCAGTGCCTCATGATGTGGCGGTGAATTTTTTTGTGGAGCAGGTTTAATCACCGTTTTTGATTTATGTTGGCCTTGATGACGATGTGTGGATGGATGGCGACTATGCTCCTGTGGGGAGGACGAATAACTATTTTTTTCGGGGATCAAATTCGTCGAATCTCTGAGTTTAAACACGGAAACAACATCCGTTAGGCGAGCCGCCTGGTCTTTTAATGCCAAAGCGCCAGCGGCAGCCTCTTCCACCAATGCCGCATTTTGTTGTGTTGCCTCGTCCATCTGGATCACCGCTTGATGGATCTGATCGATACCTGCACTTTGCTCATGACTGGCGCTACTAATCTCACCAACAACGTCACTCACTTTTTGAATACTATTCACAATCTTCACCATGGCCTCGCCCGCCTGATCGACGAGCTTCGTCCCTGAATCTACTTTTTCAACAGAATTATCGATCAGTGCTTTGATTTCTTTCGCCGCTGAGCCTGAACGCTGGGCAAGATTTCTGACTTCGGCAGCAACCACTGCAAAGCCACGTCCTTGCTCACCTGCTCGTGCCGCCTCAACAGCGGCATTCAGTGCAAGGATATTCGTCTGAAAAGCGATGCCATCGATGACGCTGATAATATCCACGATTTTTCTCGATGAATCATTAATCGCTGCCATTGTATCGACCACTTTAGAAACCACGGCCCCACCCTCAACTGCGACTTCCGATGCCGCATTGGCTAAAGCATTCGCCTGACGTGCATTTTCTGAATTTTGCTTGACGGTGCTCGTTAACTCTTCCATTGAAGATGCTGTTGTTTCTAATGCACCTGCCTGTTGTTCGGTTCGATCAGAAAGATCAACATTTCCTGAAGCGATCTCCGCGGAGGCGCTGGCAATAGCGTTCGTTCCTTGACGGATTTCCATGCAAATCGTTTCGAGATTAGTCGCCATGCTTTTGACGGAGCCCATCAACTGACTAATTTCATCGTGACCAGTAACAACGATATTTTGCGTTAAATCACCTTCTGCCACCGCAACGGTCACTTTAATAGCATCATTGAGTGCAGCCACCAATTGTCGGGCTAGATTAATACCAATGAGTGCCATTCCGATTAGTGTGAGTAACCCGATACCACCACCGACCCAATATGCCGCTGCGAGGGTTGATTGTGCTTCTACTGCAATACGTTGATTGAGATCGACGTTGTAATCAATATGGATTTCAAACGTACGGTATATTTTTTTCAATATCGGCTGTTGGTTCGCAATTTCATTAATCGCCTCTTCCGTTTTACCTTGGCTATCAAGTAGAAGCACCTTATCGACGATCGTATGAAAAAGAGCGATTTGTGCGCGGTCTTCTTCTAACAGTGATCTATCTTTTTCATCGTAGACATCATGCTTTTCATAAGCGTCTAATGCATCGGCGATGACTGATCTACTCACTAAAATATCTTCATGTAATTTTTGTTTTTTTGTCGGATCAGAAACCGCAAGACTGTGCCAATAGGTTCTCCGAATATCCCCTATACCCGTCATGGCCACATTAAGATGTTTCATGCTGGGAATAACGTTTTCAGATGAAACACTCGATGCTTTGAAGACCTGTGTTGTCTGATACAGCTCAACGCTTAACAGCAACGTCATCATGACGCCAACAAATATAATGAGCAGATAAATCCGTTTTGCGATAGTCATCACTTACTCCAATAAAGTGATTATAAAAAGAAACAGCTGTATCTCTTGATGCGATCTGTTGAGCACCGCGCTTTTACCTATGTGATGGCGACAGGAAAAATGACTGACAGTCATCATCGACATTGACAAATGCCCCTCTTGACAGCATTCATCAGATGATCGAATGACGTGGATCAAGAGAAAGATGAATTTGACTATAGAGAGGATTAAAAATTTGGCATATCGCTAAGAAAAGCGATGATGGAGTGAGTGAACCGAGCGAGCCAACAGAACGTTACCAATATCTGAGGAGGTGATGCATCACTTCCTCAACATGAACAAAACATGGAGGCCGTAAAACAAAAATGCATGATGAAGAACATTCCTTCATCATGCATTAAAGCAAGCAATCAATCAGAGGCGAGCTCTGTAAAGCCGCGATCAAGCCATTTTAAAACTCTTCCCAATCGTCTTTTCCACTCGCGCTTTGGCTACTTGGATTTGATGAAGATGCAGAAGGAGTTTCAAACTTTGGACTCGACTTTGTCGTTGCTTTTCTTGTGTTTGTACTGATTAACGGCGTGTGAGAACGACCGGCACTTGCCGTAGAGCTCACTTTAGAGGGCTGACGTTGTGCTTGACGTGACTGGGGCGTCGGACCGCTACCCATTAGGTTATTGTTTAATTTAAACACAGAAACAACCTGAGTCAGGCGGTTCGCCTGATCCAGTAACGATGATGCCGCCGCCGCTGCTTCCTCAACTAACGCCGCATTCTGCTGGGTACTTTCGTCCATCTGAATCACAGCGTGATTGATCTGATCAATACCCGAGCTTTGTTCGTGGCTCGCATTGCTGATTTCATTGACGACGTCACTCACCTTCTGAATACTCGTCACAATATTAGTCATCGCTACGCCAGCCTGGTCAACGAGGCGCGTTCCTGAATCGACTTTCTCTACAGAATTATCGATGAGTGTTTTAATTTCTTTTGCCGCCGAAGCGGAACGTTGTGCCAAATTTCTGACCTCTGCAGCAACAACCGCAAAACCACGCCCTTGTTCACCTGCCCTTGCTGCTTCGACCGCCGCGTTCAATGCCAGAATATTTGTCTGGAACGCAATACCGTCAATGACACTAATAATATCAACGATTTTTTTCGATGAATCATTGATAGCAGCCATCGTTTCAACGACTTGCGACACGACCGCACCGCCTTCTACTGCAACGGTTGATGCTGAGCTAGCCAGTGTATTTGCTTGGCGGGCGTTGTCAGAGTTCTGTCGTACGGTGCTCGTGAGCTCTTCCATGGAAGACGCTGTTTCTTCCAAGGCCCCGGCCTGTTGCTCGGTACGGGAAGATAAATCCATATTACCCGTCGCAATTTGAGATGATGCTGTGGCAATCGCATCTGTGCCATGACGAATCTCAGTACAGATCACCTCTAGACTACTTGCCATGGTCTTGATGGACCCCATCAGCTGTGCAATTTCGTCAGTGCCTGTAACGTCAATATGTTGGGTAAGATCGCCCGCAGCAACTGCCGTGGTCACGCGAATTGCCTCATTCAAGGAACCGACAATTTTCTTGATCAAGGTGATGCCCATGATCGCAACCGCCATCAATGATAGAAGACCAATGAGACCTGCGGTCCAATCGGCGCTGCTCAATGTCTTTTGAGCGTCCTCTGAGCCAGCGTTTCCTAGTTGCAAGTTATAATCTCGATGCGTATCCAATGCTGCAAACAAAGCATCAACAGCCGGTTGTCCTTTACTCAGTTCCGCACGTGCTTCGTCAGACTTGCCGTCGAAATCCAGCGCCATGACATGATCAACAACAGCACCAAATGTAGCGAATGTCTTTCTATCTGCCTCAAGCATCGCCTTGTCTTTATCGTCAACAAGATCATCTTTTTCGTATTTATTTAAAGCATTTGTTAATTTAACTTTATTCTCTGCGATTCTTTTTTGCGCTTCTTTCTTTTGTTCTGGATCAGCATTTGCAATACTTTGCCAATACGAGCGACGGATATCCCACACAGCGACCACGGCGACATCGAGATCGAGAATACTCGGTACTGTGTTGACGGTAGAAAAGTTTGCAGCGGTGAAAACACGATTTGCCTGGTAGATCCCCACACCCGCCAATACACTCATCATGATGCCGACAAAAATAATCAGCAGATAAAGTCGTTTTGCTATGGTCATTTTTCCATCCTCTCAAATATTGGTATTACAACGTTGGTGCGGTGTGGGCGAAAAAGCGGCGTACTTTTCCGGCGATGACACTAACAGAAAGAACAGTAAATCATTTTCCATACGGAAATAGATAAATAATGTTATTTTTAATACAAAGACACAATCCTTACGGCGACCACCTCATCGGCAACATATCGAGCAACATCTCGATGCGATCATTGAACATCATTGAAAGACATAAAGGCTTAAGCTGTCTTTGTTACTTTAGCTAAAAATTGTGAGAACCAAAGAAAAGAATCGCTACTTGAGGATAATTTTCGTAACAGCAATGGATACATACAACGGTCAAAAAAAATAAGAGATAAGCGTACTTATCTCTTATGTAGATCATATCGACACGGCAACTCGCTGCCTATCACTTGTTTTATGCGACCAATGTCACCTATTTTTAGGTGGGTCTATAGTTATTAAGCATTTTGTAACTTTTCGCATAAATGCCAAAAATCAATGCTGCCAAGAGGGCAAAAGCGGCAAAGAAAAACATGAGAAATGCGTTCGAGCTCATCCCAGTGGATTTGATCTGTTCTAAGACAGCAGGGCTCTTGACACTGGCATCGGCCAATAACACCCATAAATTACCGATCGTCACTGACAGGCTCCAGAAACTCATAATGACACCCTTCATCGCTAAAGGTGCCTGACCATACGCGAACTCCAGACCAGTCGTCGATACCAACACTTCACCCATCGTGAGAATGGCATAAGGCAGCACTTGCCACGTGATCGACAAGGCGTTGCCACCATCCATACTCAATTGCATGAAGCCGACCACAATCCATGCAACGCCAGAGAAAGCAATCCCCAACCCCATGCGGCGTAATGCCGTCAATTCAAATCCCAACCGTTTGCACAATGGATAAAGAATCAGGTTATTAAATGGAATCAGCAGCATCACCAGCATCGGATTCAACGCTTGCATCTGTGACGATTGGAACCAAGACGGTTTCGTCATGGAGTTCGCTTGCACAACCCAGGTGGATGCTTTTTGATCAAACAAGGACCAGAAAGGGGTCACTAAGGCAAAAATCACCAACACTCGGAGGACAGAGCGCACACCATCCACCGTCACATCAGGATGACTACCATAGGCACGATCTAATTGCATCCATGTGCCAACACCACCAAAACCAAGCAAGGTCACAAGCGCAAGACAGAATGCGGGTACCAGACCGAGCGTCGGCGTCTGCGCCAAAGCAATCACCGCTGCCACCACGCCGATCACAGCGATCATCAGTCCAGAGCGTGGTTTGCCTTCGGCTTTCGCTAATAATGCCGTGCGTACGACATTCAGAAAAGAATGCGGGTCTTTGGCTGCCGGTGCAACGTGAACGTATTTTGTACGACCACTCCAAAAAACAATCGTCGCAATCAACATCAATATGCCCGGAATACCAAAGGCAACACTCGCGCCTAATTCTTTCAAGAAAATCGGCATCAAGAGCGACGCGAAAAAGGAACCAAAGTTAATGATCCAATAGAATGCATCAAACACTTTTTGCGCAAGACTTCGGTTGCTCTGGTTAAACTGATCACCAACAAACGATGAAACTAAGGGTTTGATACCACCCGAACCCAATGCGATCAGAAAAAGACCCACATAAAATCCTCGCGGATTATCATCAAACATCGCCAAACAAGCATGACCTGCGCAGTAGACGAGGCTCAGCCAAAAGACCGTGTTGTACTTACCAAAGAAACGATCTGCCAGCCAGCCACCAAGCAATGGAAAAAAATAGACTCCAATGACGAATGTATGGAAAATTTCTTTCGCCATCCCAGCGCGCGCACTTTCAGGCATGGATAGTAGAAGGCTACTGATCAAAAAGACGGTGAGAATATTCCGCATGCCATAAAAACTAAATCGCTCGCATCCCTCGTTGGCAATGATGTAAGGTATCTGCGATGGCATTTTTGGTGCCGCGACAGAAGCGGTTGTCTGACTCATAGGTCTCTCCATTTCATTTATTGTTGTTGAATAATGAACAAACGGCCCGAGTAAGGCCGCTTATTCATCGATCTGAGACGATGCTCTCAGACATGTTCATAGCAATTTGCATGCCGTTGCCCCGATCGGGAAAGGCGACGCAGTATCCAGATTCTAGACAAGCAAGTCAAGCAATACGCCCCAAGTACCTCACTCGTCCAGACGGCAGAACCACGCCACCTAGTCACACCCCATTTAAATCACTACTGATGATTTATTTTTACGAAAAAAGCGGAATGGAATGCGGTAGATAAAGCGAATGAAAACCAGCGTTAAGAGCGCCTCTAAGGCCGTCAGCACAACGGCAATGACCGCGTTCCATTTCTCTTCACGATAACGATATTTCGCCACCATATGATCACGCGCAATTTCAATGCTGTCATAAAATGTCGGCACCACCAATAACGTCAGTAAGGTGGATGTGATCGTGCCGCCAATAATGGCGATCGCCAACGGACGATAAAACTCACCGCCCTCTCCCAAGCCAATCGCTACCGGTAACATCCCCGCAATCAGCGCAAACGTCGTCATCAGAATCGGACGCAAACGCTTGCGACCGGCATACATGAGCGACTCTTCGCGGTCAAAGCCTTCTTCCTCACGCTTGCGTGCACAGTCAAGGAGCAAAATCGCATTTTTCGCGACAAGGCCCATGAGCATAATGATGCCGATAAAGCTCATCAGATTCAGTGTACCGTGCGTTAACAACAGCGCGACCACCACACCAATGAGACTCAAGGGGAGGGAGAGCATGACAGCCACTGGCGCCGTGAACGAGCCAAATTGCATGACCAGAATTAGATACATCAATCCGATACCCATCACAAGCGCAATCGTCATCTCGGTAAATAACTCTTTCTGATCGCGAGCAGCGCCACCAAGGTCAAGCGCATACCCCGGTGGGAAGCTCATCGCTTTGGCAATCTTCAAGGCATCCGCAGTGACTTCACCGGGCGAGCGACCTTGTGTATTCGCAGAGACCGCCATCATCCGTTTGCCATCCGTATGCTTGATTTGAGACGGACCTTTACCCATGGTAATCGTCGCAATCTGCTCCAATGGGATCATGGTGTCGCTATTGTTGACAGCAATCGGCAGACGTTCAATGTTTTCAGCATTAATCCGATCGTCAGGATGCAAACGTACGGCCACATCCCTTGCTTCGCCCGTTGGATCAACCCAGTCACCAACCTCGACGCCGGCAAAGGCAACGCGCAAAGCCTGCGCAGCGTCATTCACAGAAATACCCAATGAATTAGCGAGACCGCGATTGAGCTCAATCTGCAATTCATCTTTCGGTTCTTGCTGCGATAGACCGACATCCACTGCACCATTGACCTTACGTAGCTTATCCATAAACTCATTCGCAATCGTCAGGAGTTTACGCGCGTCAGGACCAGAGAAATTAATCTGTACCGGTTTCCCACCGCCATTGCCCAAATCATCCTGAACGATATATTCAGCACCAATAATCTGCGCCAGCAACTTACGTAAATCAACGGCAACCTCAGCAGCCGACTGCTTACGTTCTGTACTTTTACCGATATCGACATAAACACGGCCACCACCGCTATTGACCGTACTATTGGTTGCCTTTGTGACTTTCATTGTTCTCGCCAGTTCAGCCGCTTTTTCTACTTTGAGGCGAGAATATTCCAAGCTCGACGACGATGGTGTGCGGATGTCAATAAAGATCGTGCCATTGTCAGCACTCGGCAAGAAGCTCGATCCACCAAACTTCGCATGCAATGCAATCGCACCAACAAAGGTCGCTCCAGCAATCACAGCCATCCATCGACGATGATGCAATGCCCAAGCAATCACATTACCGTAACGGTCTGCTTGGTGATCAAACCAGTCGTTAAACTTTGATAAGGCTAAGCTGATGCCCTTTTTTGGCGCGAGATGATGTCCCACTGGATCGCCCCAGTAGGCGGATAACATAGGATCCAGCGTAAAAGAGATGAACAAACTCACCAGCACCGAACTTGCCACCGTTAATGCAAATGGGCGGAACCACTCGCCAGAGATGCCAGGCATGAAGGCCACGGGGATAAATACCGCAATAATTGAAAATGTTGTCGCAGCGACGGCTAAGCCAATTTCTTTGGTACCGTTGCTCGCCGCCGTACGACGGTCGACACCCATTTCCATATGGCGAACGATGTTTTCACGAACCACGATCGCATCATCAATTAAAACACCAATGGCCAGCGACAAGCCCAAAAGGGTCATGAAGTTCAGCGTAAATCCACTTAACCAAATCGCGATAAAAGCAGCAATCACGGAAGTCGGTAAACTCAGTGCGGTAATCAAGGTGGAGCGCCATGAATTTAAGAAAACATAGACAACGAAAATCGTCAGTACCGCGCCAAACATTAAGGACTCAATGACGTTGTCCAGACTACTTTCCGCATCCTTACCACCATCCTGTGTGACTTCCAATTTTGTACCAGCAGGCAGGTTTTTGTTCATCTCATCAACAAGATCACGCACACGCTTCGCCACGGATACCGTACTCGCATCGCGGGAACGTGTAATCGAAATCCCCACGTTGGGATGACCGTTATGCATACTAAAACCACCGATTTCAGCAAAGCCATCGGCGATATCAGCGACTTGTGCCAGTCGGATCACTTCGTTACCACGCTTTTTGACAACGATAGACTGAAACTCTTGGGGGGACTCGATACGCCCAATCAAACGAATACTCTGCTCGGTCAAATGTCCTGTCACTTTACCGACAGGCGCTGTCGTATTTTGATTACGTACCGCATTCACAACTTCGGATACGGAGACATTGTATTCGCGCAGTTTTTGCGCATGAAGTAAGACGCTCAGTTCTCGACGCAAAGCACCGTCGACGGTTACTGTCGCGACGCCGTCAATGGCCCGGAATTTATCTGCCAGCTCATCTTCTGCTTTGCGAGAAATCTCCGCATGGCTCAATGAATCTGAGGAGAGCGCCAGTTGCATAATTGGTTGTGCAGAAGGATCAACGCGCTCTAAAACGGGTTCACGCATTTCTACCGGTAACTTATAGCGCACAGAGGCAATCGAGTTACGTACCTCATCCGAGGCTTCGACCATGTTTTTGCCGAAATTAAAGATCAGGACGATGGTCGCCGAGCCTTCATTGGCCGTAGATCGTAACTGATACACACCGGTAATACTCTGCATCGCCTTTTCAACGCGATTGATAATCTCGCGTTCAACGGTATCTGGTGATGCGCCAGGGTAAGGAATGCTGACCACCAACACAGGTTGCTGTACGTCGGGAATTTGATTTACTTTGAGCTTTTTGAGTGCCAGTAAACCGAGCGCCATCAATGCAATGATGATCACGATCATCGCAATTGGGCGTTTAATACTGAAATCGGAGAGGAACATGGTTTATTTCCCTGCAGGATTGGTCACAGTTTGCGGTGCGATTTCTGGTGTAGCTTGCGGTACTTGACTTGCTGCTGAGGCCACCATCGATAGTTTCTGGCCTTCTTTGAGCGTAGAAATCGGATTACGGATCACCTGATCGCCCTCTTTTAACCCAGCCAAAATGGCATATTCACCGTGGCGCGCATCACGCTGACCGATGTGCAATGCGACTTTATTGATGTGTCCGTCTTTCGCTAACCAAGCGAACGATTTATCGCCTTCTCTCACCAATGCTGAACTTGCAATCGTCAAGGACTGCGTACTCGTTTCTTCAATCATGCCCTCTGCATAAAGACCAGAGACGCGGGGCAACGTATTGGCGTCGAAACTGACAAGCACCTCGACTTGGCGCGTTGTG
The DNA here is from genome assembly GCF_049340215.1 of Undibacterium sp. MH2W. Taxonomy (NCBI): domain Bacteria; kingdom Pseudomonadati; phylum Pseudomonadota; class Betaproteobacteria; order Burkholderiales; family Oxalobacteraceae; genus Undibacterium; species Undibacterium sp. MH2W. Next base: position 128,163 of record NZ_JBMPPA010000006.1, on the reverse strand, counting down.
GCGTTGGCAGCGAGATCAATCCGTTTCACTTTACCGCTAAACTCCTGGTCGCCGTAACCATTGATATGGAATCTGACCACTTGGCCGATGCGGACTTTATTAACTTTATCCGCCGAGACCAAGCCTTCAAATCGCAAGCTAGTCGGGTCAATGACCTTCACCAGTTCTTTACCGAGTTGCGCCGTATCACCTGGGGATACCTTACGCTCACTGACCACGCCATCAAATGGAGCGCGAATCTCGGTACGTTGCAGTTGCTGACGTGCTTGTACGGTTCGCGCCTTTGCGGCAACCAAATCGCTTTGGGTATTATTGCGACGGATTTCTGCGTCTTCAAGTTGTTGTGTCGACGTCATACCCGAAGCGCGCAAGGTCTTCAGACGTTGAAACTGTCGTTCTGCCTGGTCGAAGGTCTGCACTGCGGCGCGCTCAGCCTCCTCGGCAGAATGCAAGCTATCTTTGATTGACGTGTCATCAAGACGGACTAATAAATCTCCACGTTTGACGGTTTCGCCGTTTTCTTTAAACACCTGGAGGACAACCGATGAGAGCTCCGCGCGTAAATCGGCTTTGCGCTCAGGTTCAACGGAACCGGTAATGACTGGTCCCGAGGATAAGGCATTACTATGAATCAGGAGGAGGTCCTCCTTTGTCACTAATAAAGGCTGATCGCTGATCGTGGCAGTGGCACTCGCCTTCGCTTCTTTTGGTGCCTCCTTGCTGCACCCCGCCAGTGCGATGGTCATGGCTAACGCAATCAAACTTAGTCGTAACATGGTAAGTCTCCGAAATTGAGATGAGGTGTTCATTGATAAGCGGCGTGAGGCATGCTGTATTGCCGGCATCATCAGAAAATAAATAAATATATTTGGCTTGCCTTTTGATAACTAAGCAGTATCACTGAGAGCGGAATACCTTGTCAATCAAGCATTGATATATTCAAAAATCAAGCGGCCTGCAACCGATTGGAATGCCGATTTATACAACATAAACAACCCGCGCCGCGCCACCGTCTCACGTTGATAGCACTTGCAAATTCAGTCTAAGTCCGGTAGTCTCCGCCCTCCTTTGCTTTTCTGTCTATGTTTGTGTCTGCCTCTATTAACGCTTCTACCTCTTCACGTCCGTCTCCCTCTCAAGCGACCCTCTTAATTGCGACAGATGTCTTCGGTCATACGCCGTCAGTCTCTGGACTGGTGCGCCAACTCGGCGTCGATGCCATCGTCGTCAGTCCGTGGGAGAGTGAAGAAACAGTATTTAGAACAGAGCAAGATGCCTATCAAGCCTTCATCATCCATGGCGGCATCGCGCGGTATGCAGAAAAGCTGCGCACCGTTTGCCAGCAACACCCTTCCCTCCAGTTTGTCATTGGCTTTAGCGCCGGCGCGAGTGCGCTCTGGATCAATAGCGTATCGGAAGGCATGCAGCACATTCACAGCGCAGTATTGTTTTACGGCTCACGGATCCGTGACTATCGCGACATCACACCAGCATTCCCAACACGGTTGATTTTTGCAGAACAAGAAGCTGCCTTCTCCGTCCAAGAACTGGTAAGTGACCTCCATCAACGTGGCCATCAGGCAGAGCTTGTGAAAGGCACAAAACACGGTTTTATGAATGCCTACTCACGCGGCTATTGCGTCAAATCGCAAACAAAGCTGACGGCAGAGCTCGTTCACTGGTTAAACGCCACCAATAACAAGGCTGCCGCCTAAGAGCGCTGCCTGACCAGCGGCACACCCTCGTCGATGACACGCCCAATAAGAAACCGCAAAGCAATGGTTTGTACACACCAATTAAATATCAAATTAACAATTATATTTGAGTAAAAGCCCTGTCCTCCTTTATACTTCGCCGCGCGTGACACAATCACCAAGCAGTAGCAATATTGACAACAACCAGTCACTATTGTTTGTTTCAGTGTTTTTACCCATTGCCTCTACTTTCATTCACTTTTTGCGGAATACGATTCAGCCTTACCCGGCATGGTGAGTCAGCCTTCCGCGCGGAGCCATAAGCATGACCGCTTTTGTATTTAACGAAATTAATTTTGACAACCACGAACAAGTCGTTTTCGCGTCCGAAGCGAAATCTGGCCTGAAAGCAATTATTGCCGTTCACAACACCAATCTTGGCCCTGCTATGGGCGGATGCCGGATGTGGAACTATGCAAGCGAAGCCGAAGCAGTCCGTGACGTGCTGCGCCTTTCCCGCGGTATGACCTATAAAAATGCCGTTGCTGGCCTGCCCATTGGTGGCGGAAAAAGCGTCATCATCGGCAATCCAAAAACAGATAAAACCCCTGCTTTGTTTGAAGCATTGGGTGAAGCACTAGAGCGTCTCGGTGGTCGTTATGTGACAGCCGAAGACGTCGGCACCAGCCCAGCCGATATGGCGAGCGTTGCGAGCAAGACAAAGTATGTGGCCGGCCTCGGTGATCGTGGTGACCCATCGCCATTTACCGCCCTAGGTTGCTTTGTTGGTGCCCAAGCAGCCGTTAAACATCAATTGAAACGTGACTCAATGGAAGGCCTGACTGTTGCACTTCAAGGTCTGGGACACGTTGGCTACGACTATGCCCGCCGCTTGAAAGAAGCGGGTGCGCGATTAATCGTTGCAGATATTGATCAGGCAGCACTCAAACGTGCGCAAGAAGAATTACATGCAGAAGTCGTTGGCATCGATGCGATTTACGATGTTGACGCTGACATCTACGCGCCATGTGCACTGGGTGCAACGTTAAACGACAATACCCTGTCACGACTGAAAGCAAAAATCGTCGCTGGTGCCGCCAACAACCAGTTAGCAACACCAGAGATCGGTGAAGCTTGCCGTCAAAAGGGCATTTTGTACGCTCCAGATTTCGTCATTAATGCAGGCGGCATTATCAAGGTTTGCTACGAATACCTCAATACACCAGAAGATGGCATGGATGCGCATGTCCGTCGTATTGGCGACACGTTAGCCGAAATCTTTGCTCGTGCTGATGCTGAGGGTCAAGCAACAAGTGTTGTTGCGGATCGTATCGCTGAGCTGAAGTTCAAACGCTAAGCACGACACTGCGACTGCTATGACGCCACCTGTGCAAAACAGGTGGCATTTTTTTTGGTATGTTCGCAGTATGGAAAGGACTTCCTCATGACCATCCTCATCACACAACGTTTGCGTTTAGAGCCCATCAATGACCATCATCTGGAGGGACTGTGTCGTTTAAATAGCGATCCGTTAGTCATGCGCTTTATTTCTGGTGTCCCTGAAACACGCGAGCAAACCATGGAAATGATTGTCCGAGTCAAAGACCGTTGGGCTGAATTTGGCTATTCATGGTGGGCCTTTATTGATGCGCAGACCGAGGATCTCATCGGTGCTGGCTGCATTCAACATCTCGGTCGCGACCGCGCCAATCCCCTAGAGATTGGATGGCGTCTAAGTACCGACAAATGGGGCCAAGGCTATGCCACTGAGGCTGCCTACGCGATGGCACGCTTTGCATTTGACGACCTCCACGCGCCGCTTCTTTGCGCGATTTGTTTACCTGAAAATACCGCCTCATCCCATGTCATGCAAAAACTAGGCATGACGTATAAGGGGATGGAACGCTGGCATGAGAAAGACACGGCCGTCTATACTATTTCCAGAGAGAATTGGAAAAAACGTTCCGCACAGAAATAGCCGAAAAAGCGCCCCAACACCCTCTTACTCCGCCACTCTAATCAACTATCGCTAATCCTAGCGATGTACACCGCTACATGCCTCAATTATGGTCAGAGTCATTCCATTAATAGAGACATAACAAGCACGCCAGACTCCCTGATCCTTTTGAATACAACGTCAGAAAAAGAGTACTGCGGCATCGACAGCAATGAAAAAACCAATTTCATACCGCGACAAACGCATCCTCATCATTGATGACATGGCAGACATGCGAAACTCATTGCGCAGCCAGATGAGCGCGCTAGAAATTACGCAGGTCAATGTTATCGCCACTGTCCGCGAGGCACTGGAACTACTTACACATAAGCAATTTGACGTTATTCTGTGCGACTATTACCTCGGTGGATCCACCGATGGTCAGCAGTTTCTGGAATATTTGAGACTCGAAAATCTCATTAAGCGCACTGTGGTATTCATCATGATCACAGCAGAAACGGGATATAGCAGCATCATCACAGCCGCAGAATGTCTGCCCGATGACTATTTACTCAAACCATTTACCGCCGAAACACTGCGCCTCCGTTTTGAGCGTTTAGTCGAAAAGAAAATACGTCTGCAAAAAATTGACCATTTTTACGATATTGCAGACTGGTCAGAGGTAGCGAACGCCTGTGATGCAGTGATTCAGCAGCCAGATAAGTTTTTACTCGATGCCATGCGTATCAAAGGTCATGCATTATTGATGGCTGATCGAAGCAAGGATGCAATTAGCTTTTATGAGGAAGTGCTCTCGCATCGCCGACTCCCTTGGGCGCGCTTAGGACTGGCCCGCGCAAACAAAGCGGAAGGAGAATTTGCCATCGCAAAGCAAATCCTCAATGAACTCATCAACGATACACCACAGCTACTGTCAGCGTACGACTTGCTCGGAAAAATTTATAACGACAGTGGCGACACCGCCAATGCAATGACGATCCTTGAAAAAGCGAGTGATATCGCTCCTAACTCCTTAAAGCGACAGCGGTCTATCGTCGAGTTAGCGGAACGGACAGGCGACTTCAAGCGTGTCGAGTCGATTCTGACATCCGTCGTCAAAAAAACAAAAAATTCCCCCCTTCGCAATCCGTCTGATTACGCAAAGCTCAGTAACGCATATTTGGAACAGGACGACATTCAAAAAGCAGCCGCCACAATTGATGAGGGTAAAACGTTTTTTAAAGAATCCTCAAAAATGCGCGCCTTATCAGCGGTGGAGGCGCAAGTGATGCATAAAATAGGAAAACCAGATCTTGCCGCTCAAGCACTACAACAAGCGCTGGAAGGTGGCACCAACGGTATCTCTGATGATTTGGCATTAACAATAGCAAAAGCATGCCTCGTTAATGGTGAAACGGCGCAAGCAGCCAGCATGATGAAACACCTCTTGCAGAACAATCCCGAATCGGAGGTCATTATCAACGCGATCTCTCACGTATACAAAGATTACGGTGGTGAAGAGGCGACAAAAGCATTGATTGAGCAATCCGCACAAGAAGTCGTCAAACTCAATAATGACGCGGTTCTCAAAGCGAAAGCGGGTGCGTATTCAGAAGCTGCGCGCATGTTGACTGACGCAGCGCTTCGACTACCAAACAACCTTCATATTCTCGCCAACGCCTCCTTGGCTTTGCTTGTTGATGTACTGATGAATGAATTTGATATCGATAAAATTGAACAGTCAAAACTCTTCACCAACACCATCAGAAAAACCAACAAAGATCATCCAAAGCTCAAGGAAATTGCCCAGTTTTTACTGAAAATTCAAACTAAATATCCCTCTGAATCCGTATCATGAGTATGATCGCTATTGCTAGTTTGACGATTCACGATGTCAAAAATAAATTAGCAAGTATCGCTGGTGTCGCCGAAATGCATGGTGACGAAGATACCGTACGCGCCATGTTGCATGCGTCAGAATTATTGACACAACTCTTGGTCTTTTTCCGTGCAGAACATCATGATTTAGCACTCAATATCGCGCCACATACGCCCGAAGACTTAATCGCTGAAATTGCGATTAACCAATACACAAAGCGCCAAATTGTCGTGTGTACCGATACCAGTAACGCACCTGCGATCTGGATGTATGATGAAGCATTAATTCGCATGATTCTGATGAACGCCTTGCAAAATGCGCTGCGTTATGCGCACCGTGGCGTCGCTATCAGTGCAAAGCAAACAGGTGATTTTCTAGAGATCTGCGTTAAGGACGATGGTCCTGGCTTTCCGTCTGAACTCATCGCCAACGAAGCATTCTCAGCGCCAGTCAGTGCACATGGCACAGGATTAGGTCTCATGCTCGCCAAGCGCGTGGCCGCTTTACATCAGCAGGGCGAGCGCCAAGGTCACATTCATTTATTTAATGAAAACGGCGCGGTCTTTATGTTGCGGCTACCAGCGTAAGTAACTAAACAGAAGTCATTCGGGCTGCAGCCTCAAATGCAATCGTCACAATCAATCCACGCCCATCGTCAGGCGCCGAAACGCTGATCTTGGCATGATGGAGATCAGCGACATTTTTAACAATCGCTAATCCAAGTCCACTACCTGATTCTCCCGTTCCTTCACAGCGATAAAACCGATCAAAAACACGCTCTCTATCCTGCGAGGGGATCCCCATACCATTATCGCTGACGCGTAATATTAGTGCTCCATCCTCCTTGGTCGCACTGACGTCAACACAACCTCCTTTGGGTGTATAGCGAATCGCGTTGTCGACCAAATTACCTAACATCACCCGCAATGCATCGTGGTTTCCTTTAATCCAGATATCTTCGTCTTGCACTTCCACACCCAGATCAATATCTTTATTTTCGGCGAGTAATGAAAAATCACCTACGACCTGACGAGCAAGCTTTGGCAGGGAAATTGTTTGATCGATCTTCTGCTCATCCATGTCGCTTTGACGAGCGAGAATGAGCAACTGCTGCACTAAATGGGTAGCGCGATTGAGGCGCTCGTGCAACTTTTTAATTCCAGATTTACGCTCATCTTCATTCTCTGTTCGCTCCACTAACTGTAACTGCAATTTCAGTGCGGCCAGCGGTGTACGCAACTCATGGGCGGCATCGGCGACAAACATTTTCTGTAATTGAATTGAGCTATCCACCCTAAAAAATAAAGCATTAATAGCATTCACAATCGGCATCATCTCAGGGGTATAACCATGCGTATCGAGCGGCTGCAATGCATCTGCTGAACGCTCCCCCAATGCTGTTGCCAAACGTGTCAATGGTTGCAGGCTGCGACCTACCACATACCAAATCAGCAATGCCAAGGTGGGAATGAGAATAAGAAACGGGATGAGGGATCTCAGTGCCAAACTGAATTCAATTTTTTCACGGTCACGAATAAGCTGTCCCACCTGTACGACTTGGCGATTATTTTCTTCGCTATATATTCGCCATGCCTTATCTGCTACTTGCACTTCAAAAAATCCCCGCTGAGTATAGAGAGGGAGATTTTTTTTGGGATTAGAAGTAAACACCATTGCACGGTCTTTGTCCCATACTTGCACAACAATTTTTTTCCCGGGATGGGTATCTGCCGTCTCACTCTGCTGAAAGGTCATGTTTGCTGGAAACGAGCGGACGATTTGCTTTAACTGGTAGTCAAATAACTCATTGGTTTCATGTCTGACTTTGAGATAGCTACCTATGCCGACTGCGAGGATCGTGACGACCATACCCGACATCAGGCCGATTAACAGTTGCTGTCGAATCGTTCTCATTGTTCAACGTGGTTCATCAATTTATAGCCAACACCGCGGACATTTTTAATGAACTCTGCGCCTAATTTTTTTCGTAGCATATGAATATAAACTTCGATCGTATTACTTTCGATATCCTCATCCCAGCCATATATTTTTTCTTCTAATTTCGCTTTGGAGATCACTTTACCCGGCGTTTCAATTAACGCCAACATCAGGTTGAATTCATTGAGCGATAAATGTATTTCCACGCCATGAAAAAATACCTCATGGGTTGATGTGTTGATCGTCAGGCCACAATGGCTCAAGGCAGGGTCTTGCGCAATATGACAGCGACGAAGCAAAGCACGAATACGTGCATATAACTCATCGAGATCAAATGGCTTGACGAGATAATCATCACCGCCCGTATCGAGCCCTTTGATTCTGTCAAAGGTCGCATCTCTGGCAGTAATGATCAATACCGCAGCAGTACCATTCTGTTGTCGATATTGCCGGAGCACTTCCAAGCCTTGCATTTTCGGTAGTCCTAAATCGAGCAGTACAACGTGATAATCGCCGTTCATCAGCGCGGACTGCGCCGCATGCCCATCCTTGACCCAGTCAACCTGATATTTTTCTTTCTGCAAGCCCTCTACCAGGCTTTCGCCAATCATCAGGTCATCCTCAATCAATAATAATTTCATGTACTTCCGTTCTTTCACCGACAGTTTTTCTACGCGTACAAGTTGTATAACACCAGCAAAAATTTAATCACGAAGGTCGCTATCTTCGCAGAATTCACGCCAATGACAAAATAATTTCACCAAGGCAATTTTTAGCATCACTGATACAAGACCGTTTAAATGCTTAAAAAAACCTTAAATTTTTCGCCCCCAGATTGAGGCATATTTTTTTCTCTTGAAAATTAAATCTTGCTTAATCAAAGCGAAAAACAACAAGACGCTTGCATATTGTCACATGTCTTTTTCTTGTCACAAAACTTTCTTAGCATGCGAGCCATCGTATGAAAAACAAAACTAAGTAAAACATTTTGAAAGTGATCAACGGAGAATCTTTTTCGCTCCAATCCTTAGTGCGCTTTTCTACCTCGACTTTATTTTGATGTTTGATGATTCGATTTTTACCTATTTCAACCCTAGGATGATTTTTATGTCTAAAGCACTTCCGTTTCCTAAGCGCTATTTGAGCCATGCGTTGTCTCTTTCCTTGTTATCTCTTGCTGTCCCAGGTGCCGTATTCGCTCAAGAAACGGTTGATCTTGGTGCCGTCGGTGCGCAAACTGGCGCTGGACAAATTGTCGAAGTCACTGCGAAAAAAGATACAGTTGCCGCCGTCGCGCCAACACAGGCTAACCTGACAGCGACAGAACCACAGTCTGTTATCTCCCGCGCCTTTATCGAACAATCTGTTGCACCAACAGGTAACTTCAATACCATCGCTGGTATTGCACCAGGCGCATCGACACAGCCGTCCTCAAATGGTCCTGGTGCAGCCGACACCAAAACAGTGTTGCGCGGTTTTCAGGATGCACAATATAACGTCACTTGGGACGGTATCCCTTTCGGCGACACAAATGACCCAACCCATCATTCGACAGCGTACTTCCCAGCGGCGGTCATTGGTGGCGTCGTTGTAGAGCGCGGTCCAGGTAACGCAAGTAACCTCGGCCAAGCTACTTATGGCGGTAGCATCAATTTGTTCTCTAAGGCACCTGCAGCAAAAGCCGGCGCTGAGCTCTATTTATCGCACGGTAACTGGAACACTAACCTGTACGGTATGGCATTAGAGACCGGTAAGTACGGTCCGAACGACGCGACATTGCAATTGAATGCACAACAAATCAAGAGCGATGGCTACCTGACGTACAACACCATGAATGGCTCAAATTTTGTCGCCAAATACCAGCAAAAAGTAGGCAGTGATTCCCGCCTCACCTTGTTTGCGACCTATAACGACATCAAAACGGCATTGCCTGATTCGACCTCCGGCGCGACATTGGCACAAGCTTCCCTATTTGGAAAAAACTACAGTCTGAATAACGACCCATCAAGCCAAGGCTATTACGGCTACAACACGGTTCATAAAGAAACCGACTTTGAATATATCCGCCTTCAAACCAAATGGGGTGATGGCTTCCAGACTGATAACAATCTCTACACCTATTTCTATAACAATAAAACCATCGCCGGACTTGATGCAACAGGTTACTTAGGTCATGGTGTTATCGCGACAGGATCAAGCACGAACACCAGTTCCTACGCCGGTGCTAAAGTGCGTGCAGGCGACGTACCTGGCTATGACAAGCTCAATGAATACCGTGTCAATGGTGATATTTTCAAAGCAACTAAAGAATTCTCTGCTGGTTTGCTGCGTACAGGTATTTGGTTGGAAGACGCTAATACGTCCCGTCATCAGTTTGGCTTGGATTTAACGACAATGACATTGCTCGATCCAACGATGTCTGGAACCGGTACTAAATTCAACCAGGGTTCAAGCTGGAAGCAATATCAACCATTCGCCGAATTTGAATGGGCAGCGACTGAATCGACCACCGTCACACCTGGCTTTAAGTACATGCACTTCACACGGAGTGTTGATGCTGTCAAAAATCAGGGATCAAGCGTGGCAGCGCACTTCTCTGAAACATTCACAGCAAGTTTGCCATACCTGACAGTGAACCAAATGATTGGTCAAAACGATTCGCTGTATGCCCAATATGCAAAAGGGATGCAAGTACCAGTGTTAGGTACAGCACTCCAGGTAGCGACACCTGCGAATACGCCAGATCCACAGACGACAACGAACTATCAATTCGGTGGCGTTCATAAATCCGATCGTTTCCAAGTCGCTGCTGATATTTACTATATTGACTTCAACAACCAAATCGCTTCCACCGTCGTTGCAGGTCAAACTGTTTTCGTCAACCAAGGTGGCACGACCTATAAAGGGTTTGAAGCAGAAGGTACTTATTTAGTTGATGGTGGCTTTGCGGTGTATGCGAACTACTCCTTGAATAGCGCAAAATTCAAGTCGGGTAATGCTGCAGGTGTGGGAACGATTGCAAAAGCGCCAAAATCGACTGCAGCATTGGGTCTGCTGTTTAACCAAGGTCCTTGGAATGCGTCTCTGATCTACAAACAGGTTGGTGAACAATACGCTGTCAACAATGAGCCAGCAGCATACAAAATTGAGGCGTATGGCAATACCGACTTGAACGTTTCTTATACTTTGGGCGACGTCTCCAAGACATTCCTCAAAAAGGTCAAAGTTCAGGTGAGTGCCTATAACGTGACGAATAGCCAAAAAGTAACGTCGATCTCCACTGGCTCGAACGCAAGCTTGGACCAATACCAATGGCAGGCACCACGTAGCTACATGGTGTCAGTCAAAGGCTATTTTTAATTCAACCTTCTGAGACCGTTGTGATGTCTGCCTAAAGCAAGATATCACCGACCGTTCATAGAAAAAGCATCGGGATAGCAATTTACCCCGGTGCTTTTTTATTTTTTAGAATGTGCTATAAAAAACGGCGCAATAAGAGCGCAATAAGGGTGCAATAAGTGTGCAAAAAGGTTACAAAAAGGGCGTAATATAAGCGAAGCCGTGAAACACCGCTTCAGCGATAGCCTCAAACAGTATCGGTTTCTCTAGTCCTTCATCAACGTAATATCGCTTCTTTATTAGGTATTTTTATGAATAATGTGTACGACAAAAAAACAATCGCCCTCCATTGGCTCTCTGCGTTATTGATTATTGGCCTTTGGTGTGCCGGTCAGAGTATCGATTGGTTTCCGAAAGGATCGGCGCGTGTCTGGGTCCGTAGTTTGCACATCCTGTTCGGTACGCTACTGGCCATCACGATCGTCTACCGCCTCTGGTGGAAATTAACAGGTAGCACGAAGCTTCCGCCTGCAACTACGGGATGGCAACAAACGCTCGCTGTATCCATGCAGCACATGCTCTACCTGGTTATTCTCGCCACCGTGTTGCTCGGCTTATTCAATACATGGGTCAGAGGTGATAACTTATTTGACCTATTCCGCCTTCCAGAATTTGCACCGGGGAATAAAGACTTACGTCATGAAGTAGAAGATTTACATGGCCTCGCAGCGAATATATTGCTGGTGCTAGCAGCGTTGCATTCGGCGGCTGGATTGGCACATCATTTTATTTTGAAAGACACAGTCTTAGCGCGCATGCTGCCAACAAAAAAGTAAGCGTCACCATTTTTACACCCGGTAGCACGCTTTTATCTATGAAGGTTAATCCGATTTTAAGCCTGCTACTGGCGTTGTGGTTTAGCCTTGAAACCATGACATGACTCGCCAGACGCCTCGATGACCTCTAAGACAGGTTGACGCTTGCTTTTAATCTGAAACATCCGACATCCATACATAAAGTGCACATCATGCGTGATGTAGTAATGGACGCATTGCAGGCAAGAAGATTGTTTTTTTTGTGGATCAGGCATCTCAGTTTTTTGTCATTTCAGCGAACGAATTTTTATTATTTTAAACGTTACTAGCAACAGTAAAGGTCATGACATCATGATGAACTTAAAAAAAGCCGCTATTGTCCTCGGTCTCAGTATTGGCTTCGGCGCGATCACTTCCGTCTCATTAGCTGCCGAAAACGCACCGGTTTTTCTGCAAAATTGGCAATTAGGTGCGCCAAGCCATTGGGATTATATTGATATCGATCCAGTTCGTCATCGTTTGTTTCTCAGCCGCGGGGATCATGTACAAGTGCTCGATCTCCCCTCTGGTCAGCCTGTCGGTGAGATTACCAATACGCTGGGGGTACATGGTATTGCGTTTGCGCAGGATCTAAAGCTGGGATTTACGAGTAATGGCAAAGCCAATACAGTCACAGTATTTGACCTCGATACACTCGCAGTGAAACAAGAAATCAAAGTCACTGGGGTCAACCCTGATGCCATTTTGTATGATGCTTTTTCTCAACAGCTCTATACCTTTAACGGTAAAACAGCAAACGTCACCGTCATCGATGCAAAAACATTGCAAGTCACAGGCACGATCGCAACGACCGGAAAGCCTGAGTTCGCAGCAAGTAATGACACTGGCAAGATTTATTTCAATGTCGAAGACAAATCACAAGTACACGTGATCGATGTCAAAACAAACAAACTCATCGCCCAATGGCCACTAACACATTGTGAAGAGCCGACCGGTCTGGCGATCGATAAAAAAAATCAACGACTGTTTTCCGTGTGTCAGAACAAAACGATGGTTGTCACTGATGCTGAAACTGGTAAGGAAGTCGCGACTGCCGCGATTGGTGGTCGTCCAGATGCGGTGATTTATGACGCAACGAATGGCATGGTGTATTCGTCGAATGGTGAGGGGTCGTTATCGGTGATAAAGCAAATCGATGCCGATCATTATGCGCCGGTAGCGACCGTCAAAACCAGTAAAGGTGCACGCACCATGGCGATGGATTTCGCTCACCACGTGATCTATCTGCCAGCACTGATTGATCAGCAGTTCACGGTGATGTCATTCGGGAATAAGTAAGCCCATCTTAGTGCGCGTCGGCAAGCGCCATCCACAGGGCATCAGCAAACTCTGTTGATGCCGATGGCGCACCATCTGGAATCGCCGCAGCAACAGCAGCACCGATACCTTGTATTAAGGCTTCTGTTTTTAAAATCAGATCCAGATGTTGTGGAATGGTGGCCGCGCCAGTAGCGCACTGCTCCGCATCAAGAGAATGGCCCTTACGGCATACAGCGGGGCGGTAGGCGTAAATGGCGCATCGCTGGTTCTCAAGCAAAATACAAGCGCCGCGTTGGCCTGGCGCTTGTTCCTCGATGGCTTGTTTGCGGAGGATGCCTTGTCGCATATGATCAATGATATGTTCCAGTGCATCACGGGGGAGTTGTTTAAGCTGCCCAGCAATATAGTCGACTTCGGTCTGCTTCGCTTCAACTCTGACATGGCAGCAATAACTGCAGCCAGCATGGCACGCTGTTACTCTTCCCGCCTCTGATGCTTTGACGAAAAGATCATCGACTTGTCGATGCAATTGCGGATATAAATGAACGACATTTTCAGGAAACGGTCGCGTTGCCAACTGCCGCTGTGCTGCGTTTTTCACTGCTTCAATTGCCGCAAAAAAATGCGCTTGTTCATCCGCTGTCAACATGTCTTCCCCAGCATTAAACCATTGTTCAGATCAGCTTAGTCCTTGCTCTGAATCGATTTTACCGTGTTTATCCCAAGATCAGAAAGATCATCAGGGTTAAAGAGTGGTTTAATGTCGCGTCTACCACGTTGCAGATAAGGAATGGGATTGTTCATCCACTCTGGTTTCGGCTGACCGAGTAAAAAATAATCGAAATACTCGTCCAAATGGACCGTGTAATGCTTCACATTTTCTTTATCTTTCAGACCATGTTTTTCGCCGTTATAGTTAAACCAATAGGCTTCTTTTCCTAGACGACGCATGGCGGTAAAAAATTCAATGGCCTGATACCAAGGCACAGCATCGTCACCGTCGTTATGTTTGGTCAGATACGGCGTATGGATTTTGTCGATATGAAAGATCGCTGAATTTTCGATGTATTCGGCCGTTTTATTCCACGGCGTACCTGCCATCCGGCTTTGTCCTGTTTCATATTGGAATGCCCGTGAAACACCTTTCCCCCACCGAATACCGCCATAGGCACTGACCATATCACCCACCGCCGCGCCAGCTTCCGCCGCGCGGAACATATCTGTTTTTGTCAGCATGTAATTAATCTGATAAGCACCCCAGCTATGACCTTGAATGCCAATGCGCTTTGGATCAACGTATCCTGATGCCAACACTTTTTTGATCGCTGGAATCACAGCATTCATCGCACTCTGACCAGGATGCCCTGTCTGGTACACGATATCGGGACGCAACACGATGTAGCCGTTGCTGACATAGCGTGTCACGTTAATATTTTGGCTCGGTGCTGGTGGAATATATCGATGTAAGTTGTCACTTAACTTCTCATAGAGATACACCATCATCGGGTATTTTTTGGACGGATCGAAGTTCTCAGGTTTTGCTAATAAGGCTTTGAGCTTTTTGCCGTCTTTGCTGGTGAATTCAATCATTTCTTGCGTTCCCCAGTTGTACTTCGTTTGTTGGGGATTCGCAAAACTGATGCGTTCTGGATGCTCGAAACGCAAATTACTCGCCCACACATCTGGAAACTCGGTGAAACTTTGCTGCGTAAAGACAAGAGTATCCGCCTCTTTTGCTTTAACGACAGATCCAAGCATTTTGGGTGCAAGCATGAGCTGTTCTGGTTGACCAACGTCTGGCGCTAGCCTAAAAAAACCTGTTGAACGATCTTGTTGATTTGTTGCGGTCAATAACCATGCTTGATCGGGTAAGGGCTTCATCTCCGCAGTCGGCACGGGGTCTTCCGATTCCGGTTTGATCTCGGTATCAAGTGGCAGATATCGCAAACTGATTTGTCGTTGCCGTCCGAGATGATTGCTGAGATTTTTCGCCGCTCCAGTATCAGGGTTCACTTGCCAAAGATCATATTGATCATAGATCACCACTGCCTTGTCATCGGCGCGCCAGCCGGCCATACCGTAGGGTGAGCGTGGCTCTGGGGTATCGTGTTCATGGTCTTCAAAGTGACTCTGAATACGGCCAGTCAAATTGATCATACGCGCGTCCACTGTTCGCCATGCCATCCACTGGCTGCTTTTTGCATCAAATGCCGTGACAAATCGACCTGCAGGTGAAAGGCTCGCTGGAAAGCGCAATTTCTTCGCCAATAGTAATGCCTTTCCGGTAGCGAGGTCGATTGCATATGCGTCCTCATAATGCCCATCCCAAGAGGACAGCATTTGGTATGGGACGTTGCTCGTTCCTAGGGCGTAGGATGGGTTATCGTTTACCACCACGGTCGGTATTTGTGGTGTGGCCAACTGGATAAAGCGATGATCGGGAAGATGAATCATCGCCTTGTAATGCTTGTGCTTGTCTTTTTCAGCGTTGACCTTTTGTACTGACTGCAGTTCAGGATCTTGCCAGTGCCATAAATCGACATTCACGGTCTCTTCGTCACCTGGATGCTCGACAACGGGAAGCGGCGCCGTCGATAAAAAAAGTCGCAAGCCATCCTTGCTAAAGGTGAGTTCGCCGAATTCGCTCACGCCCCATCCCTGTGGCATGCCTGTTGTCTCTGCGCTGGCTAATCGTATCGCATCATTGCTTCCCTTTTGCCATACATACAATTGGTAAATCAACGCTTCTTTTTCTGGCTTCTTATCCGCTTTTTTGCTGTCAGGTTTCTCGCTAACGACCGCTTCTTTGTCTTTCGTATCGTTGGTATGATCTGACGCGTCAGTCGTCTTTATTTTCTGCTTTGCCACCTCATCCCGATTCGTGACAAACGCCAAGGTATCCCCGCGCTCATTGAAGCGTAGTTGCTTGTAGCTACCACTACCACTCAGTACCGAATGGACTTCACGCGTCTGAGGCTCAATCACATAGACACCATCTGACAATTTTTCAATTGCTGCTTTAGCCTGATCTGGCGTACTAGTCGTGTCGGGCTTTGCCTCATTCGAACCAGCTTGTTGAACACTGAACGCTAATAACGTGCCGTGTTTATCCCAAGAGAAGTTCGCAACGTGTTCAATGTGCTGCGACTGCTGATGTTCGACATCCATCAAAATGAGTTCAGCAGAGACATTCTTTTTCTTACTGTCCGCTGCTGCAGGACTTTCCTGATCATCATCGCTATTGTCTAGATCAACGTCTGCTTTAGCGCTTTCTGGACTCGCGCCGGCTTTTTTACTAACAGGTATTGGTTCCTTGAATATGGCAAGAAAGTTGCCTCCCTGTTCCGGCCAGGCAAATTGCTTTACACGCGTTACCGTGTCTACTTTACCGGTCGTCAGATCGACCACCCCTACATCGGATTTGGGAAGATCATCCCCTTTTTTCTTTTCTTTTCTTGCTTTCTCGAGGTCAGCCTGCGTTGGTTTAATCGCAAAAGCGGCATACCGACCATCTGCACTAAAAGCAGGCGTTACACCTCTTGGAAAACGCCACTCGGTACCTTGTACTCTATTTTTAAAAACGATCTCACCATCCGTTTCTTGTCCCACAAGAGCATAGGCCACCCATTGACCATCACGGCTCAACACCGTGTTGGCAATGCTTCGCCAATTGGCGTAAGCGTGATGCGAGATCGGTTTTTTTTGCGTCTTGTTCCCCTGAACTTTCTCGACCACCTGTGGCGGTGACGCCTCCTGGCTCTGGGCAACAACAGGCGTCAGCAACGACAACAATAATGCACTCGCACAAACAGGATAAAAATAGGCATGTTGACGAGAAAAGTAGAGGGGAAAACGCATATTAACTATAAAAAATAAGGTTAAGAAATCACGATGCGCATCATCATGATTGAATTTGCAAAGATTTAATGACACGGGTTTCATTCTGCTCACCCGCACCAGCACTCAGATTTTTCGATTCCTTTCTGAGGACAACCAAACGATCACCTGTCACGCCGTAGACGACACTTTCATCTTCTTTTGCCTCAAAGCTCACGACCACAAACGCGCTCCCTTTGATAGTTTCAGAGACACGACTCGCGAGTGGGGTACCGTCGGCATCAATCCAAATGTCTAACTTGCCTTCATAGGTTTTGAGATACTTACGTTCTTTGGCACTTAAATGTTCAACAGGGATGTCAAAGCTCAACAAGCGAGCGGGTTTACCGTTGAATGTATCTTGTTTTTCTTGCTTATAGACCGCGGTTTCAAGACGATGAGAAAGGTTGTTGGCCGCCGAGACCATCGGACGTAATTCATTGGCATTAAACTCTTTCAATGTCGTCGTCATTGGCATCTTGCTATTCGCGTCTTTTTCCTTTGCACGCTCTTCAGATTGCAATCGCGCCAAGAGATCTTTGCTATACATCACTTGTAATCCGCGTGTACTATCTTCGATATTGACACTCGCGGTCGCCTGCATTTCTTCCGCCTTTTTCCCCTCGCCCTGACGATTCCATGACTTCGATTCAATACTGGCTTTGAGCGGCGTATTTCCTTGCAATTTGACGAGCGCGGCCTTGAGATCCGTCACGCCATCTGCGTGCACTTGCGTTACCCATAGCGCCATGCCTAACATGATCATTTTTTGTATAATGCCTTTGCTACTGTGCTTCAACATAATGTGTCTCCTTGAAAAAATGTGTCGCCTGTCTTGGAGCACCATGGCTGAATTTAGTTCGACATTGTTCTCAAAAAAGATCATTTTGTTTTGGTGCAATTGTTGTTCTTCAATTCAAGCCAACGCAGGTAAGTGAGTAACGCAACTTGTGCATCATTTGCCGCGTAGAGAATTTGCTTCTCAGTCAGCGGATGGTGGGCCCAATTTGATGTCGATGTCTTTTTTGATTTAGCAAGTTGCATGCCAAAGTACTTGGCAACCGCAGCCTTTGCCCCCATGTCACGCTGTTTACTCTCCCGCATCGCCTTGGCCAAATCAAGGACATTGGTGGTCACAATGCCCAGCTTACTTTTCAATAACTTCAGATCGTCATTCAGTCCGTACCCTACTTTGAGAATACTCGGCGCTTCGAGGATGGCCTTAACGCCATCGATACTCAGTGTTTTTACAACAGGAAATAAAAATGCCTGCGTCTCCGTTGCCAATTGAATGAGATGCGGGCCGTCATTTTTTTGCCCTTTTAAAAAGACGGGCTTTGTCTCAGTGTCAAATCCCACCACGGTCGCTGTAGAAAGTGCGCGATAAGCAATCTCAGCATCGGCATCATGTTGAACAAGGAGGATATTGCTGCGTGCAATCCCTGGATAAGGAGGTAGTGTTGTAACGGTCTCGTTGTCAGCGTTGGTATCTTGGTCGGTATCGATTATCATGCGGCAATCATTGAGGTAAAGAGCATTTTCTTTTTTTAACTATAAGTATTTTTTCTAAACGAACGACAGGTTCAACCAAGATCGATCTCAGTCCTTGCTCGCATCGATCGCATCGATCGCCACGTTTCGGCCATCAATCTTACGTCGGCGATGCGGTTCTTGACCAGTCAGCTCTATCACGACCGTTTGTCCATCCGCCAACGCGACGGCGATTTTTTCCTGTCCATCTAGCGACAGCTGATAGAGCGTATGTTGACTGATCGCTGTCGATTTTTCTAATTGTCCCTCGACCAACATCTGCGACAACTCAGCCACAGGAACAATTCGCCATGTTAACTTGGTCATAGGATATCTGTCGGTTTTTTATTGAGATAGTGTTCAAACGCGCTGACATCCAAAGGCTTCGAAAAATAATAACCCTGTACTTGATGGCAGTGCATCTGGTTGAGTGCGTCGATCTGTTCAATCGTCTCCACGCCCTCTGCAACGACGCTCAGTCCAAGACTTAAGCCCATGGCGATAATGGCACTCGCAATGGCTGCATCATCGGGATTGACGTGGATATCATTGATGAACGATTTATCGATCTTGAGCTCATCAATCGGAAAACGTCGCAGATACGAAAGACTGGAATACCCTGTACCAAAATCATCAAGTGAAATCGATAAACCCAAGTTTTTAAGCGCTTTGAGTGCGATCAATGTGGCAGTGACATCCTGCATCACCATGCTCTCGGTTAATTCCAAAGTAAGCCTTGTCGGATCTGCGCCCGTTTCTTGGATGATTTGCGCCACCCTATCGGCAAGATCCTCTTGTCGAAATTGACGTGACGACATGTTGATCGCGATATGTAAATCCAGTCCACGTTGCTGCTTCCAAATCACCTGCTGACGACACGCCTCTGCAATCACCCATTCTCCCAGCGGCAAAATGAGCCCCGTTTCTTCTGCCAAAGGAATAAACTCCATCGGCATAATGAGGCCCACCTGAGGATGGCGCCATCGCACCAATGCTTCTGCACCGATCACTTGTTGTGTCCGCAAATCGATCTTGGGCTGATAGTACAAAACAAATTCATGTTGTTCGAGGCCACGTCGAATCGCGCTTTTCATATTGAGGCGACTGATCGCTGTCAGTCCCATCTCGGGCATAAATTGACGCACACTATTACGGCCATGCTCTTTGACTCGGTACATCGCGATATCCGCATACCGCAGCAGAATTTCACCGTGATCGCCATCCCGCGGGTACACTGAAATCCCAATACTCGCCGTCACAAATATATCATTACCGTTAATGGTGATCGGACGGTTCAGTGATTCAAGTATTTTCTCTGCAATCACGTCAACATGGTCATACGATTCAAGATCTGTCAGGACAATGACGAACTCATCGCCACCTAAGCGCGCTACCGTGTCGGTATCACGCACGCATTGCGTGAGACGTTGCGCGACCTGCTTGAGCATCTCATCACCTGCTCCATGACCAGACGCATCATTAATCAACTTAAAATGATCCAGGTCTAATAGCATCAGACCGACCAATAAATTTTGACGTCGCCCCCATGAAATCGCCTGCGTGATGCGGTCGTTGAGTAAGTTGCGATTGGCGAGGCCGGTCAAACTGTCGTGGGTGGCCTGGTACTCGAGTTCCCGCTGGTAATTAACTCGCTCGCTTACATCGTTGATGACGCTGACAAAATGCGTGGTAATGGCACCGGACGCATCTTTGACTGGAGAAATATGCAGCTCATTCCAAAATTGTGTCCCGTCTTTCCGATAGTTACGTAACAACGCACAACCCTCGCGTTTTTCACGCAATGCCGTGCGAATTTCTTCCAGATCAGGCTGCGCGAGATCATCGCGCACCAAGAATCGCCCTTCCAGTCCAATCACCTCACTTGCGGTGTAGCCTGTAATGCGCTCAAAGGCCGGATTGACATACACAATCGAATGATCGTCTTTATCGCTCCGGGTGATCATAATGCCGTTGCTACTAGAAACGAGCGCCTGTTCTCGTAACAGCAACGCTTGCTCGACTTCCTTCAATTCCAATTGGTGATCGTCGATGTGTTCTTCAATAAGGTCTTGTCTGACCGCAATCAGATGCGTGACCTGTCCTGATGCGTCGCTCAATGGGCTCACGACTTGTAATTCTCGGAATCGACGGCCATCGCTAGTTTTGCTATCGATCTGACCTTGCCAATGCTGCCCCGGCGTCAGCGCAAGGAAAGCGGCGCGGTTCTGTTCATTGACATGCGGGTCCGCACTGTCCCAGAGCACTTCTCGACCAATAAGCGCATCGGCTGTGACACCAGCGCGGTTCAAATAACTCGCGTTGCCGTATTCAAATTGCCCCTGCGCATTGGTGATCAGAATGGAGAGTGGGCTTTGTTTGACCAACAAGCCCAATAACTCAAGGTTGTCCTGCAAGTTATGATGCGCAGGCGTCGTGAGCATCGCGACAATGGCTTCACTGAGTTCTTTCACAAAGCGATCAAGAATCTGGCGCGCCTCACTCCCCTCATCCAGGTCTACTTCTGCACTCAGTAGCAAACGAACATACGCTTGTTGCGGGTTTAGTGGATGCAGTGACAGTCCCAAACTCAGATAATTGAGAAGTGGGTTACCTGCTTGTGCAGAACTCGCCTGATACGAGTAAGACTGGTCGCCCGATTCATAAATAATTTCGGCGGTCGCATAAGATGCCCGTTCCACCAGGATCCGACAGAAGCCGTGCAACATGGTCGGCAAGTCGGTGGGATACCAAAGACAATCAGTTAATTCTCCTAATAGCCGATACCATTGCTCTACTTTTTCTGATTCGGCATTTAAAGAATCTTCTGGCACAAGCGTTTTCATCAGCGTTGTCTCTCTCCATGATGGATGATCGGTGTTGTGATTTTTATGTCTTTTTATGTCTTTTTTATGCCTTTTGCGATTGGATCGCTTGAACGCACAACCACCAGCACTTTTTTATACCTTGTAAGAAATATTAACGCAATAGAAACATTCACAGAACATATAATTTTGACAAGCCAACTTATGGCGCGGCGCAACAAACCACCCTTTTTCAGCGTGATGTTCGGCAAACAAATGATTACCAACGACAACATCGTGCCAGACGAACAGCATTTCTGCCTGTGTTCGTGTCGGATCAGCACCATTTCTGAGGTAAAATCGAAGGTTTAGCAAACAATATTCCTCGCCCTCCATTGGACGCGACAAAGGTAGATAGCACGATGCTTACATTTCAACAAATCATCCTGACATTACAAGATTACTGGGACAAACAAGGCTGTGCCTTGCTGCAACCTTATGATATGGAAGTCGGGGCAGGCACCTCCCACACTGGCACATTCTTGCGAGCAATCGGTCCAGAACCTTGGCGCGCTGCCTACGTGCAACCCTCCCGTCGTCCGAAAGATGGTCGTTATGGTGAAAACCCAAACCGTCTGCAGCATTACTACCAGTATCAGGTGGTCCTGAAACCCGCACCAGAAAACATTCTTGATTTGTACCTCGGGTCGCTCAAGGCATTGGGGCTCGACTTACAGCAAAACGACATTCGCTTTGTAGAAGACGACTGGGAAAACCCTACGCTGGGCGCATGGGGCCTTGGCTGGGAAGTCTGGCTCAACGGGATGGAAGTCACCCAGTTCACGTATTTCCAGCAAGTTGGTGGCCTGGACTGCAAACCTATTTTGGGTGAAATCACCTACGGCTTGGAACGTTTGGCGATGTACTTGCAAGGTGTCGACAACATCTACAATCTCGTGTGGACCGAGCGTGAAGAAAACGGCAAAACAATTCGCCTGACCTACGGCGATGTCTTCCATCAAAACGAAGTCGAGCAATCCACGTTCAGTTTTGAGTATTCCAACACCGATTTCCTGTTCTCCTTGTTCACCAATTACGAAGCGGAAGCAAAGCGCTTGCTCGAAGTCACAGAAAAATCCTTGGCCTTGCCCGCCTATGAAATGATCCTCAAAGCAGCACACACATTCAATCTGCTGGATGCACGCGGAGCGATCTCGGTCACTGAACGTGCTGCTTACATCGGTCGTATCCGTAATCTGTCGCGCGCTGTTGCCGCTGCCTACTACGCGTCACGTGAAGCACTGGGTTTCCCTATGTGCGCTGCGGACGATAAGCACAAACCTGCGCCAGCCGTGGCTGCGCCTTCTGCGTCTCCTGTTTCAGACGCTGCTTAAGACAGAATTGACTGGATTTAAAAATGAATCACACCTTATTAGTTGAATTATTTACCGAAGAATTACCCCCAAAAGCCCTGGCAAAATTAGGCGAAGCCTTCGCAGCGGGCGTCGAGGCGGGCTTGAAGTCACGTGACTTTTTAGATCAACATGCAGTGACGACGAGCTATGCATCACCACGCCGCTTGGCGGTGAGCATCACTGAAGTACGAGCCACCTCGCCCGACAAACAGATGCGCGATAAAGTGTTACCGGTCAGCGTCGCGATTGATGCGGCAGGAAACGCTACAGCACCGTTAATCAAAAAACTGACTGCAATGGGCTTCCCTCACCTGCAGATCAGCGATTTAGAACGTGCAATGGACGGTAAAGCAGAGAGCCTGTTTTATAACCACACTGCGCCTGGTTCTGCATTGGCACCTGCGCTGCAAGCGGTCGTTGAAGAAGCAATCAGCAAACTGCCGATCCCTAAAGTGATGAGCTACCAACGTCCTAATGGCGATACTGTTCACTTTGTCCGCCCTGTCCACAGCATTATCGCGCTGCATGGTAGCGACGTGTTGCCAATCGCATTGCTGGGTCTGAACAGCGACCGCGTGACCCAAGGGCATCGCTTTTTGTCCGCTGGAAAAGTCAGCATCGCCCATGCTAACGACTATGCAGCTGCATTAAAAACAGAAGGTAAAGTGGTGGCAAGCGTCACGGAGCGTAAAGAGCAAATCCGCACAGCGTTGCTGCAAAAAGCAGGCGATGATCTGGTCCTGATGCCAGAATCCTTGCTCGATGAAGTGACTGCGCTGGTTGAATGGCCTGTCGTGTATGAATGCCACTTTGAACAAGAATTTTTAACGGTCCCGCAAGAATGCCTGATTCTGACGATGCAAACCAATCAGAAATATTTTGCACTGACAGACGCTAACGGCAAACTACGTTCACGTTTCTTGATTGTCTCAAATCTGGAAACCAGTGATCCGCAACACATCATTCAAGGAAATGAACGTGTTGTCCGTCCACGTTTATCCGATGCGAAATTCTTCTTTGAGCAAGACAAGAAAAAAACACTCGCATCCCGTTTACCTTTATTAGCCAACGTGGTGTACCACAATAAGCTGGGCAGCCAAGCTGAACGGACAGAACGTGTCAAAACATTGGCAGGTAAAATCGCCGCTCATCTGCAAACAGACGTGGCATTGGCTGAGCGTGCTGCATTGCTGGCAAAAACAGACTTATTGACTGACATGGTCGGTGAATTCCCTGAGCTGCAAGGTATCATGGGTACTTACTACGCCCAGCACGACGGTGAACACGCCGACGTGGCGGCAGCGGCTTCTGAACATTATCAACCACGTTTTGCAGGCGATGCATTGCCCGCAACAATGACGGGAACCGCCGTTGCGCTGGCAGACAAATTGGAAACCTTGGTCGGTATCTGGAGTATCGGTCTACAGCCAACTGGCGATCGTGATCCATTCGCATTGCGTCGCCATGCGCTGGGTATTTTGCGTATGTTGGTTGAAAAACGCCTGCCGTTGTCCCTCTCTGGCTTGTTGAATGATGCGGTCGCTTTGTTTGCGGGCAACCCGCAATGCAAAGACCCCCGTGCTGACGTATTGAATTTCTTGTTTGACCGTCTGCGTGGCCAGTTGCGTGAACGCGGCTTCGCGCAGAATGAAGTCGAAGCGGTTGTTGCCCAAAATCCAGATACCCTCGATAACATCGTCGAGCGTCTGCAAGCTGTACAAGCGTTTGCCGCTTTACCAGAATCGGTTTCCCTGGCAGCTGCCAACAAACGGATCACCAATATCCTCAAAAAAGCCGAAGGCACGCCGGGTAGCGTCAATCCTGCACTGCTGCAGGAAGCTGCTGAACAAGCACTGGCAAACGCCATGACCAACGTGAAACCGCAAGTGGATGCGGCATTTGCTGCTGGTGACTTTACAGGGGCATTAAAAACGCTGGCAGCCTTGCGTACCGAGGTGGATAATTTCTTCAATGATGTGATGGTGAATGCCGAAGATCTGGCACTGCGTAATAATCGTCTGGCATTGTTAGCCAGTCTGCACGTGATGCTCAATCAGGTGGCGGATATTTCCAAGCTGGCCGCCTGAGGTGCTCATGACTGACAAAGGACAAGGTATGAAACTGATCGTTCTCGATCGCGATGGGGTGATTAATCACGACTCTGATGCGTTCATCAAATCGCCTGCTGAGTGGATCCCGATCCCTGGTTCGCTCGAAGCCATCGCTCGCCTGAATCAGGCGGGTTATACGGTGGTGGTCGCGACCAATCAGTCGGGCATTGGCCGCAAATTGTTCGATATGGCGACCTTAAATGCGATTCATCAGAAAATGCACACTGCGGCTCAACAAGTGGGGGCCACGATCGATGCGGTGTTTTTCTGCCCTCATACCGCCGATGACAATTGTGATTGCCGCAAACCAAAGCCAGGCATGCTGCACGAAATCAGCCGCCGCTATGGCATTAACCTCAAAGGGATTCATAGCGTCGGTGATTCATTGCGCGATTTACAATCAGGCTTCATGATGGGCTGCGTGCCGCATCTGGTTCTGACTGGCAAAGGGGTGAAGACGCAAGAAAAAGGTGGTTTGCCGCCAGGAACACAGATTTATCCTAATCTGGAAACAATGGTCGACCATTTACTTTCCAGTGCGGTTCAAACCGAACTCAACTTCGCTGTTTGAACATCAACACTGTACGAACAAACCAGCGATGCCGCAGGGTATCGCTACCATGGAGATTTCATGCGTAATGTCATTCCGTTTATCCGTTCTTTGATTTTCTTATTACTGATGGTTGTCGCGACAGTGGTCTGGGCACCGATCAGTATGTTGTTTGCGTTTTTGCCTTATAACCAACGTTATTACATCACAGCACGCTGGAACGTTTTTATCATTTGGGCGGCAAAAGTAGTCTGCGGCATTCATTACCAGTTCAAGGGTTATGAAAATTTCCCAGATGGCCCCGCCATTGTCTTAGCCAAACATCAATCGGCATGGGAAACCATCTTTTTGCTGATGGCAACACCACGCCCGCTGGTCTTCGTCTTTAAAAAAGAGATTACCTATATCCCATTTTTTGGTTGGGCAATTTCTTTACTCCGTATGATTCCCATTGATCGCAGCAAAGGTAAAGACGCCTTCGCACAAGTCGTCGCTCATGGCAAAAAACGGCTGGCAGATGGGCAATGGATCATCATGTTCCCTGAAGGGACACGTATTGCCGTCGGCAAAAAAGGAACCTACAAAGGCGGCGGCGCGCGCCTTGCTGTCGAAACCAAGACGCAGGTCGTACCCATCGCACTCAACTCAGGCGAATGCTGGCCAAAGAATTCATTCATCAAGCGCCCAGGTACTGTCACCGTCTCGGTCGGTAAGCCAATCCAGCCAGGCGACGACAATCCCGTCGATTTAATGCTGAAAGTAGAAGCATGGATCGAGGCGGAAATGCGTGTGATTTCCCCTGGGGCATACAATGCGGATGGCTCCCAAAAGTAATGTTGACACGTGTCACCCTTGACGCCTTCATGGCGTCAGGATGACTGATTGGCGAGCAAACAAACGCTGTGCTATGCTCCATGCACATCGCCCATATCGTGAAGTATGTCATCTATAGTCAAAGCGCTCCAACTTGCACTCCAACTGGATTTATTCAGTGATTTTTTGTCGAGTGAACGTCCGAAACCAACACCAACACAGACACCTAAGCGACCATCCGTCCCGCCGAAAACGCCGACACCCGTCATCGAGAAAGAAGTAGTACCGCCTCTCTCGCCAGCACCCGACAACACGAGCAGCATCAACAAGCGCCGCATTCTACTCAATGACATCTTGGTCGAGTACGTGTTGCAACGCTCAACAAGGCGCAGTATCGGCTTTCTAATCAACGACCATGGATTACGCATTACGGCACCCCGTTGGGCGACCATTGCGGCGATTGAATCGGCGATTCAAGAAAAACAACGCTGGATTTTGACGAAACTCAGCGAACGGCAAGAGCGTGTCCAACAGCGTCCACGAACAAAAGCCTTGTGGGGCGATGGCACTCGCCTCCCCTACCTTGGTCAAGAGATTATTTTACGTGTCTCCCAAGCGGCAAGCCAGTTTGTCCGTTTCGACCATGACGCCAAGGAATTACATCTCTGCTTATTGCCCACTGCAGGACAAACACAATTAAAAGCACGGGTGCAACAGTGGTTTCAGCAGCAAGCGAAAAAAGAGTTCCAGCAACGCCTTCCTGGCTTTGCAGAGCAGCTGCAGGTTCGCTATCAGAAGATCTCCTTAACGTCTGCCAGAACACGCTGGGGGTCATGTACCTCAGAGGGGAATATTCGCTTAAATTGGCGTTTAATTCATTTCTCGCCATCGATCATTGATTATGTGATTGCCCACGAGGTAGCGCACCTTCGCGAAATGAACCACAGCCCCCAATTCTGGGCGACCGTCGCCGCCATCTATCCCGATTACGAGACCGCACGACAAGCATTGCGCCAGCATGCCACAGCCGACTTGCCAGATTTTGCCGTCTAAGGACACACCTCCTCCTCGGCACATCGAGGGTGAGATCTATCGGGTGGCGACGTAAAATCACAGACTGTGTAAGAATAGAACTTGATCGTCTTTCAGTTCAAAAAAGACGCCCACATTGAATCGAATCATTCGCTCTACCCAAGGAAGATCCATGAGAATTTTACACACCATGTTACGCGTTGGAAATTTACAGCGTTCCATTGATTTTTATACCACCGTACTAGGGATGACCTTGCTGCGTCAATCCGATAATCCAGAATACAAGTACACGTTGGCGTTTTTAGGCTACGGTAGTAACCCAGAACACGCCGAGTTAGAACTGACCTACAACTATGGCGTTGAGCAATATGAGATGGGGACAGCGTATGGGCATATCGCCATTGCAGTCCCTGACGCCTATGCAGCCTGCGAGGCGGTAAAAGCGCGAGGTGGCAATGTCACCCGCGAAGCAGGTCCAGTCAAAGGCGGAAAAACCGTCATTGCTTTTGTGCAAGACCCAGATGGCTATAAGATTGAGCTCATCCAGCGTAGTGCCAACGTGACGATTTAAGTCGATGATGAACGAACAGCAATGAGATCGACTTCATCTCATCGCTGTTCTTGACCGATGATGCACCTTCTACCGGTATCGGTTGCGTTTTAGTATGGCAACGCTTCAGGGGGATTTCCCCCATGGCGAATTAAACGCCTGATTGACAAACACACTTCTCAACCAAATAGCAAATGCGGCCGTAAATAAAACGTCATTAACACCGTCTAATGGAAGCACCATGGATGTTGGCCTCGTCACTGGCATCGATGCGGCTGCTGCATCAGTGATAATCAACGGATGCACCTGATCAACGGGTTCTGGTCGACGCACATACTCATTGAAATCCGCCAGCACAGCATCGCTCACTTCGAAGAGATTATGCCCAGTGATCTGCACAATGAAGCGGTCGATATCGCTTCGATCAAAATTACCCGGGAAATAATACTGGATGTAAGTCTGACTGTTCCTATTACGTGTCGCAACGAGCGCATTGTTTGGCTGATGCCATGCCCCACCCGCAGTCAATGTGAAGACCAGAGAACCTGAATCGCGGGTATTAAAGATGGCCTCTTCCATCATATCGAATTCCCACCCGACCAATTGCTCCTTTTCTTCTTTCGTTAATTTCTTTTTCTTCGGATCGGGCCTCTCATAGGTCCATCCGCTGGCACCTGATGGCCATGTCACAGGCTGTGGGGTAAAACTGGCAGAAATATGTGGCATCAACGGCATGACATAGCCAATCAGGTTATCGATCACTGATGACCGTGGATGGCCATGGTGCTCGCCTGCGTTACCAGCAGAAAAGATGACAATCGAAGGCTGAATCGCATCAGCCAATTGTCGGCTGTTGCTACCTGCGGTTTCCGCACCATGATGTGAGCCAATCCACATACCTTGATGACGATAATTTAATGTGCCTAAGCGTGTTGCTGTCGCTATCGCTGTTGACTCTGCACTAGCATCGGCATCGCCTGAAGTGATGACGGAATAATCACCATCAGTGAACTGGACGACCAAACTGCGACCATTGCGACTTGTCGCTGCATAATTGGAGGCAAGAATATTGATTCTTGGGCCATGAAATTGTCCTGTCGAAGGAATCAAATCAATCGACACATTAAAGGGAATACGGCTCTGTGCTGGTTCACTATTTTGGGCTTTGTATTTTTTTGCCCGCGGTGCACCGTCTGGGGCTGCACATTTTCGTTTCCGACTCTCCGTCTCGTTTGACGCCAAGCTTGATGGCTGCGGGTCTGGCGACGTTGACATCGCGTCTGACAGCGCGCCAGGTACAGTAAGGCTTCGTGCAAAACTATGATGTGGATCATTGGGATTAATCGAAATCTGATCGACCACTTGCGTATCTGGGCCACCATTTCTGAGCACATCATCGATCCAATTCCGCACGTTTTGTGGGTAATCCAGATACGTTCCACCGAGGTATATTGCCTGTGGAAAAATACCCGAACCACTAAAAATGCTGAGATCTCTTTGCTGCTCCGGCACACTCACGAGATTGGTATGATCTGCATCTCCATGACTCAGGAACACCAAAGGTCGACGGATCGGACTATTCACGCCTTGTGGCCGCATGAGATAACGGGCTATCTGCACTGCATCCACTCTGTTGACATAGCGATCAATCGCAAGACGTCTCGTGCCATCAGGATTGCATTCTTCGCTCGATTCTAATGATCCGGCGTCGACAATCACAGGATGCGACCAACCGTATCCATCAAACATGACAAAGTTTCCCTGCCCAACGCCAAACACATAAACACGGCTCTGCCCGGGCAAGAGGGGACTTAAAGATTGATTCTCCTCATAGGTTCGCCCCATCTTGTCCTTGTAGGTTTTGTTCGGCCTGCCATCGGCACTCCGTTTCAATTCGATATGACTGTCCGTTGGCGGTTTAATCGTGCCACCACATCGGATTGCGTCGGCATCTGTCGCCGTTGCATCTCCGATTTGCTTGACATATTTCGCTACTTGCACTTTGCAGGCGAGCGATGTGGTCCAAGGTGTCGCTTGGTTACTCGCATCCCAAAAAAAAGTTGGTGAATAAAAACGTTGGATACCTGAGGCTTCTTCAGGCACCTTGAGAAGATTTAAATTAAAACGCTGATTCGAGTTAACGGAAGCATCGCAATCGTAGTTTGGATAAACCCAATGTTGCAGAGAGTGATACTGCAAACACTTATTTTTCTTGTATAACGACCGTAGTAGAAAAAGCGCTGTACGATTCGTTCTCGCCTCTTCGAAAGCATATAAGGGCACGACGTCCCACATCATTGGGGGATAATCCAAACGACAAGGATTCAGTTGCGCCCCCTCAGGCTTATATTCAACGCACAAGTTATCGCCATATTCGTTAGGCTGATCATTGCGTTTGAAATGCAGTAAATAGCTTGTCGAAGACCAAAAAAGCGTGCCCCCTCTGCTTTGTACTTGATTTGACCAGACTGCATCATGATCAGGACCGGCCGCTAAATAACGGCCATTTTTGTCATACCAGTAAAGATAAAATCGGGGTCCACCAATGACCGGACTTCTCAAATCCATATAGGAACCAGGATTGGGTGCAAGCGGAAACGTTAAATCACTAGCAGTAATCTCTGTGAACTTCTCTGAACGCAATACCTTAAAACGGTTAGGTACAGCAGTGTCATCATCGGCAGCTGAAAAATAATCGTAACGCCCCTGAAAATTGGCATCGTCGTCACCATATTTTGTGACAGAGTCAGGATCGTCAATGACTCTCACGGCCAACGCGGTATTGGAGGTATCTGTCACCGTACGGTTACCGCGCGCATCGCCCTCAACTAGGGTAAATGGTGCCTCTTGAATCGTGAAATAAACAGTGCCGGCACATGCGACTGCGGCGAGTAAAATGAAAATGACCTTTGAAACAAAAAGACGCGCAGTCCAGTTTTTGATTCTATTTTTCATGTCGATGCCTATTGTCAAAATCAATCCAGAAGACATTCCGCCGAGGGGTATGTCAACCCTAACTACACAACTTCACAAGTTACATCGTATTGAGTGTGAGATCTGATTCCACTTCGCCAATAACGTTAACGCAGCGCACTAAACTTAGGATTCAATGACATCAAGAATAAGAGAGGATCTGCGGAACCGCATCGCTATATATGTGCTTTTTAAACCACGGGTACACTGAATGGCAAGGAAAGCGAAAGAATGTGGAACGAAAGCAACGTCTTGATGACGTGCGACAACATAGGAAAAGAGAGAGTAAAACAGAAGTCAGCCCATTGACCTTCGACGTCGCGTCAATGGTCAATGGGCGATCATGAAAGCGGATTAAACGTGGCCGTGACGGCGGAAATAAGAAATTAAACCACTGGTGGACGTGTCTAACTGGGTGTCAAAGTCCTGATTCCCCAAAATGGCCGGCAATAAGCGATTAGCAAGTTGCTTACCAAGTTCTACACCCCATTGATCAAACGAATTAATTCCCCAAATCACCCCTTGCACAAACACTTTGTGTTCATACAACGCCAGTAACATGCCTAATTGGAAAGGATCCAAACTTGGCATCAGAATCGTGGTGGATGGTTGGTTACCAGCAAACACTTTATGCGGTAATAGCGTTGCAATTTGCGCTTCGCTCAGACCTGCATGTGTCAGCTCTTCCCTTGCCTGCGCCTCGGTTTTGCCAAAGGCCAATGCAGCACTTTGCGCAAGACAGTTCGCGAGCAGCGGCGCTTGGTGACCTGGCAATGGATGATCACTTGAGGCAGCAACAATAAAGTCACACGGAATCAGCCAGCCCCCTTGGTGCAGCAGCTGGAAAAACGCATGCTGACCGTTCACACCAATTTCACCCCACACAATCGGGTTCGCACGGCATGTCAGCGGTTCGCCATTACGCCCTACCGTTTTACCGTTCGACTCCATTTCAAGCTGCTGCAAAAACGCTGGCAAATGTCGAATCGATTCGTTATACGGCAAAATAGCAGTGGTTTCTGCGCCAAGGAAATTCGTATTCCATACGGAAATCAATGCCATCAGTACTGGCAAATTTTTCTCTAACGGGGCGGTACAGAAATGTTTATCCATGGTCTCAGCACCGAGCAACATGCGCTCAAACCCGCTCATACCAATAGCAAGTGCCACCGATAAACCCACCGCTGACCACAACGAATAACGTCCACCTACCCAATCCCAGATCGTGAGGATATTTTCATCGGGAATGCCGAACTCATGGGCTTTTTCTGGGCTAGCGGTGACAGCAATAAAATGCTTACTAATCGCCCACTCTTCCATCGCCGCCGCCATGAGCCACGTACGGGCCGTGTGGGCATTGATGCTGGTTTCTTGTGTCGTGAAAGTTTTTGACGCGACAACAAACAAAGTAGTACGCGGATCCAGCTCTTCCAACAACGGTGCAAGGTGCGCACTATCGAGGTTGGACACGTAGTAAAAATTGAGGTGAGGATGCTGCATCGCGGAGAGCGCACGTGTCACCAGCTTTGGTCCTAGATCAGAGCCGCCAATACCGATGTTCACAATATTCTGAATCGCATCGCCTTTAAAACCGCGCCATAGACCGCTTCGAACGCGTTCGACGATATCGCGCATTTGCTTGCGAACGGCACGTACTTGCGGCATGACGTCATGTTCGGCATTAGGAAAAGGCTTGAAGTCCATGTAACGCAGTGCGGTATGCAGCACAGCACGGTCTTCGCTGATATTGATTTTTTCGCCGGCAAACATCCGGTCGCGCCATTCTTCGACGTTGGATAAACGTGCTAATGCCAACAGGCTGTCTAATGTTGCCTGATCGATCCGTTGCTTAGAATAATCAATTAACAGCCCATCCAATTCTGCAGAAAAATGCGAAAACCGCGCTGCATCTTCAGCGAACAAATCACGTAAATGTTTTTTTTCAAGACGAGCCTGATGCTGCAACAACGAATTCCATTGAGGCGTTTGCGTAATATTCATAGTGTGAAAATGAACGTTAAGAGAAACAACAAAACCAAGACGCGGATCAACTACTCATCAAGCAGTGACGGGCAGCATGCGTGCAAGGTTCACGTAGTGTTCGAGTGAAATCGTTTCTGGACGCGCTTGTGGGTCAATCCCCGCGGCAATCAGTTGCTGCTCCGTAAACATCCCCGCAACACAATTGCGCACGACTTTACGACGCTGAGAAAAGGCTTTCGTGACCACGGCTTCCAAATTCTTTTGATCACAAGCGAGTGTTTCTTTTTTTGGAATCATGCGCACGATGGCGGAATCCACTCTAGGAGGAGGATCAAATGCCTCTGGCGGAACCACGAACAACAAGTCCATCTCATAACGCCACTGCAACATGACGGAAAGACGACCATACGTTTTACTTCCTGGTGGCGCCACCATGCGCTCAACCACCTCTTTTTGCAGCATAAAATGCTGGTCTTCAACATCATTCGCGATCTCGGCGAGATGGAATAACAAAGGGCTGGAAATGTTATACGGCAAGTTACCGACGACCCGTAATTTTTTCCCTTCTGGCACGGGGATGGTGTTGAAATCAAATTTCAATGCATCACCTTCGTGAATAATCAGCTTCTCCGCCGGAAAACTTTTCTTCAGGCGCGTCACCAAATCGCGATCCAGCTCGACCACGTGCATCTGTGGTACGCCCTGCAATAACAAGCTGGTCATCGCCGCCAGACCAGGGCCGATCTCGACCATGGTGTCACCCGACTTGGGATTAATCGCACGAATGATCTGACTTAATACTAATTGATCGGTCAGAAAATTCTGTCCGAAACGTTTACGAGGAATATGTTTCATGATGATTGTGTATGTTTTGCCATGTCAGCCGCCACACGTATGGCCACTAACATGCTACTGATGTCGGCATAGCCGAGACCTTGTACTGCTAAATCCAACGCGGTGCCATGGTCAACAGAGGTACGGATGAAAGGTAATCCCAGTGTGATGTTCACACCCAAACCAAAACTGGCATGCTTGAGCACACTCAATCCTTGGTCGTGATACATCGCTAAGACACAGTCAGCGTTTTCCAAATATTTCGGTTGAAACAAGGTGTCGGCAGGATACGGCCCGGTCGCATTGATCCCAGCGCGCTGTGCCGCATTGATCACAGGTGCAATGACGTCAATTTCTTCGCGCCCTAAATAGCCGTTTTCCCCTGCATGTGGATTCAATCCAGTCACGAGGATACGCGGTTGCGTAATGCCCATTTTTTTCTTCAAATCAGTATTGATGATCTGTAGGGTACGCAACAGATCGTCAAAAACAATCGCCGCTGGCACGTCTTTCAGCGGTAAATGGGTTGTTGCCAATGCGACGCGCAATGGCTGCGAGAGATGGGCGTTGGCTTCACAGGCCAACATCATCACGACTTGTGCTGTCTGGGACTTCTCAGCCAAGTATTCGGTATGGCCGCTAAACTTTACGCCAGCATCGTTAATGGTACTTTTCTGCAAGGGTGCGGTCACGATGGCGTCACACCATCCCTTCGTGACACTTTCGATCGCAACGTCGAGGGTATGCAATACCGCTCTGCCATTACGTGGATCTAACTGACCAGCAACGACGTGGGCGTTGAGAGGACAATCAATGACCGTGATTCGGTCGTTTCCCGTCGCTGACAACCCGTCGTTCCTGAGCGCTTCCAGAGAAACGCCCATGAGTTGAATCGCAGGATCGATTTCATTCGCAAGCATCGCCAGATAAGCGGCGTCACCCACTAATACGGGCCGCACTTCTTGTCTTAAGGCCCACGCTGCACGAATCGAGATTTCGGGCCCTATCCCTGCCGGTTCACCGACCGTCAGTGCAATGACCGGCAATCTTGATTCAGGCATTATTTGTCGTCCGTACGGTATTCGACATAAGTACGATCGCGCAATTCACGCAGCCAATCTTGCAAGGCTTCGTCGGCTTTACGTTCACGCAATGCATTCCGTGCAGCTAAGCGTTGACGGTCATTGGACTGGTCTTCGGTTTTACGCTCGAACACTTGGATCAAGTGGTAACCAAACGGCGATTTAACTGGATCGCTCACTTCATTGATTGCCAGCTTATTCATTGCTTGCTCAAACTCAGGGACCGTATCACCAGGATAAATCCATCCCAGATCGCCACCTTTGGCCGCAGAGCCGTCGGTCGAATTTGCTTTTGCTAATTCTTCGAAAGTTGCTGATTTCGATACGATTTGTTGCTTCATGTCCTGCATTTTCTTCAGCACGTCTGCCTCAGAAATAATCTGATTTGCTTTCATGAGAATATGACGAACATGCGTTTGCTGAACGACGGCAGCATCTTGTTTCACATCGTTCGCTGCACGCTGGCCATTGAGTTTCACAATATGAAAACCGTTCGGGCTACGGATGATGTCTGTGTACTGACCTGGTTTGATTTTACCAACCGCATCTAAAAACAACTGCGGCAAACGGTCTTGTTCACGCCATCCCAAATCGCCACCTTTCAGTGCTTCAGCACTATCAGAATAAGTCACTGCCAGCTTGGCAAAATCGCCACCATCGCGCAGTTTTTGAAGGACTTCTTCGGCACGATTACGACGTAAGGCAATTTGATCTGCGGTCGCGTTCTCTGGGATACGAATCAGAATGTGTGCAAGATTTAACTCTTGCTTACCCACTTTGGTACTCGCCTCAACAGCTAAGTAATTGTCGACTTCACTTTCTGTAATCAAAATCTTGCTATCCACTTCGCGCTCACGAATACGCTGCATCATGATGTCGTCACGAATTTCTTCACGGAAAGAAGCATAAGGCGTTCCTTCGCGTTCGATTTGATTACGGAATTGCTGCAAGGACATTTTTTGCTGTTCTGCCATCCGCAACATCGCACGATCCAACATAACGTCGTCCACGCGCATACCGTTTTCTTTGGCTAACTGCAATTGTGCACGATCAACAATCATTCTCTCTAGCAATTGTTTTCTCAGATCAGCACGGTCAGGCAACGCTGTTCCTTGGGCTTTTAAGCGCTTTTCAACAACGGCGAGTCGCTCGTCCATTTCTTGTTTTGTGATGACCTCGTCATTGACGACTGCAACAATACTATTCACAACTTGTGATTTTGCCGCAGGCGTTTGTTGCGCCAGCGTCGACTGCATCGCGAGTAAGCCGACAGAAAATGCCGCTACGGATAAGAGAGTACGTTGTTTCATGTGCAATAAATGTCGCATAAGGATCTAAAAAACTGTTTGAGCAATACCGCAGGTATAGACTGCTGATACGGCATAAAAGTTGCAATATACACGTTAGCGGAGTTTTCACAAACAAGGATGCACGCGCATCGCTATCTGACACCGTCACTAACGACCTGACAGAAATTCCATGGATCGCTGAAACGAAGCGATTTAACGCTCGGTAATCGGCTGATAACCGGAAATGTTCCGTTTTAACGCTTCTATCGGATCGTTACCGACACCTAAACGCCCCAAGCCACTCAGTTCTAACTGAATTGAGAAGCCCGTATTGTTGGTAAAACTATCCACCGCAAATCGTTGTGCAACAAATCGGAGCGCCCAGCAATCCGCCTTGTATTCCAGTCCGACTAGACCATCAACGACTTTTTTGTTCATTAACGAGTAGTTGCTACGACCGACCGCATACCAATTTCGGGCAATCGGCCACTGTCCGGACAAATCAAGTTCTTCTAGGGTATCGCGTTGGAAACGGTAAGCAAAGTTCAAGACTTTCTTGGCATCTGGCTGCCAGCGAATCCCATAGTTCGATTTCACTGACTGGCGCGTACTCTGACTGATCTGCACCGCGACATCGGACGCCAACTCACGCGTAATTTGTCCCGACGCCGCTAACAACATATCAGAGCGGCTCGGGGCAATCGTATCGTCCACCCGAACTTTTTGCGTATTAAAGTAGAAACGCTGACCAATCGCGAATTTCAGGCGCTCTTCACCATCGAGCTCAATGTAGCGAGAAATCAACGCCGCCGTAATCTGGTTCGAATCGCCAACAAGATCTTGCCCACTAAAACGATTTTCACTAAAAATCTGTGTAAAGTTAAAGTCGGCATCCGCTGTATCGAACAACGGAACATTCGATTGATCAACAAAAGGGGTGCGCACATAAAACAAACGCGGCTCGAGCGTTTGTGTCACATCACGCCCAAATAAAGTACTGGGTCGATCAAACACCAATCCACTATCAATCGAGAACGTCGGCACATTCGTACGAACGGTGGTCGGATCACCTGGATCCGTATTCGATAACTGATAGTAATTCGTGTGCAACATCAGTTTCGGCACAATGAAGTAGCCCGGCTCAACGATGGGGTATGAAATCTTCGGATTGATCACTAAACGATCGCCCCGCACATACTCAGGATGCCAAAAGCGCGTCATGATCGCGTCGAACGACACGTCAAATCCCATCACATCCCGTTTTTCAGCATGGAACTGAATCTGCGGTAAGCGATCGTAAGGTCGCAAAATCGGATCCGCCTGATCCTGGAGAACCTGATAATTACTTGCCAGAACGTTCAGACTCCAGAACGATCCAGTATAGGTAGCGTTAATATTGCGCGGCAATAAACGCTGAGAAGTTTTTGTAATCGAACTCGAAAAATCAGACGGATAGTTATCGTCTGACGCAATGTTGATGTCCCAGTTAACATTCAACGCGGGGTTAAGCCATTGCTGGTGGGTCGAGGTCAACGCATAACGGCTAGTATTGGTCACGCGATCAGCTTCCAGGCCTTCGATGGTGGTTTCGCCGCGATAATCATCACCAAGGTAACGCATGTCCGCACCGAGCTGTAAGCCACGGCGTGAAATCATCTTCGGATAAAACGTCACATCTCGGTTTGGCGCGATATTGTAGTAATACGGAATACCAAACTCTGCACCACCCGCTGTTGTAGCGCCAATGGTCGGCGGTAAAAAGCCCGAATGGCGCGCACCAGAAAGCGGGAATGTCAGTGCTGGCGTACCGAGGATAGGCTTACCCAGAAAATACAATACAGATTTCCCCGCCACACCCGTGTCGAGCCCGCTATCAAGGCTCAAGGTATCAGCACTTAAATACCAATCAGGATTGGTGCCTTCGCAAGTACTGTAGGTGCCCTGATGCACAATAGAACGTTCGGCATCAAGAAACTCGATACGCTCGGCTTTACCTTGCGCATTGGTTTCAAGGAGATGGTAATTTGCCTTGGACACGTTACCAATACCGGACTCTAACTGAAGCCTTGCACTGTCACTCTCAAAGCAATCACCAGAACGCTGAACCTTTACGTTACCTTCGGCGTTAAATTCATCTTCGAGGTAGAGGTAGTTCGCTTTATCCGCGGTAAGCGTGGTACTTCCTTTGACGATCTCGACATTATTTTCAAAATGAATGTCACGCTCAGGTCTGCCCACCACGTTTTCAGCACGAACCACCACGGGTGCCGTTTTATCCGCTTGGCGCTGCCGCTCTTTTTCTGCCTCTTTTTCCGCCTGCTTTTCTTTTTTACTTTGCTGGCGCAAGGTTTTATCTTGCTCAAATGTCAAGTGATCGGCGTCTGTTTTGGATTGTTGGTCCTGCTGATTAGCACTGATGTCACGCATTTCACTGACAGGTGTACCGACAAAAACAGTCTGTGCCCTTGCCTCTGCATAGAAGGCCGGCACCAATACCGACACGACAATCGCCGGGATAGTAGGAAACAAGAGCGGTGAGTGAGATAATACGGGTTTCCTGCGCATGTATTCAGTAGTCAGTAAGCGTTTTAGCCAGCATGTTGGACGGTATCAATCAGACAATCCGCCAGAAATTAGTCGCCTATTATAGGTGAAATGACGCTAAAACTAGCCGAAGTATGCGCACAAACTCACTCTATTGCCAATTTAACCATGTCATCAACTGAAAATCAGTCTGCTCAACCAGCTATTCCAGCCGTTTCTGAGATACGGGAACAACGTCGCGCCGCGTTGAAAACGTGGCTATCGGGTCTTTCTGGCTACGCGCTGCAACTTGACACGCTGCGCGCCGCCTCGTCTGACGCGAGTTTCCGACAGTTTTATCGCATCAACACCGAAGACGGACGGACATTGATCGCCATGGACGCACCGCCAGCGACCGAAAATTCTGCCGCTTTTGTGAAAGTGGCACAGTTACTCAAAAACATCCACCTGACGGTACCAGAAGTACTCGAGCACGATCTGGAATCCGGTTTTTTGCTGGTGACCGACCTTGGCTTACACATCTACGCCCACGTCTTGAACCACGATACCGCCCATAAACTGTACCTCGACGCGATTGATGCGCTTGTCCTCATGCAAGCACAGAGCCAGCCGGATGTACTGCCAGAGTACGACCGCCCATTCTTATTGCGTGAA
This sequence comes from Undibacterium sp. MH2W, assembly GCF_049340215.1. Classification (NCBI taxonomy): domain Bacteria; kingdom Pseudomonadati; phylum Pseudomonadota; class Betaproteobacteria; order Burkholderiales; family Oxalobacteraceae; genus Undibacterium; species Undibacterium sp. MH2W. The sequence continues at coordinate 89,205 of NZ_JBMPPA010000006.1, read as the reverse complement.
CTCAATCTCTTTACAGAGTGGTACATCAACAAACATTTGGGCATCACGCTCAATGAGAAGCAAACTGCCACATTAAACAAAGTATTTGACCATCTGCTCGCCAGCGCCTTAGCGCAGCCGCAAGTGTATGTGCATCGTGATTTCCACTCCCGCAATCTGATGTGGATGGATCAAGGCAATCCAGGCATCGTAGATTTTCAGGATGCGGTGTATGGTCCGATTACTTATGATCTGGTTTCGCTGTTGCGCGATGCTTATGTCCAGTGGGATGAAGAAATGGTGCTCGACTGGGCAATCCGCTATTGGGAAAAAGCCAAACGGGCCGGTTTGCCGGTGTCGCCCGATATTGATAGTTTTTACCGCGATTTTGAATGGATGGGGTTACAACGTCATTTAAAAATTCTGGGTATTTTCAGCCGTTTATCTCACCGTGATGGCAAAGATAATTTCTTGGCAGATATTCCAACCGTCATGGAATACGTGCGTAAAACATGCCATCGTTACAAAGAATTAGTCCCACTGCTGCGCTTACTCGATGAGTTAGAAAATACAGCCCCACAAGTTGGTTACACCTTCTAAGGCGCGACAGATGAAAGCGATGTTACTTGCGGCAGGTCGCGGCGAACGTATGCGACCACTGACCGACACCTGCCCCAAACCCTTACTGAAAGTGCGGGGTCGCCCACTCATCGTGTGGCACATTCTTAACTTGGTCAAAGCAGGCATTACGGAGATCGTCATTAACCATGCCCATCTCGGACAAATGATCGTTGATACACTCGGCGATGGCAGTCAATTTGGTGCGCAGATCACGTATTCCGCAGAAGAAACGGCATTAGAAACGGCGGGCGGCATCGCCAAAGCCTTGCCGTTGCTGGGTCCAGACCCTTTTATCGTGGTGTCATCGGATATTTACATCCCCCACTTTGATTTTAAAGAGTGCCTCACGACGCTTGAAGACAGTGATCCGTGGGGCAATCCTTTGCCTGAAGAAGAGCGGGATATTGCGTGGCTCTATATGGTCAATAATCCCGATTTCCATCCCGAGGGAGACTTTGTACTGACTTTGATGGGCTTATCAAATGAAGGATCGCCACGACATACCTTCGCCAACATTGGCGTGTATCGTCCAGAGATGTTTGCCAGCATTCAAGCCGGTGAGCATGCCAAACTCGGTCCGCTTATGCGTCAGTACATTGATGCGGGTCGGGTGGGCGGAGAACTGTATCGTGGACAATGGCATAATCTGGGAACGCCAGCGCAATTAGAAGCACTGAATGCGCCTCTCCATTTCAGCAAAGGATAGCAATGACTCAGGTCAGTCACCTCCATTTTTCTGCCCGTCGTCAGCAACTCATGGCCCTGATGCGGGCACAGGGTGGTGGTGTCGCGATCATTCCGACAGCCCGCGAATGGACCAGAAACAGCGACAATACGTTTCCTTTCCGGCACGACAGTTATTTCTACTACTTATCGGGTTTCACAGAACCCGAGGCGGTCATCGTTCTTGTTGCTAATAGCACCGAGGAAAGTGCGATGTTATTTTGTCGCGATAAAGATGTCGAACGCGAAATCTGGGATGGTTTCCGGTATGGCCCTGCGGCCGCGCAAGCGACGTTTGGCTTTGATGCAGCCTATTCCATCAACGATATCAACGCCATCATGCCTGGTGTGCTCTCTGATGCGGCAACTCTGTTTTATAGCAATGCCGCAGAACCTCATCTCGATGCGCAATTACAGCAATGGCTACAAGATGTGAGAGCAAAAAATCGCACTGGAATTAGTCCACCTGCGGTAACGGTGGATGTCCGCGTCTTACTTGATGAAATGCGGCTCTTTAAAGACCATGTCGAGATCGCCTTGATGCAACGGGCTGCCAGCATCTCCGGCGCAGCACATACACGAGCGATGCGATCGGCGCGACCCGGACAATTTGAATATGAATTAGAGGCTGAGCTGCTGTATGAATTCCGTCGTAACGGTGCACAATCCCCTGCCTATGGTTCGATTGTTGCCGCTGGTGCGAACGCGTGTGTGCTGCACTATCAAAGCAATCAAGCACAGATCAACGACGGTGATTTAGTGTTAATTGATGCAGGTTGCGAATATGACAGTTATGCCGCCGATATTACGCGGACATTCCCAGTGAATGGCAGATTTACACCCGCCCAAAAAACCTTGTACGACATCGTCCTTGCAGCACAGACCGCGGCACTCGCTTGTGCCAAACCTGGTGCGCGTTATATGGACGGTCACCACGCCGCCGTCCGCGTGCTCACAGAGGGAATGCTGGAAACGGGATTACTCGATAAGCAGCAAGTCGGCTCCGTCGATGATGCCATCAGCAGTCTCGCTTATCGTGAGTTTTATATGCATGGCACTGGTCATTGGCTGGGCCTCGATGTGCACGATGTCGGACTGTATCGAGAGAATCGGGTAATCGCCGACGAAAAACCATACCGACAACTCGAAGCCGGCATGGTGATCACCATTGAACCAGGAATGTATGTACGACCTGCCGATCATGTGCCAAAAGAGTTTTGGAACATCGGCATACGCATCGAAGACGATATTCTGATCACGGCGGATGGTCATGTGAATTTCAGCCGCGACACACCCAAAACGGTCAGTGAAATAGAATCAGAAATGCGACAGTCACACTCACTTCAATCATGATGAAGACAGATTTTGATATTGCTATTTGTGGTGCTGGTCCCGTAGGACAAGCACTCGCATTACTCCTCGTTAAACAGGGCGTTCCTGCAAACAGTATCGTGCTACTCGATGCAAAAACAGCGACGCAGGCTGAGAATGATGCGCGGTCAATTGCGATTTCGTATGGCAGCCAGCAATTATTACAACGTGCTGGCAGTTGGCCCGTGAAAGCGACTGCGATCCAGGAAATACATGTATCACGACGCCAGCATTTTGGGCGTAGCTTGATTCTTGCGAGTGACTATCAAGTCCCTGCGTTGGGCTATGTCGCGCGTTATGGCGACATCATCCGTCCCATGCAGGCGGCGCTACAGACAGCCAATGTACCGATGTTACGTCCTTTCTTCGTGGAAGCCACCGAAGAGCAAGAACAGGTTGTGTCATTGACACTCAAGCACGTTGAGACTGGTGCCATGTCTGAAATGACGGCCAAAGTCCTCATTCAGGCCGAAGGTGGCACCTTTGCCGATCAGTCTCAACGAGGTCGTCGTCATGATTACGAGCAAACGGCAATCATCTCGCATGTCAGATGCGATCAGCCGATGCCGCAGCGTGCTTTTGAACGCTTCACCGACCAAGGTCCCTTAGCGTTATTGCCGCAAGAAGATGGTTACGCCTTGGTATGGTGCGCACGCCCTGCCTTGGTTTCGACACTGCTCGCCTTAGACGACAACGCCTTCTTGTCCGCGCTACAGAACGCTTTTGGGCATCGCCTTGGTCAATTCACGCACATCGCGGCGCGTCACGCCTACCCGCTCGGTCTCAATGCCCAAGCAGTAGCGACGCAACGCACCGTGAGCATTGGTAATGCGGCGCAAACCCTACACCCTGTTGCGGGCCAAGGATTAAATTTAGGTCTACGTGATGCCCATACATTAGCGAAATGCCTCAGCCGCTGCGATGGTTTATCAAGTTCGACTATCGCCGAATGTCTCCAGACGTTCATGGCAGAGCGCCACCAAGATCGTCAATTGACGATACGGCTGACAGACACCATGGCACGAGTCTTTGCGAGTTCATCAGATGGTTCGCCGATGCAGTCGTTATTGGGATTCACCTTGGGTGCATTAGATATCTGCAAGCCAATCAAAGACGTGCTTGCTGGACAAATGATGTTCGGCTGGCGATAACAGCGTGTTCTACAAAACGCGTCAATGACTCTCTTAACCCGTTATAATCCGCCCCTCAACACATAAAGGATGCACGATGAAACTCCGCACAAAACGCCGTTTAATGAATTATGGTCGTATCTACAACCACCAACTGTCCGTCGTACTGGAAGCTGCTTTTGAAGAGTTCCGCGCGAACTTCACGAAAGAAGGCGAATCCGTCGAACAATCCTTAGAAGCCTTGCACAAACTCGGCGCTAGCTACCGTCATTTCAAAAAATTCTCGATTCGTTTCGCGATTTCGCACTAAGCATCCGGCAGGTAGCGAACCCGAGCTCACCATGGGCATCGGGTCCGCCTTCCCCATCCTCTCTCTCAGCGGCTGCCACGCTCGCATTATTCAATCGGCAAACCAGAGACAGGCTTCACCTCTTCCATACAAATCATCGACCGCAGCGACGCAACGCCGGGTACTTGCATCAGCGTGTCGGTCAAAAATTGCGACAAGCTCTTCAAATCGGTAGCCACTACTTTCAAAATGTAGTCAAAGTCTCCAGAGATGGTGTGGCATTCAATGATGTCTGGAAACGCGCGTAATTGCCGCTCGACTTCACGCACATTGCGGAATTGCTCCCTGTCGAGCGACAAATTCACAAACGCCATCACACCAAGTCCAATTGCTTCCGGAGCGACCTGCGCTGTGTAGCCTCGAATGACTTTGTTTTCTTCTAAGGTCCGAACCCGGCGCAGCGTTTGCGGTGCAGACAGGTGAATTTTTTCTGCTAGGTGAAGATTACTCATGCGACCGTCTTCTTGCAGGTGGCGGAGAATGCTGAGATCGTAGGCGTCCATCGGGTTTCCTTTTTCTTTGATCGGTCATCACATGAAAATGCCTTGCATTCAATGAGATATTTTATGTAACCAATATTAAAAGAAATTTTAATTCTCTTTTTTACTATTAAAGAAATTAAGTTTCTCTTTTCATGGCAAATACAACAAATTTAGCAATCTAATTATTCAACCGGATAGCTACAATGGTAAGCAGAACTCGTCGTTTTGATCAGTACCTGCGTACAAGAGGCTTTTGCGAAATGTGGAAAAATTTCGCAGCGGCTTCCGGACATGCCTGTTGGATAACTTCGTGGCTAAGTCCAATGACGATGTTCTGGTGAAGGCAAATGCATGCTGGACCTGCTCCACCAAGGCATTCGTCATAAGACTAACGAACCGGAGAACATCATGGTGACCTATATTGGCACACAAGAAATGCAAGCCCACTTACGTAAAGTAAAGCCAGAAACGGCGATTGCGCGTATGGCGGAAATGATTAAAGAAGATTATTTACGATGGGCGAGTTTCGACAAATCTGCTCGCGTTGCCAATCATTCAGACGTCGGTGTCATTGAGTTAATGCCAATCTCTGATGGTAAGAATTACTCCTTCAAATACGTCAACGGTCATCCTAAAAACACCCAAGCTGGCTTACTGACGGTGACTGCATTTGGTGTGCTTGCGGATGTGGACACTGGCTACCCACGGTTGTTATCAGAACTGACGCTCACGACAGCACTCCGCACGGCTGCTACCTCCGCACTGGCGGCACGCTATATGGCACGTCCTGATAGTCGGACGATGGCCTTAATCGGCAATGGCGCACAAAGCGAATTTCAAGCCATCGCCTTTCATGCCATGTTGGGTATCAATGAAATCCGCGTTTTTGATGTTGATCCAGCAGCAACACAAAAATTGATTCATAATCTCCGCATGTACCCCGCTTTACGCGTCGTGCGCGCCGCCTCGGTGGCGGAAGCGGTTAAAGGTGCTGATATCATTACGACTGTCACCGCCGACAAAACTAATGCCACGATTCTGACCCCTGAGATGATTGAACCAGGAATGCATATCAATGGCGTTGGTGGCGATTGCCCAGGAAAAACAGAGTTACACGCCGATATTTTGAATAACGCATTTGTTGTGGTTGAATATGAACCGCAATCGAGAATTGAAGGCGAATTGCAGCAAATGCCTGCCGACTTCCAAGTCACAGAACTGTGGACGATCTTGGAAGGCAAGGCACAAGGAAGAGCCTCTGCTGATCAAGTCACCGTCTTTGATTCTGTGGGATTTGCGCTGGAAGACTTTTCTGCGATGCGTTATCTCGAAAAATATGTGATGCAAAAAACATCACCAATGCTGGATCTCATTCCAGAGATGATGAATCCAAAAGATTTATTTGGCATGGGAATGGGTGTGGTCGCTGATAGCAACGCCGCCCCTGTACCGATGACGGAACAAGCAAGATATGTAACACCAGAAACACCAACGGCACCAAAAGTGCCAATACATGCTTAATTCGCTTAATACGCATAACTTAGTCTGAAAATTAAACATAGAATGAAAACCATTTCCTTAATCGGAGCACCGACAGATGTTGGTGCCAGCGTCAAAGGCGCAGGCATGGGGCCTGATGCATTACGGGTTGCAGGACTCAATGAAGCCCTTGAAGGTCGCCAACTCAAGGTGATTGATCATGGCAACCTGCGGGGACCTGCCAATCCATGGGAGCAACCTGTCAATGGCTTGCGCCACCTGAAAGAGGCAATCGACTGGAATCAAGCCGTCTACGATGCCGTCGATAACGCCTTGCTGAATGGTCACATTCCAATGATGCTGGGGGGCGATCATTGCCTCGCGATTGGTTCCATTAGCGCCGTGGCTTCTCATTGCCGTCGCGTTGGTAAGAAATTACGCGTACTGTGGTTTGATGCCCATGCAGATAGTAATTTATCAACGATCAGCCCAACGGGTAATATCCACGGCATGCCAGTGGCGTGCCTGATGGGACATGGTCCAAAAGAGTTGATTTCGTATGGCGGTCACACACCCGCGATGCAACCCGATGAGATCCGTCAGATTGGTATTCGTAGTGTTGACGCAGGTGAGAAAAAATTCATTCACGAAATGGGCATTCAAGTCTATGACATGCGTTACATCGATGAATATGGCATGCGAAACGTCATGAGCTCTGCCTTAGCTGGTGTGGATTCCAATACGCACTTGCACGTCAGTTTTGATATGGATTGCCTCGACCCTGCCATTGCACCGGGTGTCGGCACCGCCGTTCTCGGTGGCCCCACCTACCGTGAAGCGCAGTTGTGTATGGAAATGATTGCTGATACTGGCTTACTGGCATCGCTCGATTTGGTTGAACTCAATCCGGCACTGGATTTGCGCAATCAAACGGCGATTCTGGCGGTCGATTTGATTGAAAGCCTGTTTGGCAAATCAACATTGGTCAGAATGTGAGCGCCTGACATCGCACCGATTCCTTGGTCGTCAAGTACGAGCCACTTGCATTGCAGGTGGCTTTTTTTATCGGTATACCGAACAATATCGCTCTCTCGGCAGAGGTAACGACTGCTCTATACGCTGTAGTTTCAACAAAAAAAATCCTCGCCAACAAGTCCGTTGACGAGGATTTTTTTATCAATGCAGCGCTTACTCGACGGCTTTCACCATGTCTTCAATGACTTTCTTCGCATCACCGAAGACCATCATAGTTTTATCCATGTAGAACAACTCATTGTCCAGACCGGCATAACCGGATGCCATCGACCGCTTGTTCACGATCACGGTTTTTGCCTTGTTTGCTTCCAAAATCGGCATACCGGCGATCGGTGATTTAGGATCTTTGGCGGCAGGATTAACAACGTCATTCGCGCCCAGAACCAGCACCACATCGGCCTGACCAAACTCGCTGTTGATGTCTTCCATCTCAAACACTTGATCGTACGGCACTTCCGCTTCTGCCAACAACACGTTCATATGACCAGGCATACGACCCGCCACCGGATGAATCGCGTACTTCACAGTAATACCTCTGTGCGTCAGTTTTTCCGTCAGTTCTTTCAAGGCATGTTGCGCACGTGCTACGGCCAAACCATAGCCTGGAACAATGATGACGGTTTCTGCGTTACCCAGCAAAAATGCAACGTCGTCTGCAGAGCCAGATTTGACGTTACGCTGTGCTTGTGCGCCACCGGTTGCAGCAGCTGCTTCGCCACCGAAACCACCGAGAATCACATTAAAGAAGGAACGGTTCATCGCCTTACACATGATGTAAGAGAGAATCGCGCCGCTTGATCCAACCAGCGAACCGGCAATAATCAACATCGAATTGTTTAACGAAAAACCAATCCCTGCTGCTGCCCAACCGGAATAACTGTTGAGCATCGACACAACGACCGGCATATCCGCGCCTCCGATCGGAATGATGATCAGCACACCCAGCGCAAAGGCAATGGCCGCCATTAAAACAAATGGTGTCCAGCTTTGCGTCACGCAGAAAGCAATGCCCAAGCCCACCATGGCCAGCGCCAGCACCAGATTTAACTGATGTTGTCCACTAAAGCTCACGGGTGCGCCTTGGAATAAGCGGAACTTATATTTACCAGACAATTTTCCGAACGCAATCACCGATCCAGAGAAGGTAATAGCGCCAACAAACGTGCCGATAAACAATTCAATACGGTTACCCACCGGAATCGGTAAATCTTTACCAACGATGTTAAACACCCAAGGTTCAGACACCACCGCCACTGCAATACAAACCGCAGCCAAGCCAATCAAGGAGTGCATCGCTGCAACCAGTTCAGGCATTTTTGTCATTTCGACGCGCTTGGCTAAAATAGCACCAATACTGCCGCCGACAATCACACCTAAGGCAACCAGACCATAGCCCATGCCGCCACCGGCGCTTTCTGTTTTCAGCTTAACGATCAATGCAATCGTGGTGGCCACGGCCACCGCCATGCCGACCATACCGAACGCATTACCGCGACGTGCCGTCGACGGATGCGATAAGCCTTTCAACGCCTGAATAAAACAAACCGAGGCGATGAGATAGAGCATTGTGACGAGATTCATACTCATTATTTGCCCTCCTTGCTACCATCGGCTTTTGCCGCTTTGGGCTCTTTTTTCTTGAACATTTCGAGCATCCTCTGGGTGACCAGAAATCCACCGAACACGTTGACTGCCGCCAGCGCCACAGCAACGGTGCCCATGACTTGTGCCAGTAAACCTTCAGTCAGGCCCGCTGCAAGCATCGCACCAACAATGATGATGGCTGAAATAGCATTAGTAACCGCCATGAGCGGGGTGTGTAATGCTGGTGTTACCGTCCAGACCACGTGATAGCCAACGTAAATCGCCAGCACAAAAATGATGAGGTTGGTAAGGGTATGACTAACTTCCATGATGTCCTCTCTGTTGTAGGGATTAAGACATGCAAACATCGTCGATTTCAATCAAGGCGCTGTGCGGCGAGACAACTTCCTCCTACCACCAACGCCTCCTTCGTCATCGACTCAATACTCCTTCAGACTGGTGATCTGATTTTTTGCATTCACAAACACAACATTCGGTTTGTGCGCACGCGCTTCTTCTTCTGTCATCGGTGCGTAAGTACAAATAATCATCAAATCGCCCAGTTGCACGCGGCGGGCTGCAGCACCGTTCAATGAGATTTCGCCACTACCACGTTTGCCTTTGATGGCATAGGTGGAGAAGCGCTCGCCATTGTTTACGTTGTACAGCTCGATCTGTTCGTTCTCGATGATATTCGCAGCGTCGAGCAGATCTTCATCAATTCCACATGAACCTTCATAGTGGAGATCGCACTGGGTCACAGTTGCGCGATGAATTTTGGCGCGGAGCATATTTCTTTGCATGGTGTTTCTACTTCCTGATACGTGTTATTAAAATCTAAAAAATGACATCGACTACTTTTTGAGCACTTCGCCGCCTGCACAGACCAGTGTGGCAGCAACGATTTCATCTTCACGATTGATCGCTAATGCCGCGTCTTTGTCGATGATCAGTTTCAGAAAATCGAGCACGTTCCGGGCATATAACGCTGATGCGTCGGCTGCCAGCAATGTTGCCAAGTTGGGTTCACCAATAATATGAACGCCGTACTTTGTCACCGTTTTGCCTAATTCTGAGAGCGGGCAATTGCCGCCCTGTTCGACTGCCATATCGACAATGACAGAACCAGGTTTCATGGCTTTGACTGTTTCTTCGGAAATCAACACCGGTGCTTTACGACCAGGAATCAACGCTGTCGTGATAATAATGTCGGCTTGTTTAGCGCGCTCATGGACCAACGCCGCTTGTCGTTGCATCCAAGCAGCAGGCATCGGGCGTGCATAGCCGCCTGTACCTTGTGCAATCTCGCGTTCTTCATCGGTCTCATAAGGCACATCAATGAATTTCGCGCCAAGGGATTCAACTTGTTCTTTCACAGGTGGCCTCACGTCGGATGCCTCGATGACGGCACCCAAGCGTTTGGCGGTTGCAATGGCTTGCAAACCGGCGACACCCACACCCATGATCAGGACACGCGCCGCTTTGACGGTACCTGCCGCGGTCATCAGCATGGGCATAAAACGTTGATACGTATTCGCGGCCAGCATGACCGCTTTGTAACCTGCGATATTGGCTTGAGACGACAACACGTCCATGGATTGCGCACGGGTAATACGTGGTGCGGCTTCCAGTGCAAACGCGCTAATGCCGTGAGTCGCCATTGCTGCAATATTGTCGGCATCAAATGGATTGAGCATGCCAACCAATACTGCTCCGGACTTGATCAAAGCCCTTTCACCTGCGTCTGGCGCGCGTACTTTTAGTACTAATTCTGCGCCAAATGCTTCTGCAGCCGTGCCGATCTGGGCGCCAGCTGCCAGATACGCTTCATCTGTGATACTCGAAGCCACGCCAGCACCAGACTGCACAATCACCTGATGTTTTGCAGCAACGTACTTCTTAATGGTTTCCGGAGTCGCCGCGACACGCGTCTCTCCAGGCCGAGTCTCGGCGGGAATGCCGATTTTCATAGAATTGCTCCCTGATTGTGAAAAAAAATCTTTACGTCGTTGACGTGACGTGCTGCGATGAGCTTGATTAGAGCGCAGCACTGTCGGTGTTATTTTCTGTTTCTCTCTGCTGCGTTTGCGATCCGATAAGTGGGTTTCGTGGTCAACCCTATTCTTACCTGAATCTTACATTTCGTATTCGACAACAATATTACACGCAAAATGTTTTTTGGCACAACCGTTCGATTTTTTATGATTTTTACAAAATTAAATTTTGCGACAGAGTCATCTTGATACTATTTCATTCGCCGCCGGAATAATTTTCTCTTTTAAAAACAGAGAATTAGCACTTTTTCAAAAGCATACGTTACCTTATTTTGGAGAAGAAAATTTAATTTATCGCAACGAATGACACGTGATTTATCGCGATATATCGAAATAGCATTAGCTAATTCACTTTCAAATTTGCTGGTTTGCCACACAAAATTTGATGGCAAAGTAAAATGTCACCTTAGCTGACTCAATGAAAGAAGTTATGTCCTCCATCTGGAAGCCATCAGTGACTGTTGCGGCGATCATTGAACGGGATCAGCGGTTTTTAATGATTGAAGAGGAAACCCCAGATGGTCTCCGCCTAAATCAGGCAGCGGGGCATCTTGATCCGCATGAATCGTTAATTGACGCTGTCATCCGAGAAACACGGGAAGAAACCGCGCACGATTTCACGCCGACAGCCTTGGTAGGCACCTATTTATCGACATTTGTCTCGCCAACGACAAAAGAGGAAGTGACTTATCTGCGGTTTGCCTTTACCGGAGAAGTTGGGCAACAATATGATCACCCCTTGGATGATGGTATTGTTCGCACCCGCTGGATGAGTTTTCAGGAGATCGTCGATTGTAAGCACATGCATCGCAGTCCATTGGTTCTGCAATGTATTCATGATTATCTGCAAGGACAGCGCGCGCCGCTCTCTTTGTTATTTACCCATCCAAGCGTACTTGGATCACCATTATGAGCAAAAAAAGAGTTGTTATCGGTATGTCGGGCGGCGTTGATTCCTCCGTCTCGGCTTGGTTATTAAAAGAACAGGGTTACGAAGTGATCGGTCTTTTCATGAAAAATTGGGAAGATGACGACGACTCTGAATATTGTTCCACACGCGAAGACTGGATTGATGCCGTCAGCGTGGCCGATGTGGTCGGTGTTGACATCGAAGCGGTGAATTTTGCGAGCGAATACAAAGATCGCGTTTTTGCTGAGTTTTTACGCGAATATCAAGCGGGTCGCACTCCCAACCCAGACGTCTTGTGTAACGCCGAAATTAAGTTTAAAGCATTTCTCGACCACGCCATGAAGCTAGGAGCGGACTATATCGCCACCGGCCACTACGCACGCGTCCGCGAGGTCAATGGTGAGTTCCAATTGCTCAAGGCCCTTGATGCGAGTAAAGATCAAAGCTATTTCTTGCACCGGTTGAATCAAAAGCAGTTGGCCAACACCTTGTTTCCGCTAGGCGAAATCCACAAAACCGAGGTTCGGAAAATTGCTGAACAATTGCAATTACCAAACGCGAAGAAGAAAGATTCAACGGGTATCTGCTTCATCGGAGAACGTCCTTTCCGCGACTTTTTAAACCGTTATTTATCTTATAAGCCAGGCGATATTAAAACCCCTGAAAATCAGATCATCGGTCAACACGTTGGTTTGAGTTTTTATACCCTGGGACAACGTAAAGGAATCGGCATCGGCGGTATCAAAACGCATCAAAACGCCGATGGCAGCAGTGACGCGTGGTATGTAGCGCGGAAAGATGTGGCTGCGAACACGCTGTACGCCGTACAAGGGCACGATCATCCTTGGTTATTATCGTCTAGTCTTGATGCCACTCAGGTAAGTTGGGTCGCGGGTCATGCACCAGTCAATCCAGACTTATCTGCAAAAACTCGCTATCGCCAGCCTGATATGCACTGCACATTTAATGGTGACAACGAGCAATTTAATCTTCATTTTGAGCAAGCTCAGTGGGCAGTCACCCCCGGACAGTCTGCGGTGTTGTACGACGGCGACATTTGTCTTGGTGGTGGGATTATTCATTCTGCATCCGCATAAGGTTCGGCGACGTTCTTTGAAATCGTAGTCGGTCTTCGGGTTGGTCGCGTTTCTTTTCTTAGTCTCGCGACCCTTCCTCATCCCCTTCGTCACCCCCGACTCTCCGTCATCCTCCCTTATTCCCGTCGTCGCCCCTCACTCTCCGTCATCCTCCCTTATTCCCTTCGTCGGCTCCGACTCTCCGTCATCCTCCGCGCAGGCGGAGGATCCAGTGCGCGTCAGCGCTTTCTTGCATTTTCAACTAACTCGCAGCTTGAAAGGCGCTGCCGCGCCACTGGACTCCCGCGTTCGCGGGAGCGACGGTGTAAGGGGTCTGCGCGTTGGTTTGTCGGGGTTTGTTATTTCCGTCGTTCGCTACTATTTCCGTTACCTGCCCTTATTCTCGTCATCCTCCCTAACCCAACGGCATCCTCGCCAACGCCCCGTCGTCCTTCCTAACGCTCTGTCATCGTCCCTTATCCCCTTCGTCGCCCCTCACTCTCCGTCATCCTCCGCGCAGGCGGAGGATCCAGTGCGCGCTAGCGCTTTCTTGCCTTTTTAACTAACTCACATCTTGAAAGGCGCTACCGCGCCACTGGACTCCCGCGTTCGCGGGAGCGACGGTGTGTGGGGGGCGCACGTTGATTTGTCGGGGTTTGTTATTTCCGTCGTTCGCTACTATTTCCGTTACCTGCCCTTATTCTCGTCATCCTCCCTAACCCCTTCGTCGCCCCTCACTCTCTCCGTCATCCTCCCTTACCCCGTCGTCGCCCATCACTCTCCGTCATCCTCCGCGCAGGCGGAGGATCCAGTGCGCGTCAGCGCTTTCTTGCCTTTTCAACTAACTCACAGCTTGAAAGGCGCTGCCGCGCCACTGGGCTCCCGCCTTCGCGGGAGCGACGGAGTGTGGGGTCTACGCGGCAGAGGACTTACTGCTTAAAAGGTGGCATCCCGCTTCCCCTCAAAGCAAATTACGCCCCCCGCCCTGAACCTCGTTTTCAAAAAAATTGAAAACATTTACCTCAATTTACGCCCGCCATCTGCGCCATCATCGTGCAGACTGTAGTAAGGTTCGATACCGATCAATACGATTGTTAGAAGCGATATAACAGGCTTGGAAAAATATAATTTATCTTAAATCCAATTTTCGGATGAATATTCTGTGCAGGTAATGCGACTATCCATCTATCCATAAACATTAAATTAGTTTTCACTGATACGTTTCATTACTTTACAATCAAAATCTGTGAAACTATATTTACATATCTTTTTCCTGAAAACGTTCACCTATTATGAATCGTCCTGATACGCAAACTCTCGGTGGTACGGTCAATGTTCGCATTGGCAAGGTGTACATGAATTTGTCGAAAGCACACAAAAAAGCAGCCGACTATGTGTTATCGAACGTGTTCAGGTCGGCAACGATGTCGATCGACGAGCTTGCAAACGCCGTCGGTATCTCGGTTGCAACAGCTAACCGATTTGCTCGGGCATTGGGGTTTGAGGGTTATCCTCAGTTCAGGGCAGAGTTAGTGACAGGTTTTGAGGCCATGTTGGCACCGATTGATAATCTGCGGAGCGAAGTCAGTCGACCTGCGACGAGTACTGAAATTATTGCTGGATCACTGACCGAAGATTTATCGAATCTCGAAGCAACACGTCGTGGTCTCGATATCGAATCGTGCAATCAAGCCGTCAAAATGATTTTAAATGCCGAGCGGATTTATATCGTTGGCTATGGTGCGAGTGCATTCTTGGCTGGGTTGATGGCACATAATTTGGATCCGTTTTGTAGCACGGTGCAATCGACAATTGGTTCTGGCGGCCCGTCAACGGTCGCTCGGCAGTTGTTTAAATTTACGCCACGTGATTTAGTGATCGGAATCTCGTTTCCTCGCTATGCGGAGGATGTCGTGACGATCATGCGCCAGATCAAAGAAAAAAATGTCCCTATTCTGGCACTGACAGATGCGCCAAGTTCGCCATTAGCAGCGCTGGCTAACGTGACACTCTATGCGCAGACAAGACGCCAGTTTTCTCCCAATTCCGAAGGCGCCGCGTTGTGTCTGATCGAAGCACTGTGTAGTGCTGTCGCCCATCAGGCTGAAGCGCCCGTTCATGCGGCGTCAGAATTGACTAAATTTGTGATGCATTGGCTGTATCAGGATCCAGCACATACGACGAATAAAGCATCGCAGGCTGAGCGAAAATTAGTCGACGTAGAAAGACCTGCCTAACACGTATTCATCGTCAAGAGTAACCGCGTTCTGGCTGTCGTACACCAGTTTGCGGCTTGATCAACGCGCTATTGGTCGATGACGTCACTCATGCGTACCGGAGCCGTTTCTCCCTGCTTTCCATTACTGGCATCGTTGCCTGCCCGAAGTGCAAAAACGGTACAAGCTTTGCTGGCACTAATCACATGACCTCGCTGCACACGTTGCTGTCCCTTCTTCGAGTGCAACACTAACTTCTGCTGGTCAGGTAAGTGAACTCCGCGTGGCAAGATGAGCTGTAACACACCGTCACGCATTCCTTTGATCGCTCTGATGGGTTCTTCCGCACCAACGTGTTTGTCATTGGGCTGATTCACTAACGACGCTTCTGTCATGTCGATCAGAACTGACTCTGCGTGTTCACTCATGAATTGTATTTCGACATTCACTTGCCCGGCCTGTGGTCGGACAATGCGCTGAATAATACCCAACCGCGGTTGATGCCAATCGCGTTGTTCCAGCATGTACGCTGCCAAATCACCAATGTTCATGTGAGAAGTATGGCGACTTTCCAAGGTCGACAAACAAATCATGTTGTCATCCTGATGCTGTAAAAACCATGCACTTTCGACAGTGCCAACGGCATCATCAGAAAATACCGCCGAATGACGCGCTAATAAGTCCGACATGCGACGCCCAACGCCCTTCCATCCCCCGCCAGATTCGACGTGACGCAACAGCGCCAGTATTTCGTTAAATCCAATAAAAATCCGTAAATCCGGGATCTCTTTTTTCTGATCACTCGGATAGGTATTGCGAGAGGGGTAGCGACGAAAACATTGGTACTGCAACTGTGCAATGGCTAACTGTTCGTCAGGGCCGAACAGGCTCAGATGTTTCGACAACGACACACTACCGCCACTCTGCCGCGAA
The DNA here is from genome assembly GCF_049340215.1 of Undibacterium sp. MH2W. NCBI lineage: Bacteria > Pseudomonadati > Pseudomonadota > Betaproteobacteria > Burkholderiales > Oxalobacteraceae > Undibacterium > Undibacterium sp. MH2W. The sequence goes on along the minus strand of NZ_JBMPPA010000006.1, from coordinate 73,263 downwards.
CGAATGACCTGGGCTAGATCAGCGGTCATGACCTGTTGTAATGCATCCCACTCAATGACAAGGGGTGATCGTTGGTCATGTGATTGAATGGCAGTAAAACGGGTTGGCTCTGTATCGGCGTAGTAGACCAAAGACGTTTGTGTCGACTTAACGTTGCTCCCATCCTGGCAGAGATTGATTTTCAAATCACCACACCCAATCGAACGGATGAGCCATGTCTGCCATTGAACAGGCCAATAACTGAGTTGCATCCGCTCGACCATCTGTAAAGCAAGATAGACATCGACGGCTCTTCCTAACGCCAAGGGTTGATCTCGACGGTATTGCTGATCCAGTGTCTTTTGCAGAACAGTTAAACGTTGATTCGCTGCCAGAATATGCACCACGGAATTTGCCATCCCCCATGATCGCGCTGATAGCGCCTGATAGCGTAGTGCTTTCATTGTTTGCTTGAATTTCAGTAATTCCAGCAAACGGAAGGTCGCCAGATCAATTTTTTTTAGCGATCTGGCATAGCGGAAAGGAGAGCTTTGCTGGTAATGCTGGATAACGAGCCCATACGAATTCACTAACTCACCACAAATCGCAATCATGCAATCGAGTACTTCTGCTCTTCGCTGACTGTCCGGCACGCCACCATTTTTTGAGAACTGACCAACCAACACAACTGCCAATGGATAAAACAAGGCAGTCAGTCGATGGTTGTAGTCTAATCGCCTCGACATGCTGGCCTTATACCGGTTCAGTTGTCTCACATTCTTGAGTAACAAGACCAGAAACTGCTCATCGTGCTCTTGCGTCTCTCTGTGCTTCTGGCGTTGATATAAGGTACTGAGCACAGGTGCCGTTGCTGACTTGACCAGCGGCAGGGCAATAGAAAAGGGAAGGCGTTTCTCGGCGTACTGTAATCCCAACCAGTCATGCAGCCATCGTGGTAGCAGAGTCATTGTCTTAATGTTGCAATTAAATTTAGCTTTAATTATAACAATTCAATTGCAACTATGACCATATTTTTCTTTGAAGCAAAATGTAGTCATAAAAAAAACCTCGTCCATCCAGCGACGAGGTTTTGATTCAGAAGCACCTGAGGAGTACTTCGACGGTTGTTTTTAGCTGCGAATCAAATGATCGAATGCACCTAACGCTGCTTTTGCACCTTCACCCACCGCGATCACGATCTGTTTGTATGGAACGGTCGTCACGTCGCCGGCTGCAAATACGCCTGGCAAGGATGTCTGACCGCGTGGATCAACAATGATCTCGCCGTGGCGTGACAACTCCAATGTACCTTTGAGCCATTCTGTGTTCGGTACCAAACCGATCTGAACAAACACGCCTTCCAACTCAATGTGTTTTACTTCTTCATTCGTGCGGTCTTTGTAGCTAATGCCGTTGACCTTTTTGCCATCGCCATGAATCTCTGTCGTTTGCGCTTGAGTGATGACGGTGACGTTTGGCAAACTATGCAGTTTCTTCTGTAACACGGCATCAGCGCGCAATTCAGCGGCAAATTCAATCAATGTCACGTGACCAACGATCCCTGCCAAATCAATTGCTGCTTCAACGCCGGAGTTTCCGCCGCCAATCACCGCAACGCGCTTGCCTTTAAACAGCGGACCATCACAGTGCGGGCAATAGGCAACACCGTGGTTACGGTATTCTTTCTCGCCAGGGACGTTCACTTCGCGCCAGCGTGCACCCGTCGCCAGAATGACCGCTTTTGCTTTTAAGGTCGCTCCACTTGCCAAGGCGATTTCGGTCATGCCGTCTTTTTGTGTGAGTTTTTCAGCACGTTGCAGGTTAGTGATATCGACGTCATACGCTTTGACATGCTGCTCTAACGCCACGGCAAATTTCGGCCCTTCCGTTTCGGTGACGGACACAAAGTTTTCAATCGACATCGTATCAAGCACTTGACCACCAAAACGCTCGGCAACGATACCGGTGCGAATGCCTTTGCGTGCAGCGTAAATCGCAGCTGCCGCACCAGCAGGGCCACCGCCAACGATCAATACATCGTACGGTGCTTTGGCATCGAGCTTCTCGGCAGCGCGCTGAACGGAACCCGTATCAAGCTTCGCCAAAATTTCTTCGACAGACATACGTCCCTGACCAAACACTTGACCATTGAGGTAAATGGTTGGTACCGCCATGATCTGACGTTGTTCAACTTCGGCTTGGAACAAGGCACCATCGATCGTCACTGATTGGATGCGCGGATTGAGCACAGCCATCAGGTTCAATGATTGCACCACCTCTGGGCAGTTCTGGCAGCTCAGAGAAATATAGGTCTCAAAGTGGAAATCCCCGTCCAGATTCTTGATCTGCTGGATCACATCTGCATCGACTTTGGGAGGATGTCCACCTGCTTGTAACAGCGCCAGCACCAAGGAGGTGAACTCATGCCCCATCGGAATACCTGCGAAGCGAATCGAGATATCGTGACCTGGCGAGGTGATCGCAAATGATGGCTTGCGGATCGCTGGATCGTTATTGTCGCTCAAAGAAATTTTGTCCGATAACTCAACGATTTCATTGAGCAGGGTTTGCATTTCTTTTGCTTTGTCGCTGTCGTCGAGCGAAGCAACTAATTGAATCGGACGGGTTAATCGTTCGAGGTAGGCTTTGAGCTGGGCTTTGAGTGTTGTATCTAACATGGCAATTCTTTCCTATTCGTTCACTGGGTGTTGTAGGACGGATGCAAAATGGTCCCGACGGCGTTTGAGATTGCGTACTTTGTGCTCATCGTTGATTGGATGAGGACAACTGGGGCAATTTTGTATCAGTCCATACCCTGACATGATCATCAGGGTATGGCGTATCTTGACGTCACCTACTGTGGTGTCGTCAGAATCAATTCACAGACTTAGATCTTGCCAACCAGATCCAAAGACGGTGTCAATGTTTCTGCGCCTGGTGTCCATTTTGCTGGGCAAACTTCACCTGGGTGGCTTGCAACGTACTGTGCAGCTTGTACTTTACGCAGCAATTCTTTTGCATCACGACCGATACCGTTGTCATGCACTTCCATGACTTTGATCTCGCCCGCTGGATTCACAACGAATGTACCGCGCAGTGCCAGACCTTCTTCTTCGATCAGCACTTCAAAATTGCGGGAGATTGCCAATGTTGGATCAGCGATCATTGGGTAAGCGATTTTGCCGATCGTGTCGGATGTATCGTGCCATGCTTTGTGTGTGAAATGCGTGTCAGTAGAAACACTGTAGATCTCTACGCCCAGTTTTTGGAATTCTGCGTAGTGATCAGCCAGATCACCTAATTCTGTTGGGCAAACGAATGTGAAGTCTGCTGGGTAGAATACGAAAACAGACCATTTGCCGTTCAGATCTTCATTCGTTACTGGTACAAATTTACCATTGTGGTAAGCAGTTGCTTTGAATGGTTTTACGATTGTGTTAATCAATGACATGGTAATTTCCTTTATGGTTGAAACGTATTTAACGTGCTTCGCTACCGATGCTGACACGTGGTAAGTACATACTTGTTGACGCGGTGTGCTACGTGATGAAGACACCATGATAGTGCGTTTTCGCAATTATGAAAAACTAATTAATTTTATCAACTCAATTAATTTTAACTATCATCGCAAGTATACCGCAATTTTGTTCAAGGCATATGTCATGCCCTCTTTTCGATCGCGGTTGTTCCTTCTGAGCCCTGCCCCAAAAAAGACCCTTTTTTTGCGGCGCAATGCAGGAAAAATGCGATTTATCTTTGCACAACGTTATAATTCCCTACCACTTCAATTCTAAGGTTACCTACTGTGTCAGATCGACTTGCCGTCCTTACTCAATATCTCTTACCAAAGCAGGCACTGACTAGTCTGGCAGGTAAAGCAGCAAATGCTCAATGGGGTAGCCTCACCACCAGTTTTATTCGATGGTTTGTGAATAAATACCAGGTCAATATGAGTGAAGCCGTTAATCCGGATATCAGTAGCTACGCGACCTTTAATGAATTTTTTACACGCCCATTGAAAGCGGGTGCGCGCCCGCTTGCCAACAGTGATTTGATTTGTCCGGTTGATGGAGCGATTAGCCAGTTTGGACCTATTTCTCAAGGACAGATATTTCAAGCCAAAGGACATCAGTTTTCTGCCACGACCTTGATCGGTGGCGACGAAAAAGCGGCTGCGGCTTATGCTAATGGCAGTTTCGCCAATATTTATTTGAGCCCGCGTGATTACCACCGGATTCACATGCCTTGCGATGGGAAGTTGACGCGCATGGTTTATATTCCTGGCGATCTGTTTTCGGTCAATCCCACAACTGCCCGGGGTGTGCCGAATTTATTTGCCCGCAATGAACGTGTCGTTTGCTTTTTTGACTCTGCCGCAGGGAGCTTCGTACTGACGTTAGTTGGCGCGACTATTGTGGGGAGCATGGCAACGGTCTGGCATGGCACCATTAACCCACCCCGTCCTGGGAAAATATGCGCCTGGGATTATCAAGACCAGAACATCACTCTCAAGCAAGGCGAAGAGATGGGCCGTTTCATGTTGGGCTCGACGGTGGTCTTGTTGTTCCCGCAAGCAGACATGCGATTTAACCCCTCTTGGAAACCTGCTGGCAGTGTTCGGTTAGGTGAAGCAATGGCTCACTTCTCATAATTGAATTTGGGAGAGCCTCGGTGGCTTTCCCACGTAGTCCTATCGACAGTCACCCTCGACCGTCACAATCCACTGACATCAACGATGCAAAGGCGAGCGAAATTGCTTGCATATTCCCTTTTTTTCGCCAATAATTAAATGAGAATGATTCTTATTTAAATTTAACGACCTCATTGATTGACGAAAGATCCTTATGACTACCCATGAACAACAACCAGTGGCATCAAAGGCAAACACACCGATCTCCGTGCGCAGCAATGACGCGGCAAGACCCGTGCTACGACTCAAGAGCAAAGTGCTCATGCATAACCTTCGTGAGCTAGAGATTGACCATGAAGGCAGAATTTATCGATTACGCGTGACGCAACTCAACAAACTCATCTTAACCGCCTGAATTGAACCCCGTCAGCCAGCTACGCAATCACATGCCAGTCAGCCAGACCACCCTCTACCTTAGGGAGAATGATTGTGCAAAACATCTTATATCGCCATGTTCCAACTGACCGTCCCACCCAACATCTGACAGGTCTCACCACTAAAACGCCCGCTAGTAAACCTGTGCAAGCCGAATTACTCTTATCCGCAGCCCTGCATTTGATGTCCCACTACAGTGTGAGATCGGCGTCGCCCGAAGGTGGCACAACGTGCTTAAAACTCGCGTCGGTGATTGAACGTCACTTGAAAGCCTTAAGCGAACTCCCTGGCCTCACGCCAGTACTCCTAGCGACTTGCCAACAACTGCACGAGCAATGGGCAAATTTGATTGATGATCAGCTGCGTCGCCAACAGAAAAAGCATCGTTATACCCTCGGCTTATTCTGATCCGATGTATTACTCACCAGCGCAAATGAAAACAGGTCGCCGAGCAAACTAGGCGACCTGTCAGTAGGGATAATAGCGATGATTTAAGCTGGGATCGTATCTTTAAAGGAGGGGCGCTCGGCTAACTTGTCGGCCAATTTTGCCAAATTAGGATACTCAGACCGCCAGTCAATCTCAGGGAAACGGAAACTCAACCATTCCACCGCGCAGACCACGCTAATATCAGCGAGCGTCATATGATTTCCAGAGCAAAATGGCGTGTCGCCAAGTCCCGATGACATCGCTTTCAGCCCTGCATGTACCTTCGCCATTTGCCGTTCAATCCATTCGTCGCTTTGTTGCTCAGCAGGACGCAAGGTTTTTTCGAGGCGAACAAGAATCGCCGCATCGAGGACGCCGTCAGCAAGGGCTTCCCAGCATTTCACTTCAGCACGTTCACGCCCTAATGCTGGAATCAATTTTCCGACGGGGGTCAACGTATCTAAATATTCTACGATGACACGAGAATCAAACATCGCACCGCCGTCTTCCATCAACAAGCAAGGGACTTTTCCAAGTGGGTTAGACTCTTGAATTGTCGTATCGCTTGCCCAGACATTCTCCAACAAAAACGTGTACTCAAGTTTCTTTTCCGCTAAGACAATGCGTACTTTTCTGACGTAAGGACTAGTAGTAGAGCCGATGAGTTTCATAGTTTTTACAAGAATAATGTGGGTTTGATTATAGCATTTTGATGAGGAGAAACTGTCTCCGAGACTCCACAGCGCAACTTGCGAGTGCCATTTTTTTCCGCAAACACGCCAGCAGCCCCTGCTTTCGGCGACCATCAAATGGTAAAATCGAGGTTTCAACGCAAAAAAAAGCAAAGAACACAAAACTGTTCATTCCCGAGCTTAATTTAAAACTTTGGAAAATTTGTAAAATTCACTGCAAGTGTTGTTTTTTGCGCAAGCCTTTCTCTTTTACTCCATCACATCGAGCGATCATGTCCTTATCCTCCCTTTCCGCCCTTTCCCCCCTTGACGGTCGTTACGCAGGCAAAGTCGATGCCCTGCGTCAGACTTTATCCGAAGCTGGCTTCATGCACCACCGCGTCAAGGTTGAAATCTCGTGGTTGCAAGCTTTATCCCAAGCAGGCTTTGATGAAATCAAGCCATTTTCTCCGGCTGCGAATGCCCTCTTGGATAAATTAGCAGCAGAGTTCTCGGAAGCCGATGCGCAGCGCATCAAAGATATCGAAGCAGTCACTAACCACGATGTGAAAGCGGTTGAATACTGGCTCAAAGAACAGGTGAAAGATGTGCCTGAACTGGTGGCAGCGAGTGAGTTCATTCACTTTGCGTGTACTTCTGAAGATATTAACAACACCTCGCATGGCATGATGTTGAAAACAGCCCGTGACAGCGTGATGGTGCCAGCCCTGAAAAAAGTCATCGCCCGTTTGACTGAGTTAGCACACACCAACGCCGATGTGCCAATGTTATCCCGCACCCACGGTCAAGCTGCTAGCCCAACGACCCTCGGCAAAGAGATGGCGAACGTTGTCGCCCGTCTGCAACGTGCGATCAAACGCATTGAGCAAGTTGAAATTTTAGGCAAAATGAACGGTGCCGTCGGTAACTACAACGCGCATTTGTCTGCGTACCCCCATTTTGACTGGGAAAGTTTCTCCAAAAACGTCATCGAACAACGTCTGGGATTGGTCTACAACCCCTACACGATTCAGATCGAACCGCACGATTACATGGCAGAAATGTTCGATGCCTTTGCCCGTGCAAACACGATTTTGCTGGATCTGAACCGCGACATTTGGGGTTATATCTCCGTCGGTTACTTCAAGCAAAAAACCAAAGCAGGCGAAATCGGCTCATCCACCATGCCACATAAAGTCAATCCAATCGACTTTGAAAACTCAGAAGGTAATCTGGGCCTCGCTAATTCGCTGTTACGCCACCTGTCTGAAAAATTGCCTGTTTCTCGTTGGCAGCGTGACCTGACCGATTCGACTGTTTTGCGTAACATCGGCGTTGCATTGGGCTACACCTTGCTGGCCTACGACAGCTGCCTGCGCGGACTGAACAAACTGGAAACCAATCCAGAGCGTTTGGCGGCAGATCTGGATGCGACATGGGAAGTGTTGGCAGAACCAGTGCAGACCGTTATGCGTCGCTATGCCATCGAAAATCCGTACGAGCAATTAAAAGAATTGACACGCGGAAAAGGTATTTCCAAAGAGGCGCTGCGTGAGTTTGTCGAAGGTCTGGCCATTCCACAAGAAGCAAAAGACGTCTTGCTGGCAATGACCCCAGCCAACTACATCGGTATCGCCGCTCGCTTGGCAAAAGCAATTTAATATCACCACGTAGAGGAAAACCCTCTACGCATCATGTGAATGTGAAGATAAGCGCCATCATTTTTTGATTGCGCTTATTTTTTTAACCACTATAGTGATGACACAACCAATCAGTGCTGTGGCGTCAACAACGTTGCGGTAAGGTCGCTGCAACATCGCAAAAATAGCAAAACTTAATAAAAGTATTTTCTTTTTAGCAATGAAACAATGCAGTGCCGACCACCGCCAGCCCCAAAAATAGCCATCGCAAGCAGACTTGAACTTTTTTTGCTATATTAGTTCTAACACGAACTAATTTACTTTTTAACTGGAGTTCTGCATGACGGAGAATCAACGCTATCCCAAAACGATCGTGATCTTGCATTGGGTCATTGCCCTGCTGATCGTGTCGGCTTTTGCACTCGGTACTGTGATGACGGACATGCGTATTAGTCCTACCAAGTTGCAATATTATTCTTATCATAAATGGATCGGCGTCACCGTGCTCGGATTGGTCGCGATTCGTTTGTTGACACGCCTTTTCACACGTGCACCAGCGCACCCAACTGGCATGAGCGCGTGGCAAGCTAAAGCCGCCGACGCGGTACATGTGCTGTTATATGTCCTGATGTTTGCCGTTCCGCTATCGGGCTACTTTTATACATCCGCTGCAGGCTATCCAGTGGTCTACCTCGGGCTCGTTCAATTGCCGACCTTTATTGCTCCCGATCCTGCGTTAAAAAGCTCGCTCAAAGAATTACATGAATTACTCACTGATGTGATTCTGGCGGTCGTGGTTTTACATGTACTGGCTGCACTAAAGCATCAATTCATCGATAAAGATGGCTTACTGCGTCGGATGACGCTCAACAAATAAATTTCAAGGAATGCTATGACTTTTCAATTGAACCCCAAACACCTGATCGCATCGGCACTCGTTGTGGCGATGTCCGTACCAGCCTTAGCAGCAGTGGTGCGTGTGGATAACGCAAAGAGCAACGTCGCTATCACCTTTAAACAAATGAATGTGCCCGTCGACGCCAAGTTTAAGAAATTTGCCGCCAACATCGATTACAACGCCGCTAACCCAGAAACATCCAAAGCAAATGTTGAAATCGAACTCGCAAGTTTTGATTTGGGTGATGCTGAATACAACAAAGAAGTGCTGAAAAAAGAATGGTTTAACGCAGCGCAATTTCCTAAAGCGACGTTTGTCTCTACTGGTATGAAGGCGAACGGTGCAGGTAAGTTAGTCGTTACGGGTACATTGACGATCAAAGGTAAAGCAGCCAATGTGAGCTTCCCAATGACGGTCAAACAAGAGGGCGCCAATCAGGTATTCGATGGCACCCTCCCAATCAAGCGTCTGACATTTAATATCGGCGAAGGTGAATGGAAAGACACCGGGATGGTCGCCGATGAAGTCGCAATCAAGTTTCATGTAGTCACCACGCAGTAACTATCACACAAGCGGTGAACACAACGCCGCTTGGTTTTTATGTTAACTCTGGAATGTTAACGATCATCGTCCACATTCCGTTATTTTTCACTCAGGAGCATCTATGAAATTAGCAACACTTATCGCAGCAGCGTTCGTCGTTAGTGCAGCACCAGCATTTGCAGATAACTACACCATTGATCCAACACATACTTACCCAAGTTTTGAAGCGGACCATTTTGGTACGTCCGTTTGGCGCGGTAAGTTTGATAAAACAAGCGGCAACATCACTCTCGATCGCGTTGCAAAAACAGGTACAGTCAATATCACCATCGATACAGCATCGATCGATTTTGGTTATTCAAAAATGAACGACCACGCAAAATCTGCTGACATGTTCAACGTAGAAAAATTCCCAACTGCGACATACAAAGGCACATCGATCAAATTTAACGGTGACACACCAGTCGCTGTTGAAGGCGAATTCACTCTGTTGGGCGTCACAAAGCCATTGACACTGACAATCAACAAATTCAAGTGCATTCAACATCCAATGTGGAAAAAAGAAGTATGCGGTGCAGACGCATCTGCTGAATTCAAACGTACCGATTTTGGTTTGAACTATGGCACACCACGCTTCGCACCAGAAGTAAAATTGGCGATCCAAGTTGAAGCTGTCCGCGCTGACTAATTATGGTCCTGCTTCATAAGCATCTCTGATTATGAAGAAAACTTCCGTCCTGCTGGTGATCAATGTTGATCAATGTTGATCATTGTCGGGACGGAATCCATCATCAAGAAGCATACCGCCTGTGCTTCAGATACCCACCAATGAATGTATGAGTAAACGTCACCTCCGCAGCATCCGTCTCTTATGTGAATGCGTCCAATTATTCGAGTCCGCATCCAACCGTACTGTTCGTCAACTCGGTTATACCCCTGCACAGTTTGACATCATCGCGACCCTCGGAAACACGTCAGGCATGACATGCAAGGAACTGGGTGAAAAAACACTGATCACGAAGGGCACGCTTACGGGTGTACTTGATCGCATGGAGCAAAAAGGACTCATTATTCGTGAGCGTGGCGGCGAAGACCGACGTCAGTTATTTGTAAAACTCACCGCATCAGGTGAAGCAGAATTCACAAAGGCTTTTCCACAAGTGGTCGAAGCAGGAAATCGCCGATTTGCCAGTTATACAGAAGAAGATTATCAATTGTTAGAACTAACATTGACCAAACTAAAACAGCAATTAATCGCTGACTAGTAGGCAAGCTCTCCATCTCCAACATCCATCTCGACGCGGCGTTCACTCTCTGAGTCCGATACTCTTTTCATCAAATTTGAGTCGTAGACGGAAATAGAAACCTCTGTCTGTGTAGTTATTGGCGGTAAGATCTGGATCTCTAAATCCAAGCACGTTATATCCAGCACTCAGCCAGGTATTGCCGAGGATTTGATAACCGCATTCAAGCCCTGCACTCCGCTGCATGACACCACCAGTACCACGCATCAACGCAGCTTGAATGCCAAGATCCCATTGACGGAAGAGATCGTGGATGTAGCGCCCTTGGAGTAATTGCGCAGTGTATTTGCTATTGATACCGCTAGCGATGTAATCACTTTGTTTTGCGGCCAATCTCAACATCACTTCCGTTTTTTCGTCAGGTTGAACATGGGCGTTCAGTGAGAAAATAGTAGTGACAGTGTCCTCTGGTAGTGCCGTCAGATTCCCAGAAACGGGATCAACGGCCTGTGCACCATTTGAATTGCGAGAGCGATTATGTTCCAATCGACCTAAGACATTCCATGTATCAGCGAGAGTACCATTCTCGCTTGTCTCCTTATTCAAGGGACGATATGCAAAACCAATTTGCTCCCTTATCTGCAATAAATTACCGGCTGTCGGACTCATTGCATCACTCAGCAAAAAGCGAGACAGTAGGCTCCACTTGTCGTTTATTTTATAAGCGACCGCCGCTTTATTGAGTACGGTTCTGGCATCATCTCCTTCACGACCTTCCAAGGTGAAACTCCCACGCAGACGATCTTTCCAATCGCCCGTTCCCAGAAAATCAACATTACCCGTTAATGCCGTCGAACGCACTCCCGGTATACCGGTCGCATTCCCTAATTGGTCTGTATGTTCTGCGCCGATTGTCGCATTCCAACCGTCGGAGATCTTTAAGGTATGGCGAATGCCCGTCGCGGCCACAGCAGATCGACCATCGATCGTATCATTCAGTCGCAATTCATCATACGTTTTTGTCGCTTCTGAATACGCATTATCGATACCAACAAGCCCTAGGTTACGCGGTGTGCTTGCTGTCATTTGACTCGTTCCAAACAAAGAATCGATTATTTCATAGCGACCATAAATGCGGGTTTTATCATTGAGCTGATATTGAGCACCAAAGGCGACAACATGTTTCTCCTTCGCATTGAGCGCTTGTTCGCCCTCGATATACACTTGACTTTGCGAGAGGCCAGGCATCGCCGTCGTAAAGCGGCTTCGGAGACTCACAAAGCTATCTGTATTAGTTGCTACCCCTAAACTATTAGCAGCGGGAATACCTCCTGCGATGCTCCCGCCTGAAGAGACGCTACCGTATTCAAAGTTTCCATTCGGTGAATTCACCTCTTGACCAGCATGTAATCCCACTTCAACCGTCGATGCGGTCAGCACTTTTGTCTGAATACTCGCACTCACACTGCGCTGCTCCGCGTTATTCTGTTCAGTCTTGGCATACATCATTTCTGTTCTAAACCGCGTGGTTTCGCTCAGGATAGATGTGCTGTGTTCATTGAATAGGGTTTGTCCCGCAGCGATCGCCGCACCTGGATTATCAAAATGCGTACCAGTATGTTTCCATTGGACGAGGTATTGCAGCGTTGGACTTTCATGATTCACCTCAACTCTCTCTGCATACCCCGTCTGTAACGCACTGGTATCCGTTCGTACGATTTCTCCTGAAGCGGACGTAAAGTCATCAATCTTACTGAGTACAGTAATCGCCTCCATTCGTCGACTATCCACCGGATTACCATCGTAAGCGCCAATGAATCCAAGCTGCAGACGGTCATTCCACTTCATTTGTCCATCGACCCCTCCGACCCAAAATGTGGGACCTCCATTACTGACCTGGTACGTAATACGGATGGATTGTGGATTGAGATCACTATCGAGTGTTGCAATCGGTCGTGTGAATAAAATCGATTTTGAGATGCTATCAATCGAATAATCATTAATCCGTGTCATTGCTTTCGTCGACAAAACAATCTCTGACTGGTTCTTATCACGGACAATTAATTGGACTATTTCACTGTTAATGACGAGGTCACCGGGCGCAGTCAATAAATAAGGGCCAGAGGTTCCATTCGCTGGAATTTCTAAAATTACTTGCGTAGAATTGTCACGTGCTAGGTAGCTATTCACCCGCACATTGCCATCTCTGTATTCATCCCGAATACCCGTCAATGTACGATTCACCTGACTCAACTGCCGCACTTCGGTGCTCGTTGATGCGGTAAAGTCTCCATACAATAAGTAAGAGCGATTTTTATCGAGACGAAGATAGAGGCGTCCTGTACTTTGGGCATCAAAAACCTTGGTGGAGGAATCTCCATACACTGGATAGTATTGATCTGGCCGAATATCGCGAAATAAAGTGGCCTGCGCCTGTTTATCAGAGTCGTAGGATGCCGTTAGCAAATATTCTCCTTTGATAGTACCTTTGAGAAAGAATGCCGCCCTCGCAGCGGCGTTTTTGTCTGTTCCTCTTGAAAAATTGGACAATTCTTCTTCAAACTGATCCCCTGCCCTTGGTAAACCCAATACGGCACCATGGCGCAAATGAACAATGCCCTCGATGATGCCAATGCCTGTGAGCGGTCGCAGGTCAGGCAAAAATACAATACTCGTATGTTCCGATAATTCACCACTGACGATAGCAATGCGCCCCTCACCCGGCTGGTCTGGCGGGATCAGTTCGAACTCCGCCTTGCCACCGTCGATCATTGTCTGCATCCCTGCTAATTGCGAATTCTGATCTACGCCAACCCACCGACCAAGATCGGTCTCTAGCGTAACAGGTGTCCTTGCAGCCACGACAATGCCTTGCTTATCGACTATTTCAACCTTCACTTTCACGGGTGTTTTACCGTCAGCTAGTGCTGTCCCAGACACCTGTACCTTGATTTGTGCAATGTTGCCCGGAACGATGACAGTGATTTTTTTCTGGCCATGGTGATTACCAAAATTATCCAGCGCTTGAATAACGAGTTCATTCGGTCCAGGAATGAGGTTGATACCAATATATTCCCACCCTAAAATATGTTTATCTTCAATTGAAGAACGCTTACCCACACGACTCCCATCAATATCCTTGCCATTGACTTGGAGAAGAAAATGGGAACCGAGCATCCCTTTCACCCGCAGATTCAATTGATCGCTGGGCAAAATATCGCCATCCTTGATATCCATGAAATCAAGCTCGTTCGATGAGGTCAATAACGCCGCCTCCATCTCTTTCACCACCGAGTTTGATCGTAGAGCGCTATCGGGTGTATGGTCTGCAGTATTTATTTTTTCACTCTGTATGCTTGAGGGCAGAACTTTCCCATCATGAATTGCTGCATGTGTCGTGCTACCAGCACTTGCAGCCAAAGAAGAAGGAGTCGACGTCGCATGTAGCGCTTTGGGAAGTGAGATGAGCGGCACATCAGTGCCCGTGACTTTGCTCAGATTATTGACGCTATCTCCGCCACTCGCACCCGAAGCTGGACCCGCATTGACGTTGTTATTCGTCGACGGTGTGTTCGCCTTCAAATCTAATGCTGTCAGCACCGGCAGATCATTTTTCTTTCCCTGAAAAGCGGCGCGTCGACGGTTCACTTCGTCAATCACTTTCTGATGATCACAGTTACTGATGTAAAAATTTGCCTGATCTAATTCACCATTTTTGACATCAACGAAGCGACTGTCAGGAGCGCCGGACTGGCGATGATCATTCACTTCCAAGATGGCTTCTGGAGGCAAAGTAGTGCGATCAATTTTTAACGCATGTGTGATGGCACGAATACCGTAAATACTCCATTTACCCTCACTGTCTGTCACCGCGCCCGTACCATCCTCAATGAAGAGTCGCACGCCAGGAACGCCTATCGCTTGCGATGCCTTGCCTTCCTGTTCGCATCGAAGCATGACTTTTCCGAAAATAAATGCATCATCGGAGAACACACCGCCGGTGACATGCACCACTGATTTTGCCGTGTTTGACTGCAGTGCTGTCGATCCACTGACCGCAAACGCTTGTGCACGATTAATGGCATCACCTTGCCTTACTGCACCCACACCAATGCGAACGCGATATGTCAATGTGAGATGCGCGTTGGGTGCCAACGTCGCCGATGACAGTGAATAAATGAGACTTACGTGATCGGCCGAATCAGGGTCAGCCATCTTGACGCCGTTCAAGCGAGACGAACCAGTCTGATACCGAAATCCTGGGGGTAAAAAATCATGGAGATGAATGCCACTGAGATCGCTCCCACCAGTATTGGTCAGTGTTAATGTGTAATCCAGCGCATCCCCTAATTCTGCGGTTGTTTTGCTCGCCTGCTTAACGAGCACCATCGAACCAGGTGAAGCGGCTGGATCAAGCGGCAAATTATTATTGGTGACTTGACATGCGGGGACGCCATTTGCAGTGGCCCCAGCGACGAATTGTAAATAGTAAGGTGTAGGCTGTTGATCGCTGATACTCGGTGCTACGCCAGAGATACTGCCACACTGCTGGTCTGCGCCCTTTTGTGGTGGAATAATGGAGGATGGCCACACGAGACCCGAATTGGGCGGTGGCGTGACAGAGATTTTGTATTGACAAAGATCTGGCGTCACCAGAAAAAAAGCGTACGCACCATTATCCTCAGACATCATTGAAACTGTGCCGTCAGCATTAAAAATGAATCCGTTTGTTCCAAATAAATCTGACGGGACAATGGGCTTTGCGGGCCCGTCGTTGCAACTAAGACGCTGAAGCGTCACTATTGCCTTTGTCACTGGCTCAAACGTTTGCGAGTCATAGACGATCCCCTGTGAAGCCATCACACTGGTTGATGAATTCGCACTGGTAGCAACAACAAATAGTGCAGGCGAGAGAGCCATATTATTGCTACTCAACCCTACCGCCCACGCTTTGTTGTTGAGCAAAATCGTCATACCGACCTCAATCGGCTTCAATACGATTTGAACTGTGAAGCTAATGTTTTCGGATTTCCCAGGCAGTAGTGGTTGCATACCATCGACGATATTCAAAGACAAGGATGCAGGAAAACTGGCAACTGGATCACTATTATTTTGTCCAGCTCTGTCACAAGTGGCATGACCTGTAAATTGCGATGATGGAATAAGAATGCCATTTGAAGCGACTGGTGCGGAAACAAGACGCCAAGACGTGACTGGTCCATTTTCCGCATCCATTTGAAATGCACAATCGAGATTATCCGCGATGTGTACAAACGGTATAGGTACCGATCCGGTGTTGGTGACAGTAAGATGATACGTAATGTTATAGACCCCTGGCATACCACTTAACACCGGCTCGTCAGCGGTTTGTTGTAGGCTCATTTGTGGTAGCAAGGTGCTAATCGGTGTAGGTGTGTTGCTTTTCTCCGGCGCGCCTGCTCCTGATGGATCAGGATCACGTCCATTCGTCGATTGATCAACGACTACCTGATTGCCATCGGGCGTTGCCGCAGCCTGTACAGAGGCATTGTTATATAGAGTTGCCACCCCAGGACGATCTGATGAATTAAATCGCACTGAAAAATTGAGTGTGAATTCACCATTCACATCAAGCACTGCACCCGGCGAGAGCATCGAAGAATGCGCTGCCTGCCCCGTAAAATCAGCTGAAAATTGCGCCTTCGTCAAACTACCGATCACCTGGGTTATGCTCGTACTCCCTGGCACAATGGTGTATTGTCCCGCGGTTAGCGTGAGCGAAGGATTAAAACTACCCAATTGCGTATTACCGCCTTCTAGAACATCCGTCACAGACACGTTGTAAAGAGGCGCCGTACCGTAATTTTTAATACGCAATGACAATGCGACAAGTGCGCCGCCATCAAGCTGACCTTGGGCGTTTAAAGAAGCAACCGTAGGGCTTGCGGCAAGCGCGGCACCAATCTTCTCGTTATTCACAATCGAAGAGATAATATTGGAACTTTGCTCTTGATTTTGTTGTCCGTCATAATAATCAACAACAGCCATGCTCAATACAGATCCTGTGGTATTGCTCAGTACCTTCATATCAAATGTCATCGCCAAATCACTGTTGGTTGGCATCGTGGGAAAGCCGACTGCGACTTCAATGGCGCTTGCATCGTCACCAGCAGTGCGATAGCTCATCGGTGGATCACCTGGTAAGCGGAATAAGCGAATAGTATTGGCATGTGAGGCACTTAAACTTCCCAGCACGTACTGCATTCCAGCTGGTACCACTTCCCGTAGTAAGATCAAGGAACTAGGCATACCATCAACGAGCAAAGGGCTGCTATTAGGTGTGTAGATGATACCGGTCGCAGACTCGATGCCGATATTAGAAGCAAGGACACGATAGCTCATCGTGCTAATGCCTGGAAGAATAATGGGGTCTTGTTTGACGACGGTATTGCTGAGTGTTATCGCAGCGTTATTACCTAATTCCACAATATCCATCACCGAGCCGCTCACTCCGCTCGATTCTGCCGTCACGTTTAACGCATAGCACGCTTTTCCTCGAATAACGTTCCCTGGTGTTTTGCTCTTCACGATCAAATTAACACCCTCTCCCGGTGCGAGCTGGAATGCACGTGATTGACCAAGATTGATTTCTGTTTCACCGGGCTCAACGACGCCGTTGTTGTTATGATCTAGCCACAAGCTGAGTGAAGACAGTGTCACATCTGGAACACAAGTGTCAGTCGTGGGTCCAATATGAAATACGTAGGTAGACGTAGCATTACCCGTATTGACCAGCAAATGCGGCAACTGACTTGTTAGATTGGGTCCACGTACAACGTGCTGATTTTGGCTGATATTGAACCTCTCCAAACTCGCAACGGTACTCACAAGGATGTTGGATGTTGCTGCTTGCAACGCCCTATTTATGTCAGAGGGATAATAATTTGCCAAAGCACTTGTCTGCAAAACAGTGCCCGCTAATGGCGGTGTAGCATAGGCAAAGCAACACAATGTGAGCATCACGATGCTCACTATCCAACGCCGCCAACCAGCGCGATCATTGATTAGCGAAAGAAATATTTGTCGTTTCATATTTTCTTCAGCATTGGTTGGCGCAATGTGTTTTAAAGCAAAAACTGATTCTTAAGTCAGTTATCCACCTTGACCGAAAAATTCATCATCGCAGTACCACCGGGTGGAAGCGTGTTGGTACCACCACAAGTCATCGACGTTGATGTTTTGGTTGAAGTAAAGCTGCCACTTCCAGAAAAAGAGCAAGGTGTTGCAGGTTGTATCGAAGCAATCGACGTGTAAGCAGACGCGGTGTCGTTAATCGTCAAATTCGTCACGTTACTGGCTCCTTGATTCGTCACGATAATCAGATAGTTAATGCAACCTCCTGGCACAACATTCACTTGTGCTAAACCCGCGCTCCCCTGAATCGGAACAGCTGTTGCACTACAGGTGCTATCGAGTACCTGATACTTGATCATCGCGATGGAAGAAGAGACAACCGTCGTCACGTCAGTGGCTGATTGTGCGGGACAGGTATTAGGTGCTGGTGTGTTATCTGTTATCGTCAAGATCAGCGTATCGCTTGCACCGAGAGCGATTCCCCCTGGCACGAATACCTTAATAAGCAGGCGCACATTGCTACCAGGAGCGATCGCTCCAAGTTGTCCATTACTGGTGATCAATACGGAGTTTTTATTGATCACGCCAACATTATCGGTATCCACATAGACAGAGGCTGACCACCCAGCGGCAACGTCCGCTGCGGGCAATTGCGCGCTGATGTTAAAGCCACCTGTTGATCCACAGGGTTGCGATCCCGTATTAGTGAGTGTGTGGGGGTACACGTAAGAGGCGCCAGAAGACGCCTGTCCATTACTAGTTGTTGGACTCAGATTGAGCGTGAAAGTTTTCACCGCGGTCACGTTGATGGCGTCAAATAGAAAATCCGAAAGCAGCGTTCCGCTCGACGATGGCGAGACTGCCTGCGCTCTGAAATAAATATTCTGCGTGCCGACTGCAGCGTTCAGTGGTGGTGTCACACAAGCCAAAAGACTCGCCTGCCCACCCGCTGCAACAACCAAAGGAGTGGATAACGGTGTTCCAGTATCACAACTGCCGCTCGCCATGAATGTCACTGTCCAGCCAGATGGTAGCGCGCCTGGGAAGCTCGAAGTATTGCTGTAACTCACATTGTAGCTATTGGTAATTGTGTCGTTATTTGTTACCCATAAACTAAACGACGTCGTTGTTCCAGCGGGCGTTGACTGCACAACCGTCGGCGCTGTACTTGGACCTGGCCCAATATCACAGGTCGTCGGCGATGAAGAACAGGGGGTACCTGCCGCACTATTTTTCAAATCGAGCAAGACACCTGTAATCGTCTGCAACTGATCCCACACCGCATCCGGAACAACCGCCGCACCCGCAGAAGCCGCCCCAGTGGATGTCGCGGTTAAGAGGACAAAGGAAGGTGTGCTTGTTGCTACAGCGTTTGTGGGGATTGTCGCTTTGACGATCACAGTAAAACTATTGGCAGTGCCGGGGGCAATCGGTCCTGTAGTGTATTGATACCCGCTCACGGAACTATTAATCAGTGTTTGTCCATCAGATTGATACAGACCGAATACGGTTCCTGCAGGGAACGTACTGCCACTTAATGACAAGGAAAAATTATCTGTGCCATTACCTGTGTTAGTGACAAACTGCGTAAACGTAACGACACTACCAGGTGCAGAAGACGCCTGTGATACAAGATCAATACCGCTCTTATTTGGTGCTCCCGCGACGCCATTCGCCGTATCAGCAATAAGTGATTTCACGTTAGCCACAACGACACCAAATTTTTGCTTCACAACAAAAACGGCGGTGTTTGTCGCTATCGTCGCGCAGCTTGTGGCCGTCCCTGTACACGTCGAGGGACTGTAACTCGCAAAATTATTGGCATTCGTTCCACCAAAAGTGGCAGCAGTATTGACCAATGCGATAAAGCTGACTGAACCAGACACATTGGAGCCAACGTCGGCGATTTGAATATTCATCAGTCCATTCGTCGTGGCGCTGAAGGTGATCCCGGTTGGATTCCCGGTGCCTGCATCATTTAATGCCACACCAGGGTTATTACTCCACACAGTCGATCCCGTCACATAGCTCAAGCCTGACGGCAACGCATCCACGATAGAAAGAATGCCTGAGGAAGCACCGTTATTGTTGTAATTGATCGTAAAGACGGTGTAGGTACAGCTTGGTGTCGAGCTGAGTGTCGTCGAGTAGGTGGTGGTGCAGCTCGGGTCGCTGGAAGCATTACCACTATTCAGAGCGCTCACAGGCCACGCTACCTTACCCGGTGCATTCACGCTTGGAAGGCCAATCACCGTATTCACGCCAAAAGACGCTGCCCCTGAAAACGTGACCGTATCAGTGCTTGTGAGTGTGCTGGGTGAATAGCTTGATAGCACAGTTGACGAAGGATCCACCGTTGCCACCACCGCCGCAGTATCAGACGGCCACGAACCCGATGTCGCCGTGGTCGGCAAACTATAGGCAACAACAAAACGAAATGCACTACCTGCAGCAATCGTCTGCTTGATCGCCGTGGTACATGCCGTCGTCAAGCTTGAACATAACGGTGCTGTATTTGCCGCTGGAAGTCCGGTTCCATTTGGATCCGCATAAATAGCAATACCAGCAAACGAAGCGAGAGTTCTGTTATCGGAGACGCTGATGTTAAACGTATCACTTCCATTCCCTGTGTTGACCAACGTGTGTGGGGCGTAGACGGTACTACCCGTTGTTCCACCCAGACTTGTTCCAGCACTAAATGTCATCGCGCCAACCTGAGACACATTACTCACAACGGCATTGGACGTGACACTGCGCTGTACATTGACCGAGTCAAAATAGGTGGCAGTCGCCTGATTAATAATTTTCGTATTAGCAGGCGGGGCAGCACCATGAGCAACGGGTAAAACACAGAGGAATGTCAGAAGTAAACTGCGCTGCGCAATACAAACTAAGCGCATTTTTTTTCGCAAAAATCGAGAGATCAAATAGCCTATCATGTGTAGCTCCAAGGATCTTTCATGACTGCTTCAGAAGTCATCAACGTCAGATCGTTATCATCTTTTTTGTTATTGCCCGACATTTCAGTTTTCTCCCAACAATCATTGATCGTCATTGTTTTAACCTGAAGTATTTTTCAATTGATGGGCAGTCAGCTAATGCGTATTAACTTTTGCCCGCAATGAAATCATGACCACTTTCCCCGCCTCCAACTTTCCTAACATCCAACGTAAATTGCGATACTCAGCAGCAGGTACATCTTCAATATGTGCGATACCCTTGGCATCACTTGTTTTTTTCCGCAGTGGAATTGATCCATACTTTCCATTCGCCGTTGCCGCTAAAGTTGGCGCCAATTGTTGGTGAGACGCCGGTAGATATTCCATGCCCTCTGGAACGGGAAGCGTTGCTAATACACCACTAATCGCTGACGATCCGCCGTTGCGGTATGTCGCCTGATACTCAATTATGTCGCCGGGTTTAATCACACTCACCTCTTCCAGTTGCTCTTTATCACCGACGACAGTGACCTTAAATTGTTTTAAAGTGATCGCCAAAGGAGAACTGATTTCTGTATTTTTTTTGCTTTCACGATTGGATACATTTTCTCCATTCGCATCCATCGCTGAACCCAGTGATAGTGCGAAGAGAAGCCCCAGCATTCCCGCATATACGCTGTGATGCTGCGAAATAATGAGACTTAATTTCATCCATGCCCCGCTCTTGAATTGGTCGTTTGCTTGACGAAAAACCGTCGACTAGATCAGTGATTTTCAACCGCTCTTTTTTCTAATGCCAATAGCGATCTCGCTTATCGTTTTCGCTACTGTTCATCTTTATCAAGTGCACGTCTATCGCTATAAATAGGTTACCTAAGCGTGTCAGGTTAGACAAAAAATGAGCGAGAGAGCGTGTGCCGCATTAGAACGACCGGTAGAGAGATGCGGTGCAGGAGGTATAACGAAAAAAGAGAGGGCGTCACTCAAAAGAAGAATGAGATGAATGAGATAGCGGGAGTAAAAAAATTGCTGTGAATGAGAAATAAAAAAAGCCAGCAATTAAACTGTCCAACTAAATGGGGTCAGTTCAATCGCTGGCTTTTCTAAAATACGCAATGTCAGTAAGATCTGAACCGATTACACTACTGCGCCATCGGTATCGTCTTTTTCTTTGACTGGCTTAATCAGATCTTCACGCTTGACGCCTAACCACATTGCAATCGCGGCAGCCACAAAAACTGAAGAATAAATACCAAAGCAAATACCAATCGTCAGCGCAACGGCAAAGTAATGCAAGGTAGGTCCGCCAATGATCAACATCGACAAGACCATCATCTGCGTACAACCGTGAGTAATGATCGTACGTGAGATGGTGCTGGTAATTGCACTATCAATCACTTCTTTCACAGTCATCTTACGTTGCTTGCGGAAGTTTTCACGAATACGATCAAAAATAACCACCGATTCATTCACCGAATAACCCAGCACCGCTAACACCGCAGCGAGAACGGACAAGTTAAATTCCCACTGAAAAAATGCAAAGAAACCCAAAATGATGATCACGTCATGCAAGTTAGCGACAATCGCCGCTACCGCGAATTTCCATTCAAAACGGATCGCGAGGTAAATCACAACACCAATCACCACAAACAACAACGCCATCAAACCATCATGTGCCAATTCATCACCGACTTGCGAACCGACTTGTTCTGTCCGCTGCAACTTCACGTCAGGATCAACCGCTTGCAATGCTGTGAACACTTTCTTCGCTTGATCATCTGCTGATGTGTTTTGTTTAGGCAATGGCAAACGAATGACCACATCCTGTGCTTTACCAAACGTCTGCACAGGCACATCCGCATACCCAAGTGACTCGACGGTCTTACGAACCATGTCCACGTCTGCTGCTTTGGTGTAGGAGACTTCCATCACCGTACCGCCCGTGAACTCAACAGAAAAGTGCAGTCCCTTGTGGAACAAGAAGAAAACAGCAGCCACAAACGTTAAAGCAGAAATGACATTGAAGATCAGCGCATGGCGCATGAACGGAATGTCTTTTTTAATGCGGAATAATTCCATAATGAATCCCTGAATTCTTATCTAGTCTTACGATTATTGAGCAACGTCAGTGCTGTCACTGCTTGGTTTCCAGATCTGACCAATGGATAACGAAGTCAGTTTCTTTTGACGGCCATACCAGAGATTAACCACACCGCGCGACACAAAAACGGAAGAGAAAATCGAAGTCAGAATACCGAGGCAATGCACGACCGCAAAGCCCTTGATCGGACCAGAACCAAAAATCAACAGCGCCAGACCAACGATGAAGGTCGTTACGTTCGAATCCAAAATAGTGGCCCACGCATGTCCAAAGCCTTCTTCGATTGCTTTTTGTGGTGATTTACCGCCACGCAGCTCTTCACGAATCCGCTCGTTAATCAGCACGTTGGCGTCAATCGCCATACCCAGCGCCAGCGCAATTGCGGCGATACCAGGCAAGGTCAATGTGGCCTGCAGCAACGATAAGGTCGCGACCAGCAACAACAAGTTGACGGACAGCGCTAACACACTAAACGCACCGAACAACATGTAATACACAACCATAAAGACAGAGATGGCAGCAAAACCGTACAAGGTTGAATTACGACCTTGCTTGATGTTCTCAACACCTAACTGTGGTCCGATTGTACGTTCTTCGATGATTTCCATTGGTGCTGCCAACGAACCTGCACGTAACAACAGCGCCAGATCGCTCGCGGCGGCAGCGGTACCCATCCCTGTAATCTGGAAGCGGGAACCGAGTTCATCGTTAATCGTCGGAGCAATCAATACTTCGCCCTTGCTTTTTTCAAATAACACGATGGCCATACGCTTACCGATACGGCTACGCGTTGCATCACGCATTTTGCGACCTCCGTCGCCGTTCAGATCCACAGACACGGCGGCTTGCTGACGCTGATCAAAACTCGCAGAAGCGCTGGTAATGTAATCACCCGTGACGACAGGATCTTTATTCAAAATCAACCATTCACCACGGTTCGATTTAAACAATTCAGAACCAAACGGTACAGGCGTATTGGTGTCAACAGGACCGATAACACTATCATCAAGCAAACGAACTTCCAGTGTCGCCGTACGACCGATAATTTCTTTTGCACGAGGAACGTCTTGTACACCCGGCAATTGCACAACGATACGATCAGGGCCTTGCTGTTGAATAATCGGTTCAGCTACGCCCAATTCATTCACACGCTTAGAGAGCGCGCTGATATTTTGTTTCACGCCTTCGGTAACCACGGCCTTCAGGGCTTCTGGTTTCAGACTTGCTTGCAGATTAAACTCGGTCGCATCGCTTCCAGCAACATCGACAAAATTCACATCCGTCAACTGCGACACTAACAGCGCTTTTGCAGCAGCACGTGTTTCTGCATCACGGAATTTAATCGAAATCATGTCACCGTCGCGATTAATACCGGCGTGGTGAATTTCTTTATCGCGCAACGTCGCACGAACGCTCGATTGCAAACCGAGTACGCGTTTGCTTAAGACGGCCTTGGTATCGACCTGCATCAGAAAATGCACACCACCGCGCAAATCCAGACCCAGGTACATCGGCAAGGCATTCAAACGTTGCATCCACTTTGGCGTATTCGACAACAGGTTGAACGCAACAGTATAGGTTGGATCTGATGGATCGGTATTGAGGGCTTTTTCGATCACATCTTTGGCTTTGAATTGCGTATCCGTGTCGGCAAAGCGGGCACTAACGGTTCCTTGTAAGCCATTAAAATCGTAAAAAATACCATTGTCTTTCAGGCCAGCTTGTTGCAATGCCTGCTCAACGCGATCAGACAAGCTGCTATCAATTTTGACTGTCGACTTCGCGCTACTGACTTGTACGGCTGGCGATTCGCCAAAAAAATTCGGTGCCGTATATAAACCGCCAAAAATAAGCGCGATCAAAATCAACAGATACTTCCAGAGTGGGTAGCGATTCATAATAAAAATAGAAATGGAAGCTAAAAAGCACAACGCAGTCCAAGGTGAAATGGACTGCGTTGCCGGTGTTTACTAATTAAATCGCTTTAATGGTGCCCTTCGGCAACAACATTGTGATAGCAATTTTTTGTACTACGATTTCTGTGCCAGTCGCAACTTCGATGGTCACATAAGCGTCGGTCACTTTGACCACTTTGCCTAAAATACCGCCCGAGGTGATCACTTCGTCATTTTTTGCCAAAGCGTCCATCATTGCTTTTTGCTCTTTCTGACGCTTCATTTGTGGGCGCAACATCAAGAAGTACAGCACCACAAACATCAACACCAACGGCAAAAAGCTCATCAATCCACCATCGCCACCAAGAACACTTGCAGCACCAGCGGACTGCGCATAAGCGTTAGAAATAAACACGTTAAGACTCCATTCGTTATAAGAATCAGTGGCAGAACACTTCAGACCACTTTTTGTTGCAATTATCCTTATGTCGTGACATTTAGGACATTTTCAATTAGCAAAGCGCCACATTCTAGCATTGGCAGGCAAAAATACTGCTTTTTCCAGTGTTAAGACGAAAAAAGCCGCATCATGACCGTCGTTTCTGATCATCAAATTTTATCAATTTAACAACCATTACAGACAGGAGATCACTTCTGACCCGTTTTACACACCACGCGCACGGTCTGCATGGAACTGCTGCACAAATTCAGGGAACCGTTCGTCATCCAATGCTTTACGGATGTTTTTCATTAAATCCAAGTAGTAATGCAGGTTATGAATGGTATTGAGACGTGCGCCAAGAATTTCACCGGTACGATGCAAATGATGCAAGTAAGCACGAGAGAAATTCTTGCAGGTATAGCAGTCGCAAGTCGCATCTAATGGCTCTTTGTCTTCTTTATACCGTGCATTTTTAATTTTGACGTCACCAAAGCGGGTGAAGATCCATCCATTGCGCGCATTACGCGTCGGCATCACGCAGTCAAACATATCGATACCATTGGCCACGCCTGCAACCAAGTCTTCTGGCGTACCGACACCCATCAAATAGTGCGGCTTGTTTTCAGGGAGTTTTGGTCCGGTATGCGCGAGAATACGCATCATGTCTTCTTTTGGCTCACCGACAGAGAGACCACCGATCGCAATACCGTGGAAGCCTAATTCATTCAAGCCTGCCAAGGAT
The DNA here is from genome assembly GCF_049340215.1 of Undibacterium sp. MH2W. NCBI lineage: Bacteria > Pseudomonadati > Pseudomonadota > Betaproteobacteria > Burkholderiales > Oxalobacteraceae > Undibacterium > Undibacterium sp. MH2W. The sequence goes on along the minus strand of NZ_JBMPPA010000006.1, from coordinate 47,562 downwards.
TCATCGCGCAGATGCTCAAACATGCCGCCTTGAACAATCCCAAACAACGCATTCGGATTTTCGTTGGCATTAAATTCATCAATCGAACGCTTCGCCCAACGCAATGACATACGCATCGATTTACCTGCTTCTTCAGTCGTGGCAGGTCGACCATCGATTTCGTATGGCGTGCATTCGTCAAACTGCATGACGATGTCGGAATTTAATGCACGTTGAATCTGCATCGATATTTCAGGCGACAGAAACAGGCGTTCGCCACTAATCGGCGAAGAAAACTTAACGCCCTCTTCGGTGATCTTGCGCATCGCGCCAAGAGAAAACACCTGAAAACCGCCGGAATCGGTCAGAATGGGCTTATCCCAGCCCATGAAATCATGCAAACCACCAAACTTATTGAGCACACTGAGTCCAGGACGCAGCCACAAATGGAAGGTGTTACCCAGAATGATATGCGCATCAATCTCTTTCAATTCCAGCGGCGACATGGCCTTGACCGAGCCATACGTACCAACAGGCATAAAAATCGGTGTTTCGATTTCACCGTGGTTAACCTTCACACGACCGCGACGGGCTGCCGTGGTCTTGTCTTTTTTGATGAGCGTAAATTCCAGCATAATCTTTCCTTGTGCCCTTCGTCGAGGACACGCTAAATGTGTCTTATTATTTCTCTGTCGTGCCAGAGGTGTTAGTCAGTAGCATCGCATCGCCATAACTAAAGAAGCGATACTGCTGGGCGATAGCGTGAGCATACGCTGCCTTGATGCTATCGTACCCTGCAAAGGCCGATACCAGCATCATCAATGTTGATTTTGGTAAGTGGAAATTCGTGATTAAGCGATCCACCGTTTTGAATACATACCCCGGCGTAATGAACAACTGCGTATCATCACTGCCCGCCTCTAATTGGCCCGTTTGAGAAGCCGACTCCAATGCACGCATACTCGTCGTTCCAACAGCAACAACCTTGCCCCCAGACGCCTTGGCAGCACGAATGACCTCGACGGTTTCGGTCGGCACGGTGTACCACTCACTATGCATGACGTGTTCTTTCAAATCTTCGACACGCACCGGCTGAAACGTTCCCGCACCCACGTGCAAGGTGACATAGGCAAGGTGCACACCCTTGGCTTGGCAACGCTGCAGCAAGTCTTGATCAAAGTGCAGACCAGCAGTGGGTGCTGCAACAGCGCCCGGAACGCGGTTGTAGACGGTTTGATATCGTTGCTCATCAAAGTCATCGGCATCATGCTCAATGTACGGAGGCAATGGCAGGCGTCCGTATTGCTCCAGAAGCGAAAAGATGTCAGCGGGGAAGAATAAGGTGAAAAACTCTCCTTGTCGCTCACCAACAACGACGTCAAAGGCATCCGCTAAACGAATTTTACTGCCTGGCAAGGGTGATTTCGATGCGCGCATCTGCACCAATACACTGCGGTTGTCATCCGTATTCGACAAAACACGCTCGACCAGCAACTGTACTTTGCCGCCCGTTTCTTTCACACCAAAAAAACGTGCCTTGAGAACCCGGGTATCATTAAATACCAGTACATCCCCTGCATTCAACTGGTCAAGGACATCAGAAAACCGGCGATCCACCAAATGGTCACCGTCGACGTGCAATAAGCGCGATGCAGTCCGATCCGGCAATGGAATTTGCGCGATCAACGACTCGGGCAAATCAAAATCAAAGTCACTAAGGGTATATTTCATGCTCGGAAAACCAAAAGAGTGAAAACAAAATGCTGCGCACTGTATAAAAAATCAGTAGAATAGTTTGCGACATGCTATTCTTTTGAGAATAAGGCCTCTGTTTTTAATCAAATGGCACTATTTTTCTCAACTACGCCAACAGCAAAACCTACCATTTTACACCCATGGCAGCGCAAGCCCCAAATCCAACCGCCGAACCATCAGAAATCGCCGTCATCTCTGACGACGCTAAAAGCAATGGACGGGCTGCCGCGAAGAAAACCAGTAAAAAGCCTGCTACCAGCAATGCCGTCAAAGCGAGCGACAAACTCGCCAAACTTGGATTGCGCAAGGACATGGACTTTGCCTTGCATTTACCGATGCGCTATGAGGATGAAACCAGCATTACAAGTATGCGAGAAGCGGCCCTTCGTGGTGGCAGCTCGGTACAAGTTGAGGGCGTGATTACCGAGGCCGACGTGCAGTACCGGCCCAGACGACAATTAGTCGTTACCCTGAGCGACGATACGGGTCAGATCGTGCTCCGGTTTCTGAATTTTTATGGCAGCCAGCTCAAACAGCTCGCGACCGGCATTCGTGTACGGGCACGTGGCGAATTAAAACACGGTTTTTTTGGTCCTGAAATGGTCCACCCTGGGTATAAGATCGTCAATGAAGGTGCACCGCTGCCGGTAGCATTGACCCCTGTCTACCCATCAGGAGAAGGCGTACCGCAAGCCCTATTACGGAAAGCCATCGCTAATGCGCTGAGCCGCATGCACTGGCGCGATACGCTCTCCCCTGCGCGGCTTGCCGCATTAGGGTTACCCGGTATCGAGGAAAGCGTTCGTATCCTCCACAATCCACCACCAGATATTGATCAGTACAGTCTGATTGAACATGAGCATCCAGCGTGGCAACGAGTCAAATTCGATGAGTTATTAGCACAACAACTCTCCCTCAAACGCGCACAACAGACGCGCCGCAGCAAAGGCGCGAGCGCATTGCCCCTCGTTGGAGAGCTCAGCAATGCGTTTCTGCTCACACTGCCATTTTCGCTGACAGGTGCCCAAGAAAAAGTGCTGGCCGAAATTCGTCACGACTTGCGCGCTAGCTATCCGATGCAACGCTTACTGCAAGGCGACGTAGGAAGTGGAAAAACAATCGTCGCGGCCTTGGCTGCTGCCCAAGCGATTGACAATGGCTTTCAAGCAGCGCTGATGGCACCGACTGAGATTTTAGCGGAACAACATTTTCGCAAAATCGCCGCATGGCTTGAGCCGCTCGGCGTCAAGACAGCGTGGCTCACTGGTAGCCTTAAGAAAAAAGAAAAAGAGGCCGCCAATGCCTTGATTACTTCAGGCGAAGCACAGTTAGTGATCGGCACCCACGCATTGATCCAAGATACAGTGCATTTCAAAAAACTGGGCTTAGTCATCGTCGATGAGCAGCACCGTTTCGGTGTCGGCCAACGGCTTAACCTCGCTAATAAAGCCGAACAAGGCAAAGTACCGCATCAATTAATGATGTCAGCAACACCGATTCCTCGTACCCTGGCAATGACCTATTTTGCCGACTTGGAAGTCTCCGTCATCGACGAATTACCACCCGGTCGTACGCCTATCGTTACCCGCGTCATCGATCAAAATCGTCGCGACGAGGTGATTGCCCGTGTCCATGCCGCCGCACAAGAAGGCAAACAGGTGTACTGGGTTTGCCCACTCATCGAAGAATCAGAAACCCTCCAATTACAAACCGCCACGGACACCCACGCTATGTTAGCGGAAGCGCTGCCAGGGATCCAGGTTGGGCTGGTCCATGGTCGTTTAAAGCCTGCTGAAAAGCAGCAAGTGATGGACGATTTTATTCACCAGCGCAGTCAGGTATTGGTGGCGACGACCGTCATTGAAGTTGGGGTTGATGTTCCCAATGCTAGCCTGATGGTGATCGAACACGCTGAACGTTTCGGACTATCACAGTTGCACCAGTTGCGTGGACGGGTTGGTCGCGGTGCTGCCGCGAGCGTATGTCTATTGTTGTACCAAGGACCGCTCGGGGGTACCGCTAAACAACGCTTGGCGACCATGCGTGAAAGTAACGACGGCTTTGAAATCGCCCGTAAAGATCTCGAACTCCGCGGCCCAGGTGAATTTCTTGGTGCACGGCAGTCAGGCGAGGCCATGTTGCGCTTCGCGAATTTAGAAACAGACCAATGGCTTGTCGAGAAGGCGCGCAATCTGGCTGACGATTTATTGAAAAACGATCCTGTGACCGTTGCGGCACACTTAGAACGTTGGTTAGGGAATCGGGAAGAATTCTTACGCGTATAGCGCCCCCTCCCGTCACAAGTTGCCCATCGACAATCATTGCCTCAGACGTATTTTCCCATCTCAGCATAAAATCGTGATCGCGCTGAATTATTTTCAAATATCAGCATATACTCGATAGTCATTACATCATTAGCAATTCCTTATACCAACTCTTTCTGTCATTAGTGCTGCTCATTGCGGAGGCAACGTCCATGGTACGACTGTGTATTTTTTTACTGTTCTCCTTGGTCTCATTTCTGGCGCATGCGGAAGATCCCCCTTTAAAATTTTGCTATGTCGATCATTCGATGTCGCCATGGGTCATCGGCACGAACCAAGGGCTAGTAATTTCTGCCATTCGTAAGGCAGAAAAAGAACTCCATCAGACATTTGAGTTGGTGCGACTGCCTTGGAAACGGTGTCTGAATGAAGTGAAAGAAGGAAGAATACAAGCAGCAATTGGGGCGAGTTATTTAAAAGAACGTGCCAGTTGGGGGAGTTATCCAACAACGGCACAAGGTCGTCTGAACAAAGATCTCCGGCTATTTAACGCCAGTTTTTATCTTTATAAACGCGTTGGTAGCGAGGTTCGCTGGCACGATCAGCAACTGATGAACTTAGAGCAGCAGCATATTGGCATTCAGTTAGGATACAGCGTAGGCAGAGAACTCGAAAAACACGGCTATCCCATCACCTATCTTCCTGCTAGTGATGATCTCGTCAATGCGTTTCGATCAGGTGAACTTGATTTCATCGTGCTCGAAAGCTCAGAGGCCAAAAGAATCATCAGTACTGCCCCGTCCCTCAAAAACACGATCATCCGAGATGATGAGCCGATCATGGTTGCGGAGCAATTTTTATTATTCAATACGAACTATTATCTCGCGCATCAAGCGCAGGTCAATACGATTTGGGAGACCTTGGCCCGTATCAGAAAAAGCCGCGCCTATCAGGTGGAAGCCGCAAACGCGCTAAAATTCGAATAACGCGCGCTTGATCAAGAAAAATTGAGTTCGATGCCGTTACCAAGCGGATCGAAAAAGAAAATTTGCCGCTGGGCTGGTAATGCCTCAGAGGCTGGGACGCCTGCCAAACGATAGGGTATCGCCGCCGCCTGCAGTTGCTGCAACATGGCATCATGGTCGATACATTGAAAGGCCACATGATCGAAACTCGTCCTAAGGGCATGCTGCCGCTGCTCCCCACCCTTGACTTCAGATAAATGCAACACCGCTTCTGATCCCGCATAGAGCCAATAACCAACGCTATCAAATGCTGGACGTGGACCAACGCGCAAGCCTACAAACTGACAGTAGAAGTCCTTTAAGACCTCCATTTGGCGTCGATCAGAGCGTAAATTGTAATGGCTCAAGGCAGTTGCTGGCATTGCTTTATCCTCTTTCAGTAATCATTGTAGGCAATGATTGATCAGTCGTTCATGCGACCATGAGTACGACTGTTAGTGTGACCGTTGCAGGCCTAATGACCGCTTTTGTCGATGATTTTATCGATCATTTTACGACGCACGTCGGTATCCGGGTCGCTAGAGCCAGACTCCTCTGCTTGCGCTGGTTTCGGATGAACGAAGCCCTGTGTATCATGGAGCTTCATGAGTTTAGTTGTCGGATTCTGATCAGTGCATTCGGTATTCGAAATCACTGTTTTCCCATCGATCAAGCAGCGACGAACGCCTGTCTGTACTGTAACAGGCGGCGGCCCTTCCTCATTCGCGAGACCCGGCGCATGGAGATCACCCATGTTCGTCGCTTTTTTCAATTCATTACCAATGACTTTACCTGAACTCTGCCACCGCGACAGCGTTTCCTGAAAGGGTAAATGACCGTAGCGGATGGTATATAACGTCGCCATCCCCGCCGCCGCGACACACATTGAAAGAATCGATACCCAGACGAGATTAATACCGCGTTGTCGTTTGATATTCATGGTAATTCTGCGCTATTCATCCGTTTTAAAATGAGCTCTGTCCGACGCTGTAGATAACTTGATCCTTGGTTTTTATCAAAGTAGCGTGGCTTCGGCAGCATCACCGCCAAACGCGCCGCCTGCGCGGGTCCAAGCGATGCGGCATTGATACCATAGTAGTGGTGGGCCGCTGCTTCGGCACCAAAAACGCCGACGCCCCACTCAACAGAATTGAGGTAAATCTCCAAGATACGCTCTTTGCTCATACAAAATTCGAGCATATAGGTAATGATCAGTTCCTGGCCTTTACGCAGATAGCTGCGTTCACCAGATAAAAATAAGTTTTTCGCTAACTGCTGCGTGATCGTAGAACCGCCGGAAACCACTTTTCCTTTTTTTTGATTCTTTTCGTAGGCTTTTTGAAGTGCTTCCCAATCGACACCTTCGTGGTCAACAAAACTGTCATCTTCTGAGGCAATGACTGCCCGCTTTAGATTATTGGAAATTCGGTTGTACGGGACCCATTGATGCTGCAACTTGGCGTTCGGGTCTTTTTCTTGTAAGACGCTTAGTTGATGGCGCATAAAGCTAGTCGATGAAGGATTGAAATTAATCCACCAAGCAATCTGTACAAAAAAGTACACCTGCAACAACACAATCAGCATCAGCGGAACGCCGACCAACCAAAACAATAAACGACGAAAGATTTTCATATTTCCCAATGATCTCAGAGAAGCGATACGGCTTGTAATTCTTCGCGCAACGACCGTAATACCTCTTCGGTGTCTGGGCGAACGCCCCGCCACAGATAGAAGGCTTCTGCCGCTTGCTCTACGAGCATACCTAAGCCGTCACGACACGTTGCACCAGAGGCCTGCGCCAAGCGCAAAAAGGCGGTCGGCGTTGCCGCGTACATCATGTCATACGCCATTGTTGACGAGGTCATGATCCCTGTTGGCAAAGGTGGCACATCATCATGCAGACTGGCCGACGTCGCATTGATGATCACATCAAACGGCCCCGACAACGCTGTAAACGTCGCGACTTTAACCACGCTGTGTGGCGAAAATTGTTGGGCGATTTGTTGTAGTTCTTGGGCTTTAGACAGTGTCCGGTTTGCAATCCACAGACTAGCAGGCTCTTGTTCAAGCAAGGGCAACATCGCACCTCGCGCGGCACCACCTGCGCCGAGAAGCAAAACCCGTTTTCCGCGTAGCGTCACACCCGCATTGTGGATGATATCAGCGACCAGTCCCAAACCATCGGTGTTATCACCAAAGACATGATCTGCTTCAAACTTGAGGGTATTCACGGCCCCCGCAGCGGCGGCACGTTCCGATAAACGATTCCCTGCTTGCGTCGCCAAAGCGAAGGCGTCTAGTTTGAAAGGGACCGTCACGTTGGCACCCTTGCCACCGGACTGTCGGAACGCATCCACGGTCTGCACGAAGCCATCCAGCGGCGCTAGCAAACGCTCGTAACGTAAATGCTGTCCCGTTTGCTTTGCGAATGCAGTATGAATCGAAGGTGATTTACTGTGTACGATCGGGTTACCGATGACCACATACGGATCCTGCATGTTCAAGGACTCGGTCGTCAATTTTTACCTCCGCGCAATTCAGTCTCTAATTGTTCATCGCGGGTAAATTTAAAACGAGTGATGACCACCCATAAATCATCTTTGTCCGTCGAACGCATATTCTGTGGAAATTTTCCAAAGGGGGCTGCATGTCGGATGATCCGTAATGCAGCTTTATCGAGGGCTTTGCTGCCGGACGATTTTTCAATACGTGGACCGCCGTCTTTTTCATAAATCGTACCATCCTGAAAAATCGGGATGTACACAATCAGCTCACCATATAATTTTTTGCCTTCTTTTTGCGGAAAATGCACCGTTCCAAAATCTTCGATTTTTTTCTGCATTTCCTTGTAATACATCGCATAGCCGACCTTTTGGGTACTTGGCGTAATGAATGTTTTACGTGGTCGTTTGTTTTGGTCTTCAATGGTCTGTGCAATTTCCGCTGCCATCCGAGCCAGAGCCTTGGTGGTATCTAGATCATCCGTTCCCTTCGTCGGGGCACGGCTATCATCGAGGCGACGTTTCTCTTGTTGCGGTAACCGAAAATTTTCCTGACGCTTTGCCTGATCTAATAACTCTTTTTGCTGCTGCTCTAATGCTTCGATGCGTTTAGTCGCTTCGCGGATATTGTCACCATCCTCGCTTTTTTGCATGTCAGGTAAGGGCGATTTGCTCCGCCCGCTATCGCTAGCGCCACCACCATCAAGATCCGCCTGCGCGAGCGCCTCTGCTTTCAACGGTTTTTTATCGTGCTTTGCATTCACCAAAATGACTTCAAGGCCAGGATCAGCAGCCTTTGTTTCATTGGTGTCAGGCGCAACAAAATGTACCAGCAACAATGCCGCATGCACCATCACCGAAATGGTGATGGCAATGGTCAGTATCAAATTATCGAAAATAGATTTCAATGGCGTATTTTCCGTCTCATATGCTGACTTGGTACCAGCCTGACAAAAGCAGAACTGATGGCCTGTGGGTTAATGACGATGTTGCGTCTGTTCTAGGATGGGCTATTTTCTTGTGTTGTCCCTGTTTCGTCCAGCAAAACACCGCCAGTATCGCTGCTGATCGTGGTATCGACGTCACCTGACGACTCACCAGACGCGGCACCGACATCGGATTCTCCCTCCGCGGCGTCGTTGTCAGCAACAACATCGTCACCGCCCTCGATCAACTCCTCTTCATCCTCTTCCTCGAGCTCTGTCACTGTATTCAACACTTCGAGAATCCGTGCCTCGACAGTCAAATCAACCTCATCCCAACGCAGGATGTCGAGTTTCACCTGCGCACCGCGGGCGGTTTGTGGCATGCCTGGCAAACGAATCACCAGCGGAATATCGACCAAACGCAAGATTTCATCTTTTAAGACAACAGCGTCCACCTGACGCGCCTCTTCTTGCTGTAACCACCGCAAACACCAGTAACGTTCCATCGTTGTTTGGAAATCAGCATAAGCGGAATACGCTGCGTCAAAGCCAGAAACGATCGCAAATAAATCCGCATCTTTGGGTTTAAAGGTGGCGACGAACGGCGCTGTGATGCCGTGTTGAACACAAGCGATGATCTGCCATTGATTAACCAAATCTGTGTACCGACGCAGTGGCGACGTGCTCCATGCGTATTGATCAACACCTAGCCCCTGATGCGGTGCCGCGTGGGTCAGCATCCGTACTTGCATACGTCCCGCCCAGCCGCCTTGACCACGGCCACCCGCCACACCTTGCGCACGGTAAATCCCCGGAATACCATGGTCTGCCATCAATTTGCCCCAGGTACTATTGGCAAAAATCATCAGCTCTGCCACCATTTTATCCAGCGGTGCGCCACGCTTACGACGAACGATACGAACCACGTCGTCTTCAACATAAAAATTAAAATCAACGCGATTAGTTTGTTCTGGCTTCATACCAAAACTTTCGCGCTTCGCCATACGGCCTTTTTCTAACTCCAACGCCCATTTCCAGATGTGGGCAATCTCGGCTTTGTGGGGATAATCACCCGTACCGTTCGCCAGATTTTCTTCTGTGACCAAGGCATCTAAATCATTGTGGCGTAAATTCGATACCATCGGGACTGCTTCGACCTTGGTCTCGGTAGCGACGACCGTCCAGTCTTCTGTATTGATCGTGGCGTATAACGATACCGCCGGACGCGTTTGCCCTGCGCCCAAGGTGTAGGTATTCACCAACTCATCAGGCAACATCGTGATTTTATCGCCGGGCATATAGACGGTGGACATCCGCGCACGCGCGATGTGATCGATCGCATCGCCTCGCGCAATACCCAATGCTGGTGCTGCGATATGAATACCAACGCGTATCTGACCATTTTCTAATTCAACGACAGAGAACGCATCGTCAATCTCGGTTGTGGTGACGTCATCGATCGAAAACGCCTGCACGTCCGCCACGGGCAAATCCGTCGGTAGTGCGGGTACCTCAATCGAGGGAAAACCAACCCCTTTCGGGAAATTTTCAAAATGGAATTTGGCTAAATGCAGCTCTTTCGGACTCGGAATACCACCGACGGCCAGCATGAGTCGCTGTGCAGACGTTTGTAAAGCATCACATGCTTCTGCAAGGGCTTTGTATTCAATGCTATTTTTATCGGGTTTGAATAAGAGCTGTAACGCCAGCGACTTCATGGCGTCTGGAAGGCGTTGCTGCTTCAATTCTTCGACATAGCCTGCTTGAATCAGCAATTGCTGCTTCTTCTTTTCAATGCCTGCAAGTGCTGCCTTTAGAGAAGCCTCCGGAGCGGCTTTGTATCGGCCACGACCTTTTTTATAAAAATAAACGGGCGCCGTGTGCAACGCAAAAATCAATCCTGCCGCTTCAGTCGCTTGCGGTGCGTGACCAAAATATTCGGCGCCTAATTCAGCAAAACCAAACTCGTCTTGACCGGCTACTTCCCACAAGAACTCCAGATCAATGTCAGCAGCGGCAGCTTTCGCTTGCTCGATCAGGGTCACGGGATCGGGCGATGTGAATTGCAGCAGCACGTCTTTTGCTTTGACCTTCGTACGCTTGCCACTGGCTAATTCAACTTGATAGGCTTCACCTGCCTGCGACAACACGCTGCCTGCCTTGAAATCACCGGACTCTTCAAAAAATAAATTCATTCAATACTTCTTTATAAACATCGATGTGTGCTGTGTCTACCATGGCTCATCGACAACTTGCTGTATTTCAGGGAGCCCTTGAGCCTCCCCACCTTGATATGTCTGTTATGTCTCAGCTTGCTGAGGACCTGCCCTACTTTTTTCTTGGCGTCAGTGTTAAACGCGTGACGCCAGGCAAGAATACTTCTGTCACCAATAAACAAGCGCCTTTTCGCCAGAATAAGGATCGCCTTGCAGGCAAACTCGTCACATTGATCTCTGGCACCGCCCGTTTAATTCTTTGCATCAATGGATGGCATGTATGCAAACGCGCATAAAACAGCACACCCCGTTCCACCAATGGGTCGTTAAATAAGGTACTTCCCAGTGACCGCTCTCCGAGTGCATGAAATAGCGGCCATTGATTCGCAGTTGCACTCAGTGGCACGACAGTATGCCCATAAATCATTGGCACACCATCGCATTTCAGCAACACCTCGCGCTGGTGCACTTTGGTAGGTCGCGCCAACCCGATCGCTGCATATTCATCGTGTAAGCATTGCGCCTGATGTTGCGATAACCGATGCACACGAAATTGATCGCACCGTGCCACCAATCTGGCGGTCAGTGAGTCTCGATTGCACAGCCAGTCCTGCATCACTCGGTCGCTATCGACCGTGTTGACGTGGTCGACCCAATTGGCCACCGTAAGGCGGCGTGGCGGACTCAGCTTAGAGAGCACATACGGATCACGCATCATGCACGCCCGCATCGCAAAACGCCATCACAACATCAAACATCTCAGCAAACTCAGCAAGACCATGATCGCTTCCTTCGATAATGTGCTGCTGCGCACCTTGATAGAAGGCAACCATTTCACGCCAATCCAATACTTCATCCCCAGTCGCCGCCAATAAAAAGTAGCGCTCAGGTTGCGTAATAGCAGGTATAGCCAGCGCACGAAGCTCGTCGACATATTCCACTTTAAATTCAAATACCTCATCGCTGTGGTAATACGTCGTGACGCCAACGTAACTTTCCAACTCACGTGGTGGCTTGACTGCTGGATTGACCAAGAATGCCTTGCAGCCATATTTTTCTGCCAACCACGTCGCGTAAAAGCCTCCCAACGAAGAGCCGACCACCGTTACCTCTGCTGGGTCAACTCCGGCCAATATGACTTCTGCTTGCGCAATAGCGATCGCTGGCGAAGGAGACAATGCGGGACAAAAAAACTCGGCACTTCGACCGCAACGCGCCATGTAGTCTTGCATTGCCTTCGCTTTAAACGAATGCGGCGACGAGCGAAAGCCGTGCAAATATAAAATCATACAGCGCTCGCCTTAGCGCGATGAGCGGCATTCAACGCGGTCAATAACTGCTGATGTACACCGCCAAAACCACCGTTACTCATGACCAATACATAATCACCCGGCTGTGCAGCGGCAACAATTGCCGCCACCAACGTCGGTATTTCATGAAAACTATGGGCCTTCGATCCTAACGGAGACAACGCTTCCGCGAGATCCCAACCGAGGGCGTCTTTTCCGGTGAGTGCACCAAAACCAAAGACCACATCCGCTTCGCTGAGGCTTGCCGCGAGTGCCTGCTTCATCGTCCCGAGCTTCATTGTATTGGAACGCGGCTCCAGCACAGCAAGAATCCGTGCGGACCCCACTTTGCGACGCAACCCTGCCACGGTCGTCGTAATGGCAGTCGGATGATGTGCAAAATCATCAATGACGGTCACACCATTCTCTACGCCGCGCACCTCCATGCGGCGTTTAACATTCACAAACTCGGCTAAGGCGGCAATCGCCATCGCGGGGGTCACGCCAACATGACGTGCCGCAGCAATCGCTGCCAGCGCGTTCTGACGGTTGTGTTCACCATTTAATTGCCAGCGAACGGTGCCTTGTAATTCATCGTTGAAATAAACATCAAAGTCTTCCCCTTCGCCTAAAACAAGACGCCATGCCTGTTCGGCACCAAAGAATTCTTTCTCACTCCAACATCCGCGCGCAACGACGCGGGCAAGCGACGCATCCTGACCATTCACAATCAAGCGACCAACGCCGGGTACGGTGCGTACTAAATGGTGGAACTGTGTCTCAATTGCTGTCACATCCGGAAAAATATCGGCATGGTCGTATTCAAGATTGTTCAGGATCGCGGTTTTGGCGTGGTAATGCACAAACTTACTGCGTTTATCAAAGAAAGCCGTATCGTACTCATCGGCCTCGATGACAAAAAAATCAGAGTCCTGTTGACCATGCAAGCGCGCAGAAATACCAAAATTCAATGGAACACCGCCAATCAAGAAGCCCGGTGCATAACCCGCATGCTCAAGAATCCACGTCAACATCGCAGATGTGGTGGTCTTCCCATGCGTTCCCGCGACGGCAAGTACCCACTTATCCCGCAAAATATGCTCACCCATCCACTGTGGACCCGACACGTAAGGCAAGCCACGGTTAAGAATTTCTTCCATCAAAGGGTTTCCGCGTGAAACGACGTTACCAATGACATACAGATCGGGCGCTAAGCTCACCTGATCCGCACCAAAGCCTTGAATTAACTGAATGCCTTGCGCCTCGAGCTGCGTGCTCATTGGTGGATAAACGTTGGCGTCACAGCCTGTGACTTTGTGTCCGGCTTCCTTTGCCAAAACAGCAAGTCCACCCATAAACGTGCCGCAGATACCTAAGATATGAATATGCATAATTTCAATTATTTTCAGAATCCCATAATTCTACCTGAGAGCAGCGTGGTTTCCCTATGCACGAAGGGGTAGATCTTGAGTTATGATGCCAGCATGATGATCCATACTCCCACTGAAGCAGAAGCATTGCGCGCTGAAATCGCCGCCCTTGCCGCCCGCATGATTGCGGAAGACGGTGCCGATTACGCCACAGCCAAGCGAAAAGCAGCCAAACAATTACTTGGCAATCAAAAAATCAAAGGTGACGTACTACCTGATAATGAAGAGATCGAACAATCGGTCAGGGAATACAACGAATTATTTTTCGGTGACACCCAACCGCTTCGACTGCTGCAATTAAGACAACTTGCAGTCAGGTTGATGACCGAGTTTGAACGCTTCAATCCCTATCTTGTGGGATCAGTGCTCAACGGTACGGCCGGCCCTCATTCTGATATCTACCTACATTTATATACCGACAACAATAAAGACGTTGCTATATTTTTGTTGAACAAAGATATCCAATTTGAGGTCTCAGAGACCTACGGCAAGCGCAACGAAAGTATCGAAACCCTGAGTTTTATGGTCGAGAATGAAGGCGTTCATTTGGTGTTGCATAGCCATGACGATATCCGTAACGGCAGCGGCAAACATATAGAACGTGCTAATCTTGCAACGGTACAAGCGCTAATCAACGCAGAACTTTCAGAGAATTGAGTTACATATGGACAAAAAATTTCTTCCCATCGCGGCCATTATTGCTGCTTGCGGTCTTGGTCTAGGCATTTTTGCTGGCAATCTGAGCGCCAGCACCGATACGCCTCAAGACAAAACCGTCGCACAACTCTTCGCAAAAACATTGCCTGATAGCACTGGAAAGCCACAAGCGTTAAGTCAATGGCAACATCATTTCTTGGTCGTTAACTTCTGGGCAACGTGGTGCGGCCCTTGTGTTCAAGAAATGCCAGAATTGTCTGCACTCCAAAAAGAGCTCCAAAGTAAATCTGTGCAAATTATTGGCTTGGGCATTGATAGTCCAAGTAACATTGCAGAATTTACAAAGAAATACAATATTAGCTATCCCATTTACGTCGCTGGCATGGATGGTAGCGAGTTGACAAGACAATTAGGAAATCAAGCTGGCGGATTACCTTTTACTGTATTGATTAATGCCGATGGAAAAGTTGTCAAAAACTATCTTGGACGACTAAAAATGGACCAACTGCGCGCTGACATCGCCAAATTTTCTGCGGAAAAATCAAAGTAACTCTTTTTTTTCTTGCCAATCTGTAGTCATTAGCGGCAAAATGCGCCCATCTTCGTCAAATTGAATCCGACTATGGCAAGCAAACTGCTGCTACTGAATGGCCCCAATCTGAATTTACTTGGCACCCGCGAGCCTGCCACCTATGGCTACACGACGCTCGCGGACGTCGAAGCCGCCGCACAAGCACAGGCGCAAGCCGCTGGCGCGCAACTTGCCGTTTTTCAGAGTAACCATGAAGGCGCATTGATTGACCGCATTCATGCTGCGCGCCAAGAAAACGTCGATGCGATCGTCATTAATCCCGGTGGATTAACACACACCAGCGTCGCATTGCGTGATGCCTTAGCAGGCGTTGCCATCCCCTTCATTGAAGTGCACATCTCCAACGTCCATCAACGCGAAGCATTTCGGCACCATTCTTTCCTATCAGCAATAGCTAAAGCAGTCATCTGCGGTTGCGGCACCGACGGTTATCGCTTGGCAATTGATTTTTCTCTAAAAAATATCTAATTTCTTTTAACTTCGCTCATTTACCGTACATTTTCATTTATTTTAATGTACAATCCGCAGTCCGGCAGCATTGCAAGAACGGATAAATCGTTCTATATTGCGCCCTTCAGATAATTCAGAACTACTTTTTTTAAGGGGATTACACATGGATTTAAGAAAACTCAAGACCCTGATTGACCTTGTTGCAGAATCGGATATCGCCGAACTCGAAGTCACAGAAGGCGAAGGTAAAGTCCGCATCGTTAAATCTTCCGCATTACCCCAGAACCAAGTGGTGATGATGCAGCAGCAGCCACAACAAGCGCAGCAACCGATGGCCGCCGCACCAGCATCAGCGCCAGTAGCAGCACCAGTTGCAGCAGCACCAGAAGGTCAGATCGTCAAATCCCCAATGGTCGGCACTTTCTATCGCTCATCCTCCCCTGGCTCCGCACCGTTTGTCGATATTGGCAAACAAATCAACAAAGGCGACACTCTTTGCATCATCGAAGCAATGAAATTGCTCAACGAAATCGAAAGCGATTTCGACGGCGTGATCAAACAAATTCTGGTCGAAAATGGTCAGCCTGTTGAATACGGCCAACCTCTGTTCGTCATTGGCTAATCCAGGCTAATGTGTCACCCGTCGTGACACGCGAAGCTGCAACCATTGCCACAGCAAAGTTAAATCATGTTTGAAAAAATTCTTATCGCCAACCGTGGTGAAATCGCGCTCCGTATTCAGCGCGCCTGCCGCGAGATGGGCATCAAAACCGTTGTCGTGCATTCCGAAGCCGACCGCGAAGCGAAATATGTCAAGCTGGCCGATGAATCCGTTTGTATCGGTCCTGCACCCTCGAATCTGAGTTACCTCAGCATGCCCGCGATTATCAGCGCTGCTGAAGTGACTGATGCACAAGCAATTCACCCTGGTTACGGGTTCCTGTCGGAAAACGCCGACTTCGCTGAACGCGTAGAGCAATCCGGTTTCGTTTTCATCGGACCACGTGCAGAATCGATTCGTCTGATGGGCGACAAGGTATCAGCAAAACACGCCATGATCGAAGCAGGCGTTCCTTGCGTACCTGGTTCCGAAGGCGCTTTGCCTGATGATCCAAAAGTGATCGTACAAACCGCTCGTAAAGTGGGCTATCCAGTCATCATCAAAGCAGCCGGTGGTGGCGGTGGACGCGGTATGCGCGTTGTTCACACAGAAGCTGCACTGCTCAACGCAGTGACCATGACAAAAGCCGAAGCTGGCGCTGCATTTGGTAATCCTGAAGTCTATATGGAAAAATTCCTGGAAAATCCACGTCACGTGGAAATCCAGGTACTCGCCGACCAACACGGCAATGCCATCTGGCTGGGCGAACGTGACTGCTCGATGCAACGTCGCCATCAAAAAGTGATCGAAGAAGCACCAGCACCAGGCATTCCACGCAAACTGATCGAAAAAGTCGGCGACCGTTGTGCTGCTGCTTGCCGCAAAATCGGCTACCGTGGTGCAGGTACATTTGAATTCTTGTACGAAAACGGCGAATTCTATTTCATCGAAATGAATACGCGTGTTCAGGTGGAACATCCGGTGACAGAAATGATTACTGGCGTGGACATTGTTCAAGAACAAATTCGTATTGCCTTTAACGAAAAATTGCGCTTTAAGCAAAGCGATATTTCGATTAAAGGTCACTCGATTGAATGCCGTATCAATGCGGAAGATCCATTCAAATTTACGCCATCACCAGGTCGTATTACTTCTTGGCACACGCCAGGCGGTCCTGGTATTCGTGTTGACTCGCATGCGTATGCTGGTTACTTCGTTCCACCAAACTATGACTCCATGATTGGTAAAGTCATCTCTTACGGCGAAACACGCGAACAAGCAATTCGCCGTATGCAAATTGCCTTATCGGAAATGGTCGTAGAAGGTATTCAAACGAATATCCCGCTGCACAGAGAACTGATGATTGATGCACGCTTTATTGAAGGCGGCACCAACATTCACTATCTGGAACACAAATTGGCAGACATGCCAGATTTGTCGAAGAAAAATAAGTAAAGCTTAAAACCTCGTCACACAGAGGTACAAAAGGGCACAGAAGGATTAGAATAGAGTGAACGCTTTATATCAAATCCGGATGTTGCCCTTTAGTGTTTTCTCTGTAGCACTGTTTTGAGTGCTTGGTTTTAATTTAGTCGTCACCTAAAGATCCTGTAGGAATAGAAAGTAATCAATATGGCTTGGATAGAAATCGTCATCGAAGTAGCACGCGCACACGCAGAACCCTTATCAGACGCCCTCATGGATGCAGGCGCTCTGTCTGTTTCGGTGGAAGATGCGGATGAAGGCACTGCTGACGAAAAGCCATTGTTTGGTGAACCAGGTATGGAACCCGATGAAGCCGCTTGGGATCGTAGCCGTGTGGTTGCCTTGGCCGATACCGACAGTGATCACGCTACCATCGTCGCCGATGCAGCCGCTGCAATCCATCTGCCAGAATCTCCTCGTTATACGACCCGCAAAGTCGAAGAGCAAGATTGGGTTCGTTTGACGCAATCCCAATTTGCGCCCATCCACATCGGTAAGAATATCTGGGTTGTGCCAAGCTGGCATGATGCTCCTGACGCCAATGGTCTGATTCTCGAATTAGATCCTGGCCTCGCATTTGGCACTGGCAGCCACCCCACTACGCGCTTGTGCATGGAATGGTTAGAAGAACACGCCCCCAAAAATCTGAGCGTCCTCGATTATGGCTGCGGCTCTGGCATTTTAGCGATGGTGGCAAAGAAGTTAGGTGCCGCCAAGGTCATCGGTGTGGATATCGATCCACAAGCGATCGAATCAGCACAATACAACGCTGAACGTAATACCTGTGAGATTGAGTATGCTTTACCAGAAGCCTTCGGTGAAGCACATCCAGCCTCCGAAAAATTTGACGTCGTGGTTGCGAACATTTTGTCGAGCCCTCTGAAATTAATGGCTCCGATGCTTGCTGGTCGTGTTGCTGCTGGTGGCTCATTGATTTTGTCCGGTGTGCTGGCACGACAGGCAGAAGAAGTTGCGGCAGCCTACGCACCTTTCATTCAACTGAGCGTTTGGGCAGAACATGAAGGTTGGGTTGCCCTTTCCGGTCAATTAGCAGGATAAAGCCATGGCACTTGCCACCCGCTGCCCCCATTGCCAGACAACATTCAGAGTCGCTAACGACCAACTGAAGTTACATGCTGGTCTTGTGCGTTGTGGCTCGTGCCAGCAAGCTTTCAATGGGGTCGAGCATCTCATCCCGCTCGACGGTAGCAAGATGATTACCCCAGCGACCTCATCAATATCAGGCGCACGACGACCAATCCCTGCTCAAGAAGAAAAATCAGAGGCGCTTGCCGACGCCACCGTCGATTCGTCTTCTGATACGATGCAGACTGAGAGTGCGGTCCCTCAAGAGACCATTTCAGAAGACATATTTTCGATTATCCCGACGGATGATCACCCTGATCCCGCCTCTTGGCAGAATAATGATCTGCCAAGCAATGTAGCAGAAGAGCAAGCGCCGCCAGTCACTGACGCGCCAGTAGCATTAGCAGAAGCAGAATCATTACCAGACTCTGCCGCCTCACTCGACTTTTTACTTGGCGATGAAGAGATTGCCCCTGCATTGGATGGTGCCACCCCGGATGCTGCACTGGCGGCTGCCGTCGAACTAGAGACAAAGGCAGCGACACTAGCGCCCGCTGACGATGCTTGGTCCGTCAGCGATTCCCCTGACAATCTGAACGGTCTGGCCGATGTTCCACTGCCATCCGGTCCCGAGTCAGAAGGAGATCATCGCACGTCCGGCGACGGACTTGATGAAGCACGTGAACCCTACATCAGCGAAGAGGAATCTCCGCTCGCTCAGCAAGCGGCCCTCGCGGAAGACTCAGTGAGCGATCCCACGACAGACGCTAGCGGTGAAGCGACAGGTGAGCCAAAACCTGATTTCGTCTTGAAAGCGGAACGCGAACAGAAACGGGGTCGCCTGATTCGGATCGCGATGGTCGTAGCGATTCTGTTGTTGCTGCCATTATTATTGCTCCAAGCGACCTACCTGTTCCGTGTGCAAATTGCCGCTAATTTCCCGGAAAGCAAAGCGAGTCTGATCCAGGCCTGTGGGGTTATTCATTGCCAAGTTGATCTTCCCGCGCAGATCGAGCGTATCAGCGTCGAGTCGAATGAGCTGGAATCACTCCCGCCTGATAACAAAGCATTTTCGCTTGCGATGCAATTGCAAAATAACAGCAGCACCTTACAAGCGTGGCCTTATGTTGAGCTGGTCTTGAATGATGAAAAAGAGAGAGCCGTCTTGCAAAAAGCCTTCAAACCATCAGAATATTTGGTGGATCCAGCCGTCATCAGCAAAGGCTTTGCAGCGAAAAGTCAGCAAAATATTAAACTCTATTTTGAGTTACCGAAGACAAAAGCGTCTGGCTACCACGTCAGTATCTTTTACCCCTGATGGCGAGCCCTCGCCCACCATCGTTTTTTGAGTTAAGTGCCTACGCTCAATGCTTTTTATGCAATGCCAACGCCAACTCGGCACCCACGATCGCGTTATTTTTGACTAATGCAATATTGGTGGCGAGGCTCTGCCCCCCAGTCAACTCTTTAATACGACTCAAGAGGAAAGGAGTAATCGCCTTGCCTTGAATGCCTTGCGCATCCGCCTCTGCCAAGGCTTGTAACGTGATCTGATCAATATATTCTTTTGGCATTGCATCCGATTCTGGAACAGGATTAGCAATGACAATACCGCCGCTCAAACCCAGTTCCCATTTTGCATGTACGAACTCAGCCTGCGCTTCTGCTGTATCTAATTGGAAATCAGCACGGAAGCCACTATCACGTGTAAAAAATGCTGGAAACGCCGATTGACCAACGCTCACGACAGGTACGCCATAGGTTTCGAGATACTCGAGTGTGAGGCCGATATCGAGGATTGATTTCGCCCCTGCACAGACGACCGCGACTGAAGTGCGCGCCAACTCTTGCAGATCGGCTGAAATATCAAAGCTGGTCTCAGCACCACGATGAACACCGCCAATCCCGCCCGTCACAAAGACTTGAATACCCGCCAACTGCGCACAAATCATCGTCGCAGCCACTGTCGTGGCTCCCAGTTTTTTGGTGGTCAGCACATAAGGTAAATCACGACGGCTGACCTTCAATGCATCCCCAGACTGACCGAGCAATTCGAGCTCTGCATCAGATAAACCAATATGAATCTTGCCATTCATCACGGCGATCGTGGCTGGCACAGCCCCTCTATCGCGGATCAGTTGTTCGACTTCTCGGGCGGTTTGCACATTCTGTGGATAAGGCATGCCATGAGAAATAATGGTCGATTCCAGGGCGACGACGGGCTTTCCTGATAACGTGGCTGCGCGAACTTCTTCTGAATAAATTAAGTGGGAATGCATTGAGGTTCCTCGTCAAATAAGGTTGGGTGCAAATGTTGGGCAACCGTTGCTGTTGTTTGAATGGTGATCGATGCCAGTTGCTGCCCACGACGGCAGGCGCGCATCAAATCAAAGGGTTGTTCGCTCAGCGACCAGCAGACACCGGCGACAAATGCGTCACCCGCCCCGGTGACGTCAACAACGGCAGATGCGTCGACTGGCGCGGCCTCAGCGTAAATCCAAGCGTCACCTTGGTTCCGATGACTCACCAGGACACCCTGATCTCCCAGCGTGATCATGACGTCTTGTGCCCCCTGCGCTTGTAATTGGCGTCCAGCGGTCACCATTTCGTCGTGATGGGTCAAGGTTTTGCCATAACGTTGTGACAACTCTGCTTGGTTCAGAATCAATAAACGCAACCCCGTTAAATCCTCAGGCAAGCGCGCCATTTTGGGTTGCGACACTGCGACCACAATCAGCGGTGTTCGCCCGCGTTTGGCTTCGTCGAGCAATAATTGCATGCTATCAAGTGGCAGATTCATATCGGCGACGGTCATGGATGCATGTGCCCATTGTTGCTGGCGCGAGCGCAAAAAGGCCGGCGTCAAATGTTCACAAAGTTCCATATGTGCCAGCGCGAGTACGAGTTCACCCGCATCGTCGAGTAAGGCGGTGTAACTACCACTGAGTGCACCAGGAACATGCAAGCTCGCATCCGCATCAATCCCCACCGAGGCGGCATGGGTCAATAAACTTTGTCCCGCCGCGTCATCGCCGACGGCACAAATGAGCCGTGTCGCGGCACCTAAACGACTCAGATTTTCAGCGATATTACGCGCCACGCCGCCGTAGCTTTCGTGTTGACTGACAGGATTGGACGTACCCATCTGTAAAGGGGCGAGGCTGCGCAATTTGCGATCAATGTTGGCACCCCCGATACAGACAATGGGACTGCGGTCTGGCAGCACGTAAGCACGACCAAGGATGCGACCGTCTTTCGTTAAGCTAGAGAGATAACCGGCGACCGCAGAGCGCGACAATTGTAGTTGGTCCGCCAACTCCTGCTGCGAAATATACGGATTCGCCCTGACGAGTTCGAATAGTTGGTCTTTTTTGGAAAGTACTTTAGTCATACTTTAAATGGATCATGGGAAGGCGAAGAGGTCAAAATGACGCGCAAAAAGACACCTCAAACGATCAAAAATTAAACAATTGTTTATTACAATAAACAATTGTCTTATCTTTGTCAACGCAGGCTTCTTTTTACCTCAAGCAAGGGGCGCAAGGTAACGCGCTTTTTGAGCATTCGGAGCATTTGACAGCGTCGCTCATCAGCCCCACAATCGCATCTGCAATCGACAATGTCATCGAGATCAAAATCATAAAAATGACCGCTTGTCATGTCGCAAAGACGCTCCGCAAGTCTTTAAATTGCACAAAATTTCACCAAAAACAGAGAATGCGCTTGACTGGCTGATGAGCGCATAGTTAAATACGAAATCGATTGCGCAAACGATTGCGCATCCACTTTTTATCGAGAAAATAGCATCATGAAGCCACGGATAACGGTAGTCGGCAGCGTCAATATGGATTTGGTCTTTCGCACCCCGCGCATGCCTGCGCTCGGCGAAACACTACATGGGCATGAGTTCCGTCAGATTCCTGGCGGCAAGGGTGCCAACCAAGCCGTCGCAGCCGCGCGTCAGGGTGCCGAAGTCAGTTTTATTGGTGCCGTTGGTAATGATGGCTTTGGCCAATTCTCACAGCAGTGCCTCTCTGCTGAAGGAATCGATATCAATCACCTCTCCACTGTCAACGGCGTCGCGACGGGTGTCGCAGGTATTTTGGTGGAAGATGGTGGGGATAACAGTATTGTTCTCGCTGCTGGTGCTAACGCCTGCTTAACGCCCGCGCACATTGATGCGGCCCGCGCGACGATCGGCGCTGCGAAACTCTTGGTATGCCAGCTTGAAACACCGTTAGCGACAGTAGAACATGCGATCAGTGTCGCGCAGGCACAAGGCGTGAAAGTCATCCTCAATCCTGCGCCAGCACAAGCATTAAGCCAAGCGCTGTTAGCGCAAGTTGATGTACTGATCCTGAACGAAACCGAAGCCACCCTTCTGAGTGGTATCACGGTCAAAGACACAGCGACTGCAGAACAAGCGTCTCTCGCGATGACTGCAATGGGCGTCAATACCGTCATCCTCACGATGGGTGGCCATGGCGCGCTCATCACGGAGAAAAGCGGTTCACAATTCATTCCTGCGATCAAAGTCGATGTCGTGGACACCACCGCAGCAGGTGATACATTTGTTGGCGCGTTTGCCGTCGGAATTGCAAACGGTCTCAGCGTTTTAGAGGCGAGTGTCGAAGCGCAATACACGGCAGCACTGACAGTAACGAAACTCGGCGCGCAGACGTCTATTCCGCAGCGTCAGGACGTTATTCAGTTTATGACCGCACGCCAAGCAGCATGCCAAGCGGCATAATGCGGCAAACAGAATAAGAAACATCAGTATTTGATAAAATTTGGCTACCATGACAAAGCAATCGCGATGGGCATGGTAGGCTAGTGATAGCGCCACTTGTCTGATTCCAGACTGGTCTCGACCTAAGCACTATCACACTACGACATCTAAAAAGGAAGCTTTTATGAAACTCAAGCAAATTTGCCTGTCTCTGGCTGGTCTGTTAGCGGCAAGCAGTGTCTATGCAGCAGATCCTAAAGTCGCGGTCATCTACGATGCAGGCGGTAAGTTTGATAAATCTTTCAATCAATCTGCATCGGAAGGTGCAGAACGCTTCAAAAAAGAAACCAAGATCAATGTGATTGAAGTGCAGGTCGCCAGCGATACACAGGCTGAACAAATGCTGCGGAATCTGGCGCGTAAAAATGTCGATCTGATCGCGGCGATTGGCTTTGCCCAAGCACAAGCTGTACAGAATATCGCTAAAGAATTCCCAAAAACGAAATTCGTGATTATTGACGGTATCGCAAAGGGCGATAACGTCAACTCTGTCTTGTTTAAAGAACAGGAAGGCTCCTACTTAGTCGGTGTTGCTGCCGCTTTATCAAGCAAATCGAAAAAGCTGGGCTTTATCGGCGGTATGGACATTCCATTGATCCGTAATTTCTCTTGCGGTTACGCCCAAGGTGCAAAAGCCACGGATGCCAAAGTTGATCTGGTACAGAACATGGTGGGCACAACGACTGCGGCATGGAATGATCCTGCAAAAGGTGGCGAACTCGCCCGTGCCCAAATTGAGCGTGGCGTCGACGTGATCTTCGCTGCAGCCGGTGGTAGCGGTATGGGTGCATTGCAAGCCATTAAAGAAAAAGGCAAATTGGGTATCGGCGTAGACTCTAACCAAAACTACATCCACCCAGGCAACATGCTCACCTCCATGGTAAAACGCGTTGATCAAGTGATTTACGACAGCTTCATGGAAGTCAAAAACGGTACCTGGAAAGGCGGCGTGACTTACAAAGGTCTGAAAGAAGGCGGCGTGGATTGGGCGTTAGACAAAGACAACCGTAGCGTCGTCAGCGCAGAAGTCGAAAAACGCGTGAATGCAGCAAAACAGGACATCATCAACGGCAAAGTAAAAGTGGTTGATTTCCGCGATGCGAACAAGTGTCCGGTCTGATTCAGATCTGGTCAACGGGGCGCTGAATCATAGCGCCCCGCAATTTTTTTATTGTCTTACCTTAGTACCCTGCCCTATTTACCCTCTGGAAATCTGAAAGTATGCAGCCAGCCGTCGAATTTCAACACATTGCCAAACGCTTTGGCGCAGTACAGGCTAATCGCGATGTGAGTTTTTCCATCGCGCCCGGCTCCATTCATGGCGTGATTGGTGAAAATGGCGCGGGTAAGTCGACGTTGATGAGTATCCTTTACGGCTACTACCAAGCGGATAGCGGTAACGTCCTCATCCATGGTCAGGCTCAGCACATCCGTAACAGTCACGAAGCGATTATGCTAGGGATCGGCATGGTTCATCAGCACTTTATGCTGGTTGAAAACATGACGGTGCTCGATAACGTCATGCTCGGTGGTGAAGGTGGTTTCCGTCTCGCGCAGCGTCGAAAAGAAGTTGAAGCCACGCTCCGCGATATTTGCAAACGCTATAACCTTGACGTCGATCCTCTGGATAAGATCGAAGATTTATCGGTCGGTGTTCAGCAGCGTGTTGAAATCCTCAAGCAGATTTATCGTAGCGCTAATATCCTGATTTTGGATGAGCCAACAGCGGTGCTAACAGTACAAGAGACTGCTTCGCTGTTCGAAGTTTTACGCTTATTCAAAGAGCAGGGAAAAACAATTATCCTGATCACGCATAAGCTGCAAGAGATTCTGGAAATTACCGATGAAGTGACCGTCATGCGCGGTGGCACGGTGGTAGGCTCCGTCGTGACTGCGGATACCAACAAAGAACAGTTGGCAGAACTGATGGTCGGTCGCCCCATCGAAAACCATTTGCCACGCGCACCTTATGCGCCAGGGGCAAACGTCCTTGAGGTGAAAGGTCTCAACCTCATTAATGATCAGCAAGTCAGCTTGTTGAAGAATCTGAATTTCAGCATCCGGGCTGGCGAAATTGTGGCCATTGCCGGGGTGTCTGGTAATGGGCAAAGTGAGTTGCTCGAGATTCTCAGCGGTATGCGTCTGCCTTCCAACGGCAGCATCACGATGCACGGAAAACAGCTCCCGTTTGCAGGACGCAAAGATGCAGATGGATTACCTGCGGTGTATCGCGACTGGGGTATTGGCCACGTGCCTGAAGATCGCTTGCGAGATGCGGTCGTCAAAAATTTCTCGGTCATGATGAATAGTTTCCTTGGCTATCAAAAAAAACTTGGCAAAGCGTTTGGCTTACTGAATTACAAGCAGATTCTCAAGAACTGCCAAGAGATGCTCAGTCAGTTCGATGTGCGTCCAGCGGATCCTCATCTGCGTATTGCGCTGCTTTCAGGCGGTAATCAGCAAAAGGTTGTAATGGCGCGTGAGATTGACGCGAAGCCGCAACTGATGCTGGTTGGACAACCCACGCGCGGTGTCGATATCGGCACCATCGAAAGTCTTCATGCGCGCTTACTTGCGATGCGCGATGCTGGTGTTGCCATTTTGCTGGTTTCCGTTGAACTCGAAGAAGTACGCGCCCTTGCTGACCGCATTTTGGTGATATCCAGTGGTGAAATCACGGGCGAGCTAAAAGTAGAAGAATTTGATGCCACCCGTATTGGTTTATTGATGGGTGGTTTGCACAAGCACTAGCCATATCGCGATGCCCGAATGATAGCGAGTTGCTTCATTCAACAGTAGGAACCAATCAGGACGAATATTGATTCGCACAAGCGGTCAGTTCACATGAAGTCCCCGGAAAATATAAAGCTAACAGTGACGATAGAGTTACACGTATGAATCAAGCAGATCTTCCCCGCTGGGCCAGCGCCTTCGCCCTGCCCTTACTCAATTTATTCTCTGCGCTTTTAGTCGCAGCAGGCGTCATTTATTTGCTCGGCGAAAGCCCGATTGAGTCGCTACAAATCCTCATTAACGCCGCCGTCCTCGACCCCGAGGGACTTGGTTATACCTTGTTTTACGCTGCGACCTTTATTTTTACCGGCTTATCGGTATCCATCGCAATGCAAGCCGGCTTATTTAATATTGGTAGTGAAGGTCAGATGTATATCGGCGGACTTGGTCTGACGCTCGTCTTACTGGCGTTTGACGCTCACTTGCCTGGCTGGCTCCTCATCCCGCTGGCTATTGCAGGGAGTGCCATTTTTGGTGCGGCGTGGGCCTTCTTGCCAGGCTACTTACAAGCCAAGCGCGGCAGTCACGTGGTCGTCACAACGATCATGTTTAACTTTATTGCCGCCAGTTTGATGAATTACCTGATCATCGGCTTTATGATCCCAGAGGGTCAGCAAAATACCGCAAGTCGTTTGTTTGCAGAGAGTTCTTGGTTGCCGAAGCTGAATGGTTTATTCCCCATCCTCGGTGAAACACCTCTCAATATCAGTTTCCTTCTGGCGATCCTCGCGTTGGTCATTTATGGCATTGCTATCTGGCGAACGACCTGGGGTTATCAATTACGTGCCACTGGATTAAACCAACATGCAGCGCACTATGCCGGGATTTCTATCAAGAAAACGATCATCGTCACGATGATGATTTCAGGTGCACTGGCGGGCTTGGCAGCGGTCAACTCGGTCATGGGCTCGACACACTATCTCAATCTGAACTTCCCTGCCGGCGCTGGATTTATCGGTATTGCGATTGCTCTGATGGGACGTCAGCATCCGATCGGGATTTTCTTGTCGTCCATTCTATTTGGCGCGCTCATTCAGGGTGGGTTTGATCTCTCGCTGGAAAAACCAAACATTCCACCAGAGACGTTCATTTTTATTCAGGGTCTCATTATTTTGTTCTGCGGTGCAATGGAAAACCTCTATGCGCCAGCTTTATCCGCACTGTTAAAACGTAAGGAAAAATGATGTTTGATGATTTTCAATTTTCCAGCATTCTGGTCGCCACGATTCGCAACGCACCGGTGCTCATTTTTGCAGCGATGGCTGGTCTCTTCTCTGAACGTAGTGGCGTCGTTGATCTTGCGCTAGAAGGAAAAATGCTGGCTGCAGCGTTTGCCTCGGCGGCTGTCGCTTATACGACGCAAAATCCATGGCTAGGCGTGCTCGCAGGCGTTGGTGTCTCGGTCGCTATTGCCGTCCTTCAGGGTTTTGTGAGCATCACCCAAAAGGGCAATCAGCTAGTCGCAGGTATTGCCATTAATATCGCGCTCAGTGGGCTGACCTTTGTATTGGCGCAATTTTTCTTTATGCAGGGCGGCCGTACGCCAGATCTCGGCGAAGCGCGTCTGTTTGACATCGTCTTACCGGGATCAGCAGCCATTGCTCATATCCCTTTCTTAGGCTGGTTCTACACACAGCTACTGGGTGGACATAGCGTGTTGGTGTACGTCGCTTTTGCATTGATTCCGATTGTGCATTGGGTGCTCTATCACAGCCGCTTTGGTTTACGTCTGCGCGCCGTCGGTGAAAACCCCCACGCTGCAGATGCTGCTGGTGTCAATGTGGAACGTACGCGCTTTATGGCGATGTTGTGTGCCGGCGTTTTATGCTCGCTGTCCGGTGCCTACTTATCGATCGTGCAAAGCGGCTTTTTCTTGCGAGACATGTCCGCAGGTAACGGCTACCTTGCCCTGACTGCGCTGGTATTTGGTAACTGGCGGCCATTACAAACAGCATTGGGATGCTTGATGTTTGGTTTCTTTACCGCCCTGCAGGTACAAATCGAAGGCGTGGTGTTTCCTGTGATTGGTAAAGTCCCAGGATCGCTGATTCAAATGATTCCCTATGTCGTAACCGTTATCGTCTTAGCAGGCCTCATGGCTAAATCAGTGGCGCCAAAAGCCATTGGTACACCTTTTGTGAAATCACGCTAACGCAAACCTCAGTACTTCACGATCTGGCTGACACCACGGACACAGCCAGATTAGATTCAGGAAAAGCGCAATTTTCGGCCTCCTTGAACCGGGTCAACCGCAACAAATCGCTTCGCGTCTGGGTTCTGTCCAATGGCCAGCCGGAGTTATTTTTTGGAGAACATCCATGCAAACAAAACACAAAGTCATTTTTGATACCGACCCAGGTGTAGATGATGCAATGGCGCTGTACTTTGCACTCGCCCATCCAGATATCGACGTTGTCGGTATCACCACCACATTTGGTAATGTCTACGTCGAACAAGCCACCACGAATGCGTTGTATTTGACGCGGATCGCTGGTCGTCAAATTCCGGTGGCGCAAGGTGTGAATGTACCATTGGCAAAAGCTGCTGGCACGCCGCCTGACTTCATCCACGGTGCTGATGGTCTGGGTAATTTGCCTTCACGTATTGAAGTCGGCGGTAAAGCGGAAGTTGAAAGCGCTGCTGAGTTCATCGTGAAAATGGCACGTCAACATCCAGGTGAAATTACGCTGGTCGCAGTGGGTCCATTGGGCAATTTGGGTCTGGCATTGAAGATGGAACCACAACTGCCAAAATTGTTGAAAAAAGTCGTACTGATGGCAGGTGCAGTCGATGAGCCAGGTAATGTGTCGCCAGTGGCAGAAGCAAACGTCTGGAACGATCCGGATGCCGCTGACCTCGTCTTCACCGCAGGCTGGGATCTGACGATGGTTGGTCTGGACGTTACACACCGTGTTGTCTTGCCTTCGACTTTCTTTGCCCGCTTAGCAGCGCAGCACAAGCACGTAGCAATGGATACGCTGTCTCATGCTGTGAATTTCTACGCGAATTTCTACCAAAGCATTCGCCCTGATCTGGGCCACGCTTGCTACGGTCACGACGTATTAGCGTTTGTATGGCTGGTAGCCCCTGAAATTTTCGAAACTCAATCCGGCCGCGTTCGTGTTGCCAAAGAAGGTATTGGCAATGGCCAGACCATGATGGCAAAGCTGCCCATTCCTTATCCACAAGCAGGATGGGAAGCAAGCAAACCAGAAACACGCGTTTGTATGAAAGTGGATGCAGATGCCTGTTCTCGACTGATCGATGCCACATTGAGCAGCGATTGGTTGCAAGCACCATTGAGCAAATAAGGAGCGATCATGCATATTCAACCTGTTGATTATCGCGATCCAGATGCTGCCAGAAAATTCACCGAAAGCCTGCATCAAACAGGCTTTGGTGTGCTGACAAATCATCCGTTGTCACAACACTTGCTCAATACCATTTATCAAGAATGGTATGAGTTCTTCCAGACCGATGCGAAGAATAAATATCCCTTTGACGCGGAGAAAATGGATGGCTATTTTTCGCCAAAAGTGTCCGAGACAGCAAAGGGCTTTTCTAAGCGCGATTTAAAAGAGTTCTACCACATCTATCCGTGGGGTCGTGTGCCATCGGAAGTATCCAACGCTGCCGTTGAGTACTACGCAGAAGGCTCTAAACTCGCTGCAGAATTGTTGCAATGGGTGGAAGATCATTCTCCAGCTGAAATCAAAGCAAAGTACTCCATGCCGTTATCAGACATGATTACGGACAGCGATCTGACCTTGCTGCGCGTGTTGCATTACCCTCCGCTGCAAGGTGACGAGGAGCCTGATGCCGTTCGCGCTGCGGCGCATGGCGACATCAACTTGCTGACCGTATTGCCAGCAGCAACGCAAGCGGGCTTACAAGTGCTCGGTAAAGATGATGCATGGCATGACGTACCTTGTGATTTCGGTATGCTGATCGTCAACATCGGTGACATGCTCGATGAAGCGTCTCAGGGTTACTACCCATCGACCATTCACCGCGTACTGAACCCGACAGGCGAAGAAGCGAAAAAATCGCGTATCTCTTTACCGCTGTTCTTGCATCCACGTCCAGATGTCGTGCTCTCCGAGCGTCACACATCGGGTAGTTATTTGCAAGAACGTCTGCGTGAATTAGGCGTCAAAAAATAAGCTTTTGACGGCAAGATGAACTGGACTTAAAGGCATGCCGTTTTCCGACATGCCTTTTTTTAATGGAAAAACCATGAATACTCAACAACTTATTTCAGAAGCACACCACGCCCGTGAGCGTGCCTACGCGCCCTACTCAAAATTCAAGGTCGGCGCGGCCGTTTTGACAAAAGACGGTAAAGTTTTTCACGGCTGCAACGTGGAAAACGCCTCTTATGGCTTGTGTAACTGCGCTGAGCGCACTGCCTTATTCAGTGCGATCGCAGCAGGTTATCGCCCTGGCGATTTTGCAAAGATCGCCGTAACGGGCGACACAGAGGGTCCTATTGCGCCTTGCGGTGCATGTCGTCAGGTAATCATTGAACTGGGTGGCCCCGATTTAGATGTTGTACTCACTAACGTCAAAGGCGATATCAAAGAAACGACAGCGGGTGCACAATTGCCCGATGCGTTTTATTTGAAACCGGAATAAATCGACATTCCTATTACTCAAAAAAGAAAAGAGCGACATGCAGATCATCTCTGTCATGTCGCTCTTTTTTTTCTTAATCGCTTTGCTCCTCTTCCATCTGCGAAAGAGGAACATATCCACCATGAATAAAAACGATCAGTGTACTAAGGCAGTAAAGGGTGGCACATACGCCAATAAGAATACAAAGAGACCGACCAACACAGCTAACGCTAAACTATGGAAGAACACGAAACGCAAGATGCTGCTCTCGTGACCATACCACCGCGTCGCAGTACTCGCGACCACGATACTCTGTGCATCGACCATTTTACCCATCACACCACCAGCACTGTTTGCCGATGCCATCAGAATAGGATTCAACCCCAGTTGCTCGGCGGTCGTTTTTTGCAAACCACCAAATAAGACGTTCGCAGCCGTATCAGAACCAGTCAATGCCACGCCCATCCAGCCCAATAACGTACCGAAAATCGGATAGAGACTGCCCGTATGTGCAAAGGCAATACCCAGCGTTGCATCTGTGCCTGAGTAGCGTGTCAGATAACCCAGCGCCAGCATCAACACGATTGTTAATAAAGAATAGCGAACCAACCAAATCGTACGGAAATAAATACGTATCAGATCAACGAAGCGGTATTTCATCATCATGCCGCTCAAGAGACTCGCAATGAAAATACCTGTACCTGTTGCTGAGAGCCAGTTAAGGACGTACACCGCTGGTTCTTTGTGCGGCGTCGCGACAACGGGAGCGACTTTTTGTACGAGGTTATCAAGGCCAGCAAATGGGATCTTGAAAATAGAGATGCTATCAACCCATTTTTTAAACTCTGGTACACCCCAGATAAATACCAACATCGTCAATATGACCCACGGCATCCAAGCCAACACCAAAGCGCGACGATCGTGCTTTTTGAAAATCGCCGCAGCGGCATCCGCTTCATGACCGTGTGCTTGCTCACTGGCGACATCAGGCACACCAGAGTCATCCGCATGACCTTTGAGCGACACCGAAGTCCACACTTTGGATGGTTTCCAAACCTTCAGGAACAAAATCAGGCTCAGCATAGAAACAATTGCCGCGACCACATCCACCAACCATGGACCATGGTAGTTAGACACCAGATATTGAGGAATCGCGAAACTCAACCCAGCCACCAAAATCGCAGGCCAAATTTGGATCATGCCTCTAAAGCCTGCAAAGGCCCAAATTAACCAGAAGGGAACGAGCAAAGAGAATAAAGGCAAGATACGACCAATCATGCCAGAGAGATGCATCAGATCAAGTCCGGTAACTGCTGCGAGGGCAATGACAGGGGTTCCTAACGCACCGTAAGCAACAGGCGCAGTATTGGCGATCAAACACAAACCTGAGGCTGCGAGCGGCGAGAATCCTAAACCAATCATAATCGCCGCTGTCACTGCAACAGGTGTTCCAAACCCTGCAGCACCTTCGAAAAATGCGCCAAAACAGAAAGCGATCAATAACAACTGAATCCGACGATCATCAGTGATATTCGTCAGACTGTCTTGCAACACATTGAAAGAACCGTTTTCAATCGTCAGTTGATGCAAGAAAATAATATTGAGAACGATCCAGCCAATAGGCAATAAACCGTATGCAGCACCAAAGCCAGCGGCATTCCACGCCAAGCCTGCAGGCATACCAAAACCCCAAATAGCCACCAGCAAAGCACTGATCAAGCCTAAACCAGCTGCGTAATGCGCTTTCATATGACCAAAAGCGATACATGCCAGCATCACGACAACCGGTATTGCCGCCATCAGCGCTGATAACCATACATTCCCCAAGGGGTCGTAAACTTGACTCCAGACCATCTCATCTCCTCATTGTTTTATTCGTGCATCGAGCCGTAGTCGCTCTGAGTTTTGGATGGTACGACAGGAAGATGAGAGAAATTCATTGATCAGGCATGAAATGAATTTCAGCGATTGTTGAATTTTTTAGATGTTTTGAACAAAACAGTTTGTTATTCTAGTTAAAAGTGAAGAAAAATTTCTGCACACCAACACTTTGATCGCCAAGAAAACGCGATAAGCGTTCTTTTTGCATGAATGAGAGACGGGATCGGTCGTCAGAATTGTTGCGTAACAACATCAATGAACAACAGCAGCTTACTTGGAGAGCGGATCTGACTTTCTGAGGTTATCCGGTGCGCATAATGGAATCAGAATCTCAAATTGTGTACCGACACCCCGTTCAGAGGAGACTCGTACGGTACCGCCGAGAACGGCTTCCACGAGATTGTGGCAAATATGAAGACCGAGACCTGAGCCGCCTTGTCCGAATTTTGTCGTAAAGAACGGATCAAATACTTTATTGAGATGCGTTTCTGGAATACCAATGCCGTTATCAGAAAAGCGAATTAAAACATGCCCATCGGCCGCACCTTGTGTGCTCGCCCAAATCTGAATGCGACCTTGCTCATCATTTTCAAATGCATGGAGCAAGGCGTTATTGAACAGATTAAAGATCACTTGTGACAACGCACCTGGAAAACTATCCATCGCAATATCATCTTCAATATCAGTCTGTAACACCAACTGGCGCTTTTTGAGCTGAAGACGCAAGGTGGGTTCTGATTCTGCGATTAGTTTTTTTAAATTGAACTTCCGACGCAACTCACTGGTTTGATCGACGGCGATGGTTTTAAAACTGACAATCAGTTCAGAAGCCCTGACGATATTGGTGGTCAGTAAATAGCTCGCCTCATTGAGCATATTGAAATGCCGCTCAAGTAATGATTTTTTGAGGTTCCCCGCGAGATACTCTTCGTGGGTGTGGTTGACCTTATCAATAAGCGAGGTAGCAACAGTAAGAGCGTTACCAATCGGCGTATTCAGTTCATGGGCGACACCCGCCACCAACGAGCCAAGACTAGCGAGCTTTTCAGAATTCACTAACTGCGCCTGTGTATTTTTCAGGTACTGCAAATTGTCCGACAGCAAATGATTGGACATTTCTAATTCCGCAGTACGTTGCGCCACGCGCTGCTCTAGCGTTTGATTGAGTACCGTGATTTCTTTGATTTTCTTATCAATCTCGAAGGCCATCTGATTGAAATCATTTGCGAGACCTGCTAATTCGTCGCGTCCTGAAATATCGATTTTTTGATCATACCGACCAGAGACAATCGCCCGACTAGCACGCGCCATTTCTTTGAGACGAAAAGAAATACGCCAGCCCAAAAACAGTGTTGCCATCAAGGTGGCGAGCATGATGGTTGCCGTACGAAGAAGGGAGCGTTGCTGCTCTTTCGACGTCGCATTGACCAGACTTCGCGTGGAAAACCCATACTGCAAAAAACCAATTTCACGGTGTGCCAGTAGCAGTGGATTCCGAATGTGTACGACGCCGTCTTTCAATGCGGCGTTCTCAAACACCGCCTGCGACGTCGGGGGTGGCAATACACTGTTGGTCTTGAGCGTATTGATTAAGACTTTGCCGGTCGAGTCACCAAGTGCGACATAAATCAATCCATTTTCAGCGTGCTCATCCAGCATTTCACTAAAAAAGATATTGACCGTTTTCAGATCGTTTTTAGCAACATAAGTGGAGACCGTCATATTTAAAATTTGTGACGTCTGATTAATACTCGATTTAACATTCTCAACGACAGCTGTTTTTAGCGTCCGGTTACCGTCATAAAAGACACCTGCAATCAGCAATGAAAACGACAAGGCAGCAGTTACCGCAAAGTAACCTATCAAAGAATGAACAAATCGACCTAACCAGATAATCATGTCATACCGTCGTGCGGGTACTCGTTGAACTTCAAAAATATTGCCAACAGGCAGTATAGGCAAACCATACACTATTTCGGTTGCAGAATAGTGACGTCGACTCCCCTTCGCTCGTCCTACCCGTACAAAAAGCCTTCGCGAGGCTGAAAATGGATCATAACATTAACGCTTTTACTCCTCAGGTCACCTGAAAATTGATTTCACGCTAAGATACGGCTTGCATTTTCCCCCTCACCCATTGGGTCTCATCCATCATTCAGCAGGAGAAATCGATGCTACACCGTGAAGAGTTTAATAGTATGACGGGCAATTCCGACGAGTCCGATTCCATGAGCCGTCGTGATTTTATTCAAACCGCTGTTGGCGTGGGTTTTGCGGCAGCAGCATTGCCGGTATGTGCACAAACAATGGTAAAAACCGATCTGACTGGACTAGAAGATAGTCGTCCGCACATCACCGTCGGTGGCCAGCAGGTGCCACTGTATGTTGCTAAACCGGCTGGCAAGACAAACTTACCTGTGATTTTGGTCATTTCTGAAATTTTTGGTGTCCACGAACATATCGCGGACGTCGCCCGTCGCTTTGCCAAGTTAGGCTACATGGCGATTGCACCTGACCTCTTCTTCCGCCAAGGCGATGTGAATCAGTATCCGTCTGTCGCTGAGCTTATCCAAAACATCATCGCTAAAGTACCCGATGCCCAAGTGATGGGCGATCTGGATGCCACCGTTGCTTGGGCAAAAGAGCAAGGAGGCGATATCAATCGTCTTGGTATTACGGGCTTCTGCTGGGGTGGACGGATTACGTGGATGTATTCCGCGCACAATCCTAAAGTCAAAGCGGGAGTGGCTTGGTATGGCAAGCTCGTTGCCGATCCAACGCCGCTTTCACCACGCCATCCTATCGATATTGCAGCAAGCCTCACGACACCGATCCTCGGCTTATACGGTGCAAAAGACACCGGTATTCCTGTTGCAACGGTTGAACAGATGAAAGAAGCCTTAAGCAAAGGCCAAAGTCATTCAGAATTTAAAGTCTATGAACACTCGGGTCATGCGTTCCATGCGGATTATCGCCCAAGCTACGTCGAAGCGGATGCCAAAGACGGCTGGTCTCGCGCTGTTGATTGGTTCAAAACACATGGTGTTGTGTAAC
This sequence comes from Undibacterium sp. MH2W, assembly GCF_049340215.1. Lineage (NCBI taxonomy): Bacteria > Pseudomonadati > Pseudomonadota > Betaproteobacteria > Burkholderiales > Oxalobacteraceae > Undibacterium > Undibacterium sp. MH2W. The sequence continues at coordinate 12,196 of NZ_JBMPPA010000006.1, read as the reverse complement.
GTCAGCGGTCGTTCATACATAGAACGTCACGACGAGTGCGTCTATAAAAAGGACGCCGGATTTGCATAAAATCCGGCTCTGTGCTTTAATTTGCAACTTAGTTGCAAATTAAAGCCGAGGTTCCAAATTCACTCCACTCTGATCTCCATCTTAATCACCACAGCCATGGCTGGGTTATTGAGTATCACTGCTGCTGCGGTCTTTTCATTTTCGTTGCTCGCCAAAGTCGTAGAGCGCATGGTTGCTCTCTCCGTGGGCATTATGTTATCGACATCGCTGTTGCATGCGTTGCCAGAAGCTTTCGAGTCAAAAGCCGATCCGCATACCCTATTTGCTTGTTTGCTAGGTGGTCTGCTCGCATTTTTCTTGTTGGAGAAATTCGCGATCCTCCGTCACTCCCATCACCATGAGGGCGATGGACATCATCATGAACACGGTCATGATGCCCATGAAGCAGGCAAAGCGGGTTGGATGATTTTGCTTGGCGATGGGATGCACAATTTTACCGATGGGATTCTGATTGCCGCCGCGTTTCTCGCGAACCCTCACCTTGGTTTTGTCACGGCGTTCGCCATTATTGCGCATGAAATTCCTCAGGAAATCGGCGACTTTATTATCTTGCTCAATGCAGGCTTTAGTCGTACTCGCGCTTACCTGTATAACCTGGCCTGCAGCATGATGGGCGTGTTCGGCGGTGTTCTAGGCTATTTCACATTGGAGCATGCCAACGGTATGATTCCTTATGTGTTGGTATGCGCTTCGTCAGGATTTATTTACATTGCTGTGAGCGATCTGATGCCACAAATGCAGCGCAGAACGTCCTTGAAAGAAACGATTCCTCAAATCTTACTCGTTGCCCTTGGTGTGCTCATTGTTCTCTTTGTGACACGACACGAGTGACATCAGGAAATCTCCTACGAAAAAAAACGGGGACTATCATCCCCGTTTTTTTAGCGTGCCACTGGGCGACTCGGATCAGCGCACCATTCGCTCCAAGAACCTGGGTACAAGGCTGCACCGCTTAACCCGGCCGCTTCCAATGCCAATAGATTATGGCAGGCGGTCACGCCCGACCCACATTGCATCACCGCTTTTTGCGGATCTGCCAGAAGTCCAGACCATTCAGCCCGCAATTGTTCAGCTGATTTGAATCGACCATCTGCTTGCAGGTTGTCCTTAAAGAACCGATTGAGAGCGCCGGGAATATGCCCACCCACGGGATCTATCGTTTCGTTTTCACCGCGAAAACGATCTGGGGCACGTGCATCCACCACCGTCCATTGTGGATGATCGAGATTCGCCACAACACTCGCGACATCGACTTGGGTCACTAAGCTCGGACGCTCTGTCAATTGACCAAGGCGCGCTGCAGGTACGTCGGTCGAAACTGGAAATGACTGTGCCGTCCATGCTGGCAACCCACCATCGAGAACAGCGACAGCCGCATGTCCAACCCATCGCAACATCCACCACAAGCGAGCTGCAAACATGCCACCCTGCGCGTCATAGACAACTACTTGCGTATCATGATCAATGCCAAGTCCACGTAATGTTTGAATAAACTGCTGCTTTTCAGGTAAAGGATGACGTCCACGAAAGGCACCATCTGGTCCTAACTTGGGTCCTGACAAGGCATCATCTACGTGCACAAATTGCGCGCCAGGAAGGTGGCCAGCAGCATAAGCTTGAGCGCCTGCCTGAGTATTCATCAGATCATGACGGACATCGAGAATGACCCAATGTTTCTCGTTTAAATGGGCAGCGACATCCTGTGCGCTGATGAGCGTGGTATACGTTGATAAATCCATAGACAACTCCGTCAATGAGAAAAAGTGGTTAATTTGTGAGTGCATTGACACTAATGACATCACGAATAGTAACGCATTAGAAGTAGAGAGATCCCGATACCCAATACCGTATCTGACCAGTTGTGCCATCACTATCTGCGCCAGTGCTGCGGTTAGCAGCGGGGTTGGAACCTAATTTTCGACCAATGTTTGCACTGAACTGATACCGTCGCGCTTTGTTGAAGGTGACCCCAGCAGCAATTCCACTCAATGAATAGTGATTCAGCAAGCTGGCACCGGGATAGTTTGCATGTTGATTGATAAAGACAGAACCATAATCGTAAGCGAGTGATGTCTGTAATCCAGGACGCCATTCCTTACTGAGTTCCGCAACGAGAACGTACCCTGTATCCGCTGAGCCTTCCAAACTTGGATACGCCGTCACACCTTGCTTGCCTCCGATTGACAACTTCTCTGACGAATCAAGATTTTTCAACGCGAGTTGCGTATTCGCAGAAAGCGACACATTCATATTGTGTGGCAACGGCTGTAAATACACGATGTTCCCACCGACTTTACCGAAACTACCTTGCGTATGCGGTCCAGTGACATCGGCGGCCTCATTAGCCTTATCACCCGATAAGTCGAGCCGTCCAAGGTAAACGTTACTGTTAAGGAGCACATAACCACCATCGATTGCAGAGAAAACAGTACTGAGACCCAACGTTAATTCATGCACACGTTTATCAGAAATTGTTTGCTGATTGGCGATGTTATTGTAGACCTTATGATCGAATGCCACATTCCATGTGGCACTTCGGTTTGCCGATTTAAGAAACGGATAGCTCAGAAATACACCGGCGGTTTGCGCCTTACCGCTGGCGTTGGGTGAGGAAAAATCGCCAATGAGGCGGTAAGTCATTGTCGACCACTGAGCCCCAAGCTGAAGACCGTCTGAAAACAATGGCGTGCTGTACCTGAGACTTCCATATTCACTTCCCAGCGTCGAAATTGTGTTGATACCGATCTGATCGCCAGATCCTCTTAGATTATCAATACTTAGAGAGCCGTTAACACGATTGGTACCTGTTGAGCGTGAACCATCGTTATCCGCCTGCAAAAATCCCGACAACAGAGGTTTATCTTCTGCCGTGATGATGATGTCAGTTAAGCCCGTACTTTTGCCAGGCGCTAACGATAAACCCGCAGTAACGCCAGGAAAGTCATTGAGCAAATTACTCGCTCTCTCCAGACTATTGAGATCAATATAATCGCCTGTATGTTGACGTACGGTGACGATATCAACCAAAGCTTGCGATCGAAAACGTGTGTGTTCTGCATTCCCCATCACGCGCGCCGTTCCAAACTTTGCTTCAAGTAATTGCAAGGTAACGATCTGATGATCAATATCTTGTTCAGGAATGACGACCCTCACAAACCAGCCATGCTGACGGTACGCATCGGATATCGCATCGCTGACTTGTTCAAGATCACTAAAATGGAGCTCACGATGCAACCAAGGTTTTACAACCCGATTGAGCTCCTCTTCGCTGACTAAATTTGCACCTGTAAAATGAAATGCGTCAACGATAAAGCTCAACGCATCCTCTCCGGGTGTCGGTGCTGATTCTGGTGCTACTGATTTGTGGAGAGGGTGTACCAACGACGGCGCTTGTGACGGATTCATATCACGCTGATTTTGGCGCAACAGTGCACCTGCGTCGGGCGTTGTCTGGGCACTGGCATGTTCGGTAACCGCCATCACCCCTAATGTAAAAACAAATAGCGACGGCAATAAAGTCTTATTGCATCGCTTAGGTGGGCATCCGCATTTTCTGCGGGCAAGTAAATCCCGAAATCTCATCAACATTCAAAAAACAGGAATTCAATATTTTATTCAAACAACAACCGAGTCGGGATCGCTTTTTACATTTCAAATATTGCAATAAAAGCACACTCATCTTATTACTGCTTGCCACAAAGTACAATTTTTATTGCGCACCATGTGACGCTTAAAAGACATCAATCAGTCTTTATGACTGCTGATTGATCGGTGATTGATCGGTAATCAAAACGTACGTCACTGCCTATTCCAACACGACATATCCCCCCTCCCCCATTCCCTGTTCTCACATCGTCAACATCCATGCATGCGCATCTTAAACATGACGATGCATCAAAAAAACAACTTTGTCGTAGAGATACAAATAAAGGATCTCGAAGTAACTATTTTTTATAAATTTCTAGTTAGAAAAACAAAAAAAGGCGGAAACTTTGTAAAGCAGTGTTACAGCAATTACGCAGGTGAATTCATCCAAATCGTTTTCACTTATTATTGGCGCGCGGCAACATTTGGCGCAAAAAAATACACATCGCCTCAACAATGACTTTGGTAAAAATGGCGTTCATTGCACATCTAAAAAGGCGATCGTTGATGAGTTAATTAATCAAAAACAAACAACCCGCCTTTCGGGATTTGACGAGTGATGACATGAATTGCATTTATCGGACAATATGGAGCGATGTGGCGGGTGGCTTTGTCGCAGTCGCTGAAACAGCGCGTGCACATGGAAAACGACAAGGAAGTATTTCACGTCGTACGTCGTTAGGCATTACCGCCGTCTCACTTGGATTATTTCAACTCAACGCCATCGCAGCATCACTTGGTCCGAATACGGCAACGACCGAAGTCATCACCAAACCGTCTCCTGCAAAATTACATCTCGACACCCCTGTTGTCACAACCGTCACCGCATCACCGCTGATCGCGCCAACGACACTGCCTGGTAACGCAAGCATCGTGAGTGGGAATATTGCTATTACAAGCAATACCACTCCAACGACTGCAGTCATGAATATTAACCAATCAAGTAAAACCGGCATCATTAATTGGGGAAGTTTTAATATTGGCAGTGCGGCTACTGTCAACTTCAATCAACCTGACGCTCAAGCATCAACACTCAACCGTGTTCAAAGTGCCGACATCAGCCAGATACTCGGCAAAATGAATGCGACGGGACAAGTCTTTATCATCAATCCGAGCGGTATTCTATTCGGTAAAACATCACAGGTGAATGTCGGCGGTATCGTCGCAACAACGCATCAGTTGAGCGATAGTGATTACTTAGCGGGACGCACGCTGTTTTCGCGTAGTGGATCGTCAGCAGCTGTCATCAATGAGGGAAACATCACAACAGCCATTGCAGGGTATGCTGCGCTGCTGGCGCCAGAGGTACGTAACGACGGTGTCATTTTGGCGAGACAGGGTACCGTTGCATTAGCATCAGGCGAAGGTATCGCCTTGCAATTCGAGGGCAGTAGTTTGATTGGTATGACGGTCACACCATCGACCATTGCGAGTCTGGTGCGAAACCAACGTGCAGTATTAGCGCCGGGCGGATTAATTATTCTCAGTGCGAAGTCGATTGGGCAATTGGCATCCGGCGTTATCCAGAATAGCGGCACCCTGAGTGCAACAGGTACCAAACTCGTCAACGGTCATATCCGCTTGTAGGCATCGGATCAAATTACTCTGAGTGAGCAATCGAACATTGACGTTAGTAACAACGAGGGAATGGGTGGTGACGTCACATTCAATGCAAATCAAGTGCACCTCACGGATCACGCCAAAATTTCAGCGACTGGCATCACAGGTGGAAAAGTTATCATCGAGGCCGATAGCACATCCACTGGTACAGCCGCCGATCCAACTCCGGCTATCACGTTGGCAGCAACGGCGATGATCGATGCGAGTGCCACCGGACGTAGCGGCGAAGGTGGCAATATTGATCTACGTGCAGACAATGGAAAGATCACCATTCACGGCACCATTGTTTCCGATAGCAATGGCGGTAACACCGATAGTGGACACATCATCATTGGTCGCAATACCGATACCGGCGTGCTCGCGGCAAGTACCGATGTGAGTAATGCTCACCTGCAAGCGAAAAATGGTCTCGTTGAAACGTCGGGCGATTTTCTCAAAAGCGACGGTGTCACTGTACGTGGCAAAACATGGTTGCTCGATCCGAACAATGTCGAGATTCTCGCAACGAGTTCTTCAACACCATATATTTACGGGGATTCTGTTGTGTCTGCCAGCCAAATTGCAACGGCGTTAGGTAATGGCACAAGTGTTACGATTTCCACGGGCGGCACAGGCACTACAAATGCCAGCGTCACATCAAGCCCAACAGCCGGTCAGGTGAGCATTAATGGCACAGGGACACAATCTTGGGGCAACATTTTGGTTGGCAGTCCCATCAACGTCACCGCCGCCGCAGGGGTGAGCTGGTCAGCGAATGCGGCACCAACGCTAACTCTGAATGCGAATAACGCGATCTCTGTTTATGCACCTATTTCCGCTTCGGGTACGTTTGCCAATGGAACGACATATGCAACCAATCCAACGTCCATCAATGTCGCAATGACCGCCAATGGCATTAATAACGATGCCTATAGTGGGATCAAAATTGATGGTTCAGGTGCTATTAATTCGTCATTATGGGGAATCAATATCAGTAATTTGCCATCAAACGGAGCAATATCAACGAATGGCGGCATAGTTACTATTAATGGAACAGGCAATGCGTCGCAACGCGGCGTGGAATTATTTGGTCCCGCTAGCACTCCTGTCATCACATCCGATCAAATCGTTATGAATGGCACGTCGGTCGCCAACGGTATTGAGCTAGGCGGAAGTTTAGCGGTCACTAATTTAAATAACAGAAATTTGACAAGCACAATTACCGGTACGTCTTCGAATAATAACGGTAGTTATGGCTGGGGACCGTCTTATGGTGCTCTCGAAATAGGCAATACGACGTTAAGTGCAGCAAGCGGTACGACTTTATCATTGATTGGGAACGCAACCTCGATTGGTACAGGGCACGACACGTATGGTATGAACGGTGTCATCGAATTCGCGGGCAACACATTGACAACGAGTGGCAACGTGTCCATTTCAGGATTCAGTGGAAGCTATCGTGCAGTCAATTTGTTAGGAACGATTAATGAGAGTGCAAATAGTTCGCTCACCATTACTGGCACACAAATGTCTAACGTGACGGCCTATGCGGATATTCATGCCGTCTACATGGGTGGTAGTTTAACCGCTGGAAATGGGAGTTCGCTCAGCATCGTTGGCAATAGCTATGCTGCCCCTGGCAGTAACACTTATGGGGGCGACGGTGTTAATCTTCACGGAAGTATCACAGGTGCTTCGGGTGCTCTCACAATCACCGGTAGTTCGACTTATGCGAATGGCATTTACGAATACGCCACAATATCTGGTTGGGGTGACACGAAGCTGATTGGCACATCGTTCGCACCAAATTACACCAGCGTGACTGTTGGATCCTCCACAATCAACGTCGGCACACACAATCTATTTATTCAGTCGAGTGGTAATTACTTTGGACGTATCATTCTCTCTCAATCCGCACTGATTGCTGGTAATGTGAGTATTGACAATTCTGGTGGTGCCATCAACAACCTTACTGGCACAATTACACCAGGAAATGCGATTGCATCGAGTAGTTTTGGCTCATACATTTACTCGCCAGATACGACCATCAATGCATCAGGCAACGTTAATATTTTCGGTCAAAATGGTGCAGGCAGTACGTCCAGCCCTGTTCAAATTGGAGTGGGAGGGCCTACATCACCGATATCAGGCGCATCGATTACGATCAACGGAAAAATTGCAGCTGGATCCTTGAATAGCAACGGTGTGTTGACCAATGGCACCGAAATTGGCATTGCACCTGCTAGTACAGCAAACAATACAGGCAACTACGGTTTATACAACGGCGTCAATCCTTTATCTGCATTCACCCTCGCAAATAACGGAACGACGATCACTAACGCCAACGGAACAACCGCGTCAACTGCGACGGTCAATATTTCCCGCTCTGACACGGTCAATTATGGGTCGAATAGTTATCTGTATGCGGTAAATCGCTTAGAGAATAATGGAACCTATACGGTATATATGGTCGAAGTTACATATGGTTCGACGTACTATGGAAGTACCTTTGGTGTTACCGCTGCGCCGACCACTGCACGCATACTAAGCGGGCAGGTAAATCCAGCAACCAATGCAACTCTGCTCGCAGGTTATTGGGGGGCAGCGGCATCGCCCACCGCGAATGGCACGACAGCCGTCGGGCCGAATGGCATCAGCATTCTTGGCTATACCACGAACGCAGCCATCTTTGGTGCAAGTGGCGGCAGTGGTTCGACGACAGTCAGTAGCTCAACGGTACCAACTGGCAGCGTTGGGAACGCAAATTCGGTTGAAATCAGAGGCACATCTACACTAACTACTCCCCTGTTGAAAGCGACAGGCAACATTACCATTTCTGGCAACCAGGGTAACGTTACGCTAATTGATTATACGAGTATAGCGAGTACTTCGATCAGTGGAGCCAATATCAGCATCGACAATACGAATGGGATCATCGATTCGATTACAGGTGCCATTACGACGGGGAGCGGCGCAGGGGGGCAAGGTAGTTCACCCGGCGTTTTATTATCAGGCGGAAGCATCGCAGCGGCAGGAAATCTCAACATCGCTGGCATAAATACATCTTCGACCACCAATGTGATAGGTACACAAGTGAGTAGCTCACTCACGAGCAGTGGTGGTGCGATCAATATTACAGGCACAGCAACAAATAGCTCGACAGCATATGGTGTTTTCGTTTCCCAGCCCGTGATGGATACGTTGACTAATGGTGTTATTACAATCTCAGGCAAATCAGGACTTTCCTCTGGGACCGACTATGCCGTGTCGGTTGGTGCAAACGTTGGTTCGACAGCAAACGCGAATAACGTGGTGATTCAGTCTCTGAATGGTAGCCAAATAGCACATACAGCAGGCACGATTGCGGGTAATTATGTCAGTATCGATAACACTGGAGGTACGGACTCTGGGGGCATCATCAACGCACCCAATACAGCCAATCCATTATCGATGACGTGGGGAGCTGGTTTAACGTTAACTGGAGCTGGTATTTCAGCGACATCCGGTATCAATCTGTTTGGAAATTCGACCAATGCCTCAGGAGTCAAAGTACAAGAAGGAGTAAGCTCAGGTGGCTACTTAACAATTGCAGGCAATTCCGCTGGTGTTTCTACGCAGGGCGTGTACACAAGTACAGCGTTAAGTGCCAACGGTGCGATTTCCATCACAGGTAATAATACAAATACCAGCGCCAGCAATACGGGGAACGGTGTGAGTATCGGAGCGACAATCACCGATACGAACACGAATAGTAACGTGACAATTCAAGGCAGTACGGCTGGCGGCGCGTCAGCTGCGTCAGGCAATGCGATTATACTCAATGGCAACATAGCAGCTGGCACGAATAATGTCATACTTCAGTCGACCAATGGAAGTATGATTTATCAACAAACTGGCACCATAACTGGCAACAATATCAGCATTGATAACACCAATGGCACCATCAATGCATCAACAGGTGTCATCACGAACGGCACTGCCTCCGCAAGCAGTAGCACCGGAACCAATGGCATCAATCTTGTCGGAGGTGCGATCACCGCCAGCGGCAATATGAATATCAGTGGAGCGACCAACAGTTCCAACTCTACCGGAATCAGTCTCGCAACGGCACTCACATCCAGCGGTGGCAATATCAGCCTTAATGGCAACAATACGGTGTTATCGGGTTACATCACTGGTAGTGGAATAAATATCGCCTCAAATGCTTCAGTGACTGATACATGGGCGAGTCCTTCTATCATCAGTATTCAAGGACACACGGCAGGTTACAATGCGGCGATCAAAAATGCAGCGCCCATCATTGCAAGGACAGCAGGCTCATCGATTAATCTGACGTCAACAGGTAACGCTGGAATAACTGGCAATGGGGCGATTGGTTCGAGTACCTACAACAAAGCGAACGTGACCTTCTCTCAAACTGGCAACAGTACCTATGACGGGGCAACGAACGCGAGCAACCTCACCATGTCTGGTGGTGGCACATTAACGCTAGATTCATGGACTTACTCAACACCGGCAAATACGAATATTTCAAACGCCTACACTGTGCAAGGTGGATCAACGTTACAACTCAACACAAGCGCCAGTTCTCCATTAACAGGACCTTCCACCGTCAACGTTAATAATGCGTCGGTCTTTTCTTTGAATACCACAGGCAGCAGCAATTGGACCAATGCGAGTTTTAATTTTACGGGGACAAGCGGTGGAGGCACCATTAATTTTACGGGCAATCCAATCGGCAGTGGAACTACGCAATTTTCTACGAACGGCGGTGCAACTGATACGATCAATGGATTATGGAATGCGAACAACAACAGCCTCACTTTAAACCTAGCTGCAGCGACCAGTGGTACCTTAGGCTCTACAGGTTCTTATCTCGCACTCGCCTTTGCATCCAGCGGGTCCAGTGGAATAGGTATCTCAAATGCCAGCGTCATTAATGTCAATGGTGGCGGGGGCGTATTGTTTAAGTCCGGTATCAGCGGGAGCGCTGGAAACTCCTTGAATATTAATGCGGGCTATGTCCAGGTTGGTGATGGAACGTCGGTAACATCCAACTTTACAGAATCATTGGGTGTGTCAACAGTCAACATCGCAACGGGATCCGCCTTAGCATTTGATCGTGCTGAAGCTGTGTCGTCGAACCTGATATTCACAGGTGCTGGAAATCTTACGCAAGCAGGCGCTGGCGCATTGACACTGACAGGCGCAAGTACCACGTTTGCAGGGACAACCTCCATTAACAGCGGAAAAACATTAAATGTGAATTCAGGGGGCACGCTCGGCAGCAGTAGCATCACCCTGAATAACGGCGCAAACTTCAACATCACTCAAACGACAGACACGACCATCAACAACGCCATTTCCGGAAATGGCAATGTCTCTGCCACCATCACAGGCAACCTGACTCTCAATACCCCAATTAATTTGACGACGGGCGGTAGCGTTAATTTCAGTGCTAGCGGCACATTGACGACGAACAATAGTATCGTCTCCGTTGCAGGCACCAGCCTAACAGGCACGAACGGCGTGGCGCTCAACAGCAATATCACTAATACCGCATCCGGCAACATCACTGTTGCTGCGGGTAACGGCACAGCTGCATCAACAGCCACATTAGCCGCGGCGTCGGGAGCGACGATCTCACAGGCTGGCACGGGGAATGTCGTTCTATCAACTGATGGGCAAGGTAATCTCACTACCGCTAAAATTCTTAACAGCGGTTCTGGCAATGTGAGTTTAATCGCTGGCAAGCTACTTAGTGCTGGAACAACTACGGGTGGACAAATCACCACGCTGAATGGGAATACCGTCAGCAATAGCGGTGGTGGTAATCTGTATTTATATACGGGGGATGCAGCCACTACCGGAAATTTAAGTTATCTCAATAGTGCCTTAACGACACTCTCACTGTCAGGCAGTTCGCTCAATACCGCCTTTAATACAGCGTATGGCAGCGGTAATACCATCGCTGGCGGCGGCACGACGCAAGTCATGTTTCGCTCAACAACAGCCCCGGCATTCTCGCTGGCATTGGCATCCATTGCTAAAGTCTATGGTCAGAGCGATCCAACGCTCAATAGCGCGTTTCAGACAGCCTACACGGCAGCGGGCAATCCTGCCACCCTCACTACAACGAGCGGAAATAATACATTTAGCGTCAGTGCTGCAACACTGATCGCCAATATGTCAGGGAGCCGCGTCGCGGGAGAGAATGTGAGCACGGGTCCCTATGCCTATACCTTGCGCGGCAACGCCCTATTTAGCAATGACATCATTACCGGTGGCAGCTTAACGATCACACCCGCCAACCTCAGTGCCACTGGCACCGCTACCTACAACGGGACATCGAACTTTAGTGGAAGCAACTTGATCATTACAGGCGTCAATGGCGAGACCTTCACTGCGACGGGGACAGGCACTTTACTCAATGCCGGTAACGTGCAAACGAGTCAGCCACTGAGCAGTACCGCTGGTCTGATCCTGTCAGGTGTCGGCGGTGCATTGACCAGTAACTATAATCCCATCGTCGCTTCGCAAACATCGGTGAGCGTCACACCGGCAACGGCCACCATTAACGCCACCAAAACCTACGATAGCACAACGAGCTTAACATCAGGTCTGGTCAACATTACCGGCGTTAATGGACAAACACTCAATTACACAGGAACGGCATCAGCAAACAATGCCAACGTTTTCGCTAACGGCAGTAACTATGTGAGCGGCATCACAGGATTGACCAACGGCACCGGCCTTGCATCAAACTATGTTTTACCTAGTTTAACCACCAACTCCAGTGCCAACAGCGTAACGATTAATCAAGCTACGGCGACAATCAATGCCACCAAGACCTACGACAGCACAACGAACTTATCGTCAGGTC